>CAVZGE010000003.1:0-839221 GCA_963774745.1 uncultured Actinomycetes bacterium | reverse complement strand
GTCGACGTCGTGTGCGTCTTCGTCAACGACAAGGTGACCCGCGAGGTCATCGAGGTGCTGGCGGGCAAGGGCGTGAAGATGATCGCCCTGCGCTGCGCCGGCTTCAACGGTGTCGACCTGCAGGCCGCACAGGAGCACGGGATCCTCGTGGCGCGCGTCCCGGCGTACTCGCCGTACGCGGTCGCCGAGCATGCCGTGACCCTGGCCCTGGCGCTCAACCGCCACATCCCGCAGGCCAACCGTCGGGTCCGCGACATGAACTTCACCCTCGACGGCCTGGTCGGCTTCGACATGCACGGCAAGACCGTGGGGCTGATCGGCACCGGCAAGATCGGCAAGATCACCGGCCAGATCTTCAAGGGCTTCGGGATGCGCGTGATCATGTGGGATCCCTACCCGGACCCGACGTGGGCGGCCGAGCACGGCCTGGAGTACGTCACCCTCAGCGAGATCGGCAAGGAGGCCGACATCGTCTCGCTGCACGTGCCGCTGTTCCCCGAGACCCACCACATCATCAACGACCTCGTGCTCGCGGCCCTCAAGCCGGGAGTGATCCTGATCAACGTCTCCCGTGGCGCGCTCGTGGACACCGTCGCGCTCATCGACGCCCTGAAGACCGGGCACGTGGGCGGCGTCGGCCTGGACGTCTACGAGGAGGAGGAGGGCAAGTTCTTCGAGGACCTGTCCGGCGAGGTGATGGCTGACGACGTCCTGGCCCGACTGATGACCTTCCCCAACGTGATCGTGACCGCGCACCAGGCCTTCCTCACCAAGGAGGCCCTCGACGAGATCGCCCGGGTGACCACCGAGAACATCGTGGCGTTCAGCACCGGCCAGTCGCCCGAGGAGGCGCGGATCGTCACGCCGTAGGGCGACACGCCAGCAGGGGCGGTGGGGCGACCCGCCGCCCCTGCTGCGTTGTGAGTGTGACGGTCGCGTAACACTTCGGCGGTGCCGGGCGCGTGCGTTTGTGACCCGACACACGTTCCGTTATCGTGCGTGCACTGCAAGATCGGCGACGGAAATCGTCAATCCAGTCCCGCAAACCTTACGAAAACCGTAGATTTCGGCGCCACGTGCGCTGCGTACTGATGGAGGACGGCGTGGCACTTCTTGGCCAGTTCATCGATGGTCGCCATGTGGCGGGCAGTGGGCCGGATGTCGAGGTCCGCAACCCGGCGGACGGCTCGGTGGTCGCGACGCTGGGGGAGGCCACGGTCGCCGACGTGGATGCGGCTGTCGCCGCGGCGCGCCGCGCGTACCCGGGCTGGTCGCGTGCCACCCCGGGCGAGCGCTCGGCCGCCCTGCTGGCCCTCGCCGACCGGATGGAGGCACGTGCCGAGGAGTACGCCCGCGTCGAGACCGCCCAGTCCGGCAAGCCGATCAAGCTGACGACCGAGTTCGACGTCCCGGGCTCCATCGACAACGTCCGGTTCTTCGCCGGGGCCGCACGGGTCCTCAACGGCATGGCCCAGGCCGAGTACGACGGCACGCACACCTCCTCGATCCGCCGCGAGCCGATCGGCGTCGTGGGCTCGATCGCGCCGTGGAACTACCCGCTGCAGATGGCGATGTGGAAGATGCTGCCCGCCGTCGCGGCGGGGAACACGATCGTGCTCAAGCCGGCGGAGATCACCCCGCTGACCTCGTTGATGGTCGCCGAGGACGCACTGGCCGCGGGCATCCCGGCCGGGGTCATCAACGTCCTGACCGGTCCGGGTCGCAGCGTGGGGGAGGCGCTGATCAGCCACCCCGACGTGTCGATGGTGTCCTTCACCGGGTCGACGCCGGTCGGCCAGCGCGTGATGGAGCTGGCCACGGGGACCATCAAGCGCGTGCACCTCGAGCTCGGCGGCAAGGCGCCGTTCGTGGTCTTCGACGACGCGGACCTCGATGCTGCAGCCAACGGCGCGGTCGCGGGCGCCCTGATCAACACCGGCCAGGACTGCACCGCCGCGACCCGTGCCTATGTCCAGCGCCCGCACCTCGAGGCGTTCGTGGCGAAGGTGGCGGCACTGATGGACACCGTGCGCGTGGGTGATCCCACAGATCCCGCCACCGACCAGGGCCCCCTGGTGTCGATGCGCCAGCGGGAGTCCGTTCACGGGTACGTCCAGCGGGCGGTGGACGCGGGGGCCACGGTCGTGCGGGGTGGCCAGATCCCCGGCGGCGCGCTGGCCGGCGGCTCGTACTACCCGCCGACCCTGGTGGTCGGGGCCGCACAGGACTCCGCGATCGTCCAGGAGGAGCTGTTCGGCCCGGTGCTGGTCGTCCTGCCCTTCGACACCGACGACGAGGGGATCGCGCTGGCCAACGACGTCCCGTTCGGCCTGGCCGCCTCGGCGTGGACCACGAACACCTTCCGGGCGCAGCGGGCCAGCCGGGAGATCGAGGCGGGGTGCGTGTGGATCAACGACCACATCCCGATCGTCTCCGAGATGCCGCACGGGGGCTACAAGGCCTCAGGGTTCGGCAAGGACATGAGCATCTACTCCCTGGAGGAGTACACCAACATCAAGCACGTCTCGTCCGACATCACCGGCGAGGTCCGCAAGGACTGGCACCGGACCATCTTCGGCGACCGCTGACCCAACGACTGCGAGGCAGGACAACGATGACGGATCTGACCACACCCAAGGCCGGGACGCCGATGCCGCGCAGGCGCGTGCTGCAGGCCGCCGGGATCGGCGGTGCTGCCATGGTGGCCGCCGCCTGCGGTGCCCGGCCGCCGCGGACCACGAGCAGCGGCAGCACCGAGGAGGTGCCCGCCAGGACCCAGCCCGACCAGTCTGCGACCGAGAAGAAGCTGAACTGGTCGACGTGGGTGGGCTACATGGATGTCGACGACGACGGCAACCGCCCGACGCTCGACCGGTTCATGGAGCAGACCGGCATCCAGGTCGACTACCGCGAGGACGTCAACGACAACGCGGAGTTCGACGCCAAGGTGCGCCCCCAGCTCGAGGCCGGCCAGGACATCGGCCGCGACATCGTCGTGCTCACCGACTGGATGGCCGCGCAGTGGATCCGCAAGGGCTTCGCCCAGAAGTTCGACCGTGCCTGGGTGCCCAACGCGCGCAACCTGATCGACAAGCTGGCCAACGTCCCGTTCGACCCGGAGCGCGACCAGTCCCTGCCGTGGCAGTCGGGGTACGCGGGCCTGGGCTTCAACACCGAGCTGCTCAAGGAGCTGACCGGCAAGAGCGAGATCCGCACGATCGCCGAGCTCTGGGACCCGGCGCTGAAGGGTCGGGTGACCATCCTCTCGGAGATGCGCGACTCCGTCGGCGTGGTGATGCTCGAGCAGGGCAACGACCCCGCGGACTTCACCGAGGACGACTTCAACGCCGCCATCGCCGAGCTGCAGAAGCAGATGGACGCCGGCCAGATCCGCCAGGTGTCCGGCAACGACTACATCGCGGCGCTGGAGACCGGCGACGTGGTCGCGGCCATCGGCTGGTCCGGTGACGTCGCGGCGCTGGGCGATCCCTACAAGTTCGTCATCCCGGAGTCCGGTGGGACGCTGTGGACCGACAACATGCTGGTCCCGGCCATGGCCCTGCACCGCAACAATGCCGAGCGCCTCATGGACTACTACTACGACCCGGTCGTCTCAGCCGAGCTCGCCGCCTGGGTGCAGTACATCTGCCCGGTCAAGGGCGCCCAGGAGGCGATGGCCAAGCTCGACCCCACCCTCGTCGAGAACCCGTTCATCTTCCCGACCGAGGCCGACCTGTCCAACGTGTCGGTCTTCAAGGCCCTGACGTCCTCGGAGCAGGCCAAGTACGACCAGGCCTTCCAGACCCTCATCGGCAACTGACCCGCGACCAGGAGGAGCACCCATGGCCACCGAAGCCCCCAAGCAGGTCGAGGACCTGCACCTGGTCCGCCTGACCAAGACCTATGGCGACCACAACGCGGTCGACGACCTCTCGCTGACCATCCCGGCCGGATCCTTCTTCGCCCTGCTCGGGCCGTCGGGCTGCGGGAAGACGACCACGCTGCGCATGGTGGCCGGGCTCGAGATGCCCACCGCCGGGATGATCCGGGTCGGGGATGCCGACATCACCGGGCTGCGACCCTACAAGCGCCCGGTCAACACCGTGTTCCAGTCCTACGCACTGTTCCCGCACATGGACATCTTCGAGAACGTCGCGTTCGGCCTGCGCCGCCGCGGTGAGAAGAACGTCGATGCGAAGGTCAACGAGATGCTCGAGCTCGTGGAGCTCGGGCCGATGGCCCGGCGCAAGCCGGCGCAGATGTCCGGTGGCCAGCAGCAGCGGGTCGCGGTCGCCCGGGCCCTGATCAACCGCCCGGACGTCCTGCTCCTCGACGAGCCGCTGGGCGCCCTGGACCTCAAGCTGCGCCGCCAGATGCAGATCGAGCTCAAGCGGATCCAGACCGAGGTGGGGATCACCTTCGTCCACGTCACCCACGACCAGGAGGAGGCCATGACCATGGCCGACACCATCGCGGTGATGAACTCCGGGCGGATCGAGCAGATGGGCGCCCCGCAGGACATCTACGACACGCCGCACACGGCGTTCGCGGCCAACTTCCTCGGACAGTCGAACCTGATCCCCGGCGAGGTCGTCGGCCCGTGCCGACATGGTCACCGTCCGCGCCTTCGGCCAGACGCTGACGCTGCCGGCCGCGAAGCTGAGCTCGACCTCCGACCGGGTCATCGTCGGGGTGCGCCCGGAGAAGCTGCACCTGCACCGCGCCGGCGCCGAGGTCCCGCAGGGGCGCAACGAGGTCAGCGGCGTCATCACCGACGCGTCGTTCTTCGGCGTCTCCACGCAGTACCTGGTGGCGACCCCGTGGGGCCAGGAGCTCATCGCCTTCGAGCAGAACATGAGCGCAGGTGACCGGCCGTCGGTCGGCGAGACGGTCGTGATGTCGTGGGAGCCCAGCCACTCCTTCGGCTTCGAGGGCGGCGAGAACCTCAACGCGGGCATCGACGAGGACCTGCTCGAGGTCGGGCACTACTCGGCCGCCGACGTCGAGGCCGGGACCGCCCCCACGCCGGCCGTGGGGGGCTGATCGATGCAGATCCCCGCCTCGGGCAGTGCGGTCGACACCTACCTGCACGACACGCAGATGACCGACCTGCCGGCGCCGGTCCCCGCCAAGGGGCTGCGTCGCGAAGCGCTCGACGCCGTACTGGCTGCTGCTCCCGGGCATGGCCTGGCTGGCGATCTTCTTCGTCATCCCGCTGGTCTCGCTGTTCTCGACCTCCCTGCAGTCGCCGGTCAGCGACAACCCGGACGACGGGTACTACTTCAACTGGGACTTCGCCAACTACGGCGAGGCGCTCAGCCGCTACGGCGAGCAGTTCCTGCGCTCGTTCGTGTACGCGGGCACGGCGACGCTCCTGGCGCTGGCGATCGCCTACCCGCTGGCGTACTTCATCGCCTTCAAGTCGGGCAGGTACAAGGCGCTGCTGCTGGTGCTGGTCGTCGCGCCCTTCTTCGCCTCGTTCCTGATCCGCACCTACGCGTGGAAGACGATCCTGGCCGACGAGGGCTTCGTCGTGCAGACGATGAACGCCCTGAGCCTGCTGCCCGCGGACCGGATCCTGAACACCCCGATCGCCGTGGTCACCGGCATCACGTACAACTTCCTGCCGTTCATGATCCTGCCGCTGTACGCCGCCCTGGACAAGATCGACCCGCGGCTGGCCGAGGCGGGTGCGGACCTGTACGCGACTCCGTTCACGACGTTCCGCAAGGTCATCTGGCCGCTCTCGCTGCCCGGTGTCGTGGCCGGAACCCTGCTCACGTTCATCCCGGCGGCCGGTGACTACATCAACGCCAAGCTGCTGGGCTCCACGAACGACCGGATGATCGGCTCGGTCATCGACAGCCAGTTCATCATCGTGCGCGACTACCCGATCGCCTCGGCGCTGAGCTTCCTGCTGATGGCCGCGATCCTGGTCCTCGTGACGATCTATGTGCGCCGCGCCGGGACGGAGGACCTGCTCTGATGGCCACCAACCAGCTCGACCCGGCACTGCTCGAGGCGCCCCCGGCCCAGGAGTCCGGGGCCCAGCGCGCACTGCGCTGGCTGCGGGAGAACACCCTGGCGATCTACGCCGCCCTGGCGATGATCTACATGTTCCTGCCGGTCGCGGTCGTCGTGCTCTTCTCGTTCAACAAGCCGGCGGGCCGCACGAACACCCGCTGGAACGAGTTCTCCCTCGACGCCTGGCTGAACATCTGCAAGGACCCCACGATCTGCCGATCCGTGGGCGTGAGCGCCTCGATCGCGCTGTTCGCCACCGTCGTCGGCACGATCCTGGGCACGATGATCTCCTTCGCCCTGGTCCGCCACCGGTTCACCGGCCGGTCGACGACCAACCTGCTCATCTTCCTGCCGATGGCCACCCCCGAGGTGGTCCTGGGCTCCTCGCTGCTGGCGCTCTTCCTCAACATGTACTGGGGCGAGTGGCAGATGCCCCTGGGATTCTGGACCATCCTGATCGCCCACATCATGTTCGTGATCAGCTTCGTGGTCGTGACCGTCAAGGCGCGACTGTCGGGCCTGGACCCACGCCTGGAACAGGCGTCGATGGACCTCTACGCCGACGAGCGGGCGACCTTCCGGTACGTGACCCTGCCGCTGGTCGCCCCGGGCATCATGGGTGCGGCGCTGCTGGCGTTCTCATTGTCGTTCGACGACTTCATCATCACGAACTTCAACTCCGGCTCGACCGTCACCTTCCCGATGTACATCTGGGGCGCCGCGCAGCGCGGGATCCCGCCGCAGGTCAACGTGATCGCCTCGATCATGTTCTTCGGTGCCCTGGCGATCGTCCTCGTGGCCCAGGTGGCCGGCGCCCGTCGCCGTCGCGCGAAGGTGTGAGGCCGGCGCGGCACGCCGGGCCGGCGCGGCTCGCCGGGCGGGGCCGGCCCCGCTCAGGCGGCCTGGAGCAGGACGACCTTCTGGCCCGGCTTCCAGATGGCGTCGCCGGTCATCGTGACCTTGACGGTGCCGCCGGCCGGGACATCGGTCACGGTTGTGGCCACCGAGCCCAGGGACGCCTCGCCGAGGTAGACCCACGTGGTCAGGTCCGCCGAGGCGGTGGCGTCACCCCGGTTGCGCACGGTGCCGGACACCACGAGTCCGGCGTCGGTGTTGTCCAGGCTGTAGCTCTCCAGCAGCCAGTCCCCGTCCCGGAGCTGGTCCGTGCCAGGCGCAGGCGGAGCATCGGCGGCTGAGGCGGGCCCATCGGTGGAGGAGCTGGACCCGGGGTCGGACGAGCCGCCACCCAGGGACTGGACCACCAGCCACCCCACGACGACCAGGGCCAGCCCGGCCAGGACCGCCACGAGCGCCCGGCGGCGATTCGCCCGGCGTCGCTGGGCGGCAGCCGTGCGCGGGCCGGGTGCTCTCGGGTTGCCCGCGGTGCGGGGTCGCACCGGCGGCGGGGCCGGAGCCGTCCCGGCCGGGGGAGCGACCAGCGTCCGGTCCGACAGCGGCCTCGGTGGGGAGGTCTCCGCGGGGACGGCGGTGGGCGTGGGACCGGCCGGCGCCAGGACGACCGGTGGCGCGGGCGGTGGCGGGGGCGGCGGCGTCTGCGCGACGGTCTGCGCGACGGTCGCCTCCGCAGCTGCCCCGGCATGGGCGGTCGCCCCCGGCGCATCGGTCAGCGTCGTGCCACCGGTCGTGCTCCCGCGCACCCGGTCGAGCACCTGGCGGGCGGTGGGCCGGCGTGCCGGGTCCTTGGCCAGCATGCGGTGCAGGAGGGCGGCACGGTTGGGGTCGATGCCGACGAGGTCCGGCTCGCGCGTGGCGATGCTCATCAGGACGGCCACGGACGCGCCCTCGCCGAACGGGGGCCGGCCGGTCGCGGCGTAGGCGAGCAGGGAGCCCAGGGCGAAGATGT
Source organism: uncultured Actinomycetes bacterium (assembly GCA_963774745.1). GTDB lineage: Bacteria > Actinomycetota > Actinomycetes > S36-B12 > CAIYMF01 > Prado023. The sequence continues at coordinate 831,333 of CAVZGE010000003.1, read as the reverse complement.
CGCTCGGCGGTCCGGTCGGCTCCATCGTCGCCTGCTCCGGGGACAGCCAGGCGGGGCTGCCCGTGACCAGCCCGGTGGCCGTGAGCGAGGTCGCATCCTCGGGATGTGCGATGCCGAAGTCGATCAGCTCCGGACCGTTCTCCCCGAGGATCACGTTGCCCGGCTTGAGGTCGCGGTGGGTGATCCGGTGCTTGTCGAGGACGGACAGCGCCTGGGCCATGCCCCGGGCGAGCTTCCACCACTCGTCCTCGGACAGGGGGCCGTTCTCGGCGATCTGGTCGCGCAGGGTCGGACCGCCCACGTACTCGATGGCCAGCCACGCGGGCTCGGACTCGAGGTCGGCGGCCAGGAACTCACTGATGTGCGCGTCGCGCACCGACCTCAGGATCGCCACCTCCCGCCGGAACCGGTCGCGGGTCGCGGGTGCATCGAGCAGGCCCGGGCGGATCACCTTCAGCGCCACCCCCTCGTACCCGGGGGCCGAGGCGTAGAAGACCACGCCCATGCCGCCGGCGCCCAGGCGGGAGTGCAGGGTCCACGGGCCGACCTGCCGCGGGTCGTGCATGGACAGCGGCGTCCCGACGGCGGGTTCGGACAAGGGGGCACCTCCCGTCGGCACGGGCGCTCGGCGCGTGTGGTGGACTGGGCCAATCTAGTCGATCGAGGTGGCCGGCGACGGGTCGCGGGGTGCGGCCGGGGGGTTCGTAGCAGCGTCGCGCGGGTGGGTCGGCGCGGCTACACTGGGCGCGCTGCGGTTCATCGGGTGGCGTTCGTCCACCGACCGCGCGGCCGTATCGTCCGGAGGACCCGGGGCGGCTGACCTGGAGTGCGATATCTGGTGCCGTACTCACGTAGCCGTATCCGCCCGTCCTCCCGATCCGCGCTCGCTGATGCCACGCACGCACCGTTCTGGCTCGACCGTGCCGAGCGGCCCGACCCCGCCTCCGCACTGGTGGCCGACACCACCGCGGACCTGGTCATCGTCGGCGGTGGCTACACCGGCTTGTGGACCGCCCTGCTGGCCAAGGAGGCCGACCCCGGCCTGGACGTCGTGGTCCTGGAGGGCGACCGGATCGCCGAGGGCGCCTCGGGCCGCAACGGCGGGTTCATGGCCGCCTCGATCACCCACGGCTTCAGCAACGGCCTCTCGCGCTGGCCCGACGAGATGGTCGAGCTGACCCGGCAGGGCCAGGCGAACCTCACGGCCATCGAGGAGACGATCACCGGCTACGGCATGGATGTGGACTTCGCGCGGACCGGGGAGCTCGACGTCGCCACCGAGGACCACCAGGTGGCCGAGCTGGCCGAGCTCCCGGCGCTGGTGGCGCCCTACGGCGAGCACCTGGAGTTCCTCGACGGACCGACGACCCGGGCGATGGTGAACTCGCCGCTCTACCGGGCCGGCGTGCTCAACCGTGACGGCGTGGCGCTGGTCGATCCCGCGAAGCTGAACTGGGAGCTCGCCCGGGTGGTGCGCCTGCTCGGCGTTCGGGTCCACGAGCACTCGCCGGTCCTCGGTCTGGAGGCGACCACGTCCGGCGTCGAGGTGCGCTCGGCCCACGCGACCGTGCGGGCCCGGCAGGTCGCCATCGGGACCAGCGCCTTCCCGAACCTCCTGCGCCGGGTCCGGCCGTTCATCATCCCGGTGTACGACTACGCGCTCATGACCGAGCCGCTGACCGCCGCCCAGTGGGACAGCATCGGCTGGGCCTTCGGTGGGGGCGTCGGCGACAGCAACAACCAGTTCCACTACACCCGCCCGACCGCTGACGGCCGGATCCTCTGGGGCGGCTTCGAGGCCGTCTACCACTACGGCAGCCAGATGGGGCCGCAGCTCAACCGCGACGACGCGACCAGTGCGGTGCTGGCCGAGAACTTCTTCGAGACCTTCCCGCAGCTCGAGGGCCTGCGGTTCTCGCACGCCTGGGGCGGTGCGATCGACACCTGCTCGCGCTTCAGCGCGTTCTGGGGGACCGCGATGGGCGGCCGGGTCGCCTACAGCGTCGGGTACACCGGCCTGGGCGTCGGGGCCACGCGGTTCGGCGCCCAGGTGATGCTGGACCTGCTCGCCGGCCGCGAGACCGAGCGCACGCGCCTGCGCATGGTCGGCACCAGGCCGATCCCGTTCCCGCCCGAGCCGCTGCGCAGCCCCGCGGTCGCGCTGACCCGGTGGTCGCTGGACCGGGCCGACAACTCCGACGGCCGGCGCAACCTCTGGTTGCGCACCCTGGACCGGATGGGACTCGGGTTCGACTCATGACCGACACTGGGAACCCGCCCGCCGCACGCCGCACACCGCCGACTCCGCACCCGATTCCCCGCCCGACCCCCTGACCGCGAACCGAGAGGCACCCATGAAGCACGTCACCCACTGGATCAACGGCGCACCGTACGTCCCCGCCGAGACCGAGCTTCCCGCCGACAGGGTCGGCGCGGCGCTGACCGCCCTGCGGGACAAGGCCGTCGACCTGATCGATCCGGAGCGTCAGCGGCGACATCTACGACCCGGCCACCGGGCAGGGTCAGCGGCACCGTCGACTTCGCCTCGGTCCGAGTCATGGACGAGGCCGTCGCTGCCGCGAAGGCGGCGTTCGCCGAGTGGGGGACCACCTCGCTGACCAAGCGGGTCCAGGTCATGTTCGCCTTCCGCGAGCTGCTCAACGAGCGCAAGGAGGAGCTCGCCGCGATCATCACCGACGAGCACGGCAAGGTGCTCTCCGACGCCCTCGGCGAGGTCACCCGTGGCCTGGAGGTCGTGGAGTTCGCCTGCGGCATCCCGCACCTGCTCAAGGGCGGCTACTCCTCGGGCGTGTCGAGCAGCGTGGACGTCTACTCGATGCGCAAGCCGCTGGGCGTGGTCGGCATCATCTCGCCGTTCAACTTCCCGGCGATGGTCCCGATGTGGTTCTTCCCGATCGCGATCGCCGCGGGCAACACCGTGATCGTCAAGCCCAGCGAGAAGGACCCGAGCGCGGCCAACTTCGTCGCCGAGCTGTGGAAGGAGGCCGGCCTGCCCGACGGCGTGTTCAACGTCGTGCACGGCGACAAGGTCGCCGTCGACGCGCTGCTGACCCACCCGGACGTGAAGGCGATCTCGTTCGTCGGCTCCACGGCGATCGCCAGGTACGTCTACGAGACCGGGACCGCGCACGGCAAGCGGGTCCAGGCCCTCGGCGGGGCGAAGAACCACATGGTGGTCCTGCCCGACGCCGACCTCGACCTCGCCGCCGACGCCGCGGTGAACGCCGGCTTCGGCTCGGCCGGCGAGCGCTGCATGGCGATCTCCGCGCTGGTGGCCGTGGGCGACTGCGCCGATCCGCTGGTGGCCAAGATCGCCGAGCGGATGGCCACGCTGCGCACCGGCGACGGGCGCCGCGGCTGCGACATGGGTCCGCTGGTCACCGGGGTGCACCGGGACAAGGTGGCCTCCTACGTCGACGCCGGCGAGGCCGCCGGTGCCACGCTGGTCGTCGACGGGCGCGACCCGGTCGTCGACGGCGATGCCGACGGCTTCTGGCTCGGGCCCACGCTGTTCGACCACGTCACCCCGGACATGAGCATCTACACCGACGAGATCTTCGGGCCGGTGCTCTCGGTGGTGCGCGTGGACTCCTACGAGGCGGCCCTGAAGCTCGTCAACGACCACCCGTACGGCAACGGCACCGCGATCTTCACCAACGACGGCGGTGCCGCGCGGCGCTACCAGGACGAGGTCGAGGTCGGGATGATCGGGATCAACGTGCCGATCCCCGTGCCGATGGCGTACTACTCGTTCGGCGGCTGGAAGGCCTCACTGTTCGGCGACACCCACGCCCACGGCACCGAGGGCGTGCACTTCTTCACCCGCGGCAAGGTCGTGACCTCCCGCTGGCTGGATCCCGAGCCACGGCGGCATCAACCTGGGCTTCCCCACCCACGGCTGACCCCGCTGCTCGGCCAATGTCGGGTGCCAGTTGCGCTACGAGGAGCAACTGGCACCCATCATTCGCGTTCAGCGCGGCGTGCGTCGGCTACGCGACGTCGCGGAAGGGCTTGGGCTTGAAGTTGCCCTTGCCGCGCTCGCCGTTGATCTCCTGCGTGTTCATGGCGTACTTCAGGACCGCGTAGGCCACCGCGTCCGAGTTCACGTCGAGGGCGTCGGCGTTGACGTTGGCGAACGTGTCGCAGGCCAGGTGGTAGCACGGGTCGTAGGGAAGTCCAGCCGTCCCACCCCAGATCGCGGCCTCCGCGGGGGTCTTGACCCCCTCGGCGCCCGTGAACAGCCCGCCGGCGGGGATGCCGTTGGCGATGAAGGGCCCGTAGTCGGACCGGCCGGAGAAGTCGGTGCCCTTGAACGGCTTGCCGACCGACGTGAAGTAGGCCTCGAAGGTCTTCTCGATCTGGGCCGAGCCAGCGGGTCCGGCTGGGCTCCCGACGATGTCGGAGTCGTCACCGTCGTAGATGAAGAAGACGTGGTTCGGTGAGGCGATCATGTCGAAGTTCAGGTACAGCGCGATGTCGTCCCGCGCCTCCTGGCTCAGGCTCTCCACATAGTCCGTCGAGCCGACCAGGCCGGCCTCCTCGGCACCCCACCAGGCGAGCCGGACGGTGTTGCGGGGCTTCACCTTGGCCATCTGCTCGGCGACCTCGATCAGCGCTGCGCTGCCGGAGCCGTTGTCGTTGATGCCCGGTCCCACCTCGACCGAGTCCAGGTGGGCCCCGGCCATGACGACGTTGTCGTCGGCGCCGGCGAGCTCGGCGATCACGTTGAACTGGGGTCGGGACTCGGGGGGGTCGACCTCGACGAGCGCTGTCGAACCAACCTGCGCGAGGGCTGCCCCATCGGCGAAGCTGGCCCCGACGACGGGGATGGACGAGGCGGACGGGCCCAACGTGCCGACGATCAGGCCCTCCCGCTGCGGGGTGTCCCCCTGGTTGAACACGATCACGGCCTCAGCCCCGGCGGCCTGGGCGTTGAGGGCCTTGAGGGCGAAGGTGCAGAATCCGCGCTGGATCAGGGCGATGTCCGCCGGGCCGGAGAAGTCCAGGCCGGCGAAGTCCGCAGCATCGCATCCGCTGGTGCTGGCCCGGGGTGGCGTCAGGTTGATGTCGACCGGGATGACCGAACCGGCGACGGTGCCGTACCCGGCCTCGGCGAAGGCTCCCGTCTCGTAGGTCGCCACCACGGGGGAGAGCTGCTGGAGGACGGCCGGCGGGGTGTACATGAACGGGAACTGGTCGAGCTCGACGCTCCATCCGGCGGCGGCGAGCCGGTCGACGACGTAGTCGACGCTGGCGTCGTACCCTGGCGTGCCCGCCGTGCGGATCCCGCCATTGGCGTCGGCGATCGCCTGCAGGGCCGTGAGGTGCTCCTGCACCCCGGCGACCGTCACGCACTGCAGCAGCTTGGTGGTGGTGTTGTTGGCCCGCGAGTCGCAAGCAGCGGACGGCGCAGCTGCGGCCACGGCGGGGAAGGCGGCGACGACCAGGGCGGCCGCGCCGATCTGGGCTGGGATCTTCTTGAGCACGAGAGTTCCTGCTTCCTGTGGTCGGTCCGACCGCCCGGGCCTGCGTGCGGGTCGGCGAACGCCACGCTAGGCCCCGCTCTCGGTGCTGCGCAATAGGCTTGGCTGTCCTTACCGGACCAGGAATGTGGCAGGCGCCGGTCGCGAGCGGGAGTGGCCCGGCACAGCAGGCCACCCGACCGCGCCTACTGGAACGACACCCAGCGGGGCTCGGGGCTGATCGCCATCGTGGCCTTCGGGCCGAGCATCGGCCGGTCCTCGTCGATGAAGTTCTTCCAGCCGAACGCGATGCCCTTGGGGCGCGCCCGTGCGCAGCGCCCGCCACGTCGAGCGCTTGGCGGGCTGGCTGCCCAGGCCGTCCATCTGGATGACGAGCGCGAGCTCGTCGTGGGACGTGTCCAGTGAGGAGCGGTTGGTGATCATCGACGTGCGGAACTGGTGCAGCAGCAGCATCTTCTGCGGCAGGCCCGCATCGCGCGTGAGGTCGGCCAGCCACCGCGACACGTCGTTGATCTCCGCGGCCTTCACCGTGCCGATCTGCTTGAGGTGGCGCTGCCCCGGCTTGAGCCGCCACTCCGGGTCGAGGGCCAGGCCGACGTGCGGCTCGAGGAGGAGCTCGCGGTAGCGCTTGGCCTGGCTCAGGAACGTGGAGCGACCGGGCTGCAGGTCGAGCACGACGTAGGTGCCCGCGCGCCCGGCGGCGTCGACCAACGGGCGGAGCTTGGCCACCGAGGCCTCCGCGGAGTAGTCGCCGTCCCCGCCGGCGGAGCGTGAGGCGATGGTGGCGATGATCTCCAGGGCCGGGACCACCCGGCGTCCGGTGTGCGGACGGTACGAGGCGGCCACCTTCCGCGCCCGCTTGATCGTGGCCGCGGTGCCCTGCTCGCCGAGGACGCCGAGGGCGCGGGTTCCGGGATGGCCGTACAGGGCCACGTAGGTCTTGCCCTCGAAGATGCGCGTCCCCCCGCCGGGGAGCTCGGTGCTTCGAGCCGGCGGAACCCGCTCGGGTGCGGCGGCCGACGTGGCTGGCGCTGCCGCGGCCCCCAGCGTGATCGCGAGCGCGACCATCGATGCCCGGCACACCGCTCGTGCCGCCCGTGCCCGCTGTGCCCTGATCCGTCCCGTCATGACCCCATCCTCCCCTGACGGGTGAAGCCTAGGTTGCCCTGCGCCGCGACGCATGCCGCGGCCTGGGTGATGGCCGCGCGCCATTGCCGCATCCACCCGGGGGTGGCAGCATCGGGGGATCAGAGGAGGCGGCGATGGAAGCGATCGGCCACATCTGCTCCCGATGCCACGGCGAGGCCGTGTTCGGGTTCGGCGCCACCTGGCTGTGCGAGGACTGCTACGGCGTGATCGGGTCGTGCTGCATGGAGTTCGACGGCGACGACATGTTCCTCGAGGACCGCAGCTGGTGGGACTCCCGGATGGCGCCCAAGACCTGAGGCCCGCCCGTCGCCGGGCTCATCGGGCCGGCCGGGACAGAACGGAGCGCCCGCGGCCGCGGGCATCAAGAAGGTCGCCGCCCGGATGACCCCTCGCGCATCCGGGTTGCGACCTGACTGGGACATGCCCTGTCGGTCGGGTGACCAAACTCCCGGGCCGTGTGACGGTCCTCACCTTCGGTACTGTGCCCGCATGGCTCGCTACGGAACCCAGTTCGGTCCGGACATCACCTTCCTCGGCGTGCCGAGGGCGGATCTTGACGAGCCCGGGACCTGGGCCGAGGCGGACGTGGTGATCCTCGGGGCGCCCTTCGACGGGGGCACCTCGTACCGGTCGGGCGCGCGGTTCGGGCCCAAGGCGATGCGCGAGACCTGCTACCTGGCCCACGACGGCTCGCGTCCGTCCCTGGCGATGCGCGTGGACGGGCTGGCCGACCTCGGCGTCGTGGACGCCGGCGACGTCGAGATGTTCTCCGGGGACGCCGCACGCTCGTGCGCCGACCTCGAGGCCGCCGTGACCACGATCGCGGCCGGCGGGGCGATCCCGATCGTCCTCGGCGGGGACCACACCGTCACGTGGCCGGACGTCACCGGGGTGGCCAAGGGCGGCGACCGCTGGGGCCGGGTCTCCGTCATCCACTTCGACGCGCACGCCGACACCGGTGACATCGAGTTCGGCTCACTGATCGGCCATGGCCAGCCGATGCGCCGCCTGATCGAGTCCGGTGCCGCCCGCGGAGACCGGTTCCTGCAGGTGGGCCTGCGCGGGTACTGGCCGCCGCCGGACGTCCTGGACTGGATGGCCGAGCAGCGGATGCGCAGCTTCGAGATGACCGAGATCGTCGCCCGGGGGCTCGACGACTGCCTCACCGAGGCCTTCGGGATCGCCCTCGACGAGTGCGACGGGGTCTTCCTGTCGGTCGACATCGACGTCTGCGACCCCGGCCACGCGCCGGGCACCGGAACCCCGGAGCCGGGGGGGCTGAGCTCGCGCCAGCTGCTCGATGCGGTGCGCCGGATCTGCTACGAGCTGCCGGTCCTGGGCATGGACGTCGTCGAGGTCTCGCCGCCCTACGACCACGCGGACATCACCGCACTGCTGGGCAACCGGGTCGTCCTCGAGGCGCTCTCGGCGATGGCGCGCCGCCGCAGGGACGAGCGCGACGGCACCACCTGGGATCCCACCCAACCCCTGCTGCACGCCCGTATCCCGGGGGAGTAGGGCTCGACAGGTCAGGGGCAGGGGGAGCGCCAGGCGTCGAGGTCGAGCTTCTTGAGCAGGCTGGAGAAGCCAAGGGCCTTGGTGGTGGGGCAGAAGCTGGCCAGGGTGCCGGAGTACTCGACGTGCAGCACGGCCTTGCCTGCTGCGGTGAAGGGAGCGTAGGCGTTGCACTCGTTGTACCTGGCGCATTCCTCGGCCACCGAGAAGTCGAAGAACGGCTCGAGGGCCGTGACCTGGTCGGGGTCGTTCTTCAGGGCGATCCCGAGGCCGTGGCGGTGGGCGATCTCGGCCAGTGCCTTGTTGTAGGCCGCTTGGTCGGCGCTGGTCAGCGGGAAGCCGGTGGAGTTGCTGTAGCCGTCGACGTTGTCGGGCTCGACGGCGTCGAATCCCTTCGCCTTGCAGGTGGCGATGCGCTTCTCCATGATCGGCAGCAGGACGTCCTGGCGCCGGACGTCGAGCCAGGACTCGCCCGCCCAGCCGTCCAACCCCTTGCCCCGTACTGCCGACGGGAACGAGGCGGCGTCGCTGCGCCAGTTCTCGTAGGACCCGGCGCTGAAGTAGCAGATGACCTTCGCGCCCTTGGCGTGCAGGGCAGCCACGGTGGCGGCGGAGGCGTCCTCACCGTCGATGTCGAACACCGCAGCATCCACCGAGGTGTCGATCGTGCCGGTGAGCTGCCACTGCCATGAGGTGCCCTTGGTCGGTGCCCACCTGGTGCCACCGGGGTTCGGGTCAGGATCCGGGGCCGGGGTGGGATTGGGATCCGCCGGGGGATCCGGGACGACAGGCGGCTGCGGGTCGACGGGCGGCTCCGTGACGGGCGGGAGGACGGTGGTGGCAACGGGCGTGACCGCCGCGGACTTGGACGACCATGAACCGCTCCCCACGCGGTTCACCGCGCGCACCTGGAAGACGTACTGGGTGCCGTTCATGAGCCCAGTGACCGTGAAGGCGGTCGACTTGGAACCTGTGCTGGTGGCGGAGGCCCACGTCGACCCGTTGTTGGACGAATGCCTAACGCGGTACCCCGTGATGGACGATCCTCCCGTGCTTGTCGGGGCCTTCCATGTCAGCGATACCGCGGAGTCGAGGGCAGACGCGGCAACGGCGGTGGGCTTGCCTGGGGCGGATGCCGCATTCGCAGGGTCGGCGCTCACGACCAGGGTGGTCAACAGCAGGAGCACAGCCGTAGCAACGGCGCGCACCTTCCCGGCAGTAGTCGGCGGTGACGCCATTGCGTTTGACACGAGGATCCCTTCCCGTCAGCAAGAAGCCGTGCTCATCTCTGCTATCGGATGCGCACGGCGCCACATTGAATGCGGCACTCCGACTGCGGCTCCTGGAGTCGGGTCGGGGAAAGGTACCCCTGTGTGGACAAGAGCGAACTCGATCTCACACCGGCAGACGGGCGTCACTCGAGCCTTGGCGCGTGTCATGAAGAGGCCCCTCCGCCTCTGACCTGCCGGGGTGAGCGAGCAGATCGGAGGCGGAGGGGTTGCCGCTGTGGGGCTACTTCTTCAAGGTGACGACGACGGAGGTGCTGCTCGCCAGCCCGTGCTTCGGAAGGACGACAACCCGGTAGTTGCCCTTCCTGAAGTTGATCGTCTTGGTCTCCTTCTTGCCGACCGTCTTGTACGTCTTCTTGTACTGACCCCAGGTCCCGTTCTTCTTCTGGTACTGGACCTTGAAGGACCAGTACTTCTTGCCCTTGAGGATGGGGTCGACGTCGACCTTCAGCTTGCCCTTCTTGCTGACGGCGGTGGCCTTGACGATCGCAGCCGGAGCCGCCGCAACCGGCGCAGGTGCCGGGGCGCTGACGGTCACCGCCTGCGTCGCCGTGCCCGAGGCGCCCTCGTTGTCGATCACTGTGAGCGTGACGGTGTAGCTGCCGGCTCCAGGGAAGACATGACCGAGCGGGTTGACTCCGCTTCCTCCGGTGCCGTCCCCGAAGGTCCACTGGTAGCTAACGATCGACCCGTCTGTGTCCGTGGAGACGGACGCGTTGAACCCGCAGGTAAGGTCGATGCAGGTGGCGGTGAAGGTCGCGGAAGGTGCCTTGTTGACCCGTGCCGGCGCGACGGTTACCGACTGGGCAACAGGATCGGAGTTCGCCCCCTTGCTGTCGGTGACAACCAGTGTGATCGGGTAGGTTCCGCCGACCTGATAGATGTGCGGTGCCGGCTTGCTGCCCACAGCCTGGGTGCCGTCGCCGAACGTCCATTCGTAGGTGATCGTGTCGCCTTCAGGATCCGAGGATGCAGAGCCGTCGACGGTGCATGCCAGATCCTTGCAGGTGACGTTGAAGGCGGCGACAGGCTTGTTCTGAGCGTTGGCGATCGTGACCTTCTGGGAGAGAGCGGACTTCCCGCCCCAGTTGTCCGTCACAGTCAGTGTGATCGTGAACTCGCCGCGGGAGGCATACGTGTGGCTGGCCTGCGGCCCGTCCGCACTCGTCGGGGTGCCATCGCCGAAGTTCCACTCGTACGATGCGATCGTGCCATCGGCGTCCGTGGAGGTCGACGTCACCGTCACCGCGGGATCAGCCGACTTGTCGATCGTGAAGAGTGGCGTTGGCGGGAGGTTGACATTGACCGTGAAGGTGGCCCCGGGAGCGAGATTCGTCCACGCGGACCTTGTGCCCATGTAGCTATCGCCGAACGGAGTGGTCGTCCCAGGAGTGGTTCCACTTGCCGCAGAAAGCGGGACCCACGCAGCCGAACTGCCGTTGTTCGTGACAACGACCTGCCCGTCCTTCGTGTAGGCCGTAACGTCTGCCTTCGCCGCGTCCCACGAGGCCTGCTGTATCAGCACCAGCGCGGCCTGGGTCATCGTCGGGTTGATGATGGGGGATTTCGTGGTGTCAATGATGTCCTTGTAGCCGTACGGGAAGGTGGCAGCTCCATCTACGACCTGGCCCAGCCAGGTAAGTGCAAGCCGGTTCTCAGCGAGGTTCGACTGGTGGACGAAGTGCGGGCGTGGGTCATTGTTCAGGAGGCGACCCAACGTCTGGCGTGCCTCGAAGGGAGCGATGTAGCTGAGGAAGCCGTTGTCGGTGGCGCTTGTGAATGTCAGCGGCTCGATGCAGGTGGTCACATCTGGGTGGAGGGTGCAGTAGCCGCTGCCCCCATCCGCCGCGGACGTGTAGATCCAGTTGTACTCATCGATCAGCTCGGCCGCGGTGGCGACGTTGTAGTAGAGGCTGTTCGGGTACCTCGGGAGGGTTACAGCCGGTCCCGCCGCCCGCAGGTTCGGTTCCTTGGACGCGTCGGAAGCGGTGACGCCCGTCCGTGGCTTCGTGGCAGTAACCGTGTTGAGCGCTGCCAGGAACTCCGGGTTGTCGGGCTGGACGCGCCCCTCATTCTGGTCCGCGAGTCCAGAGTGTTCCCCACTGATCAACTCGGTTGCATCAATGTCGATGCCATTGGCCTGCGCCCACGCGATGTTGCTCTCGATGTCCTCCACGATCGTCGCAGTTGGCACCCAACTGGTGACCGGCTGCGTGGTGCAGTTGTACGGAGGATCCGGGAACTGGGTACAACCGAAGTAGAGGTGGTTGTAGGTGTGGTTGATCCATCTCAGGTTCCCCTTGTTCCCCAGCAGGCTGGTGGTGAGCGCCGCGGATCCTGGGAACTCCGAGTTGACGCTCGGGTACGCGTTGTACGCCATGTCGATCTTGATCCTGGTCGCCTGCCACGCTGTCAGCGCCTCGACGTCAGCCGGGGTCATCATGATCATGCTCTGAGTCTCGACTGCTGGAGTGAGCGGTTCGTCGATTGGGCAGTCCTCGCCGGGGGTGCAGTTCCTTGTGGTGCTCCATCGAGCATCCGCGTTGAGGATGTCATCGGCGTGGACCGACAAGAAGTTGCGGGAGAGCCCCAGGTGGGTGCCGCGGGACAGCCACTCGATGATCCCTGGGACCAGCAGCCGGAAGTGCGTCTGGCTGATGTTGACGTCGAAGGTCAGGAACATCGTCTCCACCCCCGGGCTGGTGTAGACGCCGACAATCACGGCGCTGCCGACCGTCACGAGTGGGAGGACCGAGGTGCCCGCTTGGGGGTCCGCAGGTAGTGCGCTCGTCCGGTACCCGTAGGAGCCGACGTCGAAGGGAACTGGACCAATGAGGTACTTGAAGGCGCCCAACGGGTTAGCGAGTCCGTTGGCGGTGACTTGGGCGGTGACTCCGTCCATGCTCCCGCACACTGGTGCGTTGCAGGTGGAGGGGAGCGCCTCGAGTCCGATCAAGGGGTGCGAGTACTGATATGCGGCGAGCTGCCTGATTCCGTATGTGGCCTCGTATGAGGCGAGGTTGTTGCGCCAGGTACTGCCGATGTCGGTCACGACGTCGGGAACGATCACGGCCTGGAACTTGGCGCGAGGGGAGGCCCCTTCGGTGGCAAGGAACGCGGGAGTGATGGTTGACCCGGCTTGGGCAATGGGGACCGGCGTGAACGGGACGCCATGCAGGGTGAGCATGTCCTCGATGGGCGTCGTGCTCCCGTTGCTGATGACCAGAATCGTCATGTTCGTCTGTAGGTTCGCGGGCGCTGCCGAGGCGGTGACTGGAATTCCGACAAGCCCCAACAATAGGGCCAATACCGGAACAAGAATGGCGTAGGGTGACCGACCGATGACCTTGCGCGACACTCCACGAGAATCCCGCTGAGACATTATGCCCCACCCCTACCAAATCGGACAGAACGGCATTTGAACAACATGGACTAACATGCTCCACACGCCATATCGCGTGCTCACGTTGCGAACGTAGTACGGCAATCGTCAGGATCGCTAGGGGTCTCATCACATTCATCACAACTGTCCCCCGCACTTGTCCACCATAATGTGGGCTGGATCATTGAAAAAGGGCTAGACAGTCGAATTCGCGTCCGAGTAATGTCCGAATCGCCGGCAGGACGGAAGTGGGTAACTACTGCCTAATCCCTACCAGGACGGAGGAATGCGATGCACGTCCGTCTGGTGGGGGAGAGTACCTACCCCGTGACACGCGGTGGTGTGAGCACCTGGTCCGATCAGCTCATCCGCGGCCTTCCTGAGGTCGAGTTCTCAGTCACCGTCCTCACAGCGGGGCGCGCCTCGGCCGTCTACGACCTGCCGCACAATGTGGGCGCCGTCTTCGCGGCTGACATGTGGGGTCCGATCCCGTCGCGCAAGGCGATCCGGCGCCGGCACCGAGCAGCCTTCGAGGACGCGTGGGAGGTCATCTGCGGGCATGCCTACGGCCGAGGTGGACGAACGGCCCGCGTGACGCTGGACGCGTGGACGGTGCTGACGCGCCCGGAGATCTCCGAACGGCTCTGGTGGCTCCTGAACGACCGGCGCTCGCTGGGCCAGCTCAACGAGATCCGGATGCGGGACGGCCTGGAGCCCTCGTCGGGCAGGGATGCCGCAAGCAGCATGGCCTACGTCGCGCGCATGATCATGCCGTGCTCCTTCCCGCCGGTGAACGCCGACCTCATCCACGTCACGTCGAGCGGGTCGTCGCTGCTGGCAGCCCTGCCCTCCTATGCCCACGGTGTGCCGATCATCCTCAGTGAGCACGGCGTGTACTTCCGCGAGCGCTTGATGGCCATGCGCTCGACGCAGTGGTCCTTCCTGCAGCGATCAGCTCGGGCCGATTCCTCGAGGGACTCGGGGACCGGCAGCCCGCCCGGCAGCGTCCGGGACTCGGCACCCTCGTCGATAATGTCCTCCAGGCTGCTGGCAGGGGCGTCGAGGATGATCCCGTCGACCTGGTCGGCCAGCTCGCTGTGGGCGAGGAACCCGTCGGTCACCGCGCCACCCAGGCTCAGCCCGCCCATGACGAGCGTCTGCGCGCCCCGGTCGATCGCGTGCTGGACCGCGGCCTCGATCTCGTCCCACTCCGTGGCGCCGAAGTGCCAGATCCCGTCCTCAGCCGGCCGGTCCACGTTCTGCTCCGCGACGAACTCGAGCGGCGACGCCTCGTCGAGCTCGGACGGCGCCGTGTTGAGGAGCAGTTCAGTCTGGAGCGCATGATCGACAGGTTCCGGAGCACGTACCACGAGCTGCTGGGGACGCCCGAGGCGAGTTCCGCAGACCTGGGTCGGGCGCGTGACGGCGACTATGTGACGTCGCGTCCCGCGTCGATGCCTACCTTCCATCCCCGCGTGACCCGGACTGGGCCTACTCGCTGTTCCGGACGAAGGCCGGCGGATGATCAGCCAGCGGGAGCGGTCGACGCTCGGGGAGTTCCTCGCCGGGTTCAGCAGCCGCACGGGCGATTCCCTCGAGGCAGCCGCGCTGCCGAGATGTCGGGATACACCGTCGCCGACGCGCAGGAGGAGGCTGGCCCGATATCTTCGCCGCTGCCCGCGCCGTCCCCGGCGTAGGTCGTGAGCAGCAGGTTGTAGCCGGCCGCGTGCAGGGGGCGGGCCATCCGCAGCATGTCGTGGCGATCCCCGCTGCGGCCGTGCGTCAGGACCGCCCACTTGTCCGATCCCGGTACCGTCACCTCCGTGGCGGGGAAGTCCCCCTGGGGGGTCGTGATCGTGACCTCCTCGGCGGTCAGGCCGGCCTGCTCGGGCGTGAGCCAGATCTCCTTGGTGAACCGGTACACCGCGCCCTCGGCGGGCATCTCGCCGACCACGTCGACGATCGGGCGGGTCCGGATCCCGTCGGGGCTGGTCCCGGACGCGGGTCCGACCACCACGACCGACCCGTCATCGAACACCAGGCCCATCACGACCGCGTCGAACCTCGTCTCGTCGCGGTGCTCGGCGTGGAAGACGGCCATCCCGCCTTGATGAACGTCGCCTGCGCACCCTCGTAGGTACGCCCTCGACGTCCGCAAAGTCGAAGTGGCGCACCAGCGAGCGGACCTGATCGGGGTCGTTCTTCAGTCCCACGGCCATCCCGTGGCCATGGGCGAGCTTCGCGATGGCCTTGTTGTAGGCCAGCTGGTGCGCGGCGGTGAGTCTGAACCCAGTGCGGTTGGTGTAGCCTTCCAGAATCCGTCCGGCGTTGTAGGGGTTGGCCTTCAGCGCATCCGCGTACACGAGGCTCGAGAAGTACTCAGCCACCACGATGTAGAAGCCCCTTCTCGCCGGGCCATCCGTCGAGGTTGCGGCCCTTGACCGAAGCCGGGAAGGCGTCGGCGTCGCTGCGCCACTCCTCCCAGGAACCCGCGCTGATGTAGCAGATGACCCTCGCCCCCTTGGCGCGGAGCTCTTTCACAAGGGCGCGGGGTGAGTCCTCCCCGTCGATGTCGAACACCTTCGCCCGGACCGAGGTGTCCACCTTGCCCGACAGCTGCCACTGCCAGGAGACGCCCGGCTTCGGCGTCCAGATCGTGCCGGCAGCCGCCATCGTGACCTCACTCGAGACCAGGAGGGCCCCGATCACGAGCAGGATCCATGGCCACCGATGCGATGGCCGTGCGCCCGATATCTGCCATACCTCCACCGTCCCGCGCAGCGGGCCACGCGTCGAGGTCGAGCTTCTTGAGGCTGGAGAAGCCCAGCGCCTTGGTGGTGGGGCAGAACGAGCTCAGCGCGCCGGAGTACTCGACGTGCAGGACGGGCTTGCCGGCTGCGGTGAACGGTGCGGCGGGCTCCGTTGGCCAGTCCATGCACCGTGGCCCTCGTTGCCCTCGACGACACAGTCGGCGCTGGTCTGGACCACGTACGCCCGCCGTCCGCCGACAAGCGGATCTGGTAGCCGCTCATCGTGGCCGCTCCGCCGCGCCTCGGTGCCCTCCAGGTGAGGGCCACGGAGGAGTCGAGCCCCGTGGCGGCGATGGCCGTGGGGTACTTCGGCGCCCTCTTCGCGCTCGCGGGAGCCGCCGATGCCAGGAGGCTGGCCATCAGGATCAGCGCTGCTCAGAGCGCGAACCCCATCCAGGGAGGTGCCGTGGTTGCCCGCGATGTCGACACGACGATCCTCATTCCTCAGGGACAGGCCACTGAGTTCTTCGGATCCGAAGGGGACCCAACTGAACCCCGGCAACAACTCCTAGGGCCCAGTCGGGTGGACACGGCGTCGATCGCTGGCCAGGCGCCGGTGGGATCCGGTAACGGCTCCATGCCGCGCGTTCGGCCCACGCAGTGGGCGATCGCCGATGAGGCGAGGCGGGTCGGTTCGGGCTCGGACTACACCGGGACGAGCACGTCCGGGTCGACCCGGCGGGCCCATCCGGTCGCGATCAGGTACTGGCCGGCGAGGTAGGTCGGCATGACGATCGCCGAGCGTCCAGCGAAGTCGATGCCCGTCTCGCCGAACGCCAGGAACAGGTCCGAGACGAGGAAGAGGGCTGCGCCGATGCCGACTCGGGTGCTCACTCCCGTGGCAAGGGCGGCCATGGTGCAGATGGCCAGGCTGTAGACGAGGACCGGGATCCGGAGATCCCCGAACTGGGGTCCCAGTCCGATGTTCACGGCCAGCCAGATGGCGGCGTAGACGAAGGCCGGCGACCGTCGGCGCCTCAGGCCGCCCCACGCGCCGAGCCCCAGGAAGCCCACGGTGTAGCAGACCTGCATCACCAGGAAGCCGAGGATGCCGAGCTCGAACACGTAGAGGATCGCGATGTCGCCGACCGTCGCGAACACCAGCCCGGCGACGAGCCAGCGAGGAGCTGCCGAGCCGAGGGCAACCACCACCCACATGAGCAGGACCGGCATGAGCAACCACTTGGCGACGTGCTGGATCGGCTCGGCCGCATCGACCATTCGAACCAGCAGGTAGCCGCCCCAGAGGATTCCGACGACCAGCCAGGCCGCGCGCTGGCTCCTCATGGTGGCCGGGGCGGCCTGGGTGGTGGGCACGTTCTGCACGGTAGCCAGCGGGGGGGCTCCCATGCACCGTGACGGGCGTGGCGAGCTCGGGCTGGTGCCGCCTCAGCGCACGCCGTACCCGGTGCCCCGCCGGTCGGTGGGGGCGGGCTCAGCGCGCTCCACCGGGCAGCGATCGTCCGGGCAGGCCAGCTCGTCGCACATCCGGCACATGAACTCCGAGGTGAGCAGGTCGTCGGTGAGCGTCTCGAGCATCGTTGCCAGCGTGGCCGACAGTGCGTGGCAGGCCGATTCGTCGAGGGCGGACAGCGCCTGCTCGAGCACCCGCCGGCGTTGGGCCAGCACCGCGGCGGCGATCGATTCGCCCTGCTCGGTCAGGACCAGGTGCCGGGACCGCCCGTCCACGGCCATCTCGCGCTCGACCAGGCCCGCCGCGGCGAGCCGGTCCACCAGCTGCACCGCGCCCGGGTGGCTGATGCGCAGCTTGTGGGCCAGGAACGAGATGGGCCGCTCGGGGTAGAAGCGCAGCGTGATCAGCGCGGCGGGTGCGTGGCCCCCGAACCCGGCGACGGCCTGCATGCCGATCGACTGGCGATCGACGATCGTCTGTGCCAATGTGCCCAGGATGTTGACCGCGAATGCACGGTCCGTGGAATCGGACATATAAGTACCTTACCAGATAGGTAAGTTCCTTACTGGATAGTCTCGACATCGAGATACCAGCAGCCCTCGACCCCCGGTGGCAGCCATCCGAAGGAGTGCAGCATGCGAGTCCTCGTCGTCGGCGCCGGAGGCGTCGGATCCTCCGCAGCACTGATCGCTGCCCGCCGTGACTTCTTCGAGTCCTGGCTCGTGGCCGACTACGACCTGGACCGGGCCGAGGCGCTCGTTGCCCGTATCGACGACCCTCGGTTCACCGCAGCCCGGATCGACGCCAGTGACGCGGACGCGGTCACCGAGCTCTGCCGAGCGCATCGGATCACCCATGTCCTCAACGCCGTCGACCCGCGCTACGTGCTGCCGATCTTCCACGGTGCCTTCGCCGCGGGGGCGCACTACATGGACACGGCCATGAGCCTGTCCCACCGGCACGCCGACGAGCCCTTCACCAGGCCCGGGGTGATGCTCGGCGACGAGCAGTTCGCCGAGCATGACAGCTGGGCGGCCAACGGCCAGCTGGCGCTCGTGGGCATGGGCGTCGAGCCCGGACTGGCCGACGTGTTCGCGCGGTACGCCGCCGACGAGCTGTTCACCGAGATCGACGAGCTCGGCGTTCGCGACGCCTCCAACCTCGTCGTCCACGGCTACGACTTCGCCCCGTCGTTCTCCATCTGGACGACCATCGAGGAGTGCCTCAACCCGCCGCTCATCTGGGAGAGGGAGCGTGGCTTCTTCACCACGGAGCCGTTCAGCGAGCCCGAGGTGTTCGAGTTCCCCGAGGGGATCGGGCCGGTGGAGTGCGTCAACGTCGAGCACGAGGAGGTCGTGCTCATGCCGCGGGTCCTGGACGCCAAGCGCGTGACGTTCAAGTTCGGGCTCGGCGACGAGTTCATCGAGGTGCTGCGGACCCTGCACAAGCTCGGCCTGGACCGCACCGAGCCGGTGACCGTGCGCGGGCAGCAGGTGTCCCCCCGCGACGTGGTGGCTGCCTGCCTGCCCGACCCGCTGACCCTCGGCGACAGGATGACCGGCAAGACCTGCGCGGGCGTCTGGGTCACCGGCACGGGCAGGGACGGCGCCCCACGCGAGGTGTACATCTACCACGTGGCGGACAACGAGTGGACGATGGCCGAGTACGGCGCCCAGGCCGTCGTGTGGCAGACCGCGATGAACCCGGTGGTCGCCCTGGAGCTGCTCGCGTCCGGCGCGTGGACCGGGGCCGGGGTCCTGGGCCCCGAGTCCTTCGAGCCCACGCCCTTCCTCGACCTGCTGCGCGACGGCTACGGAGAGAACTGGGTCGTGCAGGAGCGCACTCCCGCGACCTGACCGGCGGGCCGTAGGGCCCTGTCGTGACGGCGTGCCGTGGATCTAGCGTGGAATCAGCCCAGAGGTTGGGGTGGTGATCGCGGATGCATCCGTTCTACGGACCCAGCGGCCGGCTGCTGGCCGACCGTGCGGCACGCCCCGAGGGGATCGTGTCCATGGTCGCGTACCTCGCGTTCTGGGCGGTCGTGGTGGCGGTCGCCAAGCGGGAGATGGACGCCCGCTGGCCGCGTGACACCGTGCGACCAGCCCCCGGCGACCCGGCTGTCGAGGCCCTGCGCGCCCGCTACGCCCGCGGTGAGGTCGACCGGGAGACCTTCCTGACGATGCTCGCGGACCTGGCCGCGGGGAGCCCGTCGGATCGGCTGTCCTGATGTCCGGGCTGCCGACGCGGGTGCGGGCCGAGCTGGGATGGTTCGCCCTGACCTCCGTCGTGCGGCACCGCACCGACCCGATCATCGGCTCGATCATCCTCACCGACCGCTGCAACCTGCACTGCCAGCACTGCGCGGTCGGCAACATCCGCGGGATCGACTACCCGTGGCCGCGCATCTGCGCCGACATGCACCTGCTTCGCGGGCAGGGCGTGCGCGTCCTGTTCCTCTACGGCGGGGAACCGTTCCTCTGGCACGACGGCCCCCGCGGCCTGCGCGACGTGGTCCTCGAGGCCCGGGCGCTGGGATTCGTGTCGGTGAACGTGGTGACCAACGGCACCCGGGGGCTGGACCTCCCCGAGGCCGACGTGATCCTGGTCAGCGTCGACGGCACCCGCGCGCACCACGACCAGATCCGCGGCCCGACGTTCGACCGGATCATGGGGTCCATCGAGGCCGCACCGGCGAACAACCTGTGCCTCTACATGGCGATCAACCGGATCAACCTCGACGACATCGAGCACGTCGCCGGGCTGGCGCGCGACCTGCCGCACGTCCGGGCGGTGTCGTACAACCTGCACACGCCCTACCCGGGCACCGAGCACCTGACCCTGACGACGGCGCAGCGTCGGGACGCCTGCGACCGGATCGCGCGGCTGATCCGGGCGGGCTACCCGGTGCTCAACCTCGCCAGCGCCCTGCCGCGGATCGCCGAGCGCACCGCACCTGTGCCCTGCCACCAGTGCGTGATCGTCGAGGACTCCCAGCAGTGGACGTGCGGCCGCTGCATCGAGGTCGAGGGCCTGTGCCAGCAGTGCGGGTTCCTGTTCGCCGGGGAGCTGTCGCAGCTGTTCGCCGGTGATCCCCGGGTGGTCCTCGACGCGGTGCGGACCTACGGGCGGCTGCTGTAGCCCGCCGCGCTGCCGGACGGCCGCAGCCGGGCCAGGGGCCCCGGCCTCAGGCGACCGGACGCTCGAACATCCGGCTCGCGGCCCGCCATGCGGCGCTGCCCCGTCGTCCGGCCGGTCGTGCCCACGCCGCGGAGCCGTCCTCCAGCTCGTGCTCCTCGAGCATCTGCCCCCACAGCGGCTCGATCAGCCGGTAGGTCACCGCGCGCTCCAGGTCGTGGTAGCGGTCGAACCCGCGTGGAGTCAGCGCGAACCGGGCCGCCTGCCCGCTGCCCTCCCGGCGCACCAGTCCCGCGGCGACCATCGGCGTCAGCGCAGCGTCGATGCCGCGGATCCAGGGGGAGCCCTCGGCTGCCAGGGCAGCGGGGGAGATCCGGCCGGCGTAGGCCTGCCAGAACGCGTCGTAGGCGGTGCCGCCGAGCGGCCCGAGGTGCAGCCAGCGGGCAACCGGGGGTCGCCCCCGCCCCACCGCATCGACGTAGGCCTGCACCCCGAAATGGTTGACCAGGAAGTCCTGGCCGAGGAAGGACGACGCCCCGGCGCCCATGCCCAGGAACCGCCGTCGGGTGATGGACGTGTAGGTCGGTGAGGTCCGCCGGTTGAAGGTCCACACCGATCGCCGCTCGTACCCGTGCTCGACGGCGATCCGCGTGGCCTCGGCCAGCACCTCGTGCTCCCGGCGACGGTCGTGGCGCGTAGTCCCGAAGGGGGTGTACCCGAACCGCATCAGCGGATAGGTCGAGACCTGGTCGACACCCAGGTCGAAGCAGTCGGTGAGGTCGCGCAGGAAGGCCCCGGCCAGCTGGTCGTCGAGCTCGACGTCGACGATGAGGTCCACGTCCACGAGGTCGAACCGGTCCGCTGCAGCGAGGACCGCCGCGCGGGCGGTGCGCGCGTCGTGGGGCCGGCGCAGGCGGTGCAGGACCTCGTCGTGGAACGACTGCGCCCCGATGCTCACGGCCGTGAAGCCCATGGCGCGCAGCGCATCCAGGCGCTGCGGCGTCGCGTGCGTCGGCAGCACCTCGATGGCCCGCTCGCCGGCGACGGGGATGCGGCCCAGCAGGGCGGCCAGCTCGTCGGGGAACAGCGTCGGCGTGCCGCCACCGACATACAGCGAGGTGAAGCCCGCGGATCCCGCGGCGCCGGCGTCCACGTATGCCTGCACCTCGCGGCCCAGGGCCTCGAAGTACGCCGCGGGCTGCCCCGGCCGCGGGACGACCTTGTTGTACGGGCAGAAGGGGCAGATGCGGGTGCAGAACGGCACGTGCACATACGCCCCGACCTCCCCGTCGAGCATCCCGACGACCTCGCCGGCCGTGAGCACCCGCGGGATCCTGCCCATGCCTCCATGGTTCCATCGGGTGGGCCGGACGCCTCCGGGCCGGACGTCCCGAGTTCCCAACGGAACGGGCCGGACTCAGCCGAGGGCGGCGAAGGCCTCCTCGATGACGGTCATCGCCTCATCGAGGAGGTGCTCGGGGATGCTCAGCGGGGGCAGGAAGCGCAGGACGTTCCCGTAGGTGCCAGCGGTCAGCACCACCACGCCGGCGGCGTGGCAGGCCTTGGCGATCGCGGCCGTGGTGGCCGGGTCGGCCTCGGTGGTGCCCGGCACCACGATCTCGACGGCGATCATCGCCCCTCGACCGCGAACGTCACCGATGCGTCCGGTGCGCTCGGCCAGGGCCTGCAGGCGGGGGACCATCAGCTCGCCGATGTGGCCGGCGGCCGCGTTCAGGTCTCCGGCGCGCATCTCCTCGATCGAGCCCAGTGCCGCTGCGCAGGCGACCGGGTTTCCGCCGTAGGTTCCCCCCAGCCCGCCGACGTGCACCGCGTCCATGATCTCGGCGCGGCCGGTCACCCCGGCCAGCGGGAGTCCACCGGCGATCCCCTTGGCCGTGGTGATCAGGTCGGGGACGACGCCCTCGTGGTCGCAGGCGAACCAGTCGCCGGTGCGGCAGAAGCCGGTCTGGATCTCGTCGGCGACGAACACGATGCCGTGGGCGCGGGCGAACTCGACCAGCTCGGGCAGGAAGCCCTCGGCCGGGACGATGAAGCCACCCTCGCCGGCGATCGGCTCGATGATGATCGCCGCGACGTTGTCGGCGCCGATCTCCTTGTCGATCCGGCTGATCGCCCTGGCCGCGGCCTCGGCGCCGGACAGCCCGTCGCGGAACGGGTAGCTCAGCGGGACGCGGTAGATCTCCGGGGCGAACGGCCCGAACGACTGCTTGTAGGGCATGTTCTTCGCGGTCAGGCCCATGGTCAGGTTGGTGCGGCCGTGGTAGCCGTGCTCGAACACGACGATCGCCTGCCGGTGGGTGTACGCCCGGGCGATCTTCACCGCGTTCTCCACAGCCTCGGCGCCGGAGTTGAACAGGGCCGAACGCTTGACGTGGTCCCCGGGGGTCAGCTCGTTGAGTGCCTCGCAGACCGCGACGTAGGACTCGTAGGGCGTGACCATGAAGCAGGTGTGGGTGAACTGCGCCACCTGGCGCGTCACGTTCTCCACGACCTTCGGGGCGGAGTTGCCCACCGTGGTCACGGCGATGCCCGACCCCATGTCGATCAGGGAGTTGCCGTCCACGTCGACCAGGACGCCGCCCCCTGCCGCCACGATGAACACGGGAAGGGTGCCACCGACGCCGGCCGAGACAGCCTGGGTGCGCCGGGCCTGGAGCTCGATGCTGCGCGGACCGGGCAGGGCGGTGATCAGGCGCCGCTCCTGCGGGAGCGTGGGTCCGCCGGTGGCCGTGGCGACGTCGAGGGTCATGTGTGTTCTCCCTAGCTGGAACGAGGTGCGCGGGTCCGGGAACAGGGTACGCGGTCGGACAGGCCGACGCGATCCGGACTGCTGCGAGATCGGGATCGGGCGGGCCGACCAGAAGGGGGATTCGAAGCCAGAGGTCGGATCAAGCGATGGAATTCGTTGTCCACGGGGCCGGGAACGTCATCGGCTGCCCTCCCCGCCGGGTACCCTTTGCGCCCATGCAGCCCAACGCCGCTCCCGCCCCGCAGGCCTTCTGGATCGCCGGGAGACCCGCGACCAGTGACCGTGTCGCCGAGGTCGTCCACCCCTACGACGGGTCCGTCGTCGGCAGGCACGCCGTCCCGACTCCTGGGCAGGTGGAGCAGGCGGTCGCCGCGGCCTGGTCAGCCCGGCGCGAGACGGCCGCCCAGCCGGCCGCCGTCCGGGCCGAGGCGCTCATGCACGTCTCCACCAGCGTCACGGAGCGCGCCGAGGAGATCGCCCGGCTCATCACCGCCGAGAACGGCAAGCCGCTGATGTGGGCCCGGGCCGAGACCCACCGCGTGGCCTCGACCTTCCGATGGGCGGCTGAGGAGGCGCGGCGCTTCAACGGCGAGTTCCAGCGCCTGGACACCGACCCCGCCGCCGCCGGCCGCGCCGCCCTGGTGCGCCGCTTCCCGATCGGCCCGGTCCTGGGGATCGCCCCGTTCAACTTCCCGCTGAACCTGACCGCGCACAAGGTGGCCCCGGCGATCGCCGTCGGGGCGCCGATCATCGTCAAGCCCGCACCCGCCACGCCGCTGTCGGCGCTGCTGCTCGGTGAGCTCCTGGCCGAGACCGGCCTGCCCGAGGGCTCGTGGTCGGTCCTGCCCGTCGGCAACGACGTGGCCCCGCACCTGGTGGCCGATCCGCGGCTGCCCGTGGTGTCCTTCACCGGGTCGGACGTCGTCGGGTACCAGATCCAGGCCGCCGTGCCGGCCAAGCACGTGACCCTCGAGCTCGGGGGCAACGCGGCGGCCGTCGTCCTGGCCGACTGGAGCTCGCCGACGGACCTGGAATGGGCAGCGACCCGGATCGCCACGTTCGCCAACTACCAGGCCGGGCAGTCGTGCATCTCCGTGCAGCGGGTCATCGTCGACCGTTCCCTGCTCGATCAGCTGGTGCCGATGATCGTGGAGCGGGTGGCGGGCCTGCGGACCGGGTCGCCCTGGGATGACGACACCGTCGTCGGCCCCCTGGTCAACGAGGCCGCGGCGGTGCGCGTGCAGGCCTGGATCGATGAGGCCGTCGCCGCCGGCGCCCGGGTGCTCACCGGCGGGACCCGCGACGGCGCCACCGTTGCCCCGACGGTTCTGGTCGGCGCACCCGCCGATGCCAAGGTGTGGGCCGAGGAGGTCTTCGGCCCGGTCCTGGTGATCCTCCCGGTCGACGGGGTCGACGAGGCCTTCGCCACCGTCAACGACTCCCGCTTCGGCCTGCAGGCCGGCGTGTTCACCCACGACATGATCACGGCGTTCCGGGCGCACAGCGAGCTCGAGGTCGGTGGGGTCGTCATCGGTGACGTCCCCTCGTTCCGCGCCGACCAGATGCCCTACGGCGGCGTCAAGGCCTCCGGCTTCGGCCGTGAGGGCCTGAAGTCGGCGATGGCCGACTTCACCTACGAGAAGGTCATGGTCCTCACCGGCCTGCAGCTCTGAGCCTGCGCCCGGGTCGGGGACCCTGCGCCGCGACCCGACCCCGGCGCGAGCCGGCGATCAGAGCGGCGTGCTGCCGCCGGTGCCGACCAGCTGCTCGCGGAACGCCGGGCCCGACAGTCGCTGGGCCTCCGCCTGCGCGCCAGCCACACGGGCGGGCATGCCCAGCCGGGCCGACGGCGCTTCGTTGCCCGGGGTGGACACGAACTTCTCGATCGCGGCCAGGCCGGCGGCGGCCCGTCCGCTGGCCGCGGCCTGCTTGGCGTCCAGCCGCGCCGCGTACCAGTCCGAGGCCAGGACGGACTCCCGGGTGAACATGGCGCGGAACTCGGGGGTGTCGAGGGTCCAGCCCTCGGAGGTGACGCCCTCGGCCATGATCTCCAGCAGCGCCCGCAGCGGCGGGACCGCCAGCGAGATGGTCCCGTCGTCGAAGTAGGACCGCGCGACCCGCTCGTGGGTCATCACGATCGTGGCCACCGACTCCGCGAAGACCCCGACATCCTGGAGCTCGGGTCGCAGCATCTGCGGGGTCAGCACCATGTGCGGGTGCAGGAAGATGCGCCCGAAGTACTCGGTGGCGAAGGTCTCGGTGATCCGGTAGCCGAGCCTGCTGGCAGCGACCACGGTGCCCTCGTGCTCGAAGTCGGCCAGCTTCTCCAGCGCGCCCTCCGCGATCAGGTTGCGGGCGTCGCGCTCCTGCGGGCTCATCCGGGAGAAGGTCTCCGGGATGAGCAGCGAGATGTCGTGGTCGACGCGCACGTGCGGCCCGACATACCCGGCGGCCGAGAGCCACCCGTCGTACTGCGTGAGTGCGTAGGCCAGGAGGGCGGCATTCAGGTCGATGACGGCCGGCATCGCATTGAACGGGCCCTTGGTCAGCGCCCCCTCGGACCCGGCCCCGGTGGTGGAGGGCGACTTGCCGGTCATGGAGGAGATGAACTCCATGAACAGCTCGGGAAGCTCCATGTAGTGCAGCGGGTTGAACGAGCACAGCGGTGGGACCGGCCCGTCCGGGGGGTTGTTGCGCCGACCGGCGGCGACCACGTCCACCGGCAGGATCAGCGGCTCCTCGGAGCCCAGCCGGCGGACCAGCCGTGAGGACAGCTCGGCGACCGCGGTCGCGGTCGCGTTGGCGCGGTCGGGTCGCGGCTGCAGGTACCGGGGGTTCTTCGAGGGCTTTCCGTCCACCATCCGCGGGTTGGCCGAGCACACGAAGAACTCCGGTCCCTCGCCCTCGGGGGTGTCGGCGAAGTCGCTGATCATCTGGGCCATCGGAGCGCTGAAGGCGCTGAAGGCCACCGCGTCGTCGCGCATCGCGATCGCATCGGCCCGGGTCAACGGCTGGAAGTTCGAGATGAACGTGCCGGGGGCGGACAGGTCGCGCTCGGCCTGCTTGTCGTACCCGCGGTGGATGGCGTCATCGGGCCGCTGGAACAGCAGCTCCTCGCAGTTCTCCACCAGCTTGTAGGACCGGTCCGGGCTCAGGCCCACCTGGGATCCGGGCACGACGGTCGAGGCGGTGATGTCGTCCTGGGTCTGGACCTTGACCGCCGGGGAGAAGTCGTGGCGCAGGCCGAAGAGCCGCCAGGAGCCGTCGGCGTTGAACCCGACCCGGAGCATGTTGACCGAGATCCTGCTCCCGTCCAGACGCAGCGAGTTGCCCTGACGACCGTTGATGATCACCACGCTGAAGTGGCTGCGCCAGTCCTCGCCCCACTCGGGCCGGTACGCCCGCTTGACCACGTAGACCAGCTCCTTGACGTGCACCGGGATGCGGTCCAGCCAGGCGTTGTGCTCGGCGGTGTACATGGCCGGCGACGGGGTGAGCAGCTTGATGACCGACCCGATCGAGCGGTCCTCGGAGAGGATCCGCCGGTGGTCCACGCCGTTGCGCGCGGGGTCCAGGAACCGGTGGGCGTAGTCCCGGTCGAGGATGGCGGCCACCCGGTCCATGTCGTCGTCGAAGTCCGCGACATAGGCCGAGCCGTAGATGAACGCGTCGGTGATGGCCTTGGAGATCTCCGACTTGCCGCCGCCGGACACGGTGGCCGGCTTGTGGCACGAGGTCGTCTCGGCCACCGTCCCGGTCAGGTTCCACGCCGTCGGGTCGAAGGGCTGCTGGTGCAGCTGGACCCGGTAGCCGTTCGGGCTCAGGTAGCACTTGTCCGCCCGGATGGGGATCGTCGAGCGCTGGCCGTCGGCGCCGGCCCACGAGACGGTCATCTCGCGCAGCGAGTAGCGCGCCCCGCCCGGGACCAGCACGATCTGCGGCTGCTGGCGGTCCAGGGCGTGGCCCTCGGGCTGCGCGGCGAAGCGCTGCGGGTCGCGTTCGAGGACCTGGGCGAGGGTGTAGGAGTCGCCGCACTGGTTCTCTGTGTACTCCTGGCCCAGGTTGTAGCTCGGGAAGACCAGCGCCCCGCCGGCATGCTCCTCCTCGGCGTTGCCGAAGAGGTTCGCCGAGTAGGAGATCTGGGTCTTGACCTCCTTCTTGCAGTAGCCGAAGTAGTTGTCGGCGATCACGGTGACGATCACCCCGCGTGCGTCGCGGGCGCAGATCTTGAACGCCTGGCCGTTGTTGTACAGCTCGTCCTCGTCGCTCCAGCAGACGCCGTCGCGCTTCTGGCGGTCCGTTGCGTCGTCGACGTGGGGCAGGCCCAGCTCCTTCTTCGTCACCCGGGTCAGGTGCGGGGCGAGGATGACGCAGCCGGTGTGCCCGGTCCAGGTCTCGGGAGCCAGGGAGGCATCGTTCTCCGGCAGGTAGGGGTCGCCCCCGTTGCCGAAGATGCCCTCCACGAAGTCGAGGTTGGCGACCAGGCCGCCGGGCACGATGAACCGGGTCTCCATCCGCTTCTCGTTCACCGAGCCGGGCACCTGCGGTGCGACCAGCGGACGCAGCTGCAGCGACACGAAGCACGCTGCCGGCACCGGCTGGTTGGCGGTGTAGGGCAGGACCATGTCGACCTCGGGCGGCTCGAAGGCGCGGGCGAGCAGCCGGGCGAACGCCACCGTCGGCACGGCGATCTTGTCGTCGGGGATCGGCAGGCCGCCCTCGGCGATGTGGAACACCCCGGCGGTGGTCCGGCGGTCGTTGGCCGGGTTGTGCAGCACGCCGTTGACCAGTCGGTAGCTGGTGAGCAGCGGGGAGGTGAAGGTGTCGCCGTCGAAGGGCAGGGAGAGCTCGCGGGCCAGGCCCGGCTCGTCCAGCACGAACGTGCGCCGGGGGAGCTTCGGGAGCTCGCCGGTGTCGGCCAGGTAGTCGTCGAGGAAGGCCTGGATGCGCCCGTCGGCCGCACACAGCCGGTCGGCCAGCCGCCGGCTCAGCTCCCGCTGCCGGGCGAGGATCGGTTGGGCGAGCCGGGCGGCCTCGGAGTCCTCGGCGCCCACGGGCTGCGGGAGCCCGAGCAGGGCAAGGCGGAGGTTGATGGCGTCGTTCTGGTCGCGGGTCACGCCTGATTCTGGCGTAGTCCCGCGCGCGATCGCCAGTTGCCGAACCCCGATGCGGTTGAACAGCGGCCGAACGCTGGCTCGTTCCGGGGGATGCCGAGCGCGGTGTCCTGCTAGTGTCCGAGCCCGGGTGCATGAGCCGCACCGGGATCGGAGGAGGTTGGCCGTGATGCTGCGCGAGGCACTGACCCAGGTGGACCTGTTCCGGGCGCTTCCCGCCTCCGTGCTCGACGACCTGATCCAGGGCGGGACGACGCTGAAGTTCCGTCCCGGCAGCACCGTGGTCCAGCAGGGCAGCCCGGAGGCCGGCTTCCAGCTGGTGCGCAAGGGCTCGGCCAGCGTCACGGTGAACGGCGTCGAGCGCGGTGCGCTGGGCGTCGGCCAGTACTTCGGCGAGATGTCGCTGATCGACTCCGCCCCGCGGTCGGCAACGGTCGTCGCCGGGCCCGAGGGCGTCGAGACGTTCGCGGTCTCGCCGTTGACCTTCTCCGGGCTGATGGACAAGAACCCGCAGGTGGCCCGCGCGCTGCTGCCGGTGCTCACCGCGCGGATCCGCTCCGTGGAGGGGGCCCCGCGCTCCGACCAGTAGCGTGGCGGGTGCGCCGGCAGGCGAGGGGCGTCGGCAGGCGAGGGGCGCCGGAACGGGATCCCGTACCTGGTCCTGACCTGACGTGGGTGCCCATGGCCCCCGGATCGGCGACAATGGCGCCATGACCGCGCGCAGGGACGTCATCCTCCTGGGCAGCACCGGCTCGATCGGCACCCAGGCCCTCGACGTCATCGTGCGCAACCCGGACCGGTTCCGCGTGGTCGGCCTGGCTGCTGGCGGGGGCAACGTGGGGCTGCTTGCGGAGCAGGCGGCGGCCTTCGCGGTGCCCGTCGTGGCGATCGCCGACGACGCAGCGCTCCCCGCCCTGGAGGCGGCACTCGCGGTGGCTGCACCGGTGGGGGCGCGCCCGGAGATCCTGTCCGGCCCGGGCGCGGCCACCGAGCTCGCCGGCCGCGCGTGCGACGTCGTCCTCAACGGCATGACGGGCGCCGTCGGCCTGGAGCCCACCCTCGCTGCCCTGCATGCCGGCCACCACCTGGCCCTGGCGAACAAGGAGTCGCTGATCATCGGCGGCCCGTTGGTCACCGCGGCCGCGGCCCCGGGGCAGATCGTGCCCGTGGACTCCGAGCACTCCGCCCTGGCCCAGTGCCTGGTCGGGGGGCGTGCCGACGAGGTCCGCCGCTTGGTGCTCACCGCGAGCGGGGGACCGTTCCGTGGCCGCACCCGGGCCGAGCTGGCCGATGTCACCCCCGAGCAGGCGATGGCCCACCCGACCTGGGCGATGGGCCCGGTCATCACGATCAACTCCGCCACCCTGGTCAACAAGGGTCTCGAGGTGATCGAGGCGCACCTGCTCTTCGACATCCCGATGGACCGGATCACCGTGATGGTGCACCCGCAGTCGGTCGTCCACTCGATGGTGGAGTTCATCGACGGCTCCACCCTCGCGCAGGCCAGCCCTCCGGACATGCGCCTTCCCATCGCCCTGGGCCTCACCTGGCCCGAGCGCGTCCCGGACGTCGCGCCGGCGTGCGACTGGACGTCGGCGCACACCTGGACCTTCGACCCCCTCGACGATGATGCGTTCCCGGCCGTCCGCCTGGCGCGCGCCGCCGGGGCCACCGGCGGGACGGCACCCGCGGTGTTCAACGCCGCGAACGAGGTGGCCGTGGATGCGTTCCGGGCCGGGGACCTCTCGTTCACCGGGATCGTCGACACGATCGAGGCAGTCGTGGCTGCGCACACCCCCGTGGTCGGGGACGACTTCACGCTGGCGGCAGTCAGCTCCGCAGACGGCTGGGCCCGAACCGAGGCCCGGTCGCGCATGGCGACGGGGGTGCAGTGATGGATTCCATGCTGTTCGTGCTCGGGGTGCTGCTGGCAGCCCTGGGCATCGGGCTGTCGATCGGGCTGCACGAGGTCGGGCACATGGTGCCGGCCAAGCGGTTCGGCGTGAAGGTGACCCAGTACATGGTCGGCTTCGGACCGACGATGTGGTCGCGGAGGGGCCGGGAGACCGAGTACGGGTTCAAGTGGATCCCCCTCGGCGGCTACATCCGGATGATCGGGATGTTCCCACCGCCGCAGGGAGCACCGGAGGGGACGGCCGGTCGGGGGACGACCGGGCGGTTCCAGATGCTTGCCGAGGAGGCGCGCGCGGCTGCGTGGGAGGAGGTCGAGCCCGGGGACGAGGACCGCGTCTTCTACCGCCTGAGCGCCCCGAAGAAGGTCGTGGTCATGCTGGGTGGGCCCACCATGAACCTGATCCTGGCCATCATCTTCTTCGCCCTGCTCCTGGTCGGCATCGGCATCCCCACCCCCACGACGACGGTGGCTGAGGTGGGCAGGTGCGTGCCGGCCTACATGGCCACCGCGGAGGCCGCCGCAGCGGCCGTGGCGGACCCGACCACTGTCCGGGACGCACCCGACTGCGGCCCCGAGGATGTCGTGTCGCCGGCGGTCGTGGCCGGGATCGTCGCCGGGGACCGGATCACCTCGATCAACGGTGAGGCCGTCTCGGTCTGGACCGAGCTGACCGACGTCACGCGCTCGAGCCCCGGGCAGGCCGTCGTCCTGGGCCTGGACACCGCGACCGGGCCGCGCGAGGTCGAGGTGCCGATGGCCACGGCCTACCGCCCGGTCGTCGACGACCAGGGCCAGGTGGGCGAGGAGATCGTCGCCACGGGCTACATCGGCCTCACCCCGCAGTCCGAGTACGTCGCCCAGCCCGTGAGCTCCGTGCCGACGGTCATGTGGGACGTCGCGGTGCGCAGCGGCCAGGCCCTGCTGACCCTGCCGGTGCGCGTGTACGAGCTCGCCCAGGGCATGATCGCCGGCGAGGAGCGCGACCCGAACAGCCCGGTCAGCGTCGTGGGCGTCGGGCGGATCTCCGGCGAGGTCGTCGCGGCCGAGGAGCCGATCAAGTCGAAGGTCGCGATCCTCGTCAGCCTCATGGCCAGCCTCAACCTGTTCCTGTTCCTGTTCAACCTGCTGCCGGTGCTGCCGCTGGACGGCGGGCACGTCGCCGGCGCGACCTTCGAGGGCGGTCGGCGCACGCTGGCCCGGTGGCGCGGGCGACCCGACCCGGGGCCGGTCGACGTCTCCCGGCTGCTGCCCGTGTCCTACGCGGTCGGGATCGCGCTGGTGGCGGTGTCCTCCGTGGTGATCCTCGCCGACGTCATCAACCCGATCTCCATCTACGGCTGAGCCCGGCCATGCGGTTCGCGTGGTGGCTGCGGGCGGGTGCGCTCGGTGTGGCCGCAGGAATCCTCTCGGGCCTGTTCGGGGTCGGCGGCGGGGTCGTCATGGTCCCGTTGCTGGTCGCATGGTTCGCCCTCGACCAGCGCCGCGCGAGTGCCACGAGCCTGCTGGCGATCGTGCCGATCGCGACCGCCTCGGCCGCTGGTTACGCGCTCAACGGGAACGTCGACCTCGGCGCGGGTCTCCTGCTCCTCGTCGGCGGGGTGGTCGGTGGGCAGCTCGGCGCCCGGCTGCTCCCGCGAACCCCGATCGCAACCCTGCAGCTGTGGTTCGGCATCCTGAGCCTGGCGACGGCCGTGCGACTGGTGGCCGGCTCCGGCTCCAGCGCAGTGACCGGCCTGGGCGCCGTGTGGGAGGGGGTGCTGCTGGTCCTGGTGGGTGTCGCGGCCGGCATGCTGGCCGGGCTGGTGGGGGTCGGGGGCGGGATCATCATGGTCCCCGGTCTGGTCCTGCTGACCGGCGATGACGCGGACACCGCACGCGGGACCAGCCTCGTGGTCATCATCCTCACCGCACTGACCGCCACCGCCACCAACCTGCGCAACGGGCTCGTGGACGTGCCGATAGCCGGGGTGGCCGGGCTGGTCGGGGTCCCGGCAGGCCTGCTGGGGGCGTCGGTGGGCCAGCTGTTGCCCGAACGGGTCGCCCTGGTCCTGTTCGCCGGGCTGCTCGTCGCGTCGGGCATCCAGATGATCCTGCGCAGCCGCCGGTCCCGGCATCAGGCGATATCGGACCCGGGGGCCGATACTTGATGCCATGAGCGTCAATCTCGGCATGCCCCCGCTTCCGCCTCCCGTCCTTGCCCCCCGACGGACCACCCGACAGATCCTGCTCAAGCACCCGACCCACCCGGTCGCCGTCGGCGGCGATGCGCCGATCAGCGTGCAGTCGATGGCCACCACCCTGACCGCCGACGTCAACACGACCCTGCAGCAGATCGCCGAGCTCACGGCCTCGGGCTGTCAGGTCGTGCGCGTGGCGGTACCGAGCCAGGACGACGCCGACGCCCTGCCGGAGATCGCGCGCAAGTCCGGGATCCCGGTGATCGCCGACATCCACTTCCAGCCCAAGTACGTGTTCGCCGCCATCGAGGCCGGCTGCGCCGGGGTGCGGGTGAACCCGGGCAACATCAAGCAGTTCGACGACAAGGTGCGTGAGATCGCCGCGGCGGCGCGCGACCACGGCACGCCGATCCGGATCGGGGTGAACGCCGGCTCCCTGGACCCGCGCCTGCTCAAGAAGCACGGGAAGGCCACCCCCGAGGCGCTGGTCGAGTCCGCGCTCTGGGAGGCCAGCCTGTTCGAGGAGCACGACTTCCGCGACATCAAGATCTCGGTCAAGCACCATGACCCGGTCGTGATGGTGCGCGCCTACGAGCTGCTCTCCGAGCAGTGCGACTACCCGTTGCACCTGGGGGTCACCGAGGCGGGCCCGACGTTCCAGGGCACGATCAAGTCCGCGGTCGCCTTCGGGGCGCTGCTGAGCAGGGGCATCGGCGACACCATCCGGGTCTCGCTGTCCGCGCCTCCGGTGGAGGAGGTCAAGGTCGGGATGCAGATCCTCGAGAGCCTGAACCTGCGCCAGCGTGGGCTGGAGATCGTGTCCTGCCCCTCGTGCGGGCGCG
The DNA here is from genome assembly GCA_963774745.1 of uncultured Actinomycetes bacterium. Classification (GTDB taxonomy): domain Bacteria; phylum Actinomycetota; class Actinomycetes; order S36-B12; family CAIYMF01; genus Prado023. The sequence continues at coordinate 798,317 of CAVZGE010000003.1, read as the reverse complement.
CGCAGGTGGACGTCTACACGCTGGCCGAGCAGGTGACCGCCGGACTCGAGGGCCTGGAGGTGCCGCTGCGCGTGGCCGTCATGGGCTGCGTGGTCAACGGTCCGGGGGAGGCCCGCGAGGCCGACCTCGGTGTGGCCAGCGGCAACGGCAAGGGCCAGATCTTCGTCAAGGGCCAGGTCATCAAGACCGTGCCCGAGGCGCTGATCGTCGAGACCCTGATCGAGGAGGCCATGCGCCTGGCCGAGGAGATGGAGACCGAGGGCAGCCCGTCGGTGTCGGTGGGGTGAGCCGGTGACCACGCAGCCGCCGGCCGGCGCGACGCCTGGTCCCGCACCCAGCACGCCCGGCCAGCCCGGCCAGGTGCCCGAGTGGTCCCAGGAGGCCTTCGAGGCTGCCTTCGCCGACGCCGAGGTGAAGATCGGCCGGTTCAACCTCGCGGTGTTCGGCAAGACCGGCGTCGGCAAGTCCACGCTGGTGAACGCGATCTTCGGTGAGTCGGTGGCGGCCACCGGCATCGGGCGCCCGGTCACCCTCGGCAGCCACCTCTACGTCCATCGCACCGGCAAGCTGGGCATCTACGACACGCAGGGCCTCGAAGTGGGGCGGGACACCACCCGGATCATCGACGAGCTGAAGAGGTTCATCGACAACAGCCGTGCGATGCCCTTCGCCGAGCAGGTCCATCTCGCCTGGTACTGCGTGCGGGCCACCGACCGGCGCTTCGAGGAGACCGAGGCGGCCTTCATCCGCGAGCTGGCCGGCGTGGGGCTGCCGGTGATCCTCGTGATGACCCAGGTCCCGGGTCGCCGGGACCCCCATGGGCAGCTGTTCGTCGCCCCGGATGCGATCGAGCTCGGCCGGCAGGTCGAGGCCATGGCCCTGCCGATCCACGACGGTCGCGCGGTCATGGTCAACGCGCTCGCGGACCCGTTCACCGGCGTCGAGCAGCATGGCCTGCTGGACCTGCTCGATGCCACCTTTCGCTGCGCTCCGGATGAGGCCGCCGAGGCCCTTACCGCCGCGCAGAAGATTGACCCCGCGCGAAAGGCTAAGGCTGCCGAGAAGGCGGTGAATGCCGCGACCGCAGCGGCGACCGGGGCCGGGTTCACCCCGATCCCGTTCGCGGACGCCGCCGTGCTCGTCCCCATCCAGATCGGCATGATGGCCAAGATCGCGGCCATCTACGACATCCCCATGCAGCGCGCCACCGTTGCCAGCCTTGCGGCCACGACGGTGACGACCCAGGCGGGCAGGGCAGCGGCGACCGGCCTGCTCAAGCTCGTGCCCGGCATCGGGACGATCGCCGGCGGCGCGATCACCGGCGGGGTCGCGGGCACCATGACCTACGCGGTCGGGACCGCGTGGCACCGGGTGTGCATCGGGATGGCCGAGGGCAAGTACGAGACCGTGTCCGGGACCCTGGACTCGGAGACGATCCAACGGGTGTTCAACCAGGAGGTCGCCTCGATCATGCGCAGCCGCGGCATCGGCGGGAAGAAGTAGCGCGCGGGCCAGGTGGCGGGAGTCAGAACACGATGACACCGAACAGCACGAGCAGGAACGGCAGCAGCATGGCCAGCACCACGAGGATGCCGATGGCGGTCATGTTCCGGCGGATCCACTCCATGCGGGCAATCATCGCCCAGATGGGGGGATCGTGATGATCGCCATGCAGCTCGACGTCCCGGATCCCGCGCCCAGGGCGCGGTGGCTGGCACAGGTGGAGCGGCCCGACCCGATCCCCGGGGTGGGCGAGGTGCTGCTGGCCGTCACCGCCTGCGCGGTCTGCCGGACCGACCTGCAGATCGTCACCGGCGACCTGCCCCCGCGGCGCCAGCCGATCATCCCGGGCCACCAGGTCGTCGGGCGCATCGCGGGCTGGGGCCCGGGGGTGGACCCCGGGGCGCACCCGTTGGGCCAGCGCGTGGGCGTGGCCTGGACCGGGGGCTGCTGCGGGACGTGCCGGTTCTGCACGTCGGGCCGCGAGAACCTGTGCGACGAGCTGGTGTTCACCGGCTGGGGCCGCGACGGCGGTTACGCCACCGCGATGACCGCACGCGCGGACTTCGTGCACCCCCTGCCGGAGGGGTTCGCCGACCTGTCGGCCGCGCCGCTGCTCTGTGGTGGCGTGATCGGCTACCGGTCGTTGCGGATCGCGGGCGTCGACCTCGCGTCGGCTGCCGGAACCCGCCTGGGCCTGTACGGCTTCGGCGCCTCGGCCACGATCGTGATCCAGCTCGCGGTGCACGCCGGGTGCGAGGTGTTCGTCGTCACGCGTTCGGCGGCCGAGCAGGAGGCTGCCCTGGGCCTGGGCGCGGCCTGGGCCGGTGGGTACGGCCAGTCACCGCCGGTCGCCCTCGATGCGGCGATCACCTTCGCCCCGTCCGGTGATGTCGTGGTGGCGGCACTGGCCGCCGTCGAGCGCGGGGGAGTCGTGGCGGTCAACGCGATCCACCTCGACCGGATCCCGCAGTTCGACTACGACCTGCTGTGGGGCGAGCGCTCGGTGCGCTCGGTGGCGAACGTGACCCGGGACGACGCGCGGGAGTTCCTGGCCCTCGCCGCGGCGATCCCGATCCGGACCCGGACCGAGGTGTTCGCCCTTGCCGAGGCGAACGAGGCCCTGGCCCGGCTCCACGAGGGGCGCATCGCCGGGGCGGCCGTGCTGGCGATCGGGTAGGCAGCGCCCCTCAGAACAGCACGGTCGCGAACGTGCCGACCGCCTGGAACCCGACCCGCAGGTAGGTGCCGACAGCGACGTGGTTGTAGTCGTTGACGTACAGGGAGACGATCGGCGCGATGCTTGTGCGCGCATGCTCGACGACGGCGGCCATCCCCGCGACTCCCAGCCCCCGGCCGCGCAGGGCGGGGTCGACCCACACCCCCTGGATCTGGCAGGCGCGGGCGGTGGCCGACCCGACCTCGGCCTTGAAGATCAGGCGCCCGTCCTCGACCACGCCCAGGGCCCGCCCCGATCGGACGATCTCGGCCAGCCGGGCGCGGTAGGCCGGTCCGCCACCGTGGGCCACCGGCGACATGCCCACCTCCTCGGTGAACATCGCGACGGCCGCGGGCATCAGCAGGTCGAGCTCGTCGATGCGCAGGGGACGCAGCCCGGGGTGGGCGGGGCGCGCGGCCGGCCCCGCGGTTGCCATCAGGTACTGGGTGGAGCGCACCTCGCGCGCGGGACCCCAGGCCGGGGCGAGCAGGCGCCACATGTCCAGGACCTCGTCGGCAGGCCCGACCAGGGACGAGCAGCGGCGTCCCAGACGCCGGGCGTTGTCGGCGAACGACGCCCGGGCCAGGGGCGTGGTCTCGATCGGGATCAGGTTGGCTCCGGTGTACATCGCCGAACGGAGCCGACCTGCCTCGAACCATCCCCACACGAGTCCACCGAGGGCCCACGGGTCCATCGGGTCGGCGAGCCGCGAGGCCACGAAGCAGTGGGCGACCGGGTCCCGGTCCACGAGGGCCAGCAGCTCCGGGAGGTGGCGCGATGTCAGCACCTTCAGCTCGCCGGGCACGGCCGCCATCCTGCCACGCCGGGATATCCTTGCCGGGCATCGCCGGCCCACCCGACCCGCCTCGGGCGCGGCCGCCACCTCGGATCTGGAGGAGACCCCTCGTGCTGACCCGCATGTCCACCCTGTTCCTGCGCACGCTTCGCGAGGATCCGGCGGACGCCGAGGTCCCGTCGCACCGCCTCCTGGTACGTGCGGGGTATGTCCGCCGAGTGGCCCCCGGGGTGTTCACGTGGCTGCCCCTGGGCTACCGCGTGCTGCGCAACGTCGAGCGGATCGTGCGTGACGAGATGGACGCCGCGGGCTTCCAGGAGGTGCACTTCCCCGCGCTCCTGCCCCGCGAGCCCTACGAGCGGACGAATCGCTGGACCGAGTACGGGCCCAACCTGTTCCGCCTGCAGGACCGCCGCGGCTCGGACTACCTGCTCGGGCCCACGCACGAGGAGATGTTCACGCTCACGGTCAAGGACCTGTACTCGTCCTACAAGGACCTGCCGCTGAGCCTCTACCAGATCCAGACCAAGTACCGCGACGAGGCCCGTCCGCGTGCCGGGATCCTGCGCGGCCGCGAGTTCGTGATGAAGGACTCCTACTCCTTCGACACCTCCGACGAAGGGCTGGTCGCGTCCTACGGCCGGCACCGCGATGCCTACATCTCCACGTTCGACCGCCTGCGGATGGAGTACACGATCGTGTCCGCGATGTCCGGGGCGATGGGTGGCTCGGCCTCGGAGGAGTTCCTGGCCGTGTGCCCGGTCGGTGAGGACACCTACGTGCAGTGCTCGACCTGCGAGTACGCCGCGAACGTGGAGGCGGTGGCCAGCGTGCCGCCGGCGGAGGTCGCGCTCGAGGGCCTGCCGGCCGCGCACGTCGAGGACACCCCGGACACCCCGACGATCGAGACGCTCGTGGACCTGGCCAACGCCCGGCCCGAGCTGGCCCGCGGCGACCGCGCGTGGGCGGCCGCTGACACGCTGAAGAACGTGGTGGTCAAGGTCGCCATGCCCGACGGCAGGTCGTACCCCCTGGTCATCGGCCTGCCCGGCGACCGGGAGGTCGACATGAAGCGGCTCGAGGCGCTGCTGCTGCCGGGGGAGCCGGTCGCCTTCGAGGAGGCGGACTTCGCGGCCAACCCGGCACTCGTGAAGGGCTACATCGGCCCCGGCGTGCTGGGCGAGGACTCCGCCTCGGGCATCCGCTACCTGCTCGACCCCCGGGTCGTCGCCGGCACGCGGTGGATCACCGGGGCGGACCAGCCCGGCCGGCACGTGTTCGACCTGGTCGCCGGACGGGACTTCGCCGGCGACGGGACGATCGACGTGGCCGAGGTCCGCGAGGGTGACCCGTGCCCGGACTGCGCCGCCGCCGGCCGCGAGGGCCTGCTCACCCAGGCTCGCGGGATCGAGATCGGCCACATCTTCCAGCTGGGGCGCAAGTACGCCGAGGCCCTGGACCTCAAGGTGCTCGACGAGAACGGCAAGCAGGTCGTGGTGACGATGGGCTCCTACGGGATCGGCGTCTCGCGTGCCGTCGCCGCGATCGCGGAGCAGCACCATGACGACCGTGGGCTCATCTGGCCGCGAGAGGTGTCCCCAGCCGATGTGCACATCGTGGCAACCGGCAAGGACGAGGCCGTCCTCGCGACTGCCGAGCGCGTCGCGGCCGAGCTGGAGGCGGGCGGGTTCCGCGTGCTGCTCGACGACCGCAAGGGCGTCTCGCCCGGTGTGAAGTTCAACGACTCCGAGCTGATCGGGGTCCCGCTGATCGTCGTGGTCGGCAAGAAGCTGGCCGAGGGCGCGATCGAGGTCAAGGACCGGGCGAGCGGGCAGCGGGCGGATGTCGCCATCGGCGACGCCGTCGCCACGATCGCCGAGCGCATCCTGGCGCTGCCGTGACGCAACCGGTCGACGGAGCAGACCCGGCGGCTGGGCCCAGCGCCCGCATCGAGGCCGTGATCTTCGACTGGGGCGGCACCCTGACCCCATGGCACGAGGTCGACCTCACCGCCGGGTGGTACGCCTATGCCAGCGTGTACGACGCCCGCCATGCCGCGAGCCTCGCTGCCCGCCTGTACGCCGCGGAGATCCGGCGCTGGCAGGACCAGCACCGCAGCGCCGGGAGCACCGGCGCCGGTCACCTGGACCAGATGCTCCTCGACGCCGGGATCGACCTGCGCAGTGCGCGGCACCAGGAGGCGCTTGCCGCCTACCTGCGGTTCTGGGACCCGCACACCGACGCCGACCCCGACGCCGTGCCGCTGCTGCGGGCGCTGCGTGAGCGTGGGATCCGCATCGGCGTGCTGTCGAACACACTGTGGCCGCGGTCCCACCACGAGGCGGTCTTCGCCCGGGATGGCCTGCTGGAGCTCATCGATGGGGCGGTCTACTCCTCGGAGCTGCCCGTCGGCAAGCCGCATCAGGACGCGTTCGTGGCCGCGCTGCGCGCGGTCGGCGTGACCGACCCGGGCCGTGCGGTCTTCGTCGGTGACCGGGCCTGGGACGACGTGCACGGTGCCCAGCAGGTCGGGATGCGCGCGATCCTCGTGCCGCACAGCGACATCCCGCACGACCAGCGCGGTCCTGTCGAGGGGGAGCCCGACGCCGTGGTCCAGCGGCTGGGCGAGGTCCTGGAGCACGTCGATCGGTGGAACGGCCGCCCGGTCAGCTGAGCTCGGACTTCGCCGGGTCCAGGACGTGGACCCTGGCGTGCAGCAGCGCGTCGCCACCGCTGCCCGGGGCTGCCAGGGGTCAGGTCGCCGGCTCCTCGGCCGCGGACTCGCCCAGCACGTCCTCGGACTCCTCGGGGCGCCGCCCCTCGCCGCGGATCAGTCGCCACCAGCCCACGATCCCGACGAGCCCGAACAGCAGCCACTGCACCGAGTAGACGAGGTTGTTCAGCCCGCGGTGACCGGGAACGGGCAGGCCGGTGAGCTCCGCATCGGCGGCGAGGCGTGCTCGAGGACAGCTCGGCGTAGGCGTTGTAGCGCGGGGTTCCCGCAGGCGTGACGAGCACCTGCGGATCGGTGGCCCACGCCTGCCCCTCCGGCGGTGCTTCGCTCGCCTCCGTGACCTCGGCGGGGCGCAGGCGCCCGGTCACGGTGACCGGGCCGGCGGGCGGGGCGGGGACGTCAGGGGCGGTGGTGGCCTCGCCGCCTGCCGGGGTCCATCCCCGGTTGACCAGCAGGACGCCGGAGTCGGTCACCAGCGGCGTGACGATCCAGAACCCGTTGCGCCCATCCAGCGGTCGGCGGCGGACGGCTGCCTCGCCCGCGGCGTCGAACGTGCCCGTGGCCGTGACGGTGCGCCACTCGAGCTCCGGTGGCAGGTCCGGGGCGCCCGAGCCCGCAGGCGCGGCGTCGAGCAGCTCCTCGACCGGCACCGCGGGAGCCGACAGGGCGGCGTCGAGGCGGTCGTTCTCCGCGAGGCGGACCTGGTAGCGGCTCCACTGCCACCGTGCGAGCACGGCGCACAGGACCAGCATCGCCAGGACGAAGGCGGTGAAGCCCAGCCATCGACGCTGCCGGAGGATCTCGAGCACGCCCCCAGCCTACGTCGATCCCCGCGACGCTCCGGCGCGTGTGCCGATCAGGGCCTAGGGTGTGGACCCGTGGAGTCCTGGACGGGGAGAGCGCCCCGAGAGCTGCCCGGTCGGGGTCCTGCCCTGAGCCTGTTCGACACCCGGAGCAAGCAGGTCCGACCGACCGCGCCCGGTGCCGTGGCCAGGATGTACGTCTGCGGGATCACGCCGTACGACGCCACCCACATGGGCCATGCGGCCACCTACGTCGCCTTCGACCTGGTCAACCGGTACTGGCGCGACCTCGGGCACGAGGTCCACTACGTGCAGAACGTCACCGACGTCGACGATCCGCTGCTGGAGCGCGCCGTGGCCACCGGGCAGGACTGGCGCGAGCTGGCCCGCTCCGAGACCGCGCTGTTCGCCGAGGACATGGCGGCGCTCAACGTCCTGCCCCCGCGGGACTACATCGGCGCCGTGGAGTCGATCCCCTCGGTGGTGCAGTGGATCGGCCGGCTGCGCGACGCCGGGGCGGTCTACGACGTCGACGGCGACCTCTACTTCACGACCTCGGCAGCCCCCGGGTTCGGCGAGGTCTCCGGACTGGATCCGGCCGCGATGCGCGCGGTCTTCGCCGAGCGCGGCGGTGACCCTGCCCGGCCGGGGAAGCGGACCCCCTTGGACTGCATGCTCTGGCAGGCCGCACGCCCCGACGAGCCCGCCTGGGACACCGAGCTCGGGCACGGCCGGCCAGGCTGGCACATCGAGTGCACGGCGATCGCCCTGGACCACCTCGGGATGGGCTTCGACGTGCAGGGCGGCGGTTCGGACCTGGCGTTCCCGCACCACGAGATGTGCTCGGCCCAGGCAGGGATCGCGACGGGGGAGTCCCCGTTCGCCGAGCACTTCGTGCACGCCGGGATGGTCGGCTACGAGGGCCACAAGATGAGCAAGTCGCGCGGCAACCTCGTGTTCGTCTCCCGGCTGCGCCGCGCGGGCGTGCAGTCCGCGGCCGTTCGTCTCGCGCTGCTGGCCCACCACTACCGCAGCGACTGGGAGTGGACGCCGGCTGACCTGGAGCGGGCCGAGCGACGCGTCCTGAGATGGCGCGCGGGCGTGCAGGCGGCCAGCGGTCCCTCCGGCGACGCGCTGCTGGCCGGGGTGCGCGAGCGGATCGCCGACGACCTCGACGCGCCCGGCGCCCTGGATCTTGTCGACCGCTGGGCCACCGACGCGGTGGCCGGCCTGGGGGCTGACGCGGATGCCCCGATGCAGGTGCGGGTGCTGCTCGACACGCTTCTCGGGGTCGACCTCTCCTAGTCTGGGCGCGTCGAAGGAGGCACCCCCATGACCCTGTCCCCGCTCACCTCTGCCGCCGCATGGCAGGCCCTGTCCGCGCATGCCGAGTCGATGTCCGCGACGACCGTCCGGGAGCTGTTCGACGCCGCGGATGTCGATCGCGCGGCGACGTTCTCAGCCGATGGCGCCGGCTGGCACCTGGACTACGCCAAGCAGCGGGTCACCAGCCAGACGATCGACCTGCTGGTCGCCCTGGCCGAGGAGCGCGACCTCGCCGGCCGTCGCGAGGCCATGTTCACCGGCGAGCACATCAACAACACCGAGGACCGCGCGGTGCTGCACACGGCGCTGCGCCTGCCCGCGAGCGCGACGCTGGTCGTCGACGGCCAGGACGTCGTCGCCGACGTGCACGAGGTGCTGGCGAAGATGGGGGCCTTCGCCGACAAGGTGCGCGCGGGGACGTGGCTGGGCTTCACGGGGCGGCCGATCCGCACTGTCGTGAACATCGGCATCGGCGGGTCGGACCTCGGGCCGGTGATGGCCTACCAGGCCCTGCGGCACGTGTCCGATCGCGACCTCGTGATGCGCTTCGTCTCGAACGTGGACGGTTCGGACTTCGTGGAGCAGACCCGGGACCTCGATCCGGCCGAGACCCTGTTCCTCGTGGCGTCCAAGACCTTCACCACGCAGGAGACGATGACCAATGCGCGCACGGCGCGCGACTGGCTGGTCGGCGGGCTCGGCGGGGACGCCGCAGCGGTGGCCCGGCACTTCGTGGCGATCTCGACGAACGCCGAGAAGGTGGCTGCGTTCGGAATCGACACGGCCAACATGTTCGGTTTCTGGGACTGGGTGGGCGGGCGCTACTCGATGAGCTCGGCGATCGGCCTGTCGACGATGATCGCGATCGGTCCGGAGCACTTCGGCGAGCTGCTGGCCGGCCTGCACGCGATGGACATGCACTTCCGCACCGCGCCCGCGCGCGAGAACCTGCCGGTGCTGCACGGCCTGCTGTGCGTGTGGAACCGCAACTTCCTCGGGACCGCCGACCACGTCGTGCTGCCCTACGACCAGTACCTGCTGCGGTTCCCGGCCTACCTGCAGCAGATGATCATGGAGAGCAACGGCAAGCGGGTGACCGCAGCCGGTGACCCGGTGGACTACGACACGTCGGCGGCGTTCTGGGGCGAGCCGGGCACGAACGGCCAGCACTCCTTCTACCAGATGCTGCACCAGGGCACGACGATCATCGCCGCTGACTTCATCTTCTTCGCCCGGCCCATCAATGACGTGGGCAACCACCACGACCTGCTCGTCGCCAACTGCCTGGCCCAGTCCGGGGTCATGGCGTTCGGCCGGTCCGCCGCCGAGGTGGAGGCAGACGGGACCCCGGCGCACCTCGTCGAGCACAAGGTCATGCCGGGAAATCGACCGAACAACATGCTGGTGGCCGAGTCCCTGTCCCCGTTCACCCTCGGTGCGCTCATCTCGCTGTACGAGCACTCGACCTTCGTGCAGGGGATGATCTGGGACCTCAACCCGTACGACCAGTGGGGCGTCCAGCTCGGCAAGGTGGTCGCGGACTCGATCGCGCCGATGCTGACTGGTGAGTCCGAGGCGTCGTTGGACTCCTCGACGAACGCCCTGATCGCCCGGTACCGGGCGGCGCGGGGCCGCTGACTCGGCTGCGTCCGCCGCCTGACGGTGGCAATCGACGGGCGATCGCGGCCGGGGCGACTGGCCGGGCGGCGATCGCGGGCTGGGGCTGAGCCGGCGACGCGCGCGGGCTGGGGCTGGCCGGGCGACGAACGCAGCGACGCGACGGATTGGGGATGCATGACTGACGAGCAGGACCCGCCCCGGTGGCCCGTGGAGCCGGAGGTCGTTGTTGCCCGGGGTCCCGGGACCTGGCAGCTGGTGCTGCTCTACGCCCTGCCCTTCCTGGTCCTGTTCGCCCTGCCTGCTGTTGCCTGGGTCGGGCTCTTCCCCGGGGCCATCGGCCTGCGATGGACGACCCATCCACCGCACCGCCGGCGCCTGGTTGCCCTGTACCTGGTGGTTGGTGCGATCTCCGTCGCCCCGTGGATCGCGTGGCTCGTCCGTGGTGACATCGCCGAGCTCACCGGCTGACCCACCGCCTTCGGGGGCGAGCGCGTGAATCGTGAGGGCCGGTGCCGGTTCGCGTGCCGGCTGCTCAGGAGGGCTGGGATCCCTGCCGGAGGTGCCGGTTCGGTCGCCCGGCACCGGGCGCGTAGGGGTTGCTGACGGGATCCATCCGCCTGAGTGTAGGGATCTATCGGGTCGTATAGCAACACGCAATAGGAGCGCATAAGCCACTGCATCCGTGCTCGCCGGCGGGTGCGCTCGGGGGCCGGGCGGTGTCCACCGACACCCGGGTCGGGGTTGTTGGTGTCGGTCGTCCCTGATAGGATTCGAACATCAGTTCGAACGGGGGGTGGGGGTTGTGACGAGCACGATCGTCGACCAGCAGGTGGTGGTCGACCGGCGGGCGGTGGCCGCGGTACCGGCCGCGTCGGAAGAGGTGGCCGGCGCTCTGGGAGCGGGCCACCTCGTGCGCGGTTGGGGACCTGCCCGCGATGGGTCTGCTCGCCGGGGACCGCCCCTGCGCTGATGTGGAGGTGCTGGCTGGGGCGTTCGCCGTGGTCGAGTACGAGCTGGCCCGCCGGATGCACGCCGCCACCACCGCCGGCAGCCTGCCGTTGGTCGGCCCCGGGGCGGTCCTGGCCGCCCGCGGCTGGCACCACCCACAGGCCCGCCGGCTGGCCCGCACCGGGGCCCTGGCCGCCGGGCACCCGGCCCTGGCCGGTGCGTGGGCCGCCGGGATCATCACCTCCGAACACGTCGACGCCCTCGCCCGCAACACCGGCCCGCTCACCACCGACCAGCTGGCGGCGGTGATCAGCACCCTGGAACCCCGGTGGGGGCAGTGGTCCCCGCCGATGATCACCCGGTTCGTGCTCAGCGCCATCCGCCTGCTGCACCCACCCACCGACGACCCCAGCACCGATGAAGCCGACGCGCACAGCACCCGGGACCTGTCCTTCGCCCTACTCGGCGACACCGTCATCCTCTCCGGCACCCTGCCCCGCCTCGAAGGCGAAGCCGTGATCGCCGCCATCGACGCCCTGGCCGAACGACTCCGCTCCACCGCCGACCACACCCCCGCCGGAGCACGGCGCGCCGACGCCCTGATCGAGCTCGTCAACACCGCCGCCACCGCGGGCGCGCTTCCCACCCGCGGCGGGCTGCCCGTGGCCCTGACCGTCACCCTCGAACACACCCAGCACGGGGACCCCGTCTGGACCACCAGCCGCGGCCACCTCCTCACCCCCAGCGAACAACGGTTCACCGCCTGCGACCCCACCATCACCCCCATCGCGATCACCACCCCCGCACGGTGTCCGGGCGACGAACCGGCCGACCTCGGCACCCGCTGCCCAGACACCCCCGAGGACCTGCTACGGCCCCGAGAACACCGGGCCCACGGCCGCGGAACGCCCACGGCCGGCGCGGGATCCACCATCGGCGCGGGATCCACGCCCACGACAGAGCCCACCGCCGCGGGCCGGGTCGCGGCCCTGGCCGCGCTGCTGTTCGACGGACCCCGGATCCCGCTGGCCGTCGGGCGCACCTCCCGGACCGCCACCCCCGCGCAGCGCAAGGCCCTGGCGGCCCGCGACGGCGGCTGCATCATTCCCGGATGCAGATCCCGGCCGAGAACTGCCAGTCCCACCACGTGCAGGACTGGGCCGCCGACGGGCCATCGGACATCGACAACCTGGCGCTGCTCTGCTGGACCCACCACCGCCAGGTCGACCTCGGCATGTGGACCATCGAACCCACCCCACCCGGAACCGAAGTCACCGAACCACCCCCCGGGGCACCCGCCGGAACACCCTGGCCCGCCAACAACGGCGCACCCTGGACCATCCGCACCCAACACCGCACCCGCTGGCGACTGTGAGCGTTGCGGTCGGTCGGTCAGCTGGTCTGGAGGACCTGAACCTCGGTCACGGGTTGCTCGCGCTCGCCGTCCATCGTGAAGGTGATCTCGCCGGCCTGCCCAGCGCCGGTCCATTCCACCTGCCAGTGCGCGGTCGCCCGGACGGTGAAGGTGCCGTCCGGCTCCTGCGTGGACGGGGTCAGGTACCGATGGCCGCACGTCGGTGAGGGGCCGGTGCCCTTGTCGGGGGACCACGGGGTGCCTGCGCTGCGGCAGGTGAGCCGGGTTCCGTCGCCGAGCTCCCAGACGACCCTCGTGACCTCGGCTGTCGCGGTCACCGAGACCGGGCCCGCCGTGGCCGTGCGGGTGATCGGTCCGTACCCGTGGGGTCCGGCGTTGTCGATCCAGAGCCAGGCGTCCATGCCGACGAGCAGGGGAGCCCCTGCGGTCAGCGGGGTCATGCCGACCGAGGGGGACTCGAGCTCCATTCGCTCGATGGCCTTCTCGGCCAGGGTGACCGGGTCCACCAGGACCGGGGCACCGGCGGCTCCCGCGCTGGGCGCCCAGAACCAGAAGCCGTTGCCCACACCTGCGCTGAAGGCAGAGCCCGGCTGGACGCACTGATAGATCGTCCCGTCCTCGCGGCCCTCCCAGATCGCGTGGTCGACGGGTGGCTGCGGCGAGACCCGCCGCACGAAGCACTGCCGCTCCTCGGACCACACCCCCAACTCGGACGTGCACGTGATCTCGTCGCCCTTGTACGTGCACACCCGCTTGCCAGGTGACCTGGATCCCGCCTGAGTCGTCCCCCCACCCCCACCGGAGGACGTGCCAGGGCTGGTGGTGGAGTGTCCGGCGTTGACGTCGACGACCGCACCGCCGTCTCCCCCGCACCCTGGTCGACGTTCACGCTTGCGGCGTCCTCAGACTCGTCTGCGGACGCGCTTACCGGAGTCAAGCACGCGACCGCAACCAGGCACGCGGTGGCCACGCGGCGCGTCAGCATGCCCGCTCGTCGGAGTTGTCGGTGTTGGTGGACACCGCCGTTACTGCCCAACTTGGCTCGGGGAGGTACGTGGTACGGGTAACTGTGTAGTCCAACTCCTCACGAATGCCAGAAGTCGCCACTCCATCCGGGTTCACGATTGTGACTGCGGTCGCGTCGATGCAAGCACGCACAACGACGGCGTTGGGGTCATCAAGGAGGCCAATCTCGACTGGCGCCGCCGAAACGACCACGAGTTGTGCGCCCTCCGGACTCCGCCGCCACCCGTCGCTGAGGCTCTGCTGGATGTTCTTGAGCCCCTGGTCGCGAAGGTCACCGGCGGCGACCTCGTTCAGGTCGTTGAGGTTGGTACGGGCTCCGCTATAGAGATCCGTGATCGTCTGCCGGTATGCCAGCACCACCTTCGTGGCCTCCTCGAACGCCTGCTGTTCCGCGGCCGTCAGCGTCGGCGACGGCGAGGCGCTCGCGCTCGGTTCCGTGCTCGCGGAGGTGCTGGAGCTTGCCGCGGGACCCGTCGTGCCCGACGAGTCCGGGGCACTCGAGCATCCGGCCAGCAGCAAGCCTGCGGCGGCGACCCCGGCAAGGGATCGAGCGGTGACGTGGATCATGTGCGGGTCCTCATGTGCCGAACGGGACGGTTTCCGGAGCACAGGATACGTCGCACTGTGGGGTGGCTTGTCCGATTCGTCCACAGGGCCAGGAGTGGCCGCAGGCGTGACGAACCCCGCATCGGGACCGAGAACCGACCCGAACCTGCATGCTGAAGGGCCCGTCCCGGGCAACCGACGGGCTCAGCTGCTCAGCGGGACGGTCAGCGCTTCTTGTCCGGCAAAGTCGTGGCCACCTGGTTCTTCTGGTCGGTCTTCGCGTGCTTGTCGGCCCGCTTCTCCTTGAGGGACTTGCCGGACTTCTTGGCCATGTGCTGGCGGGGGGACTTGTCTGCCATCGGGACTCCCGTGGTCGGAAGCCTGAATGGCTCCGCGCTCACGACAGTACGCCTCGCCAGCGCAACTGGCTACGGCGCCGCGCGCGCCAGCCCGTCGGTGGGCCGGTACCCGTCAACCCGAGGAACCACCTCGACCGACGAGCTCGTCCACCAACCCGTCGAGGTCCACCAGCGCGACACGGATCGACGAGTCGCTGCACCCGTAGGGCAGCACGACGGTGTTGCCGTGGATCATCGACCCGCATGAGTAGACGACGTTGGGCACGTAACCCTCACGCTCGTCGGCGGTCGGCGTCAGCAGCGGCTCAGCCAGGCTGCCGAGGACGATCGTCGGATCGTCGCGGTCCAGCAGCATCGCCCCGATCCCGTACTGGCGCATCGGTCCCACGCCGTGTGTGAGCACCAGCCAGCCCGCGCGGGTCTCCAGGGGCGACCCGCAGTTGCCGACCTGGACGATCTCCCACGGCTTCCTGGGAGGCTGGAGCATGGGTCCGGCCTCCCAGTGCCACAGGTCAGAGGACTGCGCCAGGCTCGAGCTCTCCCGGTCCCATCGGGACAGGGCCAGGAAACGACCCCCCACCGCGCGCGGGAACAGGGCCATCCCCTTGTTCTGCGCTGCGGAACCGATGGCCTGCTGGCTGTGGAAGGTCAGGAAGTCGGTCGTCGCCAGGAGTGCGGGCGTGACGGACCGGCCGTCGAAGGCGGTGTACGTCCCCCGGTAGGTGAGGGAACCATCCGCCTCGGCGAACCGCACCAGTCGCAGGTCCTCCAGACCGTGGCTCTCGGCCGGCCCGCCCGGCATGAGAACCCGCTGGGAGACGAGCGACTCCGCGGGGAACTCGACGGAGTACTGGGAGTCGGCGATCGACTCGAGGGCCTCGACGGCCCTGCGTGCCGGGCCGCGGGTCAGCCGCTGCCCGCGCAGCGCTGCGATGGCCCGGTCGAGGGCAGGACGGTCGAAGGTGGCGGGCAACTCGTCGAGCACGTAGTTGGCTGCGTCGTTGGCATCCGCGCCGCGCTCCGACAGCTGCCGGACGAATTGCGCCTTGGACAGGACTGTGGGCGTGGGAACCGGCTGCACCAGCGGCCTGCCGGGCTCATCGAGGGTGAGCCGGTTGGTGTCGTCGATGGTCCCGCTGCGGAACTCGACGCTGGAGATGTGCCCCTCGCCGACTGCGCGCACACTCATCACGAAGCGAGTGGTCCCCTCCGGAACGCCCGCCTGGTCGGGGTGGACGACCATCGAGGGGTTGAACAGCGCAGCCGACTCGATCGAGTACTCCAGGCTGAAGTAGGCGCCGACCAGCAGCCGCCGTTGGGCGGACATGGACCCGGGATCGACCAGGCGGTGGGCGATGAGCCGGAACCTCTCGTCGAAGGTCGCCGGGAGGTCCCGGTGGCGGCCGGCGAACGCCTCGAGCACCTGGCCGAGCGCCCGGTCGACCTGCTCGTCGGTCAGGGCCAGGACGCGGTCGAGGACGGCGGTGGCACGCGAGAACCCGTGTGTCAGCATCTCCTGGCCCGGGAGGAACAACCGCGTGACGACCCGGGTGGGGTCGGGGAGCAGGACGACATCGGTCCGCTCGACCAGCGCCGCCGTCACCGGGGGGCCGCGAGCGCGGGTCGGCGGGCGAGCTGCAGGGTCGACAGCGCCGCCAGGGTCGACTCGGCCCCCTGGTTCAGGTTGATCCGGGTCGAGTGCAGCCCGTCGGCGCACCCCCCTGTGTCCGGGTCATAGAGCGGGACCCCCAGGTCGTTCGCGCCGAGGAACCAGTCGGCGCACAGCTGCACGGCGTCCGCCCAGCGGACGTCGCCGGTGGCGTCGTGGGCGCGCGAGCAGGCCTCGGCCAGGGCGCTGACCTCGATCGGCTGCTGGTCGAAGCCCGGCAACCCATCTCCCGGAGCCATCCCCCCGGCGGGGACGACCGAGATGTGCCCGTCACGCGTCTGCAGGTCGAGCAGCCACCGCAGCAGGTCCAGCCCGTGGGAGAGGACCGCCTCGTCGTGCAGCGCGCGGCCGATCGCGATCAGGGCCTCGGGCAGCACCGCGTTGGCGTACGTCAGCCGCGGCTCGGGCCACGGCCAGCCATGGGCGATCCTGGGTCGCCGCAGCATCGTCCGCACGTCCACGAGCAGCTCCCGTGCGGCACGGTCCCCCGGCAGCGTGCCCAGGATCTCGGCGGCCCCGAGCGAGGCGTAGGCCATGGCGCGTGGCCACGGTGACCTGACCTGCATCCCGGTGGAGGCCACCGTCAGCGCCTCGTCGCGCACACGCCCCGACGCCAGCGCCGCGGTCGTGCCCACGGCCCACAGTGCCCGACCCCAGTGGTCGTCCACCGAGGGCGAGTCGGTCCACCGCCGGTCGGTGCTCCGGCGGTTGTGGAAGCTCCCGCCCTCGTCCTGGGCCTCGACCGTGAACCGGAGGTAGGAGCTCACCATCCCGGTCACGATGGGGCCCGGATCCGGCTCACGGACGGCCACCACCAGGCCGCGGGACACGTCGTCGAGGCAGTACCCGTGGTCGCGGCGGGGGTCGGCCAGCAGGGCGTGCTCGAACAGCCCGTCCGCAGTGGTCATCCGCTCGAGATGGTCGAATCGGGCAGCGGGCAGGCCGAGTCCGATCATGCGACGGACCGCGCACCCTCGGCCAGGAGGCCCACCCCGACGGCGATGTACTGGTCGGCAACCGCCGGCCACAGCAGGCCAGGGGCCAGCGACAGGGACGTCCGGGCCATGCTCGCGGTCAGGACCGGATCGGTGAGCAGGGTGCGAAGGGCCCTGCTGATCGCGTCCGCATCGCGCTGGGGGACCAGGAGCCCGGCCCCGGACGACAACAGCTCGACAGCGTGCGGGAAGCTCGTGGAGACCACGGGCTTCCCCGCGACGACGGCCTCGGTGAGCACCCCGGAGGTGACCTGGTCGCGCGAGTCGTACGGCAGCAGGATGATGTCGGCCGCCCGCACGATGCCCCGCAGGGTCTGCCCGTCGAGGTAGCGACCGTCGAACGTCACGTGATCGGCGAGCCCGAGGTCAGCGACCTGGGCCTCCAGCCCCTCGCGATAGGACTCACCGGCCCACTCGACCACTCGGGGATGCGTCTCGCCCACGACCTCGTACACGGGTCGGGGGTCCAGGTCGGCCAGGCCGGCCATCGCCGCCAGCGCCCACTCGATGCCCTTGCCGGGCCCGAGCAGGCCCCAGGTGAGGATCCTCGGGCGCCTCACGGCGGCTCCGGGGGCAGCCGCCTGCCCCCGCGATCCGCCCTCGTCCTCCCAGCGGGTCACGGCGTCGTGGCCGAGCTCCGGGGCGCGGTTGTCCTCGGCGCCGTGGGCGATGACCATCACCTTGCCCGGGTCCACGTCCCACCCGTCGAGCAGTCGCTGCCGGGCGGTCAGGGTCATCGTCACCACGACCGACGAGGCCGCGACGACCCCGGCCAGCACGCGCCGCTGGTTGGGGGTCGGGCTCGTGAGCACCGTGTGCAGGACTGAGATCACCGGGACGCGCACGTCGGCCAGGACGTCGAGCACGTCGGCCCCGTCACGACCGCCGAAGATGCCGTACTCGTGCTGGACGATCGCGACGTCGTGCAGGTTCAGGGCAGCGGCGGCCGGACGTGCGGCCCGGCGCTCTCCGAGCACGAGCTCATGGACCACGCGCGGCTGCGGCGGTTGGGGGCTGTCGACGACCCGGACGATGCCGACGTCCGCCCCCGAGCCCACGAGGTGCCGCACCAGTGCGTGGGAGAAGGTGGCCAGGCCACACTGGGTCGGGGGATAGGTGCTGAGCATGCCGAAGCTGATGGCCATCGGAGGGCCTTCCGCGGGGGTGGTGCTGCGCAGCACAGGCGCTGCCGATCTGAGGGCGGGGCCAGTGGACATCCCCGGGGCCAGCGCCCGGGGGGCGGTGCCGCGCACCGTTCCAACGAGCCGGATCGACAGGGTGACGGTACCACGGGCGTGCCATCGCCCTTCGTGTTCGACCGGGCAGCGGACGCCGGAACGCCCCACGGCGGTGCCCGTGGGCACGTACCCTTGAGGCACTATGCCGACGACCTCCTTCCTGACTGCCCTGACCGAGCGCGTGATCGTCGCCGATGGCGCGATGGGCACGATGCTGCAGGCCCAGGACCCCTCGCTGGACGACTTCCAGGGCTACGAGGGCTGCAACGAGATCCTGAACGTGACCCGCCCCGACATCGTGGCCGCCGTGCACGCCGCCTACTTCGATGTCGGCGTCGACTGTGTGGAGACCAACACCTTCGGGGCCAACCTGGCCAACCTGGGGGAGTACGACATCCCCGAGCGGATCCGCGAGCTCGCCGCTGCTGGTGCGCGGATCGCCCGCGAGGTGGCCGACGGCTACTCCACGCCGGACCGGCCCCGCTGGGTCCTGGGTTCCGTCGGCCCGGGCACCAAGCTGCCCACCCTGGGCCACGCCCCGTTCGTCGACCTGCGTGACGCCTATGCCGAGCAGGTGGCCGGGCTGCTCGAGGGCGGCGTCGACGCCGTCCTGATCGAGACGGCGCAGGACCTCCTGCAGGCCAAGGCTGCCCTCATCGGCGCCCGCCGTGCGATGGCCGCCGCCGGGCGCACGGATGTCGCCCTGATCGCCCAGGTGACCGTCGAGACCACCGGGACGATGCTGCTCGGCACCGAGATCGGGGCTGCGCTCACCGCGCTGGAGCCCCTGGGGATCGACGTGATCGGCCTGAACTGCGCCACCGGGCCGGCGGAGATGAGCGAGCACCTGCGCCACCTGTCGCGCTACGCGAGGGTGGCCGTTTCGGCGATGCCCAACGCGGGGCTGCCCGTGCTCACCGCCGACGGCGCCCACTACCCGCTGGCACCCGCCGAGCTGGCGGCGGCGCACGACCACTTCACCAGCGACTACGGCCTGGCCCTGGTCGGCGGGTGCTGCGGCACCACGCCCGAGCACCTGCGCGCCGTCGTCGAGCGCGTGGGCGGGCGCGAGGTCCGGCCCCGCGAGCACATCACCGAGGCGGCCGCGGCCTCCCTCTACCAGTCCGTGCCGTTCCGCCAGGACACCTCCTACCTGTCCATCGGGGAGCGCACGAACGCCAACGGGTCCAAGGCCTTCCGCGAGGCGATGCTGGCCCAGGACTGGGAGGCCTGCGTCGAGATCGCGCGTGAGCAGATCCGCGACGGCGCCCACCTCCTGGACCTGTGCGTGGACTACGTCGGCCGCGACGGGGCCGGGGACATGCGCGAGCTGGCCGGCCGGCTGGCCACCGCCTCCACCCTGCCGATCGTGCTGGACTCGACCGAGCCGGCGGTGCTCGAGGCGGGCCTGCAGATGCTGGGCGGGCGCGCGGTCGTGAACTCGGTCAACTACGAGGATGGCGACGGCCCGGGCTCGCGGTTCGCCCAGATCGTGCCGCTGATCAAGGAGTACGGCGCGGCTGTGGTCGCCCTGACCATCGACGAGGAGGGCCAGGCGCGCACCGCCGACTGGAAGGC
The DNA here is from genome assembly GCA_963774745.1 of uncultured Actinomycetes bacterium. Classification (GTDB taxonomy): domain Bacteria; phylum Actinomycetota; class Actinomycetes; order S36-B12; family CAIYMF01; genus Prado023. Next base: position 778,585 of record CAVZGE010000003.1, on the reverse strand, counting down.
TGCGGGTCGCCGACCGCCTCATCACCGACCTGCGCGACAACCACGGCATCCCGCCCGCAGGACGTGCTCGTCGACTGCCTGACGTTCCCGATCGCCACCGGCCAGGAGGAGACCCGTCGCGATGGCATCGAGACCATCGAGGCGATCCGCCGGATCAAGCACGCCCATCCCGAGGTGCAGACCACCCTGGGGCTGTCCAACATCTCGTTCGGCCTGAACCCTGCTGCGCGGCAGGTGCTGAACTCGGTGTTCCTGCACGAGTGCATCGAGGCGGGCCTGGACTCGGCGATCGTGCATGCCAGCAAGATCCTTCCGATCGCCCGGATCGGCGAGGAGCAGCTGGCGGTCGCGCGCGACCTGGTCTACGACCGCCGGGAGTACGCCGAGGACGGCACCGTCAGCTACGACCCGCTGGGCCGGTTCCTCGACCTGTTCGCCGGAGTCAGCGCCCAGGTGTCCAAGGAGTCGAAGGCCGAGGAGCTCGCCGCCCTGCCCCTGGTCGAGCGGCTGCAGCGGCGGATCATCGACGGCGAGCGCTCGGGGCTGGAGGCCGACCTCGACGAGGCGCTGCTGACCCAGCCCGCGCTGCAGATCATCAACGACACCCTCCTGGCGGGCATGAAGGAGGTCGGCGAGCTGTTCGGCCGCGGCGACATGCAGCTGCCGTTCGTGCTCAACAGCGCCGAGGTCATGAAGACCGCCGTGGCGTACCTCGAGCCGCACATGGAGAAGGTCGAGGGCGAGGAGTCCGCCGGCAAGGGCACGATCGTCCTGGCCACGGTCAAGGGTGACGTGCACGACATCGGCAAGAACCTGGTCGACATCATCCTGACCAACAACGGCTACACGGTCGTGAACATCGGCATCAAGCAGCCGGTCAACGCCATCCTCGACGCCGCCGCCGAGCACGACGCCGACCTGATCGGCATGTCGGGCCTGCTCGTGAAGAGCACGGTGATCATGAAGGAGAACCTCGAGGAGATGAACGACCGCGGGGTGGCGCAGCGGTGGCCGGTCATGCTCGGCGGGGCCGCCCTGACCCGCGCGTTCGTCGAGGAGGACCTGGCCAACATCTTCGCCGGGGATGTCCGCTACGCCCGCGACGCCTTCGAGGGCCTGCGGCTGATGGATGCGTTCATGTCGGTCAAGCGCGGCGAGCCGGGTGCCGAGCTGCCCGCGCTGCGCACCCGGAAGGTGGCTCGTCGAGGCAGCGGCACCCGCGACGTCGGGGAGATCCCCGCGCGCAGCGACGTCGCGGTCGACAACCCGGTGCCGACCCCGCCGTTCTGGGGGTCGCGCGTCGTGAAGGGCATCCGCCTTGCCGACTACTCGGCGTACCTCGACGAGCGCGCCCTCTTCCTCGGGCAGTGGGGGCTGAAGTCCTCCCGAGGGGACGGACCGGACTATAACGCTCTAGTTGAGGTTGAGGGTCGGCCGAGGTTGCGGATGTGGCTCGACCGCGTCCATACCGAGGGCCTGCTGGGGGCGGCGGTCATCTACGGGTACTACCCGTGCTGGAGCGAGGGCGACGAGCTGGTGATCCTCGACCCCACCGGCCTGGCCGAGGCCGGCGAACGCCCGCTGGAGCACGGCTGGCAGCCCGTCGAGCTGCACCGGCTGCCCTTCCCGCGCCAGAGCCGCGACCGGCACCTGTGCCTGGCCGACTTCTTCCGGCCCCGCGAGGCGGTGCTGGCCGAGGGGCGCCCCGATGTGGTGGCGTTCCATGTCGTGACGATGGGCTCCGCGGTCTCCGCGGCGGCTGCCGAGCTGTTCGAGGCCAACTCCTACCGCGAGTACGTCGAGCTGCACGGCCTGTCGGTCCAGCTCACCGAGGCCCTGGCCGAGTACTGGCACTCCCGGATCCGCGCGGAGCTGGGCATCGACTCGGCCGACGCCGTGGACCGCACCCAGCTGATCACCAAGCAGTCCTACCAGGGGGAGCGGTACTCCTTCGGCTACCCGGCCTGCCCGGACGTCGAGCAGCAGACGGTCCTGGTCGACCTCCTGGACCCCTCCCGGATCGGCGTGGAGCTCTCCGAGGAGTTCCAGCTGCACCCGGAGCAGTCCACCTCGGCGCTGATCGTGCACCACCCCGAAGCCAGCTACTACAACGCCGGCTGACAGGACGTGCACCCATGACACTCTCCGCGGTCCTGTTCGACATGGACGGCCTTCTGGTGAACACCGAGCCGGTGTGGCTCGAGGTCGAGCACGCGACCCTGGCGGCCCTCGGGGGGACGTGGTCCGAGGCCGACCAGCGGGCCATCATGGGGGCGTCGATGGCACATGCGACGGCCTACATCCGCGGCATCTCGCCGACCGACACCACCGACGAGCAGGTCGCCGACCTGCTGATCAGCTCGATGCTCGAGCGCCTCGAGGGCGCCGAGATCCCGATCCAGCCGGGAGCGGGCGAGCTGCTCACCGCGGTGGCCGGCTCGGGCCTGCCGTTCGCCCTCGTCTCGGCCTCCGTGCGCCCGATCGTCGACCTCGTGCTCGCGTTCCTGGCCCGGTCGGGGCTGCCGGTGTTCCCGGTCAGCGTCGCAGGGGACGAGGTTGCGCGCAGCAAGCCCGACCCGATGCCCTACCTGCACGCCGCCGACCTGTTGGGGATCGACATCTCCAGGGCGATCGTGCTGGAGGACTCGCTGAACGGCGTGCGCTCGGCTTGGTCGGCCGGTGCGACGGTCGTGGCGGTTCCGCACGCGGTCCCGGTGGCGGCGGGCGAGCGCATCGTGGTGCGCGAGTCGCTCGTTGGGTTGGACCTGGCGGGACTGGCCGCGCTCGTCGGCTGAGGGCCCGGCCCGGGGAGGCCCGGCAGCTGTGGACGGGGATGGGGCGGATGCGGCCGAACGCCCCTAAACTGGGCGCCTGACTCCAGAGAGGTCCCCCTATGTCTGAGGCAACTGCCGCGAACGTGTCCCAGCCTGGCGGCCCCGCGGCTCGTGCCGTGGGGCTGAGCAAGGTCTATGGCGAGGGGGAGACCCAGGTCGTGGCCCTGCGCTCGGTCGATGTCCAGTTCGAGGTCGGCCGGTTCACCGCGATCATGGGACCCTCCGGCTCGGGCAAGTCGACGCTCATGCACTGCATGGCGGGCCTGGACTCGGCATCGGCGGGCAAGGTGTTCATCGGTGACTCGGACCTGACCACCATGAAGGACAACGACCTCACCCGGCTGCGCCGCGAGCGCATGGGCTTCGTGTTCCAGGCCTTCAACCTGGTGCCCACGCTGACCGCCGAGGAGAACATCACGCTGCCGCTGGACATCGCCGGACGCAGCGTCGATCGCGAGTGGTTCGACCTCGTGGTCGGGACCGTCGGCCTGGCCGACCGGCTCACCCACCGCCCCAGCGAGCTCTCCGGTGGCCAGCAGCAGCGCGTGGCCTGCGCCCGCGCCATGGCGACCCGGCCCGACATCATCTTCGCCGACGAGCCCACCGGGAACCTCGACTCGCGCTCCGGTGCCGAGGTGCTCGGGTTCCTGCGCCGCAGCGTCGACGAGTTCGGCCAGACGATCGTGATGGTCACCCACGACGCGCATGCCGCGGCCTACGCCGACCGCGTGGTGTTCCTGGCCGACGGCGTGTTCGTCGACGAGCTCGTGGACCCGGACGCCCCGGCCATCCTCGAGCGCATGATGACCTTCGAGCAGGCCGCCGGCGCGCATGGCTCGGTGCCCTCCGAGCCGGTGAGCATCGAGTACCCGCCGTCCTCCGGGCGCGCGGGGTCGACGTCCCAGACTGTCGCCCCGGACACCACCTCCGAGCAGGGCTGAGCGCATGCTCAAGGCAACGTGGCGCTCGCTGAAGGCGCACAAGGCCCGGATGCTGCTGTCCGGGCTGGCCGTCGTGCTCGGCGTGGCCTTCGTGGTGGGCACGTTCATCTTCACCGACACCCTCAAGGGCACGTTCGACGAGCTCTTCGCCAACGAGGTCCCGGACGTCGTGGTGACCCAGCAGCTCGAGGTCGGTGCCGACGACGGTCGCGGCTCGGTGGTGTCCGTGGTTCCCCAATCCGTCCTCGACGACGTGCGCGACCTGCCCGGGGTGGCCCGGGCCACCGGTGACGTCCAGGTCCTCGGGGTCACCCTGATCGACGAGGCGGGGGAGCCCATCGGCGGGAACGGACCGCCGCAGTTCGGGTTCTCCTTCCCCGAGTACCCCGATGATCCCCAGCTCAGTGGGCTGTCCCTGGTGGAGGGCCGTGCCCCGAGTGCCCCCGAGGAGATCGTCGTCGACCTGCAGACCGCCGAGAAGGGCGGGTTCGAGGTCGGCGACACGGTCACCGTGGTGACCCAGGGCCCGCGGATCGAGGCACCGCTGGTCGGCCTGGCCCGGTACGGGGTCAGCGGCGGCCTGGCCGGGGCCACCCTCACCCTCTTCGACCGCGAGTACGCCCAGGAGACGTTCCTCGGTGAGGACGCCTGGAACCAGGTGTCGGTCGTCGGCGACGAGGGGACCACGCCCGAGGGCCTGCGTGACGACCTGACCGCGCTGCTCGGGCCCGGCTTCAAGGTGGCCACTGGGCAGGAGCTCCAGGACGAGGCCGCCGATCAGCTCAGCACGGCGCTCGGGTTCATCAACACGTTCCTGCTCGTCTTCGCGTTCATCGCACTCTTCGTGGGCACCTTCATCATCCTCAACACCTTCTCGATGCTGGTCGCGCGGCGCACCCGCGAGCTGGCGCTGCTGCGGGCGATCGGTGCCAGCAAGCGCCAGATCACGTGGTCCGTGGTCGGCGAGGCCTTCCTGCTCGGGCTGCTCGGCGGCGCACTCGGGATCCTGCTGGGCATCGGGGTCGCCCTCGGGCTGCGCGAGCTGCTCGGTGTCATCGGCGCCGAGCTCCCCGCCGGCAACCTGGTCCTGGCGCCCCGGACGCTCGTCCTGGGCATGGCCGTCGGTGTCATCGTCACCGTCGTTGCGGCCTGGTTCCCCGCGCGTCGCGCGTCCCAGGTGCCTCCGGTCGCGGCGATGCGCGACGAGGTCGCCCTCCCCGCCAAGGGCCTGCGCGTGCGCGGGATCGTTGGCGGCCTGCTCACCGGGCTGGGGGCCGTTGCGCTCCTGGTCGCGGTCCTGGGCGAGGACCTGCCCCGCCGGCTGACCGTGGCCGGGCTGGGGGCCTTCGGGCTGCTGCTCGGCGTGATCGTCCTGGCCCCCGTCTTCAGCCGCGGCCTCGTGGGCGCAGTCGGCGCCCCGGTGACCCGCCTGGGCTCGGTGGGAACGCTCGCGGTGCGCAACGCCCAGCGCGACCGGCGGCGGACCGCGGCGACCGCCACGGCGATCCTCGTGGGGCTGGCCCTCGTGACCGCGATCGGCGTGCTCGGCTCCTCGACCACCAAGTCGACCGACGCACTGGTCGACGAGGTCGTGACTGCGGACTTCATCGTGCAGCCCACCAGCTTCGTGCCGTTCTCCACCGAGGTCGGCGACGCGATCGAGGCCGTTCCCGGCATTGCCCTGGTCTCGCGCGTCCGGCAGGCCCCGGCGGTCATCGAGGGTTCCGAGGTGACCGTCACCGGGGTCGAGCCGGACACGATCGGGCAGGTGCAGACCCTGGGCATGGAGGCCGCCGCACTGGCCTCCGGCGGGATCGTCGTCGACATCGAGACGGCCGCCACCGCCGGCGTGGCCATCGGGGACACCATCGAGGTGACCTGGGGCAACGGCCAGAAGGACTCCCTCGAGCTCAAGCAGCTCTACGAGGGTCAGGCGGCCTTCTCCGGGTGGGCGGTCTCGTTGGCGACGATGGAGGCCGCCGGGCTGCCCGTGGTCGACTCGTTCCTCTACGCGCCCCTGCAGCCCGATGCCGATCTCGTGGCGGTCCGGGCCGAGCTCGACGCGATCCAGGCCGCCTACCCGACGGTGCAGATCCTGGACCAGACCGAGTTCAAGGAGACGATCTCCGGCCAGATCAACCAGCTGCTGAGCCTGGTGTACGCACTTCTGGGGCTCAGCGTCATCATCGCCATCTTCGGCGTGATCAACACGCTCGCGCTGTCCATCATCGAGCGCACCCGGGAGATCGGGATGCTGCGGGCGGTGGGCATGCTGCGCAAGCAGGTCCGCACGATGATCCGCTGGGAGTCGATCGTGATCAGCTTCTTCGGCGCGTTCACCGGGGTGGCCCTCGGCCTGCTGCTCGGCGTCGCCCTGCAGCGGCTGCTGGTCAACGACGGGATCACCGAGCTGGCCATCCCCTGGACCCTGATCGTGGTGGTGCTCGTGGCGACCGCCGTCGTGGGCGTGCTCGCGGCGGTCTGGCCGGCCCGGCGCGCGGCGAACCTCGACGTGCTGATGGCCATCCGGACGGAGTAGCAGGCGCCGGGGCGTCAGCTCGCGCTGACGCCTGCCACCGGCAGCGGCGGGGGAGTGCCGCCCCACTCGGGGCACAGCGACTGGTGGGCGCACCACGCGCACAGCGCGGAGGGCCTGGCCCGCCAGTCGCCGGACTCCATCGCGCGCTCGATCGCCGTCCACAGCGCCTCGACCTTGCGCTGCATCGCCCGCAGGTCCTCCTCGTCGGGCTCGTAGCGCAGGACGACGCCGGTGGACAGGTACATCAGCTGCAGCACGGTCGGCAGCTCGCCGTGCGTGTGCCAGAGGGCCAGGGCGTAGAAGCGCATCTGGAACATCGCCCGCGCCTCGAACCCGACGCCCGGGGGCTTGCCGGTCTTGTAGTCCACGACCCGCAACTGCCCGGTGGGCGCACGATCGAGGCGGTCGACGAAGCCGCGAAGCACCAGCCCCGAGGGCAGCTCGGCCTGCACCTGCAGCTCGCGGGCAGCCGGCTCGAGCCGGGTGGGGTCCTCCATCGCGAAGTACGCCTCGACGAGGTCACCGGCCCCGCGGAGCCACTCCAGCGGCTCCGTGCCGGCCTGCGCCAGCATGCCGACCACCTCGGGGCGCTGCGCCACCAGGAGGTCCCACTGCGGGCCGACGAGACCGATCGCCTCGTCGAGGGTCCGCTGGTCGGCGGGGAGGTCGTAGAGCGCCTCGAGCACCGAGTGCACCAGCGTCCCGCGCACGGCGGCCGGACTGGGTGGCTCGGGCAGGCGGTCGAGGACGCGGAAGCGGTACAGCAGCGGGCAGGACTGGAAGTCCAGGGCACGCGAGGGCGACAGCGAACGGGTGGGCCGCTGGGTGAGGTCGCTCGGATCGGGCATGACGACAACCTACGTCGGGGGTCCGACACGAGCCGCGCACGTCGCCGTGTCCGGCGCCCGGCGCCACCAGCCCAGCAGCACGCCTACGATGGATCGATGGCCACCCCGACGATGCGTATCGCCGGGATCCCCGTGGAGGTCCCCCCGAGCGGGATCCTGGGTGTCGCGCTGCTGGCCTACCTGTGGATCCCCGCGTTCACGATCGACAGCATCTGGAGCCCGTGGATGCTGGCGCTGGCCTTCGCGGTGCTGCTGAGCCTGGCCACCCTCGTGCACGAGTTCGCGCACGCCCTGGTGGCGCGGGCGTTCGGCTTCGGCGTCCACCGGGTCGTGCTGCAGCTGCTCGGCGGGGTCACGCACTTCGAGCGCAGCCGCCAGGCGCCGATGGCGGAGGCGGCGGTGGCCGCCGCGGGCCCGATCGCGACGTTCGCCCTCGCCGGCGTCACCTACGCGGCGACCACCGTCCTGGACCCGGCGAGCGCGGCGGGGGTTCTGGCCCGGGCCCTGACCTGGGCCAATGTCATCATCGGCATCTACAACTCCCTGCCCGGGATCCCGCTGGACGGCGGCAACGTGCTGCGCTGCCTGATCTGGGCGGCGTCCGGCTCCGAGCGACGCGGCACCGTCGTCGCGGCGTGGGTCGGGCGGGGCGTGGCCCTGCTCACGCTGCTGTCCCCGCTCGCCCTGTCGCTGCTGACCGGTTCGCGCCCCGACCTGCTCGTGTACGTGGTCGCCGGCCTGGTGGCGGCGATGCTCTACACGGGCGCGACCACCCAGCTGCGCGCGGTCGACCTGCGCACCCGGGCCGGGGCGCTGACCGCGGGCGGGCTGGCCCGGCGGGCCATCCCGGTGGATCGCGACCTGCCGCTTGCCGAGGCCATCCGCCGGGCCACCGCGGCGGGGGCCGGAGCGCTGGTGATCGTCGACGCCCGCGGGGTGCCCACCGGGATCGGGCAGCACGACGCGATCGCCGCCGTGCCCGAGCAGCGCCGACCGTGGGTGTCGGTGGCGACCGTGGCGCGTCCCCTGGACGCAGAGGGGGCCATCGGCCGGGACGTGGCCGGCACCGAGCTGCTCACGGAGGTCGCCCGGCGGGGTAGGGAGGAGCTGCTCGTGGTCGATCCCCAGGGCCTGGTCTACGGCGTGCTGCTCGTGGCGGACATCGAGGCCGCCCTGAAGGCCGACACCCCGGGGGCCGGCGGCGCATAGGGTCAGCCCATGACCGCCCCGACCGAGCCGACCGCCCCGACCGCCCCTCCCGCGCCCCGCGCTGACCGGCATGGTCCGCTGCAGCCCGGGGACCTCGTGCAGCTGACCGACCCCAAGGGGCGCCACCACACGTTCGCCCTGGTCCCGGGCAAGGAGTTCCACACCCACAAGGGCGCACTTGCCCACGACGCCCTCATCGGGCAGCCCGAGGGCATCGTGGTGACCACGCTCGCCGGCGTCCCGTACCTGGTGCTGCGGCCCCTGCTGCGCGACTTCGTCCTCTCCATGCCGCGCGGGGCGACGGTCATCTACCCCAAGGACGCCGCAGCGATCGTGGGCCTGGCCGACATCTTCCCCGGGGCCCACGTGGTCGAGGCCGGGGTCGGCTCCGGGGCGCTGACCTGCTCGCTGCTGCGTGCGGTCGGCCCGACCGGCCGGGTCACGTCCTTCGAGCGGCGCCCGGACTTCGCCGAGATCGCGCGCGGCAACGTCGAGCGGTTCCTCGGCGGCCCGCAACCGAACTGGACGGTGGAGGTCGGCGACCTCCAGGAGCGGCTGGCGCAGACCGGCGTGCACCGCGTGGTCCTGGACATGCTGGCACCGTGGGAGTGCGTGGACGCCGTTGCCGACGCCCTCATGCCCGGCGGGATCGTGGTGGTCTACCTGGCCACGACGACCCAGCTGTCCCGGATGGCCGAGACCCTGCGGGCGGACGGGCGGTTCACCGAGCCGGCGGCCAGCGAGCTGATGCTGCGCACCTGGCACCTCGAGGGCCTGGCCGTGCGCCCGGACCACCGGATGACCGGGCACACCGGCTTCCTGCTGGCCAGCCGCAGGTTGGCGCCGGGGACCGTCCTGCCGGCCAAGCGCAGCCGTCCGGCGAAGGGCGCCTACGGCGAGGACTACACCGGCCCCGGTGCTGCCGCGGGGGCATCGGGGGGCGCCGCACTGCCCGACGGAACCGCACTGCCCGACGGCGCCGCACCGGAGCCCGCGCGGCGCCCGGCCCTGCCCTGAGCCGATCCGCCGGGAGCCCGGCCCGGCGGGCGCTGCGAGCCCGTGCTCGACCCGCATGGGCCGGTTCGCCGACCTGCTGCGCGATCGGTGCATCTCTGGGTAGAGTCCCAAGGACAAGCGCAGGAGGTGTGCCATGACAGGTCAGGCGTTGCCCCCCGATGTCGAGCGCCGCCTGCGGTCGCTGCAGGAGGAGCTCGATCGGCTGTCGGAGACCAACCGCCGCCTGGCCGAGACCCTGCGCGAGGCCCGCAACCAGATCGTCACCCTGAAGGAGGAGGTCGACCGCCTCGCCGACCCGCCCAACGGGTTCGCCGTCCTCCTGGCCCGCAACCCGGACGGGACCGCGGACATCCACGCCCAGGGCCGCAAGCTGCGCGTGAGTGTCGCCCCCGGGGTCAGCGACCTCGTGCCCGGCCAGGAGGTCATGGTCAACGAGGCCATGAACGTGATCGCCGGGATGGCCTACGAGCGCGTGGGCGAGATCGTCATGTTCAAGGAGCTGCTCGAGGGCGGTGACCGGGCCCTGGTGATCGGGCACACCGATGAGGAGCGGGTGGTCCGCCTCGCCCAGACCCTGCTCGACCAGACGATCCGCGCGGGCGACTCGCTGCTGATGGATCCGCGCTCCTCGTACGTCTACGAGCGCATCCCGAAGTCCGAGGTCGAGGAGCTCGTGCTCGAGGAGGTGCCCGACGTCGACTACGCCGACATCGGCGGACTGGCCGGCCAGATCGAGATGATCCGCGACGCGGTGGAGCTGCCCTACGTGCACGCCGAGCTGTTCAAGGAGCACAAGCTCGCCGCGCCCAAGGGGATCCTGCTCTACGGCCCACCCGGGTGCGGCAAGACGATGATCGCCAAGGCCGTGGCCGCGTCCCTGGCCCGGAAGGTCGCCGAGCGTGAGGGCAAGACCGCCGGGCGCTCGTACTTCCTGAACATCAAGGGCCCCGAGCTGCTCAACAAGTACGTGGGCGAGACCGAGCGGCACATCCGGCTGGTGTTCCAGCGTGCCCGGGAGAAGGCCACCGAGGGCACGCCGGTCATCGTGTTCTTCGACGAGATGGACTCGCTGTTCCGCACCCGCGGCTCCGGGGTCAGCTCGGACGTGGAGAACACCATCGTCCCGCAGCTGCTCTCGGAGATCGACGGCGTCGAGGGCCTGGCCAACGTGATCGTGATCGGCGCATCCAACCGGGAGGACATGATCGACCCGGCCATCCTGCGACCGGGACGCCTCGACGTGAAGATCAAGATCGAGCGCCCCGACGCACAGGCGGCCGCAGACATCCTGAGCAAGTACCTCACCCCGGACCTGCCGCTGCACCCCGAGGACCTCGCCGAGAACGGCGGGTCGGCCGACGCCGCCTGCGAGGCGATGATCCGGCGCACCGTGGAGCGGATGTACGTGGAGTCCGACCAGAACCGGTTCCTGGAGGTCACCTACGCCAACGGCGACAAGGAGACCCTGTACTTCAAGGACTTCAACTCCGGGGCCATGCTGGAGAACATCGTGGCCCGGGCGAAGAAGAACGCCATCAAGGAGTACCTCGACACCGGCCGGAAGGGCATCCGGGTGGCCCACCTGCTCACCGCCTGCATCGACGAGTTCCGGGAGAACGAGGACCTGCCGAACACGACCAACCCCGACGACTGGGCCCGGATCTCGGGCAAGAAGGGTGAGCGGATCGTGTTCATCCGCACCCTGGTCGCGGGCAAGCAGGGAACCGAGGCCGGGCGCTCGATCGACACGGTGGCCAATACCGGCCAGTACCTGTGAACCACCGCGCTTCGGGGGTCCGATCTGAGTAGGTTGCGACATGTAAGTGCACCTACTCACATGTGGAGGCCCGTATGGCCGCGAATGCGGTGGCACCACCCAAGCAAAAGATCAGTCTGTTCGGCCAGCTCCAGCGAGTCGGCAAGGCACTGATGGTACCGGTGGCCATCCTGCCGGCCGCGGGCCTGCTCCTCGGCCTCGGCGCTGGCTTCCAGAACATCTACAAGCAGATCAACGACGTTGACACGATTCCTGAGGGCTTCTTCCTGCTCATCACCAACACCATGGTGGGCGCGGGCGACATCATCTTCGGGAACCTGGCCCTGCTGTTCGCGATCGGTGTGGCCATCGGCCTGACCGCCGACGCCGGTGTCGCAGCGCTCGCAGGTACCGTCGGCTTCCTGGTCTTCAACAAGGCGATCAGCGTCTTCATGGAGATCAAGAACGTGAACGTCATCACCTGCAAGGCGGAGGGCACGACGGGGGTCGTTCCCGACACCTGTCCACCCGCGGACGCGATAGTCACCACGTCACTCAAGTCCACGTCGGACATCCTGAACTGGAGCGACCTGCCGTCGGCTGCGTTCGCCAACATCCTGGGTATCCCGACGCTGCAGACCGGTGTGTTCGGCGGCATCATCATCGGTGCCTTGGCCGCCTGGTGCTACAACAAGTGGTTCCGGATCGAGCTGTCCCCGGTCCTGGGCTTCTTCGCCGGCAAGCGCTTCGTGCCGATCGCCACCGCATCCTTCGCGCTGCTCCTGGGCCTGGTCGGCAGCTTCGCATGGCCGCCGATCGGCGAGGGCATCAACGCCTTCGCAGACGCCATCAAGGGTCTGGGCGCGATCGGTGTGTTCATCTTCGGACTCGTCGAGCGCTCGCTGATCCCGTTCGGCCTGCACCACATCTGGTACAGCCCGTTCTGGTTCCAGTTCGGTGAGTACACCAACAAGGCCGGCGAGATCATCACGGGCGACCAGCGCATGTGGTTCGCCCAGCTCGCCGACGACACCCCGTTCATCGACAACGCGGGTGACGCGACCGGTCGCTACATGGCGGGCAAGTTCTCGTTCATGATGTTCGGCCTCCCGGCCGCTGCCTACGCCATGTACCGCCAGGCGAAGTCCAGCCAGGCCAAGATCGCCGCCGGTATCCTGCTCTCCGCGGGTCTGACGTCCTTCCTCACTGGCATCACCGAGCCGATCGAGTTCACCTTCCTGTTCATCGCTCCGTGGCTGTTCGGAATCCACGCGGTGTTCGCAGGGCTGTCGTTCATGATCATGTTCATGACGGGCACGTCCATCGGGCTGACCTTCTCCGGCGGCTTGATCGACTTCTTCCTGTTCGGCATCCTGCCCGGTAGGGAGCCGTGGTGGAACGTCATCATCCTGGGACTCATCCTCATGCCGATCTACTACGTCGTGTTCACGTGGGCGATCAAGTGGAAGGATCTGGCGACACCTGGTCGCGAGTCCGACGCCGACGCCATCGCCGACTACGGCGAGCACGAGCTGCAGCTGAGCGACGAGGAGAAGGGCGCAGCGATCAAGGCCGCTGCGGTCGAGGCCGACATGAGCCAGGCCGCGAAGGTCCTGGCAGCGTTCGGCGGCTTCGAGAACATCACCAGCGTCGACGCGTGCATCACGCGCCTACGCATCTCGGTCAAGGACAAGAGCAAGGTCGACAAGGCCAAGCTCAAGTCCTTGGGGGCCGCCGGCGTCCTGGAGGTCGGGGACAACATGCAGGCGATCTTCGGCACCCGTGCCGAGATCCTCAAGGGCGAGATCCTCGACCTGCCGGGAGCACCCCAGCGGTAGGGATCGGACCGGAGAACAACTGAACACGATCGACCGTCGAGGGCGGGTGCTCCGCAGGGAGCCCCGCCCTCGACGGTCGTCCGCGCGCCGGGTGGCGTCGGCGGCCCGGCCTATGCTGGGGCCCATGTCGGTGCACCGGGTGATGGGTCTGGAGACCGAGTTCGGGATCAGCCATCCGGGCCACCCGAACGCCAACCCGGTGCGGATGTCGGGGCTGGTCGTCAACGCCCACGCGGTTGCGGCCGGCCGGACCGGCGGCCTGGCCCGCCGGTGGGACTACGACGAGGAGTCGCCGCTGCGCGATGCCCGTGGGTTCGACATGACCCGCGCGGAGGCCGACCCCGCCCAGCTCACCGATGACCCCGGCACGGCCAACGTGGTGCTGACCAACGGCGCCCGGCTCTACGTGGACCATGCCCATCCGGAGTACTCCAGCCCCGAGGTCACCAACCCGTGGGACGCGGTGGTGTGGGACCGGGCCGGGACCCTGATCGCCGCCGAGGCCGCACGTGCGGCCGCGCACCTGCCCGGCGGGCACGAGATCGTGCTGTACAAGAACAACACCGACGGCAAGGGCGCCTCGTACGGCACCCACGAGAACTACCTGATGGATCGCCGCACGCCGTTCCGGTCGGTCGTGGAGGCGCTCATCCCGTTCTTCGTGACCCGCCAGGTGTTCACGGGCGCGGGTCGGGTGGGCCTGGGGCAGGACGGCCGGCGCCCGGGGTTCCAGCTGTCGAGCCGCGCGGACTTCTTCGAGGTCGAGGTCGGCCTGGAGACCACGCTCAAGCGCCCGATCATCAACACCCGCGACGAGCCGCACGCCGACCCGGCGCTGTGGCGGCGCCTGCACGTGATCGTGGGTGATGCCAACCTCTCGGACACCGCCACCCTGCTGAAGCTCGGCTCGACGGCGATCGTCCTGGACATGATCGAGGCCGGGGGGCCCGACCTGGGCATCAGCCTGGTCAACCCGGTGGCCGCGATGCACCGGGTGTCCCACGACCTCTCGCTGGCTGCGCCCCTGGAGTGCGTGGGGCGCGCCCCGCTCACCGCCCTGGAGGTCCAGCAGGCGTACCTGGCGGCTGCGCGCGCCCACTGCGCGGGACGGCCCGGGGGAACCGACCCGCGCACCGCTGAGGTGCTGGGCCTCTGGGCCGAGGTCCTCGACGGGCTCGCGACCGAGCCGCGGGTGCTGGCTGATCGCCTCGACTGGGTCGCCAAGCTGTCGCTGCTCGACGGCTACCGGCGCCGCGACGCTCTGGACTGGTCGGCCCCGCGGCTGGCGGCGATCGACCTGCAGTACGCCGACACCCGCCCCGAGAAGGGCCTGGCCGCGTGGCTGGAGCAGCGGGGGTCGTTGCGCCGGGTCACCACGGACGCCGAGGTCGCGAGCGCGGTCGTGGACCCGCCGACCGACACCCGGGCCTGGTTCCGCGGCGAATGCGTGCGCCGGTTCGGCGACCGGGTCGCTGCCGCGTCCTGGGACTCGGTCATCTTCGACGTCCCGGGGCGCTCGTCGCTGGTCCGGGTGCCCACGCCGGACCCGCTGCGCGGCACCCGGGCGCATGTGGGGGGGCTCCTGGGATCCGTGGACGGTGTGGGTGCCCTGGTCAGTGCCCTGGGCGGGACCTGAGGTCCACCGTGCGGGCCAGGCCCGGCGGCGCGCCCACCAGTCGGGCGGGTGGGCGTGTGGGGCTCCGCGATCGGCACTAGTGTCGGACGTGACGCGAGGAGGAGGACGACGTGAGCCAGTCCAGCGAGCACCAGAAGGCCCGGCCCGACGACGAGCCGGCGGTGGCGCCACCGCCAGCCGCGACGGCGCGACGGGAGTCCCTCGATGCGGATGTCGATGCGCTGCTCGACGAGATCGATGACGTCCTCGAGGAGAACGCCGAGGAGTTCGTCCGGGGCTTCGTGCAGAAGGGCGGCCAGTAGGTGACCGACAGCCCCCTGGCGACTGCCTTCTCGATGGTCGGTGAGGCCTCGTTCGCCCAGTTCCTGGCCCGGCACCGCCCGGACCTGCTCGGACACCTGGGCAACACGGGGCCGGGCGCGATCGACGCCCCGCACGGGACCACGATCGTCGCGGCCACCTGGGCCGATGGAGTGGTGATGGCCGGTGACCGGCGGGCAACCATGGGCAACGTCATCGCCCAGCGCACGATCGAGAAGGTCTTCCCAGCCGACGAGCACGCATGCATCGGGATCGCGGGGTCCGCCGGGATCGCCATCGAGCTGGTGCGCCTGTTCCAGGTCGAGCTCGAGCACTACGAGAAGATCGAGGGCTCCGCGCTGTCCCTGGACGGCAAGGCCAACCGGCTCGCGTCCCTGCTGCGGTCCAACCTCGGCCTGGCCATGCAGGGGCTGGCGGCGGTGCCGATGCTCGCCGGGTACGACCTGGCCCGGCTCACCGGGCGGATCTTCTCCTACGACGTCACCGGGGGTCGCTACGAGGAGCACGACTTCTACTCGGTCGGATCCGGTGCGGTGTTCGCCCGTGGCGCGCTGAAGAAGCTCTACACCCAGCAGATGCCCGAGTCCCAGGCGGTGGAGGTCTGCGTGGAGGCGCTCTACGACGCCGCCGACGACGACTCCGCCACCGGGGGTCCGGACCTCGCGCGCAGGATCTTCCCGGTCGTGGCCGTGGTGGATGCCGAGGGGTTCCGCCGGGTCGACCCCACGGAGCTGGAACGGATCTGCCAGGCGGTCGTCGACCGCCGGATGCAGCGCCCGGACGGTCCCGTGGCACGGATGGGGCAGTGACGCCATGAGCATGCCGTTCTACGTCTCGCCCGAGCAGCTGATCAAGGACAAGGCCGACTACGCCCGCAAGGGGATCGCCCGGGGCCGCAGCGTCGTGGTCCTCCAGGTCGCCGAGGGCATCCTGCTGGTCGCCGAGAACCCGTCGCGTGCCCTGCACAAGATCAGCGAGATCTACGACCGCATCGGCTTCGCGGCGGTCGGCAAGTACAACGAGTTCGAGAACCTGCGCGTGGCCGGCGTGCGCCTGGCCGACATGCGCGGGTATGCCTACGACCGCCGCGACGTCACGGGGCGCAGCCTGGCCAACGCCTACGCCCAGACGCTGGGCACGATCTTCACCGAGGCCGCCAAGCCCTACGAGGTCGAGCTGGTGGTCGCCGAGGTGGGGGCGCAGTCGGCCGACGACCAGATCTACCGGCTGACGTTCGACGGGTCGGTCGCCGACGAGCACGGGTTCGTGGCGATGGGCGGTTCCTCGGACTCGATCGCCGCCCACCTCGCCGAGAACTGGGTGGAGGGCATGTCGCTGGCGCAGGGGGTTCGCCTGGCCATCGCGGCCCTGTCCCGCTCGGCCCCCGCAGGCCCGCAGGCGGGGGCCGGGGCGCCGCGCGAGGTGCCGTTGACCCAGCTCGAGGTCGCCCTGCTGCAGCGCGATCGCCCGCGCCGAACCTTCCGGCGGATCGGCCCCGACCGGCTGCGCGAGCTCGCCGATGGTTGATCCGCTCGGCCGGCGGATCTACGGCATCGAGACCGAGTACGGGGTCACGTGCACCTTCCGGGGCCAGCGCAGGCTGAGCCCCGACGAGGTCGCGCGCTACCTGTTCCGTCGCGTCGTGGCCTGGGGTCGCAGCTCGAACGTGTTCCTGGCCAACGGTGCGCGGCTCTACCTCGACGTGGGCAGCCATCCGGAGTACGCCACCGGTGAGTGCGACGACCTGCGTGAGCTGGTCATCCACGACCGGGCCGGTGAGCGGATCGTCGAGGGCCTGGTCGCCGACGCGCAGCGCCGCCTGGGCGAGGAGGGCATCGACGGGGAGATCTACCTGTTCAAGAACAACACCGACTCGGCCGGCAACTCCTACGGCTGCCACGAGAACTACCTGATCGGGCGGATGGGGGAGTTCTCCAAGGTCTCCGACGCCCTCATCCCGTTCCTCGTGACCCGCCAGCTGATCGCCGGGGCGGGCAAGGTGCTGCCCACGCCGCGGGGCACCACCTTCTGCCTGAGCCAGCGCGCCGAGCACATCTGGGAGGGCGTGTCCTCGGCGACGACCCGCTCCCGGCCGATCATCAACACCCGCGACGAGCCGCACGCCGATGCCGAGCGGTTCCGCCGGCTGCACGTGATCGTCGGGGACTCGAACATGAGCCAGACGACCACCCTGCTCAAGGTCGGCAGCGCGGACCTCGTCCTGCGGATGCTCGAGTCCGGCGTCAGCATCCGGGACCACACCCTGGAGAACCCGATCCGGGCCATCCGGGAGATCAGCCACGACCTCACCGGCACCCGGGCCGTCCGCCTGGCCAACGGCCGGATGCTCTCGGCGTGGCAGATCCAGGCCGACTACCTGGAGCGGGTGGAGATGTTCGCCCAGAGCAGCGGGCTGGCGGAGGTGCCCGTCTACGCCCGGGTCCTGGACCTGTGGCGGCGCACCCTCACGGCTGTCTCGACCGATGACCTCGGGGCGGTCGACACCGAGATCGACTGGGTGATCAAGCACCGGCTCCTGCAGCGCTACATCGACCGCCACGACCTGTCGTGGAGCTCGCCGAGGATCGCCCAGCTGGACCTGGCCTACCACGACATCTCACGCACCCGGGGCCTGTTCAACCTGCTGGAGGCCAGGGGGATGGCCGCCACCGTCGCCGACGACATCGAGGTGTTCGCAGCGAAGTCGACCCCGCCGCAGACCACGCGCGCCCGCCTGCGGGGAGAGTTCATCACCGCCGCCACGGCCGCGCGCCGCGACTTCACCGTCGACTGGGTGCACCTGAAGCTCAACGACCAGGCCCAGCGCACGGTGCTGTGCAAGGACCCGTTCAAGGCCGTCGACGAGCGGGTGCAGCGGCTGATCGACTCCATGTGACCCGTGATTCGGCGCACGCCGGAACGGCAACTAGAGTTCGCCGGGTGAATCGCCGAACCGTCGCCCCCGTGCGCTCCCTGGTCCTCGTCATCGCCGGTCTCGCCCTCCTGACGGGCTGCTGGACCGGTTCGGACACCGGCGCGACCGCCTCGACCCCGGCCGCCCCGGTGGCCACCAGCCCCGTCGTGGCCGCCCCGGAGCCCGCCTGCCCGGCCGGGTCCGACTCGGAGGAGTCCTACGAGTGCGTGGGCGTGACGGTCACCGGGGCCAAGGACGCCGAGCCCACGATCGAGCTGGCCGATGACTTCGCCCCCGTGACCGAGCTGGCCGCCGCCGACGTGTACCTCGGTCAGGGCGACCCGGTCGCGCCGGGCGCGACCGTGACCGTGAACTACGTGGGGGTCGGGCAGGCGTCGGGCAACGTCTTCGACTCCTCGTGGCAGCGCGGGGCGCCTGCGACCTTCCCGCTGGACGGCGTGATCCAGGGCTGGTCGCAGGGCCTGCTCGGCATGCAGCCCGGTGGCCGGCGCCTGCTGGTCATCCCGGCCGAGCTCGCCTACGGCGACACAGGTGCCGGGGCGGACATCGCCCCGGGCGAGACCCTGGTCTTCGTCGTCGACCTCATCGAGCAGACCCCCGCCGCCTGATCCGTCCCCCGACCCGCCGACCCGCCTCCGAGAGGAAACCCCATGGCAGACCTGACCAAGCCCGAGATCGACTTCCCCGACGGCCCCGCCCCGGTGGAGCTCGTCATCCGCGACATCGTCGTGGGCGAGGGCGCCGAGGCGGTCCCCGGCGCCCGGGTGACCGTGCACTACCTCGGCGTCGAGTACGACACCGGCGACCAGTTCGACGCCTCCTGGGACCGCGGTGAGTCGATCACGTTCCCGCTGTCCGGGCTCATCCAGGGCTGGCAGGACGGGATCCCGGGGATGCGCGTGGGCGGCCGTCGCGAGCTGGTCATCCCGCCGCGCCTGGCCTACGGCGAGAACGGCCGGCATGCGCTGTCGGGCAAGACGCTGATCTTCGTGATCGACCTGCTCGCCGTTCGCTGATGGCCCAGGCCCTCGAGGGCGCGGGGGTCCAGCCCTACACCAAGGCCGAGCGCCTGCTCAACCTGCTGATGGCCCTGCGCGGGACGCGGACCGGACTGGACCGCGACCACATCCGCTCCGTCGTGCGGGGGTACAGCCCGGATGCCTCCCCGGAGGCCTTCGAGCGGATGTTCGAGCGCGACAAGGACGAGCTGCGCGCGATGGGCGTGCCGGTGGTCACCCTGACCGATGCGTCCGGGGTCGTCACCGGCTACCGGATCGAGGGCGACTGGGCGCTGCCGCCGCTGGACCTCGGCCGCGGGGAGCTGGCCGTCCTCGGGCTGGCCGCCCGGGTGTGGCAGCGTGCCGACCTGGCCCCGGCCGCCCTCAACGCGTTGCGCAAGGTGGAGGCCCAGCTCGGGATGCGCTCGACCGAGCAGGGGTCCGCGCCGATCGCCGGGCTGTCCCTGGACTCCCCGGCGGTGCATGCCCTGATCGAGGCGTGCAGCACGCGCACGGCCGTGATGTTCGATTACCGCAAGGCCCCGCAGGCAGCTGCCGAACTGCGCCACGTCCAGCCGTGGGGCACCGTCTGGTGGCGAGGGCACTGGTACGTCGTGGGCTTCGACACCGACCGGCAGGAGGTCCGGGTCTTCCGCGCCTCCCGGATCGAGGGACCCGTGCGCCCGGATCCCGCGGGCGGCACCTATGCGGTTCCCGAGGGATTCGACGCCGCGGATGCGATCGGCCGCTTCGCCCGCACCGACGCCGTGATGGTCGACCTCGCGCTGGCGCCGGGGGTGGCCGCCGAGCTGCGTCTGCGCGCCGAGTCCCGGGGCCAGGACGCCGACGGTGCGGACCTGGTGGCGCTGCCGGTCGAGGACCTGGCCGCCGGGATCGCCTCGGTGCTGGCCTACGGCGCCGGGGTGCGCGTGCTCGGGCCACCCGCGGCGATCGACGAGGCCGTCGCCCAGCTCGATGCGCTGCTCGCCGCACTGGCCACCCCCACCCCCAGGGCGGGTCGGCCGCTGACCGCCGGCACCCAGCCCGGGGGTCCGGGAACCGCGCAGTTCGCCCGGCTCCTGGCCCTGGTGCCGTGGCTGGCCGCCAACAGCGGCGTGCCGGTCGCCGACGCCGCCGACCACTTCGGCATCACCCAGGAGCAGCTGCTGGCCGACCTCGGGTCGGTCATCACCTCGGGCGCCGATGACTGGACCCTGTTCGACATCCAGTACTGGGAGGACGGTGGCGGCATCGAGGTCATCGACGCCCTCGACCTCGATGCGCCCCTGACCCTGACGCCCGACGAGGGCTTCGCCCTGATGGTCGCGCTCAACGCACTGGCCGCGGTCCCCGGGGGCGCGGACAGCGCCGAGCTGGCATCGGTGACCGCCAAGCTGGCGGCGGCCCTGGGGCGCCACGCCCCGGCCCCCGGGGTCCTGGCCGTGCGCGTCGACCTGCCCCCGGAGGTCCTCGGTCCGGTCGAGGCGGCACTGGCCTCGGGGCGCGCGGTGGAGCTGACCTACCTGGGTGCTGTCCGGGACGAGGTGACCCATCGAGTCGTCGACCCGCTCGGGGTCGTCGTGGTCGATGGGTACGGCTACCTGCGTGGGTACTGCCGGTCGGCCGGGGGCCTGCGGATGTTCCGGGTGGACCGGGTCCGCGCCATCGCTGTCAGCGACCTGCCGGCCCGGACGGTCGAGGCGCCGGCGGAGGTGGAGCCGATGTCGGTGGCGCTGGGTTCGACGGGCCGCGTCGTGCTCGTGGACGTGCCCGAGGGAGCGCCCCTGCTGGATCGGCACCCGGTGACCCGCAGGTGGGCCCTGCCCGGGGGCGGGGTGCGCGCCGAGCTCCCGGTGGGCGACTTCACGTGGGCCCGGAGGCTGGTCCTCGGGTCCGCGGGGACCGTCGTGCTGCGGGAGCCGGAATGGTTGCTGGCCGAGCTGCTGGGGGCCGCGGCGGAATCGCGGCGCCGGCACCGCCCGGAAATCGGGGCAGCTGGGGTCGCGCAGTAGTTGCATCACCACCCTGCGCGGTCACATGATGCGTCCGGGGCCTCAAGTCGAGGACGGCGGGCACCGATGCGACTGGCATCCAGGCAACTGCGAGGAGGTGGATCTGATGACGACCATCAAGGCAACGTGCCCGCGGTGTGGGGACGTCGACCTCGTCCCGGCCGACGTGCGGGTGACGGTCGCGCGTGAGCTCGGCTGGTCGACCTACACGTTCACCTGCGCTGGCTGCGCCGACAGCGTCTGCAAGAGCGCCGACGAGGACGTCGTGCAGCTGCTGACCGGCGCGGGCGTCCGGGTGGACCACCTCGCGATCCCGCTGGAGTACCTCGAGTCCCGCGTCATCGAGCGGACCTGCACCCCGATGACCCGCGACGACCTGCTCGACTTCGCCCTGTGGCTGGCCTCCGTCGACGACATCGTGATGGCGGCCGACCAGGAGGTGTGAGCCGCGACGCGAACCTGACGGGTTGGGCAACGGGCACGCGCGGTCGTACGCTCTGATCTATCCCCGCGAGTGCGGGTCCTGACGCTGGAGGGTCCCATGCCCAACATCCGCGGCCCTGAGCTGCTCATCCTCGTGCTGGTCGTCGTCCTGCTCTTCGGCGCCAAGCGCCTGCCGGACGCGGCCCGCAGCGTGGGACGCTCGCTTCGGATCTTCAAGGCCGAGACCAAGGGCCTCGTCGACGGCGAGACGGCACCGGATGCCCCGGGCACGCCTGCGCCGGCCCCTGCGGCACCCGTGGCCCTGCCCCCGGCCGAGCAGGCAGGCATCCCGGCGCCCGGCCCGATGCCTGCTGCCGAGCCTGCGGTCGGCTCCACTGCCCTCCAGCCGCAGGCTGACGCGTCCCCGTCCGCCCTGCAGCCACAGCCCCCCAGCCAGGCGTGAGCGCCCCGCCCGTGCCCGGCGGAACCAAGGGCCGAAGCGACAGTGACAACCCGGGGGCGGCGATGCCGTTGCGGGAGCACCTCAGCGAGCTGCGCTCCCGGCTGGTGAAGGCCCTGCTCGCGATCGCCGTGGGCATGGCGGTGGCGTGGGCCTTCTACGACGAGATCTTCACGGTCATCCGCGCGCCCTTCGATGCCGTCGTCGAGGCTGCTGCGGCGCAGGGCCGGGACATGACCCTGGCGTTCACGGGGGTCGCGGACCCGTTCGTCATGCAGCTGAAGGTGGCCGGCGTGACCGGCGTGCTGCTGGCGACCCCGGTGTGGCTCTACCAGCTGTGGCGCTTCGTGACCCCCGGCCTGCACCGCAACGAGCGCCGCTGGGCACTGGGGTTCGCCCTGGTCGCGACCCCGATGTTCCTGGCGGGGGCAGCCCTGGCCTACAGCGTGCTGCCGCGTGGCCTGGAGATCCTGCTCGGGTTCACCCCGGAGAACATCGAGAACATCATCTCGGTCGACCGCTACCTGTCGTTCTTCCTGCGGATGATGCTGGTGTTCGGGCTGGGCTTCATGCTGCCGATCCTGGTCTTCGGCCTGAACCTCGCCGGTGTCCTGTCGGCCAGTCGCCTGTGGTCGTGGTGGCGGTGGATCGTGCTGGGCGTGGTGGTGTTCGCCGCTGTGGCGACCCCGACGGGGGACCCGTTCAACCTCGCGCTGCTGGCCGTCCCGATGCTGCTGCTGATGCTGCTCGCCGGCCTGGCCTGCTGGCTCAACGATCGTCGCCGCGGGCGCCGGCAGGTCTCGACCGCCCAGTGGGACGACGACGAGACATCGCCGCTGGAGCCGTGAGCCGAGCGGACTCTGCAGTAGCGTGCACCCCCGTGGAGCGACGCATCGGAGTCCTGGTCAACCCGGCGTCCGGCGCTGGTCGCGTGGGTCGGCACAGCGCTGCTGTCCTGCGGGGGCTGGCCAGCAGGGGCGACCACGTGGTGGCCATCGAGGGGTCGTCGGTCCAGGAGGCTGATCAGCTGCTGGCCGGCGCGATGGCCTCCGGGCTGGACATCCTGGTCGCGGTCGGCGGCGACGGGACCGTGCACCAGGCCCTCCAGGCGGTCGTCGGCACGGACACCGCGCTCGGGATCGTCCCGCTGGGGACGGGCAACGACGCCGCCAACTCGGTGGGCCTGGCCAGGACCAGCCCGCAGGCTGCGATCGCGGTGGTGCTCGCCGGCAACCGCCGGTCCTTCGACGTCGGTCGGATCGAGGCCGCTGACGGGGCGGTCCGGCACTTCCTGTGCGTGATGTCCTCGGGCTTCGACTCGAGCGCCAACGAGCGGGCCAACCAGATGACCTGGCCCAGCGGGACGGCGCTGTACATCCGCTCGATGCTCGCGGTGCTGCGCACGTTCCGCCCGATCCCGTACCGGGCCGTGCTGGACGGCGAGGTCGTGGTCGACGAGGGCATGATCGTGTCGCTGGGCAACGGCCCGGCGTTCGGCGGCGGGATGCTGGTCTGTGCCGGTGCGGACATGCACGACGGCCTGCTGGACCTGATCTGGGTGCACAGCATGCCCCGGCGCCGGCTGCTGTCCGTGTTCCCGAAGGTCTACACCGGCAAGCACCTGGAGCATCCCGACGTGGAGTCCCGCCGTGTGCGCTCGGCGACCCTGGAGGCACCGGGCCAGATCGCCTACGCCGACGGCGAGCGGGTGGCCCCACTTCCGGTCACGGTGACGGCCGTGCCGGACGGGGTGCAGGTGGTCGTGCCCCGGTAGCGTCAGCGCCATGGATGACGCTGCGCTGACCCGGTTCCGGGGGCTCTACGAGTTCGGGCTCGACGGCTTCCAGGAGCGGGCGTGCGAGAGCATCCTGCGTGGTCGCGGCGTCCTGGTTGCGGCCCCCACCGGGTCGGGCAAGACGGTCGTGGGGGAGTTCGCCGTCCACCTGGCGATGGAGCGTGCCACGAAGTGCTTCTACACCACCCCGATCAAGGCCCTGTCGAACCAGAAGTACAACGACCTCGTCGAGCGCTACGGCGCCGACCGCGTGGGCCTGCTGACCGGTGACAACTCGATCAACGGCGAGGCGCCCGTGGTCGTGATGACCACCGAGGTCCTGCGCAACATGCTCTACGCCGGGTCGCACACGCTGGCCGGGCTGGAGTTCGTCGTCATGGACGAGGTGCACTACCTGGCCGACCGGGAGCGCGGCCCGGTGTGGGAGGAGGTCATCATCAACCTCCCGGAGCACGTCAGCGTGGTGGCGCTGTCGGCGACCGTGAGCAACGCCGAGGAGTTCGGCGCCTGGCTCGCCGAGGTTCGTGGTGACACCGACATCGTGGTCGAGGAGCACCGCCCCGTGCCCCTGTGGCAGCACGTCATCGCCGACGGGAGCCTGCACGACCTGTTCGTCGACGAGCGGGGGAAGGCGGTCAACCCCGAGCTGGTCCGCCTGGCGCGCGACGACCAGCGCATCGACAAGGCCCGGCGGGACTACCGCGGCGGAGGCGGCCGTGCTGGTGGACCGAACCGCCCGGCCCCGGGCAGGCCGGAGCGCGGCGGGCGCCGGCCTCGATCCCTGCCCGGCACCCAGCGGCCAGACGTCATCCGCGCCCTGGCGCGCGCGGACCTGCTGCCCTGCATCAACTTCATCTTCAGCCGGGCGGGGTGCCAGGCGGCCGTCGAGCAGTGCCTGCACGCCGGCCTGGTGCTGACCACGCCGGCCGAACGACTGGAGATCCGCGAGCGGGTCCTGGCCCGGTTCGTCGAGCTGCCGCCCTCGGACCTCGCGGTCCTCGGCTTCGATGCGTGGCTCGACGGCCTCGAGCGCGGCATCGCCGCCCATCACGCCGGGCTCATCCCGACCTTCAAGGAAGCGGTCGAGGAGCTGTTCCAGGAGGGGCTGGTCAAGGTGGTCTTCGCCACCGAGACGCTGGCGCTGGGGATCAACATGCCGGCGCGGGCCGTGATCCTCGAGCGGCTGGTCAAGTGGAACGGCGAGACGCATGCCCCGATCACGCCGGGGGAGTACACCCAGCTGACGGGTCGCGCGGGGCGCCGCGGGATCGACGTCGAGGGGCATGCCGTCGTGGTCTGGCACCAGGGGATCGACCCTGCCGCGCTGGCCGGCCTGGCGTCCACCCGCACCTACCCGCTGGTGTCCAGCTTCCGGCCCTCCTACAACATGGCGGTCAACCTCGTCGGCAGTCTCGGGAAGTCCGCCGCCCGGGAGGTCCTGGAGTCCTCGTTCGCCCAGTTCCAGGCGGATCGGGGCATCGTCGGGCTGGCCCGCCAGGTCCAGCGCAACGAGGAGGCGATCGCCGGCTACGAGGAGTCGATGCGCTGCCACCTGGGAGATTTCGCCTCCTACGCGGCGATCCGCCAGCAGATCTCGGCCACGGAGAAGGGGATGGCCCGAGCCGGGGCCGCCGCCCGGCGCAGCGAGGCCGCCGAGGCGCTGGCCGACCTCGTCCCGGGGGATGTGATCGTCGTGCCGACCGGTCGGCGTGCCGGGGTGGCGGTCGTGATCGACCCGGGGCTCTCGCTGGGTGAGGACCCGCGGCCGTTCGTGCTGACCATCGACCGCCAGGTCCGGCGGCTGGGCACCGTGGACTTCCCCGTGCCCCCCCAGGTCCTGGACCGGGTGCGGATCCCGCGCTCGTTCTCCCCCCGGTCGGCGAACTCCCGCCGGGAGCTCGCCACGCTGCTGCGCACCCGTACCGACGGGCTGGACATCCCCAGGCCGGGGCGTCGCGCCCGGGCTCACGACGACGACGGCGAGCTGGCCCACCTGCGCGCCCAGATGCGCGCACATCCGTGCCACGGCTGCTCGGACCGGGAGCAGCATGCCCGGTGGGCCGAGCGGGCCCAGCGCCTGCGGACCGAGACCGACGGCCTCCAGCGTCGGCTCGAGGGCCGGACCAACTCCATCGCCCGGCAGTTCGATCGCATCTGCGAGGTCCTCATGGAGCTGGGCTACCTGACGGGTCCGGTCGACAGCCCGGGCGTGACCGATGCCGGCCGGCAGCTCAGCCGGATCTACGGCGAGTCCGACCTCCTGGCGATGCAGTGCCTGCGTCGAGGGCTCTGGGACACGCTGAGTCCCCCGGAGCTGGCCGCGGCCTGCTCAGCGCTCGTGTTCGAGTCCCGGGGCAGCTCGGAGCCGGGAGCAGCCCCGGCGCGCGTGCCCGGGGCCATCCACTCGACCCTCGACGAGACGATGCGGATCTGGGGTGCCCTGGAGGTGCTCGAGCGGCGCCACGGGCTGCCGGCGACCCGGCAACCGGACCTCGGCTTCGCCTGGGCAGTCCACCGGTGGGCTGCCGGGGGGACGCTGCGCTCGGTCCTGGACGGCTCGGAGCTCACGGCAGGGGACTTCGTCCGGTGGTGCAAGCAGGTCATGGACTTCCTCGGCCAGCTGGTGGCCGCCAGCCCGGGGACACCCCTGGCCCAGGCCGCGCGGACCGCGATCGACTCGATCCGTCGCGGAGTGGTGGCCGTCACGATTGCCGAATGACTGGCGGGATTGGGACGCAATCGTGACGTTCCCCGGGCCCTCCGGCCTTGGCGTCGGTGGTTCGGCGGAGCAGTATGGAGATGTGGGCAGCACGCGACTGCACAGTGGGCACGGCCTGCTGGCTGCGCTCTCCGCCGATGGGCGGGAGTGCGCGGCCAGGCCGGTGCGCGGCACTGGGCTCGGACGGGTTGCCGGGCTGTGCGTCCGGGGCACCTCGGAGCCGTCGGTGCGGGCGGCGCTGGACTGGATGCCCGGACGCGTCCTGGTGCTCGCTGAGGGCGGGCTGGTGCCG
Organism: uncultured Actinomycetes bacterium; assembly: GCA_963774745.1. Taxonomy (GTDB): domain Bacteria; phylum Actinomycetota; class Actinomycetes; order S36-B12; family CAIYMF01; genus Prado023. The sequence continues at coordinate 752,012 of CAVZGE010000003.1, read as the reverse complement.
GAGTGCCTGGCCTCGGTCGCGCGCAGCGTCCACCTGGACACCCTGGCGGGGGTCGTTGTGCTCGCGTCCGAGGGCACGGACCTCGGTCCGCTCAGCCGGGTCGACTGCGCAGTACCGGTCGTGCTGGTCCCGCACGAGTCCGACCAGCAGTGGGTCCGTCGGGCGGTGCGCCTCGTGGTCGAGGTGCGTGCCGGTGATCCGCAGACCGTCGACCTGCGGGCCCCGCACCCGCCGCGTCCCCGGCGCGGTGGCAGCTCCGCGATCATCCTCGGTGCGCCCGGGACCATCCGGCACTGAGGGAGGTCAGGCCGGGTCGGAGCCGGACGCGGCGAGTGCGTCCTGGAGCCGGTCGAGCGGGGTGCCGATGCCCCATCGCCCGGCGAGGTCGGCCAGGGCCGCGGGATCGGCCGCTCGGTCCGGGATCCGGATGTCCACCTCGTCGAGGGGGACATCGGCTGCCCGCACCACCTGCTCGGCACGTGTCAGGTAGTCGCGGTTGTCGCGCAGCGCCGCGGCGATCCGCGGGCTCACGCCACCCGCACCGCTGTCGGTCGCGTGCAGGATCCCGGGCATGTCGGTGAAGCGCCCCAACAGGCCCGCCGCGGTCTTGGTGCCGATTCCCGGCACCCCGGGCAGCCCGTCGGAGGGGTCCCCGCGAAGGATCGCGAGGTCGGTGTACTGCTGGGGGCGGACCCCGTGCGCCGCGAGCACTGCCGCCTCGTCGAGGACCTCCACCCGGCGGATCCCGCGACCCGTGTACAGGACCCGGATGCCCGCGGTGTCGTCCACGAGCTGGATGAGGTCGCGGTCGCCGGTGACGACCTCGACGGGTTCCCCACGGGCGGCATGGCGACGGGCCAGGGTGGCGATCACGTCGTCGGCCTCGAAGTCCGCCGCACCGACCCGGGCGATCCCCAGGGCGGCCAGGACCTCGGCGATGATCGTCACCTGGATCCCCAGGGCCTCGGGCTCGTCCTCAGCCCCGTCGGGCGCCACCCGGTGGGCCTTGTAGGACGGGAGCAGGTCGACCCGCCACTGCGGTCGCCAGTCGTCGTCCCAGCAGGCGACCAGGCCGGTGGGCCGGCGTGAGCTCACCAGGGCGGTGCACATGTCCAGGAACCCGCGCACGGCGTTCACCGGCGTGCCGTCCGGTGCGGTCATGGACTCCGGCACGCCGTGGAATGCCCGGTAGTACAGCCCGGCGGAGTCCAGCAGCATCAGCATGGGTCGCATCCTGCCACCGCCGGCGAGGAGTAGCGTGGCGATCATGATCGATCGCATGCTGCCCACCCCCGAGGCAGCCGACCTGCTGGACCTGACCGTCGAGATCGCCGACCGCGAGCTGGCCCCGCGCGCGGCGGCCGCGGAGGCGGCCGGGGAGTTCCCCCGCGAGGTGTTCACGACCCTGGGCCGGGCTGGGCTGCTGGCCCTGCCCTACCCGGAGGAGCTGGGCGGCGGGGGCCAGCCCTACGAGGTCTACCTGCAGGTGCTCGAGGAGCTGGCTGCCCGCTGGATGACCGTGTCGCTGGGGGTGTCGGTGCATGTGCTCTCGTGCTTCCCGGTCGTGGCCTGGGGCACCGACGAGCAGCGCGCCCGGTGGCTGCCGGACATGCTGGGCGGCGAGTCGATCGGTGCCTACTGCCTGTCCGAGCCGCACTGCGGCTCCGACGCAGCCGCCCTCACCACCCGGGCCGACCTCGAGGGCGATCACTACCGGGTGACCGGGACGAAGGCCTGGATCACGCACGCGGGCGTCGCCGACTTCTACAACCTGATGGTGCGAACCGGGCAGTCCGGTGCCCAGGGCATCAGCTGCCTGGTGGCCCCGGCGGCCACCCCCGGGATGTCGTTCGCGACCCCGGAGCACAAGATGGGCATGATGGCCTCACCGACGGCCCAGGTGGTCCTCGACGGTGCACAGGTGCCGGCCGAGGACCTGGTCGGGCAGCCCGGTGATGGGTTCCGGATCGCGATGCAGGCACTGGACGCCGGGCGCCTGGGCATCGCCGCCTGCGCCGTGGGCCTGGCACGGGGGGCCCTGGCCGAGGCGGTCGGCTACGCCCGCGAGCGCCAGGCCTTCGGCCAGGCCATCTCCGGGTTCCAGGGGCTGCAGTTCCTGCTGGCCGACATGGACACCCAGGTGCATGCGGCCCGTGCGCTGCTCCTGGAGGCAGCTCGGCTCAAGGACGCCGGCCGGCCGTTCACGCTCCCGGCGGCCCGCGCCAAGCTGCTGGCCACGGACGTGGCGATGCGGGTTACCACCGATGCGGTGCAGGTCCTGGGTGGCGCCGGCTACACGACGGACTTCCCGGTCGAGCGCTACATGCGCGAGGCGAAGGTGCTGCAGATCGTCGAGGGGACCAACCAGATCCAGAGACTGGTCATCGGCAGGGCCCTGGCCCGAGGATAGGATCGCGTCCATGGAGGACATCGACCGCAGGATCGTGGCCCTGCTCTCCGAGGACGGTCGGATGTCGTACACGGACCTCGGCAAGGAGACCGGCCTGTCCACGTCGGCCGTGCACCAGCGTGTCCGCCGCCTCGAGAAGCGCGGCGTGATCCGCGGGTACCGGGCCATCATCGACCCCGAGGCCCTGGGGCTGTCGCTGACGGCCTTCGTCTCGATCAAGGCCTTCGACGCCTCCGCCGAGGACGAGGCCCCCAGGAAGATCGCCAGGATCGCGGGGGTCGAGGCCTGCTACTCCGTGGCCGGTGATGAGGCCTACATCCTCAAGGTCCGGGTGTCCTCGCCCGTGGCGCTCGAGGCACTGCTCAGCGAGATCCGGGCCATCGCCGGGGTCTCGACGCGCACCACGGTCGTGCTGTCGGTGCCGTTCGAGGACCGGCTGGTCCAGTAGCCCGCGGAGCAGGCGCCGCCGCTGCCCTCAGCTGGGGTCCTCGTCGGCGTGCCTGGCCCACCAGCGCTGGCCCTCCTCGGGCAGGGTGTGGATCGGGTCGTAGTAGCGGTAGTTGCGCGTGAGGGCGTTGGGATCGTCGAACTCGATCCCCGTGCGGTAGTTCTTGGTCCACTCCGAGATGCCCAGCACCTGGTCGTAGGTGTGCACCTGGTGCACCCAGCGCTTGCCGACGAACGGCACGTCGCAGACGATGCGCGGCGTGGCGAACCCGGGCAGGTAGCCCATGATCGCGTGCTGGAGCTCCTGGGCCTTGGCCAGCGGCACCCGCCAGTGCTCGGCGTTGGGGATCATGTCGCACATGTAGAAGTAGTAGGGCATGATCCCGGCGCCGTCGAGCAGCGTGAAGCTCAGGTCGAGCAGGTCCGTCGAGGTGGCATTGACGCCCTCGAGCAGCACGCCCTGGTTGCGCACGTCGCGCACGCCGGCGTCGAACATCGCCCGCACGGCCTCAGCGACGATCGGGGTGACGGATGCGGCGTTGTTGACGTGGGTGTGGATCGCCAGCGACACCCCGCGCGAGCGGGCCTTGGCCGCCACCCGGCCCATGCCGTCGACGACGTCGGGGGACAGCCAGTGCTGCGGCAGGGCCATCAGCGCCTTGGTCGCCAGCCGGATGTCGCGGATGTTGTCGATGTCGAGCAGCTCGTCGAGGTAGGACTCCAGGCGCGGCCAGGGCAGGTTGGCGACATCCCCGCCGGAGACGACCACGTCGCGGACCTGGGGGTGCGAGCGCAGGTAGGTCATGTGCGCCGACTGCCGGTCGACCGGCTTGAGGACCAGCTTCATCTTGTCCACGCTCGGCGTGGAGTTGCCCACGAGGTCCATCCGGGTGCAGTGCCCGCAGTACTGCGGGCAGGTGCTCAGCAGCTCGGCCAGGACCTTCGTGGGGTACCGGTGGGTCAGGCCCTCGGCGACCCACATGGCCTGCTCGTGCAGCGAGTCCCGGGACGCGTAGGGGTGGCTGCCCCACTCGACAAGGCGGTCGGTGAGCATCGGCAGCATGTAGCGGCGGACCGGGTCGGCGTAGAACGCGTCGGTCAGCGAGCCGGGCCCTGACGGGGCGGCGTCGCGCATCATCGTGTTGATCATCTGCGGCGGCACGAGCATGGACATCGTGGCCTTGTAGGCCAGGTCCGCATCGAGGTCGGCGTAGGCACGCTCGTCGAGCAGGTCGCCCATCAGGCTGCGCAGCTGCCGGGAGCTCTTGATGCAGTGCGCGCGCTGCCACTGCGCCGAGCGCCACTGCTCCTCGGTGACGTCCGCCCAGCCCGGGAACCTCGTCCAGTCCGGCTCGGAGAGGATCACGCGCCGGTACATGTAGGGCTGCTCGGGAACGTGGAGGTCCTGAACGGCACTGGGCAGGAACGGGTCAAGGATGTCCGTCATTACGCCAGCATATCGGAAGGAATCGCGGCGGGCCAGCATCTGGACGAAACTATCTTCGTGCCCGACTGATGGATAGGGTGGAGTCCGGAGATGAGGAGGACCATGGATCACCGCACCGCACGGGCTGTCGGCGTGCACCGCGTTCTCGAGCCCGCGGGGGTGCTGCCCCAGGCGGCCTGGCGCCTGGACGCCACACCGGCCATCGGCCCGGACGAGGTGCGGGTCCGGGTGCGCCGGCTCAACCTCGACGCGGCCAGCTTCCAGCAGCTGCACGACAAGCACTCCGGCGACGGCGCCGGGGTGCGCGGGGAGGTCGCCGGGATCATCGCCAGCCGCGGCAAGATGCACAACCCGGTCACGGGCTCGGGGGGGATGCTGATCGGCGTGGTCGAGGAGGTCGGGCCGGAGTCGCCCCTGGGCCTCGCGGTCGGCGACCGGATCGCCACCCTCGTCTCGCTGACGCTCACGCCGCTGCTCGTCACCGACGGGCTGGAGTCGTGGGACGGCACCTCGGAGCAGGTGCCCTGCGACGGCACGGCGATCCTCTTCCAGCGGTCCATCGTGGCGATCCTCCCGGACGACATGCCCGAGGAGCTGGCGATGTCGGTCAACGACGTCTGCGGTGCGCCGGCGCTCACCGCCCGGGTGGTCCGCGAGTACCGGGCGCGCGGGATCAGCCCGACGGTGGCCGTCCTCGGCGGGGCGGGCAAGAGCGGGTCCCTGAGCCTGGCTGCGGCGCGCAGGGAGGGGTCCGGTCGCACGGTGGGCATCGTCCCCATCGACCAGGAGGCCCAGGTCCTGCGTGCGTCCGGGATCGCCGACGTGGTGGCCCTGGCAGACGCCCGGGACGCGGTCGGGGTCGCCGACGCCGTCGTCGGGGCGCTGGGCGCCGGTGCGGACATCACGGTCGTCTGCGTGACCGTCCCGGGCTGTGAGCACGGCGCCGTCCTGGCCACCGCCGATGGGGGGACGGTCATCTTCTTCTCGATGGCCACGTCGTTCACCGCCGCGGCGCTGGGTGCCGAGGGGCTCGCGGCAGACGTCACGATGCTCATCGGCAACGGCTACACCCGCGGGCACGCCGCCTACGCCCTGGACCTCCTGCGCACCGACCCGGCCATCAGGGCGCTGTTCGAGGCTCGGCTCGCCGGCGAGCACAGATGAGGGTCCTGCTCCACGGCGGCCCCATCTACGCGCCGTCCGTCCCGGGAGCGGGGGCGATGCTCGTCGTCGACGCGACGATCGCCTGGATCGGACCGGCTGCCGGTGCCGACCTGCACCGCGACTCCGCCGACGCGGTCGTGGACCTCGACGGCGCACTGGTCGCCCCGGCGTTCGTCGACGCCCATGTCCACCACACCGCCACGGGGCTCACCCTCCTGGGCCTGGACCTGCGCGGGGTGCCCAGCCGGTCGGCCCTCCTGGATGCGCTCAGCGCCGAGGCGCGCCGGCTGCGCGGCCGGCCGATCGTCGGTCACGGCTGGGACGAGACCCTCTGGGCCGACCCGACGCTGCCCACCCGGGAGGAGCTGGACCGGGCCACCTGGGGCTCGGTGGTCTACCTCTCACGGGTCGATGTGCACTCGGCCGTGGTGTCCAGTGCGCTTGTCGCGGCGGTGCCGGACCTGCGCTCGGCCCGCGGGTTCGAGGACTCCGGGAGGGTCACCGCCCACGCCCACCACCTCGTGCGCCAGCACGTGACCGAGCAGCTGCCCGGAGGGCTGCGCGAGGCGGCCCAACGGGCGACCCGGGAGCACGCCGCCGCGGCCGGGGTGGCTGCCCTGCACGAGGCGGGCGGGCCGGACATCAATGGCGCCGACGACCTCGTGGCGCTGGTCGAGCTCGCCCGCAGCACCCCCGGCCCGGACCTGGTGGCCTACTGGGGCCAGGCCGGCGGTCCCCGGGCCGCCCTCGACCTCGGCGCGGTGGGCGCGGCCGGAGACCTGTTCGTCGATGGGGCCCTGGGGTCGCACACGGCGTGGTTGCGGGCGCCCTACAGCGACCTGCCCGGGGCCAGCGGCAACCAGTACCTGGATCAGGACGCCGTGACCGAGCACCTGGTCGCGTGCACGCGGGCGGGGGTGCAGGCGGGCTTCCACGCGATCGGTGACGCGGCGATCGACATGGTCATCTGGGGGCTGCGGATCGCCATGGAGCAGTGCGGGCAGGCCGCCGTCCGGGGGGCCCGGCACCGCTTCGAGCACCTCACCATGGCCAGCCCGGAGCACGCCGCGGTCCTGGCGGACGCGGGAGCGGTGGCCAGCGTGCAGCCGCTGTTCGACGCCCACTGGGGTGCGCCCGAGGGTGCCTACGCCGGGCGCCTCGGGCCGGATCGGGCCGCTGGGCTGCACGACTTCGCCGGCCTGGTCCGCGCTGGCGTCTCCCTGGCGCTGGGGTCCGACAGCCCGGTGACCGCGATCGAGCCGTGGGAATGGGTCCGGGCGGCCATGTGGCACCACAACCCGGCGTCCCGGCTCAGCGGTCGGGCTGCCTTCGCGGCGGCCACGCGCGGCGGGTGGCGCGCGGCGCGTCGCGACGACGCCGGGGTGCTGGAGGTCGGGGCGCCGGCCACCTACGCCGTCTGGGCGGCCGACGACCTCGTGGTCCAGGCCCCGGACTCCCGGGTGGCCAGCTGGAGCACGGATCCGCGCTCCGGGACACCGGGACTGCCGCGCCTGGAGCCCGGGGTCCCGGCACCGACCTGCCTTGCCACGGTGCTCGACGGGCGCACCATCCACCTGGCTGACTCATCGGCAGGCGAGGGCCTGCCCGACTCTGGGAGCGTGGGGCCATGAAGCTGCAGCTGGATCCGGCGACGGTGACCCGGGCGCGTGAGCTGGCAGCGATCGCCGGCCACCCGGTCGTCGAGATGGCCGCCGCGCACACCACGGTCTCCATCGAGCGGGCCGTGCTGCGGATGGCCGGGCTCGAGGGTGCCGACGTCGAGGGGATCCCGTGGGTCAACCGCGTGGTCGACGCCGTGGCCGAGCAGGTCGGCCTCGAGCACGGGGTGGCCCTGCCGGTGTGGGACGCACTGGCGGCCCAGCGCCGGGCGGGGATCGGTGCCGACGCACCGCTGCTCACCCTCGCCCAGCGTGCCGCCGCCGGCTCCGTCGACTTCCGCGTGCCCGAGGGCCGTGCGGCGGCATCGGCCACCACGGCGGCCCTGCGGGCCGCACGTGCCGGGGTCCGCACCATCGATCGGCAGCGTGCCGCTCGTGAAAGGCTGCTGGCCCGCTACCCCGTCGACCACAAGCCGTGGATCTACCTGATCGTGGCAACGGGGAACATCCACGAGGACGTCCCGCAGGCCCAGGCCGCCGCACGCGAGGGCGCCGACGTCATCGCGGTCATCCGGTCCACCGGTCAGTCGCTGCTGGACTACGTCCCCGAGGGGGCGACCACCGAGGGGTACGCCGGCACCTACGCGACCCAGGAGAACTTCCGGATCATGCGCAAGGCGCTCGACGATGTGTCCAGGGAGCTCGGTCGCTACGTCCGCCTGACCAACTACGCCTCGGGGCTGTGCATGCCCGAGATCGCCACCATGGCTGGGCTGGAGCGCCTGGACATGATGCTCAACGACTCCATGTACGGGATCCTCTTCCGCGACATCAACCCGATCCGCACGTTCACCGACCAGCACTTCGCCCGGCAGGTGCATGCCCGCGCAGGGATCATCATCAACACCGGCGAGGACAACTACCTGACCACCGCCGACGCTGTCGACGCGGCGCACACGGTGACCGTCAGCCAGCTGCTCAACGAGTACTTCGCGCACGCCGCCGGGCTGGCCGACTGGCAGCTCGGGCTGGGCCACGCCTTCGAGATCAACCCGGAGATCCCCGACTCGTTCCGCCTCGAGCTCGCCCACGCCCTGCTGGCCCGCACGCTGTTCCCCGACGCACCGCTGAAGTGGATGCCGCCGACCAAGCACATGACCGGTGACATCTTCCGCGGCTACCTGCTCGACGGGTTCTTCAACCTCGCCGGCGTCCTGACCGGCCAGGGCATCCTGCTGGTGGGGATGATGACCGAGGCGGTGGTCACCCCCTGGCTGTCCGACCGCGACCTCGCCCTGCAGAACGTGCGCTACGTGATGAACGCCGCAGCCGGACTGGCCGAGGACTTCCAGCCGGCGCCCGGCGGGCTGATCGCCTCCCGCGCCGACCAGGTGCTCGACGAGGCCGTTGACCTCCTCGGCCGGATCGTGGACGACGGGCTGCTGCCGGCGATCGCCGACGGCACGTTCGGCCTGATGAAGCGCCCCGCCGACCGGGGCAAGGGCCTCGACGGCGTCGTGGCGCGCGCGGAGGGCTACCTGAACCCCGTGTCCGAGGTCCTGGCGGGGGGGCGGTCATGAGCGGCAACGTCATCCGGCCCTACGGTGACGCCACCGGCGACGGCATGGTGCAGGTCTCCTTCACCCTGCCCATCCCGCACGACAAGCGGGCTGAGGGAGCTGCCGCGCAACTGGCGCGCAAGATGGGGATCGATCCCGCGCTGGTGGTCCACGCCAAGCCGATGGGCCCGGACTTCACGTTCTTCGTCGTCTACGGGCCCGTCAACCACCTCGTGGAGCTGGACAGGGTGGAGGTGTTCGAGCGCGACTACCCGCTGCTGACGCCCAAGGAGGTCAACGCCGCGGTCAGGAAGCGCCTGCGCCGACCCCTGGTGGTGGTCGGGGCGTGCATCGGGACCGATGCGCACACCGTCGGCATCGATGCGATCCTCAACATCAAGGGCTTCGCCGGCGAGAAGGGCCTGGAGTACTACTCGAGCCTCGAGGTGCACAACCTCGGTGCCCAGGTGTCGGTCCCGGAGCTGGTGGCCACGGCCACGGCCGTCAAGGCTGATGCGGTGCTGGTGTCGCAGGTGGTCACGCAGCGGGATGCCCACCTGCACAACACCGCCGAGATGACGGCCGCGTTCCGGGAGGCGTTCCCCCGGGAGCGCCGGCCGGTGATCGTCGTGGGCGGGCCGCGCTTCGACGAGTCGATGGCCGACGAGCTCGGGGTCGACCGGATCTTCGGCAAGGGCACCACACCGGGCGAGGTCGCCTCGTACCTGGTGCACCGACTGGTAGGGGAGGGATGAGCGTGGACGTGTCGGGCGAGGTCCCAGGTGCGGCGCAGACACCGGGCGGAGCGGCCGTCGGGTTCCAGGTGGTGCACCGGCGCTACGTGCCGTACTCCCATGCCCACTACGCCGGCAACCTCGTCGACGGCGCGTACGTGCTCGCCCTGTTCGGTGATGTGGCCACCGAGCTGCTGATCCACTGCGACGGTGACGAGGGGCTGTTCGCCGCCTACTCCGACGTGCAGTTCCGCAGCGCCCTGCGCGGCGGTGATGTCGTGGAGGTGACCGCGACGCTGGCACGGGCCGGGCGGCGCAGCCGGGAGATCGAGTTCGCCGCGCATGTCATGTGCCGGGGGACGCCTGAGCGCGGCGCCAACGCCGCGGAGGTCCTGCCCGAGCCGTTGCTGATCACCACGGCTCGGGGCACGGTGGTCGCCCCGGCGTGACCGGGGGTGCAGGGTGCGCCCGGCACGGGTGACCGGCCGCGAGTCCGGCGGCAGCAGCCTCGGACGTCAGCGATGATGTGCCGGTGACCGCCGCCACCTCGACCCATGTGGTGCTCCCCGCGTTCCTGCCGCGGATCGCACTCGGCATGGCAGCGGCGTTGCTGATGGCGTGCGCGTTCCCGCCCTTCGACGTCCTGGCCGGCTGGGTCGCGGTTCCCGCGTTCGCGACCCTGGTGGCGACGTTCCGGGGGCTGACCCCGGGCCGCGGCGCGCTCCTGGGACTGGTGGCGGGGATGGCGTTCTTCCTGCTCCTGCTCGACTGGCTGCGCGTCCTCGGACCGGATGCCTGGGTGCTGCTCAGCCTGCTGTGTGCCGCGTTCTGGTCCGGGGCCGGCAGCCTGTTGCCCAGCATCCTGCGGCGACGCGGCTGGGTGCTGGCCGTCCCGCTGCTGTGGGTTGTCATGGAGGCCCTGCGCGGGCGCATCCCGTGGGGAGGCTTCCCCTGGGGCCGGCTGGCGTTCGGCCAGGCCGACACGGCGTTCGTCGGATGGGCGGCCCTCGGGGGTCCCGCGCTGGCCTCGTTCGCGGTGGCGCTGGCGGGCACGGCGCTGCTGGCTGCCTGCGACGGGGTGCGGGGCAGCCGCCCGAGGGCCGTTGCGATCCCGCTGGCGATCATCGGGGTCCTCGTGCTGGGTGGCGCCCTGGCCCGGGGCGCCGCACTGGGCGGCCCCGACGTCGGGTCCGCGCAGATCGCCATCGTCCAGGGCAACGTCCCGCGGCTGGGCCTGGACTTCAACAGCCAGCGCCGCGCGGTCCTGGACAACCACGTCCGCGCCACCGAGGCGCTCGCGCGTCAGGTCGCAGCCGGGCAGCAGGCACAACCGGTCGCGGTGATCTGGCCGGAGAACTCATCGGACATCGACCCGCTGCGCAATGCCGACGCCGGCGAGCAGATCGATCGCGCCGCTGATGCGATCGGCGCCCCGATCCTCGTGGGCGGGGTGATCGTCAACCCGGCGGATCCACCTCGGGACGACCATCCGGGGACGATCCTCAACGTCAGCCTGGTCTGGGACCCAGTGACCGGACCGGGGGAGTCCTACGTCAAGCGCCACCCGGTGCCCTTCGGTGAGTACCTGCCGTTCCGCGACGTCCTCAGCCGCTTCATCACCCGGTTCGACCGGATCCCACGGGACTTCGCCGCGGGCCAGGACGTGGGGTTCCTGGCGATCGGCCCGGTCCCCGCCGGGATCGCCATCTGCTTCGAGATCGCCTACGACGAGCTGGTTCGCGATGCCGTCCGCGCAGGCGGGCAGGTGGTCGTGGTGCAGACGAACAACGCGACGTACGGCGGGACGGGCCAGCCCGAGCAGCAGCTGGCCATCACCCGGGTCCAGGCGGTGGCCAGCGGCCGCACGGCCCTGGTCGCCGCGACGTCGGGCATCAGCGCGGTCATCGGCCCCGATGGGCGCACGTCGTGGCAGACCGCGGAGTTCACCGCGGACTCGACCGTGGCTGCCGTCTCCCTGCGCTCGGGGCTGACGCCGGCCATGCGGGTCGGTGCGCTACCCGAGCTGGCTGCACTGCTGGTGCTGGTCGCGCTGGCCCTGGCGTCCCGTCGGGGGGGTGCCCGGCAGGAGCGGCCGGCGGACCGGGTCGACGGCTGACCGCCTGCGTGCCAGACTCTGGCCGACTGGTCGATCACAGGAGGAGACGTCATGGGTGCGTGGATCGCGACCATCATCGGTGCGCTGTTCGCCGGAATCATCATCGGCCCGCTGGCACGCCTGGTCATGCCCGGCAAGCAGGACATCAGCCTGCCCGCAACGATCGGTGCCGGTGCTGTCGGTGCCCTCGTCGGCGGCGGGATCGCCCAGCTGCTGGGCGTCGGCGACACGGCGGGCATCGACTGGATCAAGCTCGCGCTCCAGATCGGGGCCGCAGCGCTCGCTGTGGTCGGCCTGCTGTCGCTGCAGAAGAAGTGACGCACCGCCCCGCGGATCAGTGCGCCAGGATCCGCGGGGCTTTGTGCCCTTGCGGTGGGGCATCGCGGGGAGTTGCGTGGTGGTAGGTCCTGCCACGAAAGGTGCGCCATGCACGACATGCAGAGAGCCCGCAAGTACGCCGTCCCGCTCGTGCTGGTGGTGGCTGCCAGCCTGGGCCCGGTCGGCACGACGGCGCACTCGGTGCCCGTCCCCACCGCCAGGCATCGGGTCGTCCGGACGATCCCGGTCGGCCACGAGGCACTGGACCTGGCGATCAGCCCGTCAGGGAGCAGGCTCTACGTGGCCAACGACCACGACTCCTCGATCTCGGTGGTGAGCACCCGGCGCGCCACGGTGATCGCCACCCACAGGGGCTTCGCCTGGGCCAACGCAGTGGCCGTGAGTCCTGATGGCGCCCGGCTGTACGTGAGCGACCAGGGTGCCAGTGGCGACGGGGAGGCCGACTCCGCAGTGTCCGTGGTCGCGGCGGACACCGGTGCCATCCTCGCCAGGATCCCCGGGTACTGGCCGAGGGTCCTTCCCAGCCCGGATGGAGCCAGGCTCTACGCGGTGACCTATGACCGGCTGCGCGTCCTCGACGCCGCCAGCCTCGCCGTCATCGCCGACCTTCCCGGCGCTTGGGGCAGTGCCGCCCTCAGCCCGGACGGGAGCCGGCTCTACGCCCACTCCGACTGGTACGGCTCGGCTGACCTGAAGGTCCTGGACACGTCCACGTTGACGGTGGTCGCCACCTACCCCCTGCCGGAGCACAGCAGCGGGTTCGTCGTCGACCCGGCGGGTGCCCGTGCCTACCTGCCGAAGGGCGATGGCTGGTATGTCCTCGACCTGGCGACCGGCGCCATCCTCGACACCATCGTGATCGGCCACACCCTGGGCAACCTGGCGGTCAGCCCGGTGGGTCCCCGCCTGTACGGCACGCACGGGACGGACGAGTCCGCCTCCGGTCCCTGGCTGTACTCGGTCGACACGGTGCGCAAGAAGGTCGTCGGCAGGGCCGAGGTGGGCGACGGGCCCAGCTCCGTGGTGGTGAACCCGTCCGGCACCCGGGCCTATGTGTCCAACTCCGACTTCGACACGGTGACCGTCGTCGACGTGACCCTGTACCCGCCATCGGCGCCGCGGATGGTTCGAGTCAGGGCCGGAGCCACGTCAGCGAAGGTGACGTGGCGCACGCCCGCCCGCACGGGGGCGAGCCGGGTGCGCGAGTACGTGGTCACCTCCGTCCCCGGGGGGTTGACCTGCACCACGACGAGACGGACGTGCACGGTCTCGGGGTTGACCCCCGGGGTGCGCCACCGGTTCCAGGTCCGGGCCCGCAATGACGACGGCTGGGGCAGGGCCCGGCTGTCCCGCTCGGTCCTGGTCGGCTGAGGGGTTGGTGCCAGGCGGCGTCGGGCTCACACCTCGATGTAGACCCCGTCGTCCTCGACATGCACCGGGTAGGTCGTCAGCGGGGCCGGCTTGCGGCCCGCTGAGATGACCTTGCGCGACCACGCCGGGACTGAGCGCCCGGCGATCCCAGGGGTCCAGTCGAGGTTCTCGCCGCTGCGCACGACGAACCGGGAGTTGTGCCACGGGCACTGGATGATCCCGTCGGCGTAGTTGCGCCCGCCGGGTCCCGAGGTCAGTGACAGGCCCAGGTGCGGGCACTTGTTGCGTGCGGCGCACAGGCCCTCAGCGTCCTGGACGACGATGACCCTGGTGCCCTCGACCTCGACCTCGGTGACCGTCCCCGGGGGGAAGTCCTCGACCCGTCCGATCCGTACCGTGCGCGCCATCGGTCCTGCCTCTCGTCTGCGGTGCGGGCGACGCTACCAGCCGTGCGCGACGGCGCCATCCTGGCAGGGCCCGAATCCTGCGCCGGGGGGTCCGCCTCTGGCACACTGACGCTGATCCTCGATGGGCTCCCATCCCGCGGGAGCCCCCACCAACGACGTCAGGGGAGTGCGATGGACCTCGACACGGACGCCACGGAGCCCAAGGGCGGCATCGGCGCAGGCGCGATCGCCACGATCGGCGGCCTGGGCGTGCTGGCGATCTTCATCCTGCAGAACCGGCAGTCAGTCACCCTGGAGTTCCTGTTCTGGGACTTCACCTGGCCGGTCTGGCTCTACACGATCGTCGTGGCACTCGTCGGCGCGCTCGTGTGGTTCGGCCTCGGCGTGATGCGTCGTCGGCGTCGTCGCAAGGCCCGCCGCGCCGCTCGGTAGCCCCGGCTGGTCCAGTCACCCCGGACCGGCGGGACGACGGACTGACCCGCGTGCGCCGGGGCATGGGACAATGCTGTGGTGACTGAGCAGTTCGCCGACCTCGGCCGGATCCTGGTGATCATCCCCACGTACAACGAGATGGAGAACGTCCAGCGGATCACGAGCCGTGTCCGTGCGGCCGTCCCCGAGGCCGAGATCCTCGTGGCCGACGACAACTCACCGGACGGCACCGGGCAGATCGCCGACGGGCTCGCGGAGGCCGACGACCACATCCACGTCCTGCACCGCTTGGGCAAGGAGGGCCTGGCCGCTGCCTACATGGCCGGCTTCGCCTGGGGCCTGGAGCGCGGCTACGACGTGCTGGTCGAGATGGATGCCGACGGCTCCCACCAGCCCGAGCAGTTGCCGAAGATGCTCGACGCGCTGCGCGACGCCGACCTGGTCCTGGGCTCCCGCTGGGTGCCCGGTGGCGAGGTCGTGAACTGGCCGAAGTCCCGGGAGGTGCTCTCCCGGGGCGGCAACCTGTACACGCGCCTGGCCCTCGACGTCCCCCTGCAGGACGCCACCGGGGGCTACCGGGTCTTCCGCGCCAGCACGCTGCGAGCACTCGAGCTGGACAACGTGGCCTCGCAGGGGTACTGCTTCCAGGTGGACATGGCCCGGCGCACCGTCGCTTCGGGCCTGCGCGTGGTCGAGGTCCCGATCACCTTCGTGGAGCGCGAGTTCGGGACCTCGAAGATGAGCGGCAGCATCGTGCGCGAGGCACTCTGGCGGGTGACCGTCTGGGGAGCGCAGGAACGGGCCGAGAAGGCCCGGGAGCTGGTCCGCCGGCGGAGGTCCGCCCGCGCCTCACGACGAGGAAGGACGGGGAGCAGCTAGATGGCCCGTTTCCTCACCCTCGCGCTGCTGGCCCTGCTGGCCGTGGCTGAGGTCGCCGCGGTCCTGGCCCTCGTCGACGCCTTCGGCGGGCCGCTGGCCCTGCTCGTGCTGTTCCTGGACGTCGTGGCCGGACTGGCGGTGATCCGGTGGGGTGCCCGCAGCCTGCCGCCCGTGCGTGGCTGGCGGATGGCGGCGGGAACCTTCATCGCCCTGCCCGGGCTGGTGCTCGATCTCGTCGGGGTCGCCCTGCTCGTCCCGCCGATCCAGCGGTGGATCTCCGGGCACGTGCTGCGCGGCACCGAGGCCGCGATGCGCAAGCGTGGGGTCTCGGTCATCACCGTGACCGACGCCAGCGGAGCCCCACGCACGACGGTCGTGCCGGGCGATGTGATCCCCGGCCAGGTCGTGGACGGCGAGACTCCTGCGTCCCCGGACCCGGGAACCACGACGGACCGGGCCGGCGATGAGCCGGAACCCGGTCCGAGGGTGGTGCGCGGCGAGATCGCCGGTCCGAACGACTAGCCGATCACGCCGAGCGGCGGATCTCCTCGCCCCGCATCTCGCGAAGGACGTCGAGGCGCTCCTCGAGGACCTCCTCGAGCTCCGCGAGGGTGCGCCGCTCGAGCAGCATGTCCCAGTGGGTGCGCACGTGCTTCTCCGGCTTGCGCTCGGGCTCCACGCCGTCGCGCAGGACCGCCGGCCCGCCGCACGTGGCGCACTCCCAGTCGAAGGGGATCTCGGCCTCGTCGGAGAAGGGCAGCGTCGTGGCGTGCCCTGCGGCGCAGTCGTAGGTGGTCATCTGTCGGGTCGCGAAGTCCACGCCCGCATCGCTCTCGTAGCTGGTCGATCCCAGCCGCGTCCCGCGAACAGCGCCGTTGCCCATGATGTCGTGCCTTTCCGCGTGTGGCCCGGTGGGGCCCAGTCACGCACCCTGCGGCTGGATGCAGCCGCATGAGCGCATAACAACGATTGACCAGTCCTACATTCCCCGGCATCGCCCACCCCAAACGCGCGATGATGCGCAGATGCGGGTCGTGAAGCTGAAGGCACGTGCCGTGGGCACGATTCCCCTGGCCGAGGTCTCGGGACTGGCCCATGCTAGCGGTCCCGGGGACGACCGGGTGCTCATCGCCATCGGCGACCGGGCTGGGGTGATCGCGTGGGCCCCGGTCGGGACGGCCACCACCGGCGGCCCGTGGGAGACCGTCTTGCTGGGCAGCGGGTCGGGCACCCGCATCGAGGATGGGGCGGCCCAGCTGGAGGCGGTCGCAGCAGACGGAGCCGGAGGGGTGCTGCTGGTCCAGGAGACACCCAATCGAGCGGAGTTCCTCGATGTCGCGCAGCGTCGCGTCGTGGCGGAGGTCACCCTGTCCATGCCCGATGGGCCGGGCATGGCGGGGCACCGGGCGCTGCGCGAGTCGTGGCTCGATCGGGAGGGCTCGCACGCCGAGGGGGCCGTCCTGCTTCGCGGCGGCAGGCTGCTGGTGGTCAAGGAGAAGGACCCTGCGGCGCTCGTCGAGTTCGGTCCGGCCGGCGAGCCCGCGCTCGGCTTCGGCCCGGGTCGATGGCTCGGACCGGACGAGGCGTGGGCCGTGGGGGAGGGGGAGGTCGACCTCGTCGCCCTGGCCGCCTGGTACCCCGACGAGTCCCTGGCCACCGCGTGCCCGGACCTCAGCGATGCCGACGTGGGTACTGGCGGCCTTGTCGTGCTCAGCGACCAGGGCAGCGCCTTCGCCCTGGTCGCTGCCCACGATCCGGCCGGGGACCCGTTCGCGGGGGAGTTCAGCGCGGTGGTGGTGGTCCGGGTCAGGGGCCTCGCGGACAAGCCCGAGGGCCTGGTGGTCCTGCCCGACGGGGACGTGCTGATCGCCTGCGACCTGCGGTCCGGGGGGTCGCCGAACCTGTTCCTCGTCCGGGGGTCGGACTGGGATCCCGCGGGCGGCTAGGCCCAGCAACCCCGTCGGAGCAGGACCTCGCGCAGGGCGGTGGGTCGGTCGGTGATCAGGCCGTCCACGCCGAGGTCGAGCAGTGCGGCCATCTCGACCGGATCGTCCACCGTCCACACATGGACCGCCACACCACGTCGATGTGCCCGCTCGATGAAGCGGCGGGTGACGACTGGGACGCCCCGGGCCCGATGCGGGACCTGTGCGGCGCAGGCCGGGGAGGTCCCGGGGACCCCCAGGACGAGCCGGGTGACCTCGGAGGGCCCCATGGAGGTGGCCAGCTGCGGACCCGCCTGCTCGCGGATCCTCGTGAGCCGGGAGGTGGAGAAGGCCGCCGCGCACACCCGATCCCACGCCCCGGCCGCGGAGACCGCACGCAGGAAGGGCCCGATCGCGTCGGTGGACTTCACGTCGACGTTGAAGCGCACGTCGGGCCACCGGTGCAGGGCCTCGACGAGGGTGATCGGGGCCTGGCCATCGGCCAACCGGGCGGATCGGACCTGCGCCAGCGGCATGGCGGACACCGGGCCCGCGGCGTCGGTCGTCCGGTCGAGGGTCGCGTCGTGGAACACGACCGCGTGGCCGTCGATGGTGGCCCGGACGTCGGTCTCGATCCAGCGGTAGCCCAGGTCCACCGCGCGCTGGAAGGTGGCCGGCGAGTTCTCGGTGGACTCAGCAGCCCCTCCACGATGGGCCATCGCCAGGGGGTGGGCACCCCGCAGGAAGGGGTGGGTCGGGCGCGTCACCTCAGCGACGAACCTTCAGGAAGTCCGTCCCGCTCGCGCTCCAGCGCCCATTCGCCTGCTGGACGCGTGCCCGCCACGTCCCGCCTCGGGGCGGAACGCCCTGGAACACGGCCCGCCCGTCCGCTCCGGAGGCGACGACGGCCACCTGCCGGTACTTCCTGGTTCCCGCGGGCCGGAACTCGAGGCGCACGAGGGTCGGGACCGGGCCAGCACGCCAGGCCCGGTCGGGGAAGCGGGCCTGGACCTGGACGGTGAAGGTCGTCGCGCGGCCGCGGCGCCCCGGCTCGCCGAGGGCGTTGAAGCCGCGCAGCCGCAGCTTGGCGTCGGCCCGCAGCCCGGACGCGGGAATGGTCACCGCGGTCGCGACCGCCCGGTCGGCGCGCACGATTCCCTGGCCGAGCTGGTCGTCCCGGCCGTTGCCGCTGATGTCGTCCGCGGCCGTCATCTGCACGACGGAGGCGGCCTCAGCCGAGCTCAGGGCCGGGTTGGCCGCGAGGACCAGGGCCAGTGCCGCGGCGACGTGCGGGGACGCGAACGAGGTTCCGGACTCCTCGTCGTACCCGACGCCGGGCAGGGCGGCCAGGACGGCCTCACCGGGGGCTGCGATGTCGATGTGGGGTCCGGTGTTGGAGAAGCCCGAGGGGTTGCCCGTGCGGTCCACGGAGGCCACGGCAAGGACGTTGGGCGACGCAGCGGGGTACTGCACCTGGTTGCCCGACAGGTAGCTGTTGCCACCCGCGGCCACGACGACCGCACCCTTGGCGAAGGCGTAGGCGCACGCCTCGTCCAGGATCGGGTCCTGGTCCGGGCCGCCGAGGGAGAGGTTGATGACCCGGGCCCCGGCATTCGTGGCGGCGATGATCCCGGCCGCCACCGTGGCGCTGTCGCCGTATCCCGCGGGGTCGAGGGCGGACACCGGCAGGATCGTCGCCTGTGGCGCGACGCCGGCCATCCCGACCGCGTTGAGGGATCCGGCGATGATGCTGGCAACGCGCGTTCCGTGGCTGTTCTGCTCGGGCGCGGGGGTGACCTCGGGAAGCAGGTCGATCTCGGGCAGGACCCGGCCGGCGAGGTCGGGGTGCGCTGGATCCACGCCCGTGTCGATGACCGCGACCACGACGCCCGCGCCCTGGCTCAGGGCCCAGGCGTCGGTGGCCCCGACCATGGGCAGGTTCCACTGCGACGGGGCCAGCGGCTCGGGATTGACCGCCTCGAAGGCCCGCAGTCGCGTGGTGGGGGCAGCGACCACGCCGGGTTGGGCGTCGAGGCCGGTGGCGAGGTTGGCTGCCTGGCGGGCAGTCTCGGTGCGCAGCTTGGTGACGGTGGGTGCTCCCGAACCGTTGTCCACGAGGACGGAGACCTCGTTGCGCGTGGAGCGCAGGCTCTGATCGCTGTCGGTCACGTCCTGCGCGGGCACTGGCAGGACGATCCCGGCGGGGTCAGGGGTCACCAGCCCAGGGGCGCCGGGCGTCGACCCGGGGGCGCCGGGGGCGTCCTCGGCCGCGGCCGGCGACATCCCGGCCAGCAGGCACAGGGCCGCGACACCCGCAGAGAGCGGGCGGGTGAACCGGGGCACGGCAGGCTCCTCGCGGGGGGATGTGCGGTCTGGCTCAAGTATGGGGGCCCAGCGGTCCGGGGGGCGTCCCACGGTGTCGTTCGGTCAGGCTAAGGCGACCTAAACCGTTGTCGAGGTGGGTGAGCAGGGGCGGTGTCGCTGCGCCGACGGTCAACTGGCACCCTTGGGAAGGGCCCCCGGTCCAGGTGGTCCGAGGAGGCACGATGCAGCAGGAGCCGGTGCAGAGGGCGCAAGCCATCATCCACGGCCATCGGGTCGCCTATCGCGTGGCTGGGGATCCCGCGCTGCCGGTGGTCATGCTCATCCATGGCATCACCAGCAGCAGCGCGACGTGGGATCCGGTGATCCCGGCCCTGTCCGAGCACGCCCACGTGATCGCCCCGGACCTGTACGGCCACGGTGCCTCCGACGTTCCCGGGGCGGACTACTCCCTGGGCGGCTTCGCCACGCAGGTGCGCGACCTGATGGACTGCCTCGGCCACGACCGGGCCACGATCGTCGGGCACTCCCTGGGTGGCGGCGTGGCGATGCAGTTCGCCTACCAGTACTTCGAGCACTGCGAGCGACTCGTCCTGGTCGACAGTGGGGGATTCGGCCGGGAGGTCAGCAAGGCGCTGCGCGCGGGGACCATGCCCGGGGTGGAGCTGATCCTGCCGGTCATCGCCAACCGGCACGTCCGCAATGCCGGGGTGGCCGCGTCCCGGGTCCTGTCCCGCATTCCCGTGCGCCCCCGGCCACGGCCCTCGACGGTCGAGGTCATCCGCGGCTACTCGAGCCTGTCGGAGAGCCCGTCGCGTGCCGCCTTCGTGCACACCCTGCGCAGCGTGGTGGAGCCGGGCGGCCAACGGGTGAGCGCGGTCGACCGGTTGTACCTGACCGAGGGCCGACCGACCCTGATCGTGTGGGGGGCCCGCGACACCGTGATCCCCGTGGCCCATGGCTACCACGCCCACGACGTGATCCCCGGGAGCCGGCTGGAGATCTTCGAGCAGTCCGAGCACTTCCCGCACATGGACGAGCCGACCCGGTTCGCGCGCGTCATGCTCGACTTCCTGGCCACCACCGAGCCCATGCAGCTCGACCGGGCCACGATGCGCGAGCGGATGATGCAGCGCACGCGCGAGCACCACGAGGCCGGCGAGCGTGAGGCGGCTGAGCAGCTGGCCCGGGAGGCCGCCGAGCTCGAGATCGCCGCGGGGGAGTGGGTCGGCGATGGGCTTCCCGAGGACGACGCCGACCCTCCCGCCTGAGCGTCGTGGGCTGGCACTCTCCTGGGGAGAGTGCTAATTTGGAGTTGCCACTCATGGATACGAGGAGGTGGTTGAGGTGGCAACTCGTTTCGATCCGTTCCGGGACCTCGATCGGCTCGCCGAGCGGATGTTGACGTCCGCGGTCGACATGGGGCAGGCCATGCGGGCCATGCCCATCGACCTGTACCGCGACGGTGATCACTGGATCCTGCTGTGCGACCTCCCGGGGATCGACCCGGGATCCATCGACGTGGACGTGGATGGTCGCGTCCTGACAATCCGTGCGCAGCGTGCGCCCGGGCCGGAGTCCGTCGAATGGCTGGCGGCCGAACGCGTCTCGGGCACCTTCGCCCGGCAGCTGACGCTGGGGGACGGCGTCGACCTGGAGAACATCGCCGCCGGTTACGCCAACGGTGTTCTGACGCTCACGCTGCCCGTCGCCGAGGCGGCCAAGCCGCGCAAGATCGCCGTGGACTCCGGCGGTGGGCCCGCCGTGTCGATCACGACCGGCGACAGCGGCTCCTGATCGGGGTGAGGTGGGGCGGGGTGCGCCGCTGCTCCGCCCCACCTCAGATCCGGTCCTGAGGCGGGCCCAACGCCTCTGCCCCGCCACCGCCTGCGCGTCTAGCGTTGGAGTTGGGAAGGGGGTGAGACGAAATGGCGAAACTGACACGAAGCATCACGATCGACGCCCCCGTCGACAAGGTGTTCGACTATGCACTGAACATCACGAAGTTGTGGAAGTTCAAGGACCTGGCCCTGACGGAGGTCGACATCAAGCCCGACGGGGTCGGCACCTCGGCCCGCATGTACACGCACTTCCTGGCCTTCCACATGGAGGGTGGCGTGGAGTACACCGAGGTTGTTCCGGGCGAGCGCATCGTCGCGCAGGTCCACTTCTTCATGGAGAAGCCGACCTGGACGTTCACGTTCGAACCTGTCGAGGGCGGCACCAGGATGACCGCCGAGGGCGAATGGCGCACCAGCGTCCCGGTCGTCGGCAGGCCGATCGAGTCCATGATGGTCAAGGAGCACGAACCGATGATGGACGAGCTGCTGGGCAACCTCAAGGCACAGTTGGAGGCCAAGGCGGCCGCCTGATCGACGTCTCGCGATTCGCTGGTCAATCTGGCGGGTTGTTGCTGCACGAACGACAACAACCCGCCAGGTCCTGTCCGGACCGCGCGCCGGCTCCCAGAGATGACCGATAATGCACATTATGTAAGGTAGGATGCTGCGTGGGCACGTCATCCGGTCGGTGTGTTGTGTTGTGCACCACGACGAGTTCAGCGTCCGTCGTAGCCCGCGCTCCCCGCTCACCCCTGAACCGCGTGCAGTGGAGTTCGGACCGCAGCCCTAGGCCGCTGAGAGCAGCCGGTCTGCGGTGGCGGCGAACTCGTCCGGGTTGCGAAGCATCCATCCGTGGTTCCCGGTGACCACCCGGGTGGATGCCGACGGGGCGCTGCGTAGGCGACCAGCGGGCACGATGCAGTCGTGATCGGCCAGCACCAGATGGGTTGGCACGGCTCGGCGGTGCAGGGTCGCGAGCTCGCCGGACAGGTCGGCGGTCTTGGCGGCATAGGCCGAGAGCGTCAGCGGGACGGGATTGCGCAGGACCGCCGTCAGTGAGTCCGAGGCCTTGATCGCCAGCTCCTGGTTGAACTCCGTCACCATCCCCCGCGCCAGTGACACCCACGACGACACAGACGATCCGGCGCCGCCGACAGGGCAGATCAGCAGGAGCGCGGCGAAGGTCGTCAGGTCCCTGGCTGCTGCCCGAGCCGCGATCCCGGCGCCGAAGGAGTGCCCGGCAACCGGGACGGACTCGCCGTGGAGCGGGCCGACCTCATGTGCCTCGGCGACGAACTCGGCGTACCCCGTGAGCGACGATCGGCGCAGGGGCAGGGGCTCGGAACGCCCGAACCCGGGCAGGTCGCACGCGTGGACAGCCCATCCGCGGCGGGCGAGTGCGTCGAGGGCCCTGCGGTACCCGGGGAGCATCATCCCCCAGCCGTGGACGAACAGGATGGGGCGACCTGAGGGGTCGCCGTAGGTGTGCCACCCGACTCGACGACCGCCCACGCAGAAGGTGGACTGCACGGTGGGCACCATGCACGGTGTATCGGCTCGCCGACCCCGGCCATGTACCAGGTCAACCCCCGTGGCGGATCAGCGTGGCGGATCAGCGTGGCGGATCGGGCGGGCCCGGCAACGACGAGAGGGCCCCCACCTTCCGGTGGAGGCCCTCCCAAGACTGAGCGGCGGTCAGACGACGCGCACGTTCTCCGCCTGCGGGCCCTTCTGGCCCTGCGTGATGTCGAACTCGACGCGCTGGTTCTCCTCGAGCGAGCGGTAGCCATCGGCCACGATCGCCGAGAAGTGGACGAAAACGTCCGGGCCGCCGCCGTCCTGAGCGATGAAGCCGAAGCCCTTCTCGCCGTTGAACCACTTGACTGTGCCTTGTGCCATTTCGCATTTCCTTTGTGTGTGCTGTGTCTGCAGGGCCAACGCAGTGCCGATCCCTGGGCTGCCTCGTTGGCCGGCCTAATCAAAGCGCCCGTCGGAAGAATCCGCGGGCGTCCCAACATGTGGCGAAACCTGCTGTTGCAGCGATCTCAACGGTAGCACGGATCGGCACAGGAGTCCCCAACCATGCGGATGCACGTGTCCGGTGGCGGTCACATCCGATGCCGCGCCCACCGTTTCCAGGCTGCATCGACCGCCAGGAGCAGTGGGGCTCCGAGGGCGATCATCGGGAGCACCGCCGCCGGCGGCCAGGCCTGCCCGAGCAAGCGCGCGACGGGGCCGACGAGCAGGCACACGAGCGCGAACGCAGTCGACGTGACCACCGCCACGAGCAGGAACCGGTTGCTCGTCCACGGCAGGCGCCAGGCTGCCAGGTGGGTGCTTCGGCACGCGAACGAGTTGGCCATCTGCATGACGACCACCGTGAGGAAGGCCCCGCCTGACGCGGCAGCCAGCTCAGCGCCGCCGGGGAAGGACTCCCCCAGCCGCCACCCGGCAGCCCAGAGCGCTGCCGTGAACACCGCGATCTCGGCGATGGCCTCGGTCGGCCCGAGGATCCCGAAGGCGCGCCAGGACACGGTGCGGTCCAGCAGCCGGCCGCTGACCGGGGGGTGGTCCAGGACGCGGCCGCCGGCCCTCTCGGCGCCCAGCGCGGTGGCCGGGAGCGTGTCGGTGCCCAGGTCCAGGGCCAGGATCTGCATCACCCCGAGGGCGAGCGGGAACCGTCCCCCGGACAGCGCCCACAGCAGGAACGGCGCGAGCTCGGCCACGTTGTCCGTGAGGTGGTAGGTGAGGAACCGGCGGACGTTCAGGAAGGTCTCGCGGCCCTGGCGGACGGCGGCGACGATCGTGGCGAAGTGGTCGTCGAGCAGGACCAGGTCGGCGGCCTCGCGGGCGACCTCGGTGCCGGACAGTCCCATCGCGATCCCGATGTCGGCCATCTTCAGCGCCGGTGCATCGTTGACCCCGTCCCCGGTCATCGCCACGATGTGCCCGCGTTCCTGCAGCGCCCGGGTGATGCGCAGCTTGTCCTCCGGGTTGGCCCGCGCCAGGACCACGCCGTCGTGATCGACCATCGCGCCCATCACGGCGGGGTCGTCGGGGAGCTCGTCGGCCACCAGGACCGGGGAGTCCGGCAGCGCGAGGCCGATCTGCTCGGCGATGCGCCGGGCGGTGGTCGGGTGGTCGCCGGTGATCATGGCGATCCGCACACCGGCCCGGCGGCACTCGGCCAGGGCCTGGGTCACGCCCTCGCGCGGCGGGTCGTGGAACCCGAGCAGGCCCAGGAGGGTCAGGTGGGCCAGTGCGCCCCCGTCCTGGGTGCCGGATCCGTCGACCGAGTTGCGTGGTCCCTGGGCCACTGCCAGGACGCGCAGCCCGCGCGCCAACAGGCTGGACAGGGCCGCCCCGGTGGCGGGCGGGACCTCGTCGCATGCGGCGAGGATGGCCTCGGGCGCTCCCTTGCACACCAGCCGGTCGGGCAGGAGTGCGACCGCGAGGCGCCTGTGGACGTCGAACGGGCGGTACCCCTCGACGGTCCCGACCTCCTGGATGCCCAGCCGCTGGACGAGAACCGCGATGGCCACCTCGACGGGGTCCCCCACGCGCTGGGCGCCGATCCACTCCGGGGGTGGCGACGCAGCCGCGGACGCCCATGCCGCTGCCTGGATCGCCGGGCCCGCCCCCGGCTCGGACAGTCGGACGTCGGCCTGTGCGCTGAAGCCATGACCCCGGATCTCGGCGGCGCCTCGGGGCGTCCACACGGTGACGACGTTCATCTGGTTCTCGGTCAGGGTGCCGGTCTTGTCCGTGCAGATGAACGTGGTGGCGCCGAGGGTCTCCACCGATTCCAGCCGGCGCACCAGCGCGTTCTGCCCGGCCATCCGCTGGGCCCCGATCGCCAGTGACAGGGTCACCGTCGGCAGCAGCCCCTCGGGCACCAGGGCGACGGTGACCCCGATCCCGAAGATGAACCCCTCCTCGGCGGGGACCCCGAGGGCGAGCATCAGGGCGAAGAACACCACCCCCACCACACCCGCGATGAGGGCGATCATCCGCACCAGGTGCGCGATGTCGCGCTCCAGCGGGGTCGCGGGGCGAGGCTGCTGGGTGAGCCGCGCGATGCGGCCGAGCCGGGTCGCTGCCCCGGTGGCGCTGACCAGGGCGGTGATCCGGCCCTGGACCAGGAAGCAGCCGGCGGACACCTCGTCGGTGACCGACACCTCCCTCGGTGCGCTCTCGCCGGTGAGTGTCGAGGTGTCGACGAGGGCGGACTGCGCCTCGAGGCAGGTCATGTCCGCGGTGATCCGGTCACCGGCGACGAGCAGGACGACGTCGCCCGGGACGATGAGGTCGGCCGTGACCTGCTGCTCCCGGCCGTCGCGCAGGACGGTTGCGTACACCGGCAGCAGGTCGCGCAGGCCCGCCGCTGCATGCTCGGCGCGGTTCTCCTGGACGAAGGCGAAGATCCCGTTGACGAGCACGACGGCGACGATCGCCACGCCCAGTGCCGGCATCCCGCCCGCGATGGCGAGGGCGGCGGCACCCCAGAGCAGCAGCGCGAAGAAGTGCGCGAACTGCTCGCCGAGGCGGCGCCAGACCGGCACCTGCTGGGCCTGCGGCAGCACGTTGGGCCCCACGCGGGTGAGGACCTCGACCGCCTCGGCGCCGGTCAGGCCCGGGGGCTGGGGCGCGGCTGCCGCGGACACGGAACTCACGTTGCTCCCGCGTGGGCGTTTCGACAAGGGCCGGAGGGCCCACCGGTCAGGCGGTCACCGGGGCGTTCGACGCGAGCCACCCGAGCAGGACCTCGGTGACCTCCTGGGCGGCCTCGTTCTGGACGAAGTGCCCGGCCGAGTCGATGGGCACGACCGTGGCCTCGTTCGGGAACGCCAGGGTGCCCCGCAGGGCCTCGGGACTGACCAGCTCCTGGCCGAGGAAGGCGTCGTGCACGCCCCAGATGATCAGCACGGGGGCGGCGATCGGGTGCAGGTGACGGGCCGAGCCGCGCAGCGCGCCGCGGAAGGCGCCGCGGTACCAGTTGATCGGGCCGTGGGCATCCCCCGCGGTGGCGAACGCCTCGGCGTACGGGGTGAGGGACTCACGGTTCCAGACCTCGCGCACGTACGAGCCGCCGCGCAGCATCCCCGGCATCGAGCGGCTCACGAACCGCTCGGGCAGGACGGGCAGCTGGAAGAAGAACATGTACCACGACTTGCGCAGCTGCCTGGGGCTGCGCAGGAGGTGCTCGCCGAGGACCCGCGGGGGCGGGCAGTTCATGGCCACGAGCGCCGTGACCCGCGTCGGGTGCAGGTGCGCGACCGTCCACGCCACTCCCCCGCCCCAGTCGTGGCCGACGACGACGGCCCGCTCGGCGCCCACTGCATCGAGGATCGCGATCACGTCGGCGGCCAGGTCCGCCGTCGCGTACGAACCCTCGCGCACGGACCCGGCGTACCCGCGCTGGTTCGGCGCGAGGACCCGATAGCCGGCGGCGGCAAGCGCGGGGATCTGGTGGCGCCAGGAGATGTTGAGCTCGGGGAAGCCGTGGAGCAGGATGACGACGGGACCGTCGTCGGGGCCCTCGATGATGGTCTCGAAGGCGCCGCGGGTCGTCTGCAGGAGGGTCATGACCCGATCCTGTCGCACGCGGTCACGACAGGGAACGTCGGACCTCGTCGAGGACGTCGGAGATCGAGTCGCGCACGACCACCTCGGCGTCCTGGTCGTAGGGCGTGGGCTCGGCGTTGACGATCGCCAGCGCCCCCGCCACGCCGGCCAGGCCGGCCACCGGATTGACCTGCAGCGACGTCCCGATCGCCACGACCAGGTCGGCCGTGCTGGCGGCCAGGAAGGCGCTGTCGAGGACATCTGCGTCCAGCGGCTGGCCGAAGGAGATGGTCGCGGTCTTCAGGATGCCCCCGCACAGCGTGCACGGGGGGTCGGCCTCCGGGCGGGCCAGCACCTGCGGGGTGGGCCAGCGGCCACCGCACGACAGGCACGTGACCTCCCAGATCGTCCCGTGCAGCTCGAGCACGCCGGTGGATCCGGCTCGCTGGTGCAGGCCGTCGATGTTCTGGGTCAGCAGGGTCTCGAGATGGCCGGTGCGCTGGAGCTCGGCCAGGGCGTGGTGCCCGCGGTTCGGCTCCGCGGTCCAGGACGGGTTCTGCCGGCGGTTGGCCCAGGCCATCCGGCGGACCTCGGGGTCACGCAGGTACGTCCCGATGTCGAACATGGCCTGGGCGGCGGGATTGCGGGTCCACAGCCCGTTGGGTCCGCGGAAGTCGCTGATCCCGGAGTCGGTGGAGATCCCGGCGCCGGTCAGCACGACGACGCGCGGCGATCCCCGCCACAGCTCCACCAGCCCGCCCGCGGTCCCCATGCGCCCATGATGGCCCACCGCGCCGTGGGCGCGCGATGATGGGCCGGTGCCGATCCCGCCGTGCGTCCCCGAGCTCGCGAGCCTGGTCGGGGACGCGGCCCCACGGTGCGGATCCACCCGCCTGGTCTGCATCGACGGGCCGGCCGGCTCCGGGAAGACGACCCTCGCCCACGCCCTTGCCGCGGCGCTCGACGGGGCTCCTGTCGTGCACATGGACGACCTGTACGAGGGCTGGGCGCAGGCGCTGGGTGATCCGCTGGCCGCCCGGGTCGAGGCCTGGCTGCTGGTGGGCTGGGCGGCCGGCCTCCCCGGGATGCACCCGCGGTTCGACTGGGCCCTGGGGCGCTACGGCGAATGGGTGACCGTCCCGGCGGCCCCGGTCGTGATCCTCGAGGGGTGTGCCAGCGGCTCGGCGCGGATCCGCCAGCGCGCCAGCCTCGTCGTGTGGGTCCACGCACCCCCCGGGCTGCGACTGCAGCGTGGGCTGGCGCGCGACGGCTCGGCGCTGGAGGACCAGTGGCGTGACTGGCAGTCGCACGAGGACGCGCATTTCGCCGCCGACGGGACGCGTGCGGCGGCGGACGTGGCGGTGGACGGGATCAGCGGCCAGATCGATCGGTGAGCGTGCTGGGTGCGGCGCTGGCATCCGTTGGCCGCACCTCACATCGGCGGCCATGGCAGCGACGGCCAGTCAGTCCCGGGCATCGGGAACGTCCGCAGTGCGATCAGCGAGTCGAGGCGGTCCACGGCGGCCCGGACCTCGGCGGCTGACAGGTGGGCAGCCCGGTGCGGGGTGTCGCTCCCCCACTCCTGGACCACGGCCCGGAAGCTGTCCGCGCCGTCGACCACCTCGGCGTGCAGGTCCGCTGGGATCGGCTCGCCGGCCCAGCCCCACAGCACGGTGCGCAGCTTGTTCTCGGCGTGGAAGGTCACCCCATGGTCGATGCCGGCCAGCGAGCCGTCGGCCCGGCGCAGGACGTGACCGCCCTTGCGGTCGGCGTTGTTGACCAGCGCGTCGAGGAGCACCAGGCGCTGCATCGCCGCGCTGGACTCATGGGCCAGCACGATCGATGCGCCGCCCGCGTCACGGCCCTCCGCGACCGCGCACCAGCCCGCGGGAACCTGTTCGGCGGGGAACAGCCCCACCGGGTCGTCGTCGAGGGCCTCCACCCACGTCTGGCACATGCCGGCACCGAAGGGACCATCCACGCGCCACGCCGTGGGCGGGATCAGGTCCCAGCCGAAGCACCGGGACGCCTCCGCGGTGAGCACCTCGCGGGCGGCCAGCGCCGCCCCGGGGAAGTCCCAGAGGGGACGCTCCCCCGACACCGGCTTGTAGATGCAGCGCAGCGGCCCGGACTCGGTGCTGACCTCGGCGAGCAGCGCCAGGTTGGAGGCTTCGGCCAGGCGGCCGAGCACGTGCAGCTCCCCGGTGGCCAGGGCCGGGGGCGGCTGCATCACCGCTTGTAGCCGTTCGCCCGCGGGCAGATGTGCCCCCCCGGGTCAAGGGGCTGCTGGCAGAAGGGGCACGGCGGGCGACCGGCCGCGACGACCCGGCGGGCGCGGGTGACGAAGTCCACCGCCTGGCGCAGGGTCGTGCGCACGCGCAGGACCGGTGGTCCGTCATCCTCGTCGTCGAGCTCGGTCGGGTCGAGGTCCTCGTCGGTGCCCTGGCCGTGCAGCTCGAAGAGCATCTGGTCGGTCGCCGGATCCCAGCCGAAGGCGATGGCCCCGACCCGGAACTCCTCGACGAGGGGCACCTCCAGGGCGTCGAGGTCGACCGGACCCGGTTCCGGGACGTCGAGGTCCAGCCGCTGGACGACGTCGGCGATCAGGTCCTCGAGGCGGTCGGCGAGCGTCGCCACCTGCGTCTTCTCCAGGGCGACGCTGCTGATCAGGTTGCCCGAGCGGGCCTGCAGGTAGAAGGTGCGCTCCCCGGGCATGCCGACCGTGCCCGTGACGAAGCGCTCCACGGGGTCATGCAGCAGGATCTGCCGGGCCATGCTCGTCAGACTAGCCCGGCGCGGACCCAGCCGCCCGCGCATCGGCGGCCCAGGTCACCGGGCTCACGTCCACTCATCCGGTCCCGCCGCCCACGGTCGGCCGGCCCGCGCCCGTGTGCACGGGCAGCGATCGGCCGGTGTCGTTCATCCGCAGCACAGCCGCCCGATCGTGGTCGTAGCGCACGACGCTCAGGGACCCCGGACCCACCACGATCCGCTGGAACTCGTCGAGGGGCTGGCCCAGTGCGGCAGACAGGATCGCCTTGATGACGTCACCGTGCGAGACCACGGCGAGAACGCCATCGGGGTGCGCCCCGACCCAGTCCGAGACCGCCGCAGTCGCCCGCTGGGCCATCGCGAGCATGGACTCCCCTCCCGGGAAGGTCACCGCCGAGGGAGTGTCCTGGATGACCGGCCAGAGGGGCTCGGCAGCCAGCTCGGCCAGGGCCCTGCCGGTCCAGTCGCCGTAGTCGCACTCGGTCAGCCGGTCGTCGGCATGGCGCTCGACGTCGGGGCGGTTGGCCAGCAGGCCGTCGGCAGTCTGGACGCAGCGCTCCAGCGGCGAGTGCACCACCGCCGACAGGGGGACGGGGCGCAACCGCGTGCCCAGCGTCCGGGCCTGGCGGCGCCCCTGCGCGTCGAGGACGACCCCGGGCGCGCGGCCGGCCAGGACCCCGGTGGCGTTCGCCGAGGTCCGGCCGTGGCGGACGAGCAGGACGGTGGTCATGGTCCCGCAGCGTAGCGATGCGCCGACCCAGGGTGCCATCATGCCGATGTGATCGTGGGAATGGGCCGCTACTGCGGCGGCGTCGAGGTGGATGCGGCACAGTCGCAGGTCATCCGCTCCTCGGGCACGCTCACCCCCGATGCGGTGTCCCTGGTCCGGGCCATGTTCGAACGGGCAACCGCCGACCCGTCGGACTTCGTGTGGATCGCACTGGCGTCGCCGACGCGCAAGGAGCTCGACGCCCTCGCCGGAGTGTTCGACATCCCGGGGCTCTGGATCGCCGATGCGCTCAACCCCCGGCAGCGGGCCAAGGCCGAGTTCGCCGAGGGCAACGGTGCACTGATCGTGTTCAAGGTGGTCATCTACGACGAGCCCACCTCGGCCATCGAGACCGGCCAGATCGCGGTCATGGTCGGGCCCTCCTACGTGGTGACGGTGCGACTGGGGCCGGTCGGATCCCTCGGCCAGGTCCGGCAGGACACCACCGGCAGACCCGACGAGCTGACCCTGGGGCCGCTCTCAGCCGTCCACGCCATCGCCGATGCAATCGTCGACGGGTACCTCGAGGCGGCTGACGAGATCGGCCGGGACCTCGACACCATCGAGGAGCACGTCTTCTCGCCCGCGGTCACCGACGACAGCGAGACGATCTACCTGCTCAAGCGCGAGAACCTCGAGCTGCGTCGGGCGGTCTCCCCGCTCGTGGCCCACGCGCAGCGACTCGTGGAGGGTCGGATGCCCAACATCCCCGACGGGATGCGCACGCACTTCCACGACCTCGGGGACCACCTGCTGCGGGTCAACGACGCCGTCGAGTCCTACGAGAGCCTGCTGGTGACGATGCTGCAGGCGTCGAACGCCCGCCTGGGCCTGCAGCAGAACACCGACATGCGCAAGATGGCCGCCTACGCAGCGCTCCTGGCCGTCCCCACGGCCATTGCCGGGATCTACGGGATGAACTTCGAGAACATGCCGGAGCTGAACTGGTACTACGGGTATCCGGGAGTGCTGCTGGTGATGGCCACGATCCTGGGGCTGATGTTCCGGGCGTTCAAGCGGTCCAACTGGCTGTGAGGCCGGCGTCCGGGGCGTGGGTTCCGGCGGTCACGCGCTGGTGAGCACGCCGGTGGCGAGCAGGACCAGGACCAGGGTGCCGAGCCCGATCCGGTAGATCACGAACGGCATGTAGGAGTTGGTGGACACGTACCTGATCAACCAGGCGATCACGGCGTAGCCGATCACGAACGCGATCACCGTCGCCAGGATCGTCGGCCCCCAGGCCACCGCCGGGTCCGAGCCGATGTCCAGGGCCTGGTAGAAGCCCGAGGCGAGCACGGCGGGGATCGCCAGGAGGAAGGCGTACCGGGTGGCCGCTTCCCGGGTGTACCCCATGAACAGGCCCGCGGTGATGGTCGCCCCCGACCGGGAGACGCCCGGGATCAGTGCCAGGGCCTGGCAGAACCCGTAGATGATCCCGTCGCGGACGGTGAGCTCCCCCAGTTGGTGGATCGACCGGGCGGTGCGGTCGGCGATGCCGAGGAGGATGCCGAAGATGATCAGCGTGAAGGCCACGAGGTAGAGGTTGCGCGCGACCGTCTCGATCTGGTCGGAGAACACGAACCCCAGCAGGCCGATCGGCAGGGTGCCGATGATCACCAGCCAGCCCATGCGGACGTCCGGGTCGCCCCGGGTCTCGGGGTGGGCGAACTGGCCGAACCAGGCCCGCAGGATCCGCCAGATGTCCTTGGCGAAGTACAGGACGACGGCCGTCTCGGTGCCGATCTGGGTGACCGCGGTGAACGCCGCGCCCGGATCGGTCCAGCCGAAGAGCTGGGAGAAGATCAGCAGGTGCGCGCTGCTGGAGATCGGCAGGAACTCCGTGAGCCCCTGCAGGACGCCGAGGATCACGGCCTGGGCCCAGGTGATCGGGTCCGTCGTTGCGGCGTCCGCCGAGACCGCTGCCAGCGGTGCGAGCGTCTGCACGTGCTCCTCCTCGTGGCCGGCATGCCCTCGCGCCGCGCCGCGCCGAGCCTAGTCGCTCACCGCGGGCCGCTCCCCCACCCGATAACGTGGCGCGCCATGGAGAGCAGGGCGGTCGGACGCAGCGGGCTACAGGTCAGCCGCACGGGTCTTGGGACGATGACCTGGGGTCGCGACACCGACGAGTACGAGGCCCGCGACCAGTTCGCGCTGTTCATGGAGGCCGGCGGAACCCTGTTCGACACCGCCGACGTCTACGCCTCCGGCGCGGCTGAGGAGCTCCTGGGGTCGATCGTGGCTGAGGCCGGGGTCCGTGACGACGTCGTGATCGTCACCAAGGCCGGCGGACGACGCACCCCCGAACGGCGGTTCGACACCTCCCGGCGGCACCTGCTGCGGGCTCTCGACGGCTCGCTGGAGCGGCTGGGAACCGACTACGTCGACCTGTGGCTCGTCCACGGCTGGGACTCTGCCACGCCGATCGAGGAGACCCTGTCGGCGATGGCCGCGGCTCAGGACTCCGGGAAGGCTCGCTACGTCGGGGTCTCGAACTATGCGCCCTGGCAGCTGACGCTTGCAGCCACGACAGCCGAGCACCGCCACGGCATGGCCCTGGTGGCCAACGAGGTCGAGTACTCGCTGCTGGCCCGCGACGGTGAGGACGACGTGCTGGGCGCAGCCGGTGCGGTGGGGTCGGGACTGCTGGCCTGGTCGCCGATCGGCCGCGGTGTCCTCACCGGCAAGTACCGGCACGGCACCCCCGCGGACTCCCGTGGGGCCTCCCCGCACCTGGGCGGGTTCGTCCGGGAGTACCTCGACGTGCCGCACCGGCGCGTCGTCGACGCCGTGTGCACCGCTGCCGAGGGCCTGGGCGTGGCGCCCGTGGAGGTCGCTGTCTCGTGGGTGCGTGACCGTCCCGGGGTGGCGTCCGTGCTGCTCGGGTCGCGGACGGCGGCGCAGCTTCGTGGCGCGCTGCGGGCCGAGGAGCTGACCCTTCCCGAGGAGATCCGGGCGGCGCTGGACGAGGTGTCGGCCTGAGGTCGAGTGTGCGTGGGCTGCCCCGTGGTTGCGCCTGACGCTGATCGGCCGCGGACCCAGACGGGTGACGGGCGCGGACGGGTGACGGGCACACGGACTGGTGAGCAGGACCGCCGATTTCGTGTCCACAGGCTGTGGTGGCGTGGGGTCGGCCGTGCGGTGATCTGATAGGATCGAACATGTGTTCGAACAGTCGGATCCCGCTCCCCGCGATGAATCGCGCGCTCATGGGAACGCGCCGGTCGTGCCGTCGTGGGTGGGTGCTCGGGTGCGCATGAGCGGATCAGCCGCTCCTGGGCTCCGGACTGCGCTGCGTGCGGCGGTCGTGGCGCACGCAGCTGACGAGCCGGGTGTCCTCGAAGCCGAGTTCGAGCAGCTGCTGCGCGCCTGGTGGCTCGATGAGCGGCCCGATTGGACCGGCCCGGAGTGGTGGGACACACCCCTGCGGGATGAGGTTCGCGGGCTGATGTGGTTCCCGCCCGGGCCGGGACTGGCCGCAGCGCTGGTGGAGGCCTCGAGCCCCGGGCCCTGTTCGCAGTCGCACGCGGGCGAGGCGCCGCCCGGGTGGCCGAGTCCTGGCCATGCGCCCGGGTGGCCGTGCGCGTGCCAGGTGGTGGTTGCCGCAGCCTGGGAGGCATGCGCAGCGTGGGTTGCGGCGGGCTCTGCCGCGGCGCTGGTGACCGCGGCTGGCGCAGACGAGGTGGCCTTCTGCCCGCCGCCGCCCGCGCCACGTGTGAGTGAGCCCGCGCAGGAGGAACTGGCCCTGGCGCTGCGGGTCTCGCCGCTGTCGATGGGCAACCGGATCACAGCGGCCCGTGAGCTGGTGGCCCATCCGGACCTGTCGGCGTTGGTGGCCTCCGCAGCGATCTCGGCGTGGGGTGCCCGGCTCGTCGTGCGCGAGGTGGCAGGGCTGCCCGAGGATCTCGCCCGCAGGATCGTCGCCGAGGTGGTCCAGCGGATCCGCACACGGCTCACCTCCGGGCGGCGGCCGTGGACCTCGGCGGAGGTGGGGCGCGCGGCACGGGTGGTGCGATTGCAGTTCGGCCCCGAGGAGGAGCAGTCCCTTCGCGAACGCGCACGCTCGGATCGCCGGGTCCAGGTGTTCGAGGACCGCCATGGGATGGCCGTCCTGCACGCGCTGATCGACGCCACGAGCGCCCTTCGGATCCACCGCCGCCTGAGCGCGATCGCCCGGGGCGTCGAGGATCCCGAGCGCTCCCGCGATCAGGTACGGGCCGACGTCCTCGTGGATCTGCTGCTTGGCCAGGCCGAGGGGGTGCGGCCCGGACACGGGTCAGTCGGGGTGGGTTGCCCGGACGCGGCGAACTCGGGCCCGGCGGATGCAGGGGCCGGCGCCGGTAATCGCGGGGGTGATGCTGTCGGGCGTCCCATGGATTCAGGGGTCGGCGTTCGGCCCGGCGCGCGCCCGGAGATCAACGTGGTCGTCTCGCTGGCGACCCTCCTCGGACTCGCTGACGACCCCGCGGAGGTGCCGGGGCTCGGGCCGATCCCCGCGGAGGCTGCCCGCGCCCTGGCTGCTGACGGCGTGTGGCGTGCCTGGATCACCGATGCCTCCGGATCGGTGGTCGCCACCGGGTCACGCTCCTATGTCCCCAGTGAGGGCCTGGCCCGGCTCGTGCGTGCCCGTGAGCCGCACTGCCGGATGCCCGGGTGCCGGCGTGCCGCCGAGTGGTGTGACCTCGATCACATGATCCCCTGGCCACGGGGCTCGACCTCGATGGCGAATCTCGGACCGTTGTGCAGGCGCCACCATGTGCTGAAGACCCACGCGGGCTGGTCGCTGGAACCCATCGGCCGGCCGGTTGATCCGATTCGGCACCGTCAGGGGACTCCCCCGGAGAACGGCCCCCCTCCCGGGGGACCGGAAGGGCCAGCGGAAGCCGCCATCACTGGGTGGAGCTGGCGCACCCCCGCGGGCTTCACCGTCCGAGAGACTGCCGCTCCCCGGCTGGGCTGAGCGCGACCGGCGGGGCCCACATGGGCGCGGATCGCCGGGTGCTGATCCTGCCGGGTGCGGATCCGGCAGGGTGCTGATCCTGCCGGATCACACCGCGCGCAGGAACCGGTCGAGCACCCGCACCCCGAATTGCAGTCCGTCGATCGGGACGCGCTCGTCGACGCCGTGGAACAGGGCGCCGAAATCCAGCGTGGGCGGCAGCTGCAGCGGCGCGAAGCCGTAGCAGCGGATGCCCAGCGTCGAGAATGCCTTGGCGTCGGTGCCCCCCGACAGCGTGTAGGGCACGGCGCGTGCGAACGGGTCCTCGGCGCGCAGCGCGGCGGCCATCGCATCGATCGACGGACCGTCGAAGGACGTCTCCAGCGCGATGTCGCGGGTGACGAACTCGCGGGTCACCCGGTCGCCGAGCAGCTCGTCGATGGTGGCCAGCATCTCGTCCTCGAGGCCGGGAAGGAACCGGGCGTCGACGTGTGCCGTCGCCTCGCCGGGGATGACGTTCACCTTGGCGCCGGCGTCGAGCATGGTGGGGTTGACCGTGTTGCTCAGGGTCGCCCCCACGATCCGGGCCAGCGGTCCCAATGCCCGGATGAGCTGCTCGGTGTCGTACGGGTCGAGGTCGACCCCGAGGGCATCGGAGAGCTCGGCGACGAACGCGCGCGTGGTGGCGGTGACCCGCACCGGGAACCGGTGCTCCCCCAGCCGGCTCACGGCCTGGCACAGCGCCGTGACGGCGTTGTCGTCGTTGAGCATCGACCCGTGGCCCGCGCGCCCGGCAGCGTGCAGGCGCAGCCAGCCGATGCCCTTCTCGGCGGTCTGGACCAGGTACAGGCGCAGGTCGTCGCGCACGGTCATCGAGAAGCCGCCCA
Source organism: uncultured Actinomycetes bacterium (assembly GCA_963774745.1). Taxonomy (GTDB): domain Bacteria; phylum Actinomycetota; class Actinomycetes; order S36-B12; family CAIYMF01; genus Prado023. The sequence continues at coordinate 716,071 of CAVZGE010000003.1, read as the reverse complement.
CCTCACCGACGGCCTCGGTCACGCCGGTGAAGATGTCCGGCCGGTTGTCGACGAGCCAGTGCGACCCATGCGCCCCTCCGGCCTCCTCATCGGGCAGCAGCAGGAGCACGACGTCACGCCGCGGCCGGATGCCTGTACGGCCCCAGTGCCGGGCCACGGCCAGGATCATCGCGACCATGTCCTTCATGTCGACCGCCCCGCGGCCCCAGACCATGTCCAGCCCGGATTCCGGGTCGGTGGCGATCTCGGCGGCGAACGGGGGGTGCGTCCAGTCCGAGGCGTGCGCGGCGACCACGTCGAGATGCCCGTGCAGGAGCATCGCCCGCTGGGCGGCATCCGGCTCCGTGCCGGGGATGCGCACGACGAGACCAGCGCGCCGGGCCGAGGTGGTGCAGTACGGCTCCGGGTCGAATCCCGCCGCCCGCAGCGCCGCCTCGGCGTACTCAGCGGCCGCGATCTCGCCGATCGTCTCCGGTCGGTCGCCCGCGTTGGTGGTGTCGATCCGGATGAGGTCGCGCAGGAGCGTGACGACATCGGCCTCGGCGTCCGGCACGGAGGTCAGGGCAGGGTCTCGCAGATCGGCCACGGGCCCATCCTGCCCTGTCGGCACGAGGTTCGGGTCGCGCGCCGACGCCGGGCACCATGCAGAATCTGCACCATGAGTGAGACCCTCGGTGTCGTGTCCCCCTGGCTCAGCGACGAGGAGCTGTCGGCCGCCCGCGGCACGCTGCCGATCCTGTACGTCGAGGCGGTGCCGGTCCGCGTGGATGCTGCCGGCCGGATCACCTCGGTCGGGCTGCTGCTCCGCGCACGACCGGACGGCACCCTCTCGCGCGCGGTCGTGGCAGGGCGGGTCCTGTACAAGGAGCGCATTCGCGACGCCCTCATCCGCCACCTGGAGAAGGACCTCGGGCCGATGGCGCTGCCGCGCCTGCCGGTCTCCATCTCCCCGTTCACCGTGGTGGAGTACTTCCCGGATCCGACGGTCACCGGCTTCCACGACCCGCGCCAGCACGCGGTGGCGCTGGCCTACGTCGTGCCCGTTGACGGCGACTGCGAGCCGACCCAGTCCGCGATCGACCTCGCCTGGCTGACACCGGAGGAAGCCACGTCCGAGGCGGTGCTCGCGGAGTTCTCCGGCGGGCAGGACCGGCTCATCCGGCTGGCCATGGCATTCGGGGGCCGGCTGCCCTGATCCGGGCAACCCGTGAGCGGACCACCGGTCGAGCGGCGATTGGTGGTCGGTCGCTGATGCTTGCTATCCTCTGAGGGCTCCTGCGGACGTTCGCAGGATCACCTCGTCCGGGTGGCGGAATAGGCAGACGCGCTAGCTTGAGGTGCTAGTGCCCTCAGGGGCATGGGGGTTCAAGTCCCCCCTCGGACACCATAGAACGGCCCCTGACCTGCGACGACGCAGGCGGGGGTCGTTCTTCATCCAAGGCCATCTGCCGATCCAGCGTACCCCTGACTGCACCGACATGCCTACGCTGGGCCCGTGGAGCTGGTCGTGCGCGTCGCGGAACTGGCCGAGGTGCGGCCCCTGCAGCTGGCCGTCCTGCGCCCGAACGGCCCGCTGCCCGGTGACCAGCCGCCCCCCGCAGGTGCGCTGCACGCGGCGGCGCTGCGAAACGGCGTCGTGATCGGGGCAGCCACGGTGCTGCCCGAGCGGTGGCCGGGACCGGGCGTGGTCCGGGATCCCGCCTGGCGGCTGCGGGGCATGGTGGTCGTGGAGGCCGAGCGCGGCGCGGGGGTCGGTCGCGCGGTCCTGGACCGGGCGATCATGCTCGCCGCAGATGCGGGGGCTGCTTCGCTGTGGGCAGAGGCTCGCTGCTCAGCCCTGGACTTCTACCGGACCGCAGGATGGACGGTGCTCGGGGAGGAGTGGATCAAGCCCGGGATCGGACCCCACCGGTACATCGTCGCGCCCCTAGGCTGACGCGGTGGGCTCGACCTCCCTCGCCGCTCCGGCGCACATGACCCGGCAGGCCTGGCTGCTCTTCGCCGCGATGTCGGTCATCTGGGGCATCCCCTACCTGCTGATCAAGGTCGCGGTCGCCGAGCTCAGCCCGGCCGCGGTCGCCGGGTCCCGGACCCTGCTGGCCGCCGCCATCCTGCTTCCCCTCGCCGCGCACCAGGGCGCCCTGCGGCCCGCGCTGCGGATGTGGAAGTGGGTTGTTGCCTTCGGACTGCTGGAGATGGCCGGGCCCTGGCTGCTCCTCGGGCATGCCGAGATCCGGGTGACCAGCGGGTTCGCGGGGCTCATGCTCGCCACGGTGCCGCTGGTCGGCGTGCTGATCGCGCGACTGCGTGGTGATCCGCACGCCTTCGCGCCCGTCCGGCTGCGTGGACTCGGGGTCGGGATCCTGGGGGTCGCCTGCCTCGTGGGGATCGACTCGCTGTCCGGGCGGGTGGATGTGCTCTCGGTCGTCGAGCTGCTCCTCGTCGCAGTCGGCTACGCGGCGGCACCGGTGATCGCCAACACCGTGCTGGCCGCCGTCCCGTCGATCGGCGTGATCGCGGTCTCGGTGGCTGTCGTGGCCGCCATCTACCTGCCGTGGACCGTGGCCGGCTTCTCCGGCGGTGGAGTCTCGGCGGACGTGCTCGCGTCGGTGGCGGTGCTCGGCGTCGTGTGCACGGCGCTGGCCTTCGTGCTGTTCTTCCGGCTGATCGCCCTGGCCGGACCGGTGCGTGCCACCGTCATCACCTTCATCAACCCGGCGGTGGCCATCGGCCTCGGGATCCTCGTGCTGGGCGAGCCGCTCACCTGGGGCATGGTCCTCGGATTCCCGCTCGTGCTGCTGGGTGCCTACTGGGCGACCCGCACCCCCGCGCAGGTCGAGGCCTGAGCAGCGGGATCCCCCGCGGCCCGTCGAGGCCTGAGCAGCGGGATCATCTCCGGCCCGCGGGCAGGCAGGCTCAGCCAGCGACGACCTGCAGGGTCGCGAGCGTGGGGTCGGCGGCGTAGGCGATCCGGTTGCCGCCGTGCACCGACGCATCCAGCGCGGCGAGCGTCCCGGCCGTGATCAGCTCCCCGGGCACGAGCACGGGCACGCCGGGAGGGTACGGGGCCATCACCTCGGCGCTGATCCGCCCGACCGCGTCCTCGTGGGCCACCACCTCGTACGCGGCGAAGAAGGCCTCGCGGGGCGACAGCGGGGCCGGCGGGAGGTCGGCCGTCGGCACGACCATGCTCCGAGGTGCTCCGGGGGGCCCGGTGAGGGACGCGAGGATCCCCTCGACCAGCCGGTCCATCGTCACGAGGTCGTCGGTGAGCCCGACCTGCGCGACCAGGGTGTCGCGGTCGGCCATCTCGACGGGGACGCCCCGGGTGCGGAGCTCCCGCTCGGCGTCGAGGCCGCTGCGACCGGCCGCGGCGAAGTGCACGACCAGCTTCGCGGGGTCGAACCGTCCCTCCGGGTGGTCCCCAGGTCCGGGGACGACCAACCCGGCCGCGCGCAGCCGGCCGCGCGCACCGGCAGCCACGCCGGCGATCGATTCGAGGGCGGCCCGCCCCTGGGGGCTTCCCAGGAGTGCCCGGGAGGCATCGATGCTGGCCAGGATGGCCCCTGACGGGCTGGTCGTGTGCGTGGCCTCGAAGGCGCGCTCGAGCCGGTCGGGGTCGATCCGCTCGGTTCGCGCCAGGACCAGCGAGGCCTGGCTGAACGCGGGCAGCATCTTGTGCGCGCTGGTGACCATCGCATCCGCCCCGGACTGGAGGGCGTGCCGTGGGTATCCGGGCGCGTGACCGAGGTGCGCCCCCCACGCCTGATCGACCAGGACCGGGATTCCGTGCTCGTGGGCCGCGGTCGTGATGGCCGGGAGGTCGCTGAGCGTGCCCTGGTAGCTGGGGTCCGTGCACAGCAGGGCCACCGCCCCGGGGTGCTCGGCGAGCGCCTTCCGGACGGTGCGGGCGTCCAGGCCGAGGGGGGCGCCGGTGACCGGGTCGGCCCGGACCGGCATCCACGCCGGCCGCAGGCCCGCGAGCACGAGCCCCGAGAGCACGCTGCGATGGGCGTTGCGGGCGACCAGCACCACGTCCCCGGGTCGCCCGATAGCCAGGCACAGCACCTGGTTCGCGTGGGTGGATCCACCGGTCGAGAACCGGCACCAGTGCGCCCCCCACAGGTCGGCAGCCAGTCGCTCGGCCCGAGCCAGGGCCGCCCCGGTCAGCTTGACGGTGTCGAGCCCGCCGTACAGCGGCACATCGGCGTCCAGCAGGCGCCCGAGGTCCGGGTGCAGGCAACCGGCGCGACGCTTGTGGCCCGGGATGGTGAACGGCGCCGGATCGGAGGCGACGAAGCGGCGCCACGCCTGCATGAGGGGCGCATCGTCGAGCCAGGGGGCCGCATCGCGTGTGGGATCCCTGTCAACGACCGGATCGGAGGGTGGTGTGCGGCCCTGGCTCATGTGGTGATGCTGCCGCATGCCAGGGACGTCATCGACGCCCGGTCCCTGGAACGGCGGTCGCGTCACCTGACTCGGTGGAACGCGGTCACAGCTCCGAGCGGATTGCCAGGGCCCTGCTCGGATAGTTGGTCGTGATCGCCCATATCCGGGGATCGGAAAGGGTCGCGGACAGTTCGCTGTCGCTGTCCGGGGTCCACACGAGGATGGGCATCCCCTTGCGGGCTGACCAACGGATGAGCCGCCGCCGCGCGAGGGGCAGCCACGCCACGACGAGGTCTGCCCCTGTCGACCGGAAGCGTGCCCCGGGCCAGTACTCACTCCGACGATGCCGAAGGTGCCGCCATGTCGACATTCCTCGTGTGTCCCAGCCAAGGGACAGACCCACCATGACCGGGTGTCGCCGGGGATCCTCACTGCGCCAACGCGTCAGGCAGGCAGCCGTGGCGTCATCGGCCGTGGTCACCAGGAAGCCTCGTGCTCCCAGCTCCTCGAAGGCCAGCTGGGCGAGCGCCGTGACCAGATCTGGGGACTCCGGACTGCCCACCGTGAACTTGAGGTCGAGGTGAGCGATTGCGTGCCCGGACAGCAGCCGGAACACCTGTTCCAGGCGAGGAGGCTCCTGCTCGTACTCGGTCGCGTGGGTCAGGAGGAACTCGCCCCCTTCCTCGTAGACGTCGATCTCCACGAGTTCGGCACCCACGGCGATCGAGTGGGCCACGGCGGCGAGGGTGTTCTCCCGGCGCCGATCTCCCTCCGGTCCTGCTCTGTGAGCGGAGACCAGCGGTCGTCGCTTCGGGATCCGGGCCCTGCGCTGGAGCATGAGCCCGGTCAGCAACAGGGCGCACAGCAGGGCCAGCGTCGCCGACCAGACAGGCCAGTAGCGACTCATCTGGAACACGGACACCGCAGGGTCCACCTCCGCGGCACTCATCCCGAAGAAGCCGATCAGCAACGCGATCGGCAGGGTCAACCCGGTGAGGACTGCCACGGTCGACCCCCACAGGACGTGGCGCGCGGATCGCTGCTCACCGGCGTTCATCTCGACCTCACGTCGGATCCCCTCGGCAACCTCGGAGAGCCGGTCCACGAGGGCCGACGTGCTCATGAAGAGGTCGTCGAGTCCCAAGGACCGTGACACACCCCGGCGAAGGTCATCGAGCGCGACCTCGGGGAGTTGGTCGCCGTGGAGGTAGACGGTGGCGTCACGGGCGAGGTTGAGCCGCAGACGACGCACCTGCTCGCTCAGGCGTAGGGCCGTGCTCGTCGATGCCGACGCGCTGCTCCCACTCGTCCGGAGTTCACCCAGCACGGCGTCGAGCTCGGTCCGGGTGCTGCGGACTCGAGCGAGCCCCATGAGCATGATCGTCTCGAGGGTCAGCGCGGCGGAGGCGATCGATGGCTCCTGGCCGACGAGCACGGAGACGCCCCGGGAGTGGACGCACGCCTCATCGAACATGCGGTTCATGCCCGACGGCGTGATGATGTCGCCCGAGCCTGGCCGAAACGGCAGATGCTGCCCGATCTCCCGTGCCAGGAGGGTACGCGCGAAGTCGGTCACCCCGTGCTCGTCCACCACGTGGTCAGCGGGCGTGCCGTGGAGGATGACCTGCTGGTGGACGTCTGTCACGTGACCCGACAGCGTCGTGCCGACCTGTTCGCGGACGAGTCGGCCAAGCGGGATCCAGGCCGCCCCATCGCTCGACCGGATCTCGAGGGCGAGGCGATCCTGGCAGATGTTCCCCAGGGACTGCGCCAGGTCGTCGTGGCTCGGGTGCTGCGTGGTGATCTGCATCTGGGCCAATCCGTCAGTGGTCGACACCACGTCGAGTCGACTCACGGCCCACGTGAACCCGTCATTGCAGGGTGGGACACCGGCTGCAACCGCACGCGGGGGAAGCGTTGCACTCCCAGGTCGCACTCGGAGCAGTAGCGGGCCGTCGCGCATCGGATCAACCACGATGGGCCGTCTGGCCAGGAAGATCCGGGCAATTCGATTGTCGTGGACCGCGAAACGCCCACTGAGGCCGAAGGGCTCGTCGTCGGGATGTGTCTCGTAGCGACCGTCAAGGCAGAAGATGTGAACCACGGTGGCGTACGGGCCGCTCGGTGGCGAGTCCTCCTCAGCGGGCTCCAACACTCTGGCTGCCGTCGAAGGGCTCTGCACCCCCGCATCCTACGGGGGGCCGTCCGGGTGATCGATTCTCGGCTCGCGCTCGTCACGCAGGTATCGGGCGAACAGGTAGCCGTCGTCCTCGAGCAGCTGGTGCAGGCGCATGCCCGTCAGCACGGCGGGCCCGGGCCGCGCGGGGCGTTCGGCGGCCACCACGACCGGCGCCAGGGTCAGGTCGACCTCGTCGAGGACCTGTGCCCGCACCATCTGGGCCAGGAGCCGGTCGCCCCCCTCGCACGTCACCCGGGTCAGTCCCCGCGCGGCGAGGGCATCGACGGCAGCACGGGGTTCGACGTGCTGCTCCCCCACGACGAGCACGTCGCACCACTGTGCGGCCGCCGCACGCAGAGCGGGGTCGCTGCGCTCCACGGTCAGCAGCAGCGGCCGGTTGTCCGAGTCCGTGAACGCGGCATCGTCCCAGTCGAACTGGCAGGTCGCCGACACGATCGCCAGGGTCGGTGCCGGGGACTGCCCGTCGGCGATGCGTCGCTCGATCGCCTCGGGCCGGGCGCGAACGGCGCCGTAGTGCTCCGCGCGGACCGTCCCGGCACCGACGAGGTACGCGTCGGCGTAGCGCCGGATGGCCGCGAGCACCGACCGATCGACGGGTGCGGAGATGGACCCGGACAGGCCGTCCGGCCCGGCGATGCTCCCATCCAGGGCCATCACCATGCAGGCCCGCACCCAGGTCGCCGAGGGCCAGTCGTAGGCCTCTGCAAGGTCACCCGACACGGGTGTCTCGGGCAGGAGCCAGCGCATGCCGGTGACCCTAACAGCGCCCCCACTCCTGCTGGGACCGCGATGGCTCGTGGGCAGTCCCGCCGGCGCATCGGCGCGCCTTCACCGTCCCGAGCCGGATTCCCGCCACCATGAGGTCACCTGCACGGCACCGGGAGGTCGAGATGGGACACACCGTGGACCACATGGACGACTTCGTCGTGGACATGGTCCTCGAGGTCGATTCGAGGGGTATCGACGTCGAGGACCTGGCCCGGCGGATCTGCCTGCCCGGCATGGAGATCCTGCGCACCTCCGCCCGGGGCACGATCTGGTTGACGGCGCTGGTGACTGCCGAGGGCGAGTCGGCGGCCATCCGGGAGGTCCGTGATCGCGTGCTGGACCAGCTGCCCGATCGGCCGCGGTCGGCGATCACGTCGGTGATCACCAGCGCTCCACTGGGTGACCTCTATGCCCGCCTCGATGCCGTGCTGGGCGACGCGGAGCTCGGCGCGATCGACGTCCGCGACCTGGTCGAGCAGCACATGTGGGACCGTGCTGGTGTCGACGTGCGTGATGTGGACCTGCGACCCGCCCGCCTGAGCAGCTCGGCGTAGGTCACGTCCTCGCGGGCAGGTGGCGCGAGGCCACCAGGAGGTACCCGCTGAACAGCAGCACCCAGGTCGGGAACAGCAGCTGGCTCCAGTTCGACAGTGGCGGTGTCAGCAGCAGGATCAGCCCGGTCAGGTAGCCCAGCAGGACCAGCCATCGTGGGAGCAGCCCGGTCCGCAGGCCGACGGACGAGACCGAGATGGTGAACACCGCAGCCATCCGGGCGCCGAACATCCCCATCAGGGACTTCGTGAACACCATCAGCAGGAGCATGGAGTCCGCCGCGACGGGGACGCCGCGTGCGTACAGCGTGAGGAGGGTGGCCAGGATCGCGCCGGCCAGGAACAGCAGCGCGACGAAGAGCAGGCCCGAGCCGAGGAACACGGTCGCGAACAGCTTGTCCTCACGATCGCCGAGCCGGGTCCGGATCACGCCGATGAACCACAGGAAGGCGATCCCCGCGAACGGGATGAGGCCCACGGCCATCTGCACGCCCTGCCGTCGGTCCGGGTCGGTCAGCCAGTCCGTGGACGGTCGCCCCGCTGGCACGGAGGCGTGCAGCTGCACGAGGACCACGATCAGGATCAGCGCGAAGATGATGCCCGCGACGGCGGCCGAGGCCGGGTTGCGCAACTGCCTGACGATCGTCTCGGACTGCACAAGTGCTTCCTCTGACCGGGGCGCGCGAACATTACTGCACATCGGGCAGGAAGTGTGGGACCTCGCCGTCTTTACTCCGCGTGTCGCAGATGGCAGACTGCGCAGCGTGACCAGGGGTGAACGTAGCGTGCGCTTCGGGGTGGTCCTCACGGGGGCGCTCCTGACCGGCGGCCTGCTTCTGCCACCCCAGGCCGTGGCCGACGATGCGGTCACAACCCCCTCCCCCGAGCCGACGGCCGCTGTCGTCGTCGCCCCCGTCGACCAGGTCGTCGACCAGGCCGTGGAGCAGCCAGCCGTCGCAGTCGAGCAGGTGAGTGTTGCGGCCAGCGTGCCCAAGGCGGCGGGCCCTCGCGGCCGGCTGGCCGTCGGCGACTCACTCATGGTCAGCGTGACCCCCTGGATGAGCGCGCAGGGCTTCCGGGTGCATGCCAAGGTCGGTCGGCAGTTCAGCACGGCCCCTGGCATCGTGCGCAGCTTCGGCTCCGCACTGCCGCGGAACCTCGTCGTCGAGCTCGGCACGAACGGCACGGTGTCGCTGGGTGCCTGCCGGTCGGTGATCGACACCGCCGGGAAGTACCGTCGCGTCTTCCTCGTGACCGCACGCGTCCCCCGCAGCTGGGAGGCGGGCAACCTGCGCACCCTCGGGTCGTGCGACGCGAGCTACTCGTCCAAGCGGGTCCGGATCATCGACTGGTACGCGCACAGCGAGGGACATCCCGAGTGGTTCGTCGGCGACCGGGTCCACCTCTCGGCGTCAGGGCGCCAGGCGTTCCAGAAGCTGATCGACAGCGCTGTGGACAAGCACGGCCTGCGCTGACAAGCACGGGCCGAAGCCGCTACTCCCCGCCCAGGTCCCGCTCGTAGGCGTCGAGGAGCACCTCCGTGGTCCGCTCCTGGAACCGGCGTGCCCGGGTGAGGAGGTCGCGGATCGAGCGCGTGACGGTGTCCACGGCTGACGGGTCGCCCGCGTCCCGTCCCACCTGCAGGCGCACGTGCGCGACCTCGTCGTAGAGCCCGTCGCGCTCCGTGGACAGCCGCATCCAGCGGCTCATCAGGTGGGGGGCGTCGTCGCGGAGCTGCTCGGTGAATCCCTCGGCGTCGACGAGGTCGCCCGGTTCGCGGCGAACGGCATCGGCCAGGTCGTCGAGCTGGCGGGCCACCTCGACCCACCACGACGCAACTCCCCGATGGTCCTCGAGCAGGCGGATGAGCCGGGACTGAACGCTGGAGAAGCTGGTGACATGCAGGAACGTTCCGTCCAGCGTCTCGGGGGTGATGGCCGTCATCGTGGGCTCCTTCCGCCTGTGGCCCAAGGGTGACGTGCGGGCCATGGGCGTGTACATGGAAGGCATCTCCCACTTGCGTCGCAATCGCGTCACACGCGGTTGGCGCGCCTACCCCGCGACTGCAGCGGCGGTCTGCCGTGCGATCTCCAGCTCCTCGTTCGTCGGTACGACCAGCACCCTGATCGGGGCGCCGCGGAACGACAGGTCGACCGGCACGGAGCTGCCCCGCACCGTGGCGTTGCGCTCGGTGTCGATGGCCACGCCGATCATCTCCAGCCCGGCGATCACCCGGCGGCGGATCTCGGGGTCGTTCTCCCCCACGCCGGCGGTGAACACGATGGCGTCCGCTCGCCCGATGACCGCCAGGTAGGCGCCCAGGTACTTGCGGATGCGGTGGACGTAGACGGCCAGGGCCAGCTCGGCGTCCGCATTGCCCGCTGCGGCCAGCCGGTGGACCTCGCGCAGGTCGTTCTGCCCGCACAGGCCCATCAGGCCGCTGTGCTTGTTGAGCATCGTGTCGACCTCAGCGGTGGACATCCCCGCGGTCGACATGAGGTGGAACACCAGGGCCGGGTCGATGTCGCCGGACCGGGTGCCCATGACCAGGCCCTCGAGGGGCGTGAGCCCCATGGACGTCTCGACGCTGCGCCCACCCCGGACCGCGCAGGCCGAGGCCCCGTTGCCCAGGTGCAGGGTCACGAGGTCGACCGAGTCCACGGGCTTGCCCAGGACCTCGGCAGCCTTGGCCGTGACGTACTTGTGCGAGGTGCCGTGGAAGCCGTACCGACGGATCTTGTTCGCCCGGGCGACCCTCTGGTCGATGGCGTAGGTGTAGGCCGCCGCCGGGATCGTGGAGTGGAAGGCCGTGTCGAAGACGGCGACGTGCGGGACGTCCGGGAAGGCGGCCATCGCGGACTCGAGGCCCGCGACCGTCGCCGGGTTGTGCAGCGGCGCGAGCGGGATCAGCTCGCGGATGACGTCGATGACCTCGGCGGTCACGACCGTCGGCTCGCTGAACTGGTCGGCGCCCTGGACCGCGCGGTGGCCGACCCCGGCCAGCTCGCCGACCTCGGCCACGGCCCCCGTGCGCTCGAAGGCGGCAGTCAGCGCGCGGAAGGCCTCGGCGTGGTCGGCGATCGTCGCCGTGGTGCTCGACTCCACGAGGTCGGAGTCGGCACCCCCCCGGATGCGGGTGCGGTGCGTGATGGGCGACTCGTCCTCGCCGATCCGCTCCACGAGCCCCGTGGCCCAGACGACCTCGGACTCGGTGTCGACGAGCTGGTACTTCAACGACGACGAGCCGGCGTTCACGACCAGGACGATCATTGCGAACCCACCTTCGACGAGGCCGCGGCCACCTGCTGGGCCTGGACGGCGGTGATCACCACCGTGTTGATGATGTCCTCGACCAGGGCACCCCGGGACAGGTCGTTGACCGGCAGGCGCAGGCCCTGCAGGACCGGCCCGATCGCCACCGCGTTGGCCGAGCGCTGCACGGCCTTGTAGGTGTTGTTGCCCGTGTTCAGGTCGGGGAAGATGAAGACCGTCGCGCGACCGGCGACCTCGGATCCGGGGAGCTTGGACCGCGCCACCGAGACATCGACGGCCGCGTCGTACTGGATGGGGCCCTCGACGAGCAGCTCGGGAGCCCGCTGGCGCACGATCTCCGTCGCGGCGCGCACCTTCTCGACCTCCGCACCGGAACCGGAGGACCCGGTCGAGTAGCTGAGCATGGCGATCCGTGGCTCGATCCCGAAGCCTGCGGCCGTGCGCGCCGAGGAGATCGCGATGTCCGCCAGCTGTGCCGCGTCCGGGTCGGGGTTGACCGCGCAGTCGCCGTAGACGAGCACGTGGTCCTCCAGGGCCATGAAGAACACGCTGGACACGATCGAGACCCCCGGTGAGGTCTTGATGATCTGCAGTGCCGGGCGGATCGTGTGGGCGGTCGTGTGCGCGGCACCGGAGACCATCCCGTCGGCCAGCCCCTTCCAGACCATCATGGTGCCGAAGTACGACACGTCGGCCACGAGGTCGAAGGCAGCGTCGCGCGCGAGGCCCTTGGCCCTGCGCAGCTCGAACAGGTCGTCGGTGAACTGCTCGCGCAGCGGGTCGGTCTGCGGATCGATGATCGTCGCCCCGGAGATGTCCAGGCCCAGCACCCGTGCCCGGTCTGCCAGGGCGTCGGGACGGCCCAGGATGGTCAGGTCCACCACGTTGCGGCGCAGCAGCCGGTCAGCGGCCTGCAGGATCCGGTCGTCGTCCCCCTCGGGCAGGACGATGTGCTTGCGCTGGGACCGGGCGCGCTCGATGAGCTGGTGCTCGAACATCATCGGTGTCATCGTCGTGGAGCGCGTCACCTCGACCCGTGCCTCGAGCTCCGCCTCGTCGACGTTCTCCTCGAACAGGCTCAGCGCATCAGTGATCTTCAGGGCGTCCTCGGGGGCGATCTCGGCATGCAGCCCGGCGATGGCCGCGGCGGTCTCGAAGGTGTCCATGTCGGTGATCAGGATCGGCAGGGCCTTGTCCTTGATCCCCTGGGCGAACCTCAGGATCGTCGGATCGGGTGCCAGCCCCCCGGTCAGCAGCAGCCCGGAGACGGCCGGGATGGCATCGGACTGCCGGGTCGCGAACGCGGCCATCTGCACGTCGGAACGGTCCCCGGGGGTCACGACCAGGGTTCCGTCGCGCAGCCGGTCCATCAGCCGGGGCACGCTCATCGCGGCGACCTTGACATCGGGCACGGCGCGACCGAGATCCTCCTCGGTGCCGGCGATCATCCGCGCATTCGTCGCAGCCCCGATCTCGCGGATGGTCGGCCACCCCAGTGAGGGTGTGTCGGGCAGGAGCCAGACCGGGACCGAGGAGCCCTTGACAGCGTCGGCCATTGCCTGGGAGTCCACCGGCAGCACCCGGTTGACGAAGGCCCCGATCGTCGGCACGCCCCGGTCTGCCAGCCCGTCGATGGCGGCGCTGAGGGCTGCGTTCACCTGATCGGGCCGGTGCTCGGCCGACGAGAGGCAGATCAACGCCGTGGCACCGAGGTTGGAGGCGATCTCGGCGTTCAGGGCGAACTGGAAGGCCTTGGACGCGCCCTGGTAGTCCGTCCCCTCGACCAGCACGAAGTCGCAGCGGGAGGCCAGGGCCTGGAACCGCTCGAGGATCCGGGAGACCAGGGCCGGGTCGACATGGGCGCCGCCGAAGTCGCGGGTGTCCCGACCGGTGACCCCGTAGGACTCGTCGTAGGTCTGGTCCAGGCGGTAGCGGGAGCGCATCAGCTCGATCTGGCTGTCGAGCCGGTCGTTGAACCGGATGACCGGGCGGAAGAACCCCACCCGGGTCACCTGCCGGGTCAGGGTCTCCATCAGCCCGATGGCGACGACGGACTTGCCGCTGGCAGCTTCGACTGAGGTCAGGTAGACGGCGCGCACTGCACAATCCTGTCAGGATCCGCGGGCCGACGCCCGCGGCGTGGCTACCCGACGCCGTTGAGCTCGTTGACCACCCGGAACAGGTCTCCGCGGTCGTACCAGTTGACCGCGATCATCGAGGGGGTGCGGTCCCGCTCGATCTCGCACTCGTCGATCCGCGGCTTGAGCACGTCGTAGGCGTTGACCTCCTCGGCGCTGGAGACCAGCTTGGTGAAGCTGGCCAGCCAGTGGTTCACCGAGAACAGGGGGCTGTCGGGCTCGCCGCGCTTGAGGGAGCAGTCGAAGTCTGCGGCGCTCTTGAAGGTGTACTCGGTGTCCTGGACGAGGTCGAAGCCCTGGTGCAGGTAGGGGTACTGGTCACCGCCGCCCTCGTTCTCCATCAGGACCAGCAGGCGCTTGTTCGAGTCGATCATCTCGCGCAGGGTCGGCCACTGGGCGCCGTCGGGATGGACGTAGGCCTTGGCCGCAAGGCCGGTCTGCTCGAGCACGGCGGCGGTGTCGGCCGGGGTGACCGAGTCCTGGATGAACAGCACCACGACCTCGCGCGGGTGGGCGTCCATCCAGTCGTTGAGCCGCTGCATGGTCGGGGTCATGGGGGTGGCCCCGATCTCGCACACGGTGTGGCAGAAGTACGGCTCCGGCGGGCCGACGGACTCGGTGCGCCGCACGCGGTCGATGGTGCGCCGGATGGAGTTCACCACGTCCTGGCCGTAGGTCGCTGTCAGCTCGGCCTCGGCACCGGCCAGGGACTTCTCCGAGGTCAGCGCGCCGCCGTCGGCAGTGGGCTCGCCGTACCACGTGTCCACGAGCAGCCCGCGGATGCCATCGTCGAGGGACGTCCACCATGTCCTTGGGCTGCTCGGCCAGGAACCAGGTGCCATCGGCGATCGACATGGAGTTGTGCGAGGCCGGGATGACGACCTGGTCGAACGGGACGTCGCACAGGGCGTCGAAGCCGTTGCACGCCGTCGTGTTGACCGCCGAGGCCTGCTCGATCTCGTCGTCCTGGGGAAGGTTGCCGGGGATGATCAGGGCGGCCAGCACGAGCAGGCCGACGGCTCCCGCGGCCACGGGGATGAGCCAGCGGACCGGCGACCGGCCCCGCGAGGGCGCCGCGCCCGACGATGTCAGGGCCGCAGCCCGCTCCGCGTCGTCCTGGGCTCGCGACCGCTCCGCGATCAGGTCCAGCTCGGTGACGCCGTAGAACAGCACGACGAGCCCCGCGACCACGGCCACGACCTGGGAGCTGATCGTCGGGAAGAGCACGATGAGCAGCCCCACGGCGATGACAGCCAGGGCCCGCGCCACCGCCCAGCCGGTGGCCTCGGGCCGCTTGGTCGCGAAGCCGACGGCCGTGCGGGCGTGCTCGCCGACGTCCACCTGGGGAAGCAGCGCGCCGGCAGAGGCCACGATCAGGCCCCCGACCACGCCCATGGCGATGAACCGGACCGACAGCGGCTGGCTGAAGACGGCCAGCGCGGCACTGATCACCGCCCCCTGGAGCGTGGAGTCGTCCATGAACAGCCCCGCGACGTTGAGCCCCAGGACGACCAGCCCGAGGAAGCCGGCGACCGCCAGCAGCATCCACCCGAACCGCACCAGCGCCACGCGGCGCCGGGGTGCCAGCCAGATGCCCAGCCCGACCAGCACGAGGGCGACCAGGGGCACCACCCAGGCCAGCGTGGACACCGCCTGGATGACCGGGATGATCTGGCTGGCGATGCCCTCCTGGCCGCCCACCTCGGCCAGCGTCAGGTTCAGGTTCTCCGGGATGATGTCCGCCGCCTGCGGCACGAACTTCTCCAGGGCCGTGGTGGCCGTCGCCCCCAGGTCGGCGAGCTTGAGGACGGCCGAGTCGCTGCCCTGCTCGGTCATCGCGTCGTGGAACGAGCGGATGGCCGGCGTGAACACCCCGTCGAGTAGTGGGCTGCCGGCGACCGCAGCGGCCCCGGCGGCGATCGCCGGCTCCACCGCGATGAGGTCAGGTTGCGCGTCGAGCGCGGCGAACGCCACGGCCTGACCGATCTCGGTCTTGACCGCCTCGTCCTGGCGCACCTCGTTGACCAGCCCGGCGAAGGTGGCGCCGTTGACCACGGCGGCGTTCAACCAGCCGGTGATCCCGGTGAGGAACAGCCCGACTGCCCCGAGGGTGAGCAGCACCTTCGACCAGGTGCTGCTGCGTGGCGTGCTCATGGGGCCCTCCCCGGGGTCGGTGTGGGCGCCATTATGACCCGGGCGGGGCGGTGCTCGCCGATCCGCTCCGGGCCGCTGCGGGTCGTGGCCGCAGGCAGTGCAGCGCGATGGCGCTGGCGGCGGCCACGTTCAGGGAGTCCACCCCGTCGGACATCGGGATCCGCACGCGCCGGTCGACCCGGGAGATCAGGTCCGTGGGCAGCCCATCGCCCTCCGTTCCCAGGAGCAGCGCACGCCGGCCCGTTCCCGACCCGACATCGTCCAGGTCGACGGCATCAGCGGCCGGTGTCAGCGCGACGGTGGTGAATCCGGCCAGGTCGGCCAGGGGGTCTGCGCCGCTGCGCGTCCAGGGGATCGCCAGGACCGTGCCCATCGACACCTTGACCGACCTGCGGTACAGCGGGTCGGCACAGCCCGGCGTCACCAGGACCGCATCGGCGCCGAGGGCGGCCGCGTTGCGGAAGATGGCCCCCACGTTCGTGTGGTCGACGAGGTCGACGAGCACGACGACGAAGCGGGCATCGCGCAGCAGGTCGGCCGGCCGTGCCAGGGGGCGGCGCTCGAAGCTGGCCAGGGCGCCGCGGTGGACCCGGTAGCCGGTGACTGCGCGGAGCACCTGCGGGGTTGCCGTGAGGATCTCGGCGCCGCCTGCCTGGAGGCCGGCAGCCAGGTCGGGCAGCCACTTGGGCTCGGTGAGCACCGAGCGGGGCCGGTAGCCAGCGGCCAGCGCGCGACGGATGACCTTGGCGCCCTCGGCGATGAACAGGCCCTCGGCAGGCTCCCGCGTGGATCGCGCGGCCACGTCCGTGAGGGCCGTGAAGTCCCGGACCCGGGGGTCGTCGGGGTCGCTGACGGCCTCCGGGTCGAGCACCGCAGGTCAGGCGGTGGCCGGCGGCGCGGTGGCCGGCGGCTCGTCGACGATGTCCGCGTCGACGATGTCGTCCGGGGTCATCGTCGACGGGGCCGTGGCGGGCGGACCCGCGGTCGGGCCCCCGGCAGCGCCCGGCGCGAAGGCGCGGCTGACGGCACCCAGCGCCCCGGAGAGCTCGGCCGGGATCACGAACACCTTGTTCGCGGTCCCCTGGGCCAGCAGCGGCAGCGACTGCAGGTACTGGTAGGCCATGACCTGGTCGGTGGCGTGACCGGAGTTGATGGCGTTGAACACCTTCGCGATCGCCTCGGCCTCGCCCTGGGCGCGCAGCACCTGGGCCTGCGCCTGCCCCTCGGCCTTGAGGATCGCGGCGGTCCGCCCGCCCTCGGCCTCGAGGATCGCGGCCTGCTTGCTGCCCTCGGCCGACAGGATCGCAGCACGCTTGTCGCGGTCGGCCCGCATCTGCTTCTCCATCGACTGCTGCACGCTCGCCGGCGGGTCGATGGCCTTGAGCTCCACCCGGTTGACCCGGATCCCCCACTTGCCCGTGGCCTCGTCGAGGACGCCGCGCAGCTGGGCGTTGATGTTGTCGCGGCTGGTCAGGGTCTCCTCGAGGTCCAGGGACCCGACCACGTTGCGAAGAGTGGTGACGGTCAGCTGCTCGACGCCCTGCAGGTAGCTCTGGATCTCGTAGGTCGCGGCCTTGGCGTCGGTGACCTGGAAGTAGATGACGGAGTCGATGCTGACAACGAGGTTGTCGGAGGTGATCACCGGTTGCGGGGCGAACGAGACCACCTGCTCGCGCAGGTCGATCAGGGGCCGCAGCCGGTCGATGAACGGGATGATGATGGTCAGGCCCGGATCGAGGGTCCGTTGGTAGCGACCGAGCCGCTCCACGATCCCGGCCTGCGCCTGCGGGATGATCTTGATGGTGCTGAAGACGATGAGCATGGCGATCAGGACCAGCACGCCTGCGATGATGAGGCTCTCCACGGGTTCCCTCCCTGGTATCAAGCGGTTGTCTGACGTGCGGGGACCGGCTCCCGCCGGCTATCCGACCACGGCGGTGGCGCCGTCGATCTCGAAGACCGCGACCTTCTCCCCCGGCTCGAACCGCGCATCCTCGTCGAGGGTGCGCGCCGACCAGATCTCCCCGGCCAGCTTGATCCGGCCGTTGGCGGCGTCGACGACCTCGAGGACCACGGCCTGGGTCCCGATGAGGGCGGCCGTGCCGGAGCGCTCCAGCGGCGCCTGGTAGACGTGCCGCCGGGCGATGGGTCGCACGAAGGCGATGAGGGCCACGCTGACGAGGCTGAACACGGCCGCCGAGCCCACGACCCCCGCACCCAGGGCCGCTGCCAGTGACGCGGCCAGTGCACCACCGGCGAACATGATGAGCAGAAGTCCCGCGGAGGCTGCCTCAGCCCCGGCAAGGACCAGGGCGACGATCAACCAGACGATCCATGCGTCCCCGGCGTCCACACCTCTGAGACTAGTCGCTCGCGCCCGATCCGTCCCTTTCGGACGCGATGGTCGGCTCGAGCACCTGGCGGCCCCTGCGTCCGCGCGCCACGGTGTCGCTGGGGACGGCCCGGGCCCAGTACCGCCCGCGGACCTGGCCGCTGCGCAGCCGGGTGCCGAACGTCTCGCTGAGGTTGCGGCCGGTCACCACCTCGTGGATGGGTCCAGCGGTGACGACCCGGCCCTCGCGCAGGAGCAGGGCGTGGGTGAAGCCGGCCGGGATCTCCTCGACGTGGTGGGTCACGAGCACCTGCGCCGGTGCCCAGCGGTCGGTGGCGATCCCCGCCAGGCGGGTCACCAGGTCCTCGCGCGCGCCGAGGTCCAGGCCCGCGGCAGGCTCGTCGAGCAGGAGC
Organism: uncultured Actinomycetes bacterium; assembly: GCA_963774745.1. Lineage (GTDB taxonomy): Bacteria > Actinomycetota > Actinomycetes > S36-B12 > CAIYMF01 > Prado023. The sequence goes on along the minus strand of CAVZGE010000003.1, from coordinate 697,853 downwards.
AGCTCCGGGTCGGTCATGAGGGCCCGGGCGATCTGTACCCGCTTGCGCTCCCCCTCCGACAACGTGCCGAACAGTCGCTCGGCCAGGGAGCTGGCCCCGACCAGCTCCAGGACGCCATGGGCGCGTGCGGTGTCCGGGTCCTCGTAGTCCTCGAGGCCCCGGCCGGTGACGGCCCACGCGGCGGTGACCACGACGTCCCGGACGATCTCGTCGGCGGGGATGCGCTCGGCGAGGACCGCGCTGGCCAACCCGATCCGGGGTCGCAGGTCGAAGACGTCGACGGCCCCGAGGGCCTCACCGAGGACCTCGACCCGCCCGGAGGTGGGGTGGATCTGGGCCCCGGCCAGCTGCAGGATCGTGGTCTTGCCCGCGCCGTTGGGTCCCAGGACGACCCAGCGCTGGTCCTCGGTGACCAGCCAGTCGAGGCGGTCGACGATGGGGCGCCCTCCGCGCAGGACGGTCACGTCGCGGAAGTTCAGCACCTCGACCACGCGCCCACCCTACCCGCGCGCAAGGGGGGCGCCTGGCTGCGTCGTGCCCTACCCTCCTGCAGATGAGCGCCGCACTGATGACCTCCACCGCCGTGTGGCTGGGATCGTGGCTGCGCGGTGCGGCGGGCTCCGACGACCTGCTCGAGGCGATGGCCGTCGCGGCTCCCGACGCGCCGGCGGTGGGCAGCGTGCGGGGCGCCGCGCCGAGCCCGCTGCCCGACCTGCTGCGCGCCATCCGGGTCTCGGGCGCCGACGGCGTGTGGCTGCTGCTCCCCCGGCCGGGGCGGACGGTCGGCTGGCCGCCGGACACGCCGGGCCAGCCGGTGCCGGCCCTGCTGCTCAGCCGTGGGGACCTCGGTGTCGGGCTGCTGCGCCACGGGACCAGCGGGTGGCGGTGGGACGATGCTGCATCGGCCACGCTCGTGGCGGTGCAGGCCGGGATGCTCACGGCACGCTCCGGCGCCCGGGCCCTGGCCGAGGCGGTCTCGTCGGCCGCCGAGCGTCTCGAGCACCTGGGCCTGGACCGGGCGGCCTCCCGGACCGCCTCCCGGACCTGGGAGGTCGCGCTGGGTCGCCTCCCGCGCGGCCTGGACCCCCAGGTGGAGGCGCTGCTCGGCCGGCTGGCAGCCCTGCACGACGCCCTGGACCTCGCCACGGTCGAGGAGGGTGCGGCCGTGACCGCGGGCGAGGCCCGAGCCCGGTCCGCGCAGGTGCGGGCCGTCCTGGGGCAGGTCGAGGACGTGATCGTGGGAGTGGTCGACGGGTTGAACGCCCCCACCGGAGGTGCCCTGGCGCGCGACATCCGACGCACCCCGGCGGCCGACCGCCGCGCCTGACCTGCCGGGTAGCGTTCGCCATGTGAGCGACACCACCTTCCACGCGACCGTCGTCGGCGTCGATCGCCCCGGGGTCACCGCGCGGATGTTCGGCGCGCTGGCCGCGGCCACGGTGCTCGATGTGGAGCAGGTCGTGGTCGCCGGCCAGCTCGTCCTCGGCGCCGTCCTCCTGGCCCCCGAGGGCGCCCAGGAGCAGCTGGGCGACCAGTTGCGCGCGGCGGTCCCGGACTTCGAGGTGGCCGTCCGGCAGGTGAACGCCGCCGACGTGTCCGGGATGCTGTCGAACTGCACCGTCACCATCGTCGGCCAGGCCATCACGGGCGGGGACGTGAGCGCCCTGGCAGCGACCATGGCCGCGGATGGGTCCAACATCGTCCGGATCGACCGGGTGGCCGACTACCCGGTCACGGTCCTGGCCCTCGAGGTGCTGGCCCCCGACCCCGCGGCCCTGCGCCGCGAGCTGGTGGCCCGGTGCCACGACCTGGACGTCGACGTCGCCGTGCAGCCCCGCGGGCTGGCCCGCAGGGGGGTCCACCTGGTCGTCATGGACGTCGACTCGACGCTGATCCAGGACGAGGTGATCGAGGTCCTGGCCCGGTTCGCCGGCAAGGAGGAGCAGGTCCGGGCGATCACGGAGGCGGCGATGCGTGGTGAGCTGGACTTCGCCGAGTCGCTGCACTCGCGGGTCGCCGAGCTGGCTGGGCTGCCCGAGGAGGTGATCGCCCAGGCGCGGGCCGAGATCCGCCTGACCCCCGGCGCCCGGACCCTGTGCCGCACGCTCAAGGGGCTGGGCTACCGGATCGCGCTGGTCAGCGGGGGCTTCACCGAGGTCATCGGGCCCCTGGCCGCCGAGTTGGGCGTCGACGCTGTGCGTGCCAACGGGCTGGAGATCGTGGCAGGACACCTGACCGGCCGGGTCCGGGGCCCGGTCATCGACCGGGCGGCCAAGGAGCAGGCGCTGCGCGAGTTCGCCGCCGAGTTCGGCATCGACACCGCCCGGACGATCGCCATCGGGGACGGCGCCAACGATCTCGACATGCTCTCGGCGGCCGGGCACGGGATCGCGTTCAACGCGAAGCCGGTGGTGCAGGCTGCCGCGGACTCGGCCATCAACGTGCCCTACCTGGACACCGTGCTCTACCTGATGGGGATCTCCCGGGAGGAGGTCGAGGAGGCAGACGCCGCAGCCGGCGTCCGCCCGCTCAGTCCCTCGGCGTCGTGAACGACTCCAGCGACGCGCACCCGGGTGCGAACGCCGACCACGGCCGATCGGCGGTGAGCAGGGCCACCGCGCAGGTCGGGAACTTGGTCGCCACCACGTCGCGCAGGTCCGCGTGCGCGGCCCCGGCCAGGCCGAGGACCAGCTCCGACACCCCCGGCTCGTGGCCCAGGATCAGCACCGTCCGGGCATCGTCGGGCAGGTCCCGGACCAGGTCGAGCATGTGCGCCCCCCACGCGTCGTAGATGCGCTGCTCGGTGCGGATCTGCCCCGTGTGCCCGAGCTCCGCGTTGAGCAGCGCCCACGTCTGCTGCGTGCGCTGGGTCGGGCTGACCATGACGACGTCCACGCTGCCGACGAGCTCCCGGATCCGCCGGCCCATCAGGGGTGCATCGCGCAGTCCGCGGGGGCCCAGGGGCCGATCCCGATCGGGCACTCCGGGGGGCCATGCCGACTTGGCGTGCCGCACGACCAGCAGCCTGCGGCTCGCCACGTCCATCGAGACCCCGATCCGGCGACCACGTCCGGGCCGCGCACCCACTACCCTGCCACAGGTGAGCAGCGCCCCAGCGGAGATCCCCCAGCGTCGGTTGATGGCGATCGGGGGTGCCGAGGACAAGCTCGGCGCGACCCGGATCCTGCGGCGGTTCGTCGCCGAGGCCGGCGGAGCCGACGCCCGCATCGTCGTGTGCGCCACCGCATCGGCGCTCGGCCCGGAGATCGTCGAGCTGTACGAGCGGCTGTTCACCAGGCTGGGCGTGGCCGAGGTGGTCTCGGCCCGCCCGCGTGACCGTCGTGAGGCGGACAAGCAGGAGCACAGCGACGCGGTGGCCTGGGCCACGGGCGTGTTCTTCACCGGCGGCAACCAGATGAAGCTGGCCGCCGCCATCCGGGGGACCCGGTTCGGTGATGCGGTCGTGGCTGCCTACGACCGCGGGGTGATCGTCGGTGGGACCTCTGCCGGCGCGTCGGTGGTCAGCGAGCACATGGTGGGCTACGGATCGCCCGGCGCGCAGCCGAAGTTCCGGATGGTCGCCCAGGCCCAGGGCCTGGGCCTGCTGCCCGGTGTGATCGTCGACCAGCACTTCTCCCAGCGAGAGCGGTTCGGCCGGCTGATCAACCTGGTGGCCTCATCCCCGGACCTGCTGGGCATCGGGCTGGACGAGGACACGTCGATCCTGGTCACCGATGAGACGGACCTCGAGGTGATCGGCAAGGGGTCGGTCTTCTGCGTCGACATGCGCACCGCCCTGACCGACGCGGCCACGGCGCGGGGAACGGCGCCGCTGATGATCTCCGGCGCGGGCGTGCACTTCCTGCCGAACGGCGCACGCTTCGACCTCGCCTCACGCACCCTCGTGTCCTACCGTGACCACAGCGCGGTGGACCCGGGCGACCTGCCCGAACCCACCCACGACCTCGCGACGATCTCCCGGCGCGTGGCCGCGGAGGGGGTGGACGACTCGGTGGTCGCCCGAAACGCCCGTCGCCGACGCCGGACCAAGCAGCAGCACAAGGAGTCATCGTGACCGACCGTCCCGTGCCGACCGGTCCCGCCGCCCCGGACCTCACGATCGTCGAGACGCGGGTCTACCGCGGACCCAACATCTGGTCCTACGGGCCCGCGATCCACCTGGTCGTGGACCTCGGATCGCTCGAGGAGTACCCCAGCGATGCCCTGCCGGGATTCACCGACCAGCTCCTGGCCTGGCTCCCAGGGGTCGGCGAGCACTCCTGTTCTCGGGGGCGCAAGGGCGGGTTCGCCGAACGGTTGCGGGAGGGCACGTGGGTCGGCCACGTCGCCGAGCACATCGCCCTGCAGCTGCAGAACGAGGTCGGCCACGACACCCGTCGCGGGAAGACCCGCAGCACCGGGGAGCCCGGGCGCTACCACGTGATCTTCGGCTACCAGGACGAGTCCGTGGCCCTGGCCGCCGGCACGCTCGCCGTCCGGATCGTCAACGACCTGGTCACCCACGACCCGGAGTTCGACTTCGACGCCGAGTTCGAGGAGTTCCTGCTGCTCGCCGAGCGCACGGCCTTCGGCCCGTCGACGCAGGCGCTGGTCGACGAGGCGGTCTCCCGGGACATCCCGTGGATGCGCCTGAACAGCGCGTCGTTGGTGCAGCTCGGCCAGGGTCGGTACGCCCAGCGGATCCGCGCCACCATGACCTCGAACACCTCCGCCCTGGGCGTGGACATCGCCAGCGACAAGGACATCACCAACAAGCTGCTGAGCGCCGCCGGGCTCCCGGTGCCCAGGAGCGACTCGGTGCGCACGCTGCGCGGCGCCCTGCAGGTGGCCCGCCGGATCGGGTACCCCGTGGTGATCAAGCCGCTGGACGGCAACCACGGGCGCGGCGTGGTGCTCAACATCACCGACGACGCCGAGCTCGAGGCCGGCTACGACGCGGCCAGGGCGGAGTCGCGCAGCGGCTACCTGCAGGTGGAGAGCTACATCACCGGCAACGACTACCGGTTCCTCGTGGTCGGCGGGCGGATCGCCGCAGTGGCCGAGCGGGTCCCGGCGCACGTGATCGGCGACGGGCACCGGACGGTCGCCGAGCTGGTGGAGGCGACGAACGCCGACCCGCGTCGCGGCGTGGGCCACGAGAAGGTGCTGACCCGGATCAAGGTCGACGACGCGGCGATCGCCCTGGTCGCAGCCCAGGGACTGGCCATGGACGCGGTGCCCGAGCAGGGGCTGATGGTCAAGCTGGCCCTCACGGCGAACATGTCGACCGGTGGCATCTCCATCGACCGCACGATCGACGCCCACCCGGACAACATCGAGATCGCCGAGGAGGCCGCCCGGGTCGTCGGGCTGGACGTCGCCGGGATCGACTTCATCGCCCCGGACATCACCGCGCCCGTGCGTGAGGCGGGCGGTGCCATCTGCGAGGTGAACGCCGCGCCCGGGTTCCGGATGCACACCCACCCGACCATCGGGGAGCCGCAGTACATCGCCAAGCCGGTCATCGACCTGCTGTTCCCCCCGGGGACGCCGAGCCGGGTGCCGATCATCGCCGTGACCGGGACCAACGGGAAGACCACCACCTCGCGGATGATCGGCCACGTGTTCAAGGGCATGGGCCGCAAGGTCGGCATGACCTCCACCGACGGCGTGGTCATCGACGAGCGGCTGGTGATCCGCTCGGACGCATCCGGGCCCAAGAGCGCCCGGATGGTGCTGCAGAACCCCCGTGTGGACCTCGCCGTCCTGGAGGTCGCCCGCGGGGGGATCCTGCGCGAGGGGCTGGGCTATGACCGCAACGACGTCGCCGTGGTCCTCAACGTCGCCTCCGACCACCTCGGCCTGCGTGGCATCGACACCCTCGAGGACCTCGCCGACGTCAAGAGCGTGGTCGTCGAGGCGGTCCCCCGCGGCGGGTTCGCAGTGCTCAACGCCGACGATCCGCACGTCGCGTCGATGGCCCGTCGCTGCCACGGCGAGATCGTGTGGTTCACGATGACCGAACCCGGGTCCACGACCCGGGCCATGGTGGACCGGCACTGCCGCGACGGTGGGCTGGCCCTGGTCCTCGAGAAGGGCGAGCTGGGCGAGTCGATCGTCCTGCGCCAGGGGAAGCGATCGATGCAGGTGGCGTTCACCCACCTCCTGCCGGCGACGTTCGGCGGCAAGGCCCGGTTCAACGTCGCCAACGCGATGGCCGCCGCGGGCGCCTGCTTCGCCGGCGGCGCCCACCTGCACGACATCCGCGCCGGGCTGCGCACCTTCTCCACCAGCTACCACCTGGCCCCGGGCCGGCTGAACCACATCGACGTGAACGGTGTGAACGTGTTCGTCGACTACGCCCACAACCCCGCGGGCCTCGAGGCCCTCGGTGAGTTCATCGCCGCCTACACCGACGGCCTGGACGCGGCGCGTGCCGAGGTGCACAAGCGGCGGCGGATCGGCGTGATCGGCACGGCCGGCGATCGCCGGGACGCCGACATCCTCGAGCTGGGGCGAACCGGCGCGCGGCACTTCGACCTGTGCGTGGTCAAGGAGGACGTCCGCCTCCGTGGTCGCCAGCCCGGCGAGGTCGCCGCCCTGCTGGAGCAGGGCGTCCGCGCGGCCATGGCCGAGGGTGCCCGGGCCAAGGAGGTGCGCTCGGTGCCCCTGGAGATCGACGCCGTGCGCTGGGCTGTGGAGCAGGCCAACGCCGGGGACGTGGTGGCCATCTGCGCCGACCAGACCGACGCGGTCTACACCGAGCTCGAGTCCCTCGGCCACTCGGCCATGCACGAGTAGGGCGGGGCTACGACCTGGTGCGGGCGGCCTCGACCTTGGCGCGGATCGTCTCCGGGTCGTCGGCGGTCGCCCCGATCGAGTCGAGCAGCTCGACGCACGCTGCCCGGTCCTGGTGGATCATCATCGCGATGACGTCCCCGTCATGGGAGCGGGCGAGCAGCGCGCGCAGCCCGGTCGGCTCGTCCGGGACCTCCTCGACGGGCTCCTTGCCGGCGCTGCGGACGCCCGCACGCTGGAGGGCGTCGATCTCGGCCTGGGTGCGCCCCCGCAGGTAGTGCGGCTTGGCCGCGAGCTGCACGGTGTCTGCCGCGGCTCCGGCCAGCCGGCCCACGTCGAAGATGCCCTGGTCGGTCCGGTCCCCCGCATTGCCGATCGAGGCGTGCAGTGCAGCGCCCGGGCGGCGCAGTCCGGTGCCGACCCGCAGGAGGGCCTCGGCGCCGGCCTCGTTGTGGGCGAAGTCGAGGATGACGGTGGCCGACCCGCCGTCGGCAGTCGGCGCACTCCAGATGTTCATCCGCCCCGGGCTGGTCGTGGCATCCGGCTGGAACGAGCGCATCCCCGCCTCGACTGCCTGACGCGGCAGCCCGGCTGCGAGCCCGGCGCTGGCCGCAGCCAGCACGTTCGCGACGTTCTCCCGGGAGAGCCCGGCGATGGTGACCGGGATGTCGAGCACCGCGCCCAGGTCGATGGGCCCGTCGGCGTGGCCCTCGACGACGACCCGGCCGTCGCGGACGGTGGTCAGCGGCGCCCCGAGCTCGCGCGCCCGGGCGGCACCGGGCCCGTCCGGCTCGAGGGCGAAGAACCACGGGCTCCCCGGCCCGGCATCGTGGTACCGGGCCACCAGCGGATCCTCGGCGTTGAGGACTGCCCAGCCACCGGGGCGCACGACCCTGACGACCGTGGACTTCGCCCACGCCAGCATGTCGACGGTGTCGATGCCCTGCAGCCCGAGGTGATCCGGGCTGACGTTGGTGAACACCGCCACGTCGACCGCGGACACCCCCATCCCGCGCAGCATCAGGCCGCCGCGGGCGGTCTCCAGCACAGCGAACCCCACCCCGGGCTCCCCCAGCACCATCCGGGCCCCGCCGGGGCCCGACCAGTCGCCCGGCTCGATGCAGCGGCCATCGACGAACACCCCGTCCGTGCTGCTCCACGCGACCCGCAGGCCGGCTTCGGCGGCCATCCGTCCCAGCAGCCGGGTGGTGGTCGTCTTCCCGTTCGTGCCGGTCACGGCCACGGTGGGAACCGCTGGGTCCAGCAGGTTCGGCGGGTCACCGGGGTCCGCCGCGCGCACGGCGCCGGCCACGATGGCGATCCGGTCGTCGAGGGGAACCTCGGGGCCCATCCGCAGGACCTCGACCAGCGCGTTGCCGATCGCCTCACCGGTCCCCTCGCGCAGCCACGGGAGGGCCACGACGACGGTCCCGTCGCTCCCGGTACGGCTGACGGCAGGACCGACATACGCGTCGGCCGCCCGGGCGATCCGGTCCACGACCGCGCACAGGTCCAGGTCCGGGTCGACCGGGCCCGCGAGGGTCACCCGGATGGCTGGCGCGGGTATGTCGGCGTTCGGGCCGAGGAGCACGCGAAGCTCGATCAGCATGGCCGAACTCTGCCACGTCGCTCCCCCGGGATCCCGCTGGCGGCGCTACTGTGACCGGCGTGGAATGGGGACTGACCGGCCAGCGGGCGCTCGAGGTGATCGAGGCCGACTTCCGCGCGCTGCCGTTGGCAGCCAGCGCGCAGGCTGCGATCGAGGCTGCCCGCGCCCTGGGGGCCGAGCACGTCGACGTCCGGGTCTCCCGGCAGCGGACCCGATCGGCCTCCACCCGGGATGCCCGGCCGCTGGCCCTCGTGGCTGACAGCGTCACGGGGATGGGCGTTCGGGTCCTCGTCGACGGCGTGTGGGGCTTCGCCGCCGGGGACCTGGTCACACCCGGGTCCGCGGCGGAGGTGGCGGCCCTTGCGGTCGCGATGGCCCGGGTTGCCACGCCCGTGGCCCGCGAGCGGGTCGTGCTGGCACCCGAGCCGGTGCACGCCGGCCAGGTCTGGGCCAGCCCGGTGGGCATCGATCCGTTCGACGTGCCGGACTCCGACGTGCTGGCCGTGCTCGAGGCCCGCAGCGCGGCCCTGTTGGCCAGCCCGCACGTCCAGCGCGTCGAGGCCGCGTTCCACGCCTTCCGCGACATCACCTACTACGCCGACAGCTCCGGCACGGACACCCTGCAACAGCGCACGCGGGTGTCCGGGGACCTCGCGGCCTTCCACGTGACCGCCGAGCGCTTCGACGACATGGCCTCCTGCGCACCACCAGCAGCCCGGGGCTGGGAGTACCTGGTGGGCGACGGCGCCTGGGACTGGGACACCGAGCTCGCCGAGCTGCCCGAGTGGCTGGCGGAGAAGTCCGGTGCCCCGTCGGTCGAGCCCGGCCGCTATGACCTGGTCCTGGACCCGACCAACCTCTGGCTGACGATCCACGAGAGCGTCGGGCACGCCACGGAGCTCGATCGGGCCCTGGGGTACGAGGCCAACTACGCCGGCAGCAGCTTCGCCACCCTGGACCAGCTGGGCACCCTGGCGTACGGATCGCCGCTCATGCACGTCACCGGTGACCGCACCGCGCCGTTCGGCCTGTCCACCGTCGGGTTCGACGACGAGGGGGTGGCCGCGCAGTCCTGGGACCTCGTGCGCGACGGCACCCTCGTGGGCTACCAGCTCGATCGCCGGATGGCAGCCGAGCACGGGTTCGGCCGGTCCAACGGCTGTGCCTTCGCGGACTCGGCGGTCCATGTGCCGGTCCAGCGGATGCCGAACGTGAGCCTGCAGCCGGATCCCACGGGAGCGGACCTGGCGGGGCTGATCGGCGGCGTGGAGGACGGTCTCTACATCGTCGGCGACAAGTCCTGGTCGATCGACATGCAGCGCTACAACTTCCAGTTCACCGGCCAGCGGTTCTTCCGGATCCGCTCGGGTCAGCTCGTCGGCCAGGTGCGCGACGTGGCCTACCAGTCGAGCACGCCGCGGTTCTGGGCCGGACTCTCGGCGCTCGGCGGGCCGCAGACCTACCTGCTGGGTGGGGCGCTGAACTGCGGCAAGGCCCAGCCGGGCCAGGTGGCGCCGGTCAGCCATGGCTGTCCCGTGGCCGTGTTCGAGGGGATCAACGTGCTCAACACCCGGCAGGAGGGGCACGCATGAGGCCCCAGGAGCTGGTCGAGCGGGCCCTCGAGCTGCTCGGGCCAGATCGCGGCACGGTGCTGGTCGAGTCGAGCACCAGCGCCAACCTGCGCTGGGCCAACTCGACCCTGACCACCAACGGCATGAGCGCCCAGCAGCGGGTGCACATCGTGGCGCACCCGGAGGTCCCGGGCGGCATCGGATCGGGGACGGCCAGCACCGTCGTGCGGACGGCCGACGATCTCGGGGCGCTCGTCGCACGTGCCCGCTCCCAGGCGGTCGGTGCCGGGCCGGCACAGGACGCGGCCCCCGAGGTCCCCATGCGTCCGGGTGCAGCCACGTGGGACCTGGCCCCCGTGCTCTCGGCCCCCGAGGAGCTCGCGCCCGTCAGCGCGCTGCTCAGCGAGGTGCTGCCGGTCACGGGCATCGACCACTTCGGCTATGCCGAGCACACCCAGACCAGCTCCTACCTCGGGACGACCGGCGGCCTGCGACTGCGCCACGACCAGCCGGCGGCCCGCTTCGAGCTCTGTGGGAAGGCCGGGGGCCGGACCCGCTCGGCCTGGGCGGGTCGTTCGGGACGCTACTTCGCGGACATGGACCTCGCCGGCACGCCCGCGGAGATCCGCAGCGGGCTGGCGGCCCAGGCGCGGCACGTCGACGTGCCCCCGGGCCGTCAGCGGGTGCTGCTCTCCCCGTCCGCGGCGGCGGACATGCTCATCTACCTGCTGTGGTCCGCGGGCGCCCGGGATGCCGTGGAGGGGCGCAGCGCGTTCAGCCGGCACGGGGGCGGCACCCGCGTGGGTGACCAGCTCGCGTCGCTGCCGGTGTGGCTGCGCTCCGACCCGGTCGCCGCGGGGCTGGAGTGCGCCGACCACGTCCAGGACACGGTCTCGTCGGGCGCGTCGAGTGCCTTCGACGCGGGCCTGGCCCGGGGCGCGACCGACTGGGTCGCCGATGGGACCCTGCGTGCGCTGGTCACGACCCGGCACTCCGCTGGCCTGGCAGACCTGGCGCACACGCCCTTCGTCGACAACCTCCTGGCGGGTGTCCAGGGGCGCTCCGGGACCCTGGAGGACCTGGCGGCCCGGGTCGGCGACGGGCTGCTCGTGACGTGCCTCTGGTACATCCGTGAGGTCGATGCCCAGAGCCTGCTGCTCACCGGCCTGACCCGCGACGGGGTCTATGTCGTGCGCGACGGCCAGGTGGTCGGCGCCGCCGGCAACTTCCGCTTCAACGACTCCCCCCTGGGCATGCTCGACCGGATCCTCGACGCCGGGTCGCCGGTCGACTGCCTCCCGCGCGAGTGGGCCGACTGGTTCACGCGGGCACGGGTCGCCCCGCTGGCCATCGAGGACTTCAACCTGTCGACGGCCAGCGAGGCGATCTGATCAGGCGTCCTCGAGGCGGAAGCCGATCTTCATCGACACCTGGAAGTGGTCGACCTCGCCGTCGCGGACGTAGCCGCGGATCTGCTCGACCTCGAACCAGTCGATGTGCCGGATGGTCTTCCCCGCCCGGCTCACGCCGTTGCGGATCGCTGCGTCGACACCCTCGGGGCTGGTCCCGACGATCTCGGTGAGGCGGTAGGTCCGGTTGGTCATGGGGTCTCCTTGTGGTGATCGGTGGGCATCCCGTGCAGGATGCCGTATCAGCGGCCCGGTCGTAGGCTGAGCAGGTGAGTCGGGTCGAGGTCCATCGCATCACATCGGCGCAACCCGGTCCGTCGGCGGACCTGGTCCACCGCGAGCGCCAGTACCTCTTCCTCATGGGGATGCGGATGGTGGCCATCGTCGTCGCGGTCGTCGTGCCCGGCTTCTGGCGCTGGATCGCCGTCGCGGCCGGGATCCTGCTGCCCTACTTCGCGGTCGTGCTGGTCAACGCGGTCAAGGTGCGCGGGACCCCCGACGACCCGTACTACTTCGTGCCCGAGCCCAAGACCGCGATCACCGAGGCCCCGTTCACCGGTGGCGTGATCCGCCACGAGGACTGAGCTCAGCGAACGGGTCCCCACGAGTGCAGGGTCTGGTAGTAGTTGGCCCGCTGGTAGGCCTCGGGCTCGGCCGCCTTGCTGAACGAGACCGATCCCTTGGCCTGTGCCACCGAGCTGTACCCGCGCTCGTCGAGCCAGCGCTCCAGCCCGGACACCAGCACCTCGATGTGCCCCGGACCGTGGCGCAGCAGCGCAGCGGTGGTCATCGTGGCGTCGGCGCCGGCGAGGATCAGCTTCACGACGTCCTCGGCGGAGTCCACTCCCCCGCTGGCCGCCAGGGACAGCGGCACCTGCCCGGACAGGATCCCGATCCACGCCACCGACTGCCGGACGTTCCCCGGGACGCTGAGCATCAGGCGCGGGCGGACCGAGGGCACCTCGAGGTCGATGTCGGGCTGGTAGAGCCGGTTGAACAGCACCAGCCCGTCAGCGCCTGCACCGGCCAGCTTCGTGGCCATGTTGGCCAGGGCGCTGAACCACGGGCCGATCTTCACCGACACCGGGATCGGGACCTCGGCGCGCACCGACGCGACGAGGTCGAGCACCCGGTCCTCCACCTCGAGGCCGGTCACCTGCGGGTCGGTGATCACGTCGTAGACGTTGAGCTCGATGGCATCAGCCCCGGCATCGGCCAGGCGGGCGGCGTACTTCACCCAACCGCCCCGGCTGGTCCCGTTGAGGCTGGCGATCACCGGGACGCTGACGGTCTGCTTGGCCCGGGTCACGAGGTCCAGGAAGCGGTCCGGGCCGATCGAGTAGTCCTCGAACTCCGGCAGGTAGTCCGACGCCTCGGCGACGGTGTCCCGGCCCTCGTCCAGCAGGTCCGAGACCCACCAGGACTCCGACTCGATCTCCTCCTCGAAGAGGCTGGGCAGGACGATCGCGCCAACACCGGCGTCGTCGAGCCGGCGCCACTGGTCCGGGTCGCCGGTCACCGGGCCGGGCGAGGCCACCACCGGGTTGCGCAGGGTCAGCCCGAGGTAGGTGCTGGTCAGGTCAACGCTCATTCGTCGCTCTCCCCTTCATCGATGCGTCGGGCGCGCGGTCCGTCCGGATCCGGCGGCGGGGCGGCGCGCTGCACCCCGGCAAGCTGCTCGTAGTACCGCCAGCGCTCGGCGATGTCCTCCTCCGAGCGGGCCATCAGCTCCTTGGCGCGCGCGGGGTCGGAGCGGAACAGCATCGCGAACCGGGCCTCCTTCTGGGCGAAGTCCCCGAACGGGATGCTCGGCGCCTTGGAGTCCAGCTGGAAGGGCGCCCCGTCGGCGGCAGCCGGCCGGTAGCGGTACAGGGGCCAGTGCCCGGAGTTGACGGCCAGCTTCTGGTGGCCCATCGAGTCGGCCATGTCGAAGCCATGGGCGATGCACGTCGAGTAGGCGATCACCAGGGACGGGCCGTGGTGGGCCTCGGCCTCGACCAGGGCCTTGACGGTCTGCACCTCACTCGCCCCGAGCGCGATCTGCGCCACGTACACGTCGCCGTAGGCCATTGCCTCCAGGCCCAGGTCCTTCTTGTGCAGGCCCTTGCCGGCGGCGGCGAACTTCGCCACGGCACCTCGCGGGGTCGCCTTGGACTGCTGGCCGCCGGTGTTGGAGTACACCTCGGTGTCCATCACCAGGATGTTCACGTCGCGCCCGGATGCCAGCACGTGGTCCAGGCCGCCGTAGCCGATGTCGTAGGCCCAGCCGTCGCCGCCGACGATCCAGAACGTGCGCCGGACCAGCGCGGTCGACAGGTCGATCAGGGCGCCCGCGCGCGGCTCCTCGTCGGCGATCTCCGTGAGCCGGTCGACCAGCTCGGCGACGTTCGCCCGCTGCGCCCGGATCCCCGCGTCGTCACCGGCCGTGTAGCCGCCGGCGATGCGGCCCACCAGGTCCAGTCCCAGCTGGGGCTCCAGCTCGGCCAGGAGGGTCAGGGCGTGGGTCTGCTGGCGCTCGTAGGCCAGGCGCATGCCCAGGCCGAACTCCGCATTGTCCTCGAACAACGAGTTGGACCAGGCCGGTCCCCGACCGTCGCCGTTGACGGTGTAGGGCGTCGTGGGCAGGTTGCCGCCGTAGATCGACGAGCAGCCGGTGGCGTTGGCCACCAGCAACCGGTCGCCGAAGAGCTGCGTGATGAGCTTCAGGTAGGGGGTCTCGCCGCAGCCGCTGCACGCACCGGAGAACTCCATCAGCGGCTGGCGCATCTGCGAGGTCTTGACGGTGTCGGGCGACCACAGCGACTGGTCAGCGGGGGTGAGCTCCAGGAAGGCGTCCCAGCGGGACCGCTCGACCTCGAGGTGCTCGGCGATGGGCCGCATGTTGATCGCCTTGCGCCGCACCTCGGACTTGTCGAACGCGGGGCACTGGCCGACGCACACGCCGCACCCGGTGCAGTCATCGGGCGCCACCTGGATGGTCAGCTCCAGGCCGGGCTTCTCCCGGTTGCGGAAGCCCTTGGACGGCAGGTCCGCGTGCTCCGGGTTCTCGGCCGGGTCGAAGACGCTCATCCGGATCGCGGCGTGCGGGCACACGATCGTGCACTTGCCGCAGTCGATGCAGAGGTCCGGCTCCCAGATCGGGATCTTGGCGGCGATGGTGCGCTTCTCGAAGGCGGCGGTGCCGGTCGGGAAGGCGCCGTCCACCGGCAGTGCGCTCACCGGGAGCAGGTCGCCCTCCCCGGCGATCATCCGGCCGGTGACGCGCGCGACGAAGTCCGGCACACCGACGGGTACCGCTGGGCGGCGGTGCAGGGTGGAGGTCGCGACCTCCGGGACCGGCACCTGGTGCAGCTGGGCAGTGGCCGCATCGATGGCCGCCAGGTTGCGCTCCACGACCACGGCACCGCGCTTGCCGTAGCTCGTGCGCACCGCCTCGGTCAGGCGCGGCATGGCCTCCTCGAGGGGCAGCACCCCGGAGATCGCGAAGAAGCATGCCTGCATCACCGTGTTGATCCGGCCGCCGATGCCGGCCTTGCGGGCCACCGCGCTGGCGTCGATGGTCCACAGGTCCAGGCCCTTGGCCAGGACCTGCTGCTGGACCTCGTTGGGCAGGCGGTCCCACACCTCGTCGGCGGGGTAGGGCGCGTTGAGCAGGATCCTGGCCCCGTGGCCGGCCACTGCCAGGACGTTGAGCCTCTCGAGGAGCCCCCATTGGTGGACCCCGACGAAGGTGGCCTCGCTGATCAGGTAGGTGCTGGTGATCGGGTCCTCGTCGAAGCGCAGGTGGCTCACGGTGACGGAGCCGGACTTCTTCGAGTCGTAGACGAAGTACGCCTGCACGTTGAGGTCCGTGGCTCCGCCGACGATGGTGGCGGTGTTCTTGTTGGCGCCCACCGTGCCGTCGGAACCGAGGCCGAAGAACACCGCCCGGACCCGGGAGGTGTCGGCGGGGAAGTCCATCGGGACCTCGAGCGAGTTGTTCGACACGTCGTCGACGATGCCCACCACCGACTGGCGCAGCGGCACCTGGGCCGCGGCCTCGGTGAACACGGCCGCGGCCATCGCGGGGGTGAACTCCTTGCTGGACAGCCCGTAGCGCACCCCGATCGTGCGGGGCGGCCCGGCGGTGAACCTGGCGGCCGCCCGGGGGTCGTTCAGCGCGGCCATGACGTCCAGGTGCAGCGGGTCGGCCGGGGCGCCGGGCTCCTTGGTGCGGTCCAGCACGGCCAGGGTGCGCACGGTCGGCGGCAGGGCGGCGATCAGCTCACCGACGGGGAACGGCCGGTAGAGCCGGACCACGAGCAGCCCGACCCGCTCCCCGCGGTGGGCGAGCGTCTGGACCGCCTCCCCCACGGCCCCGGCACCCGACCCCATCAGCACGATGACGCGGTCGGCCTCGGGGTGGCCCACGTAGTCGACCAGGCCGTACCGACGCCCCGTGGTGGCCGCGATCCGCTCGAACGTCTCGGCGACGATGCGCGGCACGGCCTCGTGGAAGGGGTTGGCCGCCTCCCGCGCCTGGAAGAAGACGTCGGGGTTCTGCGCCGTGCCCCGCAGGACGGGGCGGTCGGGGTCCAGGCCGCGCAGCCGGTGGGCGGCCAGGTCGCGGGGGTCGATGAGGTCGCGCAGCGTCTGCTCGTCGATCAGGTCGATGCTGGCCAGCTCGTGGCTGGTCCGGAACCCGTCGAAGAAGTGCATGAACGGCACGCGGCTGGCCAGGGTGGCGACGTGGGCCACCGCGGCGAAGTCGCCGGCCTCCTGGACGCTCGACGCGCACAGCATCGCGAACCCGGTCTGCCGGGCGGACATCACGTCGGAATGGTCGCCGAAGATGCTCAGGGCGTGCGTGGCCAGGGTGCGGGCCGCGACATGGATGACCGTGGGGGTCAGCTCGCCGGCGATCTTGTACATGTTCGGGATCATCAGCAGCAGGCCCTGGGAGGCCGTGAACGTCGTCCCCAGGGCGCCCCGGGTCACTGCCCCGTGCAGGGCGCCGGCAGCTCCGGCCTCGCTCTGCAGCGACGTGACCTCGGGAACCGTCCCCCACAGGTTCCGGCGTCCCTTGGCGCTCCACGCGTCCGCGTGCTCGGCCATCGGGGAGGCCGGGGTGATCGGGTAGATCGGGATGACCTCGCTGTAGAGGTGAGCCACACGGGCCACCGCCTCGTTGGCATCCATCACGGAACGGGTGGGCTGCGGCATGGCCCCATCCCACCACGCGCCGGGTCCCCAACGGCGGGCCATTGGTCCTCCCCCGGCCGGACTCTCGCAGGCTGGCGGCCGATCAGTCGAGGTCGGCCAGGGCCGCGGCGAAGAGGTCGCGGGACTCCTCGAGCAGCATCACCATCGTGCGTGACCCACCGACGGTGGTCATGAAGTTCGAGTCACCCGGCCATCGGGGCACGATGTGCTGGTGCAGGTGGCCGGAGATCCCGGCACCGGCGGCCGAGCCCTGGTTGAGCCCGATGTTGAACCCCGCCGGATTGCTGGCCGCCCGGATCGCGCGCATCATCCGCGCCTGGAACCAGCTGAGCTCGCCGGACTCCTCGGCGGTGAGGTCCGTGTAGTCCGCGACGTGCCGGTACGGGCAGACCAGGACGTGCCCGGGGTTGTACGGGAAGAGGTTCATCACGACGTACGTGTGCTCCCCGCGGGCGACGATCAGCCCCTCCTCGCGGTCATCCGTGCGGCAGAACGGGCACTGCGGACCTGCCTCGGTGTCGGCCGGCCGGCTCTCCCCCTTGATGTAGGCGATCCGATGCGGCGTCCACAGCACGTCCCAGGCGTTCTGCTCCACGGCTGCCTCCCCCGGCTAGACCTGACGGTGGTCCGCGATGGCCGCGACCACCTCGGCGACGGCCTCGGCGATGGGCACCCCGTTGCGCTGGGTGCCGTCGCGGTAGCGGAAGCTGACCGCTCCGGCTGCGACGTCCTCGTCACCGGCGATCAGCATGTAGGGCACCTTCTGCTTCTGGGCGTTGCGGATCTTCTTCTGCATCCGGTCATCGGAGCCGTCCACCTCGACCCGGACGCCCGCAGCCCGCAGCGTCGCCGCGACCTCGTGCAGGTGGTCGACGTGGCGCTCGGTGATCGGGATGCCGACGACCTGCACGGGGGCCAACCACGGGGGGAAGGCGCCGGCGTAGTGCTCGGTGAGGACCGCCATGAACCGCTCGACCGACCCGAAGAGCGCGCGGTGGATCATGATCGGGCGCTGCCGGGTGCCGTCGGGGGCCTGGTACTCGAGCTCGAAGCGCTGCGGCAGCTGGAAGTCCACCTGGATCGTCGACATCTGCCAGGTGCGCCCGATCGCGTCGCGGGACTGCACCGAGATCTTCGGGCCGTAGAACGCCGCGCCCCCCGGGTCGGGGACGAGGTCCAGGCCGGACTCCTCAGCGGCCCGGCGCAGCGCCTCGGTCGCCTCCTCCCACTCGTCGACCTCGCCGACGTACTTGTCCGGGTTGCGCGTGGACAGCTCGAGGTAGAAGTCGTCCAGGCCGTAGTCCTTGAGCAGGTCGAGCACGAAGCCGAGCAGGGACTGCAGCTCGGCGCCCATCTGCTCCTTGGTGCAGTAGATGTGCGCGTCGTCCTGGGTCATCCCGCGCACGCGGGTCAGGCCGTGCACCACGCCGGACTTCTCGTAGCGGTACACGCTGCCGAACTCGAACAGCCGCAGCGGGAGCTCGCGGTAGGAGCGCCCTCGGGAGCGGAAGATCAGGTTGTGGAACGGGCAGTTCATCGGCTTGAGGTAGTAGTCCGTGCCGGCCCGGCGGACATTGCCCTCCGCGTCGAGCTCGGCGTCGATGTGCATCGGCGGGTACATGCCCTCGGCGTACCACTCGAGGTGCCCGGAGGTCTCGAACAGCTGCGCCTTGGTGATGTGCGGGGTGTAGACGAACTCGTAGCCCGCGGCCTCGTGCTGGCGGCGCGAGTAGTCCTCCATGGTGCGGCGCATGGTGCCGCCCTTGGGGTGGAACACGGCCAGCCCGGAGCCGATCTCGTCGGGGAAGCTGAACAGGTCCAGGTCAGCGCCCAGCCGGCGGTGGTCGCGCTTGGCGGCCTCCTCGAGGAAGGTCAGGTGCGCGCGCAGGCCGTCCTTGTCCGGCCATGCGGTGCCGTAGATGCGCTGCAGCTGCTCGTTGGCCTGGTTGCCCAGCCAGTAGGCGGCCGACGAGCGCATGACCTTGAACGCGTTGGGTGCGATCATCCGGGTCGTCGGGATGTGCGGGCCGCGGCAGAGATCGCCCCAGACGGTCTCGCCGGAGCGCAGGTCGACGTTGTCGTAGATGGTCAGCTCGGTGCCGCCGACCTCCATGACGTCCGCGCCGCCCTCGCTGCCGACCAGACGGCACTTGTAGGGCTCGTCGGCGAGCTCGACCAGGGCGTCGGCCTCGGACACCACCCGGCGGACGAACCGCTGGCCGGACTTGACGATCTCCACCATGCGCTTCTCGATCCGGGCCAGACCCTCTGGATCGAAGGGCTCGGGAACATCGAACTCGTAGTAGAACCCGTTCTCGATCGGCGGGCCGATGCCGAGCTTCGCGTCGGGGAAGACGTCCTGTACCGCCTGGGCCATCACATGCGCGCACGAGTGCCGCAGGACGCGCAGGCCGTCGGGGTCGGTGACCAGCACGGGTTCGACCATCGCGAACGCCCGCGCCGGCTGGTCGAGGTCGACGAGCTCGCCGTCGACGCGGGCGACCGCGACGCCGCGCAGCCCGGGGAGCACCTCGCCGAGGACGTCGGCCCACGTCGTGGTGGCGTCGATGGCCCGGACCTGCGACTCCCCGGCGACGACGACTGTGACCTGCGCGGACATGGGACTCCTCGATGCGATCCGGCACTGGTCCGGGTGTTGGCGTGTCGGGGGTCAGCCTACCCAGTCGGGGCCGGGCGCCGGCATGGCCGCCGAGGGCCGGCTGCCCCACGGGCCGGTTGGCGGTAGCGTCGGGCTGCGGCTGGGCCACGCGGGCGGAGGTGTCGATGTCGGGCGATGAGTACGTCCTCGTGGTCGCGTTGTACGCCGACGCGGACGAGGCGGTGGCCGACCTGCGGGACCTGACCGCCTCCGGTGGGCGGGCCGACGCCGTGGCCGGGTCGGGGATCCTGCACCGGGGGTGGCGGCGTTCGACGCTGCAGCAGGGCAGCGGCGGCACCGTGGCCTACGGGATCGGAACCGGTGCGGCAGCGGGGATCGTGGTCGGGGTGTTCCTGGCGCTGCCGCTGGTCGGCGCTGCGGCCGGGGCGGTCGTCGGCGGGCTGGTCGGCCGGCGGGTGAGCCGTCGCGAGGTCGACGGCCTGGTGGCACTGCTCGACGACGCCATCCCGGTCGGGGCCACGGCCCTGCTCGCAGTGGTCGGGGCCGAGCGCCTCCTCGAGGTTCGGGCGTCGCTGCACCGGGCGCTGCGAACCTCCGGGAGGGTCCTGGACGACGGTCCGCTGACGGCCCACGTCCGCGCATTCGTCCGGGGGAACCCGGAGGCGCTGGAGGTCCTGGACCGCCAGTCCGGTCGGACCGCCGAACCCTGAGGGGGTCAGCGTGTGCCGACTGCCACCGCCATCGCCACGGCGCTCACGACCCGGTCCCGCAGTTCGGTCCACGTTCACGTACGACGCGACCGGGCCGCGTCGCCCGGGCCCGCACCTGACCTCGGCGAATCCGCCGAGGCTGAGTCCAGACGTTGCGTGCCGGTTAGCATCGCCGGGGGCTGACCGATGAGCCGTCGCCGCCCGATCGTCGGGCCGAAGCGCGTCGCGGCCGTGCACGCCGATGTGCTGGTCGGGCACGGCGACATCTGAGCCCACGGCGGCGTGCGCTGGCACGAGCTGGTCGACGCGGTGCCGACCGAGCCGGACCTCGACCGGTACTGGCTCCGGCGGAGCCGCAGGTCGAGTCGCGCTCGAACGCGAGGTCGCGCACGCCTGTTGGGTACCGGAGTCCGCGGTGTTCATGCCCAGTGCGGGCTGATGGCCCAGCAGGCCGCGCTGCGGTCCTGGGTCGAGCGATCGTCCACGGATGGGGTCGCCGTGCACGGGCTGTCGCACCTCGTCCTCCACGAGCGCGATGCCCTTGCCCAGTTGCACCACCTGCGTGTGCAGCACCTCACGGATGAGCCGCGCCCGGCCACCGTGGCCGACCTCGACGACCTCGCCGGGCCGCTGGCCGTGGTGAGCCTCGAGCTGCCCCTGCGGGATGCGGGATACCTGCTGCCGTCCTGGGAGGAGTTGGTCGCGTTCACCAGCCGTGCGCGTGAGCGTGGGGTGCCGATCCACCTCGACGGGGCCCGGCTGTGGGAGAGCCAGCCGTTCTACGACCGGCCGCACGCGGAGATCGCCGGACTGTTCGATTCCGTGTATGTCTCCTTCTACAAGGGCTGGGTGGGGTGGCCGGTGCTGCCCTGGCCGGCTCCCGCGACCTTGTCGCTCAGGCCCGGCGATGGCAGGCCAGGCACGGCGGCACCCTCGTGTTCTCGATCCAGACGTTGCCCTACGCCGTCGGCGCGCCGTCGGCGAGCCGGTCGGCTACGCGGTTCACGGCGGCTACCGGGCACCCACGTCGATCTGCGTGATGCCGCCCGGCGACACCAGCGCCGGGGTCTCCGAGGTGACAGCGCCCAAGATGGCGTCGTACCGTGCGCGCGCCCTCGACCTGGCGGCGGGCTCTGGACGCGCTGGACGGCATCCGGGTGCACCCCAGACGTCCCCCGCACTCCAACGCGTTCCGGGTCTTCGCCGACTGCCGACCGGTCCCTGCGACCTCCCTCGACGAGGCAACCCTGGCGGACCATGGAGACCGATCAGGTCGCGCTGCCGTCATGGTCGGCGGCCTCGGCCGAGGTGCCGGGCTGCGGCGATGACCGAGCTGACCGTGGGTGACGCGACACTCGCATGGGACCTCGAGGACCAGCTGGCAGCGATGCGCGGCCTGCTCAGCACTGCACGCGAGCTGTCCGGGCAGCCCCAGGCCGAGTAGCCGGGCGATCCGCTGCGCACCATGACTCGATGGGTCGACGCTGCCCAGGGAGCTGCGGGCCCGGATCATCTTTGGGCGCCGATCGCGACGTGGGGTCGGACCTGATGCTTCGCCTCACGAGCTACTTGGGACAAGAACGTGGGATGAAAGGCAGGAAGGGGCCGGGAACCGGCCCCTTCCTGCTACGAACGGGTGGGCGATACGGGGATCGAACCTGTGACCTCTCGCGTGTGAAGCGAGCGCTCTAACCGCTGAGCTAATCGCCCGAACGCACGAACTCTACCAACTCCCCCGGCAGCACCCAAAACGAGCCGACGATCACTGGAACAGGCCGGTGAACCAGCCCATGAGTGAGTCCAGGAGAGCCAGGATCGGGCCGAGGGTCAGGCCGTAGGTCGTCAGGTACCAGACCAGGACGATCCCGAGCAGGACGCCGCCGATCGCTGCGAGGGTCAGGTTCCGCCGTCGCTTGCGCGGGTCCATGGCAGCGTCCGACGCGCGCCTCGCCGCGTCCTTGACCGGGGTGAGCGCTCGGTTGGCCCAGCTGAACTCCGAGGCGAGGACCACGAGGCCGAGGATCACCGTGGCCCATCCCGGGCCGGGGATCACGAACATGACCACCCCGGCCACGACCAGGGTCACCCCGAGGGCGAAGACCATGACCCGCCACGCCGTGTCGAGCCCGCGGTTGCGCCGAAGGGCCTCCCGGAACGCGCGCAGCCGGGTCGCCACGCTCGGCGGGGCACTTGCCTCGATCTTGTGGAAGGCGGCGGTCGACGCCTCCTTGATCTGCTCGCGGAGCGTCTCGTCGCGCTCATCGTCGGAGGGCGTGCCCGAGTTGCCGACATTGGCCGGTTTCGGGTCATCCTCGGACGGGTTTCGTGACACGACTCACATGTTAGTGGCGATAGGTGCCACGGGTTTCGGGTACGAAGGTGGTGTTATTGCCTTGACCTGAGAGGTGAGCCAGATGTCCCGCAGCATTCCGACCGCAGTGACAGCCGAGCTGTCGCTGCGCATGGTGGTCGACTCCGACCGCACGATCGAGGTGCCCTGCGAGCTTGAGTATCGCTCCGATGAGCCCTACGCCGTGCGGGCCACGTTCCGCACCGGTGCTGCCGACATCGAGTGGATGTTCGCCCGCGACCTGATCCTCGAGGGGCTGCAGAGGCCCTCCGGTGAGGGCGACATCGTCATCTGGCCGGAGAACCACGGCGACGACCCGTTGATCCTCATCGCGCTGAACTCCCCCACGGGCCAGGCCGTCCTCGAGTGCGACCGCGCGCACATCGAGCACTTCGTCCGGCGCACCTTCGACATCGTGGCCGTGGGCGATGAGCACACGAGCACCGACATCGATCGCTGCATCGACCTGATCCTCGGCGAGGGCCTCAAGGAGGTCTGACCGCGGCACCGCCCCCGGTCGTCGGCGCGCGGTGTCAGGGGTTCCACTGTGCACGGGACCGGATCGCGAACGCCTGGGCCGCAGCATCGGTCAGGGGCGCGTCATCGGCTGCCCAGATCCGTTGCCCGTCGGCGTCGATGACGGCCTGGACGGGGTGCACGTCGCGCGTCGAGGACGTGATGAAGATCTCCTCCGCGCCGGCCAGGTCGGTCATGGGGATCGCGCGCTGGTCGATGTCGATCCCCGCGTCGGCGCACCACTCGATCACCAGCGCCCGGGTGATCCCGGCCAGGCACCCGCCGGTCAGCGGTGGGGTCGTGACCTGCCCGTCGATGACGACGAAGACGTTGGACCCCGTGCCCTCGCAGATGTCGCCCGCAAGGTTGCCCATGAGGGCCTCACCTGCGCCGAGGGACTTGGCGTGGGCGAGCACGAGGACGTTCTCGGCATAGGACGTCGACTTCAGACCGGCCAGGGGGCTGCGCTCGTTGCGCGGCCAGGGCGAGAGGGCCAGCGTCGTTGCCGCCGGCCAGCGCGATGCCGGCGCCGCCGCGACGACGAGCGTGGCGGCCCCGGAGTTGCGCTCGGAGCCCAGCGGACCCGGTCCCGAGGTCACCGTGATCCGCAGTCGCCCGCCGTCAGCGAGCTCGCGGATTTGCTGCGCAGACGGCCAGCAGGGCGTCGCGGACATCGTCGGGGTCCGGCATCGCGATGCCCATCCCTGCCGCCGAGCGGGTCAGCCGCGCGATGTGCCGATCCATGGCGAACGGAACCACACCGACTGCGGCGTCCGACACGGTCTTGAGCGTCTCGAAGGCGCCGTCGCCCACGGTGAAGCCATGGTCGAGGACGGCGACGGCCGCCTGCTCCGCGGGAACGAGCCCACCTGCCACCCAGAACTTCACCGAACCTCCTGATCGCCTGCGACCGCCAGCAGTCGGGCGGCCTTCAACTGCGTCTCGCGCCATTCTGCCCGCGGATCGCTGTCCCAGGTGATGCCCGCGCCGGTGCCGAAGGCGAGCATCGGCCCGGCCACGCCGTCCGCACGCCAGAACGTGCGGATCGCCACGGCGAGCTCCGCCGTCCGGCGGTCGGCATCGACCCATCCGAACGCCCCGCAGTAGGGCCCGCGGGCCGCTGGCTCCTGGGCGCGGATGATGTCCAGCGCGGCGAGCTTGGGAGCGCCGGTGACCGATCCGGGCGGGAAGGTCGCCGCCAGGATCTGTGGCCACGTCGTGCCCGGTCGCAGGTCGCCGGCCACGGTCGAGACGAGGTGCACCAGACCCGGGTGCTCCTCGACCGACAGCAGGCCCGGCACGGTGACCGAGCCGGTTCGGCACACCCGACCCAGGTCGTTGCGCACCAGGTCGACGATCATCACGTTCTCGGCCTCGTCCTTGGCCAGCAGGTCCTCGGCATGCACGCCCGTGCCCTTGATCGGGCGCGACGTCACCCGCGCCCCCGTGCGCCGCAGGTAGAGCTCCGGGGACGCCGAGGCGATGTGGATGCCGTGATCCGGCAGTCGCAGCGCGCCGGCGTGCGGGGCCGGGTTTCCCGCGACGAGCCGGCTGTGCAGGGCGATGACGTCCCCGTCCGGGTCCACGGCGGTGCGCAGGATGCGGCAGATGTTGGCCTGGTAGACCTCGCCGCGGCTGATGTGGCCGCGGACGGCCTCGACCGCCGCGACGTAGGCGTCCTGGTCCAGGGACGAGGTCCACGACCCCGGGTCGGGTCCCTGCCAGGTGCCGATCTCGGCACCGGTCGGCGGTCGGCGCTCCCAGGTGGCGAACCGAGCCAGGGTGGCCCGGCCCTCGAAGGAGATCGCGACCATCCACCGCCCGGTGCCGTCCAGGGCTGCGGTGTCGTCGGTCACCTCCACGAGGTCGGTGGCGGTCCACTGCCCCACCACGGCGATCGGGGCAGATGGCGTGGTGGGCACACGGCGAGACTAGGAGTCCTTCGGTCCCCCTGTCCGCCTGTGCGGCCCGCGTCCGATTTTGGTCGGCGCTGCTGCGATGGGCTATCCTTCAGTGGTGCCCACGGGGCATTGCGGACGTAGCGCAGCTGGTAGCGCATCACCTTGCCAAGGTGAGGGTCGCGGGTTCGAATCCCGTCGTCCGCTCGCAAGGGGTCCGACCGAGGACTCACGGTGGCGTGGCCGAGAGGCGAGGCAACGGCCTGCAAAGCCGTGTACACGGGTTCAAATCCCGTCGCCACCTCGTAGGATCTACAGTCTGGGCGATTGGCGCAGGGGCTAGCGCGCTTCCTTGACACGGAAGAGGTCACAGGTTCGATTCCTGTATCGCCCACCAGAACGAAACCCCCCCAAGCTTGTGGGGGGTTTCGTCGTTCCCGGGCAGTGTCTGTCCAGCGGTCTTGCGGCCTCATATCCCCCCGGCGCAAGGGCAGAGGAACCCTTGACAACTATTCCTGTCAATGGCACCGTGGCTGCATGCAGGACGTGGAGGTCATCGAGAGCGCACAGGCAGCCGTCGCGGCGCTGGACCCGGTTCGGGCCCGGCTGCTCGGCGAGCTGGCCGTCCCGGCCTCCGCCGCCGGGCTCGCCGAGCGGCTGGGGATTGCCCGCCAGAAGGTCAACTACCACCTCAGGGCGCTCGAGGCGCACGGCCTGGTGGAGCTGGCCGAGGAGCGCAAGCACGGCGGCATCACGGAGCGGGTGCTGCAGGCGTCGGCGGCGTCGTACGTCGTGTCGCCGGCCGCTGTCACCGCGTCCGCAGCCGACCCGGGCGCCACCGCCGACCACCTGTCGGCGGGCTACCTGGTCGCGCTGGCCGGCCGGCTGGTGCGCGAGGTCGGTGCCCTGGCGCGTCGGGCCGATGCGTCCGGAACGCGGCTGCCGACGCTGACAATCGACACGCAGATCGGCTTCCGGTCGGCCGCCGACCGGGCTGCCTTCGCCGACGACCTGACCGCCGCGGTGCTCGACCTGGTCGCCCGCTACCACCACGACGACGGGCGCCCGCACCGGCTCGTCGTCGCCGCCCACCCCCGTCCCGAGGAGAGCCGATGAGCACCATCCCGAACGTCCCGTACCGCCTGGAGTTCAGCGTCGAGGTGCCGGGCACCCCGGAGCAGGTCTGGCAGGCCATCGCCACGGCGAAGGGCATGAGCGCGTGGTTCCTGCCCACCGAGATGCAGGAGCGCGCGGGCGGCTCCCTGCACTTCAGCATGGGTCCGGAGATGGGCTCGGACGGCCAGGTCACCGGCTGGGACCCGCCGCGACGCATCGTCTATGAGGAGGACTGGGCCGCCCTCATGGGCAAGGACCCGGATGCCCTGAGCCCGCTGACCTCGGAGTTCCTCGTCGAGGCGCAGTCCGGCGGCACCTGCATCGTGCGGGTCACCTGCAGCGGCTTCGGGACCGGCGCGGACTGGGAGTCCGAGTGGTGGGACGACCTGGGTCCGAACTGGATGCCGTCCTTCGACACCCTGCGCCTGTACCTGGAGAGCTTCCGCGGCCAGGAGGCCACGCAGATGGAGGTCAGCGCCACCCACCCCTGCGACGCCGACTCGCTCTGGAACGCCCTGGACGAGGCGCTCGGACTGGGTGCCGAGGGCTCGACGATCGAGGTGCGCGGCCTCGCTGGCACCGTGGAGCGGGTCAGCGAGCGGCATGCGCTCGTCCGGCTCACCGCACCCATGCCCGGGATGCTCAGCGTCTCCGTGTACGGCTGGGACGCCGGCAGGGCGGAGGCCGGCCTCCGTGCGTACCTGTTCTCCGCCGACGCGGCGGAGTACATCCGACGCGAGCAGCCGGCATGGCAGGCCTGGCTGCACGAGCTCTCCGTCCCGGGCTGATCCTCGGCGGGCTGATCCCCGGCGCGGGGCCGCGGTGACACGTCAGGTGCGGTACAGGTCGAGGGTGCGCTGCAGCTGGGGCACGAGGTACGCCTCGGCGGCGGCGAAGGGGGCCACCAGCACCTCCGCCCGGTCGACCTGCTCCCGCTCGCCGGGCTGGCGCCAGTCGAACGGCTCGCGCTCGGAGTCCGGGACGTGCAGCGCGATCGCGACCGATTCGGTGCTCGCCTCTCCCCGCCGGATTCCGAGCAGCAGCCGATAGAGGTGGGCCTGGGCGATGAGGATCCGCCACAGGACCGGGTCGGACCGCGGGTGGAACCCGGACAGCAGCTCGCCGAGCGGCGCCAACGCTGCGGCGATCCTCGGATCGCCGCCATGCAGGGCGGACTCGAACTCGCCGTAGGACAGCACCCGGGCGCGATCTGCCTCGGTGACCACCATCGCCTCGGCCGCCCGCTCGACCGCACCCGCGTAGAGCCCCTGCCGTCGGCTGGGCGCCCCGTCCCCGGGGCCCGAGCCCGAGTCCGGGTCGTACGGGATGCTCGGTGGGCTCTGGGCCAGGAAGAAGTCCTCGCTCAACGACAGCAGCAGGCGGCGGCCGATCGCGTGCCGGAACGCCATGACCGGGTCCAGCCCGAGGTCGACGTGGGTGAGCTGGCGCTGTCCCACGCGCAGCAGGCCCAACGGAGCCATCAACCGGTACATCGTCGAGACGAGGAAGTAGTCGTCGTCGGTGCCCCCGAGCCAGCTGCTTGGCCCGTCGAGGTGGCCCTGCCGGGACGTGCGCGCCAGGTCCAGGATCCGCGACTGGGCCGAATCTGCGGCGCCCGTCAGCTGGAACATCAGCGGTTCCAGGGTGGCGTAGAGCCGCTTGCGGGCCTCGTACTCGTAGCCGCGCCGGGCATCCTGGGCGGACTTCGCCTCCTGCAGCATCGACCGGCGCTCCTCGAGCTCGAGGGCGTTGGCCTGCTTGATCGCCTCGACGGTGCGCTGGTTCTCCCGGGTCGCGAAGAAGTTCCACACGGCCACCGCAAGGGATACCGACGCCCCCAGCAGGGCGACGATGATCGCCGGTTCCATGGTGTCTCCTGTCGATCAGGCCAGCGGGCCCGTCAGGTGCCGAGCCAGCAGCTTGGCAGGGTTCTGGGCGCCACCGCGCCCAGTGGTCCAGACGACCAACAGCTCCTGCAGCGCCGCGCCGCAGACGACCTGCAGCAGGGCCAGCTCGGGCGCGTCGGGCTCGGGGCTCCACGCCCCGTGCGCCGTCGCGTTGCGGATGGCGCGACCCGACTGGCCGAACCACTGCGCCGCCGCCTGGTCGAGTCCGGGAAGTGCCCCGACGAGGTCCTCGAGCTGGACCGGCTCCCCAGGGTCGCGGAACCGCCCGAGCAGGGATTCGAGGAGCGCGAAGAGCAGGGAGGCCCGTGTCGTGGGGTGCAGCGACGAGTGGTGCGCGCGGCGGAACAGGTCGAGCATGCCGTCGATCGTGGACACGCGCCCACCGCCGGTGTAGTCCGCCAGCAGCGCCCAGATCGACTCGCTGCGTGACAGCGCGTCCGCGTCGAGCTCCGCGGAATCACCGGAACCGAGACCCATGAGGATCGTCTGGCGCAGCACGGTCTCCCGCCGGTGGCGCAGGTTGCCCTCGTAGGCGTACCAGCCCAGGAGCTCCGGGTCGGCGAACCCGGACAGCCCTGCGATCCGCAGGCCGGCGACGGCGAGGTCCCGGCGGTCCAGGAGGTCGGCCATGAGGTGGTCGTCGACCGGGGTGCCCGGCGCGTGGGGCGCCACCACGGCCAGGCCAGCGACCGTCACGTCCTCGACGGACAGCTTCGCGATGAAGTCGCGGCGGATGTCCTTCTCCTCCATGCTGATGATCTCGGGGGCGGTCAGGCGCACCAGGCCACATCCACCGGGCACGGCGCGGGCCTCGCCGGCGTAGGTCAGCCCCACCAGCGGCGACCAGCTCAGGATGTGGCCCGGCGGCGGGGTCAGGTCCACACCTGCCGTCACGGTCGCCGACCACCACGCCGGCCGGGGACGCAGGCGGTCGGCGGGGGCGGCTCCGCGCACCGCGGCGGCCCCACCGGGTCCCCCGCCCCCCTCGTGGACCGGGCCGTGGCCGTCGGCGGCGATCAGCACGTCGGCGAGCACCTGCTCGGCCAGGCCGGGCACGATGCGGCTGGCGGCGGCCTCGGGACCGTCGTGCACCGCCCGGCTGCGGGCGCGGTACAGGGCCCGCGCGAGCCCATCGGCGGGGGGCCCCAGGAGCTCGGCCACCCGGGTGGCGAACGCATCCTGCAGCCCGCTGCGGACCTCGGGGAGCAGCAGTCCCTCCAGGGCGCTGACCGCGATCACCAGGCGCTCCGCCGGAGCCAGGCTGGCCTCCGTGGTGGCCAGCAGCTGGCCCAGGGCGGGGCCGAGCTGCTCGTCCGCGCGCAGCCGCTCGACGACGGATACCAGCTCCGCGGCTCGCTGGAGCTGCTCCTCGGTCAGTGGCAGGCAGGCGGTGTCGGCCGAGTACACGTACTCCTGGTCCGCCTCGCACTGGATCCGGAGCCCCGCCTGCCGCTCCCCCTCGGCGAGCTGCACATGCCCGTCGGCCGGCACGAGCATCGTCACGGAGCTGCGGGGTCGTCCCGGTGCGGCGCCGGGCGCGGCCAGCATGAGCGCTGCCCAGACCACGTCGACGACCTCGTCGTGGAACCTGGTCAGGAACGTCGTCCCCAGCACCCGAGGGATCATGTCGGACCACGCGGTGCTGCGGAACTTCATCTCGGCCATCCCGGAGACCGCGTCGTCGCCGGGCGCGAGGAACGGCAGGTCGACCTCCCCCTCGATCAGCAGGAACACCGGGTCCGCGGCCGCGTAGGCAGGTGCCCAGTCGGTGAACGCGCCCATCGTCAGGGCGTCGTAGGACTCCCAGGTCGGCTTGATCAGCGTCCCGAGCGGGAGTACCGCCTGGTCCGGCTCCATCCGCAACCGCGGGATGTGGGCCATGAGCTGCACGTCGGTCATGGGCGCTCCTCACCGATCAGCCCGATCAGGATCGCAGTCACGGCCGTCGTTGTCACCCCCTGCCCGGCACGTCAGGCATGCCCGGGCAGGTCGACCCGTGCAGGGCGTGCGTCAGTTGTCGGGCACCGACAGGGCTCCCTCACCGCACACCAGGGACTGGTAGGCGGTGTTGCAGGTCACGTCCTCGCCTCCCAGCACGGTGTCCAGGTCGCCGACGGTGTTCTCGTAGCCGCCGACGCCAGAGGCGTGCCAGCCGGTCGCCGAGATGCCGTAGCCGCCCGTCACCGAGGCCCCGTCGCCCGAGGCCGTGTTGAACGACCCACCCCCGACCCATGCGAAGGGTGCGGTCGACATGTTGCTGCCACCGCCGGAGACAGTTGCGTGGGAGTTGCTGGCCTTGTTGTGGGCGCCGCCCGAGACCGACGCGTTCGGGCCGCTGATCTCGTTGTCGACGCCCACCACCATCCCGCCGAAGGAGGTGTACGAGTGATACGGGCCGACCACCAGGTTGTGCGACCCGCTGTGCGCGTCACCATCGCTCTCGTTCCAGCCGATGATCAGGTTCCCGAGGCCGTTCGTTGTCCCGTCGGTGGCCTCGTCCTGGCCGTCGACGATCTGGACGTTCACCCCGGAGAACCTGATCGTGGGCCCGTCACTCCTGGACTCCACCCGCGACACCCCGGACAGCGTGGCCTCCAGGGCCGCCACCTGGCCCGCCAGCGCGGCAGCTTGGCTCTGGAGTGTGGCCACCTGGCCCTGAAGGGCGGTCACGTCCGCAGCCGGCCCCGCCGGCCCCTGCGGCCCGGTCGCTCCCTGCGGGCCGGTCACGCTCCACGTCAGCCGAACCTCGGACTTCTTGCACTTCCTGCCGGGCTTGAGCAGCCGCAGCGCCCCGGTGGTCCGCTTCGCGCACGCGGTGACCTCACCGGCCGTGACCGCCCCCAGCATCGACGCCTGGCCCGATGCAGCGCTGACGTTCACCACCAGCGCCCCGCCCAGGCCTGCGACCAGCAGCGACCCGGCCACCCCGAGGGCAACGCCCCTGACTCTGTCCGACATGGCACTCCTCCTTGACGGCGGTGGAGGAGCCGCAGCACGACCTCGGGGCGATCTCCCCCGGATTCCGATACGACCCACGCTACGAGCCTGCACCCGGCGCTGGAAGTGACCTATGTCACCGGACCCGCGACGCGTGCGCAGTCAGGTCCTTCGGCTCTGGTGGCGGGCCGCCCGTGGGCATAGCGTCGGAATCGGCCCGGAGGTGCACGATGTGGCTCACCGGAGGAGCGGCGCGTGGCGTCCTGGTGGTGCTGCTCCTGGGCGGGGCATGCCTCGCAGTGCCGATCGATGCGGCCGCCAGCGACGTCTGCCCCACGGTCATGCCGGCCATCGCGCTGCCGGACCCGTCGGCGGCGGTGGAGATCGACTCAGGTGAGCCCTACGCCGCGATCGCGGACCGGTTGGCCCTCCTGGCGTCCATGATGGGGGATGGCAGCCAGGTGACGGGGATCCGCCAGATCCCCGAGTCGCTGCCCGTCGATGCCGCCGTGGCCTGGGTGTGGCAGTTCGGCTACGTGGTGGACCTCCGGTACCCCGGCGACCAGATCGAGCAGATCCCCCCACGGTTCGAGGCGATCCTGTGCCTCGGCACCCGGGTGCCCGAGTCGGTCGGCGAATCCGTCGCGACCACCGTCACGGCCCTGGAGTCGCGTGCGCTGACCCCGGCGTCCCGGTTGGATGCTCAGTGGTCGGTGGTGGCGCTGGAGCCCGGGCCCGGTGAGCTGGTCCAGTTCGGCAGCTCCGTCGAGATCGTCGCGGAACCCGTGATCGTGCCGCCGTCTGAGAGGCCGACGCGCAGCCCGTCCACCGTGCCGCCGTCCGAGGGGCCGACGCGCAGCCCGTCCACGGTGCCGCCGTCCGAGAGGCCGACGCGCAGCCCGTCCACCGCGCCGCCGTCCGAGGCCGCCGATGGTGACGGTGAGGTGGGCGGCTCGGCCCCAGCTGTGGCCGTGGCTGATCCTTGCGGTCGCGGGCGCGGCTGCTGTGGCGACCGTGGCCACGCGGCACCGGAGCCGCGCGCGGACCCGGACCCGAGCTCGCGACCCGCAGGTGACGACACGGGTGCACGAGGATCCACCCCGGACCGAGGTCATGGAACCGCCCGGCCTCGGACGTGCCCACACCGTTCGCATCCAGACGCATCACGACAGCCCTGATGTCACCATCGCGCCGGCAGGACCGGTCGACGGACCGGCCACCGGGGATCCCCACGGCACTCAAGGGAGGTAGGCACCATGCCCTCGCAGACGCGCACCTGCCCGAGGCTGCTCGGGGAGGCGCTGTTCGGACCCGATCACCCCGAGCGCGGGATCCAGCGCGGACTGCTCGCCGATCCTGCTGTGCTGGCCGGCCTGACGGCCGCCGCGGTGCTGTCCCCCATGGGCCGCGAGCTCGCCGCCCAGGAGGTGGCCCGGGCGGTCGCCGGCCTGCTGTCGATCGACGTCGTGGACGTCGTGCTGGGCGGATGGAAGCGGCAGCGCGACCTCCAGGACGCCGCCCGGCGCACGTTGGCTGATCCGGACGACGTGGAGCTGGTGCGCCTCGGGGCGCACACCATCGAGATGCACGAACGGCCCACGGTGGACGTGATCATCGACGGAACCCCGGTCACCACCATCGGCGTGGACATCACGATCACCGCGGTCGTCGACACCCTGGTGGCGCGCATCGCGTCGGGTCTGCTGACCGGACTCGAGTCGGGCACCATCACGATCACCGGCAAGGTGAAGGTGCGCACGACCACCATCGGCCAGTCCACCTGTGTGCTGGACGCGGCGGTCGACATCCCGCTGCGCGCCGGGATCCCGCTGCTCACGGCCACCCGGGTGGTGGCCGACGCGGGCACGCCCCGGATCTCGACACCGGCCGGCCCGGGCACCTGAGCCCCGCCACCCACGCCAGCCCGGGGCCAGCGTCCCGGCCCGATCGGCCGCTCACACGTCCACGGTGTAGTTCAGGGTCATCCGGCCGCCGTCGATGACGACGATCTCCCCGGTCACGTAGCTGGCGGCGTCGCTGGCCAGGAAGGCCACCACGTCCGCGACCTCGGACGGCTCGCCGAACCGCTTCATCGGCGTCCTGCTCAGGACCCGCCGACGTGCCGCCGCATCCACCAGCACCGACGCGGTCGCCATCTCGGTCGCGATCGTGCCGGGCGCCACGGCATTCACCCGTACGCCCTTGTCCGCGAGTGCGAGCGCGAACACCCGCGTGAGCTGGTTCATCCCGCCCTTGCTGATGTTGTAGCTGGCGATCGTGGGGATCGTGAACGTGGCGTTGACCGAGCTGAGGTTCACGATGCTCCCCCGCCCTGCGGCCACCATGTGGCGGGCCACGGCCTGGGCCATCAGGAAGGCGCCCCGCAGGTTCACGCGCAGGACGGCGTCGAAGTCGTCCTCGGTGACCTCCAGCAGGTCCGCGGACCGGGCGATCCCGGCGTTGTTGACCAGCACGTCGATCCGCCCGAACTCGGCGATGACTGCCTCGACCGTGTGCGCGATCTCCTGACCCTC
Organism: uncultured Actinomycetes bacterium; assembly: GCA_963774745.1. Lineage (GTDB taxonomy): Bacteria > Actinomycetota > Actinomycetes > S36-B12 > CAIYMF01 > Prado023. The sequence goes on along the minus strand of CAVZGE010000003.1, from coordinate 664,676 downwards.
CCCCACATCGCAGTGCAGGAACCGCCCGCCGACCTCGGTGGCAACCGCAGGACCGTGCACGTCATCGATGTCCGCCACGACGACGATCGCACCCTCGCGGGCGAAGCGCCTCGCGCATGCGGCGCCGATGCCCTGGGCTGCGCCGGTGATCAGGCACACCCTTCCCGTGAGGCCGAAGCGGATGTCGGGGTCGTCCACGGGGTTGTCCACGCGCTGCACAGTAGACCGATCACCCGGCGGAGCGCGTTGACCTCAGGGTGCAGCGGGCTTGCGGGCGCGGACGAAGCCGGAGGCGAAGGCGCCGTCGGCAAGGTCCGCGGTGGCGAGCGCGCCGACGTCCTCGCCCAGGACGGAGCGGGCGTCGTCCGCCGTGTACACCCGTGTGGGTTCGACGCTCGCGTCGACGAAGCCGGCCTCGGCGAGCAGGCGGAGGAACTCCTGCTCCTCGAGTGCCCCGGCCAGGCAACCGGCCCACGCCTCCATCGACTCACGCACCCCCGTCGGCATGGCGCCGCGCACCAGGATGTCGGAGACGGCGAACCGCCCGCCGGGCTTCAGGACGCGGTGGGCCTCGCGCAGGACGGCGGCCTTGTCGGCGGCCAGGTTGACCACGCAGTTGGAGATGATGACATCGACTGCCTCGTCGGGCAGGGGGATGTCCTCGATGGTTCCCTTGAGGAACTCCACGTTGGTCGCCCCCGCCTGCGCCTTGTTGCGGTTGGCCAGCGCCAACATCTCGTCGGTCATGTCCAGGCCATAGGCCCGGCCGGTGGGTCCGACCCGTTGCGCGGACAGCAGCACGTCGATGCCGCCGCCGGAGCCGAGGTCCAGGACCACCTCGCCCGGGTTGAGCTCGGCGAGGGCTGTCGGGTTCCCACACCCGAGTGATGCCAGGACCGCCTCGGCCGGCAGGTCGGCCAGCTGGTGTGCGTCGTAGAGGTCGGCGCTGATCGGATCCGCGGATCTCCCACCGCAGCAGCCATCGCCACAACAGGACGTGCCTCCCGTGGTGGTGGCCCGGACCGCTGCGGCGGCGTAGTGGTCGCGGACGATCTGGTGGATCTCGCCGGCCTGGTTGGTCATGGGTTTCTCCTGGCTGCTACGTGTGTGCCTGTGGGTTCTGGGTGATCGGATCGTGTGGGTCGTCGGCCGGGCGCGCGCTCACGCCCGCCCGGCGCAGCAGGCCCCGTCCGTGGGGGTGGACGACGCACTGCTCAACTCGTCGATCGCGGCGGCCGCATGGGACAGCCCCTCGGAGTTGATCGCGTAGTGCGCCCAGCGTCCGTGGCGGCGGACGTGGACCAGCCCGGCGTCGCGCAGCGCCTTGAGATGGAACGAGAGCAGGGACTGCGTGATCCCGAGCTCGACCTGGAGGTCGCACACGCACTGCTCGCCTCCGCGCAGGGCTGCCAGGATCCTCAGCCGGCGCTCGTCGGACAGCGCGTGGAACATCCGGGCGTGCGCGGTGAGGTCGAGGCTCGTCGGGCGGTCCTGCAGGATCTCCATCACATCAATGTAACAGGATCTGTTGATGGATTGTTCCCCACTCCACGGTCCGCCGGCCGCGCGACCGGGGTGATCGGCGCCGGGGAGGGCAAGGCGAGCGGAGGTCAGGCCCGCCCGGCCCGCCAGGCGGCGATGTGCGGCGCCAGGACGTCGGCCAGCGTGGGCGAGCCGACCTCGCGCAGGACGTAGGACGCGCGTCGCAGGGGCTGGTCCACGGTGATGATCCGCCCCAGGTCCATGGGGGTGCCCGACACGACGACGTCCACGGGGACCGCGCGGATCGTGGCCTCGAGGTCGGCCAGCTGCTGGTCGCCGTAGCCCATCGCGGGCAGGATCGGCCCGGTCCCGGGATAGGTCTGGTAGGTGCTGGCGATCGACCCGACGGCGTAGGGCCGCGGATCGACGATCTCGCTGGCCCCGGCCGCCCGCGCGGCGACCGTCCCGGCCCCGAAGGGCATCCCGCCGTGGGTCACCGTGGGGCCGTCCTCGACGACCAGCACGCGCGCGCCGACCAGGGAGTCCCCGCCGTCGAGGGTCACCGGCGACTCGGCTCGGATCACGACAGCGTCCGGGGCCAGTCGGCCGACGGCCGCCACGACGCGCTCCACGTCCGCCGGGTCGGCGCTGTCGACCTTGTTCACGACGACGACGTCGGCGATCCGCAGGGTGGTCTCGCCCGGGTGGTAGGACGACTCGTGACCGGGGCGAAGGGGGTCGACGACCGTGATCATCACGTCGGGGCGCACGAACGGGAAGTCGTTGTTCCCGCCGTCCCAGACGATGACGTCCGCCTCCTGCTCGGCCGCCCGCAGGATGCCCTCGTAGTCGACACCCGCGTACATCACCATGCCCATCTCGACGGGCGCCTCGTACTCCTCGCGCTCCTCGACCGTCGGGTTGCTGGCGTCGATGTCGGCCAGCGTCGCGAACCGCTGGACGCGCATCGCCTCGAGGTCGCCGTAGGGCATCGGGTGCCGGATGAGCGCCACGCGCAGGCCCGCGTCGAGCAGCAGCCGGCCGACTGCGCGGGTCGTCTGGCTCTTGCCGCAGCCGGTGCGCACCGCGCCGATCCCCACGACCGGGCGCGTGCTCGGCAGCATCGTCGCGGCCGGGCCGGCGAGGCGGAAGTCCGCACCCGCGGCCATCACCAGGGAGGCCCGGTGCATCACGTCGACGTGGGCGATGTCGGAGTAGGCGAAGACGACCTCGTCGACCTGCTGCTCGGCGATCAGCCCCACCAGCTGACCCTCCGGGACGATCGGTATGCCCTGCGGGTACTGCGGTCCGGCAAGGGACGGGGGGTAGGTCCGGTCGTCGATCCCGGGGATCTGGGCCGCGGTGAACGCGACCACGCGAGCGGTCGGGTCGTCGCGGAAGACCGTCGCGAAGACATGGAAGTCCCGGCCACCAGCACCCATGATCACGATGTTGCGCATGGGGCCATTGTTGACCACCCGCGAGGTCGAGCGTGGGTCGGCGGGCCCGACATGGGGTGCGCCGGTCGCCTTCTCACACCGGGTCCTTACCGTCCCGCGATCGGCCTCCTAACCGGGCGGGTCACAGTGGATCCACGGTCGGAACCGACCACACCACGAAGGAGAGGAAGCCCACGATGAATCGCACGATGAAGATCGGCGCCGGGATCGGCGTCGGAGCTGCTGCGGTGGCGGTTGCCAGCATGATGGCAGTTGCCTCCCCGGTGGCGACCAGCCTGACGGCCGACGATGCGACCCCGTCGCCGACCAGCAGCGCCCAGCCGAACGAGCAGGGCAGGCGCAGCGGCCACGCGGGCGAGACCCCGCTGACCGGTGAGGACGCCACGAAGGCGACGGCTGCCGCGGAGGCCGCGGTGTCCGGTGGCACCGTGCTGCGGGTCGAGACCGACTCGGACGGTGTCTACGAGGCCCACGTGCGCAAGTCCGACGGCACGCAGGTCGTGGTGAAGCTGGACAAGGACTTCACCGTCACCGGCGTCGAGGAGTTCACCGGCCGGGGCGGCCACGGCGGCCCGGGTGCCGGTGAGACCCCGCTGACCGGGGACAAGGCCACGAAGGCCACGGCGGCCGCGGAGGCCGAGGTGCCTGGGGGCACCGTCCTGCGGGTCGAGACCGATGCGCAGGGCACCTACGAGGCCCACGTCCGCAAGTCCGACGGCACCGAGGTCGTCGTGGCGATGGACTCGAGCTTCACGGTCACCGGTGTCGAGGAGTTCCAGGGCCGTGGCGGCCGCGGCGGTCACCGTGACGGGGACGGCGACGGGGCCATGGGCGACGCGGACGACACGTCCTCCGCAACGGCGACGCCCTCTGCCTGATGTCCGGCAGACTGGCGCCGTGAGCGCGAACGTGCTGGTGGCCGACGACGACCGGGCGATCCGGGAGTCGTTGGCCACCGCGCTCGAGCTGGCGGGCTACGAGGTGGCCACCTGCGCCGACGGTGTCGAGGCCCTGGCCGCCACGCACGCCCGGGACTTCGACGTGGTCATCCTCGACGTCATGATGCCCGGCGTGGACGGGCTCGGGGTCTGCAGCGTGCTGCGCGCCGAGGGCAACCGGGTGCCGATCCTGATGGTCACCGCCCGGACCGAGACGCCTGACCGGGTGGCCGGGCTCGACGCGGGGGCCGACGACTACGTCGCCAAGCCCTACGACCTCGACGAGCTCCTGGCCCGCATCCGCGCCCTGCTGCGCCGCGTGGACACCCAGCTGCCGTCGGCCCCGGCTGCCGATCCCCAGCGCGATCCGGTCCTGGAGGTCGGTCCCGTCCGCCTCGATGAGGCCGCACGCCGGGTGTGGGCGCACGGGCAGGAGGTGTCGCTGTCGCGCACCGAGTTCGACCTCCTCGAGCTGCTCATGCGCAACGCGGGGATCGTCGTCGAGCACCACGTCATCTACGACCGGATCTGGGGGTACGACTTCGGTCCGGAGTCCAAGAACCTCGCGGTGTTCATCGGCTACCTGCGGCGCAAGCTCGACGTCCCCGGCGACACGCTGATCCGGTCGGTCCGGGGCGTCGGGTACACCCTGCGGGCGGACTGACGTGCGACTGCAGACCAGGCTGGCGATCCTCTTCGGTGCGGTCGTCACCGCGGCCGCCGCCCTGATGGGGACCCTGAGCTACGTGGCCATCGCCTCCCGTCTCGAGGCCCAGGTCGACCTGTCGCTGCTCGAGGTGGCCACCCCGCTGGCCCGCGAGCTGGCGACCGGCGACCTTCCGCGCCAGGTCGTGGAGGACCGCGACCGCGACGGTCGCGGGGGGCGCGGCGGATCGGAGCTCGTGCTGCCCACCCAGGTGCTCCTGCCCGACGGGACGCTCATCGTCGACCCGCAGGACGTCGCGCTGCCCGCCGGCGAGCCGGACCTGGCGGTCGCGCGCTCCGCGACGCCGGCGGTCCTGCGTGCCGATGCGACGATCGACTCCCGGCCCTACCGGATGGTCACGCAGTCCGCCGGAGGTGCGCAGGGGGCGGTGCAGGTGGGCCGCGACGTCTCGGAGAACGTCCGGGTGCTGACGTCGCTGGCGTGGTTGCTGGCCGGGATCGGGCTGCTCGTCGCGGTCCTGGCCGCCCTCGCCGGGTGGTTCGTCGCGCGCCGGACGTCCTCGCGCCTCGTGGAGCTCACTGACGCTGCCGAGACGGTGACCGCCACGGGGCGCCTCGACACCGATGTGCCCGTGTCCGGCACCGACGAGGTCGCCCGGCTGGCGACCTCCTTCAACGCGATGCTGCTGCGCCTGGGCCAGGCGCGCGACGACCAGCAACGGCTGGTCCAGGACGCCGGCCACGAGCTGCGCACGCCGCTGACCTCACTGCGGACGAACGTCAGCCTCCTGCGCCAGTTCGAGGCCATGTCCCCGGCGGTCCGTGAGCGGGTGATCGCCGACCTGGACGGCGAGACGCGCGAGCTGACCACCCTCGTCGACGAGGTCGTGACGCTGGCCGTCGCGGTGCCGGCGGACTCCCCCGTCACCGCGGTCGACCTGGCGGCGCTGGCGCGGTCGGTCGCGGCCCGGACCTATCGCAGGACGGGCCGCCAGGTGTCGCTGCAGGTCGACGGGTCAGTGGTCCAGGGGCATCCCGCCCTGCTGGCGCGGGCGATGTGGAACCTGGTGGAGAACGCCTGCAAGTTCTCCGGCGTGGGTGCCCCGATCGAGCTGGTCGTGGAGCGGGGGGCGGTCCTCGTCCGGGATCGGGGTCCCGGCATCGAGCCCGCCGACCTGGGGCATGTCTTCGACCGCTTCTACCGGTCGACGTCCGCGCGCTCGCTGCCGGGATCCGGGCTGGGCCTGGCCATCGTGCGCGACGTCGCCGAGTCCCACGGGGGCCGGGCGTTCGCCGCCAACCGCCCGGATGGCGGCGCCGAGGTGGGCTTCTGGGTGCCCCTCTCCCCGGGCGAGCCCGACTAGCGACTGCCGGTCCCGGGCGTCCCCTACAGTCCGAGGCGACGCAGGGTCTGCGACCCGGGGATGCCGTCGGCCTGGACACCGCTGAAGCCCTGGGACTCCTGGAACGCGGCGACTGCCTGCTTCGTGCGGGTGCCGAAGTACCCCGTGGGCCCGGCGGGGATGGAGTAGCCCCTGGCGATCAGTGCGGCCTGCAGGTCGTAGACGAGTCGGGAGTCGGCGGGGTCCCATGACCGGTTGCTCCCGGCGCCGGGTGCGGAGACGGACCTGGTGGTGGCGGGCTTCGTGGCCGTCGACGGACGTGCGCCGGCGGAGGTCCCCCGGTTGCCGGCTGTGGCGGTCGATGTGCTGACGCCCAGGCGGCGCAGCGTCTCGGGACCGGCGATGCCGTCGGCCTGCGATCCGCTCCAGCCCTGCGCCCTCTGGAAGGCGGCGACGGCGGCTGTGGTCTGGTCGCCGTACGTCCCGGTCGCACCGGCCGGGATGGCGTGGCCAGCGCCGATCAGCGCCCGTTGCAGGCGACGGGTCTGCTCGGTGGTCAGGGTGCTGCCGGTCGACCGCGGGAGGAACGCCGGGGAGGTCGAGCCCGTGCCGGCGAACCAGGACCGGGTGTCGTTCTCGGCGGTGACCGCCGTCACCTGGCTGTCCTCGCGCAGGTTCACGTGGATGTGCGTGGTGTGCGGGTCCCCCTGATGGGCGACCGGCGCCCATCCCGTTGTCCGGCTCCAGATCTGGCCGTCATGGATCACGTACCAGACCCGCGGGTCCCCGATGACGGCGGCGAGGAGCGCCCGGACGTCGATCCCCGACGACGTGATGTCGATGGCGTGAACGGCGCCGCGCGTCCCGACCTGGGGTCCGCCCCCTGCACCCACCGGGTTGTGGCTGTTGGTCCGCGCCGCGTGCCGGGTGTCACCGATCACGCCGTCGCTGGCCCGACTGCGACCCGGCCACCGGGCGTCGACCTCCGTGCGCAGGGTGACCAGGGAGGGGGCGGCGTACCACGGGAAGAGCGACAGGGCCCCCAACGTCGTGCCGGACTCGGCTGAGGGCGCATCGGGCGGCGACTGCACCCCGTGGGCTGCGGTGGGGGCCCCCACCGCGATCAGCAGGGCGCAGGCCGCGGAGGCGATCGTCCGCGAGCGCGCCGCTCGTGCCATCGTCATCAGGTGTCCCTCCCGAACCGGACCTGCACGGGCATCCCTGCCACCCCCCTGCCCGCGCTATCCCCGCCCATACCGTGCCAGACACGCCGAACTGATGCAATTGCGCGGGAATCCAGACTTCTGCCCCTATAGTTCGCGACTCGCTGCCAGGCGGTCCTGGAGTCGGGCTGGGCTGATGCTCGTGCGTCGGCATCGGCCGTCCACAGCGCGCCGGGGGAGGCAGCGCCGCTAGCGTGTGCGCGGGATGCCGAGCGGAGGACCCCGATGACGTTCGCGCAATGGATCGCAGCACTCATGCCCGTGCTCTCTGTCGCGATCCTGCTCGTGGTGCTGCGCATGCCCGCCTCTCGCGCCATGCCCATCGCGCTGGTGATCACGATCGTGCTCGCGATGGCCGCGTGGGGCGTTCCCGCCCTGCAGATATCGGCATCGGTGCTCGAGGGGTTGATCATCGCCGGATCGGTGGTGCTGATCGTGCTGGGCGCCCTGGCCTTCCTGGGCGTCATGCGCGCCAGCGGTGCCCTGGCCCTGATCCGGCTCGACGTCCTGCGGGTGACCCCGGACAGCCGCATCCAGATGCTGTTCGTGGGGTGGCTGCTCGTGTGCTTCATCGAGGGCGCCGCGGGTTTCGGCACGCCGGCCACCGTGGCCGCCCCCCTGCTGATCGCCCTGGGCTTCCCCGCGATGGCGGCGGTCTGCCTGGCCCTGGTGGCCGACGTGTCGGCTGTGACGTTCGGAGCTGTCGGGACGCCGATCATCGTGGGACTCACCCAGGGCACGGGCCGGGAGTGGGCCGACCCGGCCGACGCCCAGGAGATGACTGACGTCGCGATCCAGGCCGCGGCCATCGACGTGGTCGCGGGCATGACCATCCCGTTGCTGATGCTGTGGTTCCTGACCAACGTCTTCGCCACGGAGAAGGGGCGCCGGCCCTTCGTCGAGATGATCCCGCTCACGCTGGTCGCCGCCCTGAGCTTCTCGGTCCCGGCCTACCTGTGGACCCGCATCCTCGGCGTCGAGTTCGGCGGGATCCTCGGCGCGGCCACCGGGATGGCCATCCTGTTCACCGTCGTCAGGCTGGGGATCCTCGTGCCCCGCGCGGCGTGGTCGGTCACGGCCGGCTACATCGATCCCGCCGAGCTCGAGGCGATGGTCGAGCAGACCTCCGCGGAGGCCGAGGCCGCCCACCTGTCGACGGCGCGGGTCTGGGCGCCGTACGTGCTGCTCACGGTCCTGCTGCTGGTCTCCCGAGTCGTGGACGTGGTCAAGTCGACGCTGAACTCGTGGACCCTGAGCTGGGAGGGGATCCTGGGCACGGACATCTCCGCCGGGTTCCAGCCGCTGTACTCCCCCGGCGTGATCTTCCTCGTGGTCGCCGCCTTCACCGCGTGGCTGCACCACCTGAAGGGTCCACAGGTGCGCGAGGCGGCGCGCAGCACCCAGGTGGCGGTCCTCGGCTCCGCCCTGGTCCTGATGGCTGCGGTCCCGATCGTGCGGGTGTTCCTCAACTCCGGGGTCAACTCCTCGGGGCTCATGTCGATGCCACTGGAGCTGGCGTCGGCGGCCGCGGCGAGCATCGGGGCGGGTTGGCCCCTGGCAGCCCCGTGGGTCGGGGCGCTGGGCTCGTTCGTCTCCGGGAGCGCCACCTTCAGCCATCTCATGTTCGGTGCCCTGCAGGAGTCCGTGGCCGATTCGGTGGGCGTCAGCCCGCAGGTGGTCCTGGCCGAGCAGGTGGGCGGGGCGAACGCCGGGAACATGGTGTGCGTGACCAACGTGGTGACGGTGGCGGCGGTGGGCGGGCTGCTGGGTTCGGAGGGGTCGATCATCCGGGTCACGGTGATCCCCATGGTCGTGTACACCGTGGTGTTCGCCGGGATCGGCATGTTCCTGGCCTGAGCTCCGCGTCGGCGTCGCGCACGACACATCGGGGGTCGCCCAGGTGGGATGCTGGGGGCCATGCGCGCCTGGTTGCTGGACCATCCCGGTCCTCCCGGATCCCTGCGGCGTGCCGACCTCCCGAGTCCCTGGCAATCCCCTGCGTCGCAACGGCGCGAGGTCGAGGTCCTGGTGCAGGTGGAGGCCGTCGGCCTCAACCCGGTCGACTTCAAGAGCGCGGCCCTGGGCAATCCCGCATGGCACTACCCACACGTGCTGGGCCTGGATGTCGCGGGCCGGGTGGTCGCCGTGCACGCTGAGCCGGCCGCCCGTCGGGAGATCGGGTGGATGCTCCCCAAGCCGGGAACCCGGGTCGTGTTCCACCAGGACCTCCGTGAGCCCGGCGGCTTCGCGGAGTTCGTGGCGGTGCCGCCCGAGGCGATGGCGGTCATCCCCCCGGAGCTGGACCCGATCGCTGCGGCCAGCCTGCCCACGCCGGGCCTGACCGCCCTGGATGCGGTGGAGCGGCGCCTGCGCCAGATCTCCGGGCACACGGTGCTCATCCACGGGGCGTCGGGCGGTGTCGGCTCGTTCGCCGTGCAGCTGGCCAAGCTCTTCGGGGCCAAGGTGATCGCCGCCGCGCGACCGGAGAACGAGGAGACGGTCCGGGCGCTGGGCGCGCTGCACGTCGTGGACTACCGCGCGCCGGACTTCGCCGAGCAGGTGCGCAGGATCGCCCCCGGAGGGGTGGACGCGATCATCGACACGGTGTCGTCCCGCTCAGCGACCCAGGGCCTGCAGCTGCTGCGGCACGCGGGGCACCTGGTGTGCATCGCCGGGCGGCCCGACCTGAGCACGGTCCCCGAGTTCGGGATGGCGCCGACGGTCTCGGAGGTCGCCCTGGGCGCGGCCTACACCCACGGCGGCTTCGAGGGTCGTCGTTGGCTCACCTGGGGGCTCGAGCGGCTCATGCGCCTCATCGTCGAGGGTCACCTGCACCCTCCGGACATCGAGGTGATCAGCTTCGAGGAGATCCCGCACGGCCTCGAGCGACTGGCCGATCGAGCGGTTGATGGCAAGGTCGTGGCCAACCTGCGCTGGGGGTGAGGGCGAGGGTCGTGTCGGCCGGGCGGTCGCCGACAGGTTTCAGCTGCGCTGGCCGTTGAGGCACAACTGCCCGGGGGGGCAGTACTGCGGGAAGGCCACCTGCGGGAGGTAGGCCATCGCGACGATGATCACCAAGGCGGCGACGGACCCGATCCACGCGCCGCGGTACAGGTTGGTGCTGCGCGCGCGGATCCGGTCGGCGTACCGGCGCAACGCCCAGGCGATGGCGGCCATGCCGACGGCGAGCCCGACGCCGAGGCCCACCTTGGCACCGATCGTGTCCGCCAGGGAGCGACCGGCAGCCAGGCCCGTCGCACCGGTGATCCCGAGGATGATGGTGGCCACGATCAGGCTGATCCCGCTGAACACCGAGGTCATCAGGGTGTCCGCGGCCATCTGGTCGGGGTCCGGCTCGGGAACGTGCTCGACTCGACCAGTGGTCGGCTTGGCCATGGCACCTCCTGAAGCGGGACGGGCCAAGGTTCTCACACTCGCGCCCCGCGGGGGCCGACTACACCCGGACGAGCTTGCGCCGCTTGACCGTGTACCCGGCGGGCAGGGTCCCCTCCTTGAGCATCCGGATGGGGCAGCGCGCGCAGCGCGGCTTGTCGGAGCAGCACTTCTTCTTCGGCCTGGCCACCCCAGTATCGTACCGCATGGGGTTAGGGTGACCTAACTGAACGCAGGCAGCCCGCCGCCGGCCTCACTCCGCCCAGACCTGCGCGGTGCGGCCCACGTCGGACAGGATGTCCTTGAGCGTGTCGAAGTCCTCGTGGCGCAGCCGCATCCAGGCATTCGCGTGGTAGCCGGCCTCCACCGGCTGGGTCGGAGTGCCCGGCGGCGGGAAGTGCGCCGCCGTGACCAGGTGGCCGTACCGGTGGTGCACCTCGTCGAGCCCCGAGTACCCGGAGATCATCCCGTCACGGTTGGGCCGCAGGGCGACGAGCCCGCAGGAGTACCGGTAGCTCGGACTGTGCGTGGGCTGGCCGTGCATGAGCGCGTGCGCCCACTCGTGGTGCAGGTCCATCTCGTTGGCCTCGTTGTACATGTCCCACTGGCCGACGCCCGGGGGGCGCGCACCGATCTCGGAGAACTTCAGGCCCTTGGGCCCGAAGAACCACTCCATGTGGGTCGCCGTGGTGTCCAGCCCGAGGACCGAGATCACCCGCCGGCCCATCTCCCGGACCTCCTCGTACTCGGCCTCCAGCACGCGGTTCGTGGCGATGATCTGCGGGGAGATCCACCGGGTGCGCATCGCCTCGAGCACGTTCGGGAAGTAGTGCGAGGCGAACTCGTGAGTCACGTGGCCGTCGATCGTGATCGTGTCGAGGAACCCCTCGTGGCCCTCCACGAACTCCTCGAGCGCCACCGACGTGCCCATGTCGACACCGGAGGCGGCGCAGGCCGCCGCCAGCTGCTCGTCGGAGTCGACCCGGAACGTGCCGGCGGCCCCGGCCGCGTCGCGCGGCTTGAGGATCAGCGGGTAGCCCACCTGGTGGGCGAAGTCCAGGGCCTCGGCGGTCGTCTCGACCGCGGTCGATGCCGCAGTCGGGATGCCGGCCTCGCGCAGGACCTGCTTCATCGTGGGCTTGTCCCGGCACAGGTAGGCCGCGCGAGCCGAGGTCCCCGGGATCCCGCACCGCTCGCGCACCCTGGCGACCGGCAGCACGTGCGACTCGATCGAGCACTCGAGGCGATCAACCCAGGTGTGTCGCTGCGCCTGGCGGACAGCCCACTCCAACGCCGCCTCGTCGGTGACCGAGCCGATGCGGTAGTGCCAGTCGATCCACGACCTCAGCTCGTCGTCGTAGTGATCGATGTCGTACTCGCTGATGACCATGACGTACGCGCCGACGGCCCGCAGCGCGGCGACGAACCGGCGCTGGGTGTCGGGGAACCGGGGCTCCACGAAGACGATGTTCACACCCGAAGGATGCCCCGATCGGGGCGTGGCCGTCGCGCCGGATCAGCGCTCGTCGACGTCAGGCACGGCCGTCGGCCCGTCGGGGTCGGGGGCGTCATCCGGGTGGACGAACCACCCGCGACGGATCGCCAACGCGCCGTTGAAGGCGGCGCCGAGCATCAGGGCCAGGACTGTGACGTACACCCAGTACATGACCGCGACCGGCGCTGCGATCGCCCCGTACACCGAGCCGGCACGGAAGATCCACGCGAAGTACCAGCGCAGGGCCCAGGAGAAGACCACCCAGAGCGCCATCGCGATCAGTGCGCCGGGGATGTCAGCGGTCCACGGCGTCCGGTGCGGCACGGCCCAGTGGTACAGCGACACCACCAGGAGCAGCACGACCAGGACCTGGGCGGCCGTCAGGAACACCGAGATGGCCATGCCCTGCACGCCGGGGACGACCCGAGCCAGGAACGTGGGCCCGGCCAGGATCAGCGGGATGGCCACGATCAGGACCCCGAGGCCGGCGACGTAGACGCCCACGGACAGGAGCTTGGTGACGACGAAGGAGCGCAGTCCCTCGCGCTGGTACACGATCGTCATGGCATTGACCAGGGCGTCGACCACCCGCGAGCCGGCCCAGATCGCGATCACGACGCCGATGATGCCCAGGGTCGTCTGGCCCCGGCCGAACACGCTGTCGAGCAGGGGTACCAGGAGGTCGTCGATGGCCTGCGTCGTCAGCACCTCGTCGGCGAGGTCCAGCACGCCGGTGCGGAACTGCTCGACGGCGTCGACGCCGACCACGCCCTGGAACCGGGAGATCCCGGCGACCAGTCCCATGATCAGCCACGGAAGGGCGAACACCGCCCAGAAGGAGGCCTCGGCCGCCAGGCCGGTGCTGCGGGTCTGGTAGGCCACCACCAGGGCATCGCCGAGCGCGCTGCCGGCGAAGCGCCGCCCCGCCGCCCGCATCCAGCCCGCCACTTCCGACCTCCCGCGTCTCGTCCCGGTGGCGAATCTAGTCCCGCGCCGGGATCCCGGTGGGTCGGGAGTTAGGTTTGGGCCCGTGACCCACGAGTGCGACGTCCTGATCATCGGTGCCGGCCCCGCGGGCCTCTATGCCGCCTACTACGCGGGATTCCGCGGCTGGTCGGTGGTGGTGATGGACGCCCTGCCCGAGGCCGGTGGCCAGATCACGGCGATGTATCCGGAGAAGGACATCTTCGACGTCGCCGGGTACGCATCGGTCAAGGGACGCGTCCTGGTCGAGAACCTGGTGGCCTCGGCTGCGCCGTTCTCGCCCACGTACGTACTCGGTGAGCAGGCCGTGGACCTCGAGGCTCCCGAGGGGGGGCCGGTGACGGTGACCGGCGCGCTGGGCACCACGATCGTGGCCAGGGCCGTGATCATCACGGGCGGGATCGGCGCGTTCACGCCCCGTGCGCTGCCCGCCGACGACGGGTGGGCCGGCCGCGGCCTGGTCTACTTCGTCCCCCAGCTGGCCGACCATGCCGACAAGGACGTCGTGATCGTCGGTGGTGGCGACTCCGCCTTCGACTGGGCCTACGCGCTGCAGCCACTGGCCCGCAGCGTGAGCCTGGTCCACCGCCGGGAGCAGTTCCGGGCGCACGGTTCGATGATCGACACGGTCCGGGAGATGGGGGTCGGGCTCTTCACCTCCTGCGAGGTGAGTGCGATCCGGGGCGACGAGCGGGTCACCGAGGTGGAGATCACGCACAAGGTCACCGGTGAGGTGACGACCCTGCCGGCGCAGACGGTGGTCGCCGCGCTGGGCTTCGTGGCGAACATCGGCCCGATCGCGACGTGGGGGGTGGAGCTGCTCAAGCGCCACATCGTGGTCGACACGGCGATGCGCACGAGCCTTCCGCACGTGTTCGCCGCCGGTGACATCGTCACCTACCCGGGCAAGGTGCCGCTGATCTCGGTCGGATTCGGCGAGGCGGCGCTCGCGGTCAACAACGCCGCGCCCATCGTCGACCCGGGGATGGGGATCTTCCCCGGGCACTCGTCGGGCGGAGCCGCGGAATGACGGCGGGTGGTCCCACCCCAGCACACCCGGACGCGGGGCGTTCGGGGTTCCCCCAGGAGGCCTTCGCCGACGTGATGGCGGCCAACGCCGAGTACTCCGCGACCTTCCGCGGCCTGGGCCTCGGGGGTCGGGCGGCCAAGGGACTGGCCGTCATCACCTGCATGGACTCCCGGATCGACCCCCTGCGCATCGTCGGCATGGCCCCCGGGGACGTGAAGATCCTGCGCAACGCCGGGGCGCGGGTCACCGAGGACGTCCTGCGCACGCTCGTGCTCGCCACCTACCTGCTGGATGTCACCCGGGTCCTGGTGCTGCCGCACACCCGGTGCAAGATGGTCGGGACGGCCGAGGAGGAGATCCACGCCCTGATCGCCGAGCAGTACGGCGTGGACACCTACAGCATGGAGTTCCGGACGGTCGAGGACGAGGTCGCCGCCCTGCGACGCGACCTGCAGCGCATCCGCAGCTTCCCACTGCTGCCGGGCGACCTGGCGGTCGGGGGCGCGGTCTACGACGTGGACACCGGGGCCCTGCTGCCCATCGACGCCTGACTCAGGCGTCGATCCGGTCGCGGTCCAGGCCCGCCGAACCTGCGACGATGAACTCCTTGCGCGGGGCGACGTCGGAGCCCATGAGCAGGTCGAACACGGTCGCTGCGTCGTGGGCGTCCTCGACCCGAACCCGACGCAGGGTGCGCTTGCCGGGCTCCATGGTGGTCTCCCGCAGCTGGCTGGCGTCCATCTCGCCCAGGCCCTTGTACCGCTGGGGATCCTTCCAGCGACGCCCAGCCCTGGACAGCTCGGCCAGCGTGGCCCGGAGCTCGGCGTCGGAGTGGGTGTAACGGACCTCGGCCTTCTTGCCCCCCGAGGCGATCACCTCGACGCGGTGCAGCGGCGGGACGGCGGAGTAGACGCGGCCCTCGGCGAGCATCTGCGGCATGTACCGGTGGAACAGCGTGAGCAGCAGGCAGCGGATGTGCGCGCCGTCGACGTCGGCGTCAGCCATCAGGATGACCTTGCTGTAGCGCAGCGCCTCGATGTCGAACGTGCGCCCGGAGCCTGCGCCCAGCACCTGGATGATCGCCGCGCACTCGGCGTTCTTGAGCATGTCGGCCAACGAGGCCTTGTGCACGTTGAGGATCTTGCCGCGGATCGGCAGGAGGGCCTGGAACTCGGAGTCGCGGGCGAGCTTGGCGGTCCCGAGCGCGGAGTTGCCCTCGACGATGAACAGCTCGGTGCGCTCGAGATCCTCGCTGCGGCAGTCCACCAGCTTGGCCGGCATCGAGGAGGACTCCAGGGCGTTCTTGCGGCGCTGCACGTCGCGGTGCGTGCGAGCCGCGACGCGCGCGCGCATGGCGTTGGCAACCTTCTCGGCCACGGCCCTGACCACGAGCTTGTCCCCGCGGGGTGGGTTCGTCAGCCAGGCGGTGAGCTCCTTGCTGACGACCCCCGCGACGATCCGCGACGCCGCCGGGGTGCCGAGGATCTCCTTGGTCTGGCCCTCGAACTGGGGCTCGGCCAGGCGCACGGTGATCACCGCAGTCGCCCCCTCGAGGGCGTCCTCCTTGGTGATCGCGCCCTCGCTGGGCTTGAGGACCTTCGCGGAGGTGAGGTGGTCGTTGAGCGTCTTGACCAGGGCGCGCTCGAAGCCGGCCACGTGCGTGCCGCCCTTGGGGGTGGCCACGATGTTGACGAACGAGCGCACCTCCGTGTCGTAGTGGTTGCCCCACCGCAGCGCGACATCGACCACGAGCTCACGCTCGACCTCGGTGGGCACCATGTGACCACGCTTGTCCAGGACCGGGACCGTCTCGGTGAAGCTCCCCGACCCGGCCAGGCGCAGCACCGGCGACACGGCCTCGCCGGTCGCCAGGTGCTCGGCGAACTCCGCGATCCCGCCCCGGTGGGCGAACGTGCGCTCCGCGGGGGCCTCCGGGTCGCGCTCGTCGCGCACGGCGATGGTCAGGCCGGGGACGAGGAAGGTGGTCTGCTGGGCTCGCGCGTGCACGAGCTCGAGGTCGATCTGCGCATCGGCGGTGAAGATCTGCTGGTCCGGCCAGAACCGGACCCGGGTGCCGGTCTTCGCGCGTGGGCAGGAGCCCTCCTGGCGCAGGCCCGACCTCTTCGTGAACTGCGCCTCGGGGCCCTCCCCGTCGAAGAGCCCGGGTACGCCGCGGCGGAAGGAGATCATGTGGATCCGCGCATCGCGGTCGACCTCGACGTCCAACCGTGAGCTCAGGGCGTTCACGACGCTCGCGCCCACGCCGTGCAGGCCACCGGAGGCGGTGTACGAGCCACCACCGAACTTCCCGCCCGCGTGCAGCTTGGTCATCACGACCTCGACGCCGGTGAGCCGGGTGCGGGGCTCGACGTCGACGGGGATGCCGCGGCCGTCGTCGTGGACCTCGACCGAGCCGTCGGCGCGCAGGATCATGTCGATCCGCGTGCACCACCCGCCGAGGGCCTCGTCGACCGAGTTGTCCAGGATCTCCCAGAGGCAGTGCATCAGGCCACGCGAGTCGGTCGAGCCGATGTACATGCCCGGGCGCTTGCGGACGGCTTCGAGGCCCTCGAGCACGGACAGGTTCTTCGCGGAGTACCCGGGTGCGGGCTTCTCGGTGCGCCGCGATCGACGCGTCGGCTCCAGGGGTTCTGCAGTCACCGGGCAAGGGTACCGGGGCCGACTGACAGCACCGGGTCACGCGAGGCCGAACACATTGCGTGGCGGAGGTCCCGGCGGATGCGGGTTGCGCGTCTGGCGAACGTGCCAGCGGATGTCGGTGCGGGATGCCACACTGGAGTCCACGACGGACCGAGGAGGGGACATGGTTGGCACACTGGAGGTCGAGGTGGCGCTCAGCGCCGCCGACCGATGTGACCGGTGCGGGGCCCAGGCCATCGCCCGGGCGACCCTGTCGTCGGGGGCGCACCTGCTGTTCTGTGGGCACCACCTGCGGGCGCACGAGGCCCGGCTGCGCGACATCTCGGCGCGGATCGCCAAGTCGTCGGGGGCTGTCCACCACCCGGGCAGCGGCGAGCTGACCACCGCTGAGTGAACGAGGTCCTGCTCGACCTGCTCGTCGTCGTCGCGCTGGTCGTGGCCGCCGCCGGGATCGTCGTCCCGGTCCTGCCCGGCACCGTCCTGGCGCTGGGGGCACTGCTCGTCTGGGCGGTGGTGACCGGCGGTGCGATCGCCTGGGGTGCGTTCGCGATCACGGCCCTGATCATCGGCGTGGGCCAGGTGCTCAAGTACCTGCTCCCGCACAGGTCGATGACGGCTGCGGGAGTTCCCGGGCGGTCGATCCTGATCGGCGGCGTGGCCGCAATCGTCGGCTTCTTCCTGATCCCGGTCGTGGGACTGGTCGTGGGCTTCATCGGCGGGCTCTACGTCGCCGAGCACGTGCGGCTCCACGACTGGACCCTGGCCAAGGAGTCGACGTGGGTCGCGATGAAGGCCACCGGGTTCTCCATCCTGATCGAGCTGGGTGCCCTCCTCGTCGCCGCCTCGGTGTGGGCCGGTGCCCTGGTTCTGCTGGCCCAGCAGTGAGGTGGAGGTAGGCTCCCGCGCATGGCCACGCCCGATGACCAGCACGACACCCTGGTCCTCACCCACGACACGATCGCCCTCCAGCGTCCGCCGGTCGGCGCCCCGCAGCCGCCCACCCCGCAGCCACCCGCCCCCTGGCAGTCGTCGACCTGGGGTCCCATCGCAGGGCACCCGGCGGCGGCGTGGAGCCAGGTCCCCCCGTTCGTGGCGCCGGCGGCACCGCCGATCCTGATCATGCGCAACAACGCCGCCGTGATCGGGGCCACGCTCGGCTCCGTGTCCATGTTCCTGTCGCTGATCCCGCTGATCGGCATCGTGGCCTGGATCCTGGCCCCGATCGGACTGGCCACCAGCGGCATCGGCCTGCTGGTGGGCATGTCGCGGCGGGTCGGCCGGGTCGGGGCCCTGTGGGGCCTGCTGACCTCCGGGGTCGCCCTCCTCGTCTGCCTGGCCTGGGCCGCCCTGCTCCTCGCCCTCTGACCCGTCAGGACCGCACGGATCGTGCCCTGCGCGGCCGGCAGCCGCGTCGATGACGACGACGCGTGGGCGGATCGGGTGACGCGACCCTCGACCATTGGGTCCGTGCCCCCCGGCGGGGTTACGCTGTGCACAGCGGGGGGTGTGGTCCGTGGGAGGGGCAGTGCCAGCAGCACAGTGGTTCATCAGCGTCGGGGTCTCGGCAGCACTGCTCTCGGGTGCGCTCGCCGTCCCCGTGGCCGCCGATACGGCCTCGCGCTCGGGGGACCCCGACATCGTCGCCCTGCAGGAGACCGCTGAGGACGTCCTGCGCGGGAGTGTTCGATCGGCCCGGGCGATGTACGCAGCCGAGATCAAGGCTGCGCGCGCACAGCGCGCGACCGGTCTGGCCGCGCCCAAGGCGGAGCTGAAGGCCTCGCTGGAGCTGGCGACCACCAAGGCCGAGCGGCGCCTGGCCCGACGTGCCTACGACCGCAGCGCGGCACCCGTGATCCAGGAGTACCGCACCGCCAAGCAGGCATCCCAGGCCAAGCGCAACGCGACGATCGACGAGGCGCTCGCCGAGTACCTCGTCGCGACCGGGAAGCCGGCCATCGCCGAGGCGCTGAGGGCCTACCGCGCCGCCACGGCCATCGCCGGGGACACCCTCGAGCTGGCGCTGAAGTCCGGCCGCGACACGCTCAAGACCGACACCGCCGACGAGCGTGCCCAACTGGTCACCGACCTCGAGGAGACCACGACCGAGGCTGAGCGCAACGAGGCGTGGCTGGACTTCCAGGCGGCGTCGACCGACGACCGCAAGGCCTACCAGCGATCGATCGCCAGCGCGCGCGACACCTACGCATCAGCCATGTCGGAGGCACGTCGCGAGTTCAAGCTGGCCACCGACCAGTCGATCAAGAAGCTGCTCAAGCTGCCGTTCACGATCTGATCCCGGCCACGAACCGCTCGATCCGTCGCTCGGAGACGGGAACGGACGTGCGGATGTGCTGGGCGAACAGGCTCACCCGGTACTCGTCGACCAGCCGGCGGGCCGTGCGTGCCGTGTCGTCGCACGCCATCGGGTCGGGCACCGGCCATCCGGGCACGCCCTGCGCCATCATGCGCTCCCCTGCGCGGGCCGCGGCCATCCGCCGGGAGTCTGCTGCTGGGTCGTCGGCCAGCTTGGCGGCGCGCCAGGCCAGCGCCTGCAGGTAGCGGCGCAGGTCGGGCAGCTGGTCGCAGCCGATCCGGGTGACCGGTCTGGGGCCCACGAGGCGGTCCAGCTCGGCGTTGATGTCGGCCACGGAATCGGCGACCACGGGTGCCGTGAGAGCCTCGACGCCCCTCTGCGCCTCCCACGCATGGCCCAGGGCCACGACCACCTGCGCCAGCGCCCCGGCGTAGCGTCGGGGCAGCTCGAGGGTGATCCGCGAGACGGCGTCCGCGAACGCCTCGGCATCGCGGACCGGGACTCCGGCGAGCAGGGAGTCGATGCAGGCGTCGGCGCAGTCATCGAGCAGGGCCTGCGCCCCGCCGTGCGGGTACTGGCCCACGACCAGCCGGGCGCTCATGTCCAGCCCCGCGTATCCCCGAGGTGCCGGATCGGGCACTGCCAGAGCGACGAGCCGGCGGACCCCGCGCAGGTGCGAGCGTGCGGCCTCCCCCGGGTCGGCGAGCACCGCGAGGTCGACCGATCGACCCCGGTCGACCAGCGCCGGGTAGCCGGTCACGGGAACGGCGGACACGACGCGCTGCACGGTCCCCGGGATGGTCCCGAACGTCCACGACGTGGCGCCCGCGACCGTGACGTCGTCGGCAGCCCGGGCGAGCATCGCCGCGCGGTCGGGCGCGTGCCGGCGCTGCAGGGCCGCCAGGTCGCGGCCCTCGCCGAGCACCTTCCCCGACTCGTCGACCACCCGGTAGCGCGGGAGGAGGTGCATCGGCACCCGGGCAAGGTCCCAGTCGTCCGCGCGCACCCGCACCCCGGACAGGCGGGTGACCGCCGCGGCCACCGCCTCGAGGATCGGCTGCTCGGCCAGCTCAGGTGCGTCCAGGATCCCCGGCACCAGGTTGGGTGCGGGCCCGAGCTGGCGGCGGATCGCCTTGGCGGGACTGCGCAGAAGTGCTGTGACCAGATCGCCCCGCAGGCCCGGCGCGGCGCCGGGGATCTCGGCGGGGTCCAGGTCCGGCAGCACGGCCAGGGGCACGTCGACGGTCACCCCGTCGGCTGCGTCCCCGGGCTCGAAGGCGTACGACAGGCTCAGCGTCACCTCGGGTCCGGCACTCCAGCGCAGGGGGAAGTCGCCCTCGTCGGGCACCTGCTCCCCCGCCACGTGGATGTCCGCGGGGGTCAGCGTCAGCAGGTCCGGCGTCTTCCGGGAGGTCTTCTTCCACCAGGAGTCGAAGTGCCGCACCGAGGTGACGTCGGCCGGGATGCGGCGTCGTAGAACGCGAAGAGGCCCTCGTCGTCGATCACCAGCCCGCGGCGCCGGCTGCGCTCCTCGACCTCCTCGGCGGCCTTGAGGGCCGCGGCGTTCGCGTGCCAGAACCGGTGCCGGGTGCTCCACTCCCCCTCCACCAGCGCACCCCGGATGAACAGCTCCCGGCACAGTGGCGGGTCGATGCGGCCGTAGTCGACCCGCCGGCCGGTCACCAGGGGGATGCCGAACAGGGTGACGCGCTCGACCGCGACCGTCGCGCCGCGCTTGGTCGACCAGTGCGGCTCGGAGTAGCTCCGGGAGACCAGGTGCGCCGCCGCCTCCTCGATCCAGTCGGGCTTGACCGCCGCGTTGCGCCGGGCGAACAGCCGTGAGGTCTCGACCAGCTCCGAGGACATCACCCACTCCGGGTTCGTCCGCGCCAGCGCCGAGCCCGGGAAGATCACGAACCTGGCTCCACGGGCGCCGAGGTAGTCCCGGCGCACGGGGTCCCAGAGCCCGACCTGCGAGAGCATGCCGGTCAGCAGCGCCCGGTGGATCCCGTCGTGGTCGTCGCGCCCGCTGCTCCATCCGATCCCCAGGCTGGAGAGGACCTCGCGTATCTGGGCCACGAGGTCCTGCCACTCCCGGATGCGCAGGTAGTTCAGGTACTGGTCGCGACAGGCGCGGCGCAGCCCGCTGGACGAGGTGGCGCTGCGCAGCGTGCGGATGTGGTCCCAGAGGTTGAGCAGCGTGGCGAAGTCCGACCGCTTGTCGACGAAGCGCGCGTGCGCCGCATCGGCCTTCCCGCGCTCGGCCTCCGGCCGCTCCCGGGGATCCTGGATGGTCAGCCCGGCGACGATGACCACCACCTCGCGCACGCACCCCGCCTCGGCGGCGGCCAGCACCATGCGGCCCAGCCGCGGGTCGAGCGGCAGGCGCGCGAGCTGTCGTCCCAGGGGCGTGAGCCGCGGCAGGCCGGCGCCGTCCTTGAGGGCCCCCAGCTCCTGGAGAAGGGCGATCCCGTCGCGGATCTGCCGGGTGTCCGGCGGGTCGAGGAACGGGAAGCGCTCGATCTCGCCGAGGCGCAGCGCGGCCATCTGCAGGATCACCGAGGCCAGGTTGGTGCGCAGGATCTCCGGGTCGGTGAAGGCCGGCCGATCGAGGAGGTCCTGCTCGGCGTACAGGCGGATGGCGATCCCGTCGCGGACCCGGCCGCACCTCCCGGCACGCTGGTTGGCCGAGGCCTGCGAGATCGGCTCGATGGGCAGGCGCTGGACCTTCAGGCGCTTGCTGTAACGCGAGATCCGCGCCGTCCCCGGGTCGACGACGTAGCGGATCCCGGGCACGGTGATGGACGTCTCGGCGACGTTCGTGGCCAGGACCACGCGGCGACCTCCGCCCGGGGCGAACACGCGGTGCTGCTCGGCGGCGCTCAGCCGGGCGTACAGCGGCAGGACGGTGGTGACCGCATCCAGCATCGGCCGCAGCGCGTCGGCGACATCGTGGATCTCGCGCTGCCCGGACAGGAACACCAGGACGTCGCCATCGCCGGAGGTCAGGCACTCCAGGACCGCCTCGCAGACGGCGTCCACGTCGTCGGAGGCCACATCCTCGACCGGTCGGTAGCGGACCTCCACCGGGTAGGTGCGCCCGCTCACCTCGATGATCGGCGCGCCACCGAAGTGCGCCGAGAACCGCTCCACGTCGATCGTGGCGCTGGTGACGATCACCCGCAGGTCGGGCCGGCGGGGCAGCAGGCGGGTCAGGTAGCCGAGCAGGAAGTCGATGTTGAGGCTGCGCTCGTGCGCCTCATCGATGATGATCGTGTCGTAGCGGCGCAGGTCACGGTCGCGCTGGAGCTCGGCGAGCAGGATCCCGTCGGTCATCACCTTGACCTTGGTGCCCTTGGCGGTGCGGTCGGTGAACCGGACGGCGAACCCCACCTCGGCGCCGAGCTCGACGCCGCACTCCTCGGCGATTCGCGCGGCCAGGGTGCGGGCGGCGATGCGACGGGGCTGGGTGTGCCCGATCATGCCCATCGTGCCGCGGCCGGCGGCCAGGGCGATCTTGGGCAGCTGGGTGGTCTTGCCCGAGCCCGTCTCGCCGGCGACGATGACCACCTGGTGGTCGCGGAGGGCTGCGGAGATGGTCTCGACGTGGGCAGCGATGGGAAGCTGCTCGGGGATGGCCAGGCGCATCGTCACAGCCGGGTGGTCGAGCCGGTTGCCGGGCTCCGCCCACCTCGCGGGACGACGACCACGAGCGACTCGTGCGCGTCGGTCCGCTCGACGGTGGACTGGGGCAGCATGGGCCAAGGCTGCCACACCACCGATGCGTCCGGTGGTGGAACCTCGCGGCCGTTGACGTCGAATGGTGCCCGGTGGTGACGAGGACCGGAGCCGTTGGGAAATCCCTGCGGCCGTTCGCGTCGAAAGCCGCCGGGGCGCCGCGTGCGGATCGACGCAAGCGCCCGCGAGGTCGGGTAGTGGCACGCGACTGTCCACCCGGATCGACGCGAACGCCCGCGAGGATGCGTGGGCTGGCTACCAGGAGCGTTCCAGGGGACGGCCCTCGGCGTACCCCGCCGCGGACTGGACCCCGAGCAGCGCCCGCTCGTGGAACCCGGCCATCGACGTCGCGCCCGCGTAGGTGCACGCGGAGCGGACACCCGAGGTGATCGAGTCGAGCAGGTCCTCGACCCCGGGTCGGATGGGGTCGATGTACATCCGGGAGTGCGAGATCCCCTCCTCGAACATGGCCTTGCGGGCGCGATCGAATGCGGACTCGTCGGAGGTCCGGCCGCGGACCGCCCGCGCCGAGGCCATGCCGAAGCTCACCTTGTACGCCTTTCCGGACGGGTCGATCTGCAGGTCGCCCGGGGACTCGTAGGTCCCGGCGAACCAGGAGCCGATCATCACCGCGCCGGCGCCGGCGGCCAGCGCGATCGCCACGTCGCGCGGGTGGCGCACGCCCCCGTCGGCCCAGATCCACCGGCCCTCCTTGCGGGCGGCGGTCGCGCAGTCCACGACGGCCGAGAGCTGGGGGCGGCCGACCCCGGTCTGCATCCGGGTGGTGCACATCGCCCCCGGACCGACCCCGACCTTCACGATGTCGGCGCCGGCCTCGATGAGGTCCAGCGTGCCGGCGGCGGTGACCACGTTCCCGGCGACGACGGGCACCGCGGGGGCGACGTGCCGGGCCCTGCGGACGGAGCCGAGCGCCTCGACCATCTTCTCCTGATGGCCGTGCGCGGTGTCGACCACGAGGATGTCCACACCCGCGGCGAGCAGGGCCTCGGCCCGGCCGTGGACGTCGCCGTTGACACCGATCGCCGCACCCACGCGCAGTCGTCCGGCGGCGTCGAGCGCCGGGGCGTACACCGTGGCGCGCAGGGCGCCCGGGGCGGTCAGCACACCCACCATCGTGCCGTCGGGGTGAACGACAGGGGCGACCTTGCGCCGGGCGCGGTGCATGGCCTCGAATGCGGCACGGGGCTCGACACCGTCGGGAAGGGTGAAGACCTCCTCGCTCATGACGTCGGCCACGCTGCTGAACCTGTCGGTGTCCGCACAGTCGGACTCCGTCACGATGCCGACCGGCACCCCGTCGCGCTCCACCACGGCCGCACCGTGGGCGCGCTTGTGGATCAGCGACAGGGCCGCCCCGATCGTCTCGTCGGGCGAGAGCCGTACCGGCGTGTCGTAGACCGGATGCCGGGCCTTCACCCACGCGACCACGTCCGCCACGACGTCGACCGGGATGTCCTGCGGGATGATCACCAGCCCACCACGCCGGGCCACCGTCTCGGCCATCCGCCGGCCGGCAACGGCGGTCATGTTCGCGACGATGATCGGGATCGTGGCCCCGGACCCGTCGGGAGCCGTGAGGTCGACGGAGAACCGGGATGCGACTGCTGACCGGGTCGGGACCAGGAATGCGTCGTCGTAGGTCAGGTCGTGTGCGGGCAGCTCGTGGAGGAAGCGCATGCCAACACGCTATCCCGGCGGGGACGCCCGCGACGGCGTCGTGCGTAGGCTCTGCTGATGCGCCGCGTGGTGGTGGTCGGGAACTCGGGTTCGGGGAAGACGACCCTGGCCGACGAGGTCGCGGCGCGGCTCGGGGTCCCGCACGTCGAGCTCGACGCGCACTTCCACCGGGCGGGTTGGACGCCGGCACCCGCGCCGGAGTTCGCTGACGGGATCCGGGCCGCGCTCGACGAGGCCGACGCCGTGGCCGGCGGGTGGGTGGTCTGCGGCAACTACCGGGCGGTCCGAGCCGGGATCTGGGCGCGCGCCGACACGATCGTGTGGTTGGACCTGCCCCGAGCGGTGGTGATGTGGCGCGTGACGAGCCGGTCATTCGGACGGGTGGTTCGGCGATCCGAGCTGTGGAACGGCAACCGGGAGGCTCTCGGGAACGTGATCGCGCTGCACGACCCGCAGCGCTCGATCGTGCGGTGGGCGTGGGACGGTGTCGACCGCTACCGGCGGCAGTACGTCGCCCTGATGGCCAGCACCACCTGGGCTGACCTGCGGTGGTACCGGCTGCGGTCCCCGCGCGCGGTCGCGCGATGGACCGACGGGGTCGGGCGGGGCAGCGCCCGTGGGCGCGACGGGGCCCGCCTCACCTGATCGGCTCAACCTCGGTCCCTGCCATGCCGACGATCTCCCCAGGAGAAGGGGGCGCACCATGGCGCGCAGGAAGCTCGGCGACACGTTGGTCGGCTGGGGAGTGATCACCCCGCAGCAGCTGGAGGCTGCCCTCGAGGCCCAGGCCCGTGACGGGCGGACCGTCCGTCGACGGATCGGCAGGGTGCTGGTCGATTCCGGCCTGGTGACCGATGGTGCCGTCGCTGCTGCGCTGGCGGACATGCATGGGCTGCAGGTGGTGGACCTCGAACTGCAGATCATCGACCCCGGGGTCGCCCGGCGGATCCCGCACAGCATCGCGGTGCAGCACGTGGTCCTGCCGTTGACCGTGCGCGACGGCGCCCTGCGCGTGGCCGTCGCGGACCCGGTGGATGTGGTGGCCCTCGACGACCTGCGGATGCGGGCCCAAGGTCTGCGGCTGGAGGTCGTGGTCGCTGCCGAGAGCCAGCTGCGCGAGAAGATCGCCGAGCTGTGGAGCCAGGTGGTCACCGAGGACGCCCTGGAGAAGTTCGTCTCGGAGCTCTCCGTCGAGGAGGAGGTCGGCCTCGAGGTCGGAGACGACGAGGGAGCCGTCGCGGCGGTGCAGCAGATCCTGTCCGCGGCGGTGCGCGCCGGGGCCAGCGACGTGCACATCGAGCCGATGCGTGAGGGCGTACGGGTGCGGGTGCGCATCGACGGAACGCTGCGCCCGCTGATGTCCCTTCCTCGCAGTGGGCACTCCTCCATCGTGGCCCGCACCAAGATCGTGTCGGGGCTGGACATCGTGGAGCGGCGGGTCCCGCAGGACGGTCGTGCGCGGCTGCGCGTGGATGGTCGTGACCGCAACCTGCGCGTCTCCACCCTGCCCACCATGCACGGCGAGAAGATCGTCGTCCGGCTGCTCTCCGACCAGGCGTCGCTGCCGAGCCTCACCGACCTGGGGATGGGCCTGGACCAGGAGCTGATCCTGCAGAACGCCCTGCACCTGCCGCAGGGACTGGTGCTCATCACCGGACCCACCGGCTCGGGGAAGTCGACCACCCTGTATGCGGCGATCCGGCAGATGGTCAACGACGAGCGCAACCTGATCACCCTCGAGGACCCGGTCGAGATCGAGCTGCCCGGGGTGGCGCAGGTGCAGGTCTCGGACAAGACCGGAATGACCTTCGCCGCCGGCCTGCGCTCAGCGCTGCGCCAGGACCCCGACGTGATCATGGTCGGCGAGATCCGCGACCAGATCACCGCGGAGCTGGCGGTGCGCGCGGCCCTGACGGGTCACCTCGTGCTGTCGACGCTGCACACGAACGACTCCGCCTCCGCCGTGATCCGGCTGGTGGAGATGGGCGTGCCGAACTACCTCGTGGCGTCGTCCCTGACGCTGTCGATGGCGCAGCGGCTCGTGCGCAAGCCGTGCACCGAGTGCGTGGCGCATGCCCCGGCCGATGCCGACACCCGGCGCCGTCTGGGGATGACGGCCGCCGAGGCTGCGGCGTGCGTGGCGTCCGTCGGGTGCCGGTCGTGCGGGATGTCCGGGTACTCGGGACGGATCGGGTTGTACGAGATGCTGCCGATCACCCGTGGGGTCCGGGCGGCGCTCATGGCGGGGGCGGGCGAGGCGGCGATCGCGTCGGCGGCGATGTCGGAGGGGTTCCGATCGCTGCAGCGGCTGGGCGTTGAGGCGGCTGTCTCCGGGCTGACGACCCCGGCGGAGCTGCTGCGGACGCTGTCGATCGACGCGGAGACCCTGCAGGCGGTGTGATCGGCTCAGTCCCGATCAGCCCAGATCGGCCCGATCAGCCCAGATCGCGCAGGGCGCGCAGGACCGCGGTCTCGCGCGGCACCCAGGTCTGGGCCGTGCCCGAGGCCAGCACGCGCTCGTTGACGGCGATCGCCGCATCGATGCTGACCCACACCGGCTCGAACGCGAGTTCATGCTCGTACGCGTCGAGGTTCTGGGCGTGGACCTCGTCGGCCACGTCACACGGGTGGTAGGTCGACTCCATCCGGAAGAACGCGTCCGGTTCGCGGGCCTGTCGGTGCTCGACGGCGAGGACGATCACCTCCCCGACCCGAGTGACAGTGCGTCCGCACTCCTCCGAGACCTCGCGGACGAGTGCCTGCTGCGGGGACTCCCCCGGCTCGAGCCCGCCGCCGGGGAACTTGTAGTCGCCGGCGATCCTCGAGTGGACCATCAGCAGGTGCGCGTCGCGCCGGATGACGGCCCGGACGGCCGCCCGCCGGATCGTGTCGGCCGGCTCGTCCGGCACGGGGTCGTGGTCGATCCGGATGCGCAACGGCACCTCGCCGTCGACCCCGGGCCCCAACCGTCAGTCCAGGTAGTCGCGCAGGACCTGGGACCTGCTCGGGTGCCGCAGCTTGGACATCGTCTTGGACTCGATCTGCCGGATCCGCTCGCGGGTGACGCCGTAGACCTTGCCGATCTCGTCGAGGGTCTTGGGCTGGCCGTCGGTGAGCCCGAAGCGCATCTTGACCACGCCGGCCTCCCGGTCGCTCAACGTGTCGAGCACCCCGTCGAGCTGCTCCTGCAGCAGCGTGAACGACACGGCGTCCGAGGGCACGATCGCCTCGGAGTCCTCGATCAGGTCGCCGAACTCGGAGTCGCCGTCCTCGCCGAGCGGGGTGTGCAGCGAGATCGGCTCGCGGCCGTACTTCTGGACCTCGACCACCTTCTCGGGGGTCATGTCCAGCTCCTTGGCCAGCTCCTCCGGCGTGGGCTCGCGGCCCAGGTCCTGGAGCATCTGGCGCTGGACGCGGGCCAGCTTGTTGATGACCTCGACCATGTGCACCGGGATGCGGATGGTCCGCGCCTGGTCGGCCATGGCGCGGGTGATCGCCTGGCGGATCCACCACGTGGCGTACGTGGAGAACTTGTAGCCCTTGGTGTAGTCGAACTTCTCCACGGCGCGGATCAGGCCCAGGTTGCCCTCCTGGATCAGGTCCAGGAACAGCATGCCGCGACCGGTGTAGCGCTTGGCGAGGCTGACCACGAGGCGCAGGTTGGCCTCGAGCAGGTGGTTCTTGGCCCGTCGGCCGTCCTCGGCGATCCACTCGAGGTCGCGGCGCAGCTTCGGGTCCAGTGCCATGCCGGAGTTCAGCTTCTCCTCGGCGAACAGTCCGGCCTCGATCCGCTTGGCCAGCTGCACCTCCTGCTCGGCGTTGAGCAGCGCGACCTTGCCGATCTGCTTGAGGTAGTCCTTGACCGGGTCGGCGGTGGCACCGGCGACCGTGACCTGCTGCTGCGGCTCGTCCTCGATGTCGGCGTCCGAGATCTCGAACGCCTCGGTCTCGGTGGAGTCCGCCGCGGCGGCCGGGGCGGGGGTGGTCTCCTCGGCCTTGACCTCCTCGAGGTCCTTGGCCAGGTCCACCTCGAGCTCGGCCTCGAGCGACGCGGCGCTGGCCAGCTCGGTGCTGGCGGCCTCCGGGCTCAGGGCATCGACGTCGAGGTCGAGGTCGATCTCGATCTCCTCGACCTCTGACAGGTCGACGACCGGCTCGGCATTCGGGTCGTCGTCCGCGTCGAGGTCGACATCTGCTGCCGGGGCCGGCTTCGAGGCGGCCTTGGCAGCGGTGGCCTTCTTCGCCGCGGGCTTGCGCGCGGTCGCCTTCTTCGCCGGGGCTGCCTGACGCGCTGCCGCTCGCTTCGCCGGGGCCGCGGGTGCGTCCTGCCCGGGCTGGTCCTGGTCCGCTGCCGCAGATGCCGCCGGAGCCTTCTTCGCCACCCGCTTGGCGGGGGCCTTGGCCGGCGCGATTGCCGCGGCGGCCGCGGTCACCTCGTTCGGCTCGGTCGACTGGTGCGCGACGGAATTCTTCGGACTCACCAGCAGATGCCTCTCACTTCGACGTCCGGGCGCGCAACGAGTGCGCCGGTCCCGGGAACGTGGGTCATTCTGTCACGCGTGCACGCACGGGCGGGCACCCCTGCTACAACGACACGTGCGGCTCGATATCTTCCCGGCACGGTCCCGCCGCAAACCCCGTGCGGGGGTGCAACCAGGACAGATCAGGCCTTGACGGCCAGGACGGGGATCGCCGCTTCGAGCAGGATCGACTGGGAGTTGGAGCCGAGCACCAGCTTGCCCACGGGTGATCGACGACGGATCCCGATCACGATGAGGTCGGCCTGCAGCTCGTCGGCGGTGTCCAGCACGTCGTTCACCGGGTCCTTGCCGCGGACCAGATGGCGCAGGTCGTGCTCCACGTCTGCCGAATGCAGCATCGCGTGGACGCGGTCCAGGGCCTCGGTGCGCTCCACGGCGGTGACGCTGTCGAGCTTCTCCCCATGGTCGGAGTAGACGACGACCACCATGGTCCCGCGCAGCTTCGCCTCGGCGATGCCCTGACGCACAGCCGCCTCCCCCTCGGGGCTGGCGACGTACCCGACCACGACTCCACTCACGCGTACCTCCCTGGCGTGTCTGCGCCCACCGTAGTGGTTCCGGTCGTGGGATTCCGTCCGGACGTCGACGCGTCGCCCGGTGCCGCGTGCGCACGGGGGCGCGAGGGCCAGACACCACTGGTCCCCCGGCACCCCGGACCGACTCCGTCGGGAGCCAGTCGCTCAGGGCACCGGAGGACCGGTGGGGACGCGTCAGTCGGACTTGGCGGCCCGGAAGCCGGCGTCGAGGTCGGCCAGGATGTCGGCGATGTTCTCGATCCCGACCGCGAGGCGCACAAGGCCCGGGGTGACACCCGTGGCACGCTGCTCCTCCTCGGTGAGCTGCGAGTGCGTCGTCGACGCGGGGTGGATCACGAGGCTGCGCACGTCACCGATGTTGGCCACGTGGCTGTGCAGCTCGAGGGCCTCGACGAAGGTGCGCCCGGCCTCCGAGCCGCCCTTGATCTCGAACGACAGCACCCCTCCGGTGCCCAGCGGGGCGTACTTGCGTCCCAGCTCGTACCACGGGCTGCTCGGCAGCGAGGCGTAGTTGACCTTCTCGACCTCGTCGCGGGCCTCGAGCCACTCGGCGACCGCCTTCGCGTTGGCGACGTGCCGCTCGATGCGCAGGCTCAGGGTCTCCAGGCCCTGGGCGATGAGGAAGGCGTTGAACGGGGCAACCGCGCTGCCGAGGTCGCGCAGCAGCTGGACGCGGGCCTTGAGGATGAACGCGAGGTTCGCCCCCAGTGCGCTGCCGACGCCGAGGTCCCGGGCGTAGACCAGGCCGTGGTAGCTCGGGTCGGGCTGGTTGTAGTTCGGGAACCTCTCCGGGTCGGCGCCGAAGTCGAAGTTGCCCGAGTCGACGATCGCACCGGCGACCGCCGTTCCGTGGCCCCCGAGGTACTTCGTGGCGGAGTGCACCACGATGTCGGCACCGAACTCGATCGGGCGGATCAGGTACGGGGTGGCCACCGTGTTGTCCACGACGAGCGGGACGCCGGCCTCGTGGGCGACACCGGCGACCCCCTCGATGTCGAGGATGTCGTTCTTCGGGTTCGAGATCGTCTCGGCGAAGAAGGCCTTCGTGTTCGGCCGGACAGCAGCGCGCCAGCTGTCGAGGTCATCGGGATCCTCGACGAACGAGACCTCGATGCCCAGCTTCTTGAAGGTGTAGTGGAAGAGGTTGTAGGTGCCGCCGTACAGGCTCGGGCTGGACACGATGTGGTCGCCGGCCTCGGCGATGTTGAGCAGGGCCAGCGTCTCGGCTGCCTGCCCCGAGGACACCAGCAGGGCTCCGACGCCACCCTCGAGGGAGGCGATGCGCTCCTCGACCGCAGCCTGGGTCGGGTTCATGATGCGGGTGTAGATGTTGCCGAACTCCTTGAGCGCGAACAGGTTCGCGGCATGGTCGGCGCTGTCGAAGGTGTAGCTGGTGGTCTGGTAGATGGGCAGGGCGCGGGCGTTGGTGGCGGTGTCCGGGCTCTGCCCGGCGTGGATCTGACGGGTCTCGAAGGACCAGGCGTTGTTCATCTCGGCGTCTCCTCGTGGTGGCCCCGGAGGGCTGTGGCGGGTGTGACGTTGGCCTGAGGTGTCGGAGGTCCCGAGTCCCAGACCCGCGTCGGGGTCCGGGGCCTTGCTGGGGGGCAAGACCCGCGCTTGCTGCGTCCCGCATGGGCGGTAGCAACCAGGTCCTCACCTGGGGCACCCCACCGCGGTCGGAGGGTTGCCGCCCAGCAAGCCAGGGCTCGATGCTGGGACTCTTGACCTGGGCAGGAAAGTACACGGGGGCGGCCGGTCGCGCAAACGCACGCGCACGGCCGTCGGCGTGTCGGCGGCCCGGTGACGGCGGTGCGAGAATCGGGCCATGCCCGGTCGCACCGCGTTCGTCCTCGGGGGTGGCGGGGTGCTCGGTGCCGCCGAGGTGGGCATGCTCACGGCCCTCCTGGACGTCGGGATCGTCCCGGACCTGGTCCTGGGCACGTCCATCGGGGCGATGAACGGTGCGCTGCTCGCGGCGGACCCCACGCCGGCCGGCGCCCGTCGGATCGAGGCCCTGTGGGTGCACGCGGTCACCGAGGGTCCGCTGGGTCGCTCGCTGCGCCAGCGGGTCAGCGCGATCGCATCGACCCGAGCCCGGGCCACGTCACAACCGGGTCCCCTGCGCCGGATGCTCGCCGAGAACCTCCCCGAGCGCATCGAGGATCTTCCTGTCGAGTTCGCGTGCGTGGCCGCGAGCATCGAGCGTGCCGCAGAGCACTGGTTCACCGGCGGCCCGCTGGTGCCGGCGGTGTTGGCCTCCGCCGCCCTGCCGGGCCTGTACCCGCCGGTGGAGATCGACGGCGAGCACTTCATCGACGGTGGACTGGTCAACTCGATCCCGCTGGACCGGGCCCGGAAGATGGGAGCAACCCGGGCGTTCGTGCTGCAGGTCGGGCGCATCGAGCAGCCGTTGACGGCCCCGCAGAAGCCGTGGGAGGTCCCCATGGTGGCCTTCGAGGTGGCCCGCCGTGCCCGATTCACGGCCTCGCTGGCACGTGCGCGTGACGAGATCGAGGTGCATGTGCTGCCCACGGGCGGGATCGCACCCCGGCCCACGGACCGCGCGAACTTCGACACGTTCGACACCTCACGCGTGGGTGAGCGCATGGATGCTGCCCGAGTCGCCACTGCGGCGTACCTGGCGGATCTCCCAGGTGCGGCCCGCACGGACGCGGCGCGGTCATGAGGGTGCCGCTCCCGCCCCGCTGGTTCCGGCGACTGGTGATCGACACGGTGTTCTGGGCCATCGGGGTGTGGCTGCTCCTGGCCGCCCTGCCGGTGCTGGTCATCCTGGTCGCGGTGCTGTCCTTCGTCCTCCCCGGCAACCTGCGGGTGCTGCGCCTGCTCGGGTTCGCCCTGGTCTACCTGGCCGTCGAGGTGGTTGCCCTCACGGTGGCGGGGTGCTCGTGGGTCGCCAGTGGGTTCGGCTGGGCGATCCGCCGGCCGGGGTTCGTGGAGTTCCACTACAGGCTGTCGCGTGCGCTGCTCAGGGTCCTCTACTGGTTCGGCTCCCGGTACTTCGCACTGGACATGGACCGCCGCGGGCCCGAGCTGCCCGGTGATGACGGTGATCCGGAGACCGTCGAGCGGCCGCTGCTCGTCCTGAGCCGCCATGCCGGGCCCGGGGACTCGTTCCTGTTGGTCCACGAGCTGCTGTCCTGGGCCGGCCGCCGGCCCCGGGTCGTCCTCAAGGACACCCTGCAGTGGGACCCCATGATCGACGTCCTGCTCAACCGACTGCCCATGACGTTCCTGGACCCGGGTTCCGACCACCAGGGTGGAGTCGTCGAGGCCATCGGGAACCTGGCCGCATCCATGGCCCCGTGCGATGCCCTGCTGATCTTCCCCGAGGGCGGCAATGTCACCGCACGCCGACGTGACCGCGCGATCGAACGCCTGCGTCGCTCCGGCCGGGAGGGCGCGGCGATCCGGGCCGAGGGCATCGTCAACCTGCTGCCACCGCGGCCCCGAGGGGTGCAGGCGGCGTTGCTGGCCAACCCCGCGCTGCAGGTGGTCGTCGTGGCCCACACCGGCCTGGACGACCTGAACACCGTCGGCGACCTGTGGGCGGCGATCCCAGTCGACAAGACCCTGCACCTGCGCTGGCATGCCGTCCCGGCCAGCGCGGTGCCCACCGATGAGCAGGGCCTGTCCGACTGGCTCTTCACCGAGTGGGAGCACATGGACGCGTGGGTGAGCGCGCATCGGGAGGATCCGGTCGGGGACGCACCCTGACACTCGACGTGCAGCGCGCCGATGGCACGACCGCGGCCACGGATCCGGCGCTGCCGCGGGGCGCCGGTCAGCGGCGGCCAGGGTTGCGGCACTCGGACTCCCTCAGGCCGGCCAGCGACTCACGCCAGAGGCGCGGATCGCTGCCCTGGGACATCAATCGGGCGGCCAGTGAGGCCAGTCGGTACTCGGGGTCCTCGGCCAGGGCGCGCTGGATGCAGAGGGTCGCCAGCGCACCCTCCCCGCGCATCCAGGCGACCAGGCCGAGGATGGACGCCGCTGGGGCACACCCTCCTGCGGGCGCGGTCCGAACGGCGTCGCACAGCGTCTGCATCGTGCCCTCCCAGCAGCGGTCGCAGTGGTGTCCGCGCACCACGAGCCGGTGCAGGACGACGTCGCGAACCCGGATGTCGCCCAGCGCCCGATGCACCCGGGCCGCGGTGGATGCGCGCAGCGGGGTCGCCGAGGCCGTGCAGGCGTCCCGCGGGAGCAGCAGGCCCGTGAGGAATCGGACCTGGGTATCGCGCCATCGCTGGGTGCTCTCGGGGGGTCGTCGGCGTCGCAGGACCTGCTGCACCTCGGCTGCCCGCAGCTCGTCCCGGGCGATCCGTGCCGCCAGCTCCTCCCTGCTGCCCAGGGGCGCGTAGCCGGCGAAGACGTACTCCGCGCGCACCCTGTTCATCGTGGCGATGTCCAGCAGGGTGCCCTGAATCGGGCAGCACAGGGGGTCGGTGCACGAGTGCGACCACCACAGCCGGCCGTTCGTGGTGAGGTTGCCGCCGACCTCGATGCCCACCAGGTCGAGTGCTGACTCCAGCTCGGCCAGGAAGGTCGCACTCGACAGCTCGTCGCGGGTCGTGGAGTCCGCGTCGTCGACCCACGCCACCCAGTCGACGGCGACCCCGCCGGTCCCGCCGATGCTCAGGGCGGCCTGTGCGGCCACAGCCGACGCGCGGGCCAGGGGCGGTAGGTCCAGGCGCATGATGACCGGGGACGTCCTGTCCGCCACACCGTGGATGAATGCGACGAGGGATGCGGTCGGGGCGAAGCCGAGCAGGGGGGCGCAGGAGGCCACCAGGCTGCTGGGACAGGTGATCGGGGGCAGGAGCGGTTCGGCGGTCATGGCACAACCGTCGTCGTCGATCCGCCGAACCAGAAGACGGTTCAGGTGGATCTGTGGACAGCTGTGCTCAGACCTGTTCGCCGACGGCGAGCACAGTCGCCGTCCACGTGCTGGCCGGAGCCACCACCACGCACTCATCGCCGACGCAGTGGCCGAGCAGCGCGGTGGCCAGGGGTGAGGTGTCGCTGATGCGCTCCTCGTCGAGGTAGGCCTCCACCGGGTCGACGATCCGGACGACGAGGCGCTGTCCGTCTGCGTCGGTGATCGCCACGCGGGTTCCCAGGGTGATCGTGGGCCCGAGGCTGTCGAGGTCCAGGGTCCCGGACGTGCCGAGGAGCACAACCAGCCGATCATGCTCGGCCTGGAGCCGCTCGAAGTCCGCCACCACGCGCTCGTCGCGCTCATCCTCCACCAGCAGGGGCCGCATCGCCGGCAGCTCCACCTGGGCGATCTCGTCCACCCGTGCCTGAAGGCTGGCTCGGCCCTCCGGGGTCAGCATCACCCGCGTGCGGTCAGTCATGCCCGTTCCCACCAGTCCTCGATCGGTCCCCCGCAGCCCATCTGGGGTGTGTTCCGTGAGGTTACCCTGCGGACCCGGGCGATGACACATGGCGTGCCGACCGGGACGTTGAGGGGCCCGAACATCCTGCGGCTTCCCCTCCGCAGAGCGCCCGGGCCCTGCAGCCAAAGTACCTCCGTCGGCAGGCAGATCCGTGGACCGCCGCGCCGGCGTCGGGCACGGCGCGCACAACCGGTGCCCTGATGCGACTCGGGGGCGCGGGCCGCAGACTTCCCCCATGGCCCCTGCCAACTCGCCCTCGAACGCCGACCACCCTGCGGAGCGCATGACTGGCCTGCGAACGGTGGGTTCCGCGGCGGTTCGGCTGGCCGATGGGCTCCTGGAGGCCAGCGTCGCCGGCGGTTTCGGCAGCCCCGGGATCCGCCTGCGGCGGCGGATGTTCGGCTGGGAGGGACTCCCCCGGCTCGATGGGCGCCACGTCGTCATCACCGGGGCCACCTCGGGGATCGGGCTGGCTGCCGCCCGGGAGATGGCGGGCCTCGGCGCGGTGGTGTCGATCGTCGGACGGGACATCCAGCGGACGAGGGCGACGGCCGACGCCATCGCCCGGGAGTCGGGCGGCGAGGTGACCACCTACATCGCGGACCTGACGCTGCTCTCGGACGCGCGGCGAGTGGCCGACGAGATCAGGGCGGGCTGCCCCGCGGTGGACGTGCTCGTCCACAACGCGGGAGCCATGTCGGCGAGGTATGCACGGACTGAGGAGGGCTTCGAGTCGACCTACGCAGCGCAGGTCCTCAGCCAGCACGTGCTGACCTGCCGGCTGTTCCCCGTGCTGTCCAGTGGGACGAGCCCCCGGGTCATCGTGGTCTCGTCGGGCGGGATGTACGCCGAGAAGCTGGACCCGACCCGGGTCCAGATGACTGCCGAGGAGTACGACGGCGTTCGCGCCTATGCCCGCGCCAAGCGCGCCCAGGTCACGCTCACTGCCCAGTGGGCTCACCGTTACGCAGACTCCCCCGTCTGCTTCCACAGCATGCATCCGGGGTGGGCCGACACGCGCGGGGTCCAGGAGTCACTCCCGACGTTCCGCCGCCTCACCCGCCCGATCCTGCGGACCGCGCGCGAGGGCGCGGACACGATCGTGTGGCTGGCAGGGGTCGAGCCGATCCCCGCGCCGAGCGGCACCTTCTGGCTCGATCGCGCGCCACGACGCACGGTGCGCTACCCGGGCACCAGCCCGGAGCCGGGCGCCCCTGAGGCGTTGTGGGACGTCGTCTGCCGCGAGACCGCCGAGGTGCCCTGGAGTGCGGGTCGATGATCGGTGCGCCGCCGCGCGATGCGCTGGAGCCCCCCGTCTGTTCGGCGAGGGGCTCCAGCGCTCAGGCTCCGATCAGGCGGGGATGGCCGCGATGCGACCTCCTGAGAAGTACCGCCACGCGTAGGCGATGGCGATCGCGGTGACCGGCAATGACACGAGCAGCCCAACGCCGCACAGGAGTGCCCCGGCCACGTTCAGCAGGAAGCAGAGCACCGCCAACAGGATCAGTGGCCCGATGTTGGCTGCCACGACCTCGAAGGAGGCACGGATCGCCCCGGTGGGGCTGGACTGCGGGGCTGTCGTGACGGAGTCGGCCTTCTTGTCGATGATGGCGTAGCCGTAGAACTGCAGCAGGAACCCGGCGATCAGGCCGGGGAGCACGCA
This sequence comes from uncultured Actinomycetes bacterium, assembly GCA_963774745.1. Taxonomy (GTDB): domain Bacteria; phylum Actinomycetota; class Actinomycetes; order S36-B12; family CAIYMF01; genus Prado023. The sequence continues at coordinate 628,094 of CAVZGE010000003.1, read as the reverse complement.
GAGGAACAGCCCGACCGTGACGATCACGGCCACGAGCAACGACGCGATGATGTACGGGCCGATGTCCCGTGTCGAGACCAGCTGCTCGACGTTGGGGCGCCCACCGTCCAGGATCGCCAGGGCAGCGCGGATCAGGCCCAGGCCGATGACCAGTGAGATGAACGCGCCGATCAGGCTCCCGGCGATCGTCAGGATGAAGCTGTCGAATCCCCGCGACAGCCAGCTGCTCAGGGCGGAGGCGACGATCAGCACCAGGCCGATGATCGCCAGCGGTCCGATGTTGGCGGTGAAAGCCTTCCACCCGTACCCGATGGCGTCGGTCGCCGAGAACGGTGCCCGCTGAGCTGCGGGGGTGACGGCCGCGGAGTAGGAACCGCCCGGGGGCGGCGGCGGTGGGTAGGAGCCGCCCGGGGGCGGCGGCGGAGGCGGTGGGTAGCCGGCGCCAGGGGGCGGTGGCGGAGGGGCGGGTAGCCGGCGCCCGGGGGCGGAGGCGGAGGGGGCGGGTAGCCGGCGCCCGGGGCCGGAGGTGGGCCGCCCGCGCTCACCGGCTGGTCGTCCGGGGGCTCGGGGGTCAGCGATGACTCGCCCAGGGCTGACGGGGGTTCCGCCGCGGGCGCAGCATCGGGATCAGGCGGCTCGGGGGGTGCCGCCGTGGGATCGGTCATGGTCCTCTTCCTCACTGCCGGCCGGACGGTCGGCATCCAGGGCGCAGCCTAGGAGCGGGCCAGTGCGCGCGGGATGTGACACGCCGACCATTCCAGGGTGGTCCGGCGCACCACCGCTGGTGATCCGCCCCCCGGCATGGCCAGCGGTGTCCTGGGTCGTCGTGGTCGGCGCCAGCCCTCACGTTCAGGTTGGCGCCGACCACCGCTGGTCGGGATCGGCCTCAGCTGCAGCCGCTGGTGCTGCCGCACCCCTCGCAGACGTAGCACGAACCTGCCGGTCGCATCTTGACCCCGCAGGTCATGCACAGCGGCGCATCCGAGGCCTTGCCGTTGATGGCCTCGAGCAGCTCGGCGGAGGAGTGCACGCCACTGAGCGACATGCCGCCTGCGCCATGCCCGGCCGCCAGGGGGCCACTCGGGGAGCTGGGGACCTCCTCGACCGGGACTGACTGGGCCAGGCCCTCGACATCGATCTCGAGCTGTGCGCCGCCATAGGTCGCCGCGACCTGGGCCGCGCGCTCCTCGGCGGTGAAGATGCCGAGCGCCTCCCGGCTGTCGTAATCCAGGTAGTCCAGCGCGAGGCGCCGGAAGATGTAGTCGACGATTGACTGCGCCATCCGGATGTCCGGGTCATCGGTCATGCCCGACGGCTCGAAGCGCATGTTCACGAACTTGTTGACGAACGCCTCGAGAGGGACGCCGTACTGCAGGGCGATCGACGTGGCGATCGAGAACGCATCCATGACGCCGGCCAGCGTGGAACCCTGCTTGCCGAGCTTCAGGAACACCTCACCGAGACCATCGTCGGGGTACGAGCCCGCGGTCATGTAGCCCTCCGCGCCACCGACCGCGAACGACACGGTCCGACTCGGCCGGGACTTGGGCAGCCGCTTGCGGATCGGGCGGTACTCGACCTCCACGGCCGGAACCTCCGCTTCGGCCTTCTTCGCCTTGGCATCGGACAGCGGCTGGCCCACCTTGCAGTTGTCGCGGTAGATCGCCAGGGCCTTGATCCCCATCTTCCAGGCCTGGAAGTAGATCTCCTCGACCTCCTCGACCGAGGCGGTCTCGGGCATGTTCACGGTCTTGGAGATCGCCCCGGACAGGAAGGGCTGGCATGCGGCCATCATGCGCACATGGCCCATCGGGGTGATCGCGCGCTCCCCCATGGCACAGTCGAACACCGAGTAGTGCTCGGGCTTGAGCGCGGGCGCGTCGATGACGTGACCGTGCTCGGCGATGTATTCGACGATCGCCTCGATGGTCTCGCCGGTGTATCCCAGGCGCACCAGCGCACGCGGGATGACCTGGTTGACGATCTGCATCGAGCCACCACCGACGAGCTTCTTGAACTTGACCAGCGAGAAGTCTGGCTCGATGCCGGTCGTGTCGCAGTCCATCATGAACCCGATGGTCCCGGTGGGGGCCAGGACCGAGGCCTGCGCGTTGCGCCACCCGTGAACGGTGCCGATCTGGATTCCCTCCTGCCAGACCTGCGAGGCAAGCTTGAGGATGTCGGCGTCCAGCGACGAGTGCGTCCGCTGGGAGTCCGTGGCGGCTGCATGCTTGCGCATGACCCTGGTGTGCGCGTCCTTGTTGCGCGCGTAGCCCTCGTACGGGCCGACGACGGAGGCCAGCTCCGCCGAGCGCCTGTACGCCGTGCCGGTCATCAGGCTGGTGATGGCGGCGGCCAGTGCCCGGCCACCGTCAGAGTCGTAGGCCAGGCCGGTGGCCATCAGCAGGGCGCCCAGGTTGGCGTAGCCGATGCCCAGCTGGCGGTACTTGCGGGTCGTGTCACCGATGGACTCGGTCGGGAAGTCAGCGAAGCAGATCGAGATGTCCATCGCCGTGATGATGAACTCGACCGCCTTCTTGAACAGGGCCGCATCGAAGGTGTCGTCGTCCTTGAGGAACTTCAGCAGGTTCAGCGAGGCCAGGTTGCAGGACGAGTTGTCCAGGCTCATGTACTCCGAGCACGGGTTGGATGCCGTGATCCGCCCGCTCTCGGGGTTCGTGTGCCAGTCGTTGATGGTGTCGTCGTACTGGATGCCCGGATCGGCACAGGCCCACGCCGCCTCAGCCATGGAGCGGAAGAGCTTGTTGGCGTCCACCGTCTCGATGACCTCACCGGACCCGCGGGCAACCAGGCCGAACGGTCGCCTCTCCTCGACGGCCCGCATGAACTCGTCGGAGACTCGCACCGAGTTGTTGGCGTTCTGGTACTGGACCGAGGTGATGTCCTTGCCACCGAGGTCCATGTCGAATCCGGCATCGCGAAGGACGCGGATCTTCTCCTCCTCGCGGACCTTCGTGGCGATGAACTCCTCGATGTCGGGGTGATCGACATCCAGGACGACCATCTTCGCGGCGCGGCGGGTGGCCCCACCGGACTTGATCGTGCCTGCCGACGCGTCGGCGCCGCGCATGAACGAAACCGGTCCGGAGGCGGTCCCGCCGCTGGAGAGCAGCTCCTTGCTCGAACGGATCCGCGACAGGTTGAGGCCGGCACCCGACCCACCCTTGAAGATCCACCCCTCCTCGCGGTACCAGTTCAGGATCGAGTCCATCGTGTCGTCGACGGAGAGGATGAAGCACGCGCTGACCTGCTGCGGCGAGGGAGTCCCCACGTTGAACCACACCGGGGAGTTGAAGGAGAAGACCTGGTGCAGCAGCATCCACGTCAGCTCGTGCTCGAAGATCTCGGCGTCGGCCTCGGTGGCGAAGTAGCCGTGCTCACGACCCGCGCGCCCATAGGTCAGCACCACGCGGTCGATGAGCTGACGCAGGCTGTGCTCGCGCTGCTCCGTGCCGACCGCACCACGGAAGTACTTCGTGGTGACGATCGTGTAGGCGTTGACCGACCAGAAGTCCGGGAACTCGACTCCGCGCTGCTCGAACACCGTCTCGTTGGTCTTCCAGTTGGTCTGCACCACGTCCCGGGTCTCCCAGACGACGTCGTCGTAGGGGTGGACGCCCTCCGTGGTGAACACGCGCTCGAAGCGGACGCTGGGCAGCACTCGGGGCCGCCTCTCTGCGGTCGTGCGGGTCTCGGCAGCCTTCTGGTTGTCCGACGATGCTCGGGTCATGCGCTCTCCTATGGATCGGCCGCGGAGCTCCGCGGTGGTTCCCCGGTAACCCGGGCGGGTGGTCGTGCTTGTCATTCAGATGTGACTCGGTCTCACCGTGTGCGGCCGACCGCGCCGTGCGGGTCAGGTCGCCCCCGCGCGCAGGCCCACGGGGGTGGGCCCGGCTCCCGGCTCGGCGCGGAGCAGGGCGATCTCGGCCTCGAAGTCCGCCAGGGAGTCGAAGGACCGGTAGACGGACGCGAACCGGAGGTAGGCCACCTCGTCGAGGATGCGCAGGGGGCCAAGGATCGTCATGCCGACGTCATGGGAGGCAACGGCCGCCTGGCCGGAGGCCCGAAGTGCGTCCTCCACACGCTGGGCAAGGAGGGCCAGGTCATCCTCACTGACCGGCCGGCCCTGACATGCCTTGCGCACGCCCGACACCACCTTGTCCCGGCTGAAGGGTTCGACGACGCCTGATCGCTTCACCACCAGCATGCTCATCGTCTCGACCGTGGTGAACCGCTGGCTGCACGCCGGGCACAGCCGGCGCCGCCGGATCGCAGTGCCGTCCTCGGTGGACCGCGAGTCCACGACTCGGGTCTCGGCGGAGCGGCAGAACGGGCAGTACATGGTCACCTCCAGTCGTCTCAGCGGCCCTCGCTGCGAGCGGACCGGCGACCACCTGGGGATCACCCTGGGGATTACCTGTCCAGAACCTGTGGATCGTCAACCACAACCTGTGGATGACTTACACCGGTGTAACTACTAGATGTGGTGAACCGTAGACCCTGGGAGCCCAAGACGCAAGCATCGCGCCCAAGAATTCCGGCATGCGCTCAGGTGGCGTCCGGGACGAGCAGGACCTGGCCCGGCTGGATGAGGTTCGAGCGCATCCCATTCAGCTCGCGGATGCGCGTGACGATGTCGCGAGGGTCGGCCTCCGGGGCAGTTCGCTCAGCGATGCGCCACAGCGAGTCGCCGTGTTGCACGGTGACGGACTGGGTGGTCACCGGTCGCGGGGTCGATGCGTCGGCGGCCAGTGCGTGCCCGTCGCCCACGACGTCGACGACGCTCACGGCCAGCAGGGCGACCAGCGCAGCCAGAGCAGCACTGCGGGCCAGGCGACCACGGCGCGTGAGACGAACGTCGGCCGCCGTGGAGGTCGGCACCCAGACTGCGGCGGCCCCATATGTTGACATCGCTGTTGACATCGCGAGCTCCTCCTCGAACTGGTGTGCTATCGAACACCTGTGCTAGTTGTACCACTGCCGACCGACACGCCTCAAGTCCAAATCGAACAAATGTTTGAAGAAGTCTCGTGTCGGCGGTAGCGTTGCCTCCAGGTGGTCCTCCACGGATCACCTGGGGACAACGCTCGCGCAGGGGTCTGACATCGCGACGTCGGACGGCTCACGAGGGACCGAACTGGAGGCACCATGGCCACGATCCACCCACTGCCGGACACCGCCGAGGACCATGTGGGACTCACGCTGCGACAGCGCCGGGTCCTCGAGGTGATCCGCGAATCGGTCGAGGGTCGCGGATACCCGCCGAGCGTGCGGGAGATCGGCGAGTCGGTCGGCCTGAACTCGCCCTCGAGCGTTGCCCACCAGTTGAAGGTGCTCGAGGCCAAGGGCTACCTTCGGCGCGACCCGAACCGGCCGCGGGCGATGGAGGTGCTCGATCCCTACGGGCACGCGGCCGATCCCACCGACAGTGGTGAGGCGCGCCCGGACGCCGTGTTCGTGCCCGTGGTGGGCCAGATCGCAGCCGGCGGGCCCATCCTCGCCGAGCAGGTGGTCGAGACGGTGTTCCCCCTGCCGCGCGAACTGGTGGGCGACGGCGACCTGTTCCTCCTGCGGGTCAAGGGCGACTCCATGATCGACGCCGCGATCTGCGATGGGGACTATGTCGTCATCCGGGCTGGCCAGAGCGCTGAGAACGGGGCGATCGTGGCGGCCCTGCTCGAGGATGAGGCCACCGTCAAGACCCTCAAGAAGCGCGATGGACACACGTGGCTCATGCCGCACAACCCCGCCTATGAACCAATCGATGGGGACAGCGCGGTCATCATGGGCACGGTCGTGGCGGTTCTTCGACGCGTCTGAGCGCAGCGTGGGGGCGCCGCCGGGCGGGTGGCTGGCCTACTCTTCAAGGCGTGTCAGAGACGCCGAAGCTGGACCCGGCCGCTCGTGCACAGGTCGGCGCAGAGGCCCGGCGTGTGCTCGCCCGTCAGGCGTTGTCCGAATGGGTGCCCGCCACGGATCGACGGGACCCGGTCGACCTCCTGATCGCCCAGGGCAGCGGGCGGATCACCAGCCTCGTACCAATCCGCCATGGGCGCATGAGCACCTCGCCCTTCGCGTTCTACCGCGGGTCGGCGGTCGTGATGGCCTCGGACCTGGGAAGCCAGCCGAGCACCGGCCTGACCGTGCAGCTGTGTGGCGATGCGCATATCGCCAACTTCGGGATGTTCGCCTCCCCCGAGCGGACCCTGCTGTTCGACCTGAACGACTTCGATGAGACCCACCCCGGGCCCTTCGAGTGGGACGTGAAGCGTCTTGCTGCCTCGGCGGTGCTGACTGCGCGCTCGAACGGGTGGCGCACCTCGGCACAGCGGGCGATGGCACGAACAACGGCACAGGCCTATCGGGAGGCCATCCGGCGCTTCGCTGCAATGAGCACGCTGGACGTCTGGTACTCGCGCCTGGACGTCTCGGACATCGGGCGCCTCGCCAGCAGCATGCCCCCGGATTCCGCGCTGGCCCGGGTGGAGCGTTCGATCGAGGGTGCCCGACGTCGGACGAACCTGCAGGCGATGGGCAAGCTCACGACGGTGGTGGCCGGGCAGCGGCAGTTCGTCGAGGATCCACCGTTGCTGATGCGCGTGGGAGCCGAGCATGCCGAGCTGCTGGGCATGGATGCGATGCAGGCCTATCGACGCACCCTGGTCTCGGATCGCGCCGCCCTGCTCGACCAGTTCCATGTGGTCGACGTCGCTCGCAAGGTGGTCGGCGTCGGGAGCGTCGGGACTCGCTGCTATGTGCTGCTCATGCAGGGGGTGGACGGCGGTGATCCGCTGGTGCTGCAGTTCAAGGAGGCCACGGCCTCGGTCCTCGAGCCCTACACGCAGCCCAGCGAGTTCGACCACCACGGTGCCCGGGTGGTGGCCGGACAGCGCCTGATGCAGGCCGCCTCGGACATCTTCATCGGCTGGACCTCGGCCACCGACGCGCACAACGTCGTGCACGACTCGTACGTCCGGCAGCTGCGTGACATGAAGTTCTCCCCCGACCTCTCGGCCCTGGATGAGGGCAGTCTGGACATGTACCTGCATGCCTGTGGCTGGACGCTGGCCCGGGCGCATGCCCGTTCCGGAGATCGCCTGGCGATCGCGGCCTACCTCGGGCGCAGTGCCAAGTTCGATGACGCGATCACCACATGGGCCATGGGCTACGCGGACCAGGCGGAGGCCGACCACCAGGCGATGGTCCATGCGATCCGCATGGCCCGGCTGCCAGCCATCACGGGGGTGTGACCTCAGGGACGGGTTGGGGGGGCGCTGGATCGACACACCCCCGGGGGTATCGTGGGAGACCTGCCCCTGCGCGGATCGCAGACTGTCTGCGCCGGACGGGCAGTCACATCGCTGAGGAGCCGCAATGACCGAGACCACCCTCCCTCCCGTCCCCACCATGCCCCGCATCGGGGATCCCGCACCTGCCTTCACGGCGGCCACCACGCAGGGGGCGATCACCTTCCCGCAGGACTACGCCGGCCGCTGGGTGATCCTGTTCAGCCACCCCGCTGACTTCACCCCGGTGTGCACCACCGAGTTCATGACCTTCGCAACCCTGGAGCAGCAGTTCGCCGACCTCAACACCGCACTCGTGGGCCTGTCCGTCGACGGCCTGTACAGCCACATCGCCTGGCTGCGCCGGATCAAGGAGACGATCGAGTTCCGCGGGATGTCCGACGTCGATGTGACGTTCCCGCTCATCGAGGACATCACGATGAACGTGGCTCGTGCCTACGGGATGATCATGCCGGGCGAGGACTCCACGAAGGCAGTGCGCGCGGTCTTCGTCATCGACCCGAAGGGCGTCATCCGCACGATCATCTACTACCCGCTGAGCCTGGGCCGCAACTTCGACGAGCTGCTGCGCGTGGTCACCGCGTTGCAGACCGCCGACGCCTTCTCAGTGGCCACACCCGCCGACTGGCGCCCCGGCGACCCCGTGATCGTCCCACCGGCAGGGTCGTGTGGCGTGGCCAAGGACCGGATGGATGGCCACGTGGAGGGCGTCACGTGCGTCGACTGGTTCTTCTGCACCAAGGAGATCTCCGCCGAGGAGATCGATGCGGCGATCCGCCAGCCGAACCGCTGATCCCCCACGGATGCTCAGGCCGGCGCTGCTCCGGTGAGTGCCGCGTCCAGTCGCTCCAGGGCGGCCAGGACCGTCGGCAGGTCGGTGGTCCACCACAGCGGGGGAAGGCTTGTGCGCAGGCGTGCCCCGTAGCCGGTGGTGGCCAGCCGGGAGTCCAGGACCGCGACCACCCCACGGTCGTCGGGGGTCCGGATGAGCCGTCCGGCCCCCTGGGCGAGCATGAGGGCCGCCCGGGGAACCGACACCGCGGCGAACCCGCTGCCACCGCGGGCGTCGATGAGCTCCTGGCGCGCGGAGACGACCGGGTCGTCGGGGCGTGGGAACGGGATCCGGTCGATCACCACCAACGTGCACGACGGTCCCGGTACGTCGACGCCCTGCCACAGCGACAGCGTCCCGAGCAGGGAGGCCCGGGGATCCTCGGCGAACTGACGGACCAGGCCCGCCACGGCGTCACCGCGCCGGGCCACGATCAACGGCCGGTCGCTGCGTCCTGCGAGCCGACGGCGCAGCACCTCCTCGGCGCGTTCGACTGAGCGCCAGGAGGAGAAGAGTGCCAGGGTTCGCCCACCCGCGGCGTCCAGGAGGTCCGCGATCTGCTCCAGGGCCAGCTCGCTGATCCCCTCCCGTCCGGGGCGGGGCAGGCTCGCGGCGCAGTACAGCATCCCCTGCCGGCTGTGGTCGAACGGCGACCCCACATCCAGTCCCCGCCATCCCGGCGGGCATCCCAGGCCCTCGGCCAACGGCTCGAAGGACCCGCCGATGGCAAGGGTGGCGCTGGTCAGGACCACCGACCGCCCGGCGAACAGGTTGGTCTCCAGCAGCTCGTGCACCGTGATGGGTGCGATGTGGAGGCTCGGCGGTGCACCGGAGCGCCCACCGACCCACGCCACGGAGTCGCTGCTGAGCAGGAGCGCCGCGGCCGCGACCTCGTGCACCCCCAGGATCGCCGCTCGCGCCGTGGCCCGATCAGCCGCGGCCTCCGGGGCGTCCGAGCTGTCCCCCCGCATCCCGCCGAGGGCGGCGTGCCCGGCATCACGAAGGGCGGTCACGGCGACCATGAGTTCCTCGGGGATCGCTCGCAGGCGCCCCTCGGGGACCTCCGCCAGGACGTCGCCGAGGTACCCGGCAGCATCGAGGAGGGGGTCGCAGAGCTCCGGGCCGAGGAACCTGCGCGCCCGGCTGGCCGCTCGCTCCACGACGGGGCCGGACAGCTCGCGGGTCAGGGCCGTGGTCATCCGGTCGACGAGCTCGTGGGCCTCATCGACCACGACGGCACCGTGCTCGGGCAGGACGGGGATGTCGCCCTGGACGTGGATCGCCAAGAGGGCGTGATTGGTCACGATCAGGTCGGCCGCTCGTGCACGTGCCTTCGCCGACTCTGCGAAGCAGTCCTGCCCATAGGCGCAGCTGCTGGCACCCGGGCACTCCCGTGCCGACACCGACAGCCCGGACCACACCCGGCCATCCACCGGGTCCGCCAGGTCGTCGCGATCGCCGGTGGTGGTTGTCGTCGCCCACTTCTGCAGTCGGGCGGCCTGCCTGCCCAGGCGGGTCGTCGGTGTGTCGAACAGCGCCGATTCCTCCGGATCGGGCGATCCGCGGTTGAGCCGGTCGAGGCACAGGTAGTTGCTGCGGCCCTTGAGGACGGCGAAGGTGACCTCGCGTCCAAGCACCGGCGACAGGGCCCGACTGACCACCGGCAGGTCCTTGTCGACGAGCTGGCGCTGGAGCGCCAGGGTTGCTGTGGCGATGACGACCGGCTCGTCGGTGGCCATCGCGTGCCGGGCTGCTGGAACGAGGTAGGCCAGCGACTTGCCCGTGCCGGTGCCGGCTTGGACGAGGACCGTCCCGGACTCGCCCTCGAGGCACTGGGCGATCTCGGCTGCCATCCGGGCCTGCCCCGCACGCGGTTCGCCGCCCAGCTCGCGGACGGCGAGGTCGAGCAGGTCAATGACGGAGGGTGCTGGTTCGGGGATGTCGTCGTTGGGTTCCGGCGTCGTCACGCCGACCCGTCCTCCTGGCCGACCACCGCGTCGGAGCCGGCCGCGGCGTCGGGGTCGACCACGGCGACGGGGGCGACCACGGCGACGGCGTTGAGCTCGGCCGCCAGCGCCTCGCCCACCACCGCCCGGACCTGCGCCCCCTCGGCGACGTAGTCCACGAGGACATCCCGACCCTCCTCGTGCACCCGGGCCACGAGGTCGCCGCGGTCGAAGGGGATGAGCAGCTCGACCTGCTCGGTCGGGTTCGGCAGGTCGAGCTCCACCGCGGCCAGGAGGTCAGCGACGCCCGCGCCGGTGGCGGCGGACACGACCACCGAGTGCGGCTCGCGGGAGCGGATCCGCCCGACCACGACCGGATCGGCGATATCGGACTTGTTGATGACGATCAGTTCAGGCACGTCGGCCGCGCCGATCTCGGCGAGCACCTCGCGCACTGCTGCGATCTGGCCCTCGGGGAAGTCGTCGGACCCGTCGACCACGTGCAGGATCAGGTCGGCGTCCGAGACCTCCTCCAACGTGGAGCGGAACGCCTCGACCAGCTGGTGGGGCAGGTGGCGGACGAATCCGACGGTGTCGGCCAAGGTGAACAGCCGACCGGATGGCGTGGATGCCTTGCGCACGGTCGGGTCGAGGGTGGCGAACAGCGCGTCCTCGACGAGGACCCCGGCACCGGTCATCCTGTTCAGCAGGCTGGACTTGCCGGAGTTGGTGTAGCCGGCCAGGACGACCGAGGGGGTCTGGCCCCTGCGCCGCTGGCTGCGCATCGTGCGCCGGGCCTTGGCCATCCCGGCGATCTCCCGCCGCAGCCGCGAGATGCTCTCCCGGACGCGGCGCCGGTCTGTCTCGATCTTCGTCTCGCCCGGCCCCCGGGAGCCGATGCCCTGGCCTCCAGCCACGCGGCCGCCCGCTTGGCGTGACAGGGACTCGCCCCAGCCGCGCAGCCTCGGGAGCAGGTACTGCATCTGGGCCAGGGAGACCTGGGCCTTCCCCTCGCGGCTCCTGGCGTGCTGGGCGAAGATGTCGAGGATCAACCAGGTGCGGTCGACGACCTTGACCTTCACCAGCTCCTCGAGCCGGCGCAGCTGCCCCGGGGTCAGCTCGCCGTCGCAGATGACCGTGTCGGCGCCGACGAGGTTCACCACCTCACGCAGCTCGGTGACCTTGCCGGCACCGATGTAGGTGGCCGTGTCCGGCTTGTCGCGGCGCTGGATCAGGCCGTCACAGACCACGGATCCGGCGGTCTGCGCCAGGCGGGCGAGTTCGGCCAGGGAGCGCTCGGCGTCGGCGAGGGTGCCCGAGGTCCAGACACCGACCAGCACGACCCGTTCGAGGCGCACCTGGCGGTACTCGACCTCCGTGATGTCCTGGAGCTCGGTGCTCAGCCCGGGGACGCGGCGCAGGGCCTGACGGTCGAGCAGGTCGGGGGTCTCAGACATGCATCTCCCACCAGTGCGGATCGATCTCACCGCGGGCGACGAACTGGGTCGGCCCGTCGAGCACCACGTTGCCATCAGCCTGCCATGTGACCCCGACGGTCCCGCCAGGGACGTCCACCCGGATCCGTCGACCGTCCGCAGCCGCCCCGCTGCGACGCCGGGTTGCGACCGCTGCCGCGCAGGCACCGGTGCCGCAGCTGAGGGTCTCCCCCACGCCGCGCTCAAAAACGCGCATCTGCAGGTGGTCCTCGGCCAGGACGCGGACGAACTCGACGTTGACGCCCTCGGGATAGGCCTCTGCCGGGGTGACTGTGGGGGCGTCACGCAGCAGCCCCGCAGCCCGGATGTCCTGCACCCACGTGACGGCGTGCGGATTGGGCATCCGGACCCCGACGGCCGGTGTTGGCGCGGCCGCGGGATCGGCGTCAGCGGGCCGGACGAGGATGTCGTCCCGGTCGAGGAACTCGGCTGGACCCATCTCGACATGGATGGCACCGTCCTCGGCGACGGTGACCCTGCGCGCGCCGCCACGGGTCGCGATGTGGAAGGCGCTCGTGCTGGCCAGGCCCTGCGCCACCAGGTGGGCGACGAAGACCCGCGCGCCGTTGCCGCACATCTGCGCCACGCTGCCATCGGCGTTGCGGTAGTCCATGAACCACGGGGCTACCCCGGACTGGTCGGCGACCTCGGGACTGGCCTCGGTCCTGGCGACCACCAGGACCCCGTCAGCCCCGATGCCCTGCCGGCGATCGCACAGGGCCCGCACGAGGGGCTCGCTCACGGTCAGCGATGCGATCGGATGAGGCAGGATCACGAAGTCGTTTCCGGTCCCATGCCCCTTGACGAAGGGGATCCGGACAGGGCTCATGGGACCAGCCTACGGGCAGGCCCGCCCACGAGGGCCGCGATCAGCGAGGCTGTGGACGACGGTGGGGCCGTCGCATCGAGCCATGTCGTGCGGGGGTCGCGGTGGAACCAGCGTTGCTGGCGGCGGGCGAGTCGGCGGGTTCCCAGACCGATGCCCTCCTCGGCCTGGGGACGATCCAGCCGGCCGTCAAGGAGGTCGATCACCTGTGGGTAGCCCAGGGCTCGGCTCGCGGTGCGCCCGTCTCGCAGCCCCACCAGGAGCAGGTTGCGGACCTCGTCGACCAGGCCCGCGTCGAACATCCTGCCCACCCGCTGCCTGATGCGCTCATCCAGGACGTCGCGCGGGAGATCCAGGCCGACACTGACATGAGGGACGAGCGCAGGTCCGTCGGCGGGCAGCTGCGCGGTGAACGGCTCGCCGGTGAGCTCGCCGACCTCGAGGGCGCGAACGATTCGACGGCCGTTCGTGGGCAGGATGTGCCCAGCCGCCTCCGGGTCCCGTTCGATGAGGACGCGATGCAGGTGCTCCGGGCCCATCTCGGCCAGCAGGGCCTCCCACCGTGCGCGGATCACCGGGTCGCTCCCGGGGAATCGGAGGTCGTCCAGCAGTGCGCGCACGTAGAGACCCGACCCGCCGACCACGATCGCGGGGACACCCCGCCGTGCCAGCCCGTGGAGCACCGCCCGGCCCTCCTGCTGGTACTGGGCCACGCTGATCTCCTCGGTCACAGCGAGGATGTCGAGAAGGTGGTGGGCGATCCCCGCACGGTCGGCGGGACGCACCTTGGCGGTGCCGATGTCCATTCCCCGGTAGACCTGGAACGCATCGGCGTTGACGATCTCCCCGCCGAGCAACTGGGCCACCTCGATGGCCACGTCGGACTTGCCAGCGGCCGTGGGACCAACGATGACAACCACGGAGGGCCAGCGCATCGGATCGCTCACGTCAGGCAACGGGGCGGGTGCCGGGCATCCCCAGGGGGACCGGCAGTCCAGCGGCCCCGCCGTGCCCTGGGGAACCGGACCCGCATGATGCCTGGCCGGCCTGCCAGGCATCGCCTGCTCGGGTGGTGCGGATGCTCGTGGCGGTCCCGGTGAGATGGTGCGGCGCTGCGGCCTGGAGGTGGACCAGCACGCAGTCCCCGGGACGTGCCTGCTCGGCTCCGGAGAAGTGGACGAGCCTGCCATCGCGGGCCCGGCCGGACAGCCGTCGGGTCTGCTCGTCCTTGCGGCCCTCTCCCTGCGCCACGAGCACCTCGGCCGTTGTGTCGACGAGCCTGAGGTTCTCCTCCCAGGAGATCCGCTCGAGGGCCTCGACGAGACGCTCGTAGCGCTCCTGGACGACTGCCTTCGGGATCTGGCCCGCCATCTCGGCTGCGGGTGTGCCCGGGCGGGGCGAGTACTGGAAGGTGAAGGCGGCGCTGAATCGGGCCCGCTCCACGACCTCGAGCGTGTCGGCGAAGTCGGCCTCGGTCTCCCCCGGGAACCCGACGATGATGTCGGTGGTGATCGCAGCCGCCGGGATGGCAGCCCGGACGTCATCGAGGATCGACAGGAACCGGTCGCGCCGGTAGGACCTGCGCATCGTGCGCAGGATCCGGTCGCTGCCCGACTGCAGGGGCATGTGCAAGGAGGGCATGACCGTGGGCGTCTCGGCCATGGCAGCGATCACCTGGCGGGTGAAGTCGCGCGGATGCGGCGAGGTGAACCGGACACGTTCGATCCCGGGGACCGCCCCGACTGCCCGCAGGAGGTCGGCGAAGGCATCCCGCTGACCGAACTCAGCACCATAGGCGTTGACGTTCTGCCCCAGGAGCGTGACCTCGATCACCCCGTCGGCGACCAGGGCTTCGACCTCAGCGAGGATGTCAGCCGGGCTCCGGTCGCGCTCCCGGCCCCGGAGGCTGGGGACGATGCAGAAGGTGCAGGTGTTGTTGCAGCCGACGCTGATCGCCACCCAGGCGGCGTACGCGGACTCGCGACGGCTCGGCAGGGTCGAGGGGAAGGTCCGCAGCGACTCCTCGATCTCGACCTGTGCTGAGCGCGCGACTTCGGCGCGGCGCAGCAGGGCCGGCAGCGCGTCGACGTTGTGCGTGCCGAACACCACGTCGACCCAGGGCGCCCGCGTCACGATGCGCTCGCGATCCTTCTGCGCGAGGCAGCCGCCCACGGCGATCTGCATCCCGGAATGGCTGCGCTTCACCGAGGCCAGGTGGCCGAGGTTGCCGTACAGCTTGTTGTCGGCGTTCTCCCGCACGGCGCACGTGTTGAGCACCACGACGTCAGCTTGCTGGTCGGCCCCTGCTGGAACGTAGCCGTGGGACTCCAGCAGGCCCGCGATCCGCTCCGAGTCGTGAACGTTCATCTGGCAGCCGTAGGTCCGGACCTGGTAGGTGCGCTGGGTCGTGAGTGTGGTGTCCATCAGGGCTCAAGGGTAGGTGCTGGGACCGGGATCCAGGGAACCGCGACTGCGCAGTCACTACCACTGCGGGGAGTCCGGCTCGGCACCCTGACCATCGAGGTCGTCGGAGTCGAGCGCCTCGCGGACCACCTGGGCAGTCACCGTCGCGCCGTATCCCTTGCGGGCCAGGGCGCCGGACAGGCGTCGTACCTGGGTGGCTCGTGGGAGACCAACGAGCGACCGGGCCCTGCGCTGCGCCACCGATCGTGCGGCGGAGAGCTCATCCTCGGGGCTCACCTGCTCCAGCGCCGCGCCGATCAGCTCGTCACCGATGCCCCTGCGGCGCAACTCACTGCGCAGGGCGCGCCCCGAGAGACTGCGACTGCGCTGCCGGGACTCCACCCACATCCGGGCGAACGCGCGATCATCGATGAGGCCAACCTCTTCGAACCGGTCGAGCACCCGGACCGCCACCTCATCGGGGACGTTGCGCTCTCGCAGGGTCGTCGCCAACTCCGCGCGCGTACGCGGAGCGGCCTCCAGGCGGCGCAGCAGGATCGTCCTGGCCACCTGCTCCGGATCCGCCGGCGGATCCTCGCGATCCTCCGGCGGATCCACGGGCCAGCGACCGCCCGACACTGGTCAGAGGTCGATGGGCCGGGGGGCCGCAGCAGCCGTCAGGTCGATGGGGGCGTTCACCTGCGGGCCGATGCCCAGCTTCTCCTTGATGCGCTTCTCGATCTCGTCGGCGAGATCGGGGTTGTCACGCAGGAAGGCCCGCGCGTTCTCCTTGCCCTGCCCCAGTTGATCGCCGTCGTAGGTGTACCAGGCCCCGGCCTTGCGCACGAAGCCCTGGTCGACCCCCATGTCGATCAGGCCGCCCTCGCGGGAGATCCCGATTCCGTAGAGGATGTCGAACTCGGCCTGCTTGAACGGCGGGGCGACCTTGTTCTTGACGACCTTGACCCGGGTGCGCGAGCCCACCGGCTCGGTCCCGTCCTTGAGCGTCTCGATGCGCCGCACGTCCAGACGGACCGAGGAGTAGAACTTCAGCGCCTTGCCACCGGTGGTGGTCTCCGGGCTGCCGAACATCACGCCGATCTTCTCGCGCAACTGGTTGATGAAGATGGCGGTCGTGTTCGTGTTGCTCAGCGCACCGGTCATCTTGCGCAGCGCCTGGCTCATGAGCCGTGCCTGCAGACCCACATGGCTGTCGCCCATCTCGCCCTCGATCTCGGCCTTGGGCGTCAGGGCGGCCACCGAGTCGATGA
Organism: uncultured Actinomycetes bacterium; assembly: GCA_963774745.1. Lineage (GTDB taxonomy): Bacteria > Actinomycetota > Actinomycetes > S36-B12 > CAIYMF01 > Prado023. The sequence continues at coordinate 611,992 of CAVZGE010000003.1, read as the reverse complement.
CGATCAGGTCCACGGCACCCGAGCGAACCAGGGTGTCGGCGATCTCCAGGGCCTGCTCGCCGGTGTCGGGCTGTGAGACGTACAGCTCGTCGAGATTGACCCCGAGGCGCTGGGCGTACACGGGGTCCAGGGCGTGCTCGGCGTCGATGAACGCCGCGATCCCCCCGGCCTTCTGCACGCTCGCGACCGCGTGCAGTGCGACTGTTGTCTTGCCGCTGGCCTCCGGGCCGTAGATCTCCACCACGCGACCGCGCGGCAGGCCGCCGATGCCCAGCGCCACATCCAGGGCGATCGAGCCGGTCGGGATCACATCCATGGGCACGATGGGCTGATCCCCCAGCCGCATCACGGTGCCCTTGCCGAACTGCTTCTCGAGGTGCAGCAGCGCTGACTCGAGCGCCTTGTCCCGGTCCTGTCCAGCCATTCCCACTCCTTGGATCTCGTGGTGCCGATGGCACCCTCGCCTCTGACAGGTACGGACACTAGACCGGGTCACCGACATTGCGACCCGTTCCGATTCGATCCTGTGGATGACCCGGTTGGGGTCGTCCGCCGATGACGCTGGCAACACTAGTACGAACACGTGTTCGACCGGCAACGACACGCCGGTCAGGTCAGGTCGCTGGGCACCTTCGCGTGGGCGCACACGGCGCGCCACACGTCGCGAGTGTCCTCGCCCTGTGCCAGCGCCTGATCGACCGTGCGTCCGCCCAGGGCAGCCAGGTGCTGGTCAGCTGCCCAGGATCGGGCGTAGGCCCTGCCGAAGGTCAGGTCCATCCGCTCCCAGAAGTCCGTAAGCCGCACCGGTCAATCGTGCCATCCCGGCCGGGTTCGCGGGCACCGCCGCCAGTGGCTCCCCCGATGTCGGACGCAGGGTCCAAGATGGTCCGCGTGGATCCACTGGCCGCGTTCTCCGAGCCGACGAGGCGGTGGTTCACCGCGGCCTTCGCCGCCCCGACGGACGTCCAGGCCGCGGCCTGGCCCCGGATCCAGGCCGGCGCGAATGTCCTGGCGGTCGCCCCCACCGGGTCCGGCAAGACCCTTGCGGCCTTCCTCTGCGCCATCGATCGATGCCTGACCCCGCGCGAGGAGACCGGTGTCCGGGTGCTGTACGTGAGCCCGCTGAAGGCGCTGGCCGTGGATGTCGAGCGCAACCTGCGCTCGCCGCTGGCCGGCATCGCCACCCAGTGCGAGCTCCTCGGGCTGCCCACCCCGGACATCAGCGTCGCCCTGCGGACCGGCGACACACCCGCCCAGGAGCGTCGGGTCATGGCCCGGCGCCCCCCGGATGTCCTGATCACCACCCCGGAGTCGTTGTTCCTCATGCTCACCTCGGCAGCACGGGGCATGCTGGCCGGGGTCGAGTCCGTGATCATCGACGAGGTGCATGCCATCGCCGGCTCCAAGCGTGGTGCGCACCTCGCGGTCAGCCTCGCCCGGCTCGACCACCTGGCTGGCCGCCGGATCCCCCGCGTCGGACTGTCCGCGACCGTGCGGCCCACGCACGTGGCCGCGCAGTTCCTCGGGGGTGATGTCCCGGTGGAGATCCTCGAGCAGGGGACGGCCAAGGAGTGGGAGCTGACGATCCAGGTGCCGGTCGAGGACCTGGGCGAGCTCGGCGCGGGTCCGGGCCCGGATGGTTCGCCGACTGCATCGATCTGGCCCCACGTCGAGCACCGCATCGTCGACCTCATCGAGGGCCATCGCTCGACCATCGTGTTCGCCAACTCCAGGCGGCTGGCCGAGCGGCTCACGGCCCGGCTCAACGAGATCCATGCCGAGCGCACCGGCGCACCTCCGGACGCCGGCGCGAGTACCCGTCCTCCTGCGGAGGTGATGGCCCAGGCCGGCGGATCGCTGGGCGTGGACCCCGTCCTGGCCCGGGCCCATCACGGATCGGTGAGCAAGGAACAGCGAGCCCACATCGAGGACGACCTGAAGACCGGCCGGCTCCGGGCGGTCGTGGCCACGTCCAGCCTGGAGCTCGGGATCGACATGGGGGCCGTGGACCTCGTGATCCAGGTCGAGGCGCCACCGTCGGTGGCCTCCGGGCTCCAGCGCGTGGGCCGGGCCGGGCACCAGGTCGGTGCGGTCTCGACCGGCGTCCTCCTGCCGAAGTACCGGTCGGACCTGCTGACCAGCGCCGTGGTGGTCCAGCGGATGCGCTCAGGTGCCATCGAGGAGTTGCGCATCCCCGCCAATCCGCTGGACGTGGCCGCACAGCAGATCGTTGCCTGTGTTGCCATGGACGACTGGTCCGCAGCGGATCTCCTGGCACTGCTGCGGCGGACAGCTCCGTTCTCAGGCCTCACCCCCGCGGTCTACGAGGCCGTCGTCGAGATGCTCGCCGGACGCTACCCATCGGATGCGTTCGCCGAGTTGCGCCCCCGGATCGTGTGGGACCGCACGGACGACGTCCTGCGGGCACGACCCGGCGCCCAGCTGTTGGCCGTGACCTCCGGGGGGACGATCCCCGATCGTGGGCTGTTCGGCGTGCACATCGTGGGTGGTGGCCGCGTCGGCGAGCTCGACGAGGAGATGGTCTACGAGTCGCGGGTCGGCGACATCATCGCCCTCGGGGCCAGCAGCTGGCAGGTCATCGAGATCACGCACGACCGGGTCAACGTGGTGCCCGCGGCGGGGTCGCCGGGGCGCCTGCCCTTCTGGCGTGGGGACAACCTCGGTCGACCTGCGGAGTTGGGTCGTGCGATCGGGGAGTTCACTCGCCAGATGGCCGAGCAGGCCCCCGGTCCGGCCCGCGCCCGGCTGACCGAGCTCGGGCTCGACGACTGGGCAGCCGGCAACCTGGTGGCCTACCTGGCAGAGCAGTCGGCGGCCAGCCACATCCCGACGGACCGCACGATCGTCATCGAGCGGACCCGCGACGAGCTCGGGGACTGGCGACTTGTCGTGCTGTCCCCCTTCGGTGCGCAGGTGCACGCCCCCTGGGCCCTCCTGGCCCGGGAACGCCTGAGCAGGAGGTTCGGGGTCGATGCAGCCGTCCTCCACGGGGACGACGGCATCGTCGCCCGACTCCCGGACCTTCCCGACGACGACTGGCTCGCCGACGCCACGGCCTGCCTCTTCCCCGATCCCGACGAGGTCGAGGACGACGTCACCCGCCTGATCGGTGGCTCCGCGCTGTTCGCGGCTCGGTTCCGGGAGTGCGCGGCACGCGCCCTGCTGCTGCCTCGGCCCCGGCCCGGTCGACGGGCGCCACTGTGGCAGCAGCGTCAGCGCTCGGCGCAGCTGCTCCAGATCGCCGCGCAGCACCCCACGTTCCCGATCGTCCTCGAGGCAGTCCGGGAATGCGTCAAGGACGTCTATGACGTTCCCGCCCTCCGAGCGCTGATGGCCGCGGTCCAGGAGCGGCGGATCCGCGTGATCGAGGTGACCCCGCCCGCGGCATCACCGTTCGCCCGATCCCTGCTGTTCGGCTACGTGTCGGAGTACCTCTATGAGGGCGACTCCCCGCTGGCCGAGCGGCGGGCGGCGGCCCTCACCCTCGACCCGTCGCTGCTCGGCGAGCTCCTCGGCCAGACGGACCTGCGCGACCTGCTGGAGCCGGACGCGATCGCCCAGGTCGTGGCCCAGATCCAGCACCTCACCGAGGAGCGCCGCGCACGGGGCCCCGAGGACGTGGCGGACCTGCTGCGGGTGCTCGGGCCGCTGTCCCTGGCCGAGGCCCGGCTTCGTGGCGTGGAGCCGGCCTGGCTCGACGAGCTCGAGGCCCAGCGGCGGGTGCTGCGCACGCGGGTCGCCGGTACCGACGTCTGGGCGGGGGTGGAGGATGCGGCACGCCTGCGTGATGGACTCGGGGCACCGATCCCCGCCGGGATCCCCGACGCCCACCTCCAGCCGGTGGACGATCCGCTCGCCGACCTGATCCTGCGCTACGCCCGCACGCACGGGCCCTTCACCGTCGAGGACGTGGTGTCGGATCTCGGCCTTCCGCCTGCGGTCATCGCCCATCGCCTGTCGGTCTCCCGGTCTGCCGGACGGATCATCGAGGGCTGGTTCGTCCCCGACACCCCCGGTCCGCAGTGGTGCCACGCCGACGTCCTCAGGCTCATCAAGCGCCGGTCGGTGGCCCTGCTGCGACACCAGATCGAACCGGTGTCCCAGGCCGCGCTGGCAACCTTCCTGCCCCGCTGGCAGAGCATCGGAACCCATGGCTCGACGCGACTCCGAGGTCCCGACGGGGTGCTGCACGCGATCCGGGCCATGGCCGGGGTGGCCGTTCCCGCCTCGGCACTCGAGGAGTCGATCATGCCCCTGCGCGTGACCGGCTACAGCCCAGCGATGCTCGACGAGCTCACAGCCGCCGGTGAGGTCCTGTGGACCGGCAGCGCGCCCCTGCCACGGGGAGACGGCTGGATCGCACTGGCCCCGGCCGACGTCGGCTTCCTCCTCCCGCGAGCTGCCGAGGGTCCCAGTGGCCACGTGGCCATGGAGATGCTCGACCTCCTGCGCTCCGGTGGGGGCTGGTTCCTCGGGGACCTGCGGCAGCGGATGACCCACCCCGACCCCGATCCCGAACCGATGACGCGGGCCCTGCTCGAACTCCTCTGGTCCGGCCTGGTCAGCAACGACACGATCGAGCCGATGCGCGCGATGCTCGACCGGTCCCGCGGCAGGCGTCGGCGCACCACCGCAGGGGTCGGGCACCGGCCGCGGCGACCTGCCCGGGGCAGGTACGCGGACCTGTGGCGTCGCCCGGCAGACGGGACCGGAGATGCCGCTGGGATGCCACGCGGCGAGGGTGTCACCGGTCCCGCAGCGGCTCGGGCCAGAGCTGGCGGAGGAACGAACGCACAGGAGCTGCCGGGCCGATGGTTCGCGCTGCCCGCCGACCTGCCCCCGCGCGAGGTTGTCGCGCTGGCGCGCGCTGAGGCGCACCTGGAGCGGCTGGGGATCGTCACGCGGGGTGCCGTGCTGGCCTCGGGTGACCCCGGAGGATTCGCCTCGGCCTACCGGACGCTGTCGATGATGGAGGAACGCGGCAGGGTCCAGCGCGTGTACGCGGTGGAAGGTCTGGGGGCGTCCCAGTTCGCCCTGACCGGCGTCGTGGACCAGGTGCGGGCGGTGGAGCGGGCGCTGGCCGACGGGCAGTCCGACGGGCTGGTCCTGGCCACCGCGGACCCGGCCAACCCGTACGGAGCGGCCCTCGACTGGCCGGCGAGCGACTGGTCCGGTGGGCCCGGGGCCCCGCATCGGCCGGCGCGCGGGGCGGGGTGCCACGTGGTGCTCATGGGCGGTCGTCCGGTGCTCTACGTGGAGCGTGGGGGCCACACGCTGCTGACCTTCAGCAACGGTCCAGCAGGGTCAGACAGGGCAGTCGAGCTGACCGCGGCGGCGCGCCTGCTCCACGACGCGGTGAGGTCCGGGATGGTGGGGGCGCTGACGATCACGAAGGTCAACGGATCGGCCGTGATGGAGCTGGGCGGTTCGGACCACCTGCGGACGGCACTGGAGGCAGCCGGATTCACCCTGACACCACGTGGGTACCGGGTCCCCCGCTGAGCTCCTGTGACGCCCACGCCCAAACCGAGGCCGACGTCCAGGGCGAGAGCGGGCGAGCGGTCGGCGCAGCGTCAGGCGGCGTGCGCCACTCCCGCCTGGGCGGCTTCCACACCCGCGACCTCGTCACTCACAGAGCGCAGCAGTGTCGAGAGCGGGACATCGAGGGCCGCGCAGATCGCGGCCAACAGCTCACTCGAGGGCTCCTTCTGGCCACGCTCGATCTCGGAGAGGTACCCGAGTGAGACCCGCGCCGCGGAGCTCACGTCGCGCAGCGTCCGGCCCTGGTCCTGACGCAGGCGCCGCAACTGCTCACCGACGACCCGTCGCAGGATCACCATGACCGTCCCCTTCCCTTCACAGGTCAACCCTACCGCGACACCCTGGCCGGTGCGCTGACCTGTCACCTGAACGCACGGTCAGTCGCCGTTGTTCCCGCGGCCCACCCCGGGGGTCGACCCCGATCGAGGTTCACCGGCGACTCGGACCTCGGCCAGCAACGTGAGCGCCCCGGTGACGGCGCCGTCCTGTACCTGTGCACGTGCGCCGGCGAGCGCGAGCCGGCGGGTCGTGGTTCCCAGGGGGCCGGCCACTGCCAGGAAGACCGTCCCGACCGGCGAGCCGCTGGCGGAGTCCGGGCCAGCCTCGCCGGTGGTCGCCACCCCATAGGTGGCTCCGAGTCGCTCGCGGGCTCCGCCGGCCATCTGACCGGCCACCTCGGCGCACACCGGTCCCCGCTCGCCCAGCACGAGCGGATCCACGCCCAACAGCGAGGACTTCACGTCGGTCGCGTACGCGACCACAGCCCCGCGGACCACCGCGGACGAGCCCGCGACGGATGTCAGCGCTGCCACCAGGCGGCCTCCGGTCACGGACTCGGCGGTCGCGACGGTCGCGCCGTCCGCGATCAGGTCCGCGATCAGGTCCGCCACGTGGACCTGGCCCGACGGGGACTGGGGGCCCTGCGTCACGCGGTGGGCCCTGGCGGAGGAGCGTCGCGGTCGACCCCGGGCACAGCGCCGGAACCCGGCCCGTCCGTGGTCCCACCTCCGGGGGCGACCGGCGAGGATGCCGCGGCCGTGCGCGCAGCCCTCGCGGACTTGGAGTCGCGGCGCGTGCGGTAGGCCTTGCTGATGTAGTCAAGGCCCGTGAGTGCCGTGAGGATCACGGCGATCGCCATGACTGCGTCCCGGAGCAGCAGCACGACTGTCAGGTCCGAGGGGATCGGCAGGAGGAAGAGCCCGATGCCGACCATCTGGAACAGCGTCTTGGCCTTGCCCCCACGGCTGGCGGGGATGACGCCGTGCTTGAGGACCACGAAACGGATCAGCGTGACGCCGACCTCGCGGGTGATGATCAGGATCGTCACCCACCACCACAGCTCGTCGAGGACCGACAGCCCGATGAGCGCGACACCGGTGAGCGCCTTGTCCGCCAAGGGGTCGGCGATCTTGCCGAAGGTCGTGACGAGCCCCTGCTTGCGAGCCAGCCATCCATCGAGCCAGTCCGTGACCGACGCGACGAAGAACACGAGCGTCGCCGCGAGCCGGGTCGTGACGTTCTGGCCATCGTCGTACATGAGCAGGTACCAGAAGAGCGGGATCATCAGGATCCGCAGCAGGGTCAGCATGTTGGGCAGGTTCCACAGCTGCGCCCACCCCGTGACGACTCGCTCCCGGCTCCACATCTCCGGCTTCTCGGGCTCGGGGGCCCCGACCTCGGGCGTGGGCTGGTACGGGACCGCGTCGTCCATCGGATCAGATCCGGACAACGGACACCTCCACGGCCTGCAGGTCGACCCCGTCCGAGGACACGACGCGTGCGCGCAGAATGGATCCCGGGACCACCCGCGCCCGGAGGTCCGGAGTCAGGTGGACGCTGGTCGACCCGTCCTCGGGGCCCTGATGCTCCGCTCGGCCCTCAGCCGACATCCCGTCCACGTGCTCCACGAGGACCTCGACCTCCCGGCCGATCCGCTGCTCCGCCCGTTGGGCCATCACCTCGTCCACCACGTCGCTGACCTCGGTGACTCGGGACCGGATCTCTGACTCGTCGAGCTTGCCGGCCAGGCCGACAGCCTCGGTGCCGTCCTCGTCGGAGTACCCGAAGACGCCGACGGCGTCCATCTGGGCCGCGCCCAGGAAGGACATCAGCTCCTCGAGATCGGCCTCGGTCTCGCCGGGGAACCCGACGATGACGTTGCTGCGGACTCCCGCCTCCGGCGCTTCCGCGCGGATCAGGGCGATGAGCTCGAGGAACGACTCTGTGCCACCGAAACGCCGCATCCGACGCAGCAGCGGGGCGCTGGCGTGCTGGAAGCTGAGGTCGAAGTAGTCGGCCACGCGCGGCGCCTCGAGCATGGTGCGGACCAGGGCCGGTCGGACTTCCGCAGGCTGCAGGTAGGAGACCCGGATCCGCTCGATCCCCGCCACCGAGCCCAGGTCGGCGAGCAGCCCCTCGAGTGCTCGGGGATCGGCGAGGTCCTTGCCGTACGAGGTGGAGTTCTCGCTGACGAGCACGAGCTCACGGACCCCGCCCCCGGCCAGCCACTGGGCCTCCGCGACGAGGTCGGCGCGCGAGCGCGACACGAAGGACCCGCGGAAGGACGGGATGGCACAGAACGCGCAGCGCCGGTCGCATCCGGATGCGATCTTCAGCGACGCGACCGGACCGGACGTGATGCGACGCCGGATCCAGCCGGGACCCACGGACGCCTCGTGCGCCGGATCGCGCACGGATGAGCCGTGGGCACCACCGTGGCCCGGGACGTGCACAGCGGAGCCCGGCCGGTCCGTGGGCGCCAGGGGCAGCAGTGTGCGCCGGTCGCGGGGCACATGGCTGGTGACCGTCCCGCCGCCGACGATCGTGCGCAGGCGCTCGGCGATGTCCGGGTAGTCGTCGAACCCCAGGACCGCGTCAGCCTCGGGCAGCTCGGCCGCGAGCTCGGTGCCGTAGCGCTCGGCCATGCACCCGACGGCGACCACCGACCGATGCCCGCCCGCGGGGGTGGTCCCACCCGCGGACAGCAGGGCATCGACGGACTCGCGCTTGGCGGCTTCGATGAAGCCACAGGTGTTGACCAGCACGGCGTCGGCCCCATCAGGGTCGGCAACGAGCTCGAAGCCCTCAGCCGCGAGGCGTCCGGCGAGCTCCTCGGAGTCGACCTCGTTGCGCGCGCAGCCGAGGGTCACCAGGGCCACTCGGGTCGTGCTCACGTGGTCAGCGTAGGCCACCGGGATCGTCAGCTGCCGTGCTGCAGGTCGGCGAGCAACGAGTCGAGATCGTCGGGCTTGATCAGGACGTCGCGGGCCTTGGACCCCTCCGACGGCCCGACCACTCCCCGGGTCTCCATCAGGTCCATGAGCCGTCCGGCCTTGGCGAACCCCACCCGCAGCTTGCGCTGGAGCATCGAGGTGGACCCGAACTGCGTGGTGACGACCAGCTCGACGGCAGCGACCAGGAGGTCGAGGTCGTCGCCGATGTCATCGTCCACGTCGCGCTTCGCGGCGGCCTCGGTGAGGACGTCGTCACGGTACTGGGCCGCCATCTGCTTCTTCACGTGGCCCACGACGGCGCGGATCTCGGACTCGGGGACGAACGCGCCCTGGATCCGCATGGGCTTCGAGGCCCCCATCGGCAGGAACAGCCCGTCGCCCTGGCCGACAAGGGCCTCGGCTCCGGTCTGGTCGAGGATGACCCGGCTGTCGGTCTGGCTGGAGGTCGCGAACGCCAGCCGGGAGGGCACGTTGGCCTTGATCAGCCCAGTGACCACGTCGACGCTGGGGCGCTGGGTGGCCAGCACCAGGTGGATGCCGGCGGCCCGTGCCAGCTGGGTGATCCGGACGATCGACTCCTCGACGTCGCGGGGGGCCACCATCATGAGGTCGGCCAGCTCGTCGACGATGACCAGCAGGTAGGGGTATGGGGCCAGGACCCGCTGGGAGTCCGGCGGGACGGCCAGCGTCCCCGAGCGGACTGCCCGGTTGAAGTCGTCGATGTGCCGGAACCCGAAGTGGGCCAGGTCGTCGTAGCGCGCGTCCATCTCGCGCACGACCCACTGCAGGGCCTCGGCCGCCTTCTTGGGGTTCGTGATGATGGGGGTGATCAGGTGCGGGATCCCCTCGTAGGCAGTCAGCTCCACGCGCTTCGGGTCGACGAGCACCATCCGCACCTCGGCAGGCGTGGCGCGCATCAGGATGCTGGTGACCAGGGCGTTGATGCAGCTGGACTTGCCCGCCCCGGTGGCTCCCGCGACCAGGATGTGGGGCATCTTGGCCAGGTTGGCGCACACGTAGCCGCCCTCGACGTCCTTGCCGAGGCCGACGAGCAGCGGGTGGTGGTCCGCCTGGGCCGACGGTGCCCGCAGGGTGTCGCCCAGGGAGACCATCTCCCGGTCGGTGTTGGGGATCTCGATGCCGATCGCGCTCTTCCCCGGGATCGGCGACAGGATGCGGATGTCGGAGGTGGCCACCGCGTACGCGATGTTCTTGGCCAGGGCGGTGACCCGCTCGACCTTCACGCTCTGGCCGAGCTCGACCTCGTAGCGGGTGACCGTTGGCCCGCGCATGTAGCCGGTGACCTGGGCGTCGATCTCGAACTGCGTGAGCACGTCGGTCAGGGCGGCCACGACCCGGTCGTTGGAGACGCTGCGCGCCTTCGGCGCCGTGCCCGCCTTGAGCAGCGTCGGGGTGGGCAGCCGGTAGTCCGGGGCTCCGGGCAGCCGCAGCTGCTCCGGGCGGGCGATCGCCACGGTGCTGTGCTTGGCCGGCTTGGCGGCAGCCGTGGGATCGACGGCGGCCACGAGTGAGGCAAGGTCGGGGTCAGCCGGGGCGGAGTCCCCACCGATCGCCTCAGCTGCCGAGACACCGGCCACCGCCACGGTCTGGTCATGCGGTCCCGAGGCGTCGGACGGCAGGACCGCCGCGTCGAACAGGGCATCGATGAGCGTCGCGTCATCGCCGGCCGTCTGGTCCCCGGGTGCGGTGGCGACGGCGGAGATGAAGGCCTCATCCCCGGCCAGCGGCCCGTCGTAGACCGGGACCTCCACGTCCCTCCTGGGCCGGCGGATGCCGCGCACCAGGCCGAGCACCCTGGCCCTGAGCCCCGCTGCTCCCGAGGGTCGCGGCTCCGCCGGGGACGTGCCGAGAGCTCCGGACCCACCGGGTGCGTGCGCGGAGGACTCGCTGGCCGGATCGGGGCCCTGGGACCCGGCGTCCGCCCCGGATGCATCGACGTCGGGGTCCTGGACCAGTGCTGCGTGCTTGGCTCGGCCGTCCACGGCCATGTCCCCGGCTGGCCCATCGGCCTCGTCGGGAGCCGCCACGGGGGCGCGTCGCAGGAGCAGCGCGTCGCGCAGCGTCCCGAGCCGCTCGGGGACGGCGTGGATCGGGGTTGCCGTGACCACCAGCAGGCCGAACCCCAGCAGCACGACCAGCCACAGGTAGGCCAGCCAGATCCCCACGGCGGACACGATCGGTGCGGTGACCAGCCAGCCGACAAGTCCACCCGCAGCACGCATCGCCTCGGACCCGTCGCCCGGGCTGGGCGCGCCCTTGGCCAGCGACCAGATCCCGCAGGCCGATGCCAGCAGGATCCCGGTGCCGATCGCCAGCCGTCCGGTGGTGGACCCCTGGTCGGGGTGGCGCAGGACGCGCAGGGTCGCCCAGAACAGGAACAGTGGGACCACGACGTCCAGCGCGCCGACGAGGCCGGTCACGATGGCGGTGACGACGCCGGTCAGCCATCCGTCGATGGAGAACCACGTCACGGCGGCGACGACGATCGTCAGGGTGAACAGCAGCAGGCCGATGCCGTCGCGGCGGTGCGTGGCATCCAGGTCGCGGGCGCTGCGCCCCAGGGCGCGCGCCACCCCGCCGAGGATCGCTGCCAGGAAGGACCAGATGCGCGCCAGCCCGCGACCGAGCGCACGCACCACGCGAGCCACGGGACCCGGTTGGCGGCGCGCTGACGGCTTGGGCGCGGTGCGCGGGACCGAGCGTGACGAGGTGCCGCGGGACTGGGTGGATCGGGTCGAGCCCTTGCGGCTGCCCCCCTGGGAGCTGCGTGGGGCGCTCGACGTGCGGGCGCGCGCAGGCGACTTGGTGGCCATGCCGCGAGGCTACCGGCGGCAGGGCGTCCCCGCGCCCGTCCCGGAGCACTGCGGGGTTCGTGTCGTGCCCGGCGGCCGGCGACGACGTGCCGCACGCCGGTCGAGCCTCAGACCTCCACGACCACGGGGACGATCATCGGCCGGCGTCGGTGGGTGGAGCTGACCCAGCGCCCGACCTGTCGGCGCACCACCTGCTCGAGGGCATACACGTCCGTGCCGCCGTGCACCAGCGCGGCCTCCAGCGCCCGGGTGACCTGGGGAAGGACGTCGCCGAAGATCTCCTCGTCCTCAGCGAAGCCACGCGCATGCAGCTCAGGTCCGGCGACCACCGTGCTGGACTCGAGGTCCACGACCACGAACACCGAGATGAATCCCTCCTCACCGAGGATCCGGCGGTCCTTCAGGGAGGCCTCGGTGATGTCACCCACGGAGGATCCGTCCACGTAGACATGGCCGCACGGGACGGCCCCGACGATCGAGGCGCGGCCGTCCACGAGGTCCACCACGACGCCGTCCTCGGCGATCAGCACCCGCTCGGCCGGCACGCCGGTGCGAACCGCCAGTGCCCCGTTGGCGCGCAGGTGCCGGGGCTCGCCGTGCACGGGCATCACGTTGCCCGGGGTGAGCAGGTTGTAGAAGTACAGCAGCTCGCCGGCCGACGCGTGCCCGGAGACGTGCACCAGGGCGTTGCCCTTGTGGACGACGTCGGCGCCCCAGCGGGTCAGGCCGTTGATCACCCGGTTGACCGGGTTCTCGTTGCCGGGGATCAGCGACGAGGCCAGGATCACGGTGTCGCCCTCCCCCACCGTGATCGCGTGGTCGCCGTTGGCGATCCGCGACAGTGCGGCCATTGGCTCCCCCTGGGAGCCGGTGCAGATCAGGACCACCTCGTCGTCAGGCAGGCCGGCGAGGTCATCGGAGCGCACGAGCAGCCCGGGCGGGATCGTCAGGTAGCCCAGGTCGCGGGCCACCCCCATGTTGCGGACCATCGACCGGCCCACGAACGCAGCCTTGCGGCCATGCGTGGCAGCGGTGTCCAGGATCTGCTGGATCCGGTGGACGTGCGAGGCGAAGCTGGCGACGATGATCCGCCCGCGGGCCCGGTGAAACACCTTGTCCAGGACCGGGGCGATGTCGGCCTCCGCGGGCACGAACCCCGGAACCTCGGCATTGGTGGAGTCGACCATCGCCAGGTCGATCCCCTCGTCGGCCAGGCGGGCCAGCCCGCGCAGGTCCGTGATCCGCCCGTCCAGGGGCAGCTGGTCCATCTTGAAGTCGCCGGTGTGCAGCACGGTCCCCGCGGAGGTCCGGATCCCCACGGCCATCGCGTCGGGGATGGAGTGGTTGACCGCGAAGAACTCGCACTCGAAGGGCCCGATCTGCTCGCGCTGCCCCTCGCGCACCTCCGTCGTGTGGGCGGTGATGCGGTGCTCGCGCAGCTTGGCCGCCACCATGGCCAGCGTGAGCCGCGACCCCAGCAGCGGGATGTCCGAGCGCAGGCGCAGCAGGAACGGGACCGCCCCGATGTGGTCCTCATGCCCGTGCGTGAGGATGATCGCCTCGACATCGTCGAGCCGATCGGCGATGTGGGAGAAGTCCGGGAGGATCAGGTCCACGCCGGGCTGGGACTCCTCCGGGAAGAGCACCCCGCAGTCGATGACCAGCAGCCGGCCGTCGATCTCCAGGACCGCCATGTTGCGCCCGATCTCACCGATCCCGCCCAGGGCGACGATCCGCAGCACCCCGGCCTCGAGGGCCGCCGGCGGGGGCAGCTCGTGGTGGCCGGGTCTCACGCGCCGAATCCCGCAACCCCGGCAGCAGCGAGGTCGGCGCGCAAGGTGGCGACCTGCTCCGGGGTGGCATCGACCAGGGGCAGGCGCACGGGCCCCGAGGGCAGGCCCAGCTCGCGCAGTGCCGCCTTGGCCAGGATGACACCCTGGGTGCGGAACATGCCCACATAGGCCGGGATCATCGAGGCGTTGAGCTCAGCGGCGCGGGCGACGTCGCCGGCGCGGTGCGCGGCCATCATCTCGGCGATCCGCGGCGCCAGGACGTGTCCGACCACCGAGACCACGCCCACGGCACCCACCGACAGCAGCGGCAGGGTCAGGGCGTCGTCACCGGAGTACCAGGCGAGGCCTGTGCTGGCGATGACCGTCGCCGCGGCGGCGAGGTCGGCCTTGGCGTCCTTGTTGGCCACGATCCGCGGGTGCTCGGCGATCCGGGCGAAGGTGTCGGCCTCGATCGGGATGCCGGTGCGCCCGGGGATGTCGTAGGTCATGATGGGTAGGTCGGTGGCCTCCGCGATCGCCAGGAAATGCGCTGCGACACCCGCCTGGGGCGGCTTGTTGTAGTACGGGGTCACCAGCAGCAGGCCGTGGGCACCGGCGTCCTGGGCGGCGCGGGCGATGTCGATCGAGTGCCGGGTGTCGTTGTTGCTGGCCCCGGTGATGATCGTGGCGCGGTCGCCGACGGCCTCGAGCACGACCTTGAGCGAGGCGATCTTCTCGGCGTCGCGCAGGGTCGGGGACTCCCCCGTGGTGCCGTTGACGATGAGCCCGTCGTGCCCGCCGACATCCACCAGGTGGGTGGCCAGGCGGGCGACACCGTCGTAGTCGACCTCGCCGTCGGGCGTGAACGGGGTGACCATGGCGGTCAGCATGTGTCCGAACGGGGCGGGGCTGGTGCGATCGAGAGCCATGCCCACACGGTATCGGGCAGACCGTCGCGCCGAGCAGACGTGGGGCCGAGTCGCGCTCAGTCCACCGGTGTGATGAGGAACACCGGGGTGAGCTCGTCGCCCTGGCCCATCGGGTTGTCCAGCATGACCTCGCGCGCGTCCGCCACGGGCAGGGGCAGGTTGCCGCTGCGCCCGACGACCTCGACGTTGATGTTGTTCCCGTCGATGATGTAGGCCGCGCACCCGAATCGCTGGGCGAGCTCCTCGCAGATGGCGTCGGGGTGCTTCGAGGGAAGCATCGCGTACTGGTCGAACGGCGGCATGGCATCCGGGTTGAAGCCGTCGATCTCCGAGATGTGGTGCCCGGCGATCCGGTAGAAGTCGCCGTTGCGCCGGAGCACGAACTTGCCGATCCCGCCGCCGATCACCGCGGCGATCATCCGGGGGTAGCCGACCTCGTCGATGGCCACCTGCATCTTCTTCGGGTGGCTGTACCCGATGTCGCCGTTGTCGTTCTTCTGCACGTACTTCACGATCAGGCGGGCCAGCCTGCTGTCCTGGACGTCGTCGATGTGCCGGACGTCGCCGTTGCAGATCGAGACGAACTTCTGCGACAGGCACAGGGTCGTCTCCGGGGTGATCCGCTCAGCGGCGTAGAGGGCGATGACCCCACCGAGGTCCTCGCCGATGCCCACCTTGTGGGTCTTCACGGGCTCGCGCCGGTAGGTCCGTCCGCGGACGTCGCGCAGGGAGGTCGCAGTCACGGTTCGAGCCTACCGGGCGCGGCTAGGGGGCGACTCGGCCGTTGGCCACGAAGGCTGCGTGGGTCAGCGGCATGAGCGTGGACCACTCCTGCTCGTAGCGCTCGGCGACCATCTCGATCTCCCGCTGCGGGAAGCTCGGGAACCGGGCCTCGTCGCTGTGGCGGCGCAGGGACAGGAAGTTCATCATCGCCCTGGCGTTCATGGTGACGTAGGCAGAGGAGTAGATCGTCAGGGGCAGCACGATCCGGGCCACCTCGCGGGCGACGCCGGCCCCGAGCATCGACTCGTAGGCTGCATAGGCCGCCCGGCAGGCGGTCTCGGTCTCGGCCCGGACGATCTCGTACTGCTGGGCGGTGCCGTCCACGAACTCGTACGATCCGGGCTTGCCCACCTGGACGAGCTTGCGCTCGGGCGCCGGCACGTAGAAGGTCGGTTCGAGGACCTTGTACCGGCCCGACTCCTCGTTGTAGGACGCGATCCGGTGGCGGAAGTGCTCGCGCCACATGAAGATCGGGGCCTGCACGAAGAACGTCATCGAGGAGTGCTCGAACGGCGAGCCGTGACGGTCGCGCATCAGGTAGTTGATCAGCCCCGAGGACTTGGCCGGGTCCGCCGCGAGATCGTCGAGTGACTGCTCGCCCTTGGTCGACACCCGGGCCGCCCAGATGACGTCCGCGTCGCTGGCAGCGTGCTTCACGAGTTCGACGGTGACGTCGCTGCGGAACCTCAGGTCGGGCATGTGCGTCCTCTCAGGTGTCGTTCCCGCGCGCTGGTGCGGGCCTGGCCGGCGGCGGCGATCACGCTACCGCCTGCGCGCCTGCGCGCGACGCAGGCTGCCACTGGCTACGGTGTGGCGCATCACCTGAGTCCCGAGGAGTCCCTTATGTGCGGTTGCTTCGTCCTGCTGCTCGGCGCGTTCGCCCCCCGAGTCGCCCTGGCACTGATGGCCCTGTTCAACGACGAGATCACCAAGGCGTTCGACGGCTCGTGGATCATGCCGCTCATCGGCTGGTTCCTGCTGCCCTACACGACACTGGTGTACGTCCTGATCTCGTGGTGGACCGAGGGCGGAGTGTCCGGCTTCGAGTGGTTCTTCGTGGCCCTGGCCTTCTTCGTCGACCTCGGGTCGTACTTCGGCGGCTACAACCGCCGTTCGGACCTGCGCTACCCCACGACCAGCCCCGCCTGAGCACGCGCAGACGCCCGCGCGGCGTTCACCGGACGGCCTCCCGGGGGCCATTCGGCCAGCAGGCGATGCCAATCGACGGCTAGTAGGGTTGATCGTGCTTGCACACGCCCCCGCACCCGATGGAAGGGAAACACATGGCAATCAAGGTAGGCATCAACGGATTCGGCCGGATCGGCCGGATGGTGTTCCGTGCCGCCGTCCAGAACTACCCGGACACGATCCAGGTCGTCGGCATCAACGACCTCCTGGACCCGGCGTACCTGGCCTACATGCTCAAGTTCGACTCGGTCCACGGCCGCTTCAAGGGCGAGGTCTCGGTTGACGGCTCGAACCTCATCGTCAACGGGAACACGATCCGCCTGACCGCCGAGCGCGACCCCGCTGCCCTGGCGTGGGGCGACGTGGGTGCCGAGGTCGTCGTGGAGTCCACGGGCCTGTTCCTGGACAACGCGTCGGCGTCGAAGCACCTCGAGGCCGGCGCCAAGAAGGTCATCCTGTCCGCGCCCTCCAAGGACGACACCCCGATGTTCGTCTTCGGCGTCAACTCCGACAGCTACGCGGGCCAGGCGATCATCTCCAACGCGTCCTGCACGACCAACTGCCTGGCGCCGATCGCCAAGGTCATCAACGACAACTTCGGCATCAAGCGTGGCCTGATGACCACGGTGCACGCCGCGACCGCGACGCAGAAGACCGTGGACGGCCCGTCGATGAAGGACTGGCGCGGTGGCCGCGGCATCCTGGAGAACATCATCCCGTCCTCCACCGGTGCCGCCAAGGCCGTGGGCAAGGTCCTGCCCGAGCTCAACGGCAAGCTGACCGGCATGGCGTTCCGGGTGCCGACGTCCGACGTCTCCGTGGTCGACCTGACCGTCGAGCTGGAGAACCCGGCGTCCTACGACGAGATCAAGGCCGCCATGAAGGCTGCCTCCGAGGGCCCGATGAAGGGCGTCCTGGGCTACACCGAGGAGAAGGTCGTCTCGACCGACTTCGTCGGCGAGGCCATGACCTCGGTGTTCGACGCCGAGGCCGGCATCGCGCTGGACTCGACGTTCGTCAAGCTCGTCGCCTGGTACGACAACGAGTGGGGCTACAGCAACAAGGTCGTCGAGATGATCAACGTCATCGGCGCGGACCTCGCTGACTGACCCGTCCTGCACGACGCGATGTGGCCGGCTCCCTCGGGGGCCGGCCACATCGGCGTTCGGGGTCGGTCAGAAGAAGAGCACGCCGACGAAGGTTGCTCCGATCAGGCTGACGATGAGCACGACGGCGACGATCTTGACGGTCTTGGGATCCATGGACCCATCATCTCCCACAGACCGCCCGATCCCGTGCATCCGGTTCGCCCGCGCCGCGGTGGCAGACTCGCCCCATGCCCGCAGCGCCCACCCACCGCGTGTACCCCTACCGCTGGGTGGTGCTGGCGGTCTTCGCGCTGGTCAACCTGACGATCCAGACGCTGTGGATCGGCTACGCCCCGATCACCGGCGCGGCCTCGGCGTACTACGGCGTCAGCGACACTGCCATCGGGGCGTTCGCAATGGTCTTCATGGTTGCGTTCATCCCCCTCTCGCTGCCGGCGGCGTGGTTGATCGACACCCGGGGCTTCCGGCTCGCCACCGGGCTGGGGGCCGTGCTCATGGGCGCCTGTGGGATCCTGCGCGGCCTGGCCGGCAGCAACTACGCACTGGCCATGGCGGCCACCCTCGGGATCGCCGCCGCCCAGCCGCTGCTGCTCAACGCATGGACGAAGATGCCGGCGCGGTGGTTCGCCCCCGGCCAACGGGCGACGGCGGTCGGCGTGGTGACGGTCGGCAACCTGGTGGGCACGGCCGCCGGCATGGTCCTGGGACCGGTGCTGATCGAGTCGATGCCGATCGGGCAGATCCAGCTCTGGTACGGAGTCATCGCCGCGCTCAGCGCGGTGCTGTTCCTCGCGCTCGCCAGGGAGCACCCACCGACACCGGCATGCCCCCCGGGCCAGGAGGAGCGCGCGCTGGTGCTCGATGGGCTGGCGCACGCGGTCCGGGTCCCGGCCTTCTGGTACGTGCTGGCCATCGCCTTCATCGGCCTCGGCGTCTTCAACGGGCTCACGACCTGGGTCGAGGCGATGCTGCGTCCCCGGGGCTTCTCGCCAACGGACGCCGGAACCTTGGGCGCAGTCCTTCTGTTCGGGGGCCTGATCGGGGCGGTGGTCCTCCCAGCCCTGTCCGACCGCCAGCGGCGACGCCGGCGCTACCTCGTGCTGGCCTTCGCCGGTGCCATCCCGGGACTGGTGGGGATGACGATGGCCACCGCGCTGCCCATGCTGCTCCTCGCCGGGTTCGTCCTCGGGTTCTTCCTGGTCTCGGCGCTGCCGATCGGGTTCCAGTACGCCGCCGAGGTGACCCGCCCCACCCCCGAGGGAACGTCGAACGGGCTGATGCAGCTCGTCGGTCAGGGGTCGGTGGTGTTCGTCTACGTGATGTCCGCGCTGCGGACCCCCGATGGGTCGTTCACCCGCGCGCTGGTCGCTGCGCTCGGGCTACTGGTGGTCGCCGTCGTCATCGCCACCCGGATGCCCGAACCTGAGGTCCTGCAGCCGGACGGGTCACGAACGCCCGAGCCGGTCCACTGACCGTTCGGGGTGCCCCGCGACGGGCGTCAGAACCCGCCGAAGTCGAAACCGCCGCCGTCGAACCCACCTCCGTCGAAACCGCCGCCGTCGAACCCACCTCCTGCGTCGCCGCCGGCATCTCCCCCAGCGTCGCCGCCTGCGTCACCGCCCGAGCCATCGCCGCCGACATCGGCTCCCCCGTCACCACCGAAGTAGTCGTAGCCCGGCGGCAGGTACAGCGCATTGAACAACATGGTCCCCATCAGGACGTTGCTCATCATGTAGGCCCCGGACCCGGCGTACCAGCCACGGGCCCACGGCGCGTACTCGGGACCAGCCTCGTAGTAGGGCCGGTCGCCGGCTGCGGTCGGCACGAGCCGGGCCTGGGGATCCTGACCGTCCGCGATGCGCGCGGCACACGCGGCGCACACGGGAACATCGCGCATCGCCCCACCGGGCGGTGCCCATTGCGCGTCGGAGATCGACAGCCCATGGCGCTGGTCGAAGAAGCACGGCGGACGGCGGCTGGGCAGCTCGCGACCCTCCCGCCGGGCGTCGAGGGTGGCAAGGGCGAAGCGGCCATCGTCCAGCGACTTCGAGACCCACTGGAGGTCATCGGGGTGGGCCGAGGCCTCGAGGGCCTCCTTGGCGCGCTCGTAGGCCCCGAGCGCGTCCTCGAAGTCCCGGGCAGCCTCGGGATCCAGGGACTCGGGCACCGGGGTGTCCGCGATCTGCTGGCCTAGCTGGGTCACGTCCTCCTCGGCCACGCGCCGCACCGCCTGCCATCGCCGCGCAGCCAGCTCCGTGCTCTGGCGTGAGCCCCCGAGGGCGGCCTGCTTCTGCTTGGACTGCATGAGGACGAAGAAGCCGGCGATCAACAGGGCTATCAGGATCCATTCCATGCCGTCCACGATAACTGCCGGCCGGCAGTGCCGCTGCCCGATCGTCAGGCGGGCGCATCCCCGACGCGGGCGGACGCGGCCTGCTTGGAGTAGGAGCGGACGTACACGACGCGCATCAGCAGGGCCTCCCAGGCCGGCAGGGGCCTGGCCCCACCGAGTCCGGCGCCACCGATCCACGCGCGGGCCGCCTTCTCGACGACCATCGCAACAGCCTCGTGGTCGGAGCCGAACACCAGGGCGCCCCGGCCGGGCACGAGGACGGCATCGGCGCGCGGGCGCCGCTTCGGGGTCGATCGCAACGTCGCCACCCGCCGGCCCGTGAGCTGCGCGAGATCGTCGAGCACGGGGGGCAGCGCCCGGCGCAGGATCGAGAAGCGCACCGTGAAGGGCGCCGTGGACAGCCACGCTGTCGTGCCGTCCACGAGGTCCACGGGCTGCAGGCAGGCAGGATCCCACGGCGCATCGGGATCGGCGGGCATGTGCGCGCCCTCCCGTGGCCGCTTGGCCACGACGTGGTCGGCGCAGGCGCGCTCGAGCTGGGAGACGCGGTCGAACGCCTCCTCCAGTGAGCTGCCGACCGCGAACGCCCCATGGTTGGCCATCAGGACCGCGGGACCGGCGCCGAGGGCCCCGACCGTGCCCTCGGTGATCCGCTTGGTTCCCGGTAGCGCGTACGGGGCGCAGGGAACCTCACCGAAGGGGGTGGGCACCGACACGCGGGCTGCCGCGCAGATCGAGGCCGCCACCTGGTGGGTGTGCACCCCGGCCATCACCTCGGGCCGCCGGCGGTAGGTCTCCCGGTGCAGCTTGAACTCGCCGCTGGGCCTGAACGAGCCGGTCCACTCGTCGGTGTCCAGGTCGACCCGGACGATCATCGCCTCGGTCAGGTCCGGGTAGGCGATCCCGCTGGGTGTGACGAGCATGGTCCGATCGTCGAGCCGGACGCTCAGGTTGCCCCACGTTCGCGCCACCAGCCCCTCGGCCAGCAGCCGGTGGCCGGCCTCGACGAGCTCGCGCCGACCGTGCCCCTCGCTCACTGCCGGGCTCCCTCGACCTGGGCGAACACGCGGTCGAAGGCAGCCACCGCCTGGTCGACCGTCTCCTCGGTGTGCGCCGCGCTGGTGTACAGCCGCGATCCGGCGAGGGTGATCACGCCCTCGGCGGTGTAGGCCGCACCCATCTCCTCCATGACGGTCTTGCGCGCCTTGATCTCCTTGAGCTTGGCCGGAACCTCCCAGATCCGGTTGAAGTCGATCGCGAAGTGCAGGGTGCCGACCGTCTGCAGGTGCACGATCGACCCCTGGTTGTAGGTGACGAACGGCAGGCCGCGTCGATCGATCGAGGCCCGCAGGCCCGCGGTGAGCCGGTCGCCCATGGCTCCTGCCCGCTCAGCAGCGTGCTGTCGCTGCATCTCCACGAGGGTGAAGTACCCGGCCGCCGACGACAGCGGGTTGGCCGCCATCGTGCCGCCGACGAGGGCCTTCTTCGAACCGGCCTCGAGCCCGGCCGCGAGCAGCTTCATGTACTGGCGCTTGCCGCCCAGTCCGCCGGCCGAGGGGTACCCGCCGGCGACGACCTTGCCGAACACGGTGAGGTCGGGTTCCACGCCGAAGTAGCCCTGGGCACCGGCCATGCCGAGGCGGAACCCGGTGACGACCTCGTCGAAGACCAGCAGCGCCCCGTACTTGTCGCACAGCTGGCGAACCCCGGCATTGAAGTCACGTGGCAGTGGCCTGGTGCCGCTCTCCGGGCCGATCGGCTCGATGAGGACCGCGGCGGTGCCGCCACGTGCCCGGTTGACCTGCAGGGTGCGCTCGAGGGCGTCGAGGTCGCCGGGGAAGAACTCCTGGGTGTGCCGGAAGACGTACTTCGGCACGCCGTGCGCCTCGTGGTGGCGGGTGCCGGGGATCCGCAGCCCGTAGGCCAGCTGGTCGGACCATCCGTGGTAGGCGCCACCCATCTTGACGACGTTCTTCTTGCCGGTGGCCAGCCGTGCGACCCGGATCGCGGCCATGCAGCCCTCGGTCCCCGATCCCAGCATGCGGAACATCGGCACCGCCGGCATATGGTCGGCGATGAAGCGGGCGAGCTTGAGCTCGTACTCATGGAACAACCCCGTGGACGGTCCGCACGTGCGCAGCAGGTCGATCACCTGCTCGAGGACCTCCGGCGGGTTGGACCCGAGCACGGTCGGGCCGCCTGCCTGCAGGAAGTCGAGGTACTCGTTGCCGTCGAGGTCATGGAGGTGGCACCCCTGGGCCCGGGTGATCACCAGCGGGAACGGCAGGTTGAACGCCAGGTTGTGCTGCACGCCGCCCGGGATGTACTCCGCAGCCTCAGCCGTCATGGCCTTCGACGACTGGCACCGCTTCTCGAAGTGCTCGTCGAGGTAGCCCTGGAGGGCGTCGCGGCGCAGCGCGCGGATCGGCTGGGAGATGAGCGCGTCCAGGTCGGCGATCACGCGCGGGACGTCGGGGTACTCGGTGATCGCGAATCCGTCGGGCACGGCATCCTCCTGGTCGGGTCTGGCGGAACTCATCCAACCATCACGCCCCGACGTCGCTGCCAGCCGCCCGGGAGTGGATACTCCCCGTCGTGGGGAACCGTCGTGTGCTTCTGGCCGTCGACCTGGGGACGACGTCGCTCAAGACGTGCCTGTACCTGGTCGGCGATCGGTTGACCCTGCTCGCGGCGACGGCTCGGCCGCTGGCCCTGGTCACGGGCCCCGACGGCACCGCCGAGCAGGACCCCGCCGACTGGTGGGCCGCGCTGGTCGAATCGGTGCCCGAGCTCCTGGCCCGCACCGCAACCCCACCCGATGAGGTGGGCGGGCTGACCTTCTGCGCCCAGATGCAGTGCCTGGTCCTGGTCGACGAGTCCGGCGAACCGGTCCGTCCCGCCCTGAGCTACCTCGACCAGCGACCCACTGGGCGGATGCCCGAGCTGACGCGGGGCGGGCCGCGGGTCGCCGGCATCGGTGCCACGCTCCTGCTGCCGTGGTTGCGGGTCGCCGGCGGCGTCGCTGCCAGCGCCAAGGACCCCCTGTGGAAGTACCTGCGCGTCGCTGACGAGGAGCCGCAGGCCTTCCGCCGCGTCCACCGCTGGCTGGATGCGAAGGACTACCTGACCGCGCGCTGCACCGGCCGGTTCACGATGAGCAGCGACTCGGCCTTCGCCACCTTCCTGGCCGACACCCGCAGGGGAGGCTGCCAGTGGAGCCCGTGGCTGGTCGAACGCCTGGACGTGCGCCGCGAGCACCTTCCGGAGATCGTCGCGCTGTCGGCCGAGGTGGGCGGCCTGACCCGC
Organism: uncultured Actinomycetes bacterium; assembly: GCA_963774745.1. Taxonomy (GTDB): domain Bacteria; phylum Actinomycetota; class Actinomycetes; order S36-B12; family CAIYMF01; genus Prado023. Next base: position 588,923 of record CAVZGE010000003.1, on the reverse strand, counting down.
GGCGCCGCCACCGAGCTGGGTCTCGTCGCCGGGACCGCGGTCTTCGCCGGCGGTGGGGATGCCTCGCTGATCGGCGTCGGCGCCGGCGCGACCGCCCTCGGCGCGACACACGTGTACGTGGGGACCAGCGGGTGGGTCTCCACAGTGACCGATCGCCGCATCGTGGACACCCGGACCATGATGGCCTCGGTACCCGGGGCCCAGGCCGGTCGCTACAACTACTTCGGCGAGCAGGAGACCTCCGGCAAGTGCCTGGAGTGGGTGCGCGACCACCTCGCCCGCGACGAGATCGGCGTCTACCTCGACGCCCACGAGCGCCCCAGCGGGGTCGATGAGGAGTACTCCTCGCTCATCGACTACCTCACGGCCACCATCGGCGAGGTTCCGGCCGGATCGGGCGGGCTGCTGTTCGCGCCCTGGTTGCACGGCAGCAGGTCACCGTTCGAGGACCCGCACGTGCGCGGCATGTTCCTCAACATCGGCCTGGACACCGGCAAGCGGCAGATGATCCGGGCGGTGGTCGAGGGCATCGCCTACAACAAGCGGCTGCTGCTCGAGGGTCAGGCCCGCAGGGTCCGGCCGTCGCACGAGCTGCGGTTCGCCGGGGGCGGCGCGGTCTCCGATGCGACCAGCCAGATCCTGGCCGACGTCATCGGCCACCCGGTCGCCGCGGTGGCCGACCCGCAGTACGCCGGGGCTGCCGGGGCCGCGCTGGTTGCGTCGTGGGGCGCCGGTTGGTTCCCCACGTTGGAGGCCGCCGGCCGGACGGTCGAGGTGGCCGCCCGGTTCACCCCGGACCCGTCGGTACGGGCTGTCCACGACCGCAACTTCGCGGTGTTCGCCGACCTCCACCCGGCGACGAAGGACCTGTTCCGCCGGCTCAACGCCCCGTCGGGCTGATCAGGCGGCGTCGAGGAACGCCACGGCCTGCCCGACGTACCAGGGCAGCTCGGCACCACGTTCGTGGAAGCCGACGTGCCCTCCGGTGCGCGTGATGGCCCGGCGCACCGGCGTCATCGCCTCCAGCAGCTGCCAGTCGATCGCGTGGTACGGACCGGCGGGGATCATCGGGTCGTCCAGCGCGTGCACGACCAACGTGGGCACGGTGATGCGTGGCAGGAACTGGGCACTGGAGTTCACCACGTAGTACTCCGCGGCGTCGCGCCATCCGTTGTGCTTGGCGGTGATGAGGTCGTCGAACTCCGTGAGCGTGCCGACCGTGGCGATGGCCGCGCGCTCCTGGTCGGTCAGGGCGAGTCCCGAGTGCGCGGAGTCGGCCTTCAGCCTGCCGACGAGGAACTTCTCGTAGAGGCCGAACATCCGCCGGGTGAGGTGCTCGTTGCCCGCGCTGAGGTCCAGGGGCGCGGAGACCGCCACCCCGGCGCGGACGGGCAACCCGTCGAGCGGCTCGCCCAGGAGCTTGAGGGTGACGTTCCCGCCGAGGGAGAAGCCGACGATCGCCACCCCGTCGGCCCCGGGCTCGTCGGCCAGCGCCCGCAGGACGGTGCGCAGGTCCTCGGATCGCCCGCCGTGGTAGAGCATCCGGCAGTGCTCGGAGGAGTCACCGACCCCGCGCAGGTCCACCCGGGCGACTGGGTATCCCGCGCGCAGCAGCCCCAACGTGGTCGCCCGCACGTAGGTGGAGTCGATCGAACCGCCCAGGCCATGGACGACCAGGACCATCGGCCGGTCCGGGCGGGGACCGATCCGGGGACGGTGGATGCGCACCGCCAGTGCGTCGCCGGACCCGTCGTTCATCCCCACCACCAGCCGCTGCTCGGTGGACGCGGCGGCGAGGTCGTGCGTGCGCGGCCGCACGCGGTCGGCCACCGTCTGCAGGGTGCCGGTGAGCCACGGCGGTGCGGGCGTGAATCCCGCGTTGCGGATGCCGGTCACCCGAGGCCCAGGACGCTCTTGATCGTGCGCACGACGCCGTTGTCGGTGTTCCCCGGGGCCCGGAAGCGGGCCCGCGCCGCGAGCTCCGGGTGGGCATTGGCCATGGCGAAGGAGAACGTGGCCGCATCCATCATCTCGAGGTCGTTGAGGAAGTCCCCGAACACCATCGTCTGGTCGCGGGTGATCCCCAGGGCCTGCTGGATGTGGCGGATGCCGGTGCCCTTGTTGGCGTGCAGGTCCATCACGTCGAGCCAGTGCTCGCCGGAGACGACCACCTGGTGGGTGGCCCGGAAGTGCGCGAAGGCAGGGGCGGAGACCTCCTCCGAGGACACGAAGTCGTAGATGGCGACCTTGAGGATCTCGTCGTCGACCCCATCGAGGTCAGCAACCAGCTCGAGCCGGTGGTAGTACTTGTCGACCTCCGCGAGGAACGGCGCGTCGGTGCGCTCGATGTAGGCAGAGGCCTTGCCGCACAGGACGGCCCCGACGTCGGCCCCGTTCGCGTTCAGGCCACGCGCGACCCCGATCAGCTCCCGCGCCACCTGCCGGTCCAGGCAGTCCGAGCTCAGCTCCTGGCCCGCACGCACGACGTACGTGCCGTTCTCGGCGATGAACACGACCTCGTCGGCGATGGGCTCGAACCGCTCGAGGAGGTTGTAGTACTGCCGACCGGAGGCCGGGCAGAAGACGACGCCCCGCTCGTGCAGCTCGTCGATGAGTGGCCAGAACTCGTGGTGGATGGCGTCGTCATCGTCGAGCAGGGTTCCGTCCATGTCGCAGGCGATGAGCCGGATGTCGGGGATGGGATCGAACTCGAGGGGTTCAACCGTCCCGGGTGTCGTCCCGGCGACTGCCGGTGACTGCGGCTCGGGCGTGGGGGTGCGGTCGGTTCCGGTCACCGGGGCATCCTCCCACCCGGCGGGGCCGCGGCGCTGCGCCACCGAGAGCGCGTTGCGATGATGCGCGCATGTCGGGGATCCACTGGAAGCGCCGAGCAGGATCGGATGCTGCCCGGTTCCTGGCGACGGAAGCTGCGGGGCTGGACTGGATCCGGGTGTCGGGCGGGCCCCCGATCCCGGCCGTTGTCGAGGTGGGCGGATCCCGGCTCGGGATCGCCCGGATTCGCGAGGGTCACCCGACGGTCGAGGCGGCCGAGCAGCTCGGCCGCCGCCTGGCGGTCCTCCATCGCACCGGCGCGCCGGCGTTCGGCAGCCCTCCCCCGGGTGCGCCCGGACCGGACGGATGGATCGGCGACCTGCCGATGCCGTACGCGGTGCGGGCATCCTTCGTTGAGTTCTGGGCGTCGGAACGGATCACCGCGACCGCGCGGATGGCCCGTGACCGCGGGGGCCTGACCCCCGCACAGGCACGGGAGATCGATCGTCTCGTCGGGCAGCTCCTGGCAGGCGACGTCGACGTCGGTCCGCCCGCTCCCCCGGCACGCGTGCACGGCGACCTGTGGAGCGGGAACGTCCTGTGGGGTGCTGACGGCCAGGCGTGGTTGATCGACCCGGCGGCGCACGGCGGCCACCCCGAGTCCGACCTCGCGATGCTCGCGCTGTTCGGGGTGGCACACCTCGAGGGGATCATCGGCGGGTACCAGGAGGTCCAGCCGCTGGCACCGGGCTGGCAGGCGCGGGTGCCGCTGCACCAGGTGTGGCCGCTGCTCGTCCACGCTGCGCTCTTCGGGGGCGGCTACGGCCAGGCCGCGCTGACCGCCCTGCGGCGCGCCCGGGGCTGAGTCAGTGTGGGGCTGCGTCAGTGATGGGCTGTGTCAGGCTGCTCGTGGCGGAGTCGTGCAGCGCGATCGCCGTGCGCATCGCCTGGCGTGCGCGCTTGCGGTCCCCGGCAGCGTCGTAGGCCGTCGAGAGCTCGAACCAGCGCACCCAGGAGTCCGCCTCCGCCTGCACCCGGGCTCGCACCTCGGTGAAGTGCGCATCGGCCGCTGCCCGCTCCGGGCGGCCGGACGGCCGTCGCGGCAGGTCGTCGACCGGTAGCTCACCACGGGCCGCGAGCTCCTGGCCCAACGCCTCGGTGGCACGACCGAACTGCCACTCGCGCCAGAGGACCCACAGGCCGATGAGCGGGAACACGAGGATCGCCGACCCGAGCAGGACGGGCACGGCCCCACCGGCCCGGATGAAGTCCACGGCCCGGGACGCCGAGAAGAACAGGTACGCGCCGAGGAGCACGGCCATCAGGACCGCCATCCGCTTGCCGGTCATGGGTCGACGATCAGCCGTCCAGGCCCAGGAAGCCGTCGATCCCGACGGTCAGCCCCGGGGTCGAGATCACCTTCCGGATCGACAGCAGCACCCCGGGCATGAAGCTGGCCCGGTCGAACGAGTCATGCCGGATCGTGAGGGTCTCCCCCGGCCCGCCGAGCAGCACCTCCTGGTGTGCAACGAGCCCCTGGAGGCGCACGGCGTGCACATGGACGCCGTCCACGACCGCGCCACGGGCCCCCGTCAGCTCGGATGTCGTCGCGTCGGGCATGTCGGGGCTGTTGGCGGTCGTGCGAGCCGCCGCGACGAGCTGGGCAGTCCGGGTGGCCGTTCCCGAGGGTGCGTCCGCCTTGCGCGGGTGGTGCAGCTCGACGATCTCGACGGAGTCGAAGTGCGGCGCAGCGGCGGCTGCGAAGCGCATCATCAGGACGGCGGCGATGCCGAAGTTCGGGGCGATCACCGCTCCGGTTCCCGGGGCCGCGGCCAACCATGCGCGCACCTGGTCCAGCCGCGCGGCGTCGAAGCCGGTGGTCCCCACGACCGGGTGGATCCCGGCACCGATGGCGAACTCGAGGTTGCCCATCACGGACTCGGGGTGCGTGAAGTCCACGACCACCTGGCAGCCCGAGGCGACCAGCTCCTCGAGACCGTCACCGACGTCGAGACTCGCCAGCAGCTCGAGGTCGGGCGCCTCGTACACAGCCCTGACCACCTCGGAGCCCATGCGCCCCCGCGCTCCCAGAACACCCACTCGGATCGTCACCCCGGCATTGTCCCACCGAGGGCGCCCGGACGCGTCCCGCACTGGCAGGTGCCTCAGGTGATCGAGAAGGTGCGGGACTCCTCGAAGGGGCCGATCACCGTGAGCGATTTCGGGACCGAGAGGATCGCGGCCGCCTCGTGGGCGATGTCGTCGAGGGTCACCGCGTCGATGCGGGCGAGCAGCCCGTCGATGCTCGGGAGGTCCCCGGTGGACAGGTCGGCACTGCCGATCCGGCTCATCCGGGAGCCGGTGTCCTCGAGCCCGAGCACGATCGAGCCCTTGGTCTGGCCCTTGCCCCGCTCGAGCTCCTCGGCGGTCAGGCCGTGGCGCGCGACCTCGTCGAGGCCGGCGACCGTCAGCTCGATGACCTGGTCGACCTTGCCCGGCAGGCATCCGGCGTACGCGCCGAACAGGCCCACGTCGGAGTAGCCCGTGCTGAACGCGTACACCGAGTAGGCCAGGCCCCGGCGCTCGCGGATCTCCTGGAACAGCCGGGAGGACATGCCCCCGCCCAGCGCGGTGGACAGGATGCTCAGGATGTAGCGGCGCCGGTCAGCGCGGGCCACGCCCGGCACGCCCAGCACGAGGTGGGCCTGCTCGGTCGGTCGGGAGACCACCCGGACACCGGAGGCGGTCGGGACGTCCGCACCCCCGCGACGCGCCGCAAGGGCGCGGACCGACGGGTCGCCGAGCGCCCCGGCCGACCGGAACGCCTCGGTGACCAGGCGCACGACCTCGTCGTGGTCCACGGCACCGGCAGCGGACACCACCATCGCGTGCGGCTTGTAGCGCTCCTGGTAGAACGAGGCGATCGCGTCCCGGCTGATCCCGGCGATGGTCTCGTGGGTGCCCAGGATCGAGCGCCCGAGGTCGGTCTCGCCGTACATCCCGAGCATGAACTCGTCGTGCACGAGGTCCGAGGGATCGTCGTCGCGCATGGCGATCTCCTCGAGGATCACGCCCCGCTCGGCGTCGACGTCCTCGGGGCGCAGGAGCGCTGAGGTCACGATGTCACTGATGACGTCGATCGCCAGTGGGAGGTCGCGGTCGAGCACCCGGGCGTAGAAGCAGGTGTGCTCCTTCGAGGTGAACGCGTTCATCTCCCCGCCGACCGAGTCGAGCAAGGAGGAGATCTCCATCGCCTCGCGGCGTCGGGTGCCCTTGAACAGCAGGTGCTCGAGGTAGTGCGCCGAGCCCATCTGGGCGTGCGACTCGTCGCGGGAGCCGACGCCGACCCAGATGCCGAACGCGGCAGAGCGGACACCCGGCACGTGCTCGGTGATGATCCGCAGCCCCCCGGGAAGGACGGTCCGGCGGACCAGCCCGCCCTGGTCGGGGGTCAGGAGGGTGACGGTGGAGCCCGGCTCCTGGTCAGGATCGATCGACCAGGAGCCGGGCATCGCTGCCGTCATGCGCCTCAGGCCTCGCCCTCGCCGGCGGCCTGGTCGTCGGATCCGCCCTCAGCCGGGGCATCCTCGATCACCGGCTGCAGGGACAGCTTGCCGCGGGAGTCGACCTCCTTGATCTCGACCAGGACCTTCTGGCCGACCTGGACGACCTCCTCGACGTTGTTGATGCGGCTCTTCCCGGGGGCCAGCTTCTTCAGCTCGCTGATGTGCAGCAGGCCGTCCTTGCCCGGCAGCAGCGACACGAACGCGCCGAAGGTCGTGGTCTTGACCACGGTGCCCAGGTAGCGCTCGCCGACCTCGGGCATCTGCGGGTTGGCGATGGCGTTGATCATCGCGCGCGCCGCCTCGGCCGACTCACCGTTGGTGGCACCGATGTAGATCGTGCCGTCGTCGGTGATGGTGATGTCGGCACCGGTGTCGTCCTGGATGGTGTTGATCATCTTGCCCTTGGGCCCGATCACCTCGCCGATCTTGTCGACCGGGATGTTGACGGTGATGATCCGCGGGGCCAGGACGCTCATCTCGTCCGGGACGTCGATGGCCTCGGCCATGACCTCGAGGATCGCCAGGCGGGCGTCGCGGGCCTGCGTCAGGGCACCGGCCAGCACCGAGGCGGGGATGCCGTCGAGCTTGGTGTCCAGCTGCAGGGCGGTCACGAAGTCCTTGGTGCCGGCGACCTTGAAGTCCATGTCGCCGAACGCGTCCTCAGCACCCAGGATGTCGGTGAGCGCCACGTAGCGGGTCTCGCCGTCGACCTCGTCGGAGACCAGGCCCATCGCGATGCCCGCGACCGGGAACTTCAGCGGCACGCCCGCGTTGAGCAGGGACAGCGTCGAGGCGCAGACCGAGCCCATCGAGGTGGAGCCGTTGGAGCCCAGGGCCTCGGAGACCTGACGGATGGCGTAGGGGAACTCCTCCTTGCTGGGCAGCACGGGCACCAGGGCCCGCTCCGCCAGCGCGCCGTGACCGATCTCGCGGCGCTTCGGGGAGCCCACCCGCCCGGTCTCACCGGTGCTGTAGGGCGGGAAGTTGTAGTTGTGCATGTAGCGCTTGCGCGTCTCCGGGGACAGCGTGTCGAGCTGCTGCTCCATCTTGAGCATGTTCAGCGTGGTGACGCCCATGATCTGGGTCTCGCCGCGCTCGAACAGCGCCGAGCCGTGCGCCCGGGGGACGACCTCGACCTCGGCCGACAGCGGGCGGATGTCCGTCAGGCCACGGCCGTCGATGCGGACCTGGTCGCGCAGGATGCGCTGGCGGACCAGCTTCTTGGTCACCGAGCGGAACGCTGCGCTGACCTCCTTGTCGCGACCCGCGAACTGCTCGGCGAGACGCTCGGCGGCAAGGCCCTTGACCCGGTCGGTCTCGGCCTCGCGCTGCTGCTTGTCGGCGATCGACAGGGCGGCGGCCAGCTCGTCGCTGATCGCGGCCTCGACGGCGTCGTAGGCGTCGGGCTGGTAGTCCAGGAACACCGGGAACTCCACGGTCTCCTTGGCGGCCTTGGCAGCCAGCGCGGACTGCGCGTCGCACAGGATCCGGATGAAGCCCTTGGCGGCCTCGAGGCCCTCGGCGACGACCTGCTCGGTCGGGGCCTTGGCTCCCCCGGCGACGAGCTCGACGGTGTTGGCGGTGGCCTCGGCCTCGACCATCATGACGGCGACGTCGTCACCGGCGACACGGCCGGCAACGACCATGTCGAACACCGCACCCTCGAGCTGCTCGTGGGTCGGGAAGGCCACCCACTGGCCGCGGATCAGGGCGACGCGCGTGGCGCCGATCGGGCCGGAGAACGGCAGGCCGGAGAGCTGGGTGGACATCGATGCGGCGTTGATCGCCACGACGTCGTAGAGGTGCGCGGGGTTCAGGCTCATCACCGTGATGACGACCTGGACCTCGTTGCGCAGGCCCTTGACGAACGTGGGGCGCAGCGGGCGGTCGATCAGCCGGCAGGTGAGGATCGCGTCCTCGCTGGGGCGGCCCTCGCGGCGGAAGAACGAGCCGGGGATGCGCCCGGCTGCGTACATCCGCTCCTCGACGTCGATGGTCAGCGGGAAGAAGTCGAACTGGTCCTTGGGGTGCTTGCCGGCCGTCGTGGCCGACAGCAGCATGGTGTCCTCGTCGAGGTAGGCCACGGCGGAACCGGCGGCCTGGCGGGCGAGGCGCCCGGTCTCGAATCGGATGGTGCGTGTGCCGTAGGCGCCGTTGTCGATGACAGCCTCGGACGAGTGGATCTCGGGACCCTCCACGGGTGCCCTCCTTGTGTGTTGGGAGGGCCGGCGCCAGTGCGGGTCTTGGATAGAAGCCCACGGAACGCTTGGCGGGGTGGACGTCGTGTCGTACCCCTCGGCTCGTTCCGGGGACCACCACCGCAAGACCATGCGTGGGGCCGGACCCTCAGTGTTGTGTTGTGTGGTGCAGGGAAGTGCGGGGGTGCCACGCACCGGGGCGGGCTGTGCCCAGCAGGGCCGGTGCGGCGGCGGGAGCAGGTGGCGCAAGCGCCAGGAGCGGCACCCGTGGGGGTACCGCTCCTGGGAGTGCTAGCGCCGGATGCCGAGGCGCTCGATGAGCGCGCGGTACCGCTCGATGTCGGTGGCCTGCAGGTACTTGAGCAGGCGGCGACGCTTGCCGACCAGCAGCAGCAGGCCGCGCCGGCTGTGGTGGTCGTGCTTGTGGGTCTTCAGGTGCTCGGTCAGGTCCGCGATGCGCTTGCTGAGCATTGCGATCTGGACCTCGGGGCTGCCGGTGTCGCCCTCCTTGGTTCCGTACTCGGCGATGATGGACTTCTTGGTGTCCGTGTCAAGAGACATAGATGCTGAGCATTCCTCTCGGGCGCGTGGATCACCAGCGGCCTTCTGCCTGGCTGGTTCAAGTCGCGGTCCTCGGGGCGCCCGCCCCATGGCCGTCAGGTCAAGGTTACCAGAGGGGGCATGCGGGCCCGGATGCAGTGCGATTCGAGTGCCGTGGAGTCAACTCGTGCAAGCCCCCATTCGGGGGACAAGTAGGGGTCCTCTATCGACGCTGCGTAATCGACTGATTACCTCTGGCAAGTTCTTTGACAGCCCTTTTCGGGCAGGAGTTGGATTGGGGTATCACACAACTCAAAACGCGCGTGCGGTCGTTCGCCCTGTGCTCACAGGTCGAAGGTCCCTGGGGGGCGCAGGGTGTTCCTAGGAGGAACGGATGTTTGGATCCAAGCGGAGCCTGTTCAGCGCAGAGCGCGGCAGCACCACCAGTTGGCTGGCCGGGATCACCTCGGTGGCCCTGTTGATCGGCACGGTCGCCCTGCCGGCCGTCGCTACGGAGGGTGACCCGGCCGCACCTCCCGTCGTGGTCGAGGAGGTCCAGGATCCCGCCGTCGAGGTGCTGCCGGAGACCACCCCGGTCGAGGATCCTGCCCCGGAGGAGGTCGTCGCCGAGGAGGTGACCCCAGTTGAGGAGCCCGCGCCCGAGGTGGTCGCAGCTGACCCTGCCCCGTCAGTCGACGAGCCCGAGGTCGTCGAGGAGCCCGCGGTAGAGGCTCCCGCGACTGAGGCCGTGATCGACCAGCCACTGGAGACCGTGGCCGAGGAGCCGGCGCCCATCGTCGGCGAACGGACCGACGCGCTGACCGCTGAGGACGTCAAGTCCGCCGAGCCCGCCGCGTCCTCGACCGACGGCGATACGCCCGACAACAACAGCCCCCCGATCGACGACGCGCCAGCGCAGCCCGCAAAGTCCGGACGCATCCAGACCATGACGTACACAACCACCACCACGAACCCCAACCTGGCGGACAAGTGCGGCATCGACATCGCCCTGGTTCTTGACACCTCCGGTTCCATCGGGGGTGCGATCACCGATCTGCGCACAGCCACCGACGCGTTCCTCGACTCCGTCAAGGACACGGGTTCACGGGTCTCGATCACCACCTTCTCCACCTCCGCGGTCGTGCGCCAGACCGCGGTCGCGCTCACCAGCGCCAACGTCGCCGCCGTCAAGGCCACCTACAACAGCGTGCCCTCGGATGGCTGGACGAACTTCCAGGACGCCTTCCTGAAGGCGCAGTCGACCTTCAACGGGTTCAACCCCGCCAACCGGCCCGACTTGGTCGTGTTCATCACCGACGGGAACCCGAACACCACGAACACCTCAGGTGGCGGAGGCGCGAACCTCGAAGAGGCAACCAATCCCGCGATCACGCTGACCAATGCCTTCAAGACTGCAGGTGCCCACATGTTCGGCATCGCGGTTGGCACCGGCATCAACCTCACGACCATCCAGCGGGTCACCGACAATCCCGGAACAGCACTGCAGGCTGATGCAAGCAACTTCCTGACCGCTGACTGGGTCCAGACCCCCAACTACACCAACCTCAAGGCCCAGCTGCGCCAGATCGCCACGGCGCTCTGCGGCTCGCAGCTCAACATCACGAAGTACGCCCAGAAGCCCGGCGACGACAGCTACACCAAGGCCGCCGGATTCGAGTTCAAGGCGACCGTGACGCTGCTTGCAGCCGACGGGAACTGGACCCTTCCCAGCGTTGGAGCCATCACGAAGAACGTCGCGAGCAGCAAGTCCGACACGACGGACGCCAACGGCCTGGCCAACTTCGGCTGGAAGCCGAAGGCTCCTTCTGGGGCCACGGTGGTCCTTGAGGAGACGGCAACCACGACCCACACACCCCAGCAGACGCTGGTCTGCACCCCGACCTCCGCAACTGGTGTCGTGGGCAATCCGTTCAACGTCTCAGCAGTGAGCGGCAAGTGGACGCTGGAGATCGCCAACGGCGTGACCCTGGACTGCACCGCCAAGAACGACATCAAGAAGCGTGATCTGTCGATCACGAAGACGGTGGTCAACAGCGAGGGCCTGAGCCCGCTGCCGACGTTCACTGTTGATGTGGTCTGCAAGGTCGGGTCCACGGTGGTCAAGACCGCGAACAACGTGGTCATCTCCACGACGACCCCGGGCACGGTCACTGGTGTCCCGACTGGTGCGGAGTGCACCGTGGTCGAGGACGCGCCGAGCACCACCGGGTGGTCCTGGACGACCAGCTACGTCCCGGCCGATGGCAAGAAGGTCGTGACCGAGGCCGGGCCGAACACGGTCGCGGTCACCAACACCGTCACCAAGAACAAGCGTGATCTGTCGATCACGAAGACGGTGGTCAACAGCGAGGGCCTGAGCCCGCTGCCGACGTTCACTGTTGATGTGGTCTGCAAGGTCGGGTCCACGGTGGTCAAGACCGCGAACAACGTGGTCATCTCCACGACGACCCCGGGCACGGTCACTGGTGTCCCGACTGGTGCGGAGTGCACCGTGGTCGAGGACGCGCCGAGCACCACCGGGTGGTCCTGGACGACCAGCTACGTCCCGGCCGATGGCAAGAAGGTCGTGACCGAGGCCGGGCCGAACACGGTCGCGGTCACCAACACCGTCACCAAGAACAAGCGTGATCTGTCGATCACGAAGACGGTGGTCAACAGCGAGGGCCTGAGCCCGCTGCCGACGTTCACTGTTGATGTGGTCTGCAAGGTCGGGTCCACGGTGGTCAAGACCGCGAACAACGTGGTCATCTCCACGACGACCCCGGGCACGGTCACTGGTGTCCCGACTGGTGCGGAGTGCACCGTGGTCGAGGACGCGCCGAGCACCACCGGGTGGTCCTGGACGACCAGCTACGTCCCGGCCGATGGCAAGAAGGTCGTGACCGAGGCCGGGCCGAACACGGTCGCGGTCACCAACACCGTCACCAAGAACAAGCGTGATCTGTCGATCACGAAGACGGTGGTCAACAGCGAGGGCCTGAGCCCGCTGCCGACGTTCACTGTTGATGTGGTCTGCAAGGTCGGGTCCACGGTGGTCAAGACCGCGAACAACGTGGTCATCTCCACGACGACCCCGGGCACGGTCACTGGTGTCCCGACTGGTGCGGAGTGCACCGTGGTCGAGGACGCGCCGAGCACCACCGGGTGGTCCTGGACGACCAGCTACGTCCCGGCCGATGGCAAGAAGGTCGTGACCGAGGCCGGGCCGAACACGGTCGCGGTCACCAACACCGTCACCAAGAACAAGCGTGATCTGTCGATCACGAAGACGGTGGTCAACAGCGAGGGCCTGAGCCCGCTGCCGACGTTCACTGTTGATGTGGTCTGCAAGGTCGGGTCCACGGTGGTCAAGACCGCGAACAACGTGGTCATCTCCACGACGACCCCGGGCACGGTCACTGGTGTCCCGACTGGTGCGGAGTGCACCGTGGTCGAGGACGCGCCGAGCACCACCGGGTGGTCCTGGACGACCAGCTACGTCCCGGCCGATGGCAAGAAGGTCGTGACCGAGGCCGGGCCGAACACGGTCGCGGTCACCAACACCGTCACCAAGAAGCCTGGCACCATCGAGGTCATCAAGTTCGACACGGTGACCGAGGAGGCGTTGGCGGGTGCGGTCTTCCAGCTCTGGGACGACGTCAACGGTAACGAGGCCTACGACTCCGGTGACACCAAGAACGGGCCGGAGCAGACCACGGGCACCAGTGGCATCGTCTCGTGGCCCGGACTGGCCTGGGGCAACTACCTGGTCCAGGAAGTCAGTGCCCCCGCTGGGCACTCGCTCAGCGAGCCGGCGATCAAGGCGGTCACGATCGACGCCAGCGATTTCGGCAAGTGTGTGCAGACCTTCGACTGCACCCCGGGCCTGGTGAAGCTCTACTTCGCCAATCCCCCGCTCGGATCGATCGAGATCATCAAGGTCGACAAGCGGACTGACGAGCTCCTCGCAGGCGCGACCTTCCAGTTGTGGAAGGACGTGGACAAGTCCGGCACCTTCACGGATGGCGACACCGTCATCCCGGGAACCGAGAAGACGACGGGCGATGATGGCAAGGCCACCTGGACCGACCTGGTCTGGGGCCACTACCTGGTCCAGGAGGTCACGCCGCCTGCCGGCTACGCCCTGACGGACCCGGCCATCCAGCCCGCGGTCATCGGCTTCGACACCTTCGTGTGCGAGGACTACCGGGTCGGCGGCGCCACAGAGAATGAGTGGCCCGACTGCACCCCGGGTGTTGTCGAGCTGGTCTTCGCCAACCCGCCGATCGACATCCCGAAGCTCACCAAGACCTCTGACCCCTCGGATGGGACAGCGGTCGAGGCGGGAGACACCATCGTCTACACCATCACGGTGAAGAACGAGGGCGCACTGCCGCTGACCGAGCAGACCCTGGTCGACACCCTGCCGACCGGTGCCACGCTGGACGTGGCCTCGATCACGCCGGCTGGCGACACTTCAGTGGCCGGCACGATCACGTGGACGTTCGACCTGGACGCGTTCTCGGAGAAGACGTTCACCTACAAGGTGAAGGTCACCGCGGCCGGGTTCGGGTCTGCGCCGCTGGTCAACACCGCCAAGTGGGTCCAGAAGGAGCTCGAGAGGAGTACCACCCACCCGGTCAAGGCGATCAGCGCCGTGACGACCAGCTTCTGCATCAAGGACGCGCCGTATTACAGCGTGGCAGTGAAGTCGCAGAACCTGACCAACGTCAACGACACGGTCACCATCCGCTGGTACCAGGCGAACGCGCAGGGTCAGCCAGTTGATGCGCAGGGCAACCCGACGACGGATCCGACCAAGTACATCGCGGCCTACGATCCGGCGATCGGTACCCCAGCCGGCAACTACGTGGACACCTACACCCTGTCCAACGGCTCGCTGGACAAGCCCCAGCTGCTGTGGAAGGGCGCGAAGGTTGATGCCAATGGCACTGCCACGGTGTGGCCGGGCTGGACCCAGCCCTCGCCGGGTGTCTGGCAGCAGGTGCCCAGTGGTGGCGTCCGGCCAGGCATGGTCGCGATCGTCACGGTGAACCCGAGTGTGCAGACAGCCGCGCTCTACCCGCCGGCAGCGGCGCCCTGCGCGAACCCGCCAGGTGTCCCGCAGCTGGACAAGACCGCCAACCCCGCTGAGGGCACGGATGTCGTGGCCGGGCAAGTGATCACCTACTCGGTGAAGGTCACCAACACGGGTGGCAGCACGTTCACCGGACCGCTGGTCGACACCCTGCCGGTTGGCTTCACGGCCGATGCTGCCAGCGTCACCGCAAGCGGCGGCACCCTCAGTGGTGGCACCATCACCTGGCAGGTCAGCCTGGCGGCCGGAGCATCTGCGACGTTCAGCTACTCCGGGACCGTCACAGCGGCGGCTACCGGAAGCGTGGTGAACTCGGTCGTCCTGACCCTCCCGGACAAGGGAACGATCAGCGACAGCACCACCCACCCGGTGGCGATCGTGGCCGAGCTCGAGGATGAGGACGTGGCCGAGGAGGTCGTCGCCGCCGAGGAGGATGAGGATCTGGCCGACACGGGTGCCGGCAACGTCGGAAACCTCGTCGGTGCAGCCCTGCTGGCCCTGCTGGCCGGTGGCCTGATGATCACCTTCGGACGGCGGCGCCGCGAGGAGTGATCCCAAGGCGGGCGGGGCCCTGAGCCCCAGCGCCTGACCTGACCGGAGTGCCCGGTCCCGGAGTCCCGGGGCCGGGCACTCGGCTTTGGCTGGGTCCACTGCTCCATTCGGGGGCCCGCCGATCGGGGGAACTCGACCCGCGCGGCTGCATGGCAGGTCCAGCTGCCCCGATGCCAGATCCATGAGCACCGTCGCGTCACCCGTCCGGACGAGAATGGCGGCTGCCCTCGTGTTCGGATGCGTGACCCTGGCGGGGTTGCCCGCTGCCTCGGCCGCGCCAATGCCTGCGGGCAGCGCCCGACTCTCGGTCCACGCTGTGGGCGGCTCCGCGGACCAGGATGGGCTCGAGGCCGAGGTGCTCCGCCTGACCAACGAGGCTCGCAGCCACAGCCGCAAGTGCGGGGGCAAGCGAATGAAGGCCGTCCGGCCGGTGTCCTGGAGCGGGGTGCTGGCGACAACGGCCAACGAGCACAGCGCCGACATGGCGACAAACGACTACTTCTCGCACTACACGCCCTCGGGAGTCTCTCCCTTCCAGCGCATGCGCTCAGCCGGCTACAGCTACCGCGCGGCCGGGGAGAACATCGCGGCCGGCCGCAGCCTGGCGGAGCCCGCAGCCGTGGTCACGGCATGGCTCAAGAGCCCGGGTCACTGCAGGGTGATCATGAACGGCAAGTACAAGGAGCTGGGGATCGGGCGGGTGGAGGGACCCGGCAAGTGGGGCGTCTACTGGACGCAGAACTTCGGCACCCACAAGTAGGGCGGGATCGCGCCGGCCCCTGGTGATCGGGCCGGGCTCAGGCGCCGAGCATGACGTGCACCCTCGCGACGTCATCGGCCATCCGGTCGACAAGCGCCTCGATGGAGTCGAAGCGCACCATCGGCCGGATCCGCTCGACGAAGTCGATGTCGGCGAACTGGCCGTACACGTCGTAGCCCCCGGGGGCATCCAGCACGTAGGCCTCGACCCGCCGGGTCAGCCCGTCGAACGTCGGGTTCGTGCCCACCGAGATGGCAGCAGGGCGCCAGAGGCCCGGCTCGCCCGCGACCCGGAACCATCCCGAGTACACCCCGTCCGCGGGCACGGCCATCGACGGGGAGACGTCGACGTTGGCCGTTGGGTAACCGAGCTCCCGGCCGCGGTGGTCGCCGTGCACGACGGGGCCCGACACCCGATGATTGCGTCCCAGCGCCGCCGCTGCGCCCGCGACGTCCCCGATGGCCACCATCGCGCGAATCTCTGTCGAGGAGACCGCGACGGGGCCGTCGCCTGGGCCTGTGGACGCCCCCGGGGCATCCAACGGCTCCAGGTCGACCACGGTGACGTCGAACCCCAGCTCGCGGCCCAGCTCGCCCAGGAGCGCCACGTCGCCAGCCGCACGATGGCCGAAGCGGAAGTTGCGCCCGACCACGACGTGACGCGCGTTCAGCACATCGGCCAGCACCCGGGAGGCGAAGCGCTCGGCCGACTCCGAGGCCAGCTCGGGGGTGAACTGGATGATGAGCACACCGGCGAGCCCCTCTGCCTCGAACAGCTCCAGGCGGTGGGCCATCGACGTGAGCAGCGCGGGGGCCATGTCCGGCCGGATCACCGACAGCGGGTGCGGGTCGAACGTGACGGCCACCGGCACCAGGCCGCCGGTTGCCTCTGCAACAGCACGGTCCAGGAGCATGCGGTGCCCACGATGGACACCATCGAACGCACCGATCGTGACCGAGGTTGCCGGGAGGCCGGTGGGGACCTCGTCGCACCCGCGCCACACATGCATGGCCATACCCTGCCACGTCGGGTCCACCAGCGAGGAATCCTGATCGGTAGACTCATCCGGCATGGCAGCCGATGACGTCACGACCTCGCACGTTGAGTCCGGGCACACCCCGGACCTCACCCCCCCTCCGGTCCGCAAGCGCGCCCCGATGAGCCGGCACCTGGTCGATTGGCTCGGCGCCGACTGGGACCCCGCACCGCCGATGGCCCATCCCGCCGAGGGCTCAGGGGTGGCGGCGCACACCGCGGCACGCCGGGCCGCACTCTCGCAGCACTTCGCCGGACAGCTCGTCGTCGTCCCCTCGGGGCTGATGAGGACCCGCGCGAACGATACGGAGTACGCGTTCCGGGCCTCGTCGGCGTTCGTCTGGCTCACGGGTGAGACCGTCGAGGGTGCGGTGCTCGTCATGGCGCCCAACCGGACGGGCCCGGGCCACGAGGCGACCCTGTATGTCCGTGAGTACCACCAGGCCGGCTCGGAGGGGTACTTCACCGACCACCAGTTCGGCGCGATCTGGGTGGGCAACGTCCCCACCCCGGCGGAGACCGGCGACGTTCTGGCCATCGCGTGCCGTCCCCTGTCCGAGCTCCCCCGCGCCGTGGAGGCGTGGCGTGACCAGGAGTGCGCACTGCTGACCGGCCACGACTCGATAGTCGATCCGCTGCTGCCCCGCGGCACCGGCGAGAAGCTGGCCAGCGTCATCGACGAGTTGCGCCTGGTCAAGGATGAGTGGGAGATCTCCCGCCTGCAGCATGCGTGCGACGCAACGGCGCGGGGCTTCGCGGACGTCGTGCGGGAGATCCCACTGGTCCTCGACCGTCCGGTCCGCGGCGAGCGCTGGCTCGAGGGCACCTTCTGGCGGCGCGCCCGGCTGGAGGGCAACGAGGTCGGCTACACGTCGATCGTCGGCTCGGGTGCGAACGGCACGACGCTGCACTGGTGGCGCAACAACGGCCGGCTGCGCTCCGGGGACCTGCTGCTGGCCGACATGGGCGTCGAGTCCGAGGAGATCCACACCGCCGACGTGACCCGCACCTTCCCGCTCACCGGCCAGTGGACGCCCACCCAGCGCATGGTCTACGCCGCCGTGCTCGAGGCCCAGGAGGCGGGCATCGCCGAGTGCCGGGTCGGCAACGACTTCCTGGCCGCCAACCGCGCCTGCATGCAGGTCCTGGCTGAGCACCTGCACTCCTGGGGCATCCTTGACGTCACCCCTGATGTCTCGTGCAGCGACGACCTTGAGCAGCCGGGCGCAGGCCACCATCGGCGCTGGACGCTGCACGGGGTCTCGCACAGCCTCGGCCTGGACGTCCACGACTGTGCCCAGGCCCGTGAGGAGGCCTACACCCACGGTCAGCTCGGCGCCAACCACGTCCTGACGGTCGAACCCGGGCTGTACTTCCAGGTCAACGACCTGTCCGTGCCGGCGGAGTTCCGCGGGATCAGCGTGCGCATCGAGGACGACATCCAGGTGACGCCCAACGGCCCGGTGAACCTCTCCGGGGCACTCCCGCGCGACCCGGACGCGATCACCGCGTGGATGCGCGAGGTCCAGGCCACGCGCCTCGAGTTCTGAGCCCCCACGACGCGGGACGCCCTACGGCTGGGAGAAGACCGCCAGGTACTCGGCGGTGTCGTCCGGGCGTGGGCGGGCCAGGGCGAGGAACTCCCCGTCGGGGGCGAAGAGTGCGTGTGGCGGCGGGGTTCGATCCGACCAGTCGGGGGTGTGCGAGTGGGCAGCCTCAAGCGCGGCGCTATGGGGATCGACCACGGACGCCGCGATGCACTCGGGCTTCGTCGCCCGGGCCCAGGCCATCGCCAGCTCGATCGTGCGCCCGTAGCGCACCGCGTTCGCATCAGCTGCGGTGAGGGTGACCGATGGGAACGCCGCGCTCGCCACGGAGGCCATGTCGGCGACGTCGAGACGCTGGGCCAGCTGCTCGAGGGTGCGCGCCCGTCCCAGGTCGAAGCACCCGACCCGGGTGCGCCGCAGGGCGGTCAGGTGACCACCGACCCCCAGTGCCTCGCCGAGATCACGCGCGAGTGCCCGGATGTAGGTGCCGGAGGAACAACTCACCACGGCGTCGACGTCCAGGGCTCCGAGGGCCGGCTCGGGGCGCACGGCGAGGACGTCGAACACCCCCACGACCACCGGCCGCTCCGGGAGGTCGACGTCCTCACCGGCGCGGACGCGGGCGTGCGAGCGACGACCCTCGACCTTGATCGCCGACACCGATGACGGCCGCTGCATGATCGGCCCGGTGAGCGTGGCGATCGCTGGGGCCACGTCGGCCAGGGTCAGCGTCGCTGCCGGTGCGCCGTGCAGGCGCTCGCCCTCGGAGTCGTCGGTGACCGTCGCCCACCCGAGTCGGATCGTCGTCGCGTAGGTCTTGTCCGAGCCGCTGATGTGGCCCAGCAGGCGAGTCGCCCGTCCGATGCCGACCACCAGGACTCCCGTCGCCATCGGGTCCAACGTGCCGGCATGGCCGACCTTGCGGGTGCCGGCGATCCGGCGCATCCGCGAGACCACGTCGTGAGAGGTCCAGCCCGCGGGCTTGTCGACGATGACGATTCCCTCGGCCGGGCCGGCCACGTCCGCCCGGGCCGACTCTGCTGCAGTCTGCGACAACTCAGTCGTCGATCTCTGCGAGCGAGCGGGGCAGCGGGGCACCCTCGGCGAGGGACTGCTCCTCGTCGCGCGGCACCTTGTAGGGGTCCGGCTCGCCGGCGTACTGCGCCCCCTCCCGGACGGCCGCGACAGCCGCGTCCGTGGCCGCAGCCCGCGCCAGGAGATCGTCGATGTGCCGGGCGTTCTCCGGTACCGCGTCGGCGATGAAGGTCAGCGAGGGCGTGTGTCGCACACCCGTCTGCCGGCCCACCTCCGTGCGCAGGATCCCCTTTGCGGACTCCAGCGCCGCGGCGGTCTCGGCCAACTCGTCCGGTGTGCCGAGCACCGTGTAGAACACGGTCGCCTCGCGCATGTCGTTGGTGACCCGGGCGTCCGTGATCGTCACGAACCCGAGCCTGGGGTCCTTCACCCGGGTCTCCAGCGTCTGGGCCACGATGACCTTGACCCGGTCGGCCAGCCGGCGCACCCGCGCTTCATGGGCTCCCACGATGCCCGCCTCTCCTCGTCTCGACCCCGTACGTGTCCTGCGTCCTGCCCTGGCTCAGTCATCGTCCCCGACGAACCGCTGCCGGGCGCCGACCATCTCGAACTCCGGGCGCCCTGCCACCAGCCGTTCACACGCATCGAGCACCTGCCGGCAGTGCGCCAGGTCGGGACCGACCACCGCGACCCCGACCAGTGTGCGCCTGTGGAGGTCCAGATGACCAGCCTCCGCCGCCGCGACGTCGTACCGGCGCCGCAGCTCGGCCACCAGCCCACGTACGTGGCTGCGCTTGTCCTTCAATGAGCGGACGTCGCTGGGGAGCAGCAGGTCGACGTCCAGGATCCCGACGAACACCGCTGCTCCCCTTCGACTAGTCGCGCGACTTCTCCCGCATCTCGAACGTCTCGATCACGTCGTCGACCTTGATGTCGTTGAACGACCCCAGGCCGATGCCGCACTCGTAACCCTCGCGGACCTCGGTGACGTCGTCCTTGAACCGCCGCAGCGAGCCGACGGTGAGGTTGTCCGCCACCACGACACCGTCGCGGACCAGGCGCGCCTTGCTGTTGCGCTTGATCTCCCCGGAGCGCACGAGCGTCCCGGCGATGGTGCCGAACTTGGAGCTCTTGAAGACCTCGCGCACCTCGGCGGTGCCCAGCTGGGCCTCCTCGTACTCCGGCTTGAGCATGCCCTTGAGGGCCGCCTCGATGTCATCGATCGCCGAGTAGATGACGTTGTAGTAGCGGATGTCCACACCCTCGCGGTCGGCGAGCTCGGTGGCCTTGCCCTGCGGCCGGACGTTGAAGCCGATGATGACGGCCTTCGACGCCGCGGCGAGCATCACGTTGGTCTCGGTGATCGCACCGACACCGCGGTCGATGATCCGCAGGTTGACCTCGTCGCCGACGTCGATCTGCATCAGCGAGTCCTCGAGGGCCTCGACCGAGCCGGACACGTCGCCCTTGAGGATCAGGTTGAGCTCCTGGACCTCGCCGGTCTCCAGCTGCTTGAGGAAGTCCTCGAGCGTCCGGCGGCCGCGCCGCTTGGCCAGCTGGGCGTTGCGCTCGCGGGCCTGGCGGGTCTGGGCGATCTGGCGTGCCACCCGGTCCTCGCCGACGACCAGGAACGAGTCGCCCGCACCCGGCACCGAGGTCAGGCCCAGGACCTGGACCGGACGTGCCGGGGTGGCCTCGTCCACGGTGTCGCCGTGCTCGTCGAGCATGGCGCGCACGCGCCCGAAGGCGTCCCCGGCCACGATCGAGTCGCCCGGGCGCAGGGTGCCGCGCTGGACGAGCACCGTGGCCACCGGACCGCGACCGCGGTCCAGGTGCGCCTCGATCGCCACGCCCTGGGCGTCCTGCTTGGGGTTGGCCCGCAGGTCCAGGGTGGCGTCCGCGGTCAGCACGATGGCCTCGAGCAGGCCGTCGATGTTGATCCGGCCCTTGGCCGACACGTCGACGAACATGGTGTCGCCGCCGAACTCCTCGGCCACGAGCCCGTACTCGGTGAGCTGCCCGCGCACCTTGACGGTGTCGGCGCCCTCCTTGTCGATCTTGTTGACCGCGACCACGATCGGCACGCCGGCGGCCTGCGCGTGGTTCAGCGCCTCCACCGTCTGCGGCTTCACGCCGTCATCGGCCGCCACGACCAGCACGGCGATGTCGGTGACCTGGGCACCACGGGCACGCATGGCGGTGAACGCCTCGTGGCCCGGGGTGTCGATGAACGTCAGCTTGCGCTCGTTGCCACCCACCGGGACGGTCACCTGGTAGGCGCCGATGTGCTGGGTGATGCCGCCGGCCTCGCCCTCGACCACCTTCGTGGAGCGGATCGCGTCGAGCAGCTTGGTCTTGCCGTGGTCGACGTGGCCCATGACCGTGACGACCGGGGGTCGCACGACCAGGTCGGACTCGTCGCCCTCGTCCTCACCGAACTCGAGGTCGAACGTGCCCAGCAGCTCGCGGTCCTCATCCTCGGGCGAGACGACCTGGACGTCGAAGTCCAGCTCCTGGCCCAGCAGGCGCAGGGTGTCGTCGTCGACCGACTGGGTGGCCGTGAGCATCTCGCCGAGCTTGAACATGACGGTGACCAGGTCGGCTGCCGAGCAGTTGATCCGCTCGGCGAAGTCGGTCAGCGAGGCGCCACGGGGCAGCCGGACGATCGCACCGTTTCCGCGCGGGAGCCGCACGCCACCGATCGCCGGCGCCTGCATGTTCTCGTACTCCTGGCGCTTGGCGCGCTTGGACTTGCGGCCCTTCGTGGGGCGACCACCAGGGCGACCGAAGGCGCCGGCTGTGCCACCACGACCGGGACCCCCGGGACGGCCACCGCCACCGGGACGACCCGGGGCACCTGCACCCGGGCCTCCGGGACGGTACCCACCGGGACCACTCGTACCACCACCGGCACCACCCGGACCACCGGGACGGAAGCCGCCGGGACCACCCGGACGTGCTCCACCAGCACCGGGGCCACCGGGACGACCGGGGGCGCCGCCGGGACCACCCGGGCGTGCTCCGGGGCCGCCGGGACGCGCGCCCGGGCCACCGGGACGGCCCGGGGCGCCGGGGCGGACCGCGGGACGGGGGGGCATCGAGCCGGGGTTGGGCCGGGGGCCCGCGGGACCCGCCGGGGCCGGCGGCCGCGGAGCTGCCGGACCGGCCGCGGCAGGAGCCGGTCGGCCCATGCCGGAGCCGGAGAAGGGGTTGTTGCCCGGACGTGGTCCGGGAGTCGGTCGGCCCATGCCCGGGCTGCCGTACGGGCTGTTGCCTGGACGCGGCCCGGGTGCCGGTCGCGCCGCGGTACCGCTGTCGGTCGGGGCCTCGCTGCTCGCGGCGGCGGCCGCGGGGGCAGCCGGGGTTGCGGGCGCTGCCGGGGTCGCCGGGGCAGCCGGAGCCGCAGGCGCGGTGGGAGCGGCCGGAGCCTGCGCCGCGGGGGCGGGTTGCGCCGGCCCGGCAGGGGTCGCCGAGACGGTCGGGGACGCCTGCGCTGCAGGCGCCTGCGCGACGGTCGGTGCCGGGGCCTGCGGGACCGCGGCTGGGCCGGACGGCCTGGGTGCGGGCTTGCCGGGGGTTGCTGCCCCGGTCGTCTTCGGCGCCGCGGGCTTGGCCGGGAAGGCCTCGCGCAACTTGCGCTCGACGGGGGCCTCGATCGTGGAGGCCGCCGACTTCACATACTCACCGTTCGCGTTGAGCCACGTAACGGCGTCCTTGCTGGGAATACCCAACTCCTTGGCCAGTGTGCTGACCCGGACCTTCGACACTTCTCTCCTCGTCTTGGTCCGAGCCCCTGGTGTCGCCTCAGGGCATGGACCGCTGGTTGCTGGTGGGCACGCTCATAGCAGCGAGCTCATTGAGTGCTCATTCCGTTTCGCTCCTCAACCGTTGAAGTGCGGTCATCTCATCGTGTCCCGATCTTGCCTCGATCCACGCGCGGACGGGGGCGGTGTCGAGGGCTCCCTGGACCCGGAGGGCCCGCGGCAACGCCCGGCGCCGCTCCGCCAGGTCCAGGCAGCCGGTGGTCGGATGCAGGTACGCACCTCGACCGGGTTGCCGGAACCGGGGATCCGGGAGGCACAGGCCGTCCCGGGCGGTGACCCGAAGCAGATCAGTCCTGTCTGCTCGTTTCCGGCAGGCGACGCAGGTTCGAGTCGGCTTGCCTTGCTGGGCAGACGCCCCAGAGTCTAGCGCGGATGTCACCGCAGTCCCGAATCCGCACTCCCGGCGTCCACCGGCGCCGTGTCGGACCTGATGTCGATGCGCCATCCGGTCAGGCGTGCGGCCAGGCGGGCGTTCTGGCCCTCCTTGCCGATGGCCAACGAGAGCTGGTAGTCGGGAACGATCACCCGCGCCGAACGGGTCTCGAGGTCCACCACCTCGACCGACGAGACTCGCGCCGGCGACAGCGCGTTGCCGACCATCGTCGCCGGATCGTCGGACCAGTCGACGATGTCGATCTTCTCCCCGTCGAGCTCGGCCATGACGTTGCGCACCCGCGAGCCCATCGGCCCGATGCACGCGCCCTTCGGGTTCAGCCCGGGTCGGTGGGAGCGGACGGCCATCTTCGTGCGGTGCCCGGCCTCCCGGGCCATGGCGACGATCTCGACCGATCCCTCGGCGATCTCCGGGACCTCGAGGGCGAACAGGGCCTTGACCAGTCCCGGGTGCGTGCGCGAGAGGACGACCTGCGTGCCCTTGGCGCTGCGGCGGGTACCCACGACCAGGGCCTTCATCCGGGAGCCGTGCGGGTGCGCCTCGGTGGCGATGGCCTCCTGCGGGGGCAGGACTCCCTCGACCTTGCCCAGGTCGACGAAGACCAGCCGCGGATCCTGGCCCTGCTGCACGACGCCGGACACGAGGTCGCCGATCTTGCCCTCGAAGTGCCCGTGGGTGACGTCGTCCTCAGCCTCCCGCAGGCGCTGGACCAGGACCTGGCGGGCGGTCGTCGAGGCGACCCGGCCGAAACCCTCGGGCGTGTCGTCGTACTCCCGCGGGATGAAGCCCTCCTGCGCGCCCTCGGGGACGTCCTCGAGGGCCCACACCGTCACGTGCCCGGTCTCGCGGTTGAGCTCCACCCGGGCCTGGGCGGTCGCACCCGGCGTGTGGTGGTAGGCCACCAGCAGGGCCGCCTCGATCGAGTCGACGAGCAGGTCGACCGAGATCTCCTTGTCCACTGCGACGGCGCGCAGTGCGGACATGTCGATGTCCATGTCAGTCCTCCTGGGTCCCGGTGTCGTCGCCGTCCTGGGCGTCGGGGTCCAGCTCGTCGAGCTCGACCTCCTCGATCCTGGTGAACTCCACCTGGACCACCGCGCGAGCGACGTCGCTGTAGCGGACCGTGGTCGGGAGGCCGTCCACGTCGAGGAGCGCCTCGGACTCGTCGGCGCTGAGCACGCGCCCCTCGACCGTCTCCCCCGCTGTGGGGGTGACCTGGACCACGCGACCCACGGCACGACGCCAGTGCCGCGGCAGGCGCAGCGGACGGTCGACGCCCGGGGAGGTGACCTCGAGCACGAAGGCGGAGTTGCCCAGCACGCTGGAGTCATCGAGGACCCGGGAGATCTCGCGGCTGATGCTGGCGACGAGGTCGAGGGTCAGCCCACCGGACCGGTGGTCGACCACGATGCGCACGAGGCGACGCTTTCCGGCCTGGCGGATGACGACGTCCTCGAGGTCACAGTCCAGGCCCTCGACGATGGGCTCGGCCAGGACTCGCAGCGCCTTGGCCTGGGATGCCGACATCGCGCGCCTCCATGCTGTTGTGGGGATCCGGTTGTGGGACGGCAGTTGTGGTGTGGGACCCGATTCTACCTGTGGGCAGGTGTCGTGGCGCCCGGTCGGGGTGCGAGGATTCCGCGGGTGGAGAGGCGGACGTTGCTCGTGATGGGGCTGGCCGCCGCCGGCATGGTCGGCTGCACCCGGGAGTCGGCGGAGCCGAACCCGCCCAGCGCGCCGGCCACGGTGACCACGCCGGCCGACCCCGATGCCCGGCTGCGCGCGGACACCGCGGCATCGGAGACGGCGCTGATCGCCGTGTACCGCGAGGCGATCGCGGCGCATCCGGGCCTGGCCGCGGAGCTCGAACTGTTCGTCGTCCAGCACGAGGCGCACCTGGCCCGGGTCGCCCCAGGGCACGCACTGGGCTCGAACGCACCTGTCGAATCCGGGTCGACACCGGCATCCACCCCCCCGAACGGACCATCCCCGGCCACGGACGCCCCGACCGCCCCACCCTCCGGCTCCGCGATCGCGACCTCCGACGCGAGTGCCTCGGCTGTCCTCGGCGGTCTGGCCGATGCCGAGGTCGCAGCCCAGGTCCAGCGCGCGACGGCCTGCGATGGCGCCCGGGATCCGGCCCTGGCGCGCGACCTGTGCCTGATCGCGGCCAGCGAGGCCCAGCATGCGGCAGCGCTGGGCAGCCTCGCCGCGCAGGCGTCCGGACCATGAGCGCGGACTCCCCCTACCTCCAGGCGCTCCAGGCTGCGGTCGCCGGGGAGCACGCCGCCGTGTGGGCCGCTGGACGGGCCGCGGGGGAGCTGAGCGGTGGTCGACGGACTGCTGCGCGGCGCGAGCTGGACCTCCACCGCCGGGCACGCGACGAGCTGCGCCGGCAGGTGCGGGCCCTGGGCGCCGACCCGGTGGAGGCCGCGGCGGCGTACGTGGAGCCGTTCCCCGTGAAGGGCGCGACCGGCGGTCGACGACTGATGGCGCACGTGAACACCGCCCTTGCGGCGACGTACGCCGATGTCGCTGCCGCGAGCCAGCCCGCTGCCCGCCGCGAGGCCACGGCACGGTCGGCGGCGGCTGCCGTCCGAGCGGTCGCATGGGGTGCCGAGCCCGAGGCCTTCCCCGGCGGGTGATCTCCGGCGTCACTCCGCCAGCCCGGCGCCCTCTCGCGCCAGGGCGACCAGGCGCGAGATGGCCCGGAAGTACTTCTTTCGGTACCCACCACGCAACATGTCCGCGCCGAAGACCTGGTCCAGCGGGACACCGGACGCGACCACCGGGATGTCCCGGTCGTAGAGCCGGTCGGCGAGCACGACCAGCCGCAGGGCCGCGGCCTGGTCGGTCAGCTGCTGGACGTCGGTGAGGTGGACCCGTTCGACGCCGTCCAGCAGCGCTCCGTAGCGCGAGGGGTGCACGCGCGCCAGGTGAGCCATCAGCTCGGGGAAGGCATCGAGCCAGCCGTCACCGGCGGATGCCACGACCGCACCCTGCGGCAGTGGTGCCGGCGCCTCGGGCAGTCCACGGTGCCGGTAGTCCTCCCCGTCGATCCGGTAGACGTCGAAGTGCGCCGACAGGCCCTGGATCTCCCGCAGGAAGTCGTCGGCGGCGAACCTGCCCTCCCCGAGCCGGTCGGGCAGGGTGTTCGACGTCGCGGCCAGGCGGACGCCTGCGTCCACCAGCCGGTTGAGCAGCGTGGACATGAGGACGGTGTCCCCGGGGTCGTCGAGCTCGAACTCGTCGATGCAGACCAGTCGGTGACCGGACAGGGCCTCGACCGTGCGGTTGAACCCGAGGGCGCCGACCAGATGGGTGTACTCGACGAACGTGCCGAATGCCCGTGGTGCCGGGGCCTCGTGCCACAGGGAGGCCAGGAGGTGGGTCTTGCCGACCCCGAACCCCCCGTCGAGGTAGATGCCGGCACGGCCCTCGGGCGGCGCGGCCCGGCGGAACCAGGAGCGAGCGGTGGGGGCCGGGGCGGTCATCTGGGCGGCGAACGCGTGCAGCCCGGCGACGGCGGCGGCCTGGGTGGGTTGGCCGGGATCGGGGAGGTAGGTCGCGAACGACTCGGCGGCGAAGCGCGGCGGGGGCACCAGCTCACCGATCAGTCGGTCGGCCTCCACGTGGGGCACGCGGTCGACCAGTCGGGGCATGGTGGAAGCCTGCCAGACCCCATGATGGTCCGGTGACCCCAGATGCCCCCGCCCCCAGCTCGCCGCCCGCAGACCCCCGGTTCAGCGTCGACCCGCCGGTCGAGCCGATGCTGGCCAAGCCCATCGCGGGGCTGCCGGACTCGTCGGACGGGTTGTCGTTCCAGCCGAAATGGGACGGGTTCCGGGTGATCATCTACCGGCGCGGCGACGACGTCGTGATCCAGGGCCGCATGCGCGCGGCCGATGCGGCGGCAACCGGCTCGTGGGACCTCTCCTACGCCTTCCCCGAGATGGTGGCGCGGATCCGGGGCATGCGGGTCGCCGATGTCGTGCTCGACGGCGAGCTCGTGGTCATCCGGGAGGGTCGGCTCGCCTTCGACGCCCTGCAGGGCCGACTGCGCCCGCGCAAGGAGGAGGGCGGCTGGAAGATCGCCCAGCTGGCCGCCGACTTCCCGACCGCGTTCGTGGCGTTCGACCTCCTGGCACTGGACGGCCGTGACCTGCGCGGTGCCCCGTTCCGGCAGCGGCGCACCGCCCTCGAGGAGGTGATGGCCGGGGAGGATGCGCCCCTGCACCTCACGCCACAGACCGATGACCTCGGCGTGGCCGCGCGCTGGTTCGCCGAGCTCCCGGGGGCTGGGCTCGACGGCCTGATCGCGCGGCCGCTCGACGGCGTCTACGCACCCGGGCGGCGCACGCTGTTCAAGATCAAGCCGCAGCACACCGTCGACGTCGTGTGCGCCGGCTGGCGGCCGTACAAGCAGCCCGGGCCCGATGGCAGGCAGGTGGTCGGCTCGGTCCTGATCGGGCTCTACGACGACCTCGGGATCCTGCAGATGATCGGCGCGATGTCCGCCTTCCCGATGGCGCAGCGGGTCGAACTGGCCGAGCGGTTCGCCGAGCTCACCGCAGGTCCGGACCACCCGTGGCTGGACCCGGAGGGACGCGCACCGGGGATGCCCAGCCGCTGGTCCTCGGGACGCAGCAGCGCGTGGAACCCGCTGCGCCCGGAGCTGGTCGCGGAGGTGTCGTACAACCAGGCGGAGTCGGGTCGCCTGCGCCACCTGGCGTCCCTGCTCCGATGGCGCCCGGACAAGGCCGCCGAGGAGTGCACCATGCAGGGCTTGGTCGCCCCAGAGCCGCTGGACATCACCGAGGTACTCACCGCAACTGGCTGACCACGCAGCGAAGTGGTGCACATCCTGTGCATCCAGATGGGTCTTTGCTGGCGATAGATGGTATGTCAGACCACACACACCCAGGAGGACACCATGATCCGCACGTCGATCGCCGGACTCACCGCCGCGGCAGCCCTGACCGCTCCGCTCGCCCTCGCTGCCCCGGCCCAGGCAGACTCGGCCCCCGACACCATCCTCGACCTCGTGACGGCGGCCGATCGCTACACGTCCTCGGAGAAGGATGGCCTCGACAGGTTCCGTTGGGACCAGCGCAACTGGTACGACTTCGACATCCTGACTGCCGCCGTGGTGGCCAACAGCACGGGCGATCCCGCATCACCGGTCCTCGGCGCCGTCACGAGTCCGGACGCCGCCCTCACCCTGTTCGCGCCCAACGACAGGGCGTTCCAGCTCCTCGCCTTCGACCTGACCGGCACGTGGAGCTTCACGGAGCAGGGAGTGCTGAACTCCATCGTCGGCGCCGTCGGTACGGGTACCGCGCTGACCAAGGTGCTCACCTACCACGTGGTCGGTGCCAAGGTCGTGAAGGCCGATGTGCCGCTCGACACCCCCGTGCCCACCCTGAACGGCGGCGAGACGGTCACCATCTCCGCCAACCGCTTCGGCATCCAGGTCAAGGACAACGTGGACTCGATCCGCAACCCCTACCTCGTCACGACCGATATCGGCGCCGACACGAGCAACAGTGTCATCCACAGCATCAGCCGGGTCCTGGTGCCGAGCAACCTGTCCTGATAGTCCGCCCCGCGAGGGCCCCGGGTCAGCCCGGGGCCCTCGCGCCGTTGCCCACTCGGCTCGTCCAGGGGCTCGCCTGACCCGGTTCGGGCGGTTCTGTCCGATTCCTGGCAGTAGACTGAGCCTGCTGTCACACTCCACCGGCGTGCCTCCCGCGACCTGCGCGCGGCCCGGGTGACGATGGTCGGACAGTCAGACGCCGAGGGGAATCATGCGCATCCCGTTCATCACCAGGTCCGGGGCGGTCGGTCGCGAGGATCGGCTCGTCCGGGGCTGCATCGCCCTGAGCCTCGTGCTCCTGGCCGGCTTCGCCGTCCTCGCATCGGGCGAGTTCTCCGCGATCAGCATCGCCTTCCTGCTGTTCGGCGCCTACTTCTCGGTCACGGCCATCCTCGGTCGTGACCCCCTCTATGCGCACTTCGGAGTCGACACCAGGTCGGAGGCCGAACTCCCCGCTGCGCCGCACCGCAACGATGCCTCGGCGGACGAGCCATCCTCGACGGTCGACCTTCGCACCACGAGGGTGTCTGGCGCCGAGGCACCATCCGACGCCTCACGGGTCGGCGGTTGACCTCCCGGACGTCAGTTGCGGGCGTGTTCCGGGGATCCCGTCAGAAGGTGTTGGGCAGGAGGATCACGCGCAGGATCCCGAACGCGAGGAGCCCCAGGGCGATGCTCGTCAGCAGCACCTGCAGCTTGGGATTGCCGAACTTCGTCGCCACGCTGGCGAAGAACAGCACGAGTGCCAGCAGCACAGCGATCAGCACGAACTGTGTTGATCGCGACGTGAAGTCGTTCGCGTCAGCCAAGTATCCCTCAGCCCGTCCGGCCAACTCGTTGGATTCGACCTGATCGGGGACGATGTAGCTCGGGAGGTCCAGTGGCGTCCCCGGTGGGATGACCTCGGGTACCCCATCCGGGCCGACCTCGGCCCCGGAGAGCCAGTCAGCCTGGGCCACCTTGAGCTGGGGCGAGAACCGGTTGTCGAGGAAGTCCGCCCGGGCCTCCTTCCCGTCATCCACAGCGCTGACCCACTCGAGCCACGTCTGCGAGTCGATGATGGTCGCCTGGGTGGCGGCCGTGGCCGCCCGCCCGGCGTCGGCGCGGTCGATCGCCGAGGCCGCCTGTGCGTCGGAGGCCCTGTTGCTCCAGTTGCTGGCCTGGAACGAGGCCCAGGCCGTCGCCACTGCGGCGATCGCCAGGATGATCGCCGTCCAGGAGTCGAGGATGCGCTGGCGACGCTCCCATGCGCTCTCCGGCTCCGGCGGCTCGAGCCCCTCACCGAGCACCACATCGACGACGTCATCGAGGCTCTCGAGCACGCCCTGGTCGTCGGTGGCGCCGTCAGCCATGCTCGTCTCCATCTGCCGTGTCCGGGGCCTTGGCGCGGCTCGGCTGGACCCGCTTCGGCTCGCCGGGCATCTTCGGGTAGTCCGGCGGGTAGGGCATGTCGTCAAGGCCCTCGTCGCGCACGTCGCGGTCGTACCACTCGAGGACCGGGGTGAGATCGTGGGCGATGTCGTCGATGGCAGCGTGCGGGTCGCCGTCGGCCGCGAGCCGTGCCGGGACTGTGCGCAGCGTGAAGTCCAGGGGCGCGACGTCGGGCAGCTCGACCCAGGTGACGGGTGCGGACACCGTCGCCTCGGGCACCGCCCGCAGGGACCAGGCCGAGCGGATCGTCCGGTCGCGGGCGTTCTGGTTGTAGTCGACGAACACCGTCTGGCCGCGCTCCTCCTTCCACCACCTGGTGGTGACCCGACCCGGCATCCGGCGCTCCAGCTCGCGGCCGATGGCGATCGCTGCGTGGCGCACCTCGGTGAACGTCCACCGCGGCTCGATCCGGACGTAGACATGCACGCCCCGACCTCCCGACGTCTTCGGGTACCCGACCCAGCCGAGCTCGTCGAGCATCCCGCGCAGCTCGAGGGCGACTCGGACCGAGTCGTCGAAGTCCGTCCCCGGCTGCGGGTCGAGGTCGATGCGCAGCTCGTCGGGATGGTCGACGTCGGCGGCCCGTACCGGCCAGGGATGGAACGTGATGGTCCCCAGTTGCGCCGCCCAGACGATCGTCGCCGCCGAGTGCGGGCACACCTCGTCGGCGGTGCGTCCCGACGGGAACGCGATCCGTGCGGTGCGGACCCAGTACGGCGCCCCCGTCGGCACGCGCTTCTGGTAGAACGCCTCTCCCTTGAAGCCCTCCCGGGTGCTCAGGCGGGCTCCCGGCACGACACCCCCGGGCCAGCGCTCCAGGGTCGTCGGCCGATCCCGCAGGGCGCGCACCATCGCGTCCCCCACCGCCGTGTAGTAGTCGATGACCTCGAGCTTCGTGATCGGTCCACCAATGGCCTGCGGGAAGTACGGCTTCGCCGGGTTGCTGACCCGGATCTCATGTCCGTCGACCTCGCGGATCACCGGTGCACCGAACGAGTCCTTCGCCATCCCGCGAACGCTAACGGGTCGACGGCCGTCCGTCCCGTCGATCAGCCGGGATCCGCAGCGAGCGCCCGGCGTGGCGTTCCGGTGTCGCGTCGGCACTCCCGCACGTACCGTTGGGGCATGGGTCACCACGTCTCCCCCACCCGTCCTGACGGCACCCCGTACGAGGTCGCGCTGACCGAGGAGGAATGGGCGGCCCGACTCACCGCGCAGGAGCGCGCGGTGCTGCGCGACGGCGGCACCGAGCGGCCCTTCGTCGGCGAGTACACCGACACCACGCAGGTGGGGGTCTACTCCTGCCGGGCCTGCGACGCGGAGCTGTTCCGCAGCGAGGCGAAGTTCGACTCGCACTGCGGCTGGCCGTCGTTCTTCTCCCCGCTGGCAGGTGACGCGATCGTCGAGATCGAGGACCGATCGATGGGCATGACGCGAACCGAGGTCCGCTGTGCTGCCTGCGGATCGCACCTGGGGCACGTGTTCGCCGGCGAGGGCTACGGCACCCCCACCGACCTGCGCTACTGCATCAACTCGATCAGCCTCCGGCTCACCCCGGGCCCCTGACGGTGCCGCTGGACGACGCGCACGCAGCTCAACGGTGCAGGAGCGCGTCGGCGGCCTCCACCTCGATCCGGTGGCCGGTGTAGAACGGCACCTCCTCGCGGACGTGGCGGCGGGCGGTCGAGCCCCTCAGGTGCCGCATGAGGTCCACGATGCGGTGCAGCTCGTCGGCCTCGAAGGCCAGCAGCCACTCGTAGTCGCCCAGCGCGAAGGCTGCCACCGTGTTGGCCCGGACGTCCGGGTAGTCCCGGCCCATCTGGCCGTGCTCGACGAGCATCGCGCGCCGTTCGGACTCCTCGAGCAGGTACCACTCGTAGGACCGGACGAACGGGTAGACGCACACCCAGTCCCGAGCCCGCTCGTCGGCCAGGAACGCTGGGACATGCGAGCGGTTGAACTCCGCCGGACGGTGCAGCGCCATCTGCGACCACACCGGCGCAAGCCGCCCACCGGTGGCGTCCGCGACCGCCCGGTAGGCCGACTGGAGTGACTCGGCGGAGGGGCCGTGCCACCACAGCATCAGGTCGGCATCGCCCCGCAGGCCCCCGACGTCGTAGGCGCCGCGCAGGACCACGTCGTCCGCGGTCGCGCGCGTCACGACCGACACGAGCTCGCCCCGAGGATCCGGGGCCCCGGGCACGAGCCGGTAGACCGACCACATCGTGTAGCGGATCTGCTCGTTGAGGTCGCGTGCCGCCTTGCCCTGACCCGGGCGCTTGCCGGATTCCGTGGGATCAGTCACGTCGGCCTCCCGGGGTGGCCACCAGTGCGTGACCGACCCGTCCGGCGGCCTCGTAGGCGGAACCGACGCACGCCGCGACCCCCACCCCGTCGTAGGACGCGCCGCACACCGCGAGGCTGGGCTGGTCGCGCAGCCCCTGGGTGATCCGTTCCAGGCGGGCCCGGTGCCCGACGGCGTACTGCGGCAGGGCCCCTCCCCAGCGCGTCACCCGGCTGTCGACCGGCGTCGCCTCGATGCCCAGCAGGTGCGCCAGGTCGATGCGGGCCAGCTCCACGAGCTCCTGGTCGGTCCGCTGGAGCACCTCGGTGTCGCCGTGCCGGCCGATCGAGACGCGCAGCAGGCGCAGGCCCTCGCGCTCGGCGGCCTCCCCGAGCCAGCCCCACTTCTGGTCCAGGTACGTGATCGCCTTGACCATCCGACCCTCCACCGGCGGGATCAGCAGCCCGGAACCGCGCAACGGGGCCGTGACGTCCGTGGCGCGGTAGGCCAGTGCGATCACGGCCACGCTGGCGGCCTCGATGTCGGCGAGCTCCAGGGCGACGTCCGGGGCCACGTCGGCCAGCAGGCGGGCCGCCGGAGCCGCCGGCGTCGCGACGATGACGCCGTCGGCGGGGATCACCTCGGGGGCGGACGCCGGGCCGACCTCGACCTCCCAGCCGGTCTCGGTGGCCGTGAGCCCCCGGACCGTCGTGCGGGTGCGGATCTGCACGCCGCTGCCGACGAGCGCCGCAGCCATCGCCCCGGGCACCCGTCCGACGCCGCCGACGACCCCCCGGAAGGGCAACCCGCGCCGGGCGCCCGCGGCCTCCATGCCACCACCGGCAACCCGCTGGGTCGCGCTGAGCAGCGACCGGTCATGGCGCAGCTCGCGGTAGAGCGCGGGCATCGTGGCCTGCATGGACAGGGCGTCCGCGCGACCGGCGTAGACCCCGCCGAGCAGGGGCTCGACGAGGCGGTCGACGACCTCACGGCCCACCCTCGCGGAGATGAACTCCCCCACCGAGACGTCCTGGCCGATCGGCGTCGGCGCGATCACCCGGTCGAGCGGCACGCGCAGCAGTCCCGCGGGCGAGAGGACCTCGCTGACGGCCAGCGAGCGCAGGTCCGTGGGGATCCCCATGAACTGCCCACGGGGCATCGCCCGGATCCGCCCGCGACTGAACACCGAGGCCTGGAACACCATCGGCGTGACCAGGTCGGCCTCGAGCCCGACCTCCCGGGCCAGGCGCAGCGCCTCCGGGCGGCTGGCGACGAAGGACTCCGCACCCTCGTCCACGGCGATCCCGGCCACGTCGCTGACCGACAGCTTCCCGCCGACGTGGGCGGCGGCCTCGAGCAGCGTCACCTCGACCTGCGGGTGGGTGCGCACGAGGTACCAGGCTGCGGCCAGGCCGGAGATGCCCCCACCGACCACGACGACGTGCCGGCGCTGGGCCGGCTCGGGTGACGGGGCGGGCGAACCGGCGGATGCTCCCGACCTACGGGGCGTTCTCTTTGCGGTCACTGTCCCACTGTGCCATCCCCCGCCCTCAGGCGGTCGACCCGACCCGCTGATTGCCATCGACCCCGGGGACCGGGCCACTGGCGTGCACCCGTTCGACGATCCGGGTCAGGACCTCGGGATCGGTGTCGGGCAGCACCCCGTGACCCAGGTTGAAGATGTGGCCACGGCCGCTGCGCCGCGCGGCGGCCAGGACGGAGTCGACACGGTGGTCCACCGCCTGCGCGCTGGCGCGCACGACCGCCGGGTCGAGGTTGCCCTGCAGGGCCGCACCGGGGCGCACCCGTGTGGCCGCGACATCCAACGGCACCCGGAAGTCGACGCCCATGACCTCGGGACCGGCCTGCGACATCGTCGCGAGCAGCTCGCCGGTGCCGACGCCGAACAGGATCCGCGGGATGCCGTGGGCGGCGGACAGGTCCTCGACCGCGGCCAGTGCCGTGCGCACGTGCGGGAGCACCAGCGCCTCGTAGTCCGCAGCCGGCAGCGCCCCGGCCCAGGAGTCGAACAGCTGGACCGCGCTGGCCCCGGCCAGCACCTGCATCCGCAGGAAGGCCCCGGCGATGCGTGCCAGCCGGTCGGCGAGGTCGTTCCAGAGGACCGGATCGGAGTACATCAGGGCCTTGGTGCGGGCATGGTCACGGCTGGGTCCACCCTCGATGAGGTAGCTGGCCAGCGTGAACGGCGCCCCGGCGAACCCGATGAGCGGCGTGCGGCCCAGTGGTCCTGTCGGCCCGGCCAGGAGGCGCACGGCCTCGATCACGGGGGCCACGTCGCCCTCGGTGAGATCGCGCAGGGCCGCCACGCCGGCCGCATCCCGGATCGGCTCGGCCACCACCGGGCCCACGCCCGGGACGATGTCGAGGTCCACACCGATTGCCTTCAACGGCACCACGATGTCGGAGAAGAAGATCGCCGCATCGACGCGGTGCCGGCGCACCGGCTGGTCGGTGATCTCCACGACGAGCTCGGGCGTGAAGCAGGACGCCAGCATCGCGGTGCCCTCGCGGACCCTGCGGTACTCCGGCAGCGAGCGGCCCGCCTGGCGCATGAACCAGACCGGTGGGTGCTCCACCGCCTCCCCCCGAGCAGCGCGCAGGAGCACCGCGTCGGCGGTCCGGCCGGCCACGAGGGGGTGGTCCGGACCGAGCAGTGACGCTGGGTTCGCAGGGTCACCGGTCGGGCGGGTTCGGGGCGCGGTCACGGGCTGAATCGTCGCACGGCCCGCGGGATCCCGCGGAGGTCGCACACGTCGGGGCCGGTCACCGGGGCCGTCCGGGCACCGGTCCGGGACCTTTGGACCACGCGCGGCAAGTTACTGATCAGTAGGCTGTACAGCATGCCGGGCTGATCGCGCCCGGCGGACGTCCACGGCTGGAGGCGGTTGGTGTGAGTTCGTTGCTGATGACGGGGTTCCCCGGGTTCCTGGGTTCGGCGCTGCTGCCGAGGATCCTGGCGCGACGCGAGGGCGTGGACGCCGTGTGCCTGGTCCAGCCCCACTACGTCCCGATGGCGACCGAGCGCATCGCCGAGATCGAGGCGGCACACCCGCACACCAGGGACCGCATCCGGCTCGTCGCCGGTGACATCACCGCGCCCGGCCTCGGCATCGACTACGTCGACCGCGCCAGCCTGGAGACGGTCACGGAGGTCTGGCACCTCGCCGCGGTCTACGACCTCGCGGTGCCCGAGGAGGTCGCCCGTCGGGTGAACGTCGAGGGGACGGCCCATGTCATCGAGTTCTGCCTGTCCCGCCCCGAGTTCACGCGCCTGCAGTACGTGAGCACCTGCTACGTCAGCGGCGACTACGACGGGGAGTTCCCCGAGGACGACCTCGACCTCGGGCAGGGCTTCCTCAACCACTACGAGTCGACGAAGTTCGAGGCGGAGGTGCTCGTGCGCCGCGCCATGAAGGCCGGCCTGGCAGCCACCATCTACCGGCCCGGCGTGGTCGTGGGCGACTCCCAGACCGGTGAGACCCAGAAGTACGACGGGCCCTACTTCCTGGCCGGCTTCATGAAGAAGCAGCTCTCCGTCGCCTTCGTCCCTGCGGTGGGCGACGCAGACAAGGTCCGCTTCGGCCTCGTGCCCCGCGACTACGTCATCGATGCGATGGACGCCCTGTCGGTCATGGACAGGTCCCTGGGGCGCACCTATGCGCTCACCGACCCCAACCCGCCCACAGCGCGGCAGCTCGTCGACGTGTTCGCCGAGCACCTGGGCAAGAAGGTCGTCTGGGTGCCGCTGCCGCTGGGGCTCACCCACGCCATCGTCGGTGGGGTCCCCGGGTTGGAGGGCCTGCTCGGGCTGCCCGCCGAGGGACTTGACTACTTCGCCTACCGGACGGTGCACACCACCGCGAACGCCGTCGCCGACCTCGAGGGCACCGGGGTCTCCTGTCCGGCGTTCGCCGACTACGCCGGGACGCTGCTGGACTTCATGATCGCCCACCCCGAGTTCGACTCCTCGGCGATGACCTGATCCTCCCGACCTCCCCCACAGCCCACGACACCCGCCCCCACACCTGGAGCACACCGTGACCCCCGACAAGCCCGCCGTCATCGTCAATGTCAGCCTCGCCGCATCGGAGCGTGACTACGACGAGCACGTCACCTTCCTCGACCAGGACTTCCACCTCCGCCGGATCGGAACCGACGGGGACGTAGCTGCCGCTGAGGCACTGGTACGCACCTGGGCCGACGATGCCGAGGTCATCGCGGTCACCGGCATCCGCGAGGCCCGCACCTCGGGCCTGTACGACGGGGAGCTCGAGGCCGTGAACAAGGTCAAGCGTGCCACCCGGATGATCCCCGTGACCGACGGGCACGTGCTTCGCGACGTGCTCCAGGAGTGGTCGATCCGCCATGTCCAGGCCGACATGCCCGGCTACTTCACGAATGCGCGGGTGCTGGTGCTGGGCGGGAGCAACCACGCCCGGACCATCCGGATCCTGCGCGAGTACACCCAGAACTTCGACTTCGCCGACCCGCTGCTGCGCATCGACCTCTCCCGCCGCCTGCACGGCAACCCGGTCCTGAGCCTGGCCACGGACACGACATCGGGGGCCGTCCAGCGACTGCCCGGGTTCGTGCGGGCCCGGATGCAGACCCCCGGGCGCACCCTCAGCGCGGCGCTGGCGCATCGGGAGCTGGCCGACGCGCATGTCATCGTGGGCTCGTACGAGGAGCTGATGGCCTTCGGCATCGACTCCCTGCGCGGCAAGTCGGTCATCACCAGCGCGATCTCCGACGAGCGGCTCGAGGACCTCAGGGCCCTCGACGTCGACATGGTCCTCGACTCGACGCCGCAGCCGTTCGGGGTGACCGTGAACGTGGCGGTGCTCGAGGCCCTCATGGTGGCCGCGTCCGCCAGCCCGCTGGGGACCCTGACCAATGACGACCTCCTGGACATCATCGTCTCCTCCGGTCTCGAGCCGCGGGTGCTGTACCCGAACGGCTACCGTCGGCGCAGCCGCTTCGCGTTCGTGATCCATCCGCTCTCCCAGCGCTACCTGACCCAGGTCGGGGCGATCAAGGCCATCGAGAAGTACTCGCCCCCGATGGTCATGGACGTCGTGGAGAAGGGCATCGCCTACATGCCCCCGATGATGCACAGCCGGATCACCGGCGTGGTCTCCCCCACCGGTGACGAGGCCGAGGGCTGGCTGATCACGGTTGGCGGCACGCCCAAGGAGCTGATGAGCCACAGCCCCGAGTTCACCTACGCCCGGCTGCTTGCGGCCGCGGACAAGGCCAAGGAGCTCGGCGCCCAGATCATGGGCCTCGGGGCGTTCACCAAGGTCGTCGGCGACGCCGGGGTCACCGTGGCCAAGCAGGCTCCACTGCCGATCACGACCGGCAACAGCTACAGCGCGTCCGGGGCCCTGTGGGCCGCCCACGACGCACTGGAGCGCCTGGGCCTGGCCGAGCGTGGCGAGGGCGGCCGGATCGCCGGCAAGGCGATGGTCGTCGGGGCCACCGGTGCGATCGGCTCGGTCTGCGCCCGCCTGCTGGCCCTGGCCAGTGACGACCTGTACCTGATCTCCCCGGAGACCGCCAAGCTCCTGGCGCTCAAGGGCGAGATCGAGAAGGAGAACCCGCGGGCCACCATCCACATCGCGGCCACCCCCGGCGAGTACCTGTCCGAGATGGACATGATCGTCACCGCGACCTCCGGTGCGGGCAAGAAGGTCCTGGACATCATGGCGGTCAAGCCCGGCTGCGTGATCACCGACGTCGCCCGCCCGCTGGACCTCTCCGCCGAGGACGTGGCCAAGCGCCCCGACGTGCTGGTCATCGAGTCCGGTGAGATCACGCTGCCCGGCGACGTGCACATGGGCAACATCGGGCTCCCCCCGGGGGTTGCCTATGCCTGCCTCGCCGAGACCATCGCCCTGGCACTCGAGGGCCGGTACGAGACGTTCACGGTCGGGCGCAACATCGAGTGGGAGAAGGTCAAGGAGATCTACCGGATCGGGCTCAAGCACGGGATGAAGCTCTCCTCCATCTCCGGGGTCAACGGCGTCTACAGCGACGAGGACCTCGCCCGGATCCGCGAGCTGGCGCTGGCCAGGCGGGCTGCGATGGCTGTGGCCACCGACGGCTGATGGTGCCCGCACGGGTTGCGCCGGTCCTGCCTGCTTGTGGACGATGACCGGCATGACCGACGTCCTGGCCCTCGCGGCACGCCTTCCCCGACCCACTGCCTTCGTCCTCGGTGGCGGTGGGTCGTGGGGTGCGCTGCACCTCGGGATGCTGCAGGCGCTGGCCGGGACGGACCTCACCCCGGACCTCGTCGTCGGCACGAGTGTCGGATCGCTCAACGGCGCGGTCCTGGCCGATGACCCGGCGCTCGCGGTCGAGCGCCTGGAGTCCCTGTGGCCCACCGTGACGAAGGCTGACGTGTTCCCCGGTGGGTGGGTCCGCGGCGTGCGCACCCTCACCGAGAGCCGGGCCTGGATCTACGACAACCAGCCGCTGACGGACCTGCTCACCAGCAAGCTCCCGACGAAGTCCTTCGAGGACATGACCGTTCCGTTCGTGGCCGTGGCGACCGACTTCACCGACGGCGCCCTGGCCGAGCTCGACTCGGGCGAGCTGCGCACGGCGTTGCTGGCGTCCTCGGCGATCCCGGGGATCTTCCCCTGGGTCGATCGCGACGGGCGCCGACTCGTGGACGGCATGCTGGTCGCCAACGTGCCCATCACGGTCGCCCTGCGCCGAGGGGCGCGTTCGCTGGTGGTGCTCGACTGCGGGCTGAGCGGGGTGGCGCCACGCGCGGCCGGAACCCTGATCGAGGTGCTCACCCAGTCTGCGGCGATCTACGCACGTCGGCAGATGGCCAACGACCTGCTGGCCTGCGCCGGGGTCCCGGTGGTCTGGCTGACCCCGTCCCAGCTCCACACGACCACGCAGCTGGACTTCTCCGCCACCGCGACGCTGATCGAGGCCGGTCGGCGCGACGCCACCGCCACGCTGGCAGAGCTGGCGGCCGTCACCGCACTGCCGGCTGGTGTGTACGGGGCCCCGGCCGAGCTGCGCACCGATGTGCGGCTGCGGTCGCTGATCCACTGAACTGCCCGCATGATGGTCTTCGCACCCACGTCCCCGGGAGACCACCTTGGCAGCCACCACGACAGTCACCGGCCTCGTCGGCGTCTACCACGCCGACGGTGGTGCGCTCGGCGAGGCCAGGTACGTGGTCGGCCGGCTCCTGGGCACCGCCCACTGCGCCCTGTGCGACATCACCCACTCCCCGGTCCGCCGCAAGCCGGCGTGGGACCGGATGGTCGCCGACCTCGGGCTCCCCTTCGAGCTGGTGCACCTCAACGAGATGAGCGCGGGGGTCGCCGCCGCCGTGGCGCAGCACGGATCGCCGCTGGTCCTCGCCCGAGGCCGGGACGGCACGGTGACGCCCGTCCTGCGGCCGGCGGAGCTCGACGGGCTGGGCGGCTCGGTAGCGGCCTTCGCGGCGGCGCTCACCAACGCCCTGCGGGCCCTGGAACCGCCGCCGGGAGACGCCGCGGAAGCGATGGCACCGACGAACCAGTCCGGCGGACGTCGTGGGTGAAGCGATCACCGTGTACTCCACCTCGTGGTGCGGGTACTGCATCCGACTCAAGCGCTCGCTCACGCGCGCGGGCATCGCGTACACGGAGATCGACATCGAGAGTGATCCGGGGGCGGCAGCCGTGGTGGAGCGGGTCAATGGCGGGAACCAGACGGTGCCCACCGTCGTCCTTCCCGACGGCACGGCGCTGACCAACCCGTCCGTGCGCGACATCGTGGGTGCGCTGGGGTCCTGACCGGGCCGTCCACCCACCGGGGTGCGCGGCCGGCTGGCCCGCCGTGATGTGGCGACGGCCTACCCGGCGCTGATGGCCGCGACGCCGGCCAGGGCGAGGACGACACCTGCCTGCTGGATCGGTCGGAGCCGCTCGTGGTCGACGAAGCGGGCCAGCAGGATCGTCGCCACCGGGTACAGCGACCCGAAGACGCTGACCAGCGACAGCAGCCCGAGGGTGCTGGCGATGCCGAACGCCAGGTTGGCCCCGACGTCCATCAGGCCCACGGCGACGAACGCCGGCACCTCTGCCCGGCTCACCGCGACCCCCCGGCGCAGGGCGAGCAGCGCCAGGCCCATGAGGGTCACCGTGGTGATCCGCATCACGGTCATCGTCATCACCACGCTCGAGTCGCTGCCCTGGGCGATCGCCACCAGCGACGTGCCGAGGAACACCGCGGATCCCCCCGCGAGCAGCACCGGGGTCCATCCCGCGTCCCCGTGGACCTCAGGGCCACTGGCCGCCACCACGCCGACGATCGCCAGCGCGATGCCGGCCACCTGCAGTGCAGTCGGCTGCTCGCCGGATGCAAGGCCCACCGTCAGCGGCACGAGCACGCCCATCGCCGCGATCGGCGAGACCACCCCCATCGTCCCGATCGCCAGCGCCCGGTAGTACAGCGCCAGGCCGGTTGCCCCCGACAGGCTGGCGAGCAGCGCCCAGCCCAGGTAGCCCCCGGGCGCGTCCCACGCTCCCGTCACGGTGGCCGCGACCAGCATCGCGGCCAGCCCCACGGCCTGCGTGCCGCCCAGGACCACGAGGACGTGGCGGCGCCGGGACAGCTTTCCTGCCACGTAGTCGGCACTTCCCCACATCACCGAGGAGAGCAGTGCGAGGAGGGCGGCCACGGGGCCAGACGCTACACGCCCGACGTCGGGTGCCGACCTCCCTCCGATCAGGGCGTCCAGGGCGTAGCCTGCCGCTCATGAACGCGATCGTCGGCGATGAGGCTGCGGACTTCCGGACCGCCCTGACCTCGCTGCGCGATGTCCGGCTGCGCCCGGAGATCCTGCTCGAGGAGGCGCCTGCGCCGCAGCGCCTGGCACCGTTCGCGATCGCCATGACCGCCGAGGTCGTGATCGACGACGACGACCTGGGCAATGGTCGGCTGGTCGTGCTCCACGACCCCGAGGGGCAGGAGTCCTGGGGCGGGACCTTCCGCGTCGTGGCCTTCATCAAGGCAACCCTCGAGCCGGAGATGGCTGCCGATCCGCTGCTGGCCGAGGTGGGCTGGTCCTGGCTGCTCGAGGCACTGGACACCCAGCATGCCGGCTACACCAACATCTCCGGGACGGTCACCCGAGTGACCTCGGAGTCGTTCGGCGGGCTGTCCGAGCGCCCCCTCGAGGGACAGATCGAGATCCGCGCCTCGTGGACGCCGGACGATGCGCACCTGGCCGCGCACGCCCACGCCTGGGCCGAGGTCCTGGGGCAGGCGGCCGGCCTGATGCCACTGCCCCCGGGCGTTGCCCAGCTCCCGCGACCGCGCGCCTGATCGCTGCCGAGCGGGCAGTCCCGACCGTTCGCCCTCACTCCTTCGGGTGACGTTGCTCAAGCCCCCTGCGCGGCACTGCCGATGGGTCTCCCAACTGGCCCTGCCCGGACGCGCCGTTGGAGATGCCGTGATCACTGTCGCCCAGAGCACCACCGCACCGATCATCCCGTTGGCGCGCGGGCGCTTCGCGGCCCTGACGGTGGGCGTCGATGCGGCCCATGTCGCCGGGCTCACGCCGCGGTTGCGGTCCCTGGGCGCAGCTGCGGTCCACCGCGCGGCCACCGCCCGGGGTGGCCAGGTCCCGAGCCCGAACGGTCCCTATGACCTCTGCGTGGTCGAGGCCACCGGGCCACACCTGCGCGAGGAGCTGAGGGCCCTGCGCGCCATCGGCTGGCGCCGGGTGGTCGTGGTGACGACCCGGTCGGAGCTGGTGCGCCAGGCGATCGGCGGCGGCGCACGCTCGGCCATCGTGCCACCCGTGCGCTCCGGCGGCTCCGGCATCCCGCTGCCCCGCTCGCGGTCGGGCGACGAGGGGGTCGACGCCATGTCGGCGCGCGAGGTCCAGGTGCTGCAGCGGGTCGCGGAGGGCCACACCAACCGCCAGATCGGCGAGGACCTGTGCCTGTCCGCCCTGACCGTCAAGAGCCACCTCGCGCGCATCGGCCGCAAGCTGGGCACCGGCGACCGCGCGGAGATGGTGGCCATCGGCTTCCGCCACGGCGTCGTCGCCTGACCCGGCACCCGCGATCGGCGGTTCGGTCGATCGGGCGGTGGGCGTGCGCGGGTACGGTGGCGTCGTGTCCGAGTCCCCCGTCCTCACCGTGGCCGAGCAGGCTGGGGCCGAGGCGCCCACCCCGCTGCCCCCCTCGAGCTGCGCGACGGGCTCCCCCACGTCACGCAGACCCAGCAGGACCTGGATCGGGTGGTGCGCGAGCTCACCGCTGGGACCGGGCCGATCGCGCTCGACACCGAGCGAGCCTCCGGATACCGGTACGGCCAGCGGGCCTACCTGATCCAGATCCGCCGGGAGGGCGCTGGCAGCTCGCTCATCGATCCGCACGCCGTCCCCGGGGTGCCGGGCCTGGCCGAGGCCCTGCGGGGACCGGAGTGGATCCTGCACGCAGCCAGCCAGGACCTGCCGTGCCTTGCCGAGCTGGGCCTGGCGCCCACCCGCCTGTTCGACACCGAGCTCGCCGGACGCCTGCTGGGCATGTCCC
Source organism: uncultured Actinomycetes bacterium (assembly GCA_963774745.1). Taxonomy (GTDB): domain Bacteria; phylum Actinomycetota; class Actinomycetes; order S36-B12; family CAIYMF01; genus Prado023. The sequence goes on along the minus strand of CAVZGE010000003.1, from coordinate 545,714 downwards.
GGGTCGGGCTGGGCCCGATGGTCGAGGACGTCCTGGGCATGACGCTGGCCAAGGGCCACGGTGCTGCGGACTGGTCACGACGGCCGCTCCCCGAGGATTGGCTGGAGTACGCGGCCCTGGATGTCGAGGTGCTCATCGAGCTGCGCGCCGAGCTGCGTGACCGCCTGGTGGCCAGCGGCAAGCTCGAGTGGGCCGAGCAGGAGTTCGCCGCCGTGCGCGACGCCCCGCCTCCGCCTCCCCGGATCGATCCGTGGCGGCGGACGTCGGGCATCCACAAGCTGCGATCACGGCGCTCCCTGGCGATCGTGGAGCACCTGTGGGTGGCCCGGGACCGGATCGCGCAGGAGTCCGACACCGCACCCGGACGGCTGCTGCCGGACTCCTCCATCGTGGCCGCAGCCCAGGCGCTGCCCCGTGACCTGAGTGCGCTGCAGGCGACGAAGTCCTTCCACGGCCGGGGAGCCACCCGCTACCAGCGGGCGTGGGGGGCCGCCCTGCGCGATGCGTGGGCGGTGCCCGACAAGGACCTGCCGCCGGCGGCGCTCAGGGGTGATGGACCGCCACCTCCCCGGACCTGGGCGCAGCGTGACCCGGCGGCGGCGGCGCGGCTCGATCGCGCCCGCGCCGCACTGCAGCGGCGCGCTGGGGAGCTCGACCTGCCGGTCGAGAACCTGCTCACCCCCGACCTCGTCCGTCGGCTGATGTGGCAGCCACCTGACGACCCGGGTGCTGTGGCCCACGTGCTGGCTGCCGCCGGGGCGCGCCCCTGGCAGGTGGAGCTCACGGCGGACCTGCTCGCGCAGGCGATCGTCCCAGCCGCATCCTGAGATCAGGGCGCAGCCGCGGTGTCCTGGCGCTCCAGGGTGGCGGGCCGCCACCGTGCCCCGGCCAGCCCGAGCTCCTCGGCGCGCAGCACCTGGGCGATCAGGTAGCCCTGCGCCTCGTCGCACCCCAGCTCGGCCAGGACGTCGAGCTGTTGGCGCGTCTCGACGCCCTCGGCCACCACCCTCTGCCCCAGGGCATGCGCAGCGGAGACCGCGGCAGCCACGATCGCGCGGTCGGCGCCGCTCGCGGTGATGCTGGAGACGAAGGATCGGTCGATCTTCACCCGGTGCGGCCCGAGGAACCTCAGGGCCCCGAGGGACGAGTAGCCGGTGCCGAAGTGGTCGATGGCCAGGCCGATCCCGGAGGCCCGCAGCCGGCGCAGGGTCAGCTGTGCCGGTCCGGTGGGCTCCAGCAGCCCGAACTCCCCCATCTCGAAGACGACAGCGGCCGGGGTGTCGGACTGCTCGGCGATGATCCGCAGGGCATCCCCCGCGAACGAGGCTGAGTAGACCTGGCCGCGCGCGAGGTTCAAGCCGACGGGCACGTCCACCCCCTGCGCGCGCCAGCGGGCACGTTGGACGAGGGCCCGGCGCAGCACCTGCTCGCTGAGGGCACCGTTCAGTCCGGCACGGGCCGCCACGGGCAGGAACTGCGACGGATAGACCATCGCCCCGCCGGCGAGCTGCAGCCGCGCCAGCGCCTCGACGTAGGCAAGCCGACCCGAGGCGATCTCCACGATGGGCTGGTAGTGCAGGACGAGCCCAGCCCGCTGCGCCGCGCCGGCCGTCGGCTGCTCGACCTCGAGGGCGACGCCGAGGGCCTCGCGGATGCGCTCGGCCGTCTCGAGCTCCTCGTCCATCTCCACCGAGTGCATGCGCACCGTGTTGCGCCCGGCATCCTTCGCCCGGTACATGGCCATGTCGGCCTGGCGCAGGAGGTTCGCGGGATCGATGGCATCGGCGCGGGCCAGCGAGATCCCCACGCTCATGCTGATCCGGTGGGCCCGGCCGTCCACGCTCACGGGCTGGTCCAACGTGGCCCGGACGCGCTCGGCCACGGCGCGCACGTCCTGGGGATCGGCCAGCCGGGGGCAGAGGACGACGAACTCGTCGCCACCGATGCGCGCCAACGAGTCCTCGGGGCGCACAGCGGCCCGGATGCGTCGCGCCACCGCCACGAGCAGCTCGTCACCCACCTGATGCCCGCGGGTGTCGTTGACCAGCTTGAAGCCGTCGAGGTCCAGGAATATGACGGCGACGTGCGGACCGTCCGACGCGCGGTCGAGGGCGGCGAGCTGGCGCAGCAGCTCCGTGCGGTTGATCAGTCCGGTGAGCGGGTCCTTGCGGGCCTCCCGGTCCAGCCGCGAACGGGTGGCCCGCTGCGGCGTGATGTCGTGGAGGATCACGAGCGCCAGGGGGTGGTCCTGCTCGTCGCGCTCGGACAGCACGGAGATGGACACCGCCATCCACCGGTCGCCCTGGCCGCTCGCGGCCGGCACGTGGATCTCCCGGGACCGGCCGGGACCCCCCTCATCGGCCGGCGGAGCCGTGATCCCTGGGACCAGGTCCTCCAGGTTGGCGCCGATGACCTCCTCGAGCCGCTTGCCCAGCAGGGCCGCGGACGCAGGGTTGGCGTTCACGACCACGCTGCGGTCACCCCCGCGTCGGGTGGCCCGAAGGATCGCGACCGGGGACTCCTCGAACACCGATCGCAGCAGCCCGGCGTCGTGGGCCACCACCGTGACCCGCGACGTGGCGAGGTCCCCGTGCACCACCATCAGTGCAGCGGATCGAGCACGCGTCGGGCTGCGTCAGCGCAGCCCTGGGCGGTGAGGCCCAGCCGCTCCAGGATCGCCGGGCGAGTGGCATGGTCGAGGAACTCCTGGGGGATCCCCAACCGCTCCAGGCGGACGCTGACCCCGGCGTCCGCGAGGGCGCAGGCCAGGCTCGCCCCGATCCCACCGACGAGGCCGCCGTCCTCGATCGTGACGACGCGGCCGACCTCGCCGGCGAGGTCCACCAGCCCCGGGGGCAGTGGAGTGATCCACAGCGGGGCGGCAACCGCCACGCGGACCCCCTCCGCTGACAGCTTGGCGGCAGCCTCGCGGGCGGCCCCGGCCATGCTGCCCACTCCCACGAGCAGCACCTGCGGGTCGGAGTCGGCGTGCAGCAGGTCCACGCCGTCGCTGTGCCCGACCGCGGGGAGGGGCTCGGCCAGCCGGCCCTTCGGGAACCGCACGACGGTCGGGCCGTCGGACACGACCACAGCCTCCCGCAGGGCCTGTCGCAGCGTCTCCTCGTCCCGTGGGGCGGCGACCCGGACACCCGGGACGAGCCCGAGCATCGAGACGTCCCACATGCCGTTGTGGGAGGCGCCGTCGTCGCCGGTGACGCCCGCGCGGTCCAGCACGATCGTCACCCCGGCGTGGTGCATCGCCACGTCCATCAGGACCTGGTCGAAGGCGCGGTTGAGGAAGGTCGCGTACACCGCGACCACCGGATGCAACCCGGCGAACGCCATACCGGCAGCCGAGGTCAGCGCATGCTGCTCGGCGATGCCCGACGTCGTAGGTGCGATCCGGGAACTCCGCGGCGAAGCGGTCCAGCCCTGTCGGGCACAGCATGGCGGCGGTGATGGCCACGACATCGGGGCGCTGCCTGCCGATCCCCACGAGCTCGTCGGCGAACGCCGCCGTCCACGTGGGGCCCCCGTTGCTGACCGGGATGCCGGTCTCGGGATCGATGATCCCGACCCCGTGGAAGCGGTCGGCCTCGTCGTTCTCGGCCGGTGCGTACCCACGACCCTTCTGCGTGATGACGTGCACGATCACGGGCCCGCCGTACCGCCGGGCGGCCCGCAGGACCGACTCCACAGAGGCCACATCGTGCCCGTCGACCGGGCCGAGGTACTTCAGCCCGAGGTCCTCGAACATCCCCTGCGGGGCAACGACGTCCTTCACACCCCGCTTGACGCCGTGCAGGGCCTCGAACAGCGGGGCACCGAGGACGGGGGTGCGTCCCAGGACGTCCTTGCCCCAGTCGAGGAAGCGCTCGTAGCCCCGTGTCGTGCGCAGGGTGTCCAGGTGCCGGGCCAGACCCCCGATGGTGGGCGCGTAGGAGCGCTCGTTGTCGTTGACCACGATGATCACCGGCCGGTGCGAGTCGGCGATGTTGTTCAGGGCCTCCCACGACATGCCGCCGGTGAGCGAGCCGTCCCCGACGACGGCCACGACGTGGCGCCGGCCGAGGGTCCCGGCCTGCTCGAGGGCCTTCGCGATCCCGTCCGCATAGGACAGGGCCGTCGAGGCGTGCGAGTTCTCGATGACGTCGTGCGGGCTCTCCGCGCGGGACGGGTACCCCGAGAGCCCGCCCTCCTGCCGCAGGTGGTCGAACCCCTCGCGCCGCCCGGTGAGGATCTTGTGCACGTAGGACTGGTGGCCGGTGTCCCACAGCAGCACGTCGCTGGGTGAGTCGAACACCCGGTGCAGCGCGATGGTCAGCTCGACGACCCCCAGGTTGGGCCCGAGATGGCCACCAGTTCGGCTGACCTTCTCGACGAGGAAGTCGCGGATCTCCGCGGCGAGCTCGGCGAGCTGCTCGGGGGCCAGCGCGCGGAGATCCGCGGGTGAGTCGATGCTCTCCAGCACGCCCACGTCATGGCCTCCTCCGGTCGAGCGGTCGTCAGGACAGTCTAGGAGTGAACTCCGGTCCGCACACGGGCGGCGCGACCCTAGGCTGGTGCCCGTGACGACTCCCCCCGGCTGGCCGCGCGCCGTGCCCGATCCGGAGTCCCCGGCATTCCCGGACAAGGTGGTCGGCTGGATGCTGGACCTGTGCCCCCCCGACTACCGCGGCCACGAGGTGTTCCGGCGGCACCCGGTCATCCTCGCGCGGCTTGCAGCCCTGCATGCCGATGCCTCGGTGCAGGCTGCGCGGGCGGCCTACGCCGGCGCCCGGCGCGACCTCGCCGGGAGGGTTCCGCCGGAGGCGGTCGAGGAGACGCTGGACGCCCTGAGCAAGGAGGGCGCGCGCCTGGCCGCCCAGGTGCGCGAGGTCGCCCTGGTCGAGGAGGCCCTTCAGGGCCGCCGCTGGCGCCCGAAACTGTAGCCGGGCGGCCGGCACCGCCTCGGCACCGGACCGTCAGGCGCCCAGGGCCTGGAACGCCTCGTAGACCATGAACGCGGGCCAGAAGATGCCCTGCAGGATGGCCAGGGCGTACTCCCAGAAACCGTCGGCCTGCTGCCAGAACCAGGCCCAGGCACCGAACATCCCCAGTCCGTAGATGGCGCCGCCACCGGCGGCCGCACCCTTGTTGTCACTCATGGGCGATCCCCACCTCTCCGGGTCCAGTGTGCTCCGGGAGGGGTGGGGATCGCGTGCCAGATGGCTACACCAGCGAGCGCAGGACGTACTGCAGGATCCCGCCGTTGCGGTAGTAGTCCGCCTCACCGGGGGTGTCGATCCGCAGGACGGCGTCGAACTCGACGGCTGAGCCGTCGGCCTTCTCCGCGCGCACGGACACGGTCCTCGGCGTGATCCCGTCGTTGAGGGCGGTGACCCCGCTGATCGAGAGCACCTCGGTGCCCTCCAGCCCGAGGGACGCGGCATCCTCGCCGAGCGGGTACTGCAGCGGCAGAACCCCCATGCCGATCAGGTTGGAGCGGTGGATGCGCTCGTAGGACTCCGCGATGACCGCACGGACCCCCAGCAGGGCCGTCCCCTTGGCCGCCCAGTCGCGCGACGAGCCGGAGCCGTACTCCTTGCCCGAGAGCACCACGAGTGGGATGCCGGCGGCGGCGTAGGACTGTGCGGCGTCGTAGATGCTGGCCTGCGGCGCGCCCTCGACGGTGAAGTCGCGGGTGAAGCCGCCCTCGACGCCGTCGAGCAGCTCGTTGCGCAGCCGGATGTTGGCGAACGTGCCCCGGATCATGACCTCGTGGTTGCCGCGCCGTGAGCCGTAGGAGTTGAAGTCCGTTCGGGCCACGCCGTTCTCGGCGAGATAGCGCCCGGCCGGGCTGTCGGGCTTGATCGACCCCGCTGGGCTGATGTGATCGGTCGTGACCGAGTCGCCGAGCTTGGCCAGGACCCTGGCGCCGACGACGTCGGTGACTGGGTCCGGCTGGGAGCCCATGCCCTCGAAGTACGGTGGCTTGCGGACGTAGGTCGAGTCCTCGGCCCACGCGAACGTGTCGCCCACCGGTGTCGGCAGCGACTGCCACGCCTCGTCCCCGGCGAACACGTCGGCATAGCGCGAGGCGAACATCTCGGCGTCGATGGAGGCGTCCATGACCGACTGGACCTCGGCCGGTGATGGCCAGATGTCACTGAGGAACACCGGCGCCCCCGACGAGTCCGTGCCCAGCGGCTCGGTGGTCAGGTCGAGGTCCATCCGCCCGGCGATGGCGTAGGCAACCACCAGGGGCGGGGAGGCCAGGTAGTTCATCTTCACGTCAGGGTTGATCCGACCCTCGAAGTTGCGGTTTCCCGACAGGACGGAGACCACGGCGAGATCGCTGGCGTTGACCGCCGCGGACACTGCCTCAGGCAGCGGGCCGGAGTTGCCGATGCAGGTCGTGCAGCCGTAGCCGACGATGTCGAACCCCAGCTTGTCCAGGTAGGGCGTCAGCCCCGAGCGGTCGTAGTAGTCGGTCACCACCTTCGAGCCCGGCGCCAGGGTGGTCTTCACCCAGGGCTTGCGGGTCAGGCCGCGCCCGACGGCGTTGCGCGCCAGCAGGCCCGCCGCCACCATCACCGAGGGGTTGGAGGTGTTGGTGCAGGACGTGATCGCGGCGATCACGACGGCGCCGTGGCCGATCGTGACCTCCTGCTCCTCGATGCTCAGGCTCGCCGTCGCCGCGGGGTCGGACGTGTAGGAGTCCAGGGCGGCCAGGAAGCCGGACTTGGCATCGGTGAGGGCCACCCGGTCCTGCGGGCGCTTCGGCCCGGCCAGCGAGGGCACGATCGTGGAGAGGTCCAGCTCGATGACGCTGGTGTAGCGCGCCTCACGGGACGGGTCGTGCCAGAGGCCCTGCTCCCGGCAGTACGCCTCCACGAGCGCGACCTGCTCCTCGGTGCGACCGGTGAGCCGCAGGTAGCGAAGCGTCTCGTCGTCGATCGGGAAGATGGCAGCCGTGGACCCGTACTCCGGGCTCATGTTGCCGATCGTGGCGCGGTTGGCCAGGGGCACGCCGGCCACTGCCTCGCCGAAGAACTCCACGAACTTGCCGACAACGCCGTGCTTGCGCAGGATCTCGGTGATCGTCAGGACCATGTCGGTCGCCGTGGCACCCTGCGGCAGCTCGCCGGTGAGCTTGAAGCCGACGACCTGAGGGATGAGCATGCTCACCGGCTGGCCGAGCATCGCGGCCTCGGCCTCGATGCCGCCGACGCCCCAGCCCAGGACACCCAGGCCGTTGACCATGGTCGTGTGCGAGTCGGTGCCCACGCAGGTGTCCGGGTAGGCCTGGCCGTTGCGGACCATCACGACGCGGGCCAGTGCCTCGATGTTGACCTGGTGCACGATGCCGGTGCCGGGCGGCACGACCTTGAACTCGTCGAAGGCCGACTGGCCCCAGCGCAGGAACTGGTAGCGCTCACGGTTGCGCTCGTACTCCAGGGCGACGTTGCGGGTCGCGGAGTCGCGGGTGCCGAAGTAGTCGGCGATGACCGAGTGGTCGATCACCAGCTCGGCGGGCGCGAGCGGGTTGATCTTCCCCGGGTCTCCACCGAGGTCCTTCATCGCCTCGCGCATCGTGGCAAGGTCGACCACGCACGGCACGCCGGTGAAGTCCTGCATGATGACCCGCGCGGGGGTGAACTGGATCTCGTCGGTGGGCTCCGCATCGGGATCCCAGGCACCCAGGGTGCGGATCTGGTCGGCGGTCACGTTCGCGCCGTCCTCGGTCCGCAGGAGGTTCTCCAGCAGCACCTTGTGCGTGAACGGCAGTGCCTCGGCACCGGGCACCGCGGAGATCCGGAAGATCTCGTGGGTGGTCCCGCCGACCTCGAACGTGCCCCGTGCCCCGAAACTGTCCTTGCTCGCCATGCAGACTCCTCCTCAGCTACCGCGGCAGAAGGCTATCGCGCCTTCCGGGGACCGGTGGGTCCCACCAAGCGAAAGTATCTTGACATCAAGATATCACTGGGCGACGAGTTTGGCCACGCACTCCACGTGATGGGTCGTCGGGAACAGGTCCAGGGCAACGAGCTCGTCGAGGACCAGCCCATGATCCCGGAAGGTCGCGAGGTCCCGGGCGAGGGCCACCGGGTCACAGGCGACGTAGGCCACGGCCCGTGGCCGGGCTGCGGCGATCGCCTGGACGACGGCCCCACCGGCGCCGGTCCGGGGCGGGTCAAGGACCACCAGGTCGACGCCATCGAGCGCGCCCGGCTGTGCCACCCAGCGGTCGACGCTGGCCCGGACCGTGGTCAGCGGGCGATCCCCGGCGTTGCGCTGGGCCAACTCGCAGGCTCGCCGGTCGCCCTCCACCAGGGTCACCTCCACCAGGCTGTCCGCGGCGCCCGCCAGGCTCAGCCCGAACAGCCCCACCCCCGCGTAGAGGTCCACCAGCCGCTCGGCCCGCCGCGGATCGAGCATGCGACGGACATGGTGCACGAGGGCCCCGGCAGCCCCCGGGTGCACCTGCCAGAACCCATCAGGGGCCACCGACCACGTCCGGCCGGCAGCGCGCTCGGTGATGCGCCCCACGGGCGGATCACCCTCCGGGAACGCCAGGGCCCGCCCCACGGACGGCGCGACGAACCCGACCCGGGTGCCCGCCGGCCACGTCCTGGTGAACAGGTCGAGGGTGGCCAGCCGCGGGTGCAGCTGCAGGCACTGCCCGGCGACGACGACGCGGTGCGAGCGGTGGCCCAGGAACCCGGCCAGCCCGCGGGGGTCCACGCCCAGCGCTCCCCGGGTGCGCCATCCCAGCCCGTCGGCGGACGCATCGACTGCGGTGGATCCGTCCGGGTCCAGGACCTCCTCCACCTGGAACGACTCGGGCAGGTCGATGCCGGCGAACCGGGCCATCGCCTCGCGGACGACGGCGGTCTTGAGCCGGCGCTGGGCCTCGGGCGTGGCGTGCTGCCAGTCACAGCCACCGCACGCACCCGCGACCGGGCACGGCGCCTCGCGTCGGTCGGCACTGCCGCGCACGACCTGCACAGCGTCGGCTCGGGCGAACCTGCCCCTGCGCCCGATGGAGGTGACCCGCACCCGAACCCGCTCCCCGGGCAGGGCGTGGCGGACGAAGAGCACCTGGCCGTCGTGCCGGGCGACGCAGTGGCCACCGTGGGCCACAGGGCCCACCTCGACCTCGACCTCGTCGCCCACGGCCATGCCGCCACCGGCTACCGGGGCGATGACCGGGCCCCCATCTCGCCGGCCACGAAGGCCTCGGCCGTCTCCGCGTCCGGCTCGCCGCGGCGCAGTGCCCCGGGTCCCTGCGCCTCGGGCTCGTCGGCGATCCGCTCGCTGGACAGCAGCTGCCACGGCACGCTGACGACCATCACCCCGGGCGTGAACAGCAGGCGGGTCTTGAGGCGAAGGGCGCTCTGGTTGTGCAGCAGCTGCTCCCACCAGTGCCCGACCACGTACTCGGGCACGTAGACGCAGACCAGGTCGCGCGGCGAGCTGCGGTTGAGCCCACGGACGTACTCCACGACCGGCCGGGTGATCTCGCGGTAGGGCGAGTCCAGGACCTTGAGCGCCACCGGGATCCCCCGGCGCTCCCAGTCGTGGATCAGCCGGGCGGTGGCGTCGTCGTCGACATCCACCGTTACCGCCTCGAGCACGGTCGGCCGGGTCGCGCGGGCATAGGCCAGGGCCCGCAGGGTCGGCTTGTGGATCTTGGAGACCAGGACGATCGCGTGCACCCGACTGGGCAGCGTGACGTTCTCGTCGTCACCTGCGACGAGCTCGACCGAGACCCGGTCGTAGTGCTTGCGGATCGACTCCATGAGCAGGAACAGCAAGGGCATCGCGATGACCACGATCCACGCACCCTGGGCGAACTTCGTGGCCAGGACGATCGCCAGCACCGTGCCGGTCATGCAGAACCCGACCGCATTCACCAGGCGCTTGCGCCGCATCCGGCCACGCTCGGCGGGGTCACGCTCGTCGGCCAGGTGCCGGTTCCAGTGCTTGATCATCCCGAGCTGACTCAGGGTGAAGGAGACGAACACGCCGATGATGTACAGCTGGATCAGGGCGGAGACGTTGGCCTCGTAGATGTAGATCAGGATGCCGGCCAGCCCCGCCAGCGTGACGATGCCGTTGCTGAAGGCCAGCCGATCGCCACGGGTGTGCAGCTGGCGCGGCAGGTACCCGTCGCGCGCCAGGATGGATCCCAGGACCGGGAACCCGTTGAAGGCGGTGTTGGCCGCCAGCACCAGGATCAGCGCGGTCACGACGGACACGAAGACGAACATCGGCGTGAAGTTGGAGAACACGGCCTGGGCGACCTGGGCGATGACCGTCTTCTGCTCGGTGCCCGGGGGCATCCCGATCAGGTCCTCGGTGGTCTCGGCCACCTTCACCTTCGTGACCACGGCCAGCCAGGTGATCCCGCCGAACATCGTCATCGCGATGGCGCCCAGCATGGCCAGCGTGGTGGCCGCGTTCCTGCTCTTGGGCTTGCGGAAGGCCGGCACCCCGTTGCTGATCGCCTCGATGCCGGTCAGGGCCGTGGTGCCCGACGAGAACGCGCGGGCGATCAGGAAGACGAGTGCCGCTCCCGCGTAGGTGGCCTCCGGCTTGATCTCCCAGCCGGCGGACTCGGCCAGCAGGACCTCCCCGCGGAACATCCGGACGGCCGCCCAGAGCAGCATCGAGAAGATGGCGAAGATGAAGGCGTAGGTGGGCACGGCGAAGGCGGTCCCCGACTCCCGGACCCCGCGCAGGTTGACCAGCGCCAACAGGATCGTCAGCCCGACCGCGATCAGGACGCTGTGCTGGCCCATCCACGGGATCGCCGATGCGGCGTTGGCCACCGCAGAGGAGATGGACACCGCCACGGTGAGCACGTAGTCGACCATCAGTGCGCTGGCGACGAAGACCCCCCAGCGGGGCCCCAGGTTCGTCGAGACGACCTCGTAGTCCCCACCCCCGGAGGGATAGGCGTGCACGTTCTGCCGGTAGGACAGGACCACGACGAGGAAGACGACGATGACCGCGGCCGCCACCCAGGGCGCGTACTGGAACAGGGCGTACCCGCCGAGGGAGAGCACCAGCAGGATCTCCTGCGTGGCGTAGCCGTTCGACGACAGCGCGTCCGAGGCGAACACCGGCAGCGCGATGCGCTTGGGCAGCAGGGTCTCGCCCAGCTGGTTCGTGTGCAGCGCACGACCGAAGAGCACCCGCTTGGAGGCGTCGGAGAAGGTTCCCACGTGGGTGAATGCTACGCACAGTGCGGACTCCCATGGGCCGCGTGTAGCGTTCCGACCGTGCACATCGTGATCCTCGGATGCGGCCGAGTCGGTTCCGCCCTCGCGCAGACCATGGACCGGCAGGGCCACTCGGTCGCTGTCGTCGACATGGACCCCGAGGCGTTCCGCAAGCTCTCACCGGACTTCGGCGGCAGCACCGTCGTGGGGATCGGCTTCGACCGGGACACCCTGATGGAGGCCGGCATCGCCCACGCCCAGGCCTTCGCAGCCTGCAGCAGCGGGGACAACACGAACATCATCGCTGCCCGGGTTGCGCGCGAGACGTTCGGCGTGGGCAACGTGGTCGCCCGGATCTACGACCCCCGTCGCGCGGAGGTCTACCAGCGCCTGGGCATCCCGACCGTGGCCAGCGTGTCGTGGTCCACGGACCAGATGCTCCGCAGGTTGCTCCCCCGCGGGGCCCAGGAGGAGTGGACCGATCCCAGCGGGACGATCGCCCTCGCGGAGATGGCCGTGCACCCCGACTGGGTCGGCAGGCTCGTGCACGAGCTCCAGGACACGACCGGGGCCCGGATCGCGTTCCTCACGAGGTTCGGGGTCGCCGTCCTGCCCACCCGCGACACCGTGCTCCAGGACGGTGACATCGTTCACGTGCTGCTCCGGCGCGACGACGAGGAACGCATCCAGGAGATCTTTCAGGCCGCGCCGGAGGGACACTGATGAGGGTCTGCATCGCAGGAGCCGGCAAGGTCGGACGGGCCATCGCACGTGAGCTGATCCACAACGGCCACGAGATCCTGCTGGTGGACAAGGAGGCCGACATCGCGCGCGTCGGCGTGGTCGAGGGGGCCCATGTCCTGTGCGCCGACGCCTGCGAGGTCTCCGCCCTCGAGGAGGCGCAGCTGCAGACCTGCCAGGTGGTCGTGGCAGCCACCGGTGACGACAAGGTCAACCTCGTCGTCTCCCTGCTGGCCAAGACCGAGTTCGGTGTCCCGCGCGTGGTCGCCCGGGTGAACCACCCGAAGAACGAGTGGCTGTTCAACGAGGCCTGGGGCGTGGACGTCGCCGTGTCGACGCCGCAGATGCTCTCAGCACTCGTCGAGGAGGCAGTCACAGTCGGTGATCTCGTCCGGCTGTTCACCTTCCGGCAGAGCAACGCCAACCTGGTCGAGCTGACCCTGGGGGCTGACTCCCCCGTCGTCGGCCAGCGTGTCGGCGATGTCCAGTGGCCGCCCGACACCTCGCTCGTGGCCATCCTGCGCAGCCTGCAGGTGATCGCGCCCAGCCCCGACGATCCGCTGGAGGCCGGCGACGAGCTGCTCTTCGTCTCCGCCCCGGATCAGGAGGAGGCCATCCAGGCGCTGCTGTCCCACTGAGCAGGGACGCGGTGCGTCGCGGTCAGGCGGACTCGGGCTCCAGCCCGGTGGACGGTTCGAGGACGTCGGCCTCGGCGTCGACGGCCCTGAGGACCGGATGGATGATCCGGTAGCTCAGGTAGGCCGCGAGCAGGAACAGCGGCCAGCCCAGCGCGAGCTTGGCCACGCCGAGCATGCCGACCGCACCGGCGAAGTACATCGGCAGCTGGATCACCAGCCGCAGCCCGAACATCGCCACCCAGATCCACGACGCCGTGGCATAGGCGCGGTACTGGCGCGGATCGGCCCGCCAGCCTGTGGCGTCCCCGCGCAGGTAGCCGATGATCACCCCGAGCAGCGGCCAGCGGACGATGCACGAGATCGCGTAGGCCAGCATGTAGGCCACGTTGATCAGGATGCCGATGAGGAAGTAGTTCTCGGCGCGGCCGGTCCTGGTCGCGACGAACGCCGAGATCGCCACGCCGAAGAAGCCTGCCACGACCTGCTGGAGCGACTCGTGGCGCGCCAGGCGCACGATGGCGATGACCAGGCCGGCGACCAGGGCCGCGATGACCGATGGCCGAAGCTGCTGCGATGTGACCAGGTAGGCCACGACGAAGACCGCCGCTGGGAGCCCGGAGTCCACCATCCCGCGCCACCCGCCGATGGCCTGGTCGAGCATCGCCCGGTCGACGCCGAGTGCCTCGGCGCCCCCGGCGCTCATGGACCCCGACCCACGGTCCCCCGGCTCGGTGCTCATGCGGACCCGGCGCCGGCACGCAGCTCGTAGCGCGGGTTGAAGATGGTCGGGTCGGTCTCGTTGCAGGTGATCCTGCCGGTGACGACGATCGAGCGGCCCGGGGTGATCCCCAGGATCTGGCGACGCCCGAGCCACACGAGCTTGACCTGCCCGGACCCGTCGTACAGCTCCGCCTCCACTGCCGGCACGGTCTCCCGGGGCCGCAGCGTCACCGACCTCAGGACTCCCGAGACGGTCGACTCCTCCCCGCGAACGCACCGGCTGATCGGGGTGGCGCCGACGGCCGTGACCGAGCCCTGGAGGTCCTCGGCGTGCTGGGCGGACTTGCTCTTGGCCAGGCTCGCGCCGATCCGCTGGATCACGCTGGGCCTCGTCGACACGTCACAAGGGTAGCTGCGATCCCCGCCACCGGACGAACCGCGGACTCCGCGCGGCGGTCGGGGCCTGCACGCGTCAGCGGATCTCGGTGATCTCCGGGCCGCGTTCGAACGGATCGAGGTCGGCGAAGCGCTCGTCGGCCCCGTCCGGATCGTCCCCCGGCTCGTCGAGCGCATCCTCCTCGGCGGTCACGGGCTGCTCCGGCAGGCGCAGCGGAAGGGGGTCGCGGGGTGCCATGGCCGAGGAGCCCCGTACCACGATCGTCTGGCGCACCAACTGGTGCAGGGCATCCTCGGGATCCGGCTCCACGGCGGCGCGGCCGAGGAACACCGCGCGCAGGAACCACCGCGGGCCGTCGATGCCGACGAACCGGACGGGCTGGGTGACCTGCGCACCCTCGGGCGTGCGGGCCGGCAGGGTGCCGCGGACCTCCGGGCCGAAGGCCCCCTCCCCCTGGGCGACCCGGGCACCGGCTGTCTCGGCGAGCTCGGCGAGCATCTCCGCCCGGATCTCGTCCCACAGGCCCTCCGAGCGCGGCGCGGCGAACGCCTGGAGCTGCACGGCAGCTCCCTCGCCAACACCGGTGACGGCCCGGACCTGCTGTGTGTTCGGGTCGGCCTCCACCTGCACCCCGATGCCCGGCAGGCCGGGGATGAGCAGCGACCCGAGGTCCAGTCGGGGGATGTCCTGGTCGGCCAGGTCCGCCTCGGACTCGTCGAAGGGTCCCGACGAGCGGTCGAAGGCCGAGGCGCCCTCCGGGGCGTCGCCCGGGTTCCCCACCTGGGACGGCTCAGGGGCGTCGGCCGCGTCCTCGTCGACGACGGCGGGGAGCTCCGCCGCCTCGTCGAGGTCCTCGACGCCCTCCGGCGTGGAGCGGCGCTTGAACAGGGCCATGGAAGCCTCCAGTCACGTGGTGCACAGGCCCCACAGGCTACCCCGCGGCGTGGCCGCCCGTGGAACCGAAGCCGCCGGACCCACGCGCCGAGCCGGGCAGGTTCTCGACCTCGTGGAAGCGCGCCCGGACCACCTCCTGGATCACGAGCTGGGCGATCCGGTCACCTCGGTGGAACACCACCGGCGTCACCGGATCGAGGTTGATCACGCTGACCTTGATCTCGCCCCGGTAGCCGGCGTCCACGGTCCCGGGCGCGTTCACCAGCGACACCCCGTACCGGGCGGCCAGGCCGCTGCGAGGGTGCACGAAGGCCGCGTAGCCCTCGGGCAGCGCGATGGCGATCCCGGTGGGCAGCAGCGCCCGCTGCCCGGGGGCCAGGACGGCGTCCACGGTGGTCACGAGGTCCGCGCCGGCATCCCCCGGGTGCTCGTAGGACGGGATCGGGACCCCGGGGTCCAGGCGGGAGATCAGGACGTCGGTCATGGGTTCATCTCGGCCGGTGGGCCGGCGTCGCCGTCGGCGATGGCCAGGGCGACCTCGGTGGACCGCCCGTGGGAGCGGAAGTGGCCGATCTCGACCTGGATGAACAGGGCCGACGCGGTCACGGCTATCGGTCCGTCCGGCCCGAGTCGACCGATGGCTGCCGTGTACACCTTGCGGCCCGAGACGCCGGTGATCCGCGCGTGGAAGTCCAGGACGGAGCCCACCGGCACCGGTCGCACGAAGTTGGTCTCCAGCCGGGCGGTCACCGCCGGACGCATCAGCAACCAGTTCACCGCACCGAGCACCTCGTCGACCGCGGCCGTCAGCAGGCCGCCGTGGGCCAGCCCGGGGGCCCCCTGATGGGCCGGGCCGACCTCGAACGACGCGGTCAGGGTCAGCCCCTCCCCGGCCTGGACCTGCATGTGCAGGCCGGCGGGATGCTCGGACCCGCAGCCGAAGCAGTGCCGGTAGTGGGAGGCGATCATCGTTCCGGGCGGGACGGCCTCGGGGCTGCGCGGCGGGATGATCGCCTCGGGCCCAGGAGTCGTCCCCGGGCCGATCGGCTGGGGCTCCATCACGATCACGACCCTACCCATCGGGATCCCGGTGCCGGTCCGGTGGGGTTGCCCGGGACCCTGGGTTCGGTGCGCTGGGGGTGGGGGTGCCAGAGTTGCCGCGTGACCTCCCGCGATGCCGCCCCCCCGCCCGCCTACAGCGAGCGGCTGTGGCCCGGGCCGGTCGTCTGGATCCTGCTGATCGGGACCATCGCGGCCCTGGCGATCGCCTACGGCAGCTCGCTGGGCGCCCTGACCGGTTGGCTGGTGGCCCTGGGTGCGGGCCTGATCGCCGCGATCCTGGTGACCCGCAGCGCAGCACCGGTCCAGGTCACCGAGCACCGGCTGCGCGCCGGTCGGGCCGCGATCGAGTGGGAGTCCACCGGCCGGGTGCTGCCCCTCGACGGCGTCGCGGCCCGGACCGCACGGGGTCCGCAGGGGGATCCGACGGCCTTCCTGCTGCTGCGCCCGGGGGTCGGACCGGGTGCCGTGGTGGTCGAGGTGACCGACCCGGCGGACCCGCACCGGACGTGGCTGATCGCCTCGCGACACCCCGAGCGACTGGCGCGCGCGATCGAGACGGCCCGTGGCAGGCTGTCGCCATGACAACAGCGACCGCACCCGCCGTCAGCTCCACGCGGGCCGCCCTGCAGACCGCACGTCCGCTGATCACCCTCGGTGCCACCTGGGCGGTCCGCAAGGGCCTGATGCGTGGCTACGAGGCGCGTACGGGCAGGCCCGCTCCCGTGGTCTACAGCCGGGAGGCGTCGGTGGTCTCCAAGGTGCTGTGGGCCGCGACCATGGCCGCGACCATCGCGTTGATCGAGGTCGTGGTCTGGCAGATCTTCGAGTCGACCGAGGACTGAGCCACCGGTCCGGCACCAGCGGGTGCGCGCTCGCGGTCAGGCAGCGCACTCCTTGCAGATCGGCATGCCGTCCCGCTCACCCGCGAGCTGGCTGCGGTGATGGACCAGGAAGCACCGGCCGCAGGTGAACTCGTCGGCCTGCCGGGGCAGGACGCGCACGCTCAGGCTCTCGTCGGAGAGATCGGCCCCGGGCAGCTCGAGGTTCTCGGCGAGCTCCGTCTCGTCGACGTCGACGGTGGACGCCGCCTTGTCGATGCGGCGGGCCTTCAGCTCCTCGATGCTGTCCTCGGCAAGACTGTCGTCCTCGGTCTTGCGCGGCGCGTCGTAGTCGGTGGCCATGCTGGTACTCCCCCCATGATGGGATCACGTCGGATCGGTACAACAGTGCAGCCCCGGGAGTTTATGCCCACGCCGCGCAGCGCATTGTGCCCCATGATGGTCCCGGTAGTTGCACGACACGGCCCCCTGGGCCCACGAGGAGGAGCAAGATGGCCCTGTACGCCATCGGGGAGCGCACCCCGACGATCCATCCCACCGCATTCGTGCACCCCGACGCGGTGATCATCGGGGACGTCACCGTGGGGGCGGAGGCGTCGATCTGGCCCACCGCAGTGTTGCGCGGGGACACGGGTCGGGTGGTCATCGGCGCCCAGACGTCGATCCAGGACGGCAGTGTCCTGCACTGCACCGACACCCTGGACACACTGGTCGGCGCCCGGTGTGTGGTTGGTCACAGGGCCCACCTCGAGGGATGCACGATCGAGGATGACAGCCTCGTCGGGTCCGGCTCGGTGGTGCTCCACCGGGCAGTCGTTCGCGCGGGCGGGATGGTCGCGGCCCAGGCCCTGGTCCCGCCGGGGACCGAGGTGCCCAGTGGAGCGGTGGCCATGGGCGTGCCTGCACGGATCAAGCCCGATGCGGTCCCCGCGGGCATGATCGAGTCCTCGGTGGCCACCTACGTGCAGAATGCCCACTGGTACAACGCGCACCTGCGCCGGATCGGCTGACTCCCCCGGCCGTCCCGACCGGCCCACGGCACCGGGGTCAGTCCCGGTCGGCGCCGGCCCTGGCGAGCAGTTCGGCGAAGGCCGGCGCGAGATGTGCCGGCGCGAGCCAGGTGAGCTCGCTCGACGGCGGGCCCGCACCCGGGCCGCCGGCGACCAGCCCGGACTCCGTGGCCACCAGCACCCCGGCGGCGAAGTCCCACGGGTTCAGGCCGCGCTCGTAGTAGCAGTCGACCCGACCGGCGGCCGTCCAGCAGAGGTCCACCGCCGCTGCACCCGCCCGGCGGATGTCGCGCACGGCCGGCAGGATGGTGGTCAGGGCCCGCGCCTGTGCGGCCCGACGGGACTCCGCGTAGCCGAACCCGGTGGCGACCAGGGCCCGGCTGAGGTCCTCGGGCGCCCCCGGGACGGTCCGCTCGGCTGCTGCCCCGTGCACCCGTCGGGCGCCCTGGCCGCGCACCGCGACGAAGGTCTCGGCGAACAGTGGGACGTCCACCACCCCCACCTCGACGACACCGTCCACCTCGGCCGCGACGCTCACCGCCCAGCTCGGCAGACCGTAGAGGTAGTTCACGGTCCCGTCGAGCGGGTCCACGATCCAGCGCACCCCCGTGCTGCCCCGGCGATCGGCGCCCTCCTCACCGAGCAGCCCGTCGTCCGGCCGAGCGGCCAGGATCGTGCCGACGACCAGGGCCTCGGCCTCGGTGTCCATCTGGGTCACGACGTCGGTGAGCGTCGACTTCGTGGAGACGGTCAGGGCGCCCTCGCGGCCCGCCATGAGCAGGGTGCCGGCCGCGCGGGCGGCCCGCCAGGCGACGTCGAGCAGCTCGTGCTCGAGACCGAGACCCGTGAGGTCGGGCCCGATCGGGCGGCCGGTCACGAGTCGGACCCGCAGAGGGCAGGTCGCGGCCCGCGGGGGTTCGGGCAGCACCCGGGCGCGCACGGCACGACCCGCGGGCCGAGGGCGCCGGTGGTCGGGCGCGGCACGCGGGCCACGCCGTCGGCGGCAGCCCGGGACTCAGCCAGGAGGTCGGCGACCATGGCGATGAACCGGGGGTCGGTGCCGGCGGTGGCCGCCCGGGTGACCGGGATCCCCGCATCGCGTGCCTGCTGGGTCGCGATCGTGTCGAGGTCCCAGATGACCTCCATGTGGTCGCTGATGAAGCCGATCGGCACCATGACCGCCCCGGGGACCCCGGCCGCGGCCAGCTCCGTGAGGTGGTCACCGATGTCCGGCTCCAGCCAGGGGATGTGCGGGGCGCCGGAGCGCGACTGGTAGACGAGGTCCCACTGGTCGCCACGGCCCAGGGCAGCCGCGATCGTCGCCGCGACGTCACGGTGCTGGGCCACGTAGTCGCACCTGTCGGCGTCTGCTGTCGGGATCGAGTGCGTGGTGAACACCAACCGACTGCCCGCGGGCAGGCCTGCCAGGCTCGTCCGGGTCGCGTCGACCATCGAGTCGACGAAACCGGGGTGGTTGAAGCAGGTGCGCAGCTTGTGGACCTCGGGCGCCCAGGTGGGGTCCTCGGACTGCACCTCGGCCAGGGCGTCGTGCAGGTTCTCGCGGTACTGCCGGCAGCCCGAGTACGACGAGTACGCAGAGGTGAGGAATGCGAAGATCCGGGTGGCCCCGAGCTCGCGGGCCGCGCGCAGCGCCCCGGTCAGGTAGGGATCCCAGTTGCGGTTCCCCCACAGGACGGGGACCTGCTCGCCGCGGCCGGCCAGCTCAGCGACGATCTCGCCCACGAGGGTGCGATTGAGCGCATTGATCGGCGAGACACCCCCGAAGTGGGCGTAGTGGGCCCCCACCTCCACCAGTCGCTCCCGGGGGATCCCACGGCCCCGGGTGACGTTCTCGAGGAAGGGAACGACGTCATCGGGGCCCTCGGGGCCGCCGAACGACACGACGAGCAGCACATCCACGCCCCTGATCCTCCCCGACATGCTCCGCGCCAGCCACCGCGGGCCCCTGGGTGGGGCACAATGTGCACGGTTGCCACGTGGCGGAGGCGAGGAGTGCGATGCGCGAGTTGAGGTTCGATGGACTGTCCCCCGACGGCACACGCCTGATCCTGGCGGGCAACGACGGCCAGAAGTGGTCCGTCGTGATCGACGAGCGCATCGAGGCCGCGGTGCGCCGCGATCGCGCCCGCATCGGCCAGGTCGAGATCGAGCAGGCGGGCATGCTGCGCCCCCGCGAGATCCAGGCCCGGATCCGCTCCGGCCAGACCGCTGAGGACGTGGCGGCCGCCAGCGGCCTGCCGATCGAGCACATCCGTCGCTTCGAGGGACCCGTCCTGACCGAGCGGGCGTGGGTTGCCCAGCAGGCCCAGGCCACCGAGGTGCGCCGCCCCGGTGGTGACATCGAGCTCGGCGACCTCGTCTCCGAACGGCTGCACGCCGAGGGCGTCGACGCCGCCGACATCGCCTGGGACGCCTGGCGCCGTGACGACGGCACGTGGGTCGTCATCGCGACCTTCCCACTGCCGCCGAACACGCACGTGGCCACCTGGACCTACGACAGCGGCAGCCGCACCATGACGGTCGTCGACGACAACGCAGGGTCGCTCTCGGCGATCGATCCGCAGGACCCGCTGCGCCTGGCGGCTTCCCGGCCGATGCTGGCCACCGTCGCACCGATCGACGACGCGGAGGATGCCGGGGACGACGACGGGGACGACGAGCCCGCGGTCCTGACCTCGCTGCCCCCCTGGGGCCAGCGGCATGCCGAGCACCAGGACGAGCCGGAGGGCGGCATCGAGGACGAGCAGGACGATGCCGGGCCGGGGCCCGGGACCGAGGATCCCGAGGCCGGCTGGCCCGACGACACCCACGACGCCGACGAGTCCGCGAGTCCGCCGAGCTGGGCGACGCGGATCGCGACGACGAGGTCCCGACTGACGTGGCGCCGACCGACGTTGACGCTGGGGCTGAGTCCCCGACCGACGCTGACGCTGGGGCTGATGCCGCCGAGGAGCCGGTCGGGTCCGGGCCGACCGCTGACGCCGAGGACGTCCCGCTGTTCCAGACCCCGTCAGCGCCGGCACACCGGCAGACCGGCAAGCCCAGCGTGCCCAGCTTCGACGACATCCTGTTCGGTCCCGGCCCCGGCAAGTAGCCGGGCACCGGCGCGCCTCATCCGGCCGGAGGTGCGCCGCCGGCCGCGGCACGCAGCGGGATGAGCACCTCCGCGTCGGTCAGCCCGCCGTGCTGGCCGCGCAACCCCGACACCAGCCGGTCGATACGGTCGGAGGTCAGCGCCCAGGTGTCGGCAGCGATCGCGACGACGTCCCCGATCCGGTCGGCGTACCAGTCGTCCACGGGTCCGAGCAGGTCGGACACCTCCGCGCGGGTCCGGACGTCCGCGCGGCCCCCGAGCTCCTCGGCCCACGTCGCCCGGACGGCGTCGCCCCGACCCGGTGTCGTGTAGATGTGCCGGACCCTCGGCTCGCCGAGGATGATGCGGACGTCCCGGCGCAGGTCCGGGCGGGTCTCGAGATCGACACGGCGATCGTCCGGGACGTCGATCAGCCCGTGATCGGCAGTCACCAGCAGCGCCACGTCGCCGGTGACGAGCGCGAGCAGCCCGGCCACCAGGGAGTCCACGCGCGCCAGTTGCGCGCGGTAGGCCGCAGATCCCACGCCGTGGACGTGCCCCGCCTTGTCGAGGTCGGGCCAGTACACGTAGGTCAGGCTCGCCCGTCGCTCGGCCCGGGCCCGGCTGATCGCGGCCGCGGCCACGGCCAGGCGCGCGGGCAGGGTGTCGGCCCCCGGGTACTCCCCACCGCGCAACGCGGCCCGCGTCAGGCCGCTGCTGCGGTGGGCCGCGGGTGCGGCGCTGGTCACCAGGACCCCGGCGTCGGCCGCCCTCTCCAGGACCGTGGGCTCGGGCTGGGTGGCGATGGGATTGGGCTCGGCCCCCCACGACAGGGGGGACAGGACCGAGCCGTCATCGAGGCGGAACGACGTGCCGACGATCCCATGCATCCCGGGCGGGAGACCGGTGCCCAGGCTGGTCAGGGACACGCAGGTCGTTGACGGGAACGGGGCGGCCAGCGGCCCGACCTCGGTCATGGCCGTGAGCCGGGGGGCCAGCGCGGCGTGCTCGGCGAGCTGCAGCGCGCCGAGGCCGTCCACCAGCAGGACGATGAGGTGCCGTGGAGAGCCCAGCGCATCCCCGAGCGTCGCGGCCAGGGGGTTCGCGTGGCCGCGGAACCCGGGCACACCGAGCAGGTGGGCTGCCGCGGGGAGGAGGTCGGCCAGCGGCCGCGGCGTCACCGCGCGTGCTGGCTGATCGCAGCCGACAGCGCGGTCGCGAACTCCAGGGTCCGGACCACGGCGTCGGCGCCGTCGCCGGCCTCGGAGACGCGGACCGAGAAGTCGTCGTTGGAGGCCGCACCGGTGAAGCCGTGGTCCGCGGTGCACTCGGGGTCGCCGCAGCCCGCGGGCTCGAGGTCCAGCCGCGACACCGCGCCCCACCCGATCGTCAGCATGACCTCGCGGACAGGGCCACCCGGCTTGTGCAGGGCCGGGTTGCCCACGATGCGGTTCACGACCACCGACTTCACGTCCGCCAGGCGCACCGCCTCGGAGTTGGCCGAGGCGTAGGGCACCGGACAGGTCTCGTCCGGCGGGAAGTCGTCGATGTGCAGCACCAGCAGCCGCGTCCCGGTGAGCAGCAGCAGCGAGATGTGCCGGCGCAGCTCCTCCCGGTCGAACGTGGCCTCGTGCTGGATCACGTAGCTGATGGGCTCCTCGTCGGCCAGGGCGGTGGCCATGGTGTCGGCGACCAGCTCCGGGTAGTAGCCGGAGGCGGAGATCTCAGAGCGCAGCTTCGACGTCGGGTTCACCGGAGAATCCTCCCACGTTCCTCAGCCATCGAGCAGCCGACGGACCCCCACGTCCAGGCGCTCCCACTGCATCCTGATCCGGCCCGTCGCCCCCAGGACGGCGGCGCCCGACCCGGACACGATGATCGGGTTCAGGTCCAGCGAGGCCAGGGCGGGCACCTCGTCGACCAGCAGCCCCAGGCGCGCGATGATCTGGCACAGCGACTCCACGTCGACCGGGTCGGCGCCACGGTAGCCGCGCAGCAGGGGTGCGGCCTTGGGGGCAGCAACCAGGCGGCGCGCCTCGGCCATGCTCAGCGGCGGGATCCGGTACGCGTGGTCACCCAGCAGCTCCGAGGCGACACCGCCGACGCCGAAGCGCACGACCGGGCCGAACAGCGGATCGTCGACCGCCCCCGCCAGGGTGGCCACCCCGGGCGGGGCCATCGACTGCACGACCAGCCGGTGGCCGGCCATCTCGTCGAGCTGCGCGACCATCGACAGGTACGCCCCGCGCACGGCCCGCTCGGACTCGAGGTTCAGCCGGACGCTGCCCAGGTCTACCCGGTGGGCCAGCCACGGGGCCGTCGTCTTGAGCACCACGGGGTAGCCGAGATCCTCCGCCGCCGCCACCGCCTGCTCCTCGGAGTGCACTGGGCGCACCGGCCAGACCCGGATCCCGTAGCAGGCCAGCAGCTGGGCGACCTGGTCGGAGGTGAGGTCGATCCCCGGGGCGGTCGGGTCCATCGCGTCGGGATCCTCGGAGTCCTCGAGCAGGACGGCGGTCGAGTCCCGCCTGGCCTCGGCCAGCCACTCGGCCACCAGCTCGCCCGCTCGCTCGGGATCCACGTCCGGGAACACGGGCACGTCCACGTGCTCGGCGTCGCGCCAACGGGCGTACCCGCGCACCAGGGCCAGGGCGTGGACCGCGTCCTCGACGTTGGAGAAGGTGGGCACCGAACCGTGCTCGGGTCGGCCGTCGGGCCCGCTGACCGGGAGCAGCCCCATCCCGGCCGGGATCAGCCCGGTGCCGTCCGCCGCGGGCATGACCGCCACGATCGGCTTGTTCGAGTCCATGCTCACGTCGGTGATGGCGGCGTGGACCTCGGCCTGGTCCGCACCGACGCTGGGGATGTGCACGAACACCACCGCATCGCAGGCCGTGTGCTCCGTCGCGCCGCGCAGGCCGGCGGCGATCTCGGCGGCGGGCGCGGACTGCGGCAGGCTCGGATGGCCGTAGGCCACGGTCATCCGCACCGACTCGATCGCGTCCGCGGCCAGGATCTCGAGGGCCGCCGACGTGCCGACGACCGCGACCCGGTCCCCACGCGGCAGCGGCTGGTAGGCCAGCACGGCCGCGACGTCGAACAGCTCACCCAGCGACGAGGTCTGGATCACCCCACTCTGCTCGAACACCGCGTCCACCGCACCCGGTGGCAGGGTGGTCCGGCGCACGTGGTGGCCCAGGGGCAGGGTCTGCGTGTAGCGGCCGCTGCGCACCGCCACGACGGGCTTCGTGCGGCTCAGCCGCCGGGTGATCCGGGTGAACTTGCGGGGATTGCCGATGCTCTCCAGGTACAGCAGGATCAGGCTGGTCGCGGTGTCGGCCTCCCAGTACTGCAGGAGGTCGTTGGCCGACACGTCGGCCCGGTTGCCGGCCGACACGAAGCTGCTCAGCCCCAGCCCGCGACGGGCGACCGTCTCCAGGACCGTCACCCCCAGCGCCCCGGACTGGCAGAACAGCCCCACCCGACCACGCCCCGGGACCAGGGGCGACAGGCTCGCGTTCAGGCTCACGCGCGGGTCGGTGTTGATGATCCCGAGGCAGTTCGGCCCGACAACACGCATCCCGGACTCGCGGGCCGTGCGGACCAGCTGGCGCTGGCGGGCACGTCCCTCGTCGGTGGCGGTGTCGGCGAAGCCCGCGGACACCACGACCAGCCCGCTGACCCCGGCCGCGGCGCACTCGGCCACCACCGGCAGGACGGCGTCTGCCGGGACGGCGACCGCGGCGAGGTCCACCGGTTGCGGGATGTCGGTGATGTGCGGGTACGCGGGCACCCCCAGGATCGAGTCCGCCTCCGGGTGGATGGCGTACAGCGGGCCGTGGGAGCCGTAGTCGCGCAGGTGGCGCAGCAGCTCGTGGCCGATGCGACCCGGGGTCCGGGAGGCGCCGATGACGGCCACCCCCACGGGGTTGAGCAGTCGCTCGACGGAACGGGCCTCGCTGCGGTGCTCGCGCGCGGCCCGGACGTCCAGCACCTTCTCGGTGGGCTCCAGGTCGAAGGTGAGGTGGAACACCCCGTCCTCCATCCGCTGGCTGACGACGTAGCCGGCCTCGCGGAACGTGCCCAGCATCCGGCGGTTGTTGGGCAGCACCTCCGCGACGAACCGGCGCAGGCCGGTCTCCCAGGCCGCGGCCGCGAGGTGCTCGAGGAGGACCGCGCCCAGGCCCCGGCTCTGGTGGTCGTCACGAACCACGAAGGCCACCTCGGCGTCCCTGGGGTTCAGCCGGTCGAAGCGGGCGACGGCGATCAGCTCCCCGGCCTCGGTGGCCACCAGGGCGACCCGGTCGGTGTAGTCGACGTTCACGAACCGCGAGACGTCCCGGTCGGAGAGCTCCGGGTAGGGGGCGAAGAAGCGGAAGTAGATGGTCTCGGCCGAGAGCCGGGAGTGGAACTCGACGAGTCGACCCGCGTCGTCGGGCCGGATCGGGCGCACATGGCAGGGCCGTCCATCCCGGAGCACCACGTCGGCCTCCCAGTGGGCCGGGTACTCGGAGGGCACGGGGACCACCCTAGGCGGCGCCCGGCACGTCGGTCGACCCGGTCGGGCCCGACGTCGGCGACAATGTGGGCCTGCCGGAACCAAGGAGCACCATGGCCCGTCGCACACCACCGCCCAGCGAGCCCGTCGCTGACCAGATCGTCGACATCGACATCACCACCGAGATGCGGGGCTCGTTCCTCGAGTACGCCTACTCGGTCATCTACTCCCGTGCGCTGCCCGATGCCCGCGACGGGCTCAAGCCGGTGCAGCGCCGGATCCTCTACACGATGAACGAGATGGGCCTGCGCCCCGACCGTGCGCACGTCAAGAGCGCCCGGGTCGTCGGCGAGGTCATGGGCAAGCTGCACCCCCACGGTGACGCCGCGATCTACGACGCCCTGGTCCGGATGGCCCAGTCGTTCTCGCTGCGGATGCCGCTGGTCGACGGCCACGGCAACTTCGGGTCCCTCGACGACGGCCCGGCCGCCTACCGCTACACCGAGTGCCGGATGGATCCTGCCGCCCTGCCGATGGTCGCCGGCCTCGACGAGGAGGTCGTCGACTTCGCCCCCAACTACGACGGGCGCGAGCTCGAGCCGGTCGTGCTGCCGGCGGCCTACCCGAACCTGCTCGTCAACGGCGCGTCGGGCATCGCCGTGGGCATGGCCACGAACATGGCCCCGCACAACCTCGGTGAGGTGATCGCCGCCGCCCGGCACCTGCTTGCCCACCCGCAGGCCACGACCGACGACCTCATGCGCTTCGTGCCGGGGCCCGACCTGCCGACCGGCGGGCGGATCGTCGGACTCGACGGGGTCCGCGACGCCTACCACACCGGTCGCGGGACGTTCCGGATGCGCGCCACGGCCAGGGTCGAGCAGGTCACCGCCCGCCGGTCCGGGCTGGTCATCACCGAGCTGCCGTGGAACGTCGGCCCGGAGAAGGTCATCGAGAAGATCCGCGAGCTCTACAACGCCAAGAAGATCACCGGCATCGCCGACGTCACCGACCTGACCGACGGCGAGAAGGGGCTGCACCTGGTCATCGAGCTCAAGAGCGGGTTCGTGCCCGAGGCGGTCCTCGACCAGCTGTACCGGCTCACGCCGCTGGAGGAGTCCTTCGGGATCAACAACGTCACCCTCGTGGACGGCCAGCCGCAGACCCTGGGGCTCAAGCGGTTGCTCGAGGTGTACCTCGCCCACCGCCTCGAGGTCGTGCGCCGGCGCAGCCAGTTCCGGCGCACCAGGGCAGCCGACCGGCTGCACCTGGTCGACGGCCTGCTGATCGCCATCCTCGACATCGACGAGGTCATCGCGGTGATCCGATCCAGTGACGACACCGCCGCTGCCCGGGCTCGCCTGATGAGCGTGTTCGACCTCTCCGAGGTGCAGGCCAACTACATCCTCGAGATGCCGCTGCGCCGCCTCACGAAGTTCAGTCGGATCGAGCTCGAGTCCGAGCGCGACGACCTGAACCGCACCATCGCCGAGCTCGACCGCCTGCTCAACGACCCGGGCGCGCTGAAGGACCTGGTCTCCGCAGAGCTGGCCGAGGTGGCCGCAGCGCACGCGACCCCGCGACGCACCGTCCTGCTGGAGGGGCCTGCTCCCGTGCGCGGTGCCGCCGCCGCAGCTCCGCTGGAGCTCTCCGACGACCCCTGCGAGGTGCTGCTGTCCAGCACCGGGCTCATCGCCCGCCGCGCACTCCCCGAGTCGGATGACCCGGACGGTCCACGTCCCGCGCCGGGCCCGCGCGGGACGCACGACGTGGTCGTGGCCCGTGCCAGCGCGACGGTCCGCGGCCATGTCGGGGTGGTCACCACGGCCGGACGGGTCGTCCGGGCCCACGTGCAGGAGCTCCCCAGCCTCCCGGGCACCGCCGGCCCGGTGAGCCTGGCCGGTGGGGCACCCCTGGGGGCCTTCCTGACCCTGGAGCGGGGCGAGTCCGTGATCGGCCTGACGAGCCTGCTCCCCGGTGCTCCCACCCTGGCCCTGGCGACAGCCTCCGGGGTCATCAAGCGGGTCGCCGACGAGCCGGCGCCCAACCGGGACGCGTGGGAGGTCATCAGGCTGGCCGACCGCGACGTCGTCGTGGGGGCCCTGCCGGTCGCCGACGAGGACGAGATCGTGCTGCTCGCCGACGACGCGCAGCTGCTGCGGTTCCCGGCCGCATCAGTCCGGCCGCAGGGCCGTGCCGCCGGGGGGATGGCCGGGATCAAGCTGGCCGGCGGCGCGCAGGTGATCGCCCTCGGGGTCTGGAGCCCGGGATCGGCCGGCGTCGTGGTGACCCTCGCCTCGGACTCCGCCGCCCTGATCGACGCCGGCGGGTCGTTGAAGGTGACGCTCGGCGAGGTCTTCCCGGGCAAGGGCCGGGCCACCGGTGGCGTCCGCGCGCACCGCTTCCTCAAGGGTGAGGACGTGCTGCGCCGTGGGTGGGTCGCGACCTGGCCGGTAGCAGCGGCCAGCGGCAGCGGTGAGCCGATCGACCTGCCAGAGCCCGACAGCCGCCGTGACGGCTCGGGAGCGCCCTGCACCACGGCGCCGGCCGCGGTGTCGGCACGGGTGTGACCGACGCCGGGGTGCCTGCCCAGGACCATGGTCCTGGTGGGCCCCGGTGCTGTGACGCGTCTCGCGCGACCGGCGAACCGATGGCGGGCAGCGCCCCTCGGGCGGATGTCTGGGTCGCCGTCGAGCATGCCCTCGGCTGGGGCGACGCGGCACTGACACGCAGCGGGCACGGCGTGCGGGTCCTGATGGCCCGGGGCCGACGGGCGGATCCGGGAATCACTCCGGCGGCCACCGCTGGCCGTCGTTCACGCTCCACCCTCGGCGCGGGCGGCGATCCCAAGGAGCCGGAACCGATCGACGGCGCCGGCGTCCGCGTGTGGGTCGGATACGCCACCGGAACCCCCACCCTGCGCGTCGGGCGGATCGCGAGTCCCGAGGTCGTGGCCGGCTGGGACCTGTCGGGGATCGCCGCCGGATCGCATCGGGAGTGGGGCGATCCTGACCCGGATCCGCTGCTGCTGGTGTGCGCCAACGGCCGCCGCGATCGGTGCTGCGGGCACGAGGGCGGTCGCCTCGCGGATGCGCTGTGGCGCGGCGCCGCACCGGGATCGGGTGCTGACGTGCACGCACCTGGGAGGACACCGGTTCGCCCCGACGACCCTGCTCCTGCCGGTCGGAGCCCTGCACGGCCGGCTCGACGGGGCCAGCGCCGCGGACCTGATGACCCAGGCCCGGACTGGGCGCACCACCGGCGCCGGCCTGCGCGGCTTCAGCACCCTCGGGGAGCCGGAGCAGGTCGCGGAGGCGCACGTGCGCGCCCTCACCGGGTACACGGGGCTGGCACCCCTGCAGGTCGAGCTTGCCCACTGCGATGATCCCGACCGGCTCCTCGCGGAGGTCCGCGGCCCGGACCTCCCGACGTCCTGGGTGCCCCTGCTGCGCACGCACCTCGAGGTCCAGCCGTCCTGCGGCCGCCCCCCCACCCCGGCCCCCCGCTGGACCCCCACCCCCTGACCGCCGCAGCCGCCCGTCCCGCCCCCGCCCGTCCGCCGCCGCCCCGCCGCCGGTGCGGTCCACTATCGCGCGGCCCGTTTCGAGGTTCGTCCGTCGTGGCGACCGCCAACGATCCGAGATCCGGACGGATCGTGGGGGCACCCGCCCGGTCGGGGGCGGGGCTGTCGGAGCGGCTCCACCGTCAGCAGCCCGGGCGGGAGCAGAATGCCGACATGGACCTCGGACTTGCTGGGCGTACGTACCTGCTCACCGGCGCCTCACGAGGCCTCGGCCTGGCGACCGCGGAGGTGCTCGTGGCCGAGGGGGCCAGCGTGGTCCTCTGCGCCCGGGGTGACGAGGAGCTCGCCAGCGCCGTCGATCGGCTGGGCCGCCAGAACGCGGTGGCCATCGCGGCAGACCTCGCCGATCCGGACGCGGCCGAACGCCTGGTGGCCGGCACGGTCGGGCGGTTCGGGCGACTCGACGGCGCCCTGGTCAGCGTGGGGGGGCCGGCCACCGGGACCCCGATGACGCTCACCGACGAGCAGTGGCGCGCGTCCTTCGAGTCCGTCCACCTCGGCGCGGTCCGGATGCTGCGGGCGGTGGCCTCCGCGGCCACCGTCGACCCCGACGCCCCTGCCGGCTCGGGCGCCTCGCTGGTCGCCGTCCTGTCGACCTCCGCCAAGTCACCGATCCCCGGGCTCACCGCCAGCAACGGACTGCGGCCCGGCCTGGCCATGCTCGTCAAGGACTTCGCCGACGAGCTCGGTCCCCGCGGGATCCGGGTCAACGGCGTGCTGCCCGGCCGGATCGCCACCGACCGGACGATCTCCCTGGACGCCTCCCACGGCAACGCCCAGGCGGCCCGGCGGCGCAACGAGGCCGCGATCCCCCTGGGCCGGTACGGCGACCCGGCCGAGTTCGGACGGCTGGCCGCCTTCCTGCTCAGCCCGGCGGCCTCCTACATCTCCGGGAGCCTCATCCCGATCGATGGTGGGTCGCTGCGGGCCCTCTGAGGTGCCTGCCCGGCCCGCCTACCGGCCATCGTCCGGGCGGCGCAGGCGCTTGACCTCGGCTCGACGGCGCTTGCCGGCGATACGTCGCTCGACCGAGCCCCG
This sequence comes from uncultured Actinomycetes bacterium, assembly GCA_963774745.1. GTDB lineage: Bacteria > Actinomycetota > Actinomycetes > S36-B12 > CAIYMF01 > Prado023. The sequence goes on along the minus strand of CAVZGE010000003.1, from coordinate 515,990 downwards.
CGTCGGCCTGGTCGCCCGGCGCGCCCTGGGCGGGGGTGCGATCGCCTCCGACAGGATCGCGGCCATCCGGCGCTGCGCCTCCTCGCGGTTGCGCAGCTGGGATCGCTGCTCCGAGGACGTGACCGAGAGGACGCCGTCGGACAGTCGGCCTGCCAACCGGGCGAGGGCCCGGGCCCGAAGTGGCGGGCTCAGCGACGGGGACGTGGCCACATCGAACAACAGCTCGACGCGGGAGTCGGTCGTGTTCACGCCCTGACCGCCTGGGCCCGATGCCCGGGAGAAGCGCCAGGCCAACTCGGACTCGGGGATCACGACCGATCCCCGGAGCCTCATCGGGCCGGCCACGGGGTCGACCTGGCAGTCGTGGGCATCGGGTGCGGCTCAGGAGTAGGCCAGGTCGATGTCGGCGGCGTCCGAATCGATGTCGGCCCCGAACTGGGTTCGCGACAGGTCCGCGTACAGCCCGCCCGCGGCCAGCAGCTGGTCGTGGGTCCCCCGCTGGACCACGCGCCCCGCGTCGATGACCAGGATCTGGTCGGCCGCGCGGATCGTGGACAGCCGATGGGCCACCACCAGCGAGGTTCGCCCTGCCAGTGCGGTGGCCAGGGCACGTTGGACAGCGGCCTCGCTCTCGGAGTCCAGATGGGCGGTCGCCTCGTCGAGGACCACGACGTGCGGGGCCTTGAGCAGCAGGCGGGCGATGGCCAGCCGCTGCTTCTCCCCACCGGACAGCCGGTAGCCCCGCTCCCCCACGACGGTGTCCAGCCCGTCGGGCAGTGCGGCCAGCAGCTCTCCGATCTGCGCGTCGCGACAGGCGGCCACCAGCTCGTCGTCGGTGGCACCGGGTCGGGCGTACACCAGGTTGCCGCGGATGGAGTCGTGGAACATGTGCGAGTCCTGGGTGACGACCCCGATCGTGTCCGAGAGGCTGGCCAGCGTGGCGTCGCGGACGTCGACGCCCCCGACCAGGACCGCACCCGAGGTCGCGTCGTACAGCCGGGTCACGAGGCTGGTGATCGTCGACTTCCCGGCACCCGACGGGCCCACCAGCGCCACCATCTGCCCGGGCTCGATCCGGAAGTCCACCCCGGTGAGCACCGGCTCGCCACGCCCCCGGGAGTCCGGGCGGGCCACGGACTCCAGCGAGGCCAACGAGACCTCGTCCGCACCGGGGTAGGTGAAGTGCACGTCGCGCAGCTCGACAGCTGTCGGACCTGCGGGGATGTCGACGGCCCCGGGCGCCTCGCGGACCAGCGGCTCCAGGTCGAGGACCTCGAAGACGCGTTCGAAGGAGACCAGGGCGGTCATCACGTCCACACGGACGTTGCTCAGTGCGGTCAGCGGGCCGTAGAGCCGGGCCAGCAGCGCGGTGATCGCCAGCAGGGTCCCGATCGTCAGCGTCCCGTCGATGACGAGGTTGCCGCCCACGCCGTACGCGATGGCCGTGGCCACCGAGGCGACCAGAGTCAGGGCGGTGAAGAAGTACCGGTTCGACATCGCGATCTCCACCCCGATGTCGCGCACCCGGCTGGCCTTGCCGGCGAAGTTCGTCGCCTCCTCCTCCGGTCGGCCGAACAGCTTGACCAGGAGGGCCCCGGACACGTTGAAGCGCTCGGTCATCATCGAGCTCATGTCGGCGTTGAGCTGCATCTGCTCACGGGTCTGGGCCTGCAGCCGCCGACCCATGTACCGGGCGGGGATCAGGAACAGGGGCAGCAGGATCAGGCTGATCACGGTGATCGGCCACGAGAGCGCGAACATCGCGACCAGGATCACCGTCAGCGTGATGACGTTGCCCACGACCCCGCCGAGCGTGGACGTGAACGCCTGCTGGGCCCCGATCACGTCGGAGTTCAGCCGCGAGATCAGGGCACCGGTCTGCGTGCGGGTGAAGAACGCCAGGGGCTGGCTCTCGACGTGCCGGAACACCCGGGTGCGCAGGTCGAAGATGAGCCCCTCACCGATGCGTGCCGAGTACCACCGGCTCACGAGTCCCACGCCGGCGTCCACGAGGGCCAGGACCAGGACGAGCACGGCACACACGGTGACGACCGTCGAGTCGCCGGCGGTGATGCCCTGGTCGATGAGCCGGCGGAACAGCAGCGGCTGGGCGACGACCAGCAGGGAGGAGAACACCAGGGTCACCAGGAACCAGGTGATCTCCCGGCGGTAGGGCCGGGCGAACCCCATGATCCGTCGGACCGTGCCCCTGGTGATCGACCGGTCGGTGACAGACCGGTCCCGCGTGAATGACCGGTAGGTCTGCCAGGGACCCCCGCCCCCCATGGACATCGACATATCTCAACCCTCCGAGTGCCCAACACCACCAGCCGGCCGGATGTTCCCCCGCGGACACGAATGCGCGGCCGAGCCCGGTCCGGGCATCCTCGTCCGAGCCGGACCAGCCGGTCAGCGACCGGCGAACATGGCTGCGAGCTCGCGGATCCGATCGCCCTGTGCTGCCCGCTCCGCGGCCAGCTGGGCGTCGTGGGCAGCCGAGTAGCCGTGGGGGTGCAGCGCGTCGCGCAGCAGTGCCTTGGTGCCCGACACGGCACCGGGCAGGGCACTGGCGCAGCCCACGGCAACCTCCCGTGCGGCTGCGTCCAGGTCGGCACGGGGCACGGCCTTGAGCGCGAGACCGATCCGGACCGCCTCCTCGGCGTGCACCCAACGACCACTGACGACGAGTTCGAGCGCCCGCGAGTACCCCACGGCCTCCACCAGCGGCCAGGTGCCACCGAGGTCGGGCACGAGCCCGAGGCTCGGCTCCTTCATCGAGAACTGGACGTCATCGGCCACGACCATCACGTCGCAGCCCAGGGCCAGCTGGAAGCCGGCCCCCACGGCGTGCCCGCCCACGGCCGCGATGGTCACCACCGGGCTGCGCCGCCACCACGAGAACGCCTCCTGGTACACCGCGATCCGCGCGTCGAGCTCGGCGGGCGGCATGGTCGCGAACTGGAGCAGCGAGCCCTCCCCGGGGATCCCCTCCGGGCTGAGCATCCGCCGGTCCAGCCCGGCGGAGAACGACGGTCCCTCCGCGCACAGGACGATCGCCCGGACAGCCGGGTCGAGGTTCTGGCCGATCGCGGCCAGCTCCCGCCACAGGGCGGGGCCCTGCGCGTTGCGGCTCTCGGGGCGGTTCAGCCGCACCGTGAGGATTGCGTCGGTCAGGTCCAGGGCAAGCGCGCTCGCATCAGTCATGCGAGCAGTCAACCAGCAGCCAACCTCGAGGCTCGATCCCGGGTGGCCCGACCGCGTCCCCGCAGCGGCACACCCGCATCCGTGAGCATCCTGTGGATGAACCCATAGGAGCGGCCCGTGCTGGACGCCAGCTCGCGGATGCTCGCACCCGCCCGGTACTGGGCTGCCAGGGACCCGGACATCTCCGCCCGCTGCTCCCCGGTCAGCCTCGTGGCCCGCGTCCCTGCCGCCATGATCTCCCCCTTCGCCCGGCCAGCGTGACCGACTGCGGGCCCACTATGGCCAGTCGAGTTCACGATCGCATCCCGAGGACGCCGGGGGCCGGTGAGCTCCGGCCGACATGCGCTCAGGCGAGCGCGACCAGGTCGAGGTAGTCCTCGCGCCAGAGGTCCTCCACGGCGTCGGGCAGCAGCAGCACCTTCTCCGGGGCCAGGGCCTGCACCGCCCCCTCATCATGGGTCACGAGGATCACGGCCCCCTTGTAGGTGCCCAGGGCACTGAGGACCTCGGCGCGACTGGCCGGGTCCAGGTTGTTGGTCGGCTCGTCGAGCAGGAGCACGTTGGCACCGGACACCACGAGGGTGGCCAATGCCAGGCGGGTCTTCTCACCACCGGAGAGCACATGCGCCGGCTTGTCGACGTCGTCGCCGGTGAACAGGAACTGGCCCAGGACGCTGCGGCACTCCGTGGCGCTCATCGCGCCGGCCGCGTGCAGCATGTTGTCGAGCACGGAGGCCTGCGGGTCGAGGGTGTCATGCTCCTGGGCGTAGTAGCCGAGCCGGAGGCCGTGGCCGGGGAGCACCTCGCCGGTGTCCGGGGTCTCCACGCCCGCGAGGATGCGCAGCAGGGTGGTCTTGCCCGCGCCGTTGAGGCCCAGGATGACCACGCGCGCCCCCCGGTCGATGGCGAGCTCGACGTCGACGAACACCTCGAGCGAGCCGTAGGACTTGCTCAGCTCCATCGCCCGGAGCGGGGTGCGCCCGCACGCGACGGGCTCCGGGAAGCGCAGCTTGGCGACGCGGTCGGCGGCCCGCTGATCCTCGAGTCCCGACAGGAGTCGCTCGGCGCGCTTCTCCATCGAGTGCGCGGCACGGGCCTTGGTGGCCTTCGCCCGCATCCGGTCGGCCTGCGTCTGCAGGGCCGCGGCCTGCTTCTCGGCGTTGGCCCGCTCGCGGTGGCGGCGCTTCTCGTCGGTCTCACGCTGCTTGAGGTAGGTGGCCCAGCCGACGTTGTACACGTCGATCACGCACCGGTTGGCGTCCAGGTGGAAGACCTTGTTCACCACCGAGTCGAGCAGCCCCACGTCGTGGCTGATGACCACGAGCCCGCCCTTGTGCGTCGCGAGATAGCCCCGAAGCCAGACGATCGAGTCTGCATCCAGGTGGTTGGTGGGCTCGTCGAGGAGCAGCGTGCTCGCCTCACTGAACAGGATCCGGGCCAGCTCCACGCGCCTGCGCTGCCCGCCGGACAGGGTGCGCAGGGGCTGTCCGAGGTTGCGCTCGGTGATCCCCAGGCCGGCCGCCACGGATGCGGCCTGGGCCTCTGCCGCGTATCCGTCGAGCGCGAGGAACTCGGCCTGGGCCCGGTCGTAGCGCCGCATGGCATCGTCGCGGGCATCGGGGTCGGAGTCGCCCATGGCGGTCTCGGCGCGACGCAGGCGGCGGATCACGTCCCGCAGGCCGCGGGCGTCGAGGATCCGCTCACGGGCGCTCTGGTCCAGGTTGCCGGTGCGCGGATCCTGGGGAAGGTACCCGATGCTCCCGCTGCGGGTCGTGGTCCCGGACTCCGCGGCCGTCTCCCCCGCGAGGATCCGCATCAGGGTGGTCTTGCCCGCGCCGTTGCGCCCCACGAGGCCCACGCGGTCACCATCGCCGATCCTGACCGACACGCCCGACATGAGCAGGCGGGCGCCGGCCCGTACCTCCAGCTCAGACGTCGCGATCACTTCCTGAGTTTACCTGCTCGCGGCGGCTCGACCGCGGGCCGCGGCTGGGGATGCCTCCGCACCACTGCTGGGGCCATACTCCCCCCAGCGCCGCGCCCGTGGTGCCACCCGCAGCTCAAGGGGGTCAGGACATGCAGTTCGACGACGACAGGGTCGACACGAGCAGGGTTGACGACCTGCGCGACGGCAGGTCCGGCGGCGGTGGGGGTGCGGGCATGGGCGGCATGGGGGGTGCGGCGACTGCGGGGATCATCGCGATGCTCCTGCGGGGCAAGGGTGGCAAGGGGACGCTGGTCCTGCTGCTCATCGTGGGCGGGTTCATGGTCTTCTCGCAGTTGGGCGGGGGCGGACAGCAGGCCGTGGAGGTGCCGGGCGCAGTGACGGCCGCTCAGGGCTCCGCCGGGGACCTGGCCACGCGCTGCAACCAGTCAGGTGCGATCCAGCAGTACCCCGACTGCCTGCTGACCAAGGCCTACAACGAGACCGACGAGGTGTGGTCCGCCGAGTTCGCCCGCCTGGGCCAGGACTACCGGGCTCCGCGACTGACCTTCTTCGACGGGTCGGTGAACACCGCGTGCGGTCCCGCCACGACCGAGGTCGGGCCGTTCTACTGCCCGGGCGACGAGAAGATCTACTTCGATCTCGGCTTCGCCCAGCAGCTGCAGCGCCTCGGGGTGCAGGGCGACTACGCCAACATCTACATCATGGCCCACGAGTACGGCCATCACCTGCAGAACATCACCGGCATCGAGGAGCAGGTCCGTGCCCTGCAGGCCAAGGACCGTCGCAACGCCAACAAGTACGGGGTGGCGATGGAGCTGCAGGCCGACTGCATGGCAGGCGCCTGGGGGCGGATGGCCAACGACCGCGGCAACGTGGCGGTCACCGACGCTGAGGTCAAGCAGGCCATGGCCGCGGCCTCGGCCGTGGGCGACGACCGGATCCAGGAGGCGTCGGGGGCCCGGGTCAACCCGGAGACCTGGACCCATGGATCGGCCAAGCAGCGCGAGTCCTGGTACCTAGTCGGGTACAACAGCGGCGACATCAACCGCTGCAACACGTTCGACGCGCAGTGATCCAGCGGGTCGCGCTCTGCATCCGCAGGCGCTGACCCCGGCGACGAGTGGCCCTCGCAGCCAGATCGGGCCAGACTCCGGTCCCATGACTGCTGCCACGACCGTCGTCGACCGCGCTGACGCCAGCCGCTACGAGATCCTCAGTGCCGGGGAGCTGGCCGGATACGTGGAGTACCGGCACATCGACGATCACATCGTCCTCACCCACGTCGAGATCCTCCCGGCATTCGAGGGTCGCGGGATGGGCTTCGCCCTGGCACAGGGCGTCTTCGACGATGTACGCACGCGCGGTGCCCTGCTCGACCCGCAGTGCCCGTTCATGGCCCGCTGGTTCGCCAAGCACCCGGAGTACTCCGACGTGGTTGTGGCCGGTGCCGAGCCAGCTCCGGACGCGACTGCCTGAAGGAGCCCCCCGGACGGGTGCATCAGCCCACGGGCCGCAACCACCTGCCGGAAGGCTCCGCCACCGGCTCCCCGGATCCGAGGGCAGGCTCGTCGGGCACATCGGCCAGGAAGCCCTGCACGTCGGACCACACCGAGCCGATGGCGATCCCGAACACGCCCTGCCCACCGCGCACGAGGTCCACGACCTCGTCGTCGCTGGTGCACTCGTAGACGGTCGTCCCGTCGCTCATCAGCGTGATCGCTGCGAGGTCAGCCGTCCCGCGGTCGCGCAGCGTGCCCACCGCCGCGCGGATGCTCGACAGCGAGACCCCGGTCTCCAGCAGCCGCTTGACCACCTGGAGCACGAGGATGTCGCGGAACGAGTACAGCCGGTTCGTGCCCGAGCCGTGCGCGGCCTGCACCGACGGGACCACGAGTCCCGTGCGGGCCCAGTAGTCCAGCTGTCGATACGTGATCCGGGCCGCCCCGGCCGCGACCGGCCCGCGATAACCGCGACCGCTGCGCGGATCTGGATCCGGGATCGCGAACAGCGCCTGCTGCGCAGGGTCCACCACCACGGGACGGAACAGGTCATCCACGGTCGCACCTCCGTTCGAGGGCTCGCGCGGGGAAGGTCGCGAACTGGGGAGGGACGACGTTACGCCCCAACAGGTCACACGTCACGCCGACACGCGGGTCAGACGTTGAAGCCCAATGCCCGCAGCATGTCGCGGCCGTCGTCGGTGATCTTGTCCGGTCCCCACGGGGGCATCCAGACCCAGTTCAGCCGGAAGTCGTCGACGATCCCGTCGAGCGCGGCACGCGTCTGGTCCTCGATCACGTCGGTCAGCGGGCATGCCGCCGACGTCAGCGTCATGTCGAGGGTGGCCACGTTGTTGTCGTCGACGTGCACCCCGTAGATGAGGCCCAGGTCCACGACGTTGATCCCCAGCTCGGGGTCGACGACGTCGTGCAGGGCCTCCATGACGTCCTCGTCAGTCGCAGGGCTCATCGGGTACCTCCTGTGGTCAGGGCCTGGGTGACGGCGTCCTTCCAGGCCATCCAGGACAACAACGCGCACTTGACCCGTGCCGGGTACTTCGCCACGCCGCTGAATGCGATCGCATCCCCGAGCACGTCCTCGTCGGGTTCGGCGGAGTCGTGGTCGGTTGCGGACTGCATGAGGGCCACGAAGGCCTCATGGGTGGGCATCGCCTCGGCGACGGTGCGACCGAGCAGGAGCTCGTACATCACGCTGGCGCTGGCCTGGGAGATCGAGCACCCCTGGTTGTCGTAGGAGATGTCCGCGACCGTGGCCGACTCCCCCCGTCCGTCCAGGTGCACGCGAAGGGTGATCTCGTCGCCGCAGGTCGGGTTGACGTGGTGCACCTGCGCCTCGAAGGGCTCGCGCAGGCCGCGACCGATGGGGTTGCGGTAGTGGTCGAGGATGATCTCCTGGTAGAGCGAGTCCATCACGCCGCCCCGAAGAACCGCTGCGCACGGCGGATGCCCACGACCAGGGCATCGACCTCGAACGGCTGGTTGTAGAGCCCGAAGCTGGCGCGCGTCGTGGCGGGCACCCCGTAGCGCCGGCACGTGGGCCAGGCGCAGTGGTGGCCCACCCGCACGGCGATCCCCTCGTCGTCGAGCACCTGGCCGACGTCGTGGGGGTGCAGGCCGTCGACGGTGAACGAGATCGCGCCACCACGGCCGGCTGCCGTGGGCGGTCCGATGATGTGCACCCCGGGGAGCTCGGCCAGGGCCGGGAGCGCGTACTCGGTCAGGACGTGCTCGTGGCCGGCGATGGCCGGCATGCCGATCCGCTCCAGGTACTGCACGGCGGCGGCGAGACCCACGGCCTGTGCGACGTTGGGCGAGCCCGCCTCGAAGCGCTGCGGCGGGTCGGCGAAGGTGGAGCGCTCCATGGTGACCATGGCGATCATGGACCCGCCGGCGTTGAACGGGGGCATCGCCTCGAGGATCTCCGTGCGGCCCCAGAGGCACCCCACTCCCGTCGGCCCGAGCATCTTGTGCCCGGAGAACGCCATGAGGTCGACATCCAGGGCCCGGACGTCCACCGGCATGTGCGGCACCGACTGGCAGGCGTCCAGCACCACCAGCGCCCCGACCGCCCGCGCGCGGGCCACGATCGGGGTCACGTCGTTGATGGTCCCGAGGATGTTCGACTGGTGCACGAACGACACCGCGCGAGTCCGTTCCGTGATGATCGAGTCCAGGTCGGTGAGGTCCAGGTGACCGTCGTCGGTCAGCCCGATCCAGCGCAGGACCGCGCCGGTCTTGTCGCAGAGCTCCTGCCAGGGCACCAGGTTGGCGTGGTGCTCCATCTCGGTCACGACGACCTCGTCGCCGGGGACGAGGACGAAGCGCTCTGCCCCATCCGGCAACGGAGCGCCATGGGCCTTCTTCGCCGTGGCCGAGCTGAAGGCGTGGGTGACCAGGTTCAGGGACTCGGTGGCGTTGCGGGTGAACACCAGCTCGTGCGCCCGCCCGCCGACGAATCCCGCGATGATCGATCGCGCGGACTCGAACGCGTCCGTGGCCTGCTCGGCGAGGAAGTGCGCCCCGCGGTGCACCGCGGCGTTGCGCTGCTCGTAGAACTCCCGCTCGGCGTCCAGCACCGACACCGGCTTCTGCGAGGTCGCCGCGGTGTCCAGGTACACCAGCGGGCGCCCGCCGCGCACCGTGCGCGCCAGGATCGGGAAGTCGGCCCGCAGCGCCGGGTCGAGCAGGGTGGTCACGCCGACGCCGACGCCGCCGCCGGCGTGTAGCTCGCGTAGCCGTCGGCCTCGATCTGGTCGGCCAGCTCCGGGCCGCCCGCCGCCACGATCCGTCCGTCGACGAAGACATGGACGTAGTCGGGACGCACGTAGCGCAGGATCCGGGTGAAGTGGGTGATCAGCAGGACGCCGGCGTCCCCGGACTCGCGAACCCGGTTGATCCCCTCGGATACCACCCGCAGCGCGTCGACGTCGAGGCCGGAGTCGGTCTCGTCGAGGATCGCCATCTTCGGGGCGAGAAGCTCGAGCTGCAGGATCTCGGCGCGCTTGCGCTCACCACCGGAGAAGCCCTCGTTGACGTTGCGCTGGGCGAACGAGGGATCGATCTGCAGACGCTCCATCGCGCCCTTCATCTCCTTGAGCCACAGGCGCAGCTTCGGGGCCTCGCCACGGATGGCGGTCGCCGACGTGCGCAGGAAGTTCGACACCGAGACGCCGGGGACCTCGACCGGGTGCTGCATCGCCAGGAAGAGCCCGGCGCGGGCGCGCTCGTCGACGGTCATGTCCAGGACGTCCTGCCCGTCGAGGGTGACCGTGCCCGACGAGATCGTGTACTTCGGGTGACCGGCGATCGCGTAGGCCAACGTGGACTTGCCCGAGCCGTTGGGGCCCATGAGCGCGTGGGTCTCGCCGGAGTTCACGGTGAGGTTGACCCCCGTGAGGATCTCCTTGGTACCGCCGTCGGTCTCGACGGTGACGTGCAGGTCGCGGATCTCCAGGGTGGACATGGGAGCTCTCCAGTTCTCGCCGGTCAGGCGACGGTCACGAAGACGGTGTCGCCTTCGACGGAAACGGGGTAGACGGGGACGGGGGTGGTGGCCGGCGGGCCGCTGGGCTGCCCGGTGCGCAGGTCGAACCGGGAGCCGTGCAACCAGCACTCCAAAGTGCAGCCATCGATGTCACCCTCAGCCAGGGAGACGTCGGCGTGCGAGCAGATGTCCGAGACGGCGAACCACTGGCCCTCGGTGTGGACAACGGCGATCGGCACGCCGTCGAGCACCACGCGGTGCGCCGTGCCCTCGGGCACGTCCGTCACGGAACAGGCAGGAAGGGCGCTCATCCGCGGTCGCCCTCGCTGTCCTCGAACTGGTACAGGGGATCCACGGAACCCAGCTCGGCATCCACGGCGGCGAGCAACCGCTCGACGACGTCGGGGACGCCGATCCGGTTGATCGCCTCGGCGAAGAAGCCGCGCACCACCAGTCGCCGGGCGACCGCCTCGGGCACCCCGCGGCTCATCAGGTAGAACAGCTGCTCGTCGTCGAACCGCCCCGTCGCCGACGCGTGGCCGGCTCCGGCGATCTCGCCGGTCTCGATCTCGAGGTTCGGCACGGAGTCCGCGCGCGCGCCCTCGGTGAGCACCAGGTTCCGGTTCAACTCGTAGGTCCGCGTCCCGGTCGCGGCCGCGCGGATCAGCACGTCGCCGATCCAGACCGTGTGGGCCGACTCGCCCTGCAGCGCGCCCTTGTAGATCACGTCGCTGCGGCAGTCCGGCACCTCGTGGTCGACGAAGAGCCGGTGCTCGAGGTGCTGTCCGGCGTCGGCGAAGTAGACCCCGACGAGCTCGGCGTCGCCACCGCGGCCGCGGTAGGCGACCGAGGCGGTGTGCCGGACGAGGGATCCGCCGAGCGTGACGACAACGCTGCGCAGCGTCGCATCGGCCTCGAGCACGGCGTGCTGGTGGACGACGTGGACCACCTCGTCGTTCCACAGCTGGTTGCTGACCAGCGTCAGGGACGCGCCCTGGCCGACGTGGACCTCGATGTTGCCGGCCACGGCACCGGGGGCGCGCAGGTGGTCGAGGATGACCGTGGCATGCGCGTTCGCCCCGACCTCGACGACCACGTGCGCGAACAGCGCACGCGCTGTCTCCCCCTGGTCGGCGAACTCCACCCGCGCGCTGGCCTGCTCGGCCTCGGGGGCGACGGTGATGACGGCCGCGCGACCGGCTGATGCGAACGCCTGCGCGGAGACCCGATCGCTGGGCGTGTACCAGGCCCCGACCCGCGGGTCGGCATGGTCGACACCCTCGACCGTGACCGCACCCATGGTCGACCAGGTCCAGTCGAGGTCACCGTGGGGTCCGGCCGCGGCGGTCCCGTCGTGCAGGCCACCGAGGCGCGCCAGCGGGGTGAACCGCCACAGCTCCTCGCGGCCCCCGGGCACCTCGAAGGCCTGCGGGTCGCGGGAGGCCACGCGCGGGGCGAGGTCGTGGGCTGGAGCGGTGAGGGTGACCTCACGCTCCTCGATCGTGGACGTCATCAGCCGACGGCCCCTTCCATCTGCAGCTCGATCAGGCGGTTCAGCTCGAGGGCGTACTCCATGGGCAGCTCACGCGCGATGGGCTCGATGAACCCGCGCACGATCATCGCCATGGCCTCCTCCTCGGTCATCCCGCGACTCATGAGGTAGAACAGCTGGTCCTCGGAGACCTTGCTCACGGTGGCCTCGTGTCCCATCGCGACGTCGTCGACCCGGACGTCGACGTACGGGTAGGTGTCCGAGCGCGAGATGTTGTCCACGAGCAGCGCGTCGCAGCGCACCGTCGACTGGGAGTGGTGCGCCTGCTCCTGCACCTGGACCAGTCCGCGGTACGAGGTACGCCCGCCACCGCGGGCCACGGACTTCGAGACGATCGCCGAGGACGTGTACGGCGCGGCGTGCACCATCTTCGAGCCGGCGTCCTGGTGCTGGCCCTCGCCGGCGAACGCGATCGACAGGGTCTCGCCCTTGGCGTGCGGCCCCATCAGCCAGACCGCCGGGTACTTCATCGTGACCTTGGAGCCGATGTTGCCGTCGATCCACTCCATCGTGGCGCCCTCGTGGGCGACGGCGCGCTTGGTGACCAGGTTGTAGACGTTGTTCGACCAGTTCTGGATGGTCGTGTACCGACAGCGCGCACCCTTCTTCACGATGATCTCCACGACCGCGGAGTGCAGCGAGTCACTCGAGTAGATCGGCGCGGTGCAGCCCTCGACGTAGTGCACGTAGGCGCCCTCGTCGACGATGATCAGGGTCCGCTCGAACTGGCCCATGTTCTCCGTGTTGATCCGGAAGTACGCCTGCAGCGGGATCTCGACCTGCACGCCCGGGGGGACGTAGATGAAGGAGCCGCCGGACCACACCGAGGTGTTGAGGGCTGCGAACTTGTTGTCCCCGACCGGGATGACCGTGCCGAAGTACTGCTTGAACAGCTCCTCGTGCTCACGCAGGCCGGTGTCGGTGTCCAGGAAGATGACGCCCTGCTCCTCGAGGTCCTCGCGGATCTTGTGGTAGACCACCTCGGACTCGTACTGCGCGGCCACACCGGCGACCAGTCGCTGCTTCTCGGCCTCGGGGATGCCCAGGCGGTCGTAGGTGTTCTTGATGTCGTCGGGCAGTTCCTCCCAGCTGGTGGCCTGCTTCTCAGTGGAGCGCACGAAGTACTTGATGTTGTCGAAGTCGATGCCCGACAGGTCGGCGCCGAAGGTCGGCATCGGCTTGCGCTCGAAGAGCTTCAGGCCCTTGAGGCGCATGTCGAGCATCCACTGCGGCTCGGACTTCTTGGCCGAGATGTCGCGGACCACGGCCTCGGACAATCCCCGCTTGGCGGTGGCCCCGGCGGCGTCGGAGTCAGACCAGCCGTACTCGTAGGTTCCGATGCCCTCGAGCTGCTCGGTGTTGACCGTCATCAGGTGGTCCTTCCTTCGGGGATCTTCGAGGTGTCGACTGGCGCGCACGGCGCAGCGGCGTTCGGCCCGATTGCGGTCGGGATGTGGGTCGTGCACACGCCGTCGCCGTGGGACAGGGTGGCCAGGCGCATCACGTGCGTGCCGAGCAGGCGCCCGAAGGCCTCGGTCTCGGCCTCGCAGAACTGGGGGAACTCGGCCGCCACGTGGGCCACCGGGCAGTTGTGCTGGCAGAGCTGGATGCCCGTGGCGGTCGGCACGGCGACGGCGGCGTAGCCCTCTGCGGCCAGCGAGTCGGCCAGGACATCCACCCGCACGTCGATCGGTGCGCCCGGGTCGAGCAGGTCGGCATAGCGGCGCTCGAGCTCAGCGACCCGCCGCCGGGCGAACTCCATCACCGCGTCATCCCCACCGGTCTCGGCCACGAACCGCAGGGCCCCGACTGCGACGTCGTCGTAGGCGTTGCCGAAGCTGTCGCGCCCCGTCTGGGTCAGGTGGTAGACCCGAGCCGGACGTCCCCGTCCGCGGCGACGGGTGTCCGGGCCGTACGGCGGGCGGTCGGAGGCCTCCACGAAGCCCGCCTCCACGAGGTCATCCATGTGCTTGCGAACCGCGGCACCGCTGAGCTCCAGGCGCTCAGCGAGGTCAGCGACGGTCGCCTGGCCCATGTCGAGCAGGGCCCGGGCCACACGCGCTGGTGCACCGGTCAGGATTTCCACAACACCATTGTTGCGTATTTCCGCCGAACCGCAACATCCGGGTCCCCACCCCGACCGGCGCGGGCCCACCGGCCCCCGACCTAGACTCCCCCCGTGCCCGCTGCCGCCGTCGAGATCACCGGACTGACCATGCGCTACGCCGGGCGCACCGTCGTCGACGACCTCTCGCTGACAGCACCCACGGGTGCGATCACCGTCGTCCTCGGCCCCAACGGCGCCGGGAAGACGACCACGATCGAGACGGCTGAGGGGTTCCGCGCGCCACAGGGCGGCACGGTGCGGGTCCTCGGCCACGATCCGCGCTCGGATCGTGCGCACCTGGCACCCCGAGTCGGAGTGATGCTCCAGTCCGGTGGCGTGTGGCCCGCCCTGCGCGCGGCCGACATGCTCACGCACGTCTCCCGGCTGTACGCGCGCCCGCTGCCCACCGGGGCCCTCATGGAGCGACTCGGGCTGACCCACGTCGCTCGCACCCCGTACCGAAGGCTGTCCGGGGGCGAGCAGCAGAAGCTGGCACTCGCGTGCGCCCTCGTCGGCAGACCGGAGGTGGCCTTCCTCGACGAGCCCACGACCGGGCTGGACCCCGAGTCCCGGATCGGTGTGTGGCAGCTCCTGTCCGACCTGCGCGACAGCGGGGTCGGGCTCGTCATGAGCACCCACCTCCTGGACGAGGCCCAGGCCCTCGCCGACCACGTGGTCGTCATCGACCACGGGCGGTTGGCCGCGGCCGGTTCGGTGGCCGAGCTGACCAGCAGCGCACCGGGGCTGCGGTTCCGCGCCCGGGCGGGGCTGCCCGTCGCCGACCTGACCGGGCTGCTGCCGGAGGGGTTCACCGCAGTCGAGTCGGCGCCCGGCCACTACCGGGTGGACGGCCCGGTCACCCCCCAGATCGTGGCGGCGGTCACCTCGTGGTGCGCCGGCCAGGGCGCGATGCCCGAGGAGCTCAGCACCCGGGGGGCGTCGTTGACCGAGGCCTACTTCGAGATCACCGCCCGAGCCGTCCCGGGGTCGCCTGCGACCGGTGCGGCATCCACATCCGACGGCGGGACACCCCGATGAGCGCCTCCAGCGGATCCCGCACCCTCGACCTCACCCCCGCGCCGGGCGCTGCCCCCACGGTGGCGCGCTGGTGGGCGCAGTCGCGACTCGAGTGGCGCCAGCTCATGACCAACGGCGAGCAGCTGCTGCTCACCCTGATCATCCCGATCGCCGCACTCCTCGGGGTCACCCGGCTCGACCTGGCGACGATCGACGAGTCGACGCCCGGCGTGATGGCTCTGGCCATCCTGTCCACCGCGTTCACGGCCACCGCCATCTCGACCGGGTTCGAGCGGCGCTCCGGGGTCCTGAAGTTCCTCGGTGCCACCCCCCTGGCCCGGTCGGGACTGCTGGTCGGCAAGACGGCAGCCACGTTCGCCGTGATCGTGGTGCAGGTCGTGCTCATCAGCGGGGTCGCGCTGGCGCTGGGCTGGTCGCCACAGGTCGACCAACCCCTGCTGGTGGTCGCGGCCGTGATCCTCGGCACGGTCGCGCTCGGGTCGTGGGGCTTCGCCCTCGCCGGGCTGTTGCGCGCCGAGGCCACGCTGGCGGTGGCCAACGGGATCTTCCTGCTGCTGCTGTTCGCCGGTGGGACGGTGCTGGCCACCGACCGCCTGCCCGCCGCGCTCGCCGGCGCGGTGCAGCTCCTGCCCAGCGCGGCCCTCGGTGACGCCCTGAGGACCCTGCTGGGCGCACCATCAGGCAGTTCCGAGCTCGCCCACGGCCGAACTGGTGGTGCTGGTCGTGTGGGCCGCCGCCGGGATCGCGGTGTCCGTCCGCACCTTCCGCTGGGAGTAGGCGCCACCCTCGCGGCCGGACCGCCGTCTGGTCCCGTTGCCCCCCAGCGGCGCCCACCGGGATCGGCCACTCCCCCCGACTGTGCCGGCGTGAGCGCGAACTACGCTTGGCCCGTGCTCGCCTCCGACAGCCCCGTCCGCACCGACACCGCCACGGCTCCCTCCCCGGTCACGTCCGGGATCCGGGGGATCTTCATGGCCAACCTCGTCGCCCAGATCGGCATCGTGCTCACCGGCGGCCTGGTCCGGGTCACCGGTTCCGGGCTCGGGTGCCCGACATGGCCGGAGTGCGTCGACGGCTCCCTGGTCCCGGTCGAGGGGCAGGCCGAGGAGTTCCACAAGTACATCGAGTTCGGCAACCGCCTGTTGACCTTCGTCCTCGGGATCCTGGCGATCGCCGCGATCGTCGCAGCGCTGCGGATGCGCGCGCGCTGGAAGGCCGAGGGTTCGGTCCCGCGGCGCCCGATCCTGCTGCTGGCCACGATCCCGCTGCTCGGCACCCTCGCCCAGGCCCTGCTCGGTGGCGTCACCGTCCTGACCGGCCTGCACCCGCTGATCGTCGGTGCCCACCTGCTGCTCTCGGTGGCGATCATCGCCGGATGCGTCGTGCTCGTCCATCGCGCCGCAGAGCCCGGCGACGAGCCGCTCGTCCGGCTCGTGCGCCCCGAGATCCGGGCGCTGTCGCTGGTCCTGATCAGCACCTGCGCCGCCGTGGTCGTGCTCGGCACGCTGGTCACCGGCGCGGGACCCCACTCCGGGGACACCGAGGTCGAGCATCGCCTCGACATCGACGTCCGCACGATCGCCTGGCTGCACGCCGACGTCGTCCTGCTGTTCGTCGGGTTGATCGTGGCCATGTGGCTCGCGCTGCGCCTCACCGACGGCCCGCCGAGGGCCCGCTGGTGGTCACACGCCCTGATGGCCCTGGCGATCGTGCAGGGGATCGTCGGCTACACGCAGTGGTTCGCCGGTGTGCCGTGGGCGCTGGTGGCGACCCACATGCTGCTGGCCTGCCTCGTGTGGGTGGCCACGCTCAAGACGCACCTGAGCCTGCGCGCGCGCGGCTGAGACCCCGCGCCGTGGGCCTGCCCGGCTGACAGGTGTGCCGAGTCCGACGCGATCAGGCGGGATCAGACGGTGATGGTGGCGTCGTGGGGTCGGGCAGCGGCGACTGCGACCCACCGACCCACGCGCTCGATGACGCCGATGGGCTGATCCGGGGGCCCTCGGGACCGGATGGGTCCGGGATGGGCGCGGGATCGGTCGGCGAGGGCGACGGCGTCGGCGACACCGGATCGGACGGCGACGGGGTGGGCGACGGGGTGGGCGACGGGTCCACCGGGGACGGCGACGGGGTGGGATCCGTCGGCGAGGGCTCCGACGGGGACGGATCCGTCGGGGAGGGGCTCGGATCCGCCGGAGGGGTTGGGTCGGGCGTGGGGGTCGTGACCGGTGCCGACGGTTCCGGGGACGGCTCTGGTGTCACAGGTGCCGATGGGTCGGGCGTCGGGGCTGCCGGCTGCGTGGGGTCGGTGGGCAGCGGCGACGCGGACCCACCCACGCCGGCTCCGCTCACCGGCCCCGACGTCGAACCGGTGCCGTTCGCTCCGAGGATCCCGCCGTCGGCAGGGCGCCCGGAGGAGCCGGCGCTGCCCGGGGTCGCCTGGGCGGTGACGGTCGAGCCGACGGCCCGGACGACCCCACCGACGACCGCATCCGAGGACTCGGTGCCCGCAGGCCGCAGCGCCAGCGACTCGGGCCGCTCTGGATCGGTCGGTGCCGGGGCAAGGGTGGCGATCGGCGCGAGTGCGGCCTCCGGGTCCTGGAGGAGACGGTCCACGTCGGAGGCCGTCAGCGCCCGGATCGGGGCGTCGGCCACGACGTCACGGACTGCGGAGACCGCTGCCAGGCCCACAGCGGCAGCCCCAGCGGCCATGGCGGCCCATGCCGTGATGGACAGCCAGCGGTACCTCATGGCACCAGTGTGCCCCCTCACCCACCTAAATCCGCCCTAAGGGCCCGCAAACCAGGGGGGCGTCGCGCGCGCGCCGCGGCGTCGTGACCTCCTCCTGCCGGGCTGGCCCGGGCCGAGCGTCTACGGTGGGGCCATGTCACGAGTGCTGGTGGTGGAGGACGATCCGGGCATCCGCTCAGCGCTCATCCATGCCCTGACCGATCGCGGGCATGCGGTCGACTCGGCGCCGAATGCCATGACCGGGCTCCAGGCGGCGATCAGCGGCGAGCCGGACGTGGTGATCCTGGACCTGGGCCTGCCGGACCTCGACGGTGTCGAGCTGCTACGGATGCTCCGGGCGGTCAGCGCCACCCCGGTCATCGTGGCCACGGCCCGCGACGACGACGAGCAGGTCGTCCGGGCGCTGGACTGCGGGGCCGACGACTACATGATCAAGCCGTTCTCGGCCGACACCCTGGACGCCCGGATCCGCGCCGTCCTGCGACGCACCGCGAGCAACGCGCCGAGCAGCGAGCTGGCAGTCGGCGGACTGCACCTGGACACCCGGGGTCGGACCGCCGAGCTGGACGGCGAGTCACTGGAGCTCAGCCCCCGGGAGTTCGACCTCCTGGCCTACCTCATGGCCCGCCCCGGCGAGGTCGTCACCAAGCGCGAGCTGCTGGCCGAGGTGTGGCGGGTGTCCTACGGCGGGGGCGAGAAGACCGTGGACGTCCACCTGTCGTGGCTGCGCCGCAAGCTGGGCGAGACCGCACAGGAGCCCCGCTACCTGCACACGGTGCGCGGGGTGGGCGTGAAGCTGGTGGAGCCCTGACGCGGTGCGCCGCCGCATCCTGCTGACCCTGCTGGCCTCGACGTCCATCGTCCTGGTGGCGTTCCTGGTCCCGCTCATGGTCAACATCGGGTCCTTCGCGGTCGACCGCGCCCAGCGCGAGGTCGTGCTGCAGATCCAGCCCCTGGTCTCCCGGATCCCCGTGGTCGAGCCCGACTCCCTCGACGACCTGGTCGCCGCCTTCGTCCAGGAGACCGGGCACCCGGCGACCGTCTACCTGGCGGACGGCACTGTCGTCGGCGAGCCCAGACCCCTGGACCGCTCGGTGCAGCTCGCCCGCGATCGGGGTGCCTTCTTCACCGAGGCAGACGGTGGGCGTGACCTGCTCGTCCCGGTCTACACCGACACCGGCGAAGCCATCCTCCGGGTGTACGTGACCGACGAGACGCTGACCGGTGGGGTGCGGGCCTCCCGGCTGATGCTCCTTGCCCTCGGGCTGGGCCTGCTGGCGGTGTCCGTCGGGCTGGGCCTCCTGCTCGCCCGGACGTTCCTGCGGCCGATCAGCGAGCTGGGGGCGACGGCCGAGCGCCTGGCCGGCGGGGACCTCACGGCCCGCGTGGCGGCCAGCGACATCAAGGAGATCGACAACGCGGGCACTGCCCTCAACCGCCTGGCCAGCCGCGTGGTCGAGCTGCTGGGGCTCGAGCGCGAGGAGGTGGCCGACCTCGCCCATCGGCTGCGCACCCCCGTGGCCGCCCTGCGCCTGGACGCTGACTCCCTGCCGCTGACGGACTCCACGCAGCGGCTGCGGGCCGACGTCGATCGGCTCGACCGCATGGTCGACGAGGTCATCCGGGAGGCCCGCCGCCCGCTGCGTGAGAACATCCCCGCCAGCGCGGACCTGTGTGCCGTGGCCGGCGAACGGGCGGCGTTCTGGGCGGTCCTCGCCGAGGACCAGGACCGCCGGCTCACCGTCGACATCCCACCGGGGCCACTCCCGGTGGCCGCCGAGGGCCGCGACCTCGGGGACGCGCTCGACGCGCTCATCGGCAACGTGTTCTCCCACACCGACGACGGCGTGGCCTTCCGGGTGGCCGTCGGGGTCGGGGCCGGGCCGGCGGCCTGGCTCGAGGTCAGCGACGACGGTCCGGGGTTCTCGTCCAGCGCGGTCCTCCAGCGCGGCCTGTCGGTCTCGGGGTCGACCGGGCTGGGCCTGGACATCGCCCGCCGACTGGCCGAGCGCTCCGGTGGGTCGATCGAGATCGGCTCGAGCGCCTCCGGGGGGGCCCGGGTCCGGCTGATCCTCACGTTGTCCGGGTAGCTGGCGCCCGGACGGGCCGACGCCGTCCGACGCCCCGCCGGCGAGCCCCGCGCGCTCAGGCCAGGAACGGGTCGATCGCCACGACCAGGAACAGCAGCGACAGGTACGAGATCGAGCCGTGGAACAGCCGCATCGCGCGCGAGTCCGGCGCCCCCGCGCGGACCCGACTGCGCAACGCGTAGGCCTCGAACAGGAAGACGGCCCCCAGCAGCGCGGCAGCGCCGGTGTACAGCCAGCTCATGCCGGCGACGGGGGTCAGGAGCAACGAGGTGGCCACCATCGCCCAGGAGTAGGCGACGATCGCGGTGGCGACCGAGGCGCTGTCGGTGACCGCGGGCAGCATCGGCACGCGGGCCGCCTGGTAGTCGGCCTTGAAGCGCAGGGCCAGCGGCCAGTAGTGCGGCGGGGTCCAGAAGAACACGATCCCGAACAGCACGAAGGGCGTCAGCGACAGCGATCCGGTGATCGCCGACCAGCCGATCAGCACCGGGAAGCAACCCGCGGCACCACCCCAGACGATGTTCTGGGCGGTGCGCCGCTTGAGCAGCATCGTGTAGATGAACACGTAGAAGCCGATGGCGGCCGCGGCCAGGACCGCGGAGACGAGGTTGACCGTGACCGCCAGCAGGACCACGGAGGCCACGCTCAGCAGGACTCCGAACCGCAGGGCATGGGCTGCGCTGATGGTGCCGGTCACCAGCGGGCGCTGCTGCGTGCGGACCATCACGGCATCGATGTCCCGGTCGTAGACCTGGTTGATGACGTTGGCACCGGCAGCGGCCATGGTGCCGCCGAGGAGCGTGAGGAGGGTCGTCGACAGCGGCGGGAAGCCGCCCGCTGCGAGGAACATCACCGGGACGGTCGTGACCAGCAGGAGCTCGATGACTCGGGGCTTGGTGAGCGCCACATAGGCCCGCCAGCGTGCGGCCGACCCGCCGGCCGGCGCTGGATGGGTACCTGTCCGGCCAGACTCCACTGCTGTCACGCGCTCATGCTACCCGCGTCGCTGTGCGGCCCCGACCCGGCCGACAGATACCCTCTTCCGGGGGCATCCGACGCAGGAGGACGAATGGGAATCGCTGGCTGGACCGAGCTCGACGACCGTGCGGTCGCAACGGCACGAGCTCTCGCGGCCGACGCGGTCCAGAGGGTCGGCAACGGCCACCCCGGGACTGCGATGGCACTGGCTCCGGCGGCCCACCTGCTGTTCCAGCGCTTCCTGCGCCACGATCCTGCCGACCCGACGTGGATCGGGCGCGACCGGTTCATCCTGTCGTGCGGGCACAGCAGCCTGACCCTGTACATCCAGCTGTACCTCTGCGGCTACGACATCTCCCTGGAGGACCTCCGGGCCTTCCGCACCCTGGGATCGCTCACCCCGGGCCACCCCGAGCACAACCCGGCTCGCGGGATCGAGATGACCACCGGGCCGCTCGGACAGGGCGTGTCCTCGGCGGTCGGCGTGGCGATGGCCGCTCGCTACGCGCGGGGCCTCCTGGACCCGGCGGCGCCCGCCGGCATGAGCCACTTCGACTCCACGACCTGGGTCATCGCCTCGGACGGCGACCTCGAGGAGGGCATCTCCGGCGAGGCTGCCAGCCTGGCCGGCACCCAGGAGCTCGGCAACCTGGTCGTCATCTGGGACGACAACCACATCTCCATCGAGGGTGACACCGCAGTGGCGTTCACCGAGGACGTGGCAGCGCGCTACCGGGCCTACGGCTGGCACGTCCAGAGCGTGGCCCTCGGGGCCGATGGCAGCGTGGACGTCCCGGCCCTGGCCGAGGCCATGGCCGCGGCTCGCGACGAACGGGGTGCTCCCTCCCTGATCCAGCTGCGCACCGTCATCGCGTGGCCGGCCCCCACCCTGCAGAACACCGGGAGGTCCCACGGGGCAGCCCTCGGGGCGCCCGAGGTGGCCGCAACCAAGCTGGCCCTCGGGATGGACCCGGAGGCCGCGTTCGCCGTCGACCCCGCGGTCCTGGCCCACACCCGTGAGGTGGGGCGACGCGGGGCCGCGCTGCGCGCGGACTGGGAGCTGACCCACCAGCAGTGGCGCAACGACAACCCCGGCTCGGCGGACCTGCTCGACCGGCTGGTGGCCCGCGAGCTCCCCGAGGGCTGGCGCGACGCGCTGCCGACGTGGCAGCCCGGGACCTCGATCGCCACGCGGGTCGCCTCCGAGGCAGTCATCAACGCGCTGGCCGGAGTCCTGCCCGAGCTCTGGGGTGGCTCGGCGGACCTCGGGGGGTCGAACGGGACAACGATCGCCGGGGGCCGGTCGTTCCTGCCGGCGAGGTCCCCACTTCCCGACGCCGACCCGTACGGTCGGGTGATCCACTTCGGGGTCCGCGAGCACGCCATGGGCGCGGTCCTCAACGGCATCTCCCTGCACGGGCTCACGCGCGCCTTCGGCGGCACGTTCCTGGTGTTCAGCGACTACATGCGCACCCCGGTCCGTCTTGCCGCCCTGATGAGCCTGCCGTCGCTGTTCATCTGGACCCATGACTCCGTCGGCGTCGGCGAGGACGGCCCCACGCACCAGCCGATCGAGCACCTGTGGGCGCTCCGGGCGATCCCCGAGCTCGCGGTGGTGCGCCCCGCGGACGCCAACGAGACTGCCGTCGTCTGGGCTGCTGCCCTCGAGAACCCCGGCCCCGTCGGGCTGATCCTCACCCGGCAGAACGTGCCCACCCTCGACCGTTCCTCCGGACAACCTGCCTCGGCAGCCAGCCGCGGCGCCTACGTGATCGCCGAGGCCGACGGCGGGCAGCCGCAGGTCCTGCTGCTGGCCACCGGCTCGGAGGTGTCGGTCGCGATGGGGGCGCGCGAGCTGCTGCAGGCCGAGGGGGTGCCCACCCGGGTGGTGTCCATGCCCTGTCTCGAATGGTTCGCGGCCCAGTCCGCCGAGTACCGGGAGCAGGTGCTGCCCAGTACCGTTCGCGCGCGCGTCAGCGTCGAGGCAGGCAGCGACCAGGGCTGGTGGAAGTACGTCGGCACGGACGGCGCCTGCGTGTCCGTCGGGCACTACGGGGCGTCAGCGTCGGCGGACGTGCTCTTCGAACAACTGGGCTTCACCCCCGGCACCGTGGCGGAGGCGGCCCGCGAGGTGCTCAGCCGGGTGGGCTGACCGCGGGACTGCGCCGGCTCGCGTAACTACCCGGGCCCGCAGGGCGGCGCCGGCTCGCGGGTCTACGCCTCCCCGCGCATCCGCTCGAGGGCCTCGGCCAGGATCGCGTCGCCGTCGACGTCCGAGCGCCGCTCCTTGACGTAGGCCAGATGGGTCTTGTACGGCTCGACCTTGGCCGGCGTCGGGGGGTTCTCCGGGTCCGGCCCCGCCGGGTACCCACAGGTGGGGCAGTCCCAGATCTCCGGGATCGCGGCCTCGTCGGAGAAGCTCGGAGTCGTCTCGTGACCGCGCGCGCAGTAGAAGCTCACGCGGTGACGCGGGGCTGCGTCGCCACGCTCGGCCTCCCCCATCGGCCCGGATCCGACCCTGCTTCCCCTGATCGCGTTACCACCAGCCACAAGTGCCTCCGAAAGTCGAGCAGGTAGGGACGGTTGGCCGCTGGCCCTAGATGGCCAGGCCGAGGGCCACGATGGTGGCCGTCCAGATGATCAGCAGCGCATAGGTGATGCGGTCGAGGTTGCGCTCAGCGACGGAGCTGCCGCCCAACGAGGAGCTCACGCCCCCGCCGAACAGGTCCGACAGGCCACCGCCCTTGCCCTTGTGCAGCAGCACGAGGACGATGACGAGCACGTTGAGCACCAGGAGCAGGACTTGCAGGGCGGTGATCACAGGGGGTCCCTTCGTTCGATGGCGCAAGGATACGTGGTCCCTGCGACAAGACGGGCCAAGCCCACACCGATCGGAGCAAACCCGGCGCCGCCGAGCACACCTGTGTCATGGATTCGGTGCATCGGGTGGACCGGATCCATGACACAGGTGCGTGCGCGGCGGGACCGCCAGCCTCAGGCCAGGCGGTACTTGCAGATGGCGACGAACTCGTCCGCATCCAGCGAGGCCCCGCCGATGAGCGCGCCATCGACATCTGGGCCGGCCATGATCTCGGCAGCGTTGGCAGCCTTGACCGAGCCGCCGTACTGGATGCGGATCGCATCGGCGACCTCCTGGCTGTACAGCTCGGCCAGGCGGCGGCGGATCGCCCCGCACATGTCCTGCGCGTCCTGCGGGGTGGCCGTCAGGCCGGTCCCGATCGCCCACACCGGCTCGTAGGCGATCACGATCGTGGCCGCCTGCTCGGCGGGGATGTCCGCGAGGCCGCCGTCGAGCTGGCCGAGGGTGACCTGCTCCTGGATGCCTGCCTCGCGCTCCTCCTTGACCTCGCCGATGCACATGATCGGCACGAGGCCGTGCTTGTAGGCGGCCTTGACCTTGGCGTTGACCAGCGCATCGTCCTCGCCGTGGTACTGCCGACGCTCGCTGTGCCCGATGACCGCGTAGGTGCAGCCCAGCTTGCTCAGCATCACGCCCGAGATCTCACCGGTGTAGGCGCCCTTGTCCTGCGCCGAGATGTCCTGGCTGCCGTAGACCACCTTGAGGTTGTCCGCGTCGACGAGGGTCTGCACCGAGCGGATGTCGGTGAACGGGACCATCACGCCGGCCTCGACCGCCGCGAAGTCCTCGTCGTTGAGTGCGAAGGCGATCTTCTGGACGTGCGCGATGGCCTCGAGGTGGTCGAGGTTCATCTTCCAGTTGCCCGCCATGAACGGCTTGCGTGCCATGTCTCAGCCCTCCAGGACTGCCAGGCCGGGGAGCGTCTTGCCCTCGAGGAGCTCGAGGGAGGCGCCACCACCGGTGGAGATGTGGGAGAAGCCGTCCTCCAGGCCGAGCTGGCGGACAGCAGCGGCGGAGTCGCCGCCTCCAATCACCGAGAACGCCCCGGACGCAGCGATCGCCGTGGCGACCTGCAGCGTGCCGTTCGCGAACGCGGGGAACTCGAACACGCCCATCGGACCGTTCCAGACGACTGTGCGGGCGTCGGCGACCTTGCTGGCGAACAGGGCGATGGTCTCCGGGCCGATGTCCAGGCCCATCCAGCCGTCCTCGATGCCCGAGCTGGGCACGACCTTGTTCTCGGGCTCGGGCACCTCCTTGCTCGGGAAGGCCACAGACACCCGGGTGTCGACCGGGATGAGCAGCTCGATCCCCTTCTCCTGCGCCTTGGCGATGTAGCCCTTGACCGCCTCGACCTGGTCGGCCTCGAGCAGCGAGTCGCCGACCGTGTGGCCCTGGGCAGCCAGGAACGTGTAGGCCATGCCGCCGCCGATGAGCAGCCGGTCGACGCTGTCGATCAGGTTGTCGATCACGCCGAGCTTGTCCGAGACCTTGGAGCCCCCGAGGATCACCACGTACGGGCGATCCGGGTCGGCCAGGACCTTGGAGAACGATGTGACCTCCTTCTCCACGAGCAGGCCGGCGGCGTTGGGCAGGAGCTCGGCGACGTCGGTGACCGATGCCTGCTTGCGGTGCACGACGCCGAAGCCGTCGGAGACGTAGACGTCGGCCATGGCCGCCAGCTCGGCGGCCAGCTCCTTGCGCTGGGCCTCGTCCTTGCTGGTCTCGCGGGCGTCGAAGCGGATGTTCTCCAGGAGGGCCACCTGGCCGGGCTGCAGCGCAGCGACCGTGGCCTTGGCAGACTCGCCGGTGACGTCGGAGGCCAGTGCGATGTCCTGGCCGAGGAGCTCGCCGAGGCGCTTGGCCACGGGCGCCAACGAGCCGGACTCCTCGAAGCCGACGCCCTTGGGGCGGCCGAGGTGCGCCACGATCACGACCTTCGCGCCGGCGCCGGTCAGCGCCTTGAGTGTGGGCAGGCTGGCCACGATCCGGCCGTCGTCGGTGATCACACCGGAGCCGTCCTTGGCCAGCGGAACGTTGAAGTCCGACCTCAGCAGGACTGTCTTGCCAGCGATGTCGAGATCACTGATGCTCTTCACGAAAGTTACTCCCTTGTGGGTGAACGGCCACCTTGCAGGCATGAGCCTATTGACGCTGCGGCACGATCGCCCGCTGGGGGCAGATCGTCACTCGGAGGAGATGCCATCCTCGGTGTTCGGGATGCCGAGCTCGACCGCGCGCTTGTCCGCGAGGGCCAGGAGGCGGCGGATCCGGCCGGCGATGGCGTCCTTGGTCATCGGCGGATCGGCCAGCGCACCGAGCTCCTCGAGGCTCGCCTGCTTGTGCTCCAGGCGCAACCTGCCCGCAACGGCGAGGTGATCGGGCACCGTGTCCCCGAGGATCAGCAGGGCCCGCTCCACCCGAGCACCGGCGGCGACGGCCGCGCGCGCGGACCGCCGCAGGTTGGCATCGTCGAAGTTGGCCAGGCGGTTGGCGGTCGCCCGGACCTCGCGGCGCATGCGTCGCTCCTCCCATGCCATCACTGATTCATGGGCGCCCATCCTCGTGAGCATCGCGCTGATGGCATCCCCGTCGCGGATGACGACCCGGTCGATGCCCCGGACCTCGCGGGCCTTGCTCGCGATGCCCAACCGGCGCGCCGCCCCCACGAGGGCCAGTGCCGCCTCGGGCCCTGGGCAGGAGACCTCCAGCGACGACGACCTGCCCGGCTCGGTCAGCGAGCCGTGCGCCAGGAAGGCGCCACGCCAGGCCGACTCCGCATCACACAGGGCACCGTTGACCACGACCGCCGGCAGCCCGCGCACGGGACGGCCCGAAGCATCCAGCAGGCCGGCCTGCTTGGCCAGGCGCTGCCCGTCCTGGGCGATCGTGAGCACGTACCGGTTCCCGCGGCGGATCCCCGCGGGGGCCACCACCGTGATGGTGGCCGAGTGGCCGAACATGTCCGCGATCGCGCTGCGGGCTCGGCGGGCGGCCGCCCCGGTGTCCAGCTCGGCCTCCACCACGATCTTGCCGGCGACCAGGTGCAGCCCACCCGAGAAGCGCAGCAGCGCCGAGACCTCCGCCTTGCGGCAGCACGTCTTCGTGATCGGCAATCGGCTCAGTTCATCCTTCACGCCTGCCGTCATCGCCATGCCGGAATACTGCCATGCCCGATGATCTCCGCGAACGCCCTCCCCAGCAGCAGCGGATCGTGATGCCCATGGCCCGCCTGCGGGTCGGCGACAGCGCGCAGGACCAGATCGGCACCGACGTTGCTGCAGGCGGCGCGCAGCGCCTGCTCGTCGGGCACATGGGCCGGATCGGCCAGCACCACGTCGAAGGTCACCTTCGGGAAGGCCTCGGCCAGCACGTAGAGGTGGCCCTGGGGGCTGAACCCGGAGGTCTCCCCCGGCTGTGCCACCAGGTTGAGGGCCAGGATCCGCGTGGCGGTGGAGGCGACGATCGCGTCGTGGATCCCGGGCACCAGCAGTCCGGCCAGCACGGAGGTGTACCAGGACCCAGGGCCCATCACGATCGCCTCCGCCTGCGCGATCGCCTCGATCGACTCCGGCCTTGCCGGCGGGTCCGCTGGCACCAGCGCGATCGACAGGACGGTCCCCTCCGTGACCGCCACCTGCGACTGCCCCCGCACCACGCTGACCCCGGGGTGCCCGGGAGCGTCGCGGACCTCGGCCACGATCTGCACCCCCTGGCTGCACACGGGCAGCACCCGGCCGTGCGCCCCCAGGAGGGCGGCCACCCAGTCCAGTCCGGCGACGACGTCGCCGGTCTGCTCCCACAGCGATGCGATCAGCAGGTTGCCCAGCGCGTGACCGGAGAGCTCGCCGGCGGAGAACCGGTGCTGGACGACGGCGCTCCAGGTCCGACCCCAGACGTCGTCCCCGCAGAGGGCGGCCAGGGCCATCCGCAGGTCACCCGGGGGTGGGGTTCCCATGTCCCGGCGCAACCGGCCGCTGGAGCCGCCGTCATCTGCCATCCCGACGATCGCGGTCAACTGATCGGTCACGCCACGCAGGGCGCGCAGCGTGACGGCCAGGCCGTGACCACCACCGAGTGCCACCACGGCCGGACCGGCGGCCACCGGACGACGGCGTCGGGCGGCTCCTGCGGGTTCGGCCACGGCGGGAGCCATCACTCGCGCCCGAGATCCCGATGGACGACGGTGACCTCGAGGCCGACGCGGACCAGGCGTGCGGCCAGGTTCTCGGACATGGCCACGGACCGGTGCTTGCCCCCCGTGCAGCCGATGGCCAGGGTGGCGAATCGCTTGCCCTCGCGCAGGTAGCCCTCGGTGGCCAGGTCGATCATGTGCGCATACGCGTCGAGGAACTCCGAGGCCCCGTCCTGGGCCACGACGTAGTCGTTGACAGCGGCATCGAGCCCGCGCAGCTCGCGCAGCTCCGGTATCCAGTAGGGGTTGGGCAGGAACCGCACATCGGCGACGAAGTCGGCATCCATCGGCACGCCGTACTTGAAGCCGAAGGACATGACGGTGGCTCGCAGCCGCACGGGCTCCCCGGACTCGAAGGACCCGGTGATGGCGCGGCGCAGCTCGTGGATCGTGCGGTGGGAGGTGTCCACCACGAGGTCGGCCTGCGCGCGCAGGTCGCCCAGGAGCGCCCGCTCGCGATGGATGCCGTCGAGCAGCCCACCCTGTGCCTGGAGGGGGTGCGGGCGCCGGTTGGACTCGAACCTGCGCACGAGGGCCTCATCGCTGGACTCGAGGAACAGGATCTTCAGGTCGACGCCGCGCGCGATCACCTCGCCCACGGCGGCCTCGAGCTGGTCGAAGAGCCGACCGCCACGCACGTCGACGACCACGGCGACCCGGTCGAGGTCGGAGCGGGCTGCGAGCAGGTCGAGGGTGGGGGCCAGCATCTTGGGCGGCAGGTTGTCGATGACGAACCAGCCGATGTCCTCCAGCGCCCGCGCCGCACTCGACCGGCCGGCGCCGGACATGCCGCTGACCAGCAGGACCTCGAAGTCCGCGATCCCGTCCTCGGGCGGGGTTGTCGTCATCGGGGCTCCTCGCTCACGGGCACGTCGGGGTCCGGCATCTGCGCTGTCGGGGGCATGTCGTCGTCAAGGATCTCACCGGTCGTCAGGTTCACGGCGCTGATCGTCCCACCGGCCAGCGCCAGGATGATGCGCTCGGCCAGGGCCGGCCCGATGCCGGGGACCTCGGCGATCATCTCCGGGGTGGCGGCGCGCAGCTTGCGCACCGACCCGAACCGCGACAGCAGCGCCTTGCGCCGGGCGGGGCCAAGGCCGGGGATCTCGTCCAGCGCGCTGGTCGTCATCCGGGCCGAGCGCTTCTGGCGCTGGTAGCGGATGGCCGTGCGGTGGGCCTCGTCGCGGACCCGTTGGAGCAGGTACAGGCCCTGGCTCGTGCGCGGGAGGATCACCGGGTCCTCCTCGTCGGGCAGCCACACCTCCTCGAGCCGCTTGGCCAGTCCGACGACGGCGATGTCCGTGAGCCCGAGGTCGTGCAGCGCCTGGAAGGCCGCGTTGACCTGCGGTGCGCCCCCGTCGATCACGACCAGCGAGGGTGGGTAGGCGAACCGGCCGGGGGGCGGGTCGGCCCCGAGATCGCCCACCGAGATCCCCTGCCCGACGGTCCCCTGCCCCGCGGCGGACCCCTGCCCCGCGGCCGTCCCCTGCCCGACGGGGGTCCTCTCCCCAACGCCTGCCAGCGACCCCAGCGCCCCCAGGGCGACGGCCGCGGGGGCTCCCGCCGCGACTCCCGCCGCGACCACTGCGTCGACCCCCACGGCCTCCGCACGGGCGAGCCGGCGGAAGCGTCGGCCGACCACCTCGGAGATGGCGGCGACGTCGTTCTGCCCGTCGAAGCCCCTGATCGCGAACTTGCGGTACTCCGAGGGCCGCGGGAGCCCGTCCTCGAACACGACCATGGACGCCACGACGTCGTCGGCGCCGAGGTTGGACACGTCGAAGCACTCGATCCGCAGCGGCGCGGTGGGCAGGTCCAACGCCTCCGCGAGCTCGGTGAGCGCCTGGCTGCGGGTCGTGAGGTCCCCGGACCGGCGCAGCTTGTGCGCGGCGAGCGACTGCGCGGCGTTGCGGGTGACGGTCTCCAGCAGCGCGCGCTTGTCCCCCCGCCGCGGGACCGACACCCCCACGGGCCCTCCGCGCTGCAGGCCCAGCCAGTCGGTGAGGACCTCGACCTCGTCGGGGTCCGGCAGGGCGGGAACAAGGACTCGACGGGGGACGTCGGCCTCGGGCTCGGCATACATCTGCGCCAACAGGGTGGCGACCAGCTGCGCCTCGTCGGCGTCATCGACGCGCTCCACGATGAAGCCGCGCTCCCCACGGATGCGGCCGTCGCGGACGTGGAAGACCCGCACGCACGCCTCGAGCTCGTCGCTGGCGAGTCCGACCACGTCGGCGTCAGTGCCGTCCGGGAGCACGACCGCGTTGCGCTCGAGGACGCGCTGCAGGGCGTAGAGGTCGTCGCGCAGGCGCGCGGCACGCTCGTAGTCCAGCGCGGCGGCGGCCGCGTTCATCTGCTCGGTCCGGGAGCGGACGAATGCGGCCGACCCCCCGGCCATGAAGGCGCAGAAGTCCTCGACGATGGCCCGGTGCTCGTCGGCGGTGACCTCACCGGTGCAGGGGGCGGCGCACTTGTCGATGTACCCGAGCAGGCAGGGTCGCCCGGACGCCTGGGCCCGGCGGAACACGCCCCGGGTGCACGTGCGCATCGGGAACACCCGGAGCAGCTGGTCGACGGTCTCCCGGATCGCCCATGCGTGGGCGAACGGGCCGAAGTAGCGCACCCCGGGCCGCTTCTCGCCGCGCATGACCATGGCGCGGGGGAACTCCTCGCCGACCGTCACCGCGAGGAACGGATAGGACTTGTCATCGCGGTAGCGGACGTTGAACCGCGGGTCGAACTCCTTGATCCACGCGAACTCGAGGGTCAGCGCCTCCACCTCGGTGGACACCACGACCCAGTCCAGCGAGCGCGCGGTCGCGACCATCGTCTGGGTCCGTTGATGCAGGCCTGCAGGGTCCTGGAAGTACGACGTGAGCCGTGCCCGCAGGTTCTTGGCCTTGCCGACGTAGATGACCCGACCGTCCCCGTCGCGGAACCGGTAGACGCCCGGCTCGGTGGGGATCTGGCCGGGGGCGGGCCGGAAGTTGGCTGTCACCTCAGGCCAGGAGGATCTCCCCACCCACGACCCGGATCGGCACGGGCTCCAGGCCGGTGGGTGCCGGGCCCTCGAGCCGGTCACCCGTGCCGGCGTCGAAGGTGCTCCCGTGGCAGTTGCACATGATCGTGTTCTCGAGCACCTCAGCCACAGTGCAGCCCGCGTGCGGGCACCGCCCCTCGAAGGCGACGAACTCGGTGTCGGTGGGGTGCGTGATGACGACTGGTCCGTTGGCGGTCGTGACCACCACCCCGCCACCGACCGGGAAGTCGCTGGTGCCGGCCAACGGCTCGCCCGCGGGCGATGCCTCACCGGTGGCGCCCGCCGATCCCTGGGACTCGGTCGAGGACGCGGACTCCGACGGCGTCTGGGACTGCGGACCGCCCGACGTCGCGCTGGTCTCCTCGGAGCTGGCGCACGCACCGAGTGCCATCACGGCCACAGCCGCCGCGGATCCGGCGAGGACCCCGCGCCGGCTCACCGACCCCCGATCATCGACTTGCCGCTGGCAGGCACAACCACCTGTGCAGGTGCTCTCGTCCATCCCGGACCTCCTCATCGGTTGGTGTGCAGCCTATGCAGTGGCCCGGGCACGGACCAGCAGATCGCTCAGGAAACGCCCGGTGTGGCTGGCTGGATGGGCGGCGACGTGCTCGGGGGTGCCGGCCACGACGATCCGCCCACCACCCGAGCCGCCCTCCGGACCGAGGTCCACCACCCAGTCGGCGGTCTTGATGACATCGAGGTTGTGCTCGATGACCAGGACCGAGTTGCCCTTGTCGACCAGCGAGTGCAGGACGCCCAGCAGCTTGCGGACGTCCTCGAAGTGCAGGCCCGTGGTGGGCTCGTCGAGGACGTAGATCGTCCGCCCGGTGGATCGTCGCTGGAGCTCGCTGGCGAGCTTGACCCGCTGCGCCTCACCTCCGGAGAGGGTGGGGGCGGGCTGGCCGAGCCGGACGTAGCCCAGGCCGACGTCGACCAGGGTCTGCATGTGCCGGGCGATGGGCGGGACGGCGGCGAAGAACTCGAGGGCCTCCTCGATCGGCATGTCCAGGACCTGGGCGATCGTGCGCGCCTTGTAGTGCACCTCGAGGGTCTCCCGGTTGTACCGGTCGCCGTGGCACACCTCGCAGGGCACGTACACGTCGGGCAGGAAGTTCATCTCGATCTTGATCGTGCCGTCACCGGTGCAGGCCTCGCAGCGCCCGCCCTTGACGTTGAACGAGAACCGGCCGGGCAGGTAGCCGCGCACCTTGGCCTCCTGGGTGGAGGCGAACAGCTTGCGGACGTGGTCGAAGACACCGGTGTAGGTGGCCGGGTTGGAGCGGGGCGTGCGCCCGATCGGGCTCTGGTCGACGTGCACGACCTTGTCCAGGTGCTCCAGCCCGGTGACCCGCCGGTGGCGCCCCGGGACGCTGCGGGCACCGTTGAGGTCGCGGGCCAGGACCGTGTAGAGCACGTCGTTGACCAGCGTGGACTTGCCGGAGCCACTGACCCCGGTGATGGCCACGAAGCACCCCAGGGGGAACTCGGCGGTCACGTTCTGCAGGTTGTGCTCCCGGGCACCCTCGACGACGATCGTCCGGGCGGCATCGATGGGACGGCGCTCGCGTGGGATCTCGATCCGGCGGGCACCGGACAGGTACTGGCCGGTCAGCGAGTCGGGGCTGGCGAGGAGGTCCTCGACGGTCCCGGACACGACGATCTGGCCACCGTGCTCGCCGGCTCCCGGGCCGATGTCGACGACCCAGTCGGCCGTGCGGATCGTGTCCTCGTCGTGCTCGACGACGATCAGGGTGTTGCCGAGGTCGCGCAGCCGGACGAGGGTGTCGATGAGCCGGTGGTTGTCGCGCTGGTGCAGGCCGATGCTCGGCTCGTCGAGGACGTAGAGCACCCCGACCAGGCCGGACCCGATCTGGGTGGCCAGCCGGATGCGCTGCGCCTCCCCGCCGGCGAGCGTCCCGGCCGGACGCGAGAGCGAGAGGTAGTGCAGGCCGACGTCCATGAGGAACGCCAACCGCTCGTTGACCTCCTTGAGGACCCGGGTGGCGATCTGGGCATCGCGGTCGGAGACGTCGAGGTCGGCCAGGAACGCGGCCGCCTCCCCGATGGGCATCTGGGCGATGGTGGCGATGTTCACCCCACCGACCGTGACTGCCAGCGAGACCGGCTTGAGCCGCGCCCCGTCACACGCCGGGCACGGAACCTCGCGCATGAAGCCCTCGTAGCGCTCCCGGGCGGAGTCGCTCTCGGACTCCGCATGGCGCCGCTGGACGAAGGGGATGGCGCCCTCGAACCCGGTCGAGTACGAGCGCTCACGGCCGTACCGGTTCCGGTAGCGGACGTGGACCTGGTGGTTGTAGCCGTGCAGGACAGCGCTGCGCATGGCCTCGGGCAGGTCCTTGAAGGGGGCGTCGACATCGGCGCCGAGCTCGTCGGCCAGGGCAGTGACCAGGCGGGCGTAGTACTCCGAGATGTGCCCGCTCCCCCAGGGCGACACGGCACCCTCGGCCAGGGAGAGGTCCGGATCCGGGACGATGAGGTCGGGATCGACCTCCATGCGGGTGCCCAGTCCGGTGCACTGGGGACATGCCCCGAACGGGGAGTTGAAGGAGAAGGACCGCGGCTCGAGGTCCTCGAAGGACTGCCCGTCGTTCAGGCAGACCAGGTGCTCGCTGAACAGCCGCTCGCGCTCGGGATCGTCGGCTGGGGCGTCGACGAACTCCAGGTTCACGATCCCGCCGGCCAACCCCAGGGCGGTCTCCACCGAGTCGGTGAGGCGCCGGCGAGCAGAGGCCTTGACGGCCAGGCGGTCGACGACCACCTCGATGGTGTGCTTCTGCTGCTTCTTGAGGGTGGGCGGCTCGGTGAGCAGGTGGACGGTGCCATCGACCCGGGCGCGGCTGAAGCCCTGGGCCTGCAGCTGGCGGAACAGGTCGGAGTACTCGCCCTTGCGCTCCCGGACCACGGGCGCCAGCACCTGGAACTTGGTGCCCTCCGGCAGTTCGAGCACGCGGTCCACGATCTGCTGGGGGGTCTGGCGGCCCACGGGCTCACCGCAGGACGGGCAGTGCGGCTTGCCGATCCGGGCGAACAGCAGGCGCAGGTAGTCATAGACCTCGGTGATGGTGCCGACCGTCGAGCGCGGGTTGCGCGAGGTCGACTTCTGGTCGATGGACACCGCAGGGGACAGACCGTCGATGAAGTCCACGTCGGGCTTGTCCATCTGGCCGAGGAACTGCCGCGCGTAGGCGCTCAGCGACTCCACGTAGCGACGCTGGCCCTCGGCGAAGATGGTGTCGAACGCCAAGCTGGACTTGCCCGACCCCGATAGCCCCGTGAACACCACGAGGGCATCGCGCGGGATGGCCAGGGACACGTCCTTGAGGTTGTGCTCCCGGGCGCCCCGCACCGTCAGGCGGTCGTGATGGTGCTCGGCCAGATCCACGCCCCGATCCTAGGCCAGCCCTCCGACACCGGCTCCCGCTCATCCCTGGCTCGCCAACTCTCCACTTGGCTGCCAACTCTCCTGAAACACCGGGAGAGTAGGCGGAGAAGTGGAGAGTTCGGGGCGGGGTGGGGAGGGTGGGGCGGGTGGGGTGGCGCCGGGGTGTGGGGGCGGCACCTACTCGTGGCGCTCGTGCTCGGGGGGCAGGTGCCGGAGGGCCTCGCCGAGGACCTCGTCCGCCTCATGCTCGAGTCGCCCCTCCGGGCTGCTCTCCACCAGGGAGGGGTCCCGGCGGACCGCGACCACGCTGGCGATGGCCGTCACGACCAGCACGCCGACGATCACGGCCAGCGACAGTGCCGTGGAGATCTCCGGGACGTCGAGGTCGGTCGTCTCGTGCAGCGCATGCAGGAACAGCTTCACGGCGATGAACCCGAGGATGATCGCCAGGCCCTTGGAGAGGTAGATGAGCCGGTCGAGGAGTCCGTGGAGCATGAAGTACAGCTGGCGCAGGCCCATCAGTGCGAAGGCGTTGGCCGTGAAGACCAGGTAGGCCTCCTGGGTGAGGCCGAACACAGCCGGGATCGAGTCGAGGGCGAACAGGAGGTCCGTCGTGCCGATTGCCAGCATCACGAGCAGCATCGGGGTGACGACGCGCTGGCCGTCGACGCGGACGGTGAGCCGAGTCCCGTGGTAGTCGCGGGTGGTGGGAACGCGCTTCTCGACGAGCCGGATCAGCGCGTTGCCCTCGGGATCTGCCTCCTCATCACCACTGCGCCAGACGGAGATGGCCGTCCACAGCAGGAACGCCCCGAACACGAAGAAGGTCGCCGCGAACCGTTCGATCGCCGCGGCCCCGAGCACGATCAGGATGCCGCGCAGGATCAGGGCGATCACGATGCCGACGGACAGCACCCGGTGCCGGTGCTGCTCGGGAACCGCGAACGAGGACATGATGATCATGAACACGAACAGGTTGTCCACGCTCAGGGAGTACTCGGTGATGTACCCGGCGAGGAACTCCCCGCCGTACTGCCGGCCGAAGGTGATCGTGACGAAGCCGGCGAACAGCATGGCCAGGACCACGTAGAAGATCACCCACCGGGTGGCCTCCTGGGGCGTGAACGCGTGCGGTCGCCGGTCGACGATGATGAGGTCGATGACGATGATCCCGAGGAGTCCGAGGATCGTGGCTGCCCAGAGGCCCGCCGAAACGTCCACCCACAGCCTCCTGCTGACCAGAAGCGCGCCGGCCCGGTGCCTGACGCAGGCTCCCCATTCTGGCACGGCTGCCGACCACCGCCGGTCGACCTGGACGCGGCCTGTGGGCCGCGACGGCTCACCTCAGCCGGCTGCGATCATCCCCCGCAGCTCCCGCTTGAGCTCGGAGACCTCGTCGCGGTAGCGCGCCGCCACCTCGAACTGCAGGTTGGCGGCGGCGGCGTGCATCTGCTCGGTCAGCTCCTGGATGAGGTTCGCCAGCTCCGTGGCCGGCAGGTCGGCGCGGGCGGCGGTGCCCGTGGCCACCGAGGCGTCCGCGGCCGCCGCGCCCGATCCCTGTCGACGGGCCCCTCCCCGACCGCGGGACTGCGAGCGGCCCGACCCCATCGTGGTGGCCAGCACCTCCTCGGTGTCGGCATCCTCGGCGGCCAGCAGATCGGTGATGTCGGCGATCTTCTTCCGCAGTGGCTGGGGGTCGACCCCCCGCTCGAGGTTGTAGGCGATCTGCTTGGCCCGGCGGCGGTTCGTCTCGTCGATGGCCGTCTGCATCTGGGAGGTGATCGTGTCGCCGTACATGTGCACCTGCCCGGAGACGTTGCGCGCCGCCCGGCCGATGGTCTGGATCAGGCTGCGCTCGGAGCGCAGGAACCCGGCCTTGTCGGCGTCGAGGATGCTCACCAGCGACACCTCGGGGAGATCCAGGCCCTCGCGCAGCAGGTTGATCCCGACAAGGACGTCGAAGATGCCCATCCGCAGCTCACGCAGCAGCTCGACGCGGCGC
This sequence comes from uncultured Actinomycetes bacterium, assembly GCA_963774745.1. GTDB lineage: Bacteria > Actinomycetota > Actinomycetes > S36-B12 > CAIYMF01 > Prado023. The sequence goes on along the minus strand of CAVZGE010000003.1, from coordinate 479,794 downwards.
AGCGTGTCGACCTCGGAGTGCAGGTAGCGCACCCGGATGCCGCGTTCGAGCAGGTAGTCGGTGAGGTCCTCGGACATCCGCTTGGTCAGCGTCGTGACCAGGACCCGCTCACCGCGGTCCGTGCGTAGCCGGATCTCGTGCATGAGGTCGTCGATCTGGCCCTTGGTCGGCTTGAGGATGATCTCCGGGTCGATCAGGCCGGTCGGGCGGATCACCTGCTCCACGACGTCGCCGTCGACCTTGGCCAGCTCGTACGGGCCGGGTGTCGCGGACAGGTAGACGGTCTGGCCGATCCGCTCGAGGAACTCCTCCCACCGCAGTGGCCGGTTGTCCGCCGCGCTGGGCAGCCGGAAGCCGTGATCGACCAACGTGCGCTTGCGCGACATGTCGCCCTCGTACATGCCGCCGATCTGCGGCACGGTCACGTGCGACTCGTCGATGACCAGCAGGAAGTCGTCCGGGAAGTAGTCGATCAGGCAGTTCGGCGCCGACCCGGCCTCGCGGCCGTCGATGTGCCGGGAGTAGTTCTCGATGCCGGAGCAGAAGCCGACCTGGCGCATCATCTCGATGTCGTAGGACGTGCGCATCTGCAGGCGCTGGGCCTCCAGCAGCTTGCCCTGCTCGGTGAGCTCGGCCAGCCGCTCGGCGAGCTCGGCCTCGATCCCGCCGAGCGCGCGCTCCATCCGCTCCGGCCCGGCGACGTAGTGGGTGGCAGGGAAGACGTAGACCTCCTGGTCCTCGGTGAGGATCTCGCCGGTGACCGGGTGCAGGGTCATCAGCCGCTCGATCTCGTCGCCGAACATGTCGATGCGCACCGGGTGCTGCTCGTAGACCGGGAACACCTCGATCGTGTCGCCGCGCACGCGGAAGGTGCCGCGCTCGAAGGCGAGGTCGTTGCGCGCGTACTGGTTGCCCACGAACTGGCGCAGGAGCGAGTCGCGGTCGACCTCCTCGCCCACCCGCAGCCGGACCATCCGGTCGACGTACTCCTGCGGGGTGCCCAGGCCGTAGATCGCCGAGACGGTGGCCACCACGATGACGTCACGGCGGGTGAGCAACGAGTTGGTCGCGGAGTGCCGCAGCCGCTCGACCTCCTCGTTGATCGAGGAGTCCTTCTCGATGTAGGTGTCCGTCTGCGGGATGTAGGCCTCGGGCTGGTAGTAGTCGTAGTAGGAGACGAAGTACTCGACGGCGTTGTCGGGCAGGAGCTCGCGGAACTCGTTGGCCAACTGGGCCGCGAGCGTCTTGTTCGGGGCCATCACCAGGGTCGGGCGCTGCAGCTTCTCGACCAACCAGGCGGTGGTGGCGGACTTGCCCGTGCCGGTGGCGCCCATGAGCACGACGTCCTTGACGCCGGCCTCGATCCGCTTGGAGATCTCGGCGATGGCCGCCGGTTGGTCGCCGGCGGGCTGGTACTCGCTGATGACACGGAACGGGGCCACGCGTCGCTGGAGGTCGGTGACAGGTCGGGTCATGACGGACACGGTATTGCCTGCCCCTGACATCGGCTCCCTGCGCCAGCCGCGAGCGACTAGTCTGCGGCGGTGTCCGACCGCGCCCCAACGCCACCGACCACGACGATCCCGACCCCTGCCCGCGCGGCCCGCCGCCGGGCCGTTGCAGGCCTCGTCGTCGCCCTCGCCCTGGCCACGATCCTCACGGTCATCATGGCGACCGGGGCGACCGCACTGAAGGGCCTCGACACCGCGATCACCGACCTGACCCGGGGCTGGGCCGATCCCCTCGGGTGGCCGGTGGACGCGGCCCACGTCCTGGGCCTGGTGACCGCTCCGGTGTGGTCGGCCCTCGCGGCGAGCGTCGTCGTCGTGATCCTCGTCCTGGCCCGGCACCGCGCGGCGGCCGGGCTCCTGGCCATGTCCGGGATCGCCGGGGTTGCGGTCAGTGAGACCGTGAAGATGGCCATGGGCCGATCCCGGCCCCCCGGGGCCGAGGAGTTCGAGTCCGACCTCGAGAAGTCCTTCCCGTCGGGGCACGCCATGGTGGGCATCTACCTGTACCTGGCGACCGGGCTCGTGCTGATCCAGCTCGGCCGGGCACAGGGGCGGCGCTGGATGGTCGTCGTGGGGCGCTGCCTGGTGGTCATCGGCCCCCTCATCGGGCTGAGCCGCATCGTCCTGGGCGTGCACTGGCCCAGCGACATCCTGGCCGGGTGGGCCTACGGCTCGGCAGTCCTGCTGGCCAGCGCCCTGATCCTGTGGTGGCCCCTGGACCGCGGGTGGAGCCGCGTCCCACCAGCCCCGATCACTCCCCGAGTGCGGCCCGGAGCAGGAACCACGCCCGATCGACCTGGGCGATGAGCTGGTCCTCGTCCCCACCGTTGTCGATCAGGATGTGGGCGACCTCGGCCCGCTCGTCGTCGCTGGCCTGCCGCGCCATCCGCTCACGGGCGTCCGCCACAGCCACCCCACGGACCGCCAGCCGGGCAAGGCGCACCTCCATGGGTGCGTGCACGACCATCACGAGGTCGAAGTCGTCGGCCGACCCGTTCTCCACGAGCAGGGGCATGTCGTAGACCACGATCTGGGTGCCCCCGCGGGCTGCGGCATCGAGCATCTCGGCCGCCCGCTGCGCGATACGGGGATGCATGATGGCGTCGAGGGCCGCGAGGGCCTGCGGATCCGGGAAGACGATCGAGGCCAGACCCGGTCGGTCGAGCTCGCCATCGGACTGGAGCACGCCGGTGCCGAACCTCGCCACGATCTCGTCCAGCGCGGGCTGCCCGGGGACGACGAGGTCCCGGGCGATCTGGTCGCCGTCGACCACGACCGCTCCCCTGTCGGCCAGCATCCGCGAGACCGTGGACTTGCCCGCGCCGATGCCCCCGGTCAAACCCACCCTGATCATGGGGGAAGCATGCCAGCCGGGGTCGACCGCCGCCTCCTGCGGACTGCCCTGTCGGGCGACGGGTCGCCCGGCTCGCCCCGTCGTTGGTCGGGGTACCCGCGTGCGTGGGCGATGATTGGTCGGTGAGCGACGATCCCGCTGGGCAGGTGACCACTGGGCCCGCCGCGGGGACGCCTGCCGCCGGGATCTCGGTCCAGGGCACCGCCATCGTGGGCATCGGACTCGTGGTCTCCCAGATCGTCGCGATGCTCCAGATGCTGGTGGTGTCCCGACTGCTCGGCCCGGAGCAGTTCGGTGCCTTCGGGGCGCTCGCCGTGATCCTGCTGTTCGGCAGCACGGCGATGGCCGCCACCCAGGTGGTCATCGCCCGGCACGTGGCCTCGGGGCACTCGTCCGAGCACATCGGCGCGGGCTCGGTGCTCCTCGTGGGCGGCCTCGCGTGCGCCCTGACCGTGGTCCTGGCCCCGTTGATCAGCAACGCCCTGAACCTGTCGGACGTCGCTGCCGTCGTGGTCGTCGGGGCCACGTTCATCCCCTTCACCGTGACCGGCGCCCAGCTCGGCCTGCTCCAGGGCGCTGAGCGGCACAAGCGCCTGGGGGCGCTGTACGTGGTTGCCACCACTGCCCGGGTGGGCGGTGCGATCGTGGGGGCGGCGGTGGTCGGCACGGCTGGTTCCACGATCGTGGGACTCGCGGTCGGTGCGACACTGGGCGCCGTCGCCGGGCAGTTCCTGCTGGTCGGCCAGCCCCCGTGGGGGTCCAGCGAGGAGGGGCCCCGGCAGTTCCTCGTCGAGGTCGGTCATGCCGCCCACGCCCTGATCGCGCTCTACGCCCTGACCAATCTCGACGTCCTGATCGCCCGGGCACAGCTGCCCGCCTTCGACGCCGGCCTGTACGCGGCGGGCGCCCTGATCGCCCGCGCGGTGTTCTTCCTGCCGCAGGCGGTCCTCGTCGCGGCCTTCCCGCGCATGGTCGCCGGCTCGCGCAACGCCCAGCGGCAGGCGATCGTGGCGGTGGCCGGCCTGGGGCTGCTCGCGACGCTGGTCGTTGCCGCGCTGCCGCGGTTCATCGTCAGGTTCATGTCCGGCACCCAGTACCTGGCCGTCGCCCAGGAGGCCTGGATCTTCGCCCTGGCCGGTGCCGGCTTCGGGGTTGTCCAGGTGCTGCTCTACGCCCGGATGGCCCACCACGATCGGCGTGCGACGCTGCTGCTGTGGGGCGGCGTCGCAGCCCTTGCCGGGCTCGGGCTGTGGCTGGGCACCTCGATCCACGCCCTGGCCGCTGTGGCCGCATCGGTGGCCTGGACGGTCGCCCTGGCGGGACTCGTCTGGGCACGGACCAGCGCGTTGGCCCGTGCCGACGCCGACGAGCCGATCGTCACCCCCGCCGCCTGATCCACCGCCGCGGCCGGATGGTGACCGCTCCGGCGTGGCCGCTCCCTGACCCGCCCCCGCGGAACGGGCGTCACCGATCCGGCGTGGCCGCTCCCGTTCCGTGCGGTTGCGATTCGTCCGGATCTGCGACCATCGGCGCTCCGAGATCCGGACGAGCCTCGGGTCGGTCCACCGGAAAGTGGACGAACTTGGGGTGGACGAACCGGGGGACGAACCGGGGGACGAACTTCGGGGGGACGGACCGGGGGACGAACTTCGGGACGACGAACCGGGACTGGGGTGCGGTGGGCGGGCTCGGGCGGTGCCGCCGCTCAGGACGCCGAACGGCCCCGGAACCGCGTGGGTCCCGGGGCCGTTCGGTGCGTTCAGCCAGCGATGCGGCCGAACCAGTCAGCGCGTCACGCGCCGCCGGTCAGCTTCTCGCGCAAAGCCTGCAGAGCCTCGTCGGTGGCCAGGGTGCCCGCACCCTCGGCGGCCGCCGGTGCGGTCGAGCTGTAGGAGCCCACACCCTCGCCGGTCTCGAGTGCCGCAGCCTGGTCGGCCGTCTTGGCCTCCTCGACCTGCTTCATGTGCTGCTCCCAGCGGGCGTGCGCCTCGGCGTACTGCGCCTCCCACTCGGCACGCTGGTCCTCGAAGCCGACCTTCCACTCGCCGGTCTCGGGGTCGAAGCCCTCCGGACCGATGTAGGCGCCAGCCTCGTCGTAGGACGGGGCCATGCCGTACAGGTAGGGGTCGAACTCCTCGGAGCCGGCACCGGTCGTGTTCTCGTTGGCCTGCTTGAGGCTCAGCGAGATCCGACGACGCTCGAGGTCGATGTCGATGACCTTGACGAAGATGTCGTCGTTGACGGTCACGACCTGCTCGGGGATCTCCACGTGGCGCTCGGCCAGCTCGGAGATGTGCACCAGGCCCTCGATGCCCTCCTCGACACGCACGAACGCGCCGAAGGGGACGAGCTTGGTGACCTTGCCGGGCACGACCTGGCCCATCTGGTGGGTCCGGGCGAAGTGCTGCCACGGATCCTCCTGGGTCGCCTTGAGCGACAGCGAGACGCGCTCGCGGTCCATGTCGACGTCGAGCACCTCCACGGTGACCTCGTCGCCGACGGCCACGACCTCACTCGGGTGGTCGATGTGCTTCCAGGACAGCTCGGAGACGTGCACCAGGCCGTCCACGCCGCCGAGGTCGACGAACGCGCCGAAGTTGACGATCGAGGACACCACACCGTTGCGGATCTGGCCGCGCTGGAGCTGGTTGAGGAAGTTCGAGCGGACCTCGGACTGCGTCTGCTCGAGCCAGGCACGCCGCGACAGGACCACGTTGTTGCGGTTCTTGTCGAGCTCGATGATCTTGGCCTCGATCTCCTTGCCGACGTACGGCTGGAGGTCGCGGACGCGGCGCATCTCGACCAGCGACGCGGGCAGGAAGCCGCGCAGGCCGATGTCGAGGATCAGGCCGCCCTTGACGACCTCGATCACCTTGCCGGTGACGACGCCGTCCTCCTCCTTGATCTTCTCGATCGTGCCCCACGCGCGCTCGTACTGGGCGCGCTTCTTGGACAGGATCAGGCGACCCTCCTTGTCCTCCTTCTGCAGGACGAGGGCCTCGACGACGTCGCCGACCGACACGATCTCGGACGGGTCCACGTCATGCTTGATGGACAGCTCACGGGAGGGGATGACGCCCTCGGTCTTGTAGCCGATGTCGAGAAGGACCTCGTCACGGTCGACCTTGACGATGGTGCCCTCGACGATGTCGCCGTCATCGAAGTTCTTGATGGTCGCGTCGATCGCGGCCAGGAAATCCTCAACGCTACCGATGTCGTTGATCGCGACCTGGGGGGCGGAGGTGGTGGGGGTGATGGTCATGGAGTGGTTCTGCTCCGGTGGATAGATGTCGTTGTCACGTGCACGGGCCAGTGTCCACCGCCGCGAATCCTTGGCCGGTGACGCCTGACCGATGGGAACGACATGAACGCGCGCGCCTACTACGTCTGAGACGCTGCAGGCCCGTAACGCCCTGACAGGATACCGCACGTGATCTCGAACCCGCCACGACCAGACGAATCGGACGAACCGGGCGACGACGAGACGCCCCCGACCCCGGTGTGTCATCGATCCGGCCGGATTGTGGCCCGATCGATGACACAAGCCGCCGAGGGGCCACCCGCAGCGCCCGCGCCGCCCTCGTGGGAGGTGGAGGGGTCCGCCGGCCGTGCCGGCATCGACGCAGCCGAGGTGGATCGGGCCTCGCGGACGTACTGGGAGGCCGAGGCCGACGCCTACCAGGCTGAGCACGGGGCGTTCCTCGCCGGCCGGGCCGCGCTGGTAGTCGATACCGACGGCTCAATCGACCGAATCGACTACCGACGAATGAACGGTGGGGTTGGCGAGGCTGGGAGTGGTGGGGCCGGATTCGTCTGGGGACCCGAGGGGTTGGCCGAGGCCGACGCGGGGCTGCTGGGTCCTCCCGGCGAACTCGTGGGCCAGCGCGTGCTCGAAGTGGGATGTGGGGCGGCACAGAGCTCGCGGTGGTTGGCCGCTCGTGGGGTGGACGCGGTCGGGGTGGACATCGCCGTGAACCAACTGGAACACGCGCGCCGGTCAGTTCCGCCGGCAGACGTGGTGGCCGCCACGGCGACCGCACTGCCCTTCCCGGACGTGACCTTCGACGCGGCCTTCGCCGCGTACGGGGCGATCCAGTTCGTGGCCGATCTCCCCCGGCTGCTGGCCGAGGTCCGGCGCGTGCTGCGACCAGGCGGGCGGTGGGTGTTCTCCGTCACGCACCCGGTGCGCTGGGCGTTCCCCGATGATCCGGGTCCCGCCGGGCTGTCGGTTTCGGGTTCCTACTTCGACCGGACCCCCTACGTCGAGCGTGACGGGTCGGGCGTTGCGGTCTACGCCGAGTTCCACCGGACGGTCGGCGACTACGTCGCCGCGCTGGTCGGCGCGGGCTTCACCATCGAGACGATGGTCGAGCCTGAGTGGCCGGACTGGAACGACGCCACGTGGGGCGGGTGGAGCCCCCTGCGTGGAACGCATCTGCCCGGCACCCTGATCATCGGGTGCCGGGCAGATGGTCGTGCTGGTTGAGCCGGATCGGCTAGGCGGCGAACTTCCTGCGCTGCCGCGAAGGCCGCACCACCGGCGCCGGCGATGAGCAGCGCGCCGAGGCCGAACTTCAGCGCGTTGTTCTCGGTGTCGGCGGCGACTCCGGCCACGTACATCTTGTAGGCACCCGTCGTCACGACGTCGGTGCCCTCAGCCGGCCCGAACGGGATGCCCGCGCCCTCGAGACCTGCCTGCTGCGCGGCTTCGAGCAGTGCCACGTTCCGGGCGTAGCCGAGCTGTGCCTCCTTGCCGGTATCGGCCAGCTTGTCGGCACCCTCCTCCTTGAGCTGACCCGCGCCAGCCTCGATCTGGGCGCCACCCGGCTCGGCCTGGGCCAGGCCGTCGGCCAGTTGGCCGGAGCCATCGGCCGCATCGCCGAGGCCCGTCGGCCAGCTTGTCCGCACCATCGGCAACCTGAGAGGCACCGTCGTCGAGCTGGGCGACGCCACTGGCCAGGGTCGGCACCTTGGAGTTGAGCGACTTGGTGCCGGCCGCGAGGGTGTCGGTACCGTCGGCCAGGTCAGATGCGCCTGACGCCAGCGCCGCAGACCCAGCAGTCAGCGCCGCCGAGGCACAGGTCAGCGTCTTGGTCGGATCGCACCCCTTGGCAGCCGGCGAGGAGCCGATGTTCTTCAGCAACTCCTGCGAGATGCCAGCAACCAACTGATTGATGCCACCGCTCACCAGGGCCTGGATCTCCTTGATCCCGCAAGGGTTCTTCGTGTTCTGAGGATCATTCAGATCGCACTTCGGATTGGTCAACCCCGCCCGGATCCCTTCGAGTCCGTAGTACAGGGTCGTTGGCGGCTTGGTGGGACGTCAGCGAGCCGGGAAGTCACCTGGGTTCCGATTCCGGCTACCAAGCGAGCCAATGCATTCAGCGCGGTACCGTCAGTAGTCGGCGACCAATCTTCTTGAGAATCTGGTCAAGGCCAAAAGGACCGTGTCACCAGGCGTGCTGGTGGATCCAAGTGCCTTCGAGTAGAACCCCAGTGTGGAGTAGGTCAGACCAGAGAGCGCCGGATCAGTCGTCGCTGCAGCGCAACTGCCAGACGCTGGGATTCGCAGGATCCGTCGGAACGCATCGCCAACTTGGTGCTGAAGGTCCTTGGTGGCAGTCACGAATGCCGTGCCAACGGAGGCGTGTAGTCCGGCCCGCGGCCGTTGAGGACGTTGTCCTGAGCGCCTGACGGATCTTGGTGAGTGCCTCTTTGGCTCCCGGAGATCGCGCGATCAGCTGGCTACCGAACTGCCTCGACGAATCTCGAGGACCTGCTTGTAGCCGCACTTGGTGGTGTACCGGATCCGCCTTGTTGCAGGACGGGTTGTCCAAGCCGAACTCCAGATTGGTGAGCGCCTCACTCAGCGTCGCTGGCTTGGCCACCGGCCCGGAAGGCTTCGTCCCGATCGCCTTCTGGACGCCTGTCAGGGCCTCCTGGAGCTTGACGTAGCCGGCGTTCTTCTGGATGTCCGTCGGAAGCGCCGCCACACCCTGCGACAGCAGGTTGAGGCCCTTGTTCAGCGACGAGATACCTGCGGCCAGATCGGCGTTCCCATCCGCGACCTGCTCGGCGCCGTTGTTGAGCTTCTGGGCCCCGGCGTTGAGATCCGAGACGCCCTCCTCCAGCGCGGGCACGTTGCTGTTCAACTCGTCCAAGCCGTCGGCCACCTGGTTGGCGCCGTCGGCGAGTGCCGCCGAGCCCGGAGCCGCGGTGTTGACCAGTCCATCGGACAGCTGGCTCGCGCCGGCCGAGAGCTGACCCAGTCCGGCGACGAGCTTGCCGGCGCCGTCCTGGAGCTTGAGCAGGTTGTCGCCGATCTGGGTGCCGGCGCCGAAGATCGAGGCGCCGGTGGACGCGCCACCCTTGTAGGCCTCGGTGGTGCCCGCGATGGTGCTGTTGTCGAACGGCACGATCGGCAGGAACGAGAACTCAGCGGCCGGCATCTGGCCGTTGCTGATCCGCGACTGGTAGCCGACCTTCACCTCCGACGAGCCCAGCGGCGGGAACAGCACGAAGGTGTAGCCGAGCAGCGTCTGGTTCTGCCCGTTGCCCGGCGACCGTTGCGCCCGGCGCCGTGACCTCGTTGAAGCCCTGGGGCAGCGTGACGTCGAGCGAGCCGGCGAACGGATCAGCCGACCTCGATGTCCTCGGTGATCTCCTTGTCCTCGACGTCGGTGAACGTCACCGGCTCCGATGCGTGGCGGTGGTGTTGCGCACCGTGTACTCCACGTCGAGCACACCGCTGGCACCGACCACGTCCTCGGGCGCAACCTCCGTGCCGTCGAGCATGACCTTGACCGAGACCGCCATCGGGGCGATGTCGGCGTCGGTCACCGTGCGCTGCTCGACTCCGCTCCCGTCTGCCACGCTCAGGTCGACGACCATCGACTCGCCCTCCATCGGGAACGGGCCGAAGCTGTTGAGGTTGCGGTTGCTCGTCGTCCCGACCGGGACCGTCACGGTCTTCGTGCCGTTGCCGACCGCCGAGATCTGGGTGTACATGGTGCTGTTGGTGACCTCACCGGTCGCGGTGGCGGCCTGCCGGACGGTCTTGCGCACGACGGCCTGCACGTCGCCGGAGTCCTCGGTGCTGACGGCGGCTGCGCCTGGCCCCGCGGCCCCCGCCACGAGCAGCACCCCGGCGGTCCCCGCGAGGACACGCATCATGTTCTTGACGGACACGGACATCAGATCTCACTCCCCACGGTTTCCAGTGACTGCGGTGCCGGCTCAGCCTTCTCGGGCTCCTCCGGGAACACCAGGTCGATCACGGCGGCGGCCAGGTAGCCGATGCCGAACACGACCAGGAACCTGCCCAGGGTCTCCACCGAGGTGGTCAGGAACTCCGGCACGTTCTCGTTGTAGATGAAGTCGTAGGCCCCGACGAACCCACCGACACCCAGCAGGACCGACCACAGGGGCATCCGGCCGAAGGACAGGGCCGCCGCGGCGGTCGCCAGGCCGAGCGTGAGGGCGGCGGTGATCGCCACGCCTGTGCTGTTCGACGGCATGAACTGGGCGTTGATGCCGAAGCCGACCAGCGCCAGCAGGACTCCCACGAGGAACCCGGCGAGCCGGCCCAGCTTGTGCCCCCCCGGGGCGAGGGCGAGGACACCGCCGACAGCCACTCCCAGTAGCGGGTTGGGCAGGCCCAGGTTCAGGGCATCGCCCAGATACACGGCGAGCGCGGCCACGATAGCCAGCGCCAGACCGCCGAATACGGTCCTCTTCATCAATCCTCCATCACGCACATAGCCCTCGGGTGTCATCACCCATGAGGGGGTGAACCACGTCACACAGGGTGAGTTAACCAAACCCAAACACAGGATGCCCCTTGGGGGATCGTGTCGATCGGGTGAATCTGGATCAGTTCGTTCCCGTTGTCGGGCTCTGCGGCCATTCGGGCAGCGAGTTGGGCCCGGCGAAGCCACTGGGGGTACCCAGGGCCAGCGTGTTGCCCGCCCAGGTGGGGAAGCGACCGAGCCGGACCCAGTCGTCGAGGATCCGCACCGCACCCACCAGGGACGTGCCGGTGAAGCTGCAGTGCCCCACGCCGTAGGGGGCCAACCCGTCAGCGGGATAGGGCGTGGGCGGGTTCGACACGTTGATGCTCAACCACCGGATGTCCGCTCCGCTGGCCTCCCCCGCGGCCTGACCGAACAGGGTCTCGTTGGCCAGGATCGCCACCGGGTCGATCGCGGTGTGCAGGGTGACGTTGGGCTTGGTCAGGGCCGAGGGCGCCGGGTACTGCTCCGCGGCTGCATCGCGAGCAGCGGGATCCGCCTCGACAGCCGGCAGGGCGGCCATCTGCTGCAGGAACCCCAGCGTCGCCCCCTCCGCCCCGGCCATCGCGTCGATCAGGGCAGCCTCGTCGGTCGTGACCCGGGCGCCGTAGTTGACCCCGACGTTCGTGCTCGGGTTGCCGCCGTACTGCTCCTCGACCCGGAACCGCTCGAGCGTCGTGCGGGCAAGGACCCGGCTCAGGTTCTCGACGATGGCGACCCGCTGCTGGTCGAGGGTCGTGCCCTCGGCTGTGCGGGTCTGCGTCGGGATCTCGGCGGCGGCGGCGATCACCTGCAGCTTCGTCAGCCCCTCGCCGGTCAGGTCCTCGGCAGCCGCGGTCACGGCTTCCATCGCCCGGTCGTACGCCGCGCGCGCCTTCTTCGCCGACGTGAACCCGGTGAGCGTCAGGTCTGGCTCCAGCAGCGCCTTGACGCCGACCGCCGCGTCGAGGGCGAGGTCCATGTTCGGGTTGAGCCCGGCCAGCAGTCCGCACATCGACGCCGACCCGGAGACCCAGTCGTTGGCCGCACCCGACCGCAGGGCGGCCAGGCCGCCCAGGGACGAGCCCCAGGTGTAGATGCGGTTGGGCACCCCGACGTTGGTGACGAAGGCCTCCCGCACAGCGCTGATCGAGTCGATCGCCTCGTCGATCGCCCATCCGCCCGTCGGCGACCCAGCTCCCGCCAGGGCGTATCCCTGCTCGAGCAGGGCGTCGGCGACGACGTCGACCCCGGAGGCCAGCCCGGGGGCCGCCTCCGCGATCGGCTCGAACTCGGGCCCGCCAGCGGCGACCGGATCGACGGGGCGCAGGCCGTGGCTGTAGATGAGCAGCGAGCCGTTCCACGTCTCCGGCAGCCGGATGTCGTAGGGCGTTGCCCCGACCGTCCCGGTGCAGGCGAACCCACCAGCGCCGCACGCGGTGAACGCCACGTCAGTCGACTGGTCGGCCGGATCCCCCACCGGCAGCGCGGAACCGGCCCCGGATGCCGACGCATCGGGGCCCTCGGACCCGTCGGGGCCGGCGGAGCTGGTGCATCCGGACAGCAGGAGCCCGAGCAGCAGGAGGGGGACAGCCGTCCGGAGTGAGCGCACGACGCGCATCCTCGCACAGGCCCGTCAGGATCCTGGTGGGTCGTTGCCGCAAGACCGACACGATGACCCCCACGTTGGTGTACGGGCCGGGCGGGGCCGGCGCCGGGCGTGTCCGCCGTCAGCTCACTGGGGCCAGGGGCCGGGCTCGAAGCCGGGGTCGAAGCCGGAGTCCTCGCCGAACGCGGCCAGCACGGACGCCTCGGTCGGGGCCTGCCCCCCGCGGACCCACTGGTCGAGCAGGTCGATCATGCCCACCCTGGAGTCCGGCGTGAACTCGCAGTGCCCCGCCCCGTACGGGGCCCCGGGCTTGGCCGGGTACGTCGCCGGGGCAACGGTGAACAGCTGGACGAGGTCGTCGGTCGAGCCCGACGCCTCGCGCAGCAGCGTCTGGTTCTGCACGGCCACCAGCGGGTCGGCCGCGGTGTGCAGCGTGAGCGTCGGCATGCCGATCGTGCCCGACGGCTCGCCACCGTCCTTGCGGGCGGCCTTCACCGCGCCCCGGTCGGCGGACACCCGGTCACCAGCCTCCAGCGCCGCGATGACCCGCTTGGCGGTGCCCGCCCCGCCGACATCGTCGAGCAGGGCCCGGTCCTCGTCGGAGAACCGCGCCGTGTAGTCGGTGTCGGTGTTGTCCGAGATGTTCCCGCCGTACCGCTGCTCGATGTCCCATCGCCCGACGGTCCCGAACCGCAGCGCGATCAGGGCAGCCTCGGCCGCGGCCTGGACCTGGCTGTCGACGGTGCTGCCGTCCTGGGACTGCGTCTGGAGCTTCGCGTCCGCCAGGAGGGCCAGCGCCAGGATGTCGGCACGCTCGTCCTCCGACGCGGCCTCGTCGAGGACCTTGCGGGCGGTGCTGACGAACTGCTGGCTCGCGGCGTCGGCCGACTCGTAGCCCGTGAGCTCGAACGCCGGATCGACCAGCTCGCGGATCCCGTACTGCACGTCCATGGCCAGGTCGAAGTTGGGCACGATCCCACCCACGACGCCGCACAGGGGGGCCGCGCCGCTGACCCAGTCGGGGTTCCTCTCGGCGGTCTCCATGGTGACCAGCCCACCGAGGCTGTCGCCCCACGCGTAGACACGCTGCGGTGTGCCCACCGTGTCGGCGAAGAACTCGTAGAGGTCCGTGTTCGCCTGAACCCCGTCGGAGACCGCCCATCCGTTGCTCGCCCAGCCCGATCCAGCCAGGGCGTAGCCCTTGCTCAGCAGGTTGCGCGCCAGGGGCACGCCGCCGTCGCTGTAACCGGGCGAGGGCTCAGCCCGGGACGTGACCGGCGAGTAGTCCGGAGGCAGGGACACGGGGCTGCGGTACCCGTGGGAGTACAGCAGCAGGGTGCCGTTCCACTCCGTGGGCAGCAGGATCCGGTACTTGGCCCCGTCGATCTCGCCCTCGCAGGCCTCGGCGCAGTCGGTGAATGCGACAGCGGAGGCCTCGGGCACCGGCGTGCTGGAGGCCTGGGCCGGGCTCGAGGCCACCTCGCTCGGCTCGGACTCCCCCGAGCACCCCACCAGCAGCGCGCACGCCGCCGCCATCCCCGCCACCTGCCACATCGCCCCGGTCACGGCCCGATCCTCCCAGTGTTCCCCCCGGAGCGCACACCCGGGCAGCCCGCGACGCGCCCTCAGTCGAAGGCCTCGCGCAGGTCGTCGAACGAGGCCAGCTCGTCGGGGAAGTCCTGCTCCACCCGCGCGGCCCGCGTGCGGACCACCACCCCGACGATTCCCAGCAGGAGCAGGAGCAGCCCGAGCCCGACCGCGAGCATCGGCCCGTAGCTGTGGGCCCACAGCACCGGCCGCCCCTCCTCCCGTGCAGCCGCCACCTGGGCATCGACCTGCTCCGGCGTGCTCGACGTCGTCATCGCCAACAGCGTGACGATGTCCTTGCCCGTGCTGTCGCGCAGGGCCTCGCGGATCCGCTCGACCTTGCGCAGGATGATCCCGGTGGTCGGGTCGACCCAGATGGTGCGGTTCACCACGTGCGTGCGCACGAGCGGGACCGTCGGCAACGGCGAGCCGACCAGGGCGCCCGGGGCCCGGACGGTGCCGATCGGGGTGGGCGTCGCTGCCTGCTGGAACTTCATCGCCGTCATGCCGCCCACCACCTCCGACCCGATGAACGACATCTCCGCGGGCGCCAGCAGGGTCAGGTCGAAGTAGGGGTAGGCACGTTCGGGGGTGAACCAGGGCAGGCGCAGCGGGCTGCCCGAACCGGCCATCGTCACCGTCACGCCGCCGACCTGCACACCGCAGCAGTCGACCAGCGCCTGCGTCCGTCGATCGGCGGCCAGGCGGTACTCCTGCTCGGCGATCAGGCGCCCATCGCCGGTCACCGTGCGATCCGTGGTATCGGTCACCGCGGCGTTCGCCCCGGCCTGCGCGGCCTGCTCGGCACCGGCCGCGTCGCCCCGGGTGGACTCGGTGCGGGTCACGGGGATCGGCTCGATGGCCTGGCTCTCCGCGGTCTCGAGGTCGAACAGCTCCGTGATCGTGCCGGTGCTGACGTGGGTCAGGACTCCATCGCCACCGGGAACCTGCGGGGACTGGGCCAGCACGGGCGTGACCCAGTGGCGCAGGACCGGCGCGGCCACCAGCAGCAGCAACCCCACAGCCAGGGCCAACCGGGTCAGACGGCGGCCCCACGCCCCCGTCAGGGACATCGCCACGCGCCCGCCACCTCCTCAGGTAAGCCTCGAACGACAGTAGCCGACTAATGCGCCGCGGCCTGCCAGGACGACCCGATCCCGATGGACACGTCGAGGGGCACCGCGAGCTCGACCGCCCCGGACATCGCCGTCCGGACCAGCTCGGTCACCTCCGCGGCCTCCCCGGCAGCGATCTCCAGGACCAGCTCGTCGTGCACCTGCAGCAGGAGCCGGGATCGCAGTCCCGCCGCCCTGAGTGCATCGTCGGCGCGCAGCATCGCCACCTTGATGATGTCGGCGGCCGAGCCCTGGATGGGGGCGTTCAGCGCCATCCGCTCGGCCATCTCGCGGCGCTGGCGGTTGTCGCTGGTGAGGTCCGGAAGGTAGCGCCGGCGACCCATGAGCGTCTCGGTGTAGCCGGTGAGGCGGGCCTGCTCCACGACACTGGCCAGGTAGTCACGCACCCCGCCGAACCGCTCGAAGTACTCGTCCATGAGCCGCCGGGCCTCACCCGGGTCGATGCCGAGCTGCTGGGCCAGGCCGAATGCCGAGAGCCCGTAGGCCAGCCCGTAGGACATCGCCTTGATCTTGCGGCGCATCTCGGCGTCGACGTGTGCCGGGGCAACGCCGAACACCCGCGAGGCGACTGTGGTGTGCAGGTCCTCGCCGGACTCGAACGCCTCGATGAGCCCCTCGTCCGCGCACAGGTGGGCCATGATCCGCATCTCGATCTGCGAGTAGTCGGCGGTCATCAGCGCCTCGTACCCGGCGCCGACGACGAACGCCTCACGGATCCGTCGGCCCGCAGGCGTGCGCACCGGGATGTTCTGCAGGTTCGGCTCGGTGCTCGACAGCCGGCCGGTGGCCGCGACGATCTGGTTGAACGTGGTGTGCACCCGGTGCTCCGCATCCGCCAGCGGGATCAGCCCGGCGACGGTCTGGCGCAGCCGGGAGGCGTCGCGGAACCGCAGCAGGGCCTCCAGGACGGGGTGCGCGGTCGTCGCGTAGAGGCTGTTCAGCGCGTCGGCGTCGGTGGTGTAGCCGGTCTTGATCCGCTTCGTCCTCGGCAGGCCCAGCTCGTCGAACAGGACCTCCTGGAGCTGCTTGGGCGAGCCGAGGTTGAACTCGCGACCGACGATGGCGTGGGCATCGTCCTGTGCGGCGGCGACCTCGCCGGCGAACTGTGCCTCGAGCTCGGTCAGGAGCTCGACGTCGACGGCGATCCCGGTGGACTCGAGGTCCACGAGCAGGCTCACCAGGGGCAGCTCCACCTCCGCCAGGAGGGCGGCACCACCGCGCAGGGCCACCTCGCTGAGCAGGACCTCGTGCAGGTCCAGCGTGGCCCGGGCGAAGATGCCCACCTGCTCCAGGGCCTCGGTCTCGACGATGCCGTCGAGGCTGAGCTGGTCCTGCTGGGCGGTCGGGGACGGCAGGTCGCGGTGCAGGAACCTCGGGACGAGGTCCGCGAGGTCGAAGCTGCGCTGGCCGGGAAGCACGACGTAGGCGGCCAGGGCGGTGTCGCCGGCCAGGCCCCGCAACGGCCATCCGAGGGCGCGCAGGCCGAGCATCGGGCCGTTCGCGTCGTGCAGGACCTTGCCGATGGACGCGTCGGCGAACCAGGTGGCCAGGGCGGCAGCATCGGCAGGGGCCAGCCCGTCGGTGTCGACCACGAGGGTGTCGCCCTGCCCCGCGGCCAGGCCCAGGGCCGACACCGTGCCCGTCCCCGCACCCCACGTGCCCCGGACCGACACGGCGACCGGCGAACCCGCGACAGCGAGCCACGGCCCGACCTCCCCCGGACCGGCGATCCGGACCGCCGGCTGGGCGGCCGCCCCCACGCCGACCGACTCCGGCCCGCTCGCGGCTGCCGCATCCCCGGGGAAGGTCTCGAAGAGCCGCTCGCGCAGAACCCGGAACTGCAGCGCGTCGAACACCTCGTGCACCTCGGTCCGGTCGAACTGGCGGCGCTCGGTGTCCGCGAGCCCGACGGGCAGTGGGACGTCGCTGACCAGCTCGGTCAGCGCGCGATTGGTCTCGATCTGGCCGATGTGGGCCCGCAGCGCCTCCCCCACCTTCCCGGTCACCTCGTCGGCATGGCCGATGAGCTCACCGAGGCTGCCGTAGGTGCTGATCCACTTCGTGGCGGTCTTCTCCCCCACGCTGGGCACCGATGGCAGGTTGTCGCTGGGATCCCCGCGGAGCGCGGCGAAGTCCGGGTACTGGGCCGGGGTGAGGCCGTACTTCTCCAGGACGGCCGTGGGCGTCATCCGGGCCAGGTCGGAGACCCCCTTGCGCGGGTACAGCACCGTCGTGCGCTCGTCGACCAGCTGGAAGGCGTCGCGGTCCCCGGTGATGATCAGGGTCTCGAAGCCCTCGGCCCCGGCCTGCCTGGCCAGGGTCGCGATGATGTCGTCGGCCTCGTACCCGTCGACCTGGATCGCCGGGATCCGCAGCGCGCCGAGCACCTCCTGGATCAGCTCCACCTGCCCCCGGAACGGCTCCGGGGAGCTGGCCCGGTTGGCCTTGTACTCGGGGAAGCGCTCGGTCCGGAACGTCTGCCGCGAGACGTCGAACGCCACGGCGATGTGCGTCGGGGCCTCGTCGCGCAGGGTGTTGATGAGCATCGAGGTGAACCCGTACACGGCATTCGTGGGCTGGCCGGTGGTGGTCGAGAAGTTCTCGACCGGCAGGGCATAGAAGGCGCGGTAGGCCAGCGAGTGCCCGTCGAGCAGCAGCAGGCGCGGTCGGGAGGACGTCGACGTGGTCACCGGCTGATCCTACGGGCGCCCACCGGCGGGCCGCCCCGGAGTGGAGGCCCGTCGGTCGCCCATCGCCGGCTGGTTACGCTTCGGGGTATGTCCAGCGACGCACCTGATTCCCCCGTCCCCGCGCCCACGACCAGCACCGCCGCCGCGAGCGCCTCGCCCTACACCGCCCCGGTCCTCCCGACGAGCGCGTCGGAGCTGGCGGTCATCGAGGCGCTGCGCCACCTCGGGCTCGGCGCGCTGCCCGACCACATGGGGATCGAGCTGCTCGAGATCGGTGCCGACCGCACGGTCGCGCGGATGCCCGTTGCCGGCAACACCCAACCGTACGGGCTGCTGCACGGCGGCGCGTCGGCGGTCCTGGCGGAGTCGATCGGCTCGATCGCCTCCGCGCTGCACGCCGGACCCGACCGGATCGCACTGGGCCTCGAGCTCAACTGCACGCACCACAAGGCGATGCGCGCGGGGTACGTGATCGGCACGGCCACACCGTTGGTGCGCGGGCGGACGGTGGCGTCGTACGCGATCGCCATCACCGACGAGGACGGGGCGGCCGTCTGCACGGCACGCCTCACCTGCCTGCTGCGCGACCGGTGAGCACGCACCTGCCGGCTGGGGGCCACCCATGATCGGGCTCGGCACCGTCATCAACGTCGTCGCGATCCTGATCGGGTCCGCGATCGGCGTCGCCCTCGGGCACCGACTGCCCCAGCGGACCCGCGACGTGGTGACCGACGGCGTGGCGCTGGCCGTCCTGCTCGTGGCCGCCCTGTCGGCCGCCGCTGTCCTCGACCCGGACGTGTCCCGGGCCGTGGGTTCGTCGGGGGTCCTGATCGTGCTCGGCTCCCTGCTCATCGGCGGGATCCTCGGCTCGCTGTGGCGGATCGAGGCGCGCCTCGAGGGCTTGGGCGAGTCGATCCGGCTGCGCCTGTCCCGTCGCTCGAACGGCGACAGTCCCGACGACTCGGTCGACGTGGAGGTCGAGGGCGCCCTCGCGGACCCCGATCCCGACGGTCCCGCAGGCAGACCCAACACGTTCGTGGAGGGGTTCGTCACGGCGTCGCTGGTGTTCTGCGTCGGGCCGCTGGCCATCCTCGGATCCCTGTCCGACGGCCTCGGCCTGGGCATCAACCAGCTGGCGCTGAAGTCCGTGATGGACGGCTTCACGTCCATCGCCTTCGCAGCCAGCCTCGGCTGGGGCGTGGCCGCGAGCGCCCTGGTCGTCGGGGTGTACCAGGGCACGCTGACCCTGCTCGGCTGGGCCCTGGGTTCCGTGCTCACCGGCGCGCAGATCGCACTCCTGACGGCGACCGGTGGCCTGCTGCTCGTCGGCATCGCCCTGCGGCTGCTGCGGATCCGCCAGGTCCCGGTGGGCGACCTGCTCCCCGCGCTGATCGTCGCCCCGCTGCTGACAGCGCTGGTCACCGCCCTGCGCTGAGCCCCACCGGGCCGGCGCCGAGCGCCAGTGGCCTCGGAGGCGAGCTAGCCGCCGAGGTAGGCGCGGATCACCTCGTCGTTCTCGGCCAGGGCCGGGGCGGGGCCCTCCAGCTTCAGTGCCCCGGACTCCATCACGTACGCGTAGTCCGCCACGCGCAACGCCGCCAGGGCGTTCTGCTCCACCAGCAGGATCGTGACGCCGGAGTCGCGGATCTTCTCGATCGTGTCGAAGATCAGGTCGACCAGCACGGGCGCCAGGCCCATCGACGGCTCGTCGAGCATGAGCAGCTTCGGCTTGGCCATCATCGCGCGCGCCACGGCCAGCATCTGCTGCTCGCCGCCGGACATGGTCCCCGCCTTCTGGTTGATCCGCTCGGCAAGCCTCGGGAACAGCTCGAGCACGTGCTCCCGGTCGGCCGCGATCTCGGCCTTGTCCGAGCGCGAGAACGCGCCCATGTCGAGGTTCTCGTCCACCGTCATCCGGGAGAAGATCCGCCGGCCCTCCGGGCTGTGGGCGATTCCCTCGCCGACGACCTCATGCCCCTGCGCGCGACTGATGTCCTTGCCGTCGAAGGTGATCGACCCGGACTTGGCGTGCATCAGGCCGGAGATCGTGCGCAGGGTCGTGGACTTCCCCGCGCCGTTGGAGCCGATGAGCGTGACGATGGCACCCTCCGGCACGTTCATCGTCAGGCCCTTCACGGCAGCGATGTTGCCGTAGTAGACGCTGACGTCCTGCAGCGAGAGCAGGGGCTTGCCTGCCGTGGCCTGGCTCATCGAGCACTACCTTCCGTCCCGGTCTTGCCCAGGTAGGCCTCGATCACCCGCGTGTTGGCCTTGATCTCCGCGGGGCTGCCCTCGGCGATCTTCTCCCCTCGGTCCAGCACGGTGACCCGTTCGCTGACCTTCATCACGACGCTCATGTCGTGCTCGATCAGGAGGATGGAGACACCGCGCTCATCACGCACCCGGTGGACGAAGTCGACGAACCGCGCCGACTCCTGCGGGTTCATCCCCGCCGTGGGCTCGTCGAGCAGCAGCACCCTCGGGCGCAGGGCCAGCGCCCGCGCGACCTCGAGGCGGCGCTGGTCGCCGTAGGACATGTTCTTGGCGTACTCGTCGTCCTTGCCCGTGATCCCGACGAACTCGAGCAGCTCGTGGGCGGTCTCCCGGCTCTCCCGCTCCTCACGGCGCTGCTTCGGTCCCTTGATGATCGTGCCGACGAGGCCGGACTTGAGGTGCGAGTGCATGGCGACCATGACGTTCTCGGAGGCCGTCATGAGGCCGAACAGCCGGATGTTCTGGAAGGTCCGGCCCAGCCCCCGCGCGGCGATCGAGTGCGGGGCCTGGCCGGTGATGTCCTCGGCACCGAGCATCACGTGCCCTGATGACGGCTTGTACAGGCCGGTCAGGACGTTGAAGAAGGTCGTCTTCCCGGCTCCGTTCGGTCCGATCAGGGAGACGATGCCCCCCTCCGGGATCGTGAAGTCCACATCCTTCACGGCGGTCAGACCTCCGAAGCGGACCGTGATCTTCTCGGCCAGCAGGGCGTTGGTCGTCGACAGGGCCCTGGGCTCCGCCTGCGCAGTGCTCATGACGCGCTCCCCTCGAGGTCGGCGTGCAGGTCCTCGACCTCCGTGCGTTCCTGCTCGTGCAGGATCTGGCGGTTCCGGGTCTCCGGGAACAGGCCCTCACGACGGAAGAGCATCATCAGGACCAGGATGCTGCCGAAGATGAGGTAGTTGTAGGACGGGAAGTTGATCTCCGTGCCGAACTGGTCGTTGATCGTCTCCCCGATCTCGCGGCATGAACGTCGAGTTGATCCATGCCAGGCCGAGGGCGCCGATCATGACGCCCCAGACGTTGCCCATGCCGCCGAGCACGACCATGGCCAGCAGGATGATCGAGATCGAGAAGTTGAACCGGTCCGCGAACACCCCGTTGACATGGACGGCGAAGACCACGCCACCCAGGCCCCCCATGAACGCGCCCACCGCGTAGGCGTAGAGCTTCGAGCGCATCAACGGCACGCCCATCATCGAGGCGGCCAGCTCGTCCTCGCGGATGGCCAGCCAGGCTCGTCCGAGCCGTCCCTCGCGGATCCGCAGCGAGACGAAGACGGCGAAGGCGGTCACGATCGAGAACAGCAGGAACTTCGTGCCGAGGTCGAACGGACCCAGCGCAGCCGAGCCGGGCACCACCGAGATGGGGTCCAGCGGCGTGATGCCCTTCGTCCCGTTCGACAGGTTGAACCCGTTGATGTCCTCACCGTTGGTGAAGATCTGCGGGATGATCTCGCCGAAGCCGAGGGTCACGATGGCCAGGTAGTCGCTCTTCAGCCGCAGGGTCGGGGCGCCGATCAGGATGCCGAAGAAGGCACAGATCGACCCGGCCATGACCAGCACCAGCCACCAGTTGATGTGGATCCCCGGTGCCGTCTCCGGAGCCGCGCTCAGGAAGTGGATGTTGACCTGGTAGAAGAAGTTGCTCATGAACCATCCGGCGCAGTACCCGCCGATGGCCCAGAACGCCACGAAGCCCAGGTCGAGCAGGCCGGCGTAGCCGACCACGATGTTCAGGCCGACGGCGCAGATGACCCAGACGATGGCCTCGTTGACCGCCGTGAGCGGCAGCCACTGCTTGACCAGGTCCTGGACCTGCGTGGGAAGGCTGTCGAGGGCGAACTTGTAGAACGCCCAGAAGCTGATGACCGCGATGATCCAGCCGATGGCCCACCGCCGGTTGGTGTGGTCCGCCACGTGCGCTGACGACGGGGTCGAGGGTTGCGCGTCGATCGTTGGAGTCGCCATGTCCCTACACCTTCTCCACCGTCGGCTGGCCGAGGATGCCCGTAGGTCGGAACACCATGACCAGGATGAGGATCGTGAACACGACGGTCTGGGACCACTTCTGCCCGAAGCCGTAGGCCGCGCCGTCATTGAGGCCCTGGATGATCCCGATGAGGAACCCGCCGAGCACCGCGCCGGCGAGGTTGCCGATACCGCCGAGCACCGCGGCGGTGAAGGCGATGAGACCGAGCTGGTAGCCAGCGTCGTACCGGGTCGTGCCCACCGACTCCAGGAAGAGCAGGCCGGCCGCGCCGGCCATCGCGCCGCCGAGGGCGAACGTGAAGGCGATGGTGCGGTCGACGTTGATGCCCATCAGGCGGGCGGCGTCCTGGTCCTGGGCGGTCGCGCGCATCGCCTTGCCCTGCTTCGTGCGCTGGACGACATAGGTCAGCAGGAGCAGCACCGGGATGGTGAAGGCGACGACCACGATCGTCGAGTACTGCAGGGTGGCGCCCCCGATCGGGATGCCGCCAGTGGGGATCACGGTGGGCCACTGCTGCGGCGCCGAGCCGTTCCACTTCAGGCCGACCCACTGGAGGATGAAGCTCATGCCCACGGCGGTGATGAGCGCCGCCAGCTTGGGCGCCCGACGCAGGCGTCGGTACGCCACCCGTTCGATCACGACGTTGGTCGTCGCGCCGAACGCCATCGCGGCGATCAGGGTCAGGAGCATCAGCGCCCAGCTCGCGGCGCTGGGCTCCACCGCACCGAGCCAGTGGACCATCATGAAGCCGGAGAAGACCGAGGCCAGCATGAACAGGTCACCGTGGGCGAAGTTGATCAGCTCGATGATGCCGTACACGAGCGTGTACCCCAGGGCGATCAGGGCGTAGAGGGCCCCGTTGCCGACGCCGTAGAGGAGGCTGTTGACGAACTGGTCCGGGTTCGCGAGGAAGCTGAACACGAGCCACACAGCCACGCTCAGCAGCAACAGGATGCCCAGCACCCGGCCCACCGCCTGCTTGCGCGTCATGGCGATCCGCATCTCTGCGGATTCAATGGCTGTCGCTGTGGTCATGCCGCCTCTTCCTGACGATCAACGGGGGACTTGGGTGAGCACCCTAGGGCCTCAACACCCGAATGGGAGGGGCGACCGCACTGGCCGCCCCTCCCATTCACAGGGTCAGTTGATGATCCAGGGCATGACCAGCTTCTCCTGGCCACTGGTCATCTGCAGGATGCTGATGTCCTTGTTGCCGCTGTCGCCGCTGGCGGTGTCGATCTTGATCTCCTTGCCGATCACGGACTGGTCCGCGGGGATCGTGATGCCCTCACCGGTGAACACGGCGTCGTTGACGCCCTTGCGGGTGCCGTCCGACTTGGCGATCGCGTCGAGGATGACCTGCATCGCGGCCACGCCGTACAGCGGGTAGCTGCCCACGGGGTCCTCGCCGTACTTCTCCTTGTAGGCGTTCACGAGGTCGGCACCGGCGCCACCGGCGGCCAGCAGCGAGCTCTGGTCCAGGCCGGCGAACGACAGGTACATCCCCTCGGCCTCAGGCTGGGCCTGGAGGTCGGTGTAGCCGGTGAAGCCGTCCGGGCCCATCATGGCCACGGCCGTGTTGTCGCCGAGGACCTTCACCTTGTCCTTGACCAGCTGACCACCGTTGTTGTCGTAGATGCCGCCGACGTACAGGCAGTCGGGGTTCGTCGCCTTGATCTGCTCGAAGAACGCCGAGTAGTTGGGCTGCTTGGCATCCCATGCCTCGTTGCCCAGGATCTCGATGCCCTGCTTGGCAGCCTCATCGGCGAACGCCTTGGCGACACCCTGGCCGTAGGTCTGGTTGTCGTTGATGACGAAGCACTTCTTCAGGCCCAGCTCCTTGGCGACGTACTGCGCCGCAGCGGCACCCTGGTACTCGTCAGTCGTGACCACGCGGGCGTAGTTGCGCTTGCCCGTGGGGTAGAAGATCTCGGGCTCGCCCGGATCCCACGTCTTGGTCAGGCCGGGGTTGGTGTTGGCGTGCGACACCATCAGCATCGGGCCGTCGGGGGCCTGGTTGAGGACCGGCACGATGATCTTGGCGCAGCCGGAGTTGTAGGTGCCCATGACCGCGACCTCGTTGGTGTTGGCCACGTGGTCCTGCGCGTTCTTGGCGCACGTCGCGTCGTCCCACGAGCCCTTGGCCGCGGTCGCGTCGTCGTACTCCTTGAACTCGATGGTGTAGTCGCCGACCTTGTTGCCGATCTGCTCGAGGTAGAGCTTGATCATGTTGTTGGTCGACACGTTGGCGTCGGTGGCAGCGCCCTGCAGCGGCAGGTCGGATGAGACCACCAGGGTCTTGCCGCCTGCGCCGCCGCTGGCGCCGTCGGTGGCGCCGTCGTCGGAGGAGCTGCAGGCGGCCAGGGCGAGCGCAGAGGCCACCGCCATCGCGCCGATCTTGAACGTGGTTCGCATGTATGTCCTTATGGAGAGTCGTGATCCGTGCCCGCGGGAGCGAGCATCGTGGGCCGGAAACTACAGCACCTCTGTGTCCGGCGTGTTACGCACCCCGGCAGGTCGACGGTAACGGATTGGTAACACATGCTTCAGCATCCGTTACGAGTCCGCGTGTCGAGGGCCCCGGGCAGTCATCCCCATGCCTGCGCGGATCCCTGGAACCTGCTCAGGCCGGACCGGGCGCGTCCTGTTCCAGCACGCGGCGCGCGACCTGCGCCATCGGGACCCGAGCATCCATGGCCGCGCGCTGCAGCCATGCGAACGCCGTCTGCTCGTCCCAGCCGAACTGGGCCTGGAGCGAGGACCTCGCCCGCTCGATGAGCTTGCGGGCCTCGAGCCGCTCCTCGAGGTCGGCGACGCCGCTGCGAAGGGCGTGGACCTCGGCGAACCGGGCGCGGGCGATCTCCATGGCAGGCCGCAGCTCGGCCAGCGTGAACGGCTTGACGACATAGCCCTGGACACCCGCCGCAAGGGCCCGCTCCACCAGGTCGGACTGGCTGAAGGCCGTCAGCAGGACGATCGGCGCGATGCCGTCGACGGCCAGGGCCTCGGCGGCCGACACCCCGTCGAGCACGGGCATCTTGACGTCCATGAGCACGACGTCCGGGCGCAGGTCGCGGACCAGTCGGACCCCGGACTCCCCGTCACCGGCCTGGCCCACGACCTCGTAGCCGGCCTCCGTGAGCATCTCGACGAGGTCCAGGCGGATCAGTGACTCGTCCTCGACGACGACGACGCGGGTGGACACGGGCACACCCTAGCGGCGGGCTCACTGGACTAGCATTGGCCCGCGCCCCGGTATCCCAACCGGCAGAGGAAGCGGTCTCAAAAACCGTCCAGTGTGGGTTCGAATCCCACCCGGGGCACTCGTGCCCCTCGTGCGCCAGCCCGACCGCCTGGCGTGGTCGGATCAGACGGCCAGGCGCGGACGCAGGTCCAGGATGCGGGCCAGCACGCCGTTGACGAACGCCGGGGACTCGTCGGTGGACAGCCCCCGCGCGAGGCTCACGGCCTCGTCGATGACGACGGCATCGGGGACGTCGTCACGCCAGAGCAGCTCGAAGACCCCGATCCGCAGGATGTTGCGGTCGACCGCGGGCATCCGGTCCAGCGCCCATCCCGACGAGTAGGTGCTCAGCAGCTCGTCGATCCGCGCCTGGTGCGCCACGACGCCCTCGACCAGCGTGGCCACGTAGGGGTTCGGCGTCGGTTGGGACTGCGCGGCGCCCTCGGCCAGCGGCCGCTCCCCCAGGACGACCAGCGGGGACACCCCGCGCAGCTCGGCGCCGTAGAGGATGTCCAGCGCGCGCTTGCGCGCCTTGCCACGAGCGGTCACGGGTCAGTTCACGCGGCCGAGGTAGGAGCCGTCGCGGGTGTCGACCTTGACCTTCGTGCCCTGCTCGACGAACAGCGGCACCTGGATCTCGGCTCCGGTCTCGAGCGTCGCGGGCTTGGTGCCGCCCGTCGAGCGGTCACCCTGCAGCCCGGGCTCGGTGTAGGTGATCTCCAGCTCCACGGAGGCCGGCAGCTCGACGTACAGCGGGACGCCGTCGTGGGTGGCCACCAGCGCGTTCTGGTTCTCGAGCAGGTACTTCTCGGTGTCGCCGACGACATCGCCGCTGATGTGCAGCTGGTCGTAGGACTGCAGGTCCATGAACACGAAGTCCGTGCCGTCCTTGTACAGGTAGGTCATGTCGCGCTTGTCGAGGTTGGCCGTCTCGACCTTGAGCCCGGCGTTGAACGTCTTGTCGACCACCTTGCCGGAGAGCACGTTCTTGAGCTTGGTGCGCACGAAGGCCGGGCCCTTGCCGGGCTTGACGTGCTGGAACTCGACCACGGTCCAGAGCTGGCCGTCGATGTTGAGCACGAGGCCGTTCTTGAGGTCGTTGGTCGTGGCCATGGTTCTCCCAGGTAGGTGGTTGGTGACGATTCCGGGCGAGGCCCAAGGACTCAAGGGTACCGGGTTGGCGGGGCGCTCCCCGAATCGCCGACGGCGCCGGCCCGCGGCTACGCGGCGTTGGTGGCGATCGCGTCGAGGGCCATCAGGTACGACGTGACGCCGAAGCCGGCGATGACCCCGGTGGCGACCGCGGAGATCACCGAGTTGTGCCGGAACTCCTCGCGGGCGTGCGGATTGCTGATGTGCACCTCGATCAGCGCCGCCGTGCGCATCGCCGCGGCATCGCGCAGGGCGTAGGAGTAGTGCGTGAACGCGGCTGGGTTGAGCACGACGGGGAGGCGTCCCTCGGCGGCTTCGTGCAACCAGCCGATCAGCTCCGACTCGGAGTCCGTCTGCCGGACGTCGACCTCGAGGCCGTGGAGGGCGCCGTGGACAACGCACAGGTGGGCCAGGTCGGCGAAGGTCGTCGAGCCGTACACCTCGGGCTCCCGGCTGCCGAGCCGACCGAGGTTGGGACCGTTGAGGACCAGGACGCGCCGCATGGGGCGGACTCTACCCAGCGGGCCGGCTCAGTCGGCGATCTGGCCGTAGGCGGCGAGCAGCATGGTGGGATCCGGGCCGTCGAGGAAGATCGGCGAGCCGATGCCGTCGAGGATCACGAATCGCAGGTGACTCCCCCGCGCCTTCTTGTCGACCAGCATCGCCTCGGACAGTGCAGGCCACGAGGATCCGCCGTAGGACACCGGAAGGCCGACGGCCGTGAGCGTCTCGCGATGCAGGTCGACCTCCGGGTCGCCGAGCCGACCGGCGAGCCGGGCCAGCTCGGCGGCGAACACCATGCCGACCGCCACTGCTGCCCCGTGGCGCCAGCGGTAGCGCTCTGCGCGCTCGATCGCGTGCCCGAGGGTGTGGCCGTAGTTGAGGATCTCGCGGCCGCCCAGTGCCCGCGAGGTCTCGTGCAGGTCGCCGGCGACGACGTCGGCCTTGACCCGGATCGCCCGCTCGACGAGCTCGCGCAGCACCGGGCTCGTGGGATCGGTGGCTGCCGCGGGGTCGGCTCGGACGAGGTCCAGGATGGTCGTGTCGCGGATGAACCCGGCCTTGACCACCTCGGCCATCCCGGCGATCAGGTCGTTGCGGGGAAGCGTCTCGAGCGAGTTGAGGTCGCACAGGACGCCGGCGGGTTCGTGGATCGCCCCGACGAGGTTCTTGCCCTCGGACGTGTTGATCCCCGTCTTGCCGCCCACTGCCGCATCGACCATGGCCAGCAGGGTCGTGGGCACATGCACGACACGCACCCCCCGGACCCAGGTGGCGGCGACGAACCCGGCGAGGTCGGTGGTCGCACCGCCGCCCACGCTGACGATCGCGTCCGAGCGGGTGAATCCCGCCTGGCCGAGCACGCCCCAGCAGAAGGCAGCCACCTGGGAGGTCTTGGCGTCCTCGGCGTCCGGCGTCTCGATGAGGATCGCTGCGAAGCCAGACCCCAGGAGATCCTCGCGCACGGCCTCGGCCGACGTGCGCAATGCAGCCGGGTGGATGATCGCGACGCGTTGCGCGTCCGAGCCCAGCATCGCGGGCAGCTCACCGAGCAGGCCGCGCCCGATGACGACGTCGTAGGGGCGCAGGGTCCCGACGGTGATCCGCGTCGCGTCGCTCATGGGTGGGCCTCGGCACCCTGGGCTGCGTCGGGGTTCGCCGCGGCCTGCGGCTCTCCCAGGTCGAGCTCGGCGAGGATCGCATCGACCGTGGCGTCGACGGTCTGCTCGTCGGTGTCCACGACCAGGCGCGCGACCTCGGCGTACAGCGGGGCGCGGGCATCCATCAGGGCCTTCATCTGCGCGCGCACGTTGCCCAGCAGCACCGGCCGCGCCCCCGACAGGCCGGCGCGCTGCGACGCCGCAGCCAGTCCGACGCGCAGCCACACCACCGACGTCCCGGCCAGGAGGGCGCGCGTCCCGGCATCGGTGACCGCTCCCCCGCCCAGGGCGAGGACCCCGGGGTGCTCGGTCAGCGCGGTGGCGACCGCGGCGGACTCCAGGTGCCGGAACGCCGGCTCCCCGGACTCCACGAAGATGTCGGCGATCGCTCGCCCGGTGGCCTGCTCGACGTCGGCGTCGGTGTCGCGGAAGGTGACGCCCAGCCGCCCGGCGAGCGCCTGCCCCACGGTCGACTTCCCGGCGCCGGGCACCCCGACGAGCACCACGACAGGACCGGTCATCGGATGGCCAGCCCTGCCAGGTACCCCGCCACGTTGCGGCGGGTCTCGGGCACGCTGTCCCCGCCGAACTTCTCCAGCACGGCATCGGCCACCACGAGGGCCACCATCGCCTCGGCGACGACCCCGGCAGCAGGAACGGCGCACACGTCCGAGCGCTGGTTGTTGGCGCGCGCCTCCTCGCCGGTCGCGACGTCCACGGTGCGCAGTGCGCGCGGGACGGTCGCGATCGGCTTCATGGCCGCCCGCACGCGCAGCAGCTCGCCGGTGCTCATCCCGCCCTCGGTCCCGCCCGCGCGGCCGGAGGCCCGGCGCACCCGGCCCGGACCGTCCGGGAGGATCTCGTCGTGGGCCAGCGATCCGCGCGTGCGGGCGAGCTCGAAGCCATCGCCGATCTCCACCCCCTTGATCGCCTGGATGCCCATCAGGGCACCAGCCAGGCGCGAGTCGAGGCGGCGGTCCCAGTGCACGTGCGATCCGAGGCCGGGGGGCAGGTTGTCGACCAGCACCTCGACGACGCCTCCGAGGGTGTCGCCGTCGCGCCGTGCCGCTTCGACCTCCTCGGCCATGCGAGCGGCGGTGGCCGGGTCGGCACAGCGGGCGGGATCGGCGTCGATGGCAGCCAGGTCCTCGGGCGTGGGCAGGGGCGTCCCGGCCGGTACCGCCACCGACCCGATCTCCACCACGTGACTGATGACGCTGGCACCGAGCACGTCGTGCAGGAAGGCCTTGGCCACCGCGCCGAGGGCCACCCGGGTCGCGGTCTCCCGCGCGGAGGCGCGTTCGAGGATCGGACGCGACTCGTCGAAGCCGTACTTCTGCATCCCGGCGAGGTCCGCGTGGCCCGGCCGCGGGCGGGTCAGCGGCGCGTTGCGGGCCTGCGCGTCCAGGACGTCGGGGTCGACCGGGTCCGAGGACATGACCTCGACCCATTTCGGCCACTCGCTGTTGCCGACCTCGATGGCCACCGGACCGCCCATCGTGCGCCCGTGCCGGACACCGCCGAGGACCCGGATCTCGTCGGCCTCGAACTTCATCCGCGCGCCCCGCCCGACCCCGAGCCGACGTCGCTGGAGCTCGCGGGCGATGTCCGCGGTCGTGATCGAGACGTCAGCCGGCATGCCCTCGAGCACGCCGACAAGGGCCTGGCCGTGCGACTCGCCGGCGGTCAACCATCGAAGCATTGCCCGATTCTGTCATGGCGGGGGATGGCCCATGGGCCGCCGATCAGCCGGACGCGCCCGCGTGGGGCGGTCCCCTCGGCCCCCGACGCGGTTCGGCAGGATCCGGACAACGCCAGGCGCAGATCGGACATCTGTGTCCGTCTCGCGCCAGTGTTCGATGAAGGTACCCGAGACTCAGCCGATCGTGACCGAGTCGCCCTCGCAGACGACCGCGTTCTGGTCGCCGTAGAGGAAGCCCGCGCAGCTGGCGTTGAAGATGTCGTACAGCCGATAGGTCTTGGCGAACGCCTCGCCCTCGTCGACCGAGTACTTCTTGCCATCCAGCTTGAGGGTCACGGAGTTGCCCAGGGGCGAGACGCTCAGGGCGGAGATGACCCCGCCGCTGGCCGGCTTGGGCGCCGGGGCGGCCTTGTCGGCCGTGGCATCGGCGGCCGCCTTCTCCGGGGCGGGGGCTGCCTTGGCCACGATGGGAGCGAACGGATCGCGGCTGGTCAGCCGGACGCGCTTGGCACTGGCGGGGCTCGTGGCCCCCTCCTGAGCTGCTGCGTCTGCCTCCGCGGCCGGCTCGGCCCCCGCCTCGGCTCCGGCAGCGTCCGACTCCTCCGCGGACTGCCCGTCCTGCGCGCCCGGGGCCGCCGCCACCGGTGCCGTGGGCACGACGGTATCCGTCGATGGATCCGACGCTGGTCGCAGCATCAGGAACGCCCCGCCCAGGATGAGCCCGGCGATGACCGAGCCACCGACCACCAGGAACATCCGCGACGAGCGCTTCTTCGGCTCCGGCGGGGTCGGCGCTGCGGCCGGCCTCTCGAGGATCTGCTCACTCATCAGCTTGCTCCCGTCGTTGCTGCCGTGGCATCCGTCGCCGACGTGGCACCCTCAGGTGCTGCCGCGTCGACCGGAGGCATCGTGAACGCACTGGCCGTGATCTGGGCCTGGAGCGACTCCGCCTCGGACCCACCACAGGTACCCCTGGAGATCGATAGCCCCGAGACGGCGACGACGCGCCGCATCGACTCGAGCTCGCCCAGGTAGTTGCGGATCTGGGCGAAGTCGCCGCAGACCGCGATGGACAGCCCCACGGACTTCACCGTCGGCTGCGCGGGCGCCTTCGCGGGCGCCGCGGTCTCGTCCTCCGCCGCGTCCGCCGCGTCGTCCTCAGCGGGCGCCTGCGTGGCGACCGGCTCCGGCACGGCGATCACGACCGGCGCGGGCCGGGCCGGATCCAGGGCGGTGACTGACACGTTCGCCCCGGACGCCAGCCCGCTCAGGGTCCGGATCAGGGTCGGGATCGAGCTCGTCGCCGGGATCCGCTGCTGGATCGCGGCGAGCTTGGCCTCCTGCGCGGGCAGCTCCTCGCTCTGCTTCTTCAGCAGCGAGATCCTCGATTCGAGCTGCTGGGAGGCCGTCTGCTGGCTGGCGGTCTCGACGTCGAGCTCCGCGGCCTTGGCCCGCTGCGGCCCGACCAGCAGCAGCCAGCTGGCCACCAGGATCGCCACGACCCCGATCACGGTGGCGATCCGCCACATGCGCACGCTCATGGCGTCTCCTCCTGCGTGTACCGACCAGAGAGCGTCTCGGTGGTGATGTCCGCGGTCGAGCTGAAGGACACGATGTTCGTGCCCTCCTCCTCCCCGGCTGCCAGGCCCGACACGTAGGGGTCTGCGACGGTGTCCATCTTCGCCAGCGAATCCAGCCAGTTGGCGACGCCGTTGAAGGTCAGCGCCTTGGCCGAGACCGACAGGTTGCCCACCTTGCTGCCCACCTGGCCGTCACCGGTCGTCTCCGTGGCCTGGCCGGGGCCGATCACGGATGCGTCCATGGAGTCCAGGCTGACCCCGGACGGCATGGTGAGCGCCAGGTCGTTGAGGAAGAACGACCAGCGGACCTCGTTGCCCATGGCCACCACGAGTTGGCCCTGCGCCCCGCTCACAGCTTCGAACACCCGCGGCACCCCGGAGTACCGCGAGGCCTCCGTCTGCAGGATGGTGCGCTCGAACGTCGCCTGGTCGAGTCGCTCCTGTGCGGAGGTCGCCTTCTGCCAGCTCACGAGGAACAGCAGCGCGGCGACCAGCAACGCCCCCAGCAGAGCCGCGACGGCACCGACCTTGGCCCGCCGCACGGCCGCACGCCGGGCGTAGGAGTTGGGCATCAGGTTCACCCGCGCGAGGGCGACCAGCCTGCTCGGGGTCGGCGCCTCCTCGATCACCGGCTCCGGGGCCTCGGCCTCGATCGTCTCGGCGGGCTCGTCCCGCCCGGACCGCATCCTCATGCCGCACCTCCCAGGGCCAGTCCCACGGGGACCACGGCGATCGGGTCGACGAACGCGACCTGGGCTGGGCTCAGCCCCGAGCGGCTCACGTCGAGCCCGCCGAACGCGGATCCGAACTCCACGGTCAGGCGCAGCCGCTCGCGCATCAGCTCGACCAGTCCGGCCAGGCGCGCCGTCCCCCCGCTGACCACGACCCGGGTCACCATCCCGTGGCTCGAGGAGGCGACGAAGTAGTCCAGCGATCCGCGGATCTCGTCCACGAGGTCCCCGGCGATCCGGGCGATGATCCGCCGGGCGGCAGCGTCCGCGGGACCGTCCCCGATCAGGCCGACCTCGCGCTTGACCTGTTCGGCCTCGACCAGGCTGAGCCCGAGGTCGGCCATGAGGGCGGAGGTGATCGACCGGCCCCCGTGCAGCAGGATGCGGACGAACCTCGGGGTGCCGTCCTCGTGGACGACGATGCTGGTCAGGTCCGAGCCGATGTCGACGACCGCCTCCGGGTGGGAGGTCAGGCCCAGCCCCGGCCCCCACGCGGCGGAGCGCAGGACGGCGAACGAGCTCAGGTCGACGACCTCGGGGGTCAGGCCGGCGGCCAGCACGGCGTCCATCGTCTTGGACACCATCTCCTCGACGGCTGCCACCAGCAGTCCGCTCAGCGAGCGGGAGCCGTCACTGGCCCGGATCTCCTCGAGCGGCGCGAAGTCCATCACGGCGGTGGACGCGTCGATGGGCACCTGGTCGCCGACCACCAGGGGCAGTGCCTTGCGCAGCTCGGCGTGCGAGCCGTACCAGGGAACCTCCGCCTGGCGGATCACCACCCGGGGGTTGGCCACGCCGAGGGCGACCCTGCGGTGCGAGAAGCCGCCACCGCGCCACAGCTCCAGGAGGGCAGCGGTGACGGCGGCGGAGTCGACCACCTCGCCGTCCACCACGGCCCCCGCGGGCAGCGCCAACTGGCCGAAGTGCAGCAGCTGGGGGGTGGACCCGCGGAAGGACACCTCAGCAGCACGCACGCTGGATGTCCCGATATCCAGCCCGATCGTCGTCCGACGTCTCACGGCACTCTCCTTCACGAGGAACTGGTGAAGGAATCGGCCGCGCGGGCGGCGCACTTGAGATGGGCCTCAGACGGTCAGCAACCCGGCGTACCAGGACACGACCGGCGCACCGACCAGGATGGCCGTGAGCGCGCCGGCGACCATGAACGGGCCGAACGGGATGGCCGTGCGCCGGCCGGCACGACGGCCGAGCATCAGCGCCAGCCCGATGATCGCGCCGTACACGAAGCCGAGGAATCCCCCGACGATCAGCACGCCCCACCCAAGCCAGCCCAGGGCCATGCCCAGGACCCCGGCCAGCTTCACGTCACCCATGCCCATGCCCGCCGGGTAGATCAGGGCGGTGATCAGGTAGAAGGCGAACAGGGCCAGCCCGCCGAGCAGGGCGCGCAGGAGGTCCGGCCACGCCGGCTCGAGGATGGCCGGGATGAGCAGCAGGCCGGCCAGGACCGGATAGGACGGCAGCGTCAGGGCGTTCGGCAGCCGCTTGGTGTCCAGGTCGATGAACGCCAGGGCGACGCCGACCGCCGTCAGGTACAGGTACGCCGGCAGCTCCCAGGACAGCCCGAAGCGGACGGCCATCGCGGCGAAGAGCACACCCGTGAGCAGCTCGACGG
This sequence comes from uncultured Actinomycetes bacterium, assembly GCA_963774745.1. Lineage (GTDB taxonomy): Bacteria > Actinomycetota > Actinomycetes > S36-B12 > CAIYMF01 > Prado023. The sequence continues at coordinate 446,166 of CAVZGE010000003.1, read as the reverse complement.
CCGGGTAGCGCGCGCTGATGTGCGTCCCGCAGGTCCGGCAGCGACCCTTCAGCAGGAGCCACGACAGCACCGGGATGTTGTCACGCGGCGCGATCTCCGCGTCGCACCCGGGGCAGTGCGAGGGGGGCGAGACGATCGACTCCCCCCTCGGGACGCGCCAGATCACCACGTTGAGGAAGGAGCCGATCAGCAGGCCGAGAACTCCGACGAACAGGACGAATGGCATCAGGTCACCCTATGACAGGCGTCACTGGATGTTGTCCTGCGTCGGCAGCTCGCCGGTCGTCTCCGCAGCCCAGTCGCCATTGGCCCACGGCGGGAAGTAGGGCGGCGAGGTGGTCTGCAGGCGCTTGTCGTAGGAGTAGTCCTTGATGTAGCCGGTCGTGATGCTGCCGGTCCCCACGATCCCCCGCCAACGCTGGGCGATCGAGCCACGGACGCTGAGGGTGCCCGGCGAGGCGCCCCGGTTGTAGCTCTCGACCCAGAAGGAGTGCGCCAGGGTCTGGATGCTGGCGTAGATCCAGCGGTGCTTCTTGCTGTCCGAGGCGGTCACCGGCGGCGACAGGTAGTCCAGGTTCGTGTAGCCGTTGGGGGTGTACGTGCACACGGCACCGTTCGAGCCGCTGGTCGGGGTGTCCGTGGGCTTGGACTTGCAGCTCGGGCTCCCGCTTCCCGACGAGGAGACCGTCCACGACGAGACCTCCACCGGGTGGTACACGACGACCGAGTTCTGCGCGACGAGCCCGACGATGTCGGAGTCGTCCTTGCCGGTCTCGGCCCCCAGGGCGGTGTTGGCGATGCCCAGGTCGCCGGTGACCACGACGTTGTTCTCCGCCGCGATCGTCACCCGGCCCTTGACCGTGCCCTCGATGTAGACGTTGCCCAGGCCGCAGTCGAACTTCTTCGAGTGGGAGGTCGACTTCACCGTGGGCGTGGCGGGCCAACCGGTCGACGTCCGTGTCTTGGTGTAGACCGGGTGCAGGAACCCGATGTCGGAGACCAGCCCGGACGACGCGGTCGGGATCACGTCCTTGGCGGCGCTGCCCGATGTGGTCCCGTTGACGATCTGGCCCGGCGCGCAGGTCGCGCTCGTCGCCGAGTTGCGCACGTAGATCACCATGCCGTCGGGCACGTTGACGGTCTGCTTGGCCGCCGGGTACTTCTGGCCGGTTGCCGGCTTGTAGTTGGCCGGGGTCCCGCAGTTGGGAGCCGAGGCGACGACGGCCGGGTTGCCCACGAAGCCGATCGTGGTCCCTGCTGACGTCGTGTTCCAGACATCCATCGTCCCGTTGGAGTTGAACCGGATCCGCGTGTCACCGGTGAACTGGCAGCCCGGCTTGTTGACGATGTCCCCCGTCGTGTCCGGCAGCAGGTTCGCATTCCCCCACCGGGCACCCTTGGCGCTCAGGGAGGGGCTGCCGGTCCCCCGGTAGCAGCCCGCGGCCTTGGCCGCGCTGGGGTCGGTCGTCGCGGACTTGGGACAGCCCGTGGCGTACGTGGTGTACCCCTGCTTGAAGGTCGCGTTCCCGTTGATCAGGGGGGTGTCGTTGAAGTGCACCGGCCCGTCCAGGACGTCGGCGGAGATGAACTGGATCTCCGTGCAGTCCGGGCTGCCGGACTTGCTGCGCTCATTGAGCTGCGGCTGCCACCAGTACTTGGCCTTGGTGACCCCGCTCTTCCCACAGTGGTCGTGGGCCGGTCCGCTGGGATAGATGACCGTGTTCTCCGGGTCGGCATCCTCGAAGTCGGTGACGTACAGGTAGCGCTGGGACCCCGCGATGGTCACCTTCGCCTGGAGGGTCCGCAGGACGTTGCCTGCGCGGCCGGTGGAGGACACCCAGATGGTGAACTGGTCCATCTGCCGGGAGTCCACGTCGTAGTGGAACTCGGCGGACATGGGGTCGTCGGGCTGTACCTTGACCCAGCCGACCGGCGTGTCGTCGTCCCACCCGCAGTCGTCGCTGATCCACGCCGGATCGAGGTTCGGGCCCTCCAGTGCGGGGTTCGCGCAGTCGGGGGTGGCGAAGTAGTTGCGGTCCTGGTTCAGGTGCCCCAGGTAGTGGTCGATCCCCGCCTGCGCAGCGGAGAGCGCCTCGACACGGTCCTGGCCGTTGGCCGACCGGGGCTGCAGGGACGTGGCGTAGCTCAGGGCCGTGGCCACGACGACGCCGGCAACGAGCATGAACCCGATGACCATCATCATGGCCATTCCCCGCTCGTCGGCGGGCTCCCTGCGTTCAGGTCCGGTCATCATCATCACCACTTCACGGGCTCGGGGTTGGCGAGGCGGTCGGGTTCGTCCCGGAGTTCACCAGGCTGACGCGGGAGACCACCGTCGAGCTCTCGGTGCCCTCGGCTGTCTGCGAGGTGACGACGATGTCGATGCTGTCCACGGCCTCCAGGTTCGACGTGGACAGGGGGACGGCCAACGAGTTCCCGCTCTCGCCGTAGTAGGTGAAGATCGGGGCGTCCACGATGTTCGCGGCCAGGACCCGGGTGCGGACGGCGCAGCCGGTCGACCCGGCGGTGCAGTACGTGTAGTCGTGGTCGCTGGGCAGGTGGGCGTCGGGGAGCTGGTAGGTCTCCACCAGTTCGCCGTCGGTCAGGGTGTAGGTGACCCGCACAGGTCCGTACTGGGTCATCCCGGCTCCCGTCGGCTCGACCAGCGACGACAGCGCGGCGTAGAAGGCGACCTGCTGTGCATCTCCCTGGATGAACGCGGCCGCATCGGAGGCCGCGCCGAGGAGGCGGGGCTCGACCGCGGTGCGCATGGTCTTGGTCATGGCCTCGATCGCGACCTGGTTCTCCCCCACCTCCTGCAGGCGCAGCGAGTTGGAGCCCATCAGCTTCGTTGCCGTGACCAGCCCCCCGGCGACGACCGCCACGACCGTGCTGGTCAGGGTGATCGTGACCATCAGCTCGACCAGCGTCATCCCCCGCTCGGTGTCACCGTCGCGGCGTCGCCCATGGCCCCAGGTGCGCGTCATGGCAGCAGGACCTCCATGTCGGGCAGGGTGACGACCGCCTGGGGATCCGGGGTGTTCCCCTCTGCGTCGACCACGACGAGGGTGCCGGTGTCCTCGGGGCAGGCGCTGACGCCATCGACCGGGACGCAGGTCACGCCGGCGCCGGGCTCCACGAGCCAGGATCCGGCCGGCAGGGAGGCGTTGAGGTAGCCGCCCCCGGAGGTGGTGCCCAGGGTGAGCGTGAGCTCGGCGGCGTCGCATCCTGCGGGATCCGCCGGTGTCGCCACGAGTGTCACCCCATCCATCCCCACACCACCGGAGACCGTCCGGACGGTGACGGGCGCCAGGGCCACGGTCACCGACGCGCTGGCACCTGCACTGACCGGGACGGCGACGGGGCGCGGGTATCCCTCGGTGTTGAGCGCCGGGTCGTTCTGGTCGCACGTGCCGGCCCAGACCGAGTAGCCACTCGAGTAGGGCCACAGCCCTGTCACGCTCACCGGGTTTGACCCACCGGGCTGGTGCATCTCACCAGGGTACGGCAGCCCTGAGCTGAACAGCGTCAGGCCGGGCAGTGGGGTGGGCAGCGCGTGGCCCGGCGGCCGTGCCGTAGGTGATGTCGCATGCCAGCGGACCGCTCGTAGGAGAACGGGATAACCTTCAGCTTGCCCTTCTCCAGGGTCGCGGTCTTCTCCGCGTTCTGGAAGCCCTCCTGGTTGACATACCCGGCCGAGTCCAGCTCCAGGGTGTAGTCCCCAGCGGTCGAGAGCATGAACACCGCGCACCCGTCGGCGGCCGTGTACTGGGTGCTCGACCCCGACGGTCCGGTCGCGACCACCGGCACGTTCCCCGTGCCACCACCCTGCGAGTCGGTCAGCTTGGCGGCGATGTAGCCGACGTCCCCCTCCACCCCCTTGACCGGCGTCAGGAGCGTGTTGCTCTCCACGGCGTGGGTCTTGCCGGTGTCGCTCCAGGACACGCTGACGTTCACCGCGATCGTGAGGTAGTCCACGGATCCACCACCGTCGCAGGGACTCTCGCCGTTGCCCTTGAGCTGGATGCTGTTCGTGCGCTCGACGGTGAACTCCCGACCATCGATCTCGAGCGGCTCCCCCTGAGTGCCGCCCGGGAGCGGGGCGTCGTTGGTGACCCGACCGGCTTGCAGCACGCCGAGCTGGCCGGACTCGTCCGAGTGCTGGAACGTGTTGCGCACGATCTCCAGCTCGCGCTCGGCGAGGTGGGTGGCCTGCTGGCGCAGGCGGTCGTCGCGGGTGACCCGCAGGGCGAGGTTCATCCCGTAGGTGAAGGACGAGGAGACCAGCGCCAGGATCGACAGCGCCACGACGGCCTCGATCAGCGAGAACCCCGAGTCGGGCGCGAGCCGACGGCGCAGGCGGGCGAACGGGCAGCGTCCCATGCGGGTGTTATCGGCAGTGCGCGGCGGGGAATGTAGCGGGAACCTGATTCGCGCAATCGGGTCGTCCACCGTGAGCGGTCGACGCGCGGGTCGCCAAGGCGTCGCGGACAGGCCGGAGGCCCTGGACCTCACGGTCCAGGGCCTCTCGGTTTTGCTGGGTTCAGATCACGGGCAGGCAGCACTCCGGCGGGCCAGCCGTGCCGGGGCTGCGACCTCGCTCAGGCCGCCCGGCGAGAGTAGACGAAGATCGCACCGGAGCGGGAGACTGCCTCGAGGCAGTAGCCGTCGCGGTCGGGTTGCGATGGTCGGCGTCGCAGCATCGGGAATGTGACGCGATCGGCGCTAGGGCCGTGTCGTAGTTGCTGGCGGTCGAGTACTTGAACCCGTAGTCGGCCATCGTCGCGCTCGTCGACGTACAGCCCGGCGTCGTCGGTCAGTGCCGACTCCTGGGCGGTGGCGGCGTTGCGCAGGTCCGCCTTGACCGCGGCGTCCCAGCCCTTCTGGCGCTGGTTGAGGAAGACCGGGATGGCGATGGCGGCGAGGATGCCGATGATGATGATGACGACCAGGAGCTCGATGAGGGTGAAGCCCTCGTCGCCCCGCTCCTTGCGCAGCTTCTCCAACATGTGATGCTCCTTGTGTGTGTGACGTGAGGCCCGGCTTGGGTCCGGACAGTGGATTCATCGGAGCCCCATCCAGGGCTCTTGAATCCCGATCTGCTGTGTCACCCGAACGGGTGAATGGCCCGCGGACGGACTCGCCGCGATCGTGGATGCCTCGTTCCAAGCCGCGGAATCCGGCACCCGGCCACGAAATCCGCGGACACGGACTACGAGCAGGTAGCCGGGTCCAGCGGTGTGGCCGCACGGACGAGGCCCGTGTCGCTGCCGAAGCCGAAGTACGTCCCAGAAGCCGGAGCGAGCCGTCATGCAGAAGCTCTGACTCCCGACGGCGGTACGGACATTGCGAAGGCCCGGTTGAAGTACGCCTCCCCCGGAGAGGGCGCGAACCCCGCTGACACCAAGCCCGGCACGTCCGTTGCGAACTGCTCGGGGTTGACGCCGGCGAGGAAGGTGTGCTGGGCCGTGACTGCCCCACGCAGGTCACTGACGACCTCCGCGTCCCACGCCCGGTCCCGCTGGCGCAGGAAGACCGAGATCGCGATCGAGGACAGGATCCCGAGCACCATGAGGACCACGAGCAGCTCGACCAAGGGTGAATCCGGCGTCACGATGCTGGTTGGCGCGTCTGCTCGAGTTGCTCCATCTGCGGTTCTCTCCTCGTCCGGCAGTCCCTGGGCCGCGTCTGAGGCGACCTGTGCGACCACGACATCGGGCCGCTGCATCGTTGACGTCCATTCGTGTCACTGGATCAGGTCGAACACCTTGAAGATCGGCATGTACAGGGCGACGATCATGCCGCCGATGACGACACCCATGACCGCGATCATGATCGGCTCGATCAGTGACGTCAGGGCCTCCGTGGTGGCCTCGACCTCCTGGTCGTAGAACTCGCTGATCTTGCGCAGCATCTCGTCCAGGGCGCCGGTGTCCTCACCGACGGACATCATCTGCACCACCATCGGGGGGAACACCGGGTGGTCCAGCAGTGGTCGCGCCAGTGACTCCCCCTGGCGGACGCTCTCCTGCACGTCGCGCACAGCCCGACCCACCACGACGTTGCCCGTCGTGTCAGCCACGATGTCCAGGGCCTGGAGGATCGGCACACCGGAACTGATCATCGTCCCGAGATTGCGGGTGAATCGTGCGACGGAGATCTTCTGGAACAGCGGGCCGAACACCGGGGCCTTGAGCTTGAGCGGGTCCACCACATTCCGCACCCGTGCGTGCCGGTGGAACTTCTTCCACAGCACGCTGAGCGCGATGAGCGTCACGATCACCAAGGGCATCGTCGCCTTGAGCACCTCGGACAGGAACACCAGGAACCGCGTCGGGCGCCGGCAGGGTCCCACCCAAGGAGCTGAACATCTCCTTGAACGTGGGGACGATGAACAGCAGCATCCCGGTGACGCCCAGGACCGCCATCACGGCGACGACCACGGGGTAGGTCATCGCGGACTTGACCTTGCCGCGCAGCTTGACCTCCGCCTCGTAGTTGGACGCCACCTGAAGCAGGGACCTGTCCAGGAAGCCGCCGACCTCGCCTGCCCGGCACATGTTGACCATCAACGGGGGGAACACGGTCGGATGCACTGCGAGCGCATCGCTCAGTGCGCGGCCGCCCTCCACCTCGTTTCGGACCTGGGCGAGCACCTTCGCCAGCGGCCTGCACTCGGTCTGCTCCTCGAGGATCGTCAGCGAGCGGAGCAGCGACAGGCCGGAGTTGACCATCGTGGCGAACTGCCTCGACATGATCGCCAGGTCCTTGAGCCCCACCTTGTTGCCGAACCCGGGGATGGAGAGCTCGCGCTTGAGCCCGGCGTTGGCCTGCGTGATCGACACCGGCGCGTAACCCATCGACTTCAGCCGCGTGGCCACGATCGCCGGCGACTCCGCCTTGAGCTTGCCACGCACCATCTTGCCCGAGCGGTCACGGACCGCGTACTCGTAGTCCAGGGTCTTGGCCATGCCCGCTCCCTCAGTGCCGTCCGGCCATCCGCGTGAAGTCCTCCACGTGATGGCACTTCTCGAAGGCGGTGTCGTAGGAGATCCGCCCACCCTTCACCAGCTCCGCCAGGTTCTGGTCGAGGGTGTGCATCCCGTGGGAGGCGCCCGCCTGGAGTGCCGAGTAGATCTGGTGGGTCTTGCCCTCCCGGATCAGGTTGCGGATGGCGGGGGTGGCCACGAGCACCTCGGTGGCGGCGACCCGGCCGCGGCCGTCCATGGTCTTGCACAGCGTCTGGCAGACGATGGCCTGCAGGGTGCCGGCCAGCTGCTGGCGGATCTGCTGCTGCTGGCCGGGCGGGAAGACGTCGATGACGCGGTCGATCGTCTGGGCCGCGTCCTGGGTGTGCAGGGTCGCGAAGACCAGGTGGCCGGTCTCGGCCGCGGTCAGCGCCACCTGGATGGTCTCGAGGTCGCGCATCTCGCCGACGAGGATGATGTCGGGGTCCTGGCGCAGGACGTGCTTGAGGGCGTTCGCGAACGAGTAGGTGTCCTCGCCCACCTCCCGCTGGTTGACCAGGCAGCTCTTGTGCTGGTGGAGGAACTCGATCGGGTCCTCCACGGTCATGATGTGCTCCTGGCGCGTGCGGTTCGCCTGGTCGACCAGGGCCGCCAGGGTCGTGGACTTGCCCGACCCGGTCGGTCCGGTGACCAGCACGAACCCGCGGGGAAGTGCGGCGAAGTTGGCCATGGCCGGGGGCATGCCCAGCTGCTCGATGGTCTTGATCTCGAACGGGATCACCCGGAAGGCCGCACCGAGCGAGTCCCGCTGCTTGTACAGGTTCACCCGGAATCGGGCGACCTCCGGCAGGGCGTAGGAGAAGTCGAGCTCCAGGGTCTCCTCGAAGCGCTCCCGCTGCTGCTGGGTGGCGATCGAGTACATCACCCGCTGGATGGTGTCGGGCGTCAGCGGCTCTGCGTCCGCGATCGGGCGCAGGCTGCCGTCCACGCGGACGGTGGGCGGGGCCCCGGCCGTCAGGTGCAGGTCGGAGCCGCGCATCTCGAGCATGAGCATCAGGGCCTCGGCCAGCGAGAAGTCGTCCCGGCGGATCTCGTCCTCTGTCGACATGCGTGCGTAGGCCGCGGACTCCGACTCCGCGATCCGCAGCTCGGGGACCGGTGCCATGCCTGGGGCCTCCGGGGCCAGGCCGACGTCCGCGCCCCGGATGTCCGGGGCCAGGCCGGGCACCGGTTGGTGCGTCGGGGCCGGCGGCATCGGCGGGGCCATGGTTCCGGCGGGTGCTGCGTAGGCGGCCGGACCTTGGGGTGCCGCGTAGGCGGCAGGACCGGGGGCTGCTCCACGGGCCGCGGGACCGGCAGGTGTGCCATAGGCCGGGGGGCCGGCAGGTGCTGCGTAGGCCGGGGGGCCGACCGGGGCGGGCTGCGCCTGGGTGGGCGCCGGGCGATAGGTCAGCGGGGCCGGTGCGGTGGGGGTGCCCGCGCTGGGCGCAACGCCTGGGACCCCACCCGGCGGCTGACCCCCCGGGGCGGCGGGGGCCGGCGCCTGCGGCGGTCGTTGCGCGGCCGGGGGTGCCGACCAGCGCAGGTCGCCCGCGAGCGGACCACTCTCAGGGGCAGCAGTCCGTGGGGCCACCCCGGGGATGAGCTCGTCCATGATCCCTCCGCGCATCGACGCCGTGAGGGCATACGCCCTCTGCGTGCTGCATCGGAGCCGGGAACCGGGTGACTTGAGCCAGGAGTGGGACTGTCACACCACCACGCGCAGGATCTCGTCCAGGGACGTGATCCCCATCGACACCTTGTGCATGCCGTCCAGGCGCAGCGAGACCATGCCCTCGGAGTGCGCCACGGTCTCGATGGCCGCCGAGGACGCCCGCTCGACCGTGAGCTGCTCGACCGCCTCGCTGACGCTCATCACCTCGTGCAGCGCAACCCGGCCCTTGTACCCGGTCTTCGCGCACTTGGCGCAGCCGACCGCGCGATGCAGGGTCGGCACCGGCTCGTCGGGCTTCCACGGGTACCGGGCGGCGATCAGGGTCTCGGGCGTCGGCTTGTAGGGTTCCTTGCACTTGCTGCACAGCCGACGCGCCAGCCGCTGGGCCAGCACGCAGTCCAGTGCCGATCCGACCAGGAACGGCTCGATGCCCATCTCGATCAGGCGGGTGACCGCCGACGGGGCGTCGTTGGTGTGCAGCGTGGCCAGCACGAGGTGGCCGGTCAGCGAGGCCTCGATGGCGATCTGGGCGGTCTCGTGGTCGCGGATCTCGCCGATGAGGACCACATCGGGGTCCGCGCGCAGGATGGACCGCAGCGCGGCGGCGAACGTCAGCCCGGCCTTCGCGTTGGTCTGCACCTGGTTGATCCCCGGGAGCCGGTACTCGACCGGGTCCTCGACGGTGATGATGTTCACCTCGGGCTTGTTGATCTGGTGCAGCGTCGAGTAGAGCGTCGTGGACTTGCCCGACCCGGTCGGCCCGGTCACCAGGATCATCCCGTACGGCTTGAGGTAGCTGGTCTGGTAGCGGTCGAAGTTGCCCCCGGTGAACCCCAGGTCCTTCAGGTCGAGCATCGCCGTGGTGTTGTCCAGGATGCGCATCACGACCTTCTCGCCCCACACCGTGGGCAGCGTCGCCACCCGCAGGTCCACCTTCCGGCCGTAGGCGTTGACCGACAGCCGGCCGTCCTGCGGGATGCGCCGCTCGGCGATGTTGATGTCGGCCATGATCTTCAGGCGGCTGGTGACCCCCGACTGGATCGCCTTGGGCGAGCGCATCACCTCGTGCAGGACGCCATCGATGCGGAACCGGACCCGGAGGTCCTCCTCGGCGGGCTCGATGTGGATGTCCGAGGCCCCGTCCTGGATGCCCTGGGTGATCAGCAGGTTCACGAACTTGACGATCGGGGCGTCCTCGACCACCTCCTTGATCCGGGAGAGGTCGTCCTCCTCCGGCGCGCGGACCTCGATCGCGGTGCTGAGGCTGTCGAGCTCGTCGCCGGCGCGATACGCGCGTGCGATCGCCGCCATGACGTCCCCGCGGGTCGAGACCACCGGCTTGAGGTCGACCTTGGCGATGGTGCGCACGTCATCCAGGGCGATCACGTTGGCCGGATCGGCCATGGCGATGACCAGCTTGCCGTCGACGAACCGCACCGGGACCAGCATGTGCCGTCGGCAGACCGCGCCGGGCACCAGTGCGGTGGCTGAGGGGTCGATCAGGGCGTCGCCGAGGTCGACGTAGTCCAGGCCGATCTGGGTGGCCAGCGCCGCAACCAGGTCGGCCTCGCTGAGGACGCCCTGGTCGACCAGGACCCGACCCATGCTGCGCCCGACCCGGCGCTGCTCCTGCCCGGCCTCATAGACCTGTTCGGGCGTGGCCAGGCCACGCTCGAGCAGGACATCTCCCAGTTGCTTCACGGCCCACGCTCCCCCGCGGGTCCCCGCACATCATCTGCCGGGCCCCGGGCCACCCCTGCGGGCGGCCCAGCCATCAGAGTCCTCGGACGCTGGACATCAGGTGCGCCAGCAGCCCCCCGGCCAGCGGGTCCGGAGCAGACTCGCCCCGAGCCACCTCGGTCGCGCTCGCCGGGGCCGCATCCGGCACCTGGGCCGGGGCCGGCTCGATGGCGTGGGCCCCCACGGGCTGGGCCTGCGCCGAGGGGCTGACGACGCCATCCCCGGCGATCCGCGGCTGGGGCACGAACGACACGAGCGCGTCCTGGTCGACGGGGTCGATCGGCGCGACGTGCTCGTAGGCTGCTCCCGCGGCGGGCACCTGCGGGACGGGGAACGCGTCGGTGTGGCCGTGCCCATCTCCGGTGGCGAGCAGCTCCGCGAAGTCCTGCCCTACGGGGGCCGGGGCGATGACGGCAGGGGGCTCACCCAGACCCATCTCCTGGGCCCATGGGGACCAGGCGAAGGACTCCGCCACCTCCGGGGTCGCTTCGAGGGCGACGACAGGCTCGGCCACAGGCTCGGCCACCGGCTCGACGACCAGGGCCGCCGACTCGACCGCGTACGCGCTGGCATACGCGCTCCCAGTCGTCTCCGGGGCGAAGCCGATCGGCTCGGCCGGGTACCCGGCGGACTCGGTCGCGTACCCGGCTGACTCGGTCGCGTAGCCGGCGGATTCGACGGGGTAGCCGGCGGACTCGGTCGCGTAGCCGACCTCCGCACCGGCGAACGCCTCCGGCTCAGCGGCGAAGCCGATCGGCTCGAGCTCGTAGGGCGCTCGCTCGACCCCAGCCGCGAACGGCTGCACGAGGACCGGCTCCGGATCGGCAAGCAGGTCGGGGGCAACCAGGGCCGCCCAGTCGCCGACGGCCACGGACTCCTCGAATCGATCCGCCCCAGGATCTGCTGCGGCCGTCACAACGGGCGTCGGCTCCTCGACGACCCAGTGGCCACCGCCTGCGAGCTGCCATTCCGCGACGGCCTGCGGATCGGTGCCGAACAGGTCAGGGACCTCGGGCCCGAGGTCCGGATCCGGTGCCACCTCGAGCTCGATCGGCTCCACGACCGGGCCGGTCTCGAAGGCTTCGAGCATCGCGGTGACCTGCGCCTGCTCGACATCGCCCCCGCCGACCTGCACGGCCACCAGGCCGCGCCCCATCAGCTGGACCAGGCGGTTGCCGGCGGCCAGGGGGGATGCCCCCATCGCCGCCAGGACCTCGGCCAGGGTGCGCCTGCCGTCCACTCGGGCGAGGACCGCCCAGTCGTCACGATCGACGACGGGGGCCTGCGACACGTCGGGAACCAGCGCCAGCACGCTGTCGGAGCCGGGCAGGGCAGCGCGCAGCTCATGCCACTCCTGGGACCTCGCGCGCGCAGCCGTGACGAGCCCACCGACATCGAGGCGGACCCCGATGTCCGAGGGATCCTGGGCTCCCACCCACACCGCGAACTCCCCCGACGTCCAGTCGAGCATCGCGCCGATCGCCTCGGTGCACTGCTCGGCCGCCACCTCCTGGGCAGCACCACGGTCCACGGCGCCCGAATCCACGAGGGCACGCACGGGATCCCCGGCTGCGAGGGCCCCGGCGAGGTCGTCGGCCGGGACCGGGAGCGCGGCCACGACCCCGCGCAGCAGCGCGGCACGGGCGCTGTCGGCCGTCGCCGACGAGACGCGTCCGTCAACCAGGTGCACGCATCCCACGGCATCGGCCGTGGTCACCTGCATCCGGGCGGTGCGCCCCCCCATCCCCAGCAGGGACAGGACCTCGGCGAGGGTGAACTCGGACAAGCTGCCGGAGAGGTTGGTCGTCATCGTGTCGGCCTTCCTGGGGTGCCCGGAGGGGTCCGACGGGCAGCGCGGCGATCGAGCGGAACGCTCATCGCTGCCACGTGCTCCATGGGACCCTCACCGGATGCATAGGCGTGGGCCAGCCCCACTCCTCGGCTGCAGAATCGTCAGGAGCCCTCAGCGGCTTGAGTCTGCCTGCTCCATTCGAGTTCAGCCCTCAAGGCGCTGCGCATGGTCGCGACGTCGGGGACCATCCCCGTCATCAGCGTCACCTGCTCGACGGCCTGGAGCAGCAGCATCTCGTCGCCGGCGACCGCCCGACCTCCCGCGGCGATCCAGGCGCGGACCAGGACCGGCGGCCACGGGGCGTAGGAGACGTCGAGCAGCCAGCCCGGTTCCCGCGGGATCCCGCCGACCAGCGCTGCCCCGGCAGCCGCCGGGACCGTGCACACCACGATCGGCGCCTGCGCGCGCGACGGGAGCCGATCGGGCCATCCGCGCACGACCAGGTCCAGCCCCAACCGGTCGGCGACCCCGGCGAGCTCGCCGGCAGCCTCGGGTCGGCGGGCGCACACCGTGACGCTCGAGCATCCCAGCCGGGCCAGCGCCGCGAGCGCGGACGCTGCGGTGGCGCCCCCGCCCAGCACCATCGCCGCTCCGGGCCGCGCGCCGATGCCGGCCAGGGCCCCCACGATCCCGACCACATCGGTGTTGTGGCCGCTGAGACCCCCGGGGCCGAAGACCACCGTGTTGGCCCCGCCGACGACGCCGACCAGCTCGCTGGCACTGTCGAGGAACGGCAGGACGGCACGCTTGAGCGGCATGGTCAGCGACAGCCCGGCCCAGTCCGGGCCGCACGATGCCAGGAAGCCGGGCAGCCCGCGCTCGTCCACCTCGATGGCGTCGTAGGTCCAGTCCAGGCCGAGCTGGGCGTGGGCCGCACGATGCAGCACCGGGGAGAGGCTGTGGGCGATCGGGCTGCCCAGCACCGCGGCCCGCCGCCGGCCCTGCGGTCCGGTCACTTCGGGTTCGCGGCCAGCCACGCGCTCAGCTCGGCCTTGAACCCGAGGAACTCGTCGTAGTTGGCGGTGAACTTGGTCTCGCCGCTGTCCGGGTTGACCGTCACGTAGTACAGCCAGTCGCCGTCGGCCGGGTTCACCGCCGCCTGCATGGCCGCCTCACCGGGCGAGTTGATCGGGGTCGGTGGCAGCCCTGGGTACTTGTAGGTGTTGAACGGGGACTCGGTGCTCTGCAGCTCCTCGGTCGTGAGGTTGATCTCGGACTTGTCCAGGGCGTAGTTGATGGTGGCGTCCATCTGCAGCAGCCCGTACGTGCCGCCCCAGGTTGCCGGGTCGAGACGGTTGTAGATGACCCGGGCCACCTTGTCGAAGTCCTCGGGATGACCCTCGGCCTGCACCAGGCTCGCGATGATCAGTGCCTCGTACGGCGTGATGTCGTTCTCCGTGGCCCCTGCCTCGAGGCCCACGTTCGCTGCCGCCTGGTCCCATCGTTCGACCAGCCGGGACAGGACGTCGGTGGCCGACTCGCCCTTCTCCAGCTCGTAGGTGGCGGGGAACAGGAAGCCCTCGGCGTTGTCCTCGGCGTACTTGGGCAACCCGATCCTGCCGCCCTCGGAGGCTGCCACCAGCTTCTTCTTCGAGATGCCGGTGGCCGTGGCGATCGTCTCGATGCTCTGGGTGAACCGCAGGCCCTCGCGCAGCAGCAGCTTGTCGGTGATCCGTGCGTCCGGATCGATCATCCGCTCCACCGCCGCCTGGGCGCTCATCTCCTTGCGCATGTCGTACACGCCGGGCCCGATGGTCTTGGACTTGGGCTCCTTCGCGGCCGCCTCCAGCCACGCGTCCACCGACGCCACCACGCCCAGGTCCTTGAGGGTGCGGCCGATCTCGGCCAACGTCTGGCCCTCCTCGACCCTCGCCTCGACCGGGTCGGTCCCCTCCCCGACGTAGTCCGCCGGCCCGCCGAAGTCCGGGATGTTCTCGATCGCGAACTTCACTCCGAGACCGATCACGGCGAGCACGCCAAGGCTCAGGAGGATCGCGATCCAGGAGCGGCCGCGGTGCCGGGGCCCCTCGGGCGGGCGGCTGTCCGACGACATCTGCAGGCCGAGGTTGCTCATCTCACTCCTGAACGAGGATCCCGGGCGCGACGCCGGTCGCGCGCTCACGGTCCACAGCGTATTGGACGATCACCACGGCGGCCGCTTGATCCACGACGCCGCGGCTGCTGCGCGCCGACCGCCCGGCGGCCCGCAGGTCCCGGGTCGCGGACACGGTGGACAGCCGCTCGTCGACGAGTCGCACGGGAACGGGCGCCACCACGGGCACCAGCCGCTCGGCGAACTCCCGGGCCAGTGCGGCCGCCTGGCCCGGCCGGCCCGACAGTGCCAGCGGCAGCCCCACGACGACCTCGACCGCGTCATGCTCGACGACCAGCTCGGCGATCCGGGCGAGGTCGCCCTCGCCGCGAGCCACCGTCTCGACCGGGACGGCGAGCAGCGCCGACGGGTCGGTGCGCGCCACGCCGATCCGCACCGAGCCGACGTCGATCCCGATCCTGGTGCCCGCACGCACTACGCGCGGGCCGCCAGGTACTCGCGAGCAGCCTCCAGGGCGGCCTCGACGCCCTCGGGACGGGAGCCGCCCCCCTGGGCGGCGTCGGCCTTCCCGCCACCGCGGCCGTCCACCGCCGGAAGGGCTGCGGCCAGGATGTCCCGGGCGCTCAGGCCGGCCTCCTGCCCGATCGGGTTGACCGTGACCAGCAGGGAGACCTTGGCAGCATCGACAGCGGCCCCCACCAGGACCACCGGGAAATCGGTGGCGACCATCTGCAGGGCGGCGTTCGTCGCCTCACGGAGATCCCCGGCGGTCGACCCGTCGGGCAGCGAGTACGTCCAGACCCGGGTGCCACCGATGTCGTGGCGCATCCCGATGATGCCCTCGATGTTGGCCATGACGGTCGCCTTGCGCATCTTCGCGATCGTGGCCTCGGCGTCCTTGAGCCTGTCCAGCAGGCCACCGATGCGGTCGGTGAGCTCCTCGGGCCTGGCCTTGACCATCTGCGCGAGGTTGCTGACCAGGATGTGCTCACGGGCGAGGTGCCGGTACGCATCCGCCCCGACCAGTGCCTCGATGCGGCGCACGCCCGAGCCGATGGAGGCCTCGGACAGGAACTTGACCACGCCGAGCTGTCCCGACCTGGCTGTGTGGGTGCCACCGCACAGCTCGCGCGCCCAGTCGCCGACCGACACGACCCGCACGCTGTCGCCGTACTTCTCGCCGAACAGCGCCATGGCACCGATCGCGCGCGCCTCCTCCTGGCTCATGTACTGGGCGGTGACCTCCAGGTCGTCGAGCAGCAGGGTGTTCACCCGGTCCTCGACGTCGTTCATCACCGAGTGCGGGACGGGTGCGGGGTTCGGGAAGTCGAACCGCAGGCGGCCCGGTGAGTTCTCCGAGCCCATCTGGGTGGCGGTCTCGCCGAGGATCTCGCGGAACGCCTTGTGGATCATGTGGGTGGCGGTGTGCGCCCGGGAGATGGCCAGCCGACGCGGGAGGTCGACCTCGCCGATCGCGCCCACGCCGACCTCCGCCTGCCCGTCGGCCACGGATGCGCGGTGGACGAAGAGCCCCGGGACCGGCTGCTGGACGTCGTAGACCTCCAGCAGCGTGCCGTCCGCGAGGCGGATGCGGCCCTGGTCGCCGATCTGGCCGCCGCCCTCGGCGTAGAACGGGGTGCGGTCCAGGATCGCCTCGACGTGCGTGCCCGGTCCGGCCGCGGCAACGGACTGGCCGTCGACGAGCAGGCCCCGCAGGACGCCCTCGCTGACCACCTCGGTGTAGCCGGTGAAGTCGGTGACACCGGAGGAGTCCATGACCTCGCGGTAGACGGTGGCCGGGGTGAGCCCGGCCTTGCGGACCCGGGCATCGGCCTTGGCCCGCTCCTTCTGCTCGGTCATCAGCCGACGGAACCCGGCCGCGTCGACCTCGACGCCGGCCTCGGCAGCCATCTCGAGGGTGATCTCGAACGGGAAGCCGTAGGTGTCGTGCAGGGCGAACACCTGGTCACCGGGCAGGACCGTGCTGCCGGCGGACTTCACCCTGCTCACGGCGGTGTCGAGCAGGGTCGTGCCGCGGCCGAGGGTCTCCAGGAAGGAGGCCTCCTCACCGACGGAGATCGACGTGATCCGCCCGGCGGCATCGACCAGCTCGGGGTACTGCGGGCCCATGGCCTCGATCGCCGCACCGACCAGCTCGCCCATCGACGGGTCCTGGGCGCCCAGCAGCCGCATCTTCTGCACGACGCGACGCATGATCCGGCGCAGAACGTAGCCACGGCCCTCGTTGCCCGGGAGCACCCCGTCACCGATGAGGAACGCGCACGTGCGGGCGTGGTCGGCGACCACCCGGAGGTCGACGTCGGTCTTGTGCACCGCGCCGTACTTCGCCCCCGACAGCGCCATCGCCCGGTCGAGGATGTGCTTCGTGGTGTCGATCTCGTAGATGTTGTCCACGCCCTGCAGCAGGGCCGCCATGCGCTCGAGGCCCATTCCGGTGTCGATGTTCTTGTTCGGCAGGTCGCCACGGATGTCGAAGTCGACCTTGGTCCGCACCTCGGTGAGCTCGGACTGCATGAACACCAGGTTCCAGACCTCGAGGTAGCGGTCCTCGTCGGCCTCCGGCCCACCCTCGCGACCGTGCTCCGGCCCGCGATCGAAGTAGATCTCCGAGCAGGGGCCGCCCGGACCCGGAACCCCCATGTGCCAGTAGTTGTCCTTCAGGCCACGGCGCTGGATGCGCTCCATCGGCACCCCGGCGATGGTGTGCCAGATGTCGATGGCCTCCTCGTCGTCGCCGAGGACCGTGACCCAGAGCTTCTCCTCGGGGAACCCGTAGCCCCCGTTGGACACCGACCCGGTGAGCAGCTCCCACGCCAGCGGGATCGCCCCGGCCTTGAAGTAGTCGCCGAAGGAGAAGTTGCCGGCCATCTGGAAGAAGGAGGCATGCCTCGTGGTCCTGCCGACCTCCTCGATGTCCAGGGTTCGCACGCACTTCTGCACGCTGGTGGCCCGGGGGTACGGCGGAGTCGCCTGGCCGAGGAAGTACGGCTTGAACGGGACCATGCCGGCATTGACGAACAGCAGCGTCGGGTCGTCGAGCAGCAGGCTCGCGCTCGGGACGGGCGTGTGCCCGCGCGTGGCGAAGAAGTCCAGGAAGCGCCGGCGGATCTCGGCGGAGTCCATCTGGTCCATGCTCATGGGCGGCTGTTCCTCGTCGGTGCGGGAGTGGGTGCGGGAGCCGGTACCCAGTCAGCGGGCGGCAGCGCGGTGGTGACCTCCTGCGCGGTGCCGGTGAGCAGGCGGCCCTCGCGACGCGCCTTGGCGTCGGCCAGGCGTCCGAGCCCGTTGGCGGTCCTCCCGGCCAGCTTGCTGGTCGTCTGGGCGGCGACCTGCGCCGAGCCGAGCGGGCCCAGCTCCTTTGCGCGGGCAGCAGCCTGGGTGCCCTTGCGGTAGGCCACGACTCCGCCCACGGCGCCCACCACCATCCAGAAGGTCCTACTCATGCGCCAGACCCTATTCCGAAGCGCGCCAGCGCACCGAATCGACGGGTGCCGGGCCTTGTGCTGTCGATTCCGACCGTTGCAGGGTCGGAATCGACAGCACTACCCCGGACCCGGGCGCAGCGCCTCGCGCAGCCGGGCCAGCACCTCGGCCAGCCGGGCCTCGGCACCGTGGCCGCCCGGCTCGTAGTAGTGCCGCCCGACGACCTGGTCCGGCGCGTACTGCTGGGCCAGGACACCCGACGGGTCGTCGTGCGGGTAGCGGTAGCCGACCACGCCCAGTGCGGCGGCGTTCGGGTAGTGGCCGTCGCGCAGGTGGGCGGGCACCGGCCCCACCCGACCAGCGCGGACGTCGGCCTGCGCGGCGTCGATGGCCCGGATGACGGCGTTGGACTTCGGGGCCAGGGCCAGGTGGATCGTGGCCTGCGCCAGTGGCAGCCGTGCCTCGGGGAGCCCGATCTGGGCCGCGGACGTCATGGCCGCCGTGGCGACCCCCAGCGCGCTGGGGTCTGCCAGCCCGATGTCCTCGCTGGCCAGGATCACCAGTCGGCGGGCGATGAACCGCGGGTCCTCGCCCGCCTCGATCATCCGGGCCAGGTAGTGCAGGGCGGCGTCCACGTCGCTGCCCCGCACGCTCTTGATGAAGGCCGAGATCACGTCGTAGTGCTGGTCCCCGGTGCGGTCGTAGCGGACGAGCGCCCGCTGCACGGCGACCCCGACGTGCTCGGCGGTGACCACCGGCAACGGGGTGGCTGCGGCATCGTCCGGCGCGGACGCAGCGCCGTCCGTCGCTCCGTGCGCCTGTGCGCGGGAGATGCCCTCAACCCCCTCGGCGGCGGCCTCGAGGTAGGTCAGCGCCCGGCGGGCATCCCCGCCGGAGTAGCGGATGAGGTCGGCACGCGCCTCCGGGGCCAACGTGACCCGCGCGGCCAGGCCCCTGGGATCCTCGACCGCCCGGTCGAGCAGCTCGCCGACCTGCTCGTCGGTCAGCGAGCTCAGGGTCAGCAGCAGCGACCGCGACAGCAGGGGGGAGACCACGGAGAAGCTCGGGTTCTCGGTGGTGGCCGCGACCAGCGTGACCCACCCGTTCTCGACACCGGGCAGCAGCGCGTCCTGCTGGGTGCGGGTGAACCGGTGCACCTCGTCGATGAACAGCACGGTCGGCACGCCGGACATCCGGGCGGTGTCGATCGCGGCGCGGACGTCCTTGACCCCCGCGGTGACCGCACTCATCTCGACGAACCGCCGGCCCGCAGCACGGCTCACCAGGGACGCGATCGTGGTCTTGCCGGTCCCCGGCGGGCCCCACAGGATCACCGAGCTGGCACCCGAGCCGTCGATGAGCCGGCGCAGCGGGGAGCCCGGCGCGACGAGGTCCCCCTGACCGACGAGCTCGGACAGGTCCCTGGGCCGCATCCGGACAGCCAGGGGTGCGGTGGCATCCACCGAGCGCTCGCCCAGTCCCGGGGCGTCGAACAGCGACGGGCCTGAGGGGGTCGTACGGGTCGGGCCGGGCACGCGGCCATGATAGGCACCGTGAGCACCCATCCCCCCGACCCCGCGCTGGCCGACCTGATCCGCTCGTCCGTGCCGGCCACGGACACCGGCGCCCGGGCCTACCTGCAGGTGGGCGCACGCCTGGACGTGGTGGCCGCCGTGCACGTCGAGCCCGGCGGCGTCGCGTGGCGCTCCCTGCACGCCACGTGGGACCGGCCGTGGATCATCGCCATGGGCCCGGACCCCGCGGCCGTGACCCGGTGCGTCGTCGCGCTGGCCGACGACGGGGGGCTGCCCGAGGGGATCACCGTCGAGCGCCGCGCATTCGCCGGCCTGCCGGAGCGGATGCGTCCGGTGGAGCACTGGGAATGGGACTGGTGGTTCACCACGAGCGCCCCGGCTGCCCGGGCCGGGGAGGGCCTGGTGGTGCCCCTGGCCGCGGACGACCCACGGATCCCCGCACTTCTCGCGATCGCATCGCCGGACGCCATGATCCGCCCGGGTGACCCACGGATCCGCGGCTGGTGGGCCATCGAGGCCGGCGCGGTCGACGCCGGCGGGCCCGCCAGCGCCGGCAGGCCCCCGGATGCGCTCGACCCCGGTGCCCCGTCCCCGGCCGAGCGGCACTCACCCGACGCGATCGTGGCCATCGCCGCGGTCACCTCGATGCGATCCGGGATCCCGCACCTCGGGTCGGTGGCCACCCACCCGGACTGGCGCGGCCGGGGACTGTCCCGCGACCTGTGCGCCCGGCTGACCCGCGATGCGCTGGCCGAGGGTGCGCCCGCGGTGACCCTGGGGATGCACGCCGCGAACCGATCGGCCCGGGCTGTCTACAACTCGCTGGGCTACACCGTGGGACAGCGCTGGGCCAGCGGTCGCCTGACCCCGCAAATCGGGTGATTGCGGCGCTACTGTGGGCCCATGGCCCGCCGGATCATCGCTGCCCTGCTCATCGTCGTCGCCAGCCTGCTGGCCCCGTTCGCGCTCGGGGCGCTGTGGGCGGAGCGCACGATCACCGAGACCGACACGTTCGTCGAGACCCTGGCCCCCCTCCAGGACGACCCCGCTGTGCAGCAGACCGTTGCGGCCGAGGTCTCCACCGCGCTGATCGACGCGATCGACGCGAAGACGCGGGTCAGCCAGGCCCTGGCCCAGCTCAATGGCCCGCTGGCCGAGGTGCGCCCCGACTCGGCCATCGCGGAGGCCATCTCCTCCGGGATCAACGGAGCCATCGAGTCCGGGGTGACGTCCTACACGCAGAGCGACCGCTTCGGTGACGGCTGGACGGCCATCTCAACCCTGCTCCAGGAGCAGTTCGTCACCCTCATCAACCGCGACACCACCAACGCTGCGGTGACGCTGCAGGAGGGGCAGATCGTCCTGGACACCAAGATCGCGGTGGAGAAGGTCCAGGCGCAACTCGTGGAGCGTGGCGTCCCGTTCGCGGATGCGCTCGAGGTCCCCGGTCGCGAGGTCGTCCTTGCCGACACCCCGAACCTGCAGGTCGCGGCCGACGCCCTGAGAGTCTTCCTCCCGGTCGCGAACTGGCTGTGGGTCGTCGTCCTGCTCATCTTCGTCGCGGGGATCCTGCTGTGGCGTCCGAGGTCCCGGGGGGTCCTGTGGACCGGGTTGGGTCTGGTGATCGGCGGCGGCCTCATGTTCGCCGGCCTGAGCCTGGGCCAGAACCAGCTCGTGGCCGCGGCACCCACGGACTACACCTCCGTGCTGGAGTCGGTGAGCACCACACTGCTGCGCTTCCTGGTCAACGCCCTGCTCGTCATGGTCAGCGTCGGCATCGCCCTGATGCTCGCGGGCTGGCTGGCCGGGGCCACGAAGTCCGGGCGCAAGGTCCGCCTGGCCCTGGCCGGCGCCGCCCATCGGTGGGGCAGCCCCCTGGCCGACGGTCCGATCGGCCGCTTCACCTCCGAGCACCAGATGCTCGTGCCCACCCTGCGCGGCATCGTCCTCGTGATCGCCGTCGGGTACCTGGTCCTCCTCGACCGGCTCAGCCCCACGATCATCTTCTGGACGGCGGTGGCCACGGCCGTCGCGCTGCTCCTGGTGGAGATCATCGAGGGGGCGGGCCGCGGCTACGAGCAGCCCCGGGCTGGCGCGCTCGTCGCGCAGGCCAGCCACTCCCCCGCCGACGCGGCGCCAGCCGCCGGGGCACCCGGCTCGGCCAGTGAGCAGTCCTAGCGGTCCTGGTCCTCGGCCACGTCCGCGGCGTTCATCCGGGCCAGCCGGGCGTTGTAGGCGCTGAGCTCCGCGTCGCCGTCGAGCTCCGCGCGCCGGTCCAGGCGCCGCGCCTCGCGCTCGTCGGACCTGGCCCACTGGAAGCCCAGCACGATCGCGACGACCAGTGTCGGGATCTCCCCGAAGCCCCACGCGATCGCCCCGGCGTTGCGGGTGTCCGCCAGCGTGTCGGTCAGCCAGGGCGGCATCACGACGGCGTACCAGTCGGCCACCATCGGCACCTCGGTCATCATCATCGGCACCGCGAAGAACGAGTGGATCACCAACGAGGCCATGAGCAGGATCAACCGCGCGGGGTAGCCCAGGCGCCGCGGGCCGGCATCCACGCCGATCACAACCCAGTAGAACAGGTACCCGGCGGCCAGGAAGTGCACCTGCATCACGAAGTGCCCGAGGTGGGAGGACATGAGCGTGGAGTACAGGCTCGTGTAGTAGAGCCCGTACAGGCCGACCGTGTAGATGAACAGCACATACGCCGGGTGGGTGACGAAGCGGGTGACCGGTGAGTGCAGGCCCCAGGTGATCCACTCCCGCGGACCGCGGTCCCCGCCGGTCGCGGCCGGGATCACGCGCAGGGCCAGGGTGATCGGAGCGCCCAGCACCAGGAGCACGGGCGCCAGCATGGCCAGCGCCATGTGCGAGATCATGTGCAGGGTGAACGACACCGGGGCGTACCACGCCACCCCGGCGCAGGTGGCCCAGATCACCACGCCCCAGCCGAGCACCCACGCGACCAGTCGACCCGCGGGCCAGGAGTCCCCGCGGCGGCGCAGGAGCAGGTACCCGGCCGCGTAGACCGCGATCGCGAGCAGTGCGGCCGTCAGCCACACCCAGTCCGGGTGCCACCCGAGGGCGACCCCGCGGAAGGTCGGGGCAGGTGGGTAGGGATACCCGATGAGGTCCTCACCCAGGGAGGGCAGGTTGACGGGCTGCCGCGGGAACGCTGAGCGGGCCAGCACCACTGCCAGCCCGAGGGCCGACCCCAGGGCCACCACCTCGGCCAGCATCCGGCCCGGGCCGACCCCCTTCGCCGAGTGCTGCCACCCACGGCGAACCAGGGCGCCGAACAGGACGGCGACGGCCAGCGCGATGATCTTGGCCAGCACCGTGCGCCCGTACGGCGTCGTCACGAGCTGGCTGAAGGAGTCCATGCGGGTCGCTGCGGAGGCGAACCCGGTGATCGCCAGGGTCGCGACCGAGGCGATCGCCACGACGCCGAAGCGTCGTACCCGCTCCCCCATCTGCGGCGACCGGCGCACCGCGTGGGTGGCCAGCGCCACGACGCCACCACCCCACGCAGCAGCTGCGATCGTGTGCAGGAACCCGCTGATCAGCGCCAGCGAGTGCCCGCCGAGGCCCGCAGCATGCCCAGTCAGCGAGGGGATGCCCACCGCGACGAGCGCGACCGCGAGCCAGCCGGCCGCGCCCCCGAGCGAGCGGACGAGGGCGAAGCCGGCCCCCACGGCAAGCGTCAGGGCGGCCGTGATCAGGAAGGCGCGGCTGACCTCGACGTCCCACAGGTAGGTGGCGACCAGGCCCGGCGCGGTCAGATCCGCCAGCCCGATCCCCAGCACGTCGGCGAGGGTGAAGACCGCGAAGAGCACGCTGGCGCCGGCGAGCAGGAAGGCGGACGCCGCCGCCACCGCGAGGTCCACCCGCCCGGATCGGGTCAGGCTGGTGCGCGCCCCCGGGTCGAGGGCCACCGCCGAGAGCCCGAAGCCCACCATCGCACCCCCAGCCAGCAGCGAGACCAGGCGCAGGAGGGGCAGGCCGTCGACGACCACGCGCCCGGCGTCCGGGAGCCCGTCGCTGACCGGCTCCCACCGCACCCCGGCGACCACCGCAGCCAGGGTCAGGGCGGCCAGCGCTGCCACGACCCACAGCACCCGGGGCAGCCGACCCGACCACCCCAGAGCCGCCGAGCGGGTCTCGTCGGGGGCGTCCGGTGCCGCCGTGGTGGTCATCGCGTCCGTCGCATCACCCAGGCACCGGCACCCGCCCCGACCAGGACGGCCAGGCCGATCCCCAGCACCCAGACCAGCAGCCCGCGCGTCAGCCTCGTCCTCGACGGGCACCGGCGCGGGGCTCGCCGATGCGGACGCCACGGGGTCCCCGGAATCCGAGGGTCCTGCCGATGCGGATGCCGAGGCGCCCGGCGTCGTTGATGCGCCCGCCGTCGCCCCGACCGGCACGACAGCCGCCTCCACGGTGAACGTGATCGTCCCGTTGATCGGATGGCCGTCGGCCGAGACCACCCGGTAGGCCGCCCGGAACTCCCCGGCGGGGCTCGACTCCGGCCACGTCACGGAGACCGTGTCCCCAGCCACCTCGACCGGCCCCACCTGCAGGCGGCTGTCGGCCCCGACATCGGTCAGCGTGACGGCGTTCCCCTCGGCCAGGATCTCCTCGCCGAAGACGAACGTGATCACCGCCGGGGCGGACGCCAGGGTCGCGCCGTCCCGGGGATCGGAGGACTCGAGCTCCGCGTGCGCACCGGCGGGCGCCGCTGCCCAGCACAGCGCGAGCGCCGCAAGGATCCCGACGACCCATCCCCTGAGCATCTGGCCCCGCATCCGGTCACTTCCTCCCTGTGCTCGCGGACCCCCGTCCGGTCCCGCGAATCCCGCCCAGCCTACGAACCGCTCACGTCCCCGGTGCGGTCCGGGGGGTCCCCCCGTCGGGTGGGCGTGCATCGATCCCCGCCTCCTTGCGCTGCGCGGAGGTGATCGGGGTCGGGGCTCCGGTCAGCGGGTCGTGCCCCGCCCCGGTCTTCGGGAACGCGATGACCTCGCGCAGCGACGAGGCGCCGGTCAGGAGCATCACGATCCGGTCCCAGCCGAAGGCGATGCCGCCGTGCGGCGGGGGGCCGTAGGCGAAGGCGTCCAGGAGGAAGCCGAACTTGTCGCGGGCCTCAGCCTCGTCGATGCCGAGCACGGAGAAGACCCGGCTCTGGACGTCGGCACGATGGATACGGATCGAGCCGCCGCCGATCTCGTTGCCGTTGCAGACCATGTCGTAGGCGTAGGCCAGGGCCTCACCCGGCGACTCCTCGAACCGGTCGATCCACTCGGCGTTCGGCGAGGTGAACGGGTGGTGCACGGCCGTCCAGCCGTGGTTGCCGTCGTCGTCGACGACCGCCTCGAACACCGGGGCGTCGACGATCCACAGGAACGACCAGGTGTCGGGATCGATCAGGTCGCAGCGCTCGGCGATCTCCAGGCGCGCAGCCCCGAGCAGCGCGCGGGCGTCGCCAGCCGGACCGGCGGCGAAGAAGATGCAGTCCCCCGGTTGGGCGCCCGTGGCGGCGGCCAGGCCCGCACGCTCGGCCTCGGTGAGGTTCTTGGCCACCGGGCCGCCGAGGGTCCCGTCCTCGGCCAGCGTCACGTAGGCCAGGCCGCGGGCGCCGCGCTGCTTGGCCCACTCCTGCCACGCGTCGAACGTGCGCCGCGGCTGCGACCCGCCACCGGGCATGACGACCGCACCGACGTACGGCGCCTGGAACACCCGGAACGTGGTGTCGGCGAAGTACGCGGTCAGGTCGACCAGCTCGACGTCGAACCGCAGGTCGGGCTTGTCCGAGCCGAAGCGGCGCATCGCCTCCGCGTAGGTCATGTGCGGGATCTCGCCGATCTCGTGGCCGATCGTGCCGGCCCACAGCGCCCGGATGACGTCCTCGCCGACCGTCAGCACGTCGGACTGCTCCACGAAGCTCATCTCGATGTCGAGCTGGGTGAACTCCGGCTGGCGGTCCTTGCGGAAGTCCTCGTCGCGGTAGCAGCGCGCGATCTGGAAGTAGCGCTCCATGCCGGCCACCATGAGCAGCTGCTTGAAGAGCTGCGGGGACTGCGGCAGCGCGTACCAGCTGCCCGGCTGCAGCCGGACGGGCACGAGGAAGTCGCGCGCCCCCTCCGGGGTCGAGCGCGTCAGGGTCGGCGTCTCGATCTCCAGGAAGTCACGGGCGAACAGCACCTCGCGGGCGATCTGGTTGACCTTCGAGCGCAGCTTCATGATCCGCGCGGGCTCGGGCCGGCGCAGGTCGAGGTACCGGTAGCGCAGCCGCGCCTCCTCACCGACCTCGACGTGCTCGTCGATCGGGAACGGCAGGGGTGCGGCCTCGGAGAGCACCTCGAGGCTCTCGACCAACACCTCGACGGCGCCGGTGTCCAGGTCCTGGTTCTCGTTGCCCTCCGGACGTGCGACCACCTCGCCGACGACCTTGACGCAGAACTCGTTGCGCAGCGGGTGGGCCACCTCGGGGTCGTGCACGACCACCTGGACGATGCCCGACGCGTCGCGCAGGTCGAGGAACGCCACCCCGCCGTGGTCCCGGCGCCGGCCGATCCAGCCGGCCAGGGTCACGGTCTGCCCGATGTCCTCGGCGCGCAGCGTTCCGGCCTCGTGGCTACGGATCATCGGGTGCTCTCCTCTTCCTGGCGTGCGATGCGCTCGACGCGCGGGTACAGGTCGTGCTCCGGGGGTGCCCAGTGCGCGGGGTCGGCGGGCTCCTGGGCGCCGGAGCGGATGTCCTTCACGGAGCCGCCGCCGGCGTCGGGGAACCACACGAACGGGATACCCCGGCGGTCGGCGTAGCGGATCTGCTTGCCGAACTTGTCGGCCTTCGGTGCGACCTCGGCCGGGATCCCCCGGGCCCGCAGGGCGCTGGCGATGGCCGCGGACTGGGAGCGCCCCGCCTCGTCGGTGACCGCGACGAGCACGCAGGTGGGCACTGAGCGGCTGGCACGGACGAGTCCACGGCCCAGCAGGACGCCCATCAGGCGCGACACCCCCAGGGAGATGCCCACGCCGGGGTACGTCGAGCGGCCGTCGCCGGCCAGGGCGTCGTAGCGGCCACCCGAGCAGATCGACCCGAAGTCCTCGTAGCCGACCAACTGGGTCTCGTAGACCGTGCCGGTGTAGTAGTCCAGCCCGCGGGCGATCTTGAGGTCGGCAACCACCGCCCCGGGCATCCGCTCGGCGGCGGCGCCCACGACGGCGGCAAGCTCCTGAAGACCCTCGTCGAGCAGCGGGTGCTCGACGCCCAGCGCCCGCACCCGGTCGACGAACGACGTGTCGCCGCTGCGGATCGCGGCGAGCTCCAGGCACTTCTGGGCGGCATCGACCCCAAGCCCTGCCTCGGATACCAGCAGCTCAGCGACGCGCGCCGGGCCGATCTTGTCCAGCTTGTCGATGGCCCGCAGCGCCGCACCCGGGTCGCTGGCGCCCACGCCCAGGAAGAACCCCTCGGCAAGCTTGCGGTTGTTGACCAGGATGACCGCGGGCGGCATGGGCAGTGCCTGGAACACCTCGGCCATCACCAGTGCGACCTCGACCTCGTGGTGGAAGGCCAGGGTGTCGCGGCCCACGATGTCGATGTCGGCCTGGGTGAACTCCCGGTACCGGCCCTCCTGGGGGCGCTCCCCGCGCCACACCTTCTGGACCTGGTAGCGACGGAACGGGAACTCCAGGTGGCCCGCGTTCTGCACCACGTAGCGGGCGAACGGCACGGTCAGGTCGAAGTGCAGGCCGAGCCCGGCGTCCGGCTCGTCGGCCGGGGCGTGCAGCCGGCGCAGGACGTAGACCTCCTTGTCGATCTCGCCCTTGCGCAGCATCTGCTCCAGGGGTTCGACGGCGCGGGTCTCGACCGAGGCGAAGCCGTGCAGCTCGAAGACCCTGCGCACGGTGTCCAGGACGTGCTGCTCGACGATGCGGTCGCCCGGCAGGTACTCCGGGAACCCGGACAGTGGCGCGGGGCGGCTCACGCTCCGGCTCCCGTCGAGCGCGGGCGGGCGGGGGTCAGGCCCTGCAGGAACGGGTTGACCCGGCGCTCGACGCCGATCGTCGTGGTCTCACCGTGCCCGGGCAGCACCAGCATCTCGTCGGGCTGTGTGAGCACCACCCGCGCGAGTGAGTCCAGCATCGCGGAGTTGTCACCCCCCGGCAGGTCCGTGCGCCCGATGGCCCCGGCGAACAGCAGGTCGCCGGAGAGCATCAGCGGCTCACCTCCGGTGTCCATCATCCGGAACGCGGTCGAGCCGGGGGTGTGCCCGGGTGCGTGGTCCGCGGTGAAGGTCATGCCGGCGATCTCCAGGGAAGCCCCGTCGGTGAGCTCGCGGACGTCGGAGGGCTCGGCGAAGTCCGCGGCGCCGACGACGGACGCGAACATCATCCGGGTCTCCCCCGACACCCCGGCCCACGGGTCGGCCAGCAGCGCACGGTCGCGCGGGTGGATCCAGGCCGGGATGTCGTAGCCGTCGCAGACCGGCAGCACCGACCACATGTGGTCCAGGTGCCCGTGCGAGAGCATCACCGCGACCGGGCGCAGCCCGTGCTCGGCCACGACCTGCTCGATGCCCCCGCGACTGTCCATGCCCGGATCGACGATCACCGCCTCGCTGTGCGCACCGGGGGCCAGGATCCAGCAGTTGGTCGCGAACGGGCCAGCCGGGAAACCGGCGATGAGCATGCGCGCTCCCTCTGATCGGTGGGGTCCGGGCGTCGGAGGACCGGCCACAAGGGTATCCGCGAGCCAGCCCGGGGGCATAACCGCGCGGGTCGTCCCGGTGCGGGGCTGGGCGCCACATAGACTCCGCTGCGAGCCGCACACCTCGACTGTGGGAGCACGTGACGTGTCCAACGAGAAGAAGCCCGGAACCGGGGCCAGCAACAAGCGCCGCAAGGAGCTCGCCGCCGCCAAGCTGGAGCGCCAGGCGGCGCGCCGGGCCGAGCGCGCTGAGCGGCACCGCAGGCGGATGCGGATCGGCTGGGGCATCGCGGCCCTCGTCGGGATCCTCGCGGTGGCCGCGATCGTGTTCTGGCCGGACAGCGGCGCCGACGACGTCGCCGAGCCGGCGGCCTCGGCAACAGCATCGGCAGCGCCCTCCGGGGACGCCAGCGCCTCGCCCTCGGCCGCGGTGTCGCCGGTCGCCGTCGAGGGGTGCGGTGACGCCCCGACGCCGCCGACCGACCCGAAGTCGTGGGACACGGCACCGGAGATGCAGCTCGAGGACGGCACCGACCACCAGCTGGTCCTGACCACCAACTGCGGTGAGATCGTCATCGACACCCTCGCCGACAAGGCCCCCGAGACCGTCAACGCCATGCTCTGGCTGGCCGGCGAGGGCTACTTCGACTCCACGTTGTGCCACCGCCTCGTCACCGAGGGCATCAAGGTGCTGCAGTGCGGAGATCCCACTGCCACCGGAACGGGGGGACCGGGCTTCGAGCTCCCCGACGAGAACCTCCCGGCCGAGGAGGGTGTGAACTACCCGGCCGGCACCGTGGCCATGGCCAACGCGGGGCCGGGCACCTCGGGCAGCCAGTTCTTCCTGGTCTACGAGGACACCACGCTTCCGCCGAACTACACGATCTGGGGCCAGGTCAGCTCCGGCCTCGACGTTGTGACCAAGGTCGCCGAGGCGGGCGTCGCCGGTGGTGGCACCGACGGGAGCCCGGCAGCACCCATCGGGATCGAGACAGCGGTCTCGAGGGAGGCATAGCACCGGGTCCGGACCACGGGCATGGGACAATGACCGGCACTGGACAACGGAGGGTACGCGCATGACCGAGCACGCCTACGGACGCGTCGACGACGACGGCACGGTGTACGTGCGTCGCCCCGACGGGCAGGAGGTCGCCGTCGGCCAATGGGCGGCCGGTGCCCCCTCGGAGGGCCTGGCCTTCTTCGAGCGCAAGTACGAGGGTCTCAAGGCCGAGGCCGAGCTGCTCCAGGCGCGCCTCAAGGACGGCAAGGGGACGCCCGAGAACGTGACGATCGTCGTGGGCAAGCTCCGCGACGCGGTCGAGAACCCGCACGTGGTCGGCGACCTCTCCGTGCTGGCGAAGCTGGCCGAGGACCTCGAGGCCGCGGGCGAGGCGCGCAAGGAGGCCGCCGCTGCTGCCCGCGAGGAGACCCGCACGAAGACGATGGCGGCACGCAGCGCCATCGTCGAGGAGTCCGAGGGCCTGGCCGCGTCCACCCAGTGGAAGTCGACCGGCGACCGCTTCAAGGAGCTGCAGGAGGCGTGGACTGCCCTGCCCCGCGGGGATCGCTCGACCCGCGACGCCGAGCAGGACCTGTGGAAGCGGTTCAGCACCGCCCGGTCGGCTTTCGACAAGGCCCGCCGTGCGCACTTCGCAACCCTGGACGCAGCCCGCAAGGAGGCCACCGCGGCCAAGGACGGGATCATCGCCCGGGCCGAGGCGCTGTCGACCAGCACCGACTGGGCCGAGACCGCGCGCGCCTATCGCGGCCTCATGGACGAGTGGAAGGCCGCCCCACGCGCGGGGCGAGCCGATGAGGACAAGCTCTGGGCGCGCTTCCGGGCGGCCCAGGACGCGTTCTTCGCCGCGCGCAACGCCGCGCAGTCCGAGCGTGACGGCGACCAGATGGAGAACCTCCACGCCAAGGAGGCACTGGCCGTCGAGGCCGAGGCGCTCCTGCCCATCACCGACCTCGCGGCGGCCAAGACCGCGATGCGTGGCATCGGCGAGCGCTGGAACGCCATCGGCCATGTGCCCCGCAACGACCGGGACAAGGTCGAGGGTCGGCTGCGCAAGGTCGAGGACGCCATCAAGCGCGCCGAGGAGGACCAGTGGCGGCGGACCGACCCGGCCAAGCGGGCGCTGGCCGAGTCCACCGTCGAGACCTTCCGCGCGTCCCTGGAGAAGCTGGAGAAGCAGGCGGCCGCGGCCGAGGCCTCCGGTGACGCACGCCGGGCGGCGGACCTCCAGGGCCGCATCACGACGACTCGCTCGCTGCTGGATGCAGCCGAGAACTCCCTGGCGGAGTACTCGGGCTGAGCCCCTGCCGCACCCTTCGGTTCGTCCGGAATCCGGGCCGGCGACCGCCGCGATTGCGGACCGATCCGGGGTTGGGCCGCTCGATAGCGGACCGAACGGGGCGCGCTGGGGAACGGTGGGCCCTGGGCCCGGGGGCGCTTGGCCGGGTGGCTAGACCCGGTAGGCGTCGAACACGCCCTCCACGCCGCGCACGGAGCGCAGCACCGCGCCGAGGTGCTTGGGGTCACCCATCTCGAAGGTGAACCGCGACACCGCGATGCGCTCCTTCGTGGTCGACACCGACGCCGACAGGATGTTGACGTGCTGGTCGGACAGCGCACGCGTGACGTCGGCCAGCAGCCGTGACCGGTCGAGGGCCTCGACCTGGATGTTCACCAGGAACACCGAGGACGCCCCCGGCGACCAGGCCACGGGCACGAAGCGCTCGGCCTGCCCGGCCATCGCCGACACGTTCGTGCAGTCCTGGCGGTGCACGGACACGCCGTTCCCGCGGGTGACGAAGCCGGTGATCTCGTCACCGGGCACGGGGGTGCAGCAGCGGGCCAGCTTGACCCAGACGTCCCCGAGCTGGGAACCGATCACGGTCACGCCCGGGTCGGAGTCCGAGCGCTGGCGCATCTTCGTGATGCCCTGCGGCGTGACCCCCTCTGCGGCGTCGTCGGAAGCAGCGGCCTCGCCCCCGGCGGTGGCCACCAGGCGGTGGATGACCGTCTGCGGGCTGATCCGGCCCTCACCGATGGAGGCGTACAGGGCGCTCACGTCGTGCTGGCGCAGGTCGGCGGCGACCGTGGCCAGGGCGCTGGTCGACAGCAGCCGATGGACGGACACCCCCTCCTTGCGCATGGCCTTGAGCAGCTGGTCCTTGCCCTTGTCGATGGCCTCCTCGCGGCGCTCGCGGGAGAACCAGGCCTTGATCTTGCCGCGTGCGCGGGGGCTGCGCACGAAGGTGAGCCAGTCGAGGCTCGGTCCCGCGCCCTCGGCCTTCGAGGTGAAGACCTCGACGGCGTCACCGTTCGACAGCGGGCTGTCCAGCGGGACGAGCCGGCCGTTGACCCGGGCCCCCACGCACCGGTGGCCCAGCTCGGTGTGCACGGCGTAGGCGAAGTCGACCGGGGTGGAGCCCGAGGGCAGCGCGATGACGTCACCGCGCGGGGTGAACACGAACACCTCGGTGGAGCCCAGGTCGTAGCGCAGGGACTCGAGGAACTCGCCCGGATCCTCGGTCTCGCGCTGCCACTCCACGAGCTGACGGAGCCAGCCGAGGTCGTCGGGCCCGAGCTTGCCGCCCACCTCGGTCTGCTTGTAGCGCCAGTGCGCGGCGATGCCGTACTCGGCAGACCGGTGCATCTCGTGCGTGCGGATCTGCACCTCGACGGGCTTGCCGTCCGGCCCGATGACCGTGGTGTGCAGCGACTGGTACATGTTGAACTTCGGCATCGCGATGTAGTCCTTGAACCGCCCCGGCAGGGGGTTCCACGCGGCATGCAGGGTGCCCAGCACGGCGTAGCAGTCGCGAACGGAGTCGACCAGGATCCGCACGCCCACCAGGTCGTAGATGTCGGAGAAGTCGTGTCCCCGCACGATCATCTTCTGGTAGACGGAGTAGTAGTGCTTCGGCCGGCCGGTGACCGTGGCCCGGATCCGCGCGGCCCGGAGGCGCTCGTCGATGTCGCCGATCACCTGCTCGAGGTACTGCTCGCGGGCCGGCGCGCGCTGGCCGACCAGGCGGACGATCTCCTCGTACATCTTGGGGTGCAGCGTCGCGAAGGACAGGTCCTCGAGCTCCCACTTGACCGTGTTCATGCCCAGGCGATGGGCCAGGGGGGCATAGATCTCGAGGGTCTCCCGGGCCTTGATCGCCTGCTTCTCGGGCGGCAGCCATTGCAGCGTGCGCATGTTGTGCAGGCGGTCGGCCAGCTTGATGACCAGGACCCGGATGTCGCGGGCCATGGCCACGACCATCTTGCGCACGGTCTCCGCCGCGCTCGAGGCACCGTAGGTGACCTTGTCCAGCTTGGTCACCCCGTCGACCAGCGAGGCGATCTCCTCACCGAACTCGGCCCGCAGGTCAGACAGCGGGTAGCCGGTGTCCTCCACCGTGTCGTGCAGGAGCGCCGCCGCCAGGGTCGGTCCGGTCATGCCCAGGTCGGCCAGGATCTGCGCGACCGCCAGCGGATGGGTGATGTAGGGCTCGCCCGAACGGCGCTTCTGCTCGCGGTGCAGCTCCTCGGCGGTCACGTACGCCTGGATGACCACCCGGGTGTCGCTCCTGGGATGGAACTGACGCAGGGTGCGCAGGATGGGCTCGAGCTCCGGGGGTGCTCCGGGCCCGCGACCGGCGATCCGGGACAGCCTGGAGCGCAGCCCTGGGGCTGACTCCGCCGCCGAGTCGACGGGCAGGGTCTCCGGATCGGCCACCTGCTCCTCCTGCTGCTGGTTAGCCCGAGTGTACGACCCGGTCCAGGCTGGTGCTGGCGAGGATCAGTGCCGGTCAGCCCGGCTCTGCTTCTTCGGCTGGTTGCGTGGGCCACTCGCGCTGCGTCGGGCGCGGGCACGTTCCATCGCCTCGGTGCTCTGCGATGCGGCTCCCGCCGCTCCCGGTTCAGCGCCGGGCGCGGTGTCAGCGGCCTGGTTCCCGGTTGCCGCCGGAGCCGCTGTCGCAGCACCCGCTGCGCCCCGAGGCCCAGCACCGCGGGCCTGCACCCGCCGGGCGAGGGCCTGCATCTGCGGGTTGCGCTCCTCGAGCTGGGCCAGGAACGGCGTGGCGATGAAGATCGAGGAGTAGGTGCCGGCCGCCATGCCCACGAACAGCGCCAGGGACAGGTCCTTGAGCGTGCCGGCCCCGAGCACGCCCGCGCCCACGAACAGGATGGCCGCGACGGGGAGGAGGGCGACGATCGAGGTGTTGATGCTGCGCACCAGGGTCTGGTTGACCGCGAGGTTCGCCGCCTGCGAGTAGGTCTGCCGGCTCTGGCCGAGGATCCCCCGGGTGTTCTCCTTGACCTTGTCGAAGACCACGACGGTGTCGTAGAGGGAGTACCCCAGGATCGTCAGCACGCCGATGACGGTGCTGGGCGTCACCTCGAACTGCAGCAGCGAGTACACGCCGATGGTGATCACCACGTCGTGCACCAGCGCGACCAGGGCGGCGATCGCCATCCGCCAGTCGAAGTAGATCGCCAGGAAGATGCTCAGCAGGGCCAGGAAGACCACCAGCGCCGTCAGCGCCTTCTTCGTGATCTCGCCTCCCCAGGTGGGACCGACCAGCTGCACGGACACGTCGTCGGGCGCGACGGAGCAGGCCTGCGCCAGGGACGAGCGGATCTTCGAGCTCTCGGCGGTGTCGACCGCCTCGGTGGTGACCCGGATCGACTCGCCACCGAGCTGGGTCACAGTGCTCGGGGTCACGCCGACGTCCTCGACGGCCGCCGTGGCCTGCTCGATGGTGCACGAGGCGCTGGGCACACGGAACTCAGCACCGCCGGTGAACTCGATGCCGTAGTTGAGCCCCCGGGTCAGCAGGGAGACGACCGCGATCAGGAAGATCGCACCGGAGATCGCATACCAGCGCCGGCGCTGGCCGACGATGTCGTAGGAGATCTCCCCGGAGTACAGCTTCTGGCCGAAGGTTCCGACTCGGGACATGGCTATCGCCTCCCTGCAGCGGTCGTGGAGCGAGCTGGCGCCTCCGGGATGCCCAGCCTGTGGGGGTCGACCCCGCTGAGCGGATGGCCGGACTGGAAGAACTTTGTGGCGGCCAGCAGCGCGACCACCGGCCGGGTGAAGGTGAAGGCGACCAGCACGTCGACGACCGTGGTCAGGCCGAGGGCGAAGGCGAAGCCGCGCACGCTGCCGATGCTCAGCACGTAGAGCACGACCGCACCGAGCAGGGAGACGAAGTCCGCGGCCAGCAGGGTCCGTCGGGCGCGGATCCAGCCGGTCTCGGCCGCCACCCGCAGCGTGCGGCCCTCGCGGACCTCGTCGCGCAGTCGCTCGAAGTAGACGATGAACGAGTCGGCGGTGATGCCGATGGCCACGATCGCGCCGGCGACGCCGGCCAGGGTCAGGGTGAACCCGAGCGTGCGGCCGAAGATCACGAACAGGCAGTACGTGATGACCCCGGCCACCACCAGGCTGGCTGCGGCCACGAGGCCGAGCGCCCGGTAGTAGACCAGCAGGTACAGCGCCACGAGGGCCAGGCCGATCGCGCCGGCGAGCAGGCCGGCCTTCAGGTAGGCATCGCCGACCGTGGGCGTGATCGAGGTGATCTCGCCGACCTCCAGGCTGATCGGCAGCGAGCCGAACTTGAGCACGTTGGCCAGGTCGTTGGCCTCATCGATGGTGAACTCACCGGTGATCTGGGCGGTTCCACCGGGGATCGGCTCCAGGAACGACGGCGCGCTGAACACCACCCCGTCGAGGACGATGGCGAACTGGTTCTGCGGCGGGGTGTTGTCGTAGATCTCCGACGAGATCTCACTCAGGGCCTTGGACCCTGCGGAGTCGAAGGTCAGCGACACCGACCACTTGCTGGTCGCCGGGTCGAGCTGGGCCTGGGCGTCGGTCACCTGCGTGCCCTTGATGAAGGCCGGCTGCAGGATGTACTTGGCGAAGCCCTCGCGGTCACAGGTGGCCAGCCAGAGGGCCTGGTCATCGGGCGTTCCCGACCTGTTCTCCGGGTAGGTGCAGTCCAGCCGAAGTGCGCGGTCCTGGAACTCGGTGTCGTTGGCTGCCGCCTGGACGGGGAGCTCCGGCTGCTCGACGGCCGGGGTCGGGCTGGCGGACGGTGAGGCCGCCTCGGCCGACGGCGAGGCGCTCGCCGACGGCTCGTCGGTGGCGGCCGGCGAGGGTGTCGACCCGTCGGTCGGGGTCGGACTGGGGTCGGCGGGCGTCGCCGAGGCCTCCGGCTCGTCCGTCGGCTCGGCGTCGGGGTCGACCGCCTCCGGGTTCGTGATGGCCTCCACCGGCCGGAACGCCAGCTGGGCCGTGCGCCCGACGAGCTCGACCAGGCGGTCCTGGGGCACGGAGCCGGGGACCGAGACGATGATCGCCGCGTTCTCCCCGGAGCCCTGCACCGTCACCTCGGACTCGGCCACACCCAGGCCGTCCACGCGCTGGCGGATGATCCCGACGGCCTGGTCGAGCTGCTCGTCGGTGATGTTGCCATCCGTGCCGGGTGCCGTGGTCGGCAGCAGCGTGACCTGGGTGCCACCCTGCAGGTCGAGACCGAGCTGGGGGGTGCTGGACAACGAGGGCCAGAACGTCCAGGCGATCAGCGCGACGAGGACGGCGAGCATCGGGCCCAGCACGCGCCAGGGACGGTACGCGGACACGGAACTAGCCACGATCGGCCTCCGGGGTCAGGGCCGACACGGCCGGGGCATCGTCGACCTGGGGCGCGACCTCTGCCTGCGGCTCGGGGGGATCCGTCGCGGGTACCGCCGGCACCGGGTCAGCGTCCAGCGCTGCCGGGACCACCTGTGCGATGGCCGCGGCGAGCATCTCGATGACGACTCCCGGGGCGATCTCCACGCGGACCCGGTCCCCGTCGATGGCGGCGACGGTTGCGAACACGCCGGCCGTGGTCATGACCCGCTGCCCCGGAGCGAGCGCGGCGACGAGGGCGGCCTGGGCCTTCCGGCGGACCGAGGCCGGCCGGATGATCAGCAGCCAGAATGCCGCCGCGATGGCAGCAAAGGGCAGGAGTTCGACGAGCGTCATGGAGGGCCTTTCGCACGATTGGGCCTGATTCTAGACGCCCGGCGCGACACCTCGGTCATTCCCGTCCGGTGCGTCGCTGTCGAACGGCAGGCCGATCTGCCCGATCGATGTCGGCGGGGCCAGGCCCAGGTGCCGCCAGGCGGCCTCCGTGGCCACCCGGCCACGCGGCGTGCGGTACAGCAGCCCGGCGCGCACGAGGAACGGCTCGGCCACCGTCTCCACGGTCTCGGGCTCCTCCGCGACGGCCACGGCCAGCGTGGACAGGCCCACCGGCCCGCCCCGGAACGTCGTGAGCAGCGCCTCGAGGACCGACCGGTCCAGCCGGTCGAGGCCCAGGGCGTCGACCTCGTAGAGGTCGAGGGCGGCATGGGCCGTGCGCTGGTCGATGGACGTGTCCCCGTGGACGAGGGCGTAGTCGCGCACCCGGCGAAGCAGGCGGTTGGCCACGCGCGGCGTGCCGCGGGAGCGGCCAGCGATCTCGGCTGCCCCGGCCGCGTCGATCTCGACCCCGAGCAACCGGGCGGACCGGTTGACGATCGTGAAGAGGTCGGAGTCGGCGTAGAAGTCCATGTGCGCGGTGAAGCCGAACCGATCGCGCAGGGGGCCCGGCAGCAGGCCCGCCCGGGTCGTGGCGCCCACGAGGGTGAACGGTGCCAGGTCCAGGGGGATGGCAGTGGCGCCGGGGCCCTTCCCGACGACGATGTCGACCCGGAAGTCCTCCATCGCGACGTAGAGCATCTCCTCGGCGGGTCGGGCCATCCGATGGATCTCGTCGAGGAAGAGCACCTCGCCGGGCACGAGGCTGGACAGGACGGCCGCGAGGTCCCCCGCGTGCTGGATCGCCGGCCCCGAGGTGATCCGCATGGGCGCCGACATCTCGCCGGCGATGATCATGGCCAGGGTCGTCTTGCCCAGGCCGGGGGGCCCGGAGAGCAGCACGT
The DNA here is from genome assembly GCA_963774745.1 of uncultured Actinomycetes bacterium. Lineage (GTDB taxonomy): Bacteria > Actinomycetota > Actinomycetes > S36-B12 > CAIYMF01 > Prado023. Next base: position 409,164 of record CAVZGE010000003.1, on the reverse strand, counting down.
GGTCCGCGGTGGCGTGGCGGTGCCGTGCGGCCTCCAGGACCAGGCCGAGCTGGGAGCGCACGCGGTCCTGGCCGATGAAGTCCGCCAGGCTGCGGGGCCGCAGGGCCCCCTCGGCCGCGACGTCCTCGTCATCTGCCTCGCCGCGCACCAGCTCGTCGTCGCTCACGCGCGGTCCAGGTGGCGCAGGGCCGAGCGCAGCAGCGCGGGAACGGAGGGATGGCCGCCCTCGGCCAGGACCGCCTCGGCCTCGGTCCGCACGGCCTCGGCAGCGGCACGGGCGTCCCGTGGCGGCCAGCCCAGGGCGATGAGCCCGTCGATGACCGGGGTCGACCAGTCGTCGGCCGTCATGGTGGCCGCCGATGACGAGGTGGGCGCCCCCAGCCGGTCCTTGAGCTCGAGGGCGATCCGCGCCGCGCCCTTGCGCCCGATCCCGGGCGGCTTGGACAGGGTCGCGAGGTCGTCGGTGGCCACCGCGGAGCGCAGCTGGTCGACGGTGAGCACGGCCAGGATGGCCTGGGCGGTCCGCGGCCCGATCCCGGTGACCGACTGCAGCACCTCGAAGGCCTGCCGCTCGTCCTCGTCGCGGAAGCCGAACAGGGTCAGGGAGTCCTCGCGCACCACCAGCGCCGTGGCCACCTGGGCGGGGGCCCCGGGACGCAGCTCGGCCAGGGTGCGTGGCCCGCACAGCACCGACAGGCCCACCCCGCCGACGTCGATCACCGCGTGATCGGCCCCCACCGAGGCCACCGTGCCATGCACGAAGGCGATCACCGCGAGCTCCGGGAGCGCAGGCCGACCCCGGCCCGGCCCGGCGCTGCGGGTGCCGGCGCCGGTGCGGCCCCCGCGCCCGCGGACGTCCGCGGGACCCGGGTCGGGATGCGCGCGGGCGGTGCCGCGGCCACGGCCGTGGCGATCCGCGCGTTGGCCGAGCCGCGCCACACGTGGCAGATCGCCAGAGCCAGGGCATCGGTGGCGTCCACCGGCTTCGGCGCCGTCTCCAACCGCAGGATCCGCACCACCATGCCCGCCACCTGGGCCTTGTCCGCACGGCCCGTGCCGGTCACGGCCGCCTTCACCTCGCTGGGGGTGTGCCACGCCACCGGCAGCCCGGCCTGGGCCGCGGCCAGCACGGCAGCCGCCGAGGCCTGGGCGGTGCCCATGACGGTGTGCAGGTTGTGCTGGCTGAACATCCGCTCGACGGCGACGACGTCGGGGGACAGCTCCTCGATGAGCGACTGGATGCGCGCGCTGATCACGAGCAGCCGTTCCGGGAGCGGTTGCGAGGCGGGCGTGGTGATCACCTCGACGTGCCGCAGGGACAGCGGCCGGCCGAGGGACCCCTCGACGAGACCCACCCCGCACCGGGTCAGGCCCGGATCCACCCCGAGTACGCGCACGCCACCTCCTGATACGAACAGGTGTTCGCACCCTATCGGCACCAGGGCGCGTCGACCGGCGCGACACGCGTGCGCGGGGTGGCTCGGCACGGCCGCAGGCGGCCGCAGTCGCTGGGGCCTACTCCCCCGCGACCGGGTCGCTGGCGTGCACCGGATGGCCGACGATCTCCTCGAACCCCGCACCGATGCACTCCACGAACAGGTCCCGGTCGGGGATGGCTGCGTCGTCCATCGAGATGCCGATCCCGGCGTTGCCCGCGTAGGACAGCAGCGTGATGTTCGTCGCCGCGCCGACCGTGGCGGTCAGCGGGTACATGGCCCGCACCTTCGCGCCGGCGATCCACACCGGGACCGGCACTCCCGGGACGTTGCTGGCGGTGAAGTCACTGGTCTGCGCCGTCGAGGTGAACAGGTCCGAGGGCATGAGCCGGTAGCCCACCTCGGCCAGCGGGTCGACCAGGTGCAGGGCGGGCTCCTGGCGCCAGGACCCGACGATGTCGCGGATGGCGCGCATCCGCTCGACCGGGTCGAGGATGTCCACCGGCACCTCGAAGCGCGCGATGGTGACGGCGTTCTGCGCCGGACGATCGGGATTGCGCAGGCTGATCGGCATGTTGCAGCGCAGCATGCTGACCGGCTCGCCGCGGCGCTCGTGGTAGATCCGCAGGCCCCCGGTGACGCCGGCCATGAAGGCGTCGTTGAGGCTCACCCCATGGGGCTTGGACGCGGCCTTGAGCTCGGAGATCGGCACGTCGAGGGTGATGAAGTGGTAGTTGATCGACCGCCCCCGCATCACCGGTGACATCGGCGAGGTCGGCAGGGCCATGAACCGGGTGATGGACCGAAGGACCCCCATGACGTCCTCGACGGCGCCCACCGGGTCCCGAAGGGCGCGTCCGGCGATCGGCAGCGCGGAGTCCGTGACCTCCTTCACCGACTTCACCAGGAACGAGGAGGCGTCGACCACGGCCGTGCCCAGGAAGCCCGCGGCGTCCAGCGGCGCAGCTGAGGGCGCCGGGGGCATCGGACCGAGGTCCTGCCCGCCGGGCATCAGGTCGATCACGGTCGCCCCGAGCATCATGGCGCCCTGGCCATCGGCGATCGCGTGGTGCAGCTTGACGATCAGGGCGGCCCGCCCGCCCTGAAGGCCTTCGAGCAGGGTCACCCGCCAGAGCGGCCGGGCCAGGTCGAAGTCGGACATCGACTGCCGCCGGGCCTCGGTCAGGACCTGGTCCCAGGTGCCCGGGTCAGCCACCCGGAAGCGGCGCATGTGGAAGCTCAGGTCGAAGTCCGGGTCGATCACCAGGCGCGGGCTCAGGATGTCCGAGGGCCCCTCCAGGACCTTCTGGCGCAGCACCGGGGCGACCCTGCTGGCCCGGTCGAACCGGTCGACCAGCGCGGCCCAGTCCGGGCTGGAGTCGAGGGCGACCAGGCCGATGATCGGCGAGCGCATCGACGGGTCGTTGGACGCCAGGCGCCACGTGGCGAAGTCGAACCCCGAGAGCCGGCGCGGGGCGACCACGGTGGGGTCCGTGGGCGTGCGACCAGCTGCGGCCGCCGACTCGACAGCGGCACCCGCCCGGCCGGCGGCCGCGCGGGCGGTCCGCTTGGCCGCTGCACGCTTGCGCCCGGCCGAAGGGGTCGCGGGAGCGGGGGAAGCGGGGGCCGGAGCGGCATCAACCGCAGGGGCCGTCGCTTCCGCGGCCTTCGCCGCTGGGGGCGCCTTCTTCGCGGGCGCCTTCTTCGCCGCCGGCGCCTTCTTCGCCGGGGCCTTCTTGGCCGCCGCCTTCTTCGCCGGGGCCTTCTTCGCGGGGACCTTCGCCGCCGGCGACTTCCTCGCGGCTCCCCGGCTTCACCGGAGCGGCCGTGGACTGCGCGTCGGGGCCACCGGGTCCAGCGGGCGGCTGCGCGCCCGGGACCTCCGGGGTCGTGCGATCCTGCTCTGCCACGTCGTCGCTCCTGTGGTCCGGGGGTATCGAAGAACCGTACCCCGAGCGGCGCAACCGATGGGAGTCCGAGCGCTACTCCAACTCGGCCAGGACCTCGGCGGGGATGTCAGCGTTCGTGTACACGTTCTGCACGTCGTCGCTGTCCTCGAGGGCGTCGACCAGGCGCATGATCCTCGCCGCCCCGTTCGCGTCGAGCTGCACCTCGACGGAGGCCACGAACTCCGCCTCGGCCGACTCGTAGTCCAGGCCGGCGGCCTGCAGGGCCTTGCGGGCAGGGACCATGTCGGAGGCCTCGGTGAGCACCTCGAACGCCTCCCCGAGGTCATTGACCTCCTCGGCCCCGGCGTCCAGCACCGCCATCAGCACGTCGTCCTCGGTCAGCCCCTCGGCCTTCGGCACGATGATCACGCCCTTGCGGGCGAAGAGGTAGGAGACGCTGCCGGGATCGGCCATGTTCCCGCCGTTGCGGGTCATGGCCACGCGCACCTCGGTGGCCGCACGGTTGCGGTTGTCGGTGAGGCACTCGACGAGCACCGCCACGCCGTTGGGCCCGTAGCCCTCGTACATGATGGTCTGCCAGTCGGCACCGCCGGCGTCCGCGCCCGACCCACGCTTCACGGCCCGGTCGATGTTGTCCGCCGGCACCGAGTTCTTCTTGGCCTTCTGCACCGCGTCGTACAGGGTGGGGTTGCCGTCGAGGTCCCCGCCCCCGGTGCGTGCCGCCACCTCGATGTTCTTGATCAGCTTGGCGAACAGCTTGCCGCGCTTGGCGTCGATCGCGGCCTTCTTGTGCTTGGTGGTCGCCCACTTGGAGTGGCCGGACATGATGCTCCTTCGAGTCGACTCAGGCGGCGCCGCGCACCATGGTGGCGAACAGCGCGTGCACCCGATGGTCTCCGGTGAGTTCGGGGTGGAACGAGGTGGCCAGCAGCGACCCCGCTCGAACGGCAACGATCCTATCGCCCGCGGCGGCAGGCACGGAGGCGAGAACCTCCACCGACGCTCCGACGGACTCGACCCAGGGCGCCCGGATGAAGACTGCCCGGATCGGCTCCGGGCCCAGGGCCGGGAAGTCCACGTCGCCCTCGAACGAGTCCACCTGGCGACCGAAGGCATTGCGGCGCACGACCATGTCGATCCCGCCGATGGGGCGCTGGTCGGCGCGGCCGTCGAGGATCGTGTCGGCGAGCAGGATCATCCCCGCACACGAGCCGTACATGGGCAGCCCGTCGCCGACCGCTGCCCGAAGCGGCTCCATCAGGCCCCAGCGGATGGCCAGCATCGAGATGGTCGTGGACTCCCCACCGGGGAGCACCAGGCCGTCCACGCGCCCGAGGCCCTCGGCGTCCTTGACCGGGACCGCGTGCGCTCCGACGGATTCCAGGGCGTGCAGGTGCTCTCGCACGTCACCCTGCAGTGCCAGGACCCCGATGGTGGGGCCGGTCACCACCCGCGCTCGGCGAGGCGGTGCGGTGCGGGGATCTCCTCGACGTTGATCCCGACCATCGCCTCGCCCAGGCCGCGGGACACCTTGGCGATGATCCCCGGGTCGTTGAAGTGCAGGGTCGCCTGGACGATGGCGTTGGCCCGCTCGGCCGGGTTGCCCGACTTGAAGATGCCCGAGCCGACGAACACGCCGTCGGCGCCGAGCTGCATCATCATCGCCGCGTCGGCCGGGGTCGCGATGCCGCCCGGCGGTGAACAGCACCACCGGCAGCGACCCGCGCTCGGCGACCTCCTTGACCAGCTCGTAGGGGGCCTGGAGCTCCTTGGCGGCGACGTACAGCTCGTCGTGGCTCATCGACGAGAGCCGCTTGATCTCACCGCGGATGGAGCGCATGTGCGTGGTCGCGTTGGAGACGTCGCCGGTACCGGCCTCGCCCTTGGAGCGGATCATCGCCGCGCCCTCGGTGAGGCGGCGCAGGGCCTCGCCCAGGTTGGTGGCGCCGCACACGAACGGGACGGTGAAGGCCCACTTGTCGATGTGGTGGGTGTAGTCCGCCGGGGTCAGCACCTCGGACTCGTCGATGTAGTCCACTCCGAGGGACTCCAGCACCTGGGCCTCGACGAAGTGCCCGATCCGGGCCTTGGCCATCACGGGGATCGACACCGCGTCGATGATCCCCTCGATCATGTCCGGGTCGCTCATCCGCGACACCCCGCCCTGGGCGCGGATGTCGGCCGGGACCCGCTCGAGGGCCATGACGGCGACCGCGCCGGCGTCCTCGGCGATGCGGGCCTGCTCGGCGTTGACCACGTCCATGATCACGCCGCCCTTGAGCATCTCGGCCATGCCGCGCTTCACGCGGTCGGTGCCGAGGGCGGTGCCTGGTGTCTGCGGGGTGCTGCTCACGAGTTCTCCTGCGCCGGTCGGGACGATGGCACAAGGTTACGTCCCGGGACGCAGCGGCGCGAAACGCCGCCGGCGGCCGGCGGTCGAGGGCTACGCGATGCTCACCTTGCTGGTCCGGTCCTTGAGCAGGATCCAGACCTGACCCGGATCGAGCACGACCGGGTTGCCGTCGAGGTCGGTGTAGGCCGTGGGGTCGGTGTCGCCGGCCTTCTCCCACAGGATCTTCTGCGACACCCCGTCGCGCAGCAGCACGCCCTTGCCCGACCCGGTCAGGATCGTCAGCGGCGTCCGGCCACCGAACTTGTCGCCGTAGCCGGAGTCGACCTCCTTGACGTACTGGACGATGACCGACGTGGCGCGCTGCACGCCGGGCTTGTCTGTGTCCCGTGCCTGACGACCGTTCATCCAGACGTCGTAGGCCTCCTTCTTGGCGTTCCAGCGGAACTGGACCGACATCGACGGCCATCGGGCGGTGACCCGCGTGGCCTTCGTGCCACCGTCCGGGGGCTGCTCGTCGAACACCAGCCCGATGTCCGTCGACACCGCGCTGGCCCCCGATGTCGCCAGAACCTCCTCGGGGTCGGCCATCAGGTTGTAGGGCGCGTACCGGCCGGTTCCCCGCTCGCGCTGGAACCCGGGGCTGTTCACGTCCTGGGACACCTGGGTCCAGTCCGCAGCCGCCAGCTTGGGCTGCAGGCGCCGCTGGGCGCCCGAGTACACGAACGCGATGTCGCCCAACGGGGCGAAGAGCTCGATGTCGCTGACCCGCGCGCTGCGCACCGGTCCCACCATGTCCGGCATGTCCGTCGAGAACACGGCGGCCAATCGGGTCAGGCCCCACTCCACCGGCTCCACGTAGACGATGTCGGCCTTCGTCAGGCCGCGGTGCGGCTGCGCCGAGGGGGTGTTGTCGAGCTTGACGACCATCACGGGGGTGTCCACCCCCCCGTCACGCCCGCTGAACGGAGACGTCGTCGGCGGTGGTGGTTCCGGTGGTGCCTGCGGGGCCGCAACCGAAGGGCTCGACGTGTCCGGGGGGTCGACAGCATCTGCCTGCTGGCGGTCCGGTCCGCACGCCACCAGCACCATCCCGCAGCCGATCACGGCAGCAATCCGTCGCATGGCCCCCACAGTACGTCCGCCACTGCGGTGGCCCGGTCAACGACTCAGCGGGTTCGCCGGGCGTTCATGCCGGCGCCGGCGGCCGGGCGCCCGCCGGAAACGGCCCGGTCACGCCAGCTGGTCGAAGGCCGGCGGGGCCACGTCGTCCATCTCGAACATCTCGGGGCGTGGGGCGCTGCCGGCCAACCGGAACCACCGGACCCAGCGGCCCTCGCGCAGCAGCCGCGCGGCCTGCACGCCGTCGTTGAGGAACCGACGGGACAGGGTCACCTGCCTGCAGGCGGCGGCCAGGTCGCTGAGCAGCTCCTCGGCCTCCGGGATCACCCGCAGGCCCTCGACGGCCTGCGCATCGGAGAACACCTCACGCAGGTCGCGCGACAGCTCGGACTCGACGATCCCGCGCTCGACCGAATCGGCCAGGTCGGTGTTGCGGCAGTGGCTGGCAGCCTGCGCCAGCACGATCGCACTCGCCGGGTCGAGCAGCCCTGACGTGGCCAGGGCCTCGGCAGCGCGCGCACGACGCAGCAGCTGGGCGTCCAGTGACGCACGCGCCAGCTCGATGCGGTGGTGCAACCGGTCGATCCGTCCGGCCACCGCGCTCAGCCGCCAGACCACGAAGGCGACCAGCAGGAGGATGACGATGCCCCACCCGAGGTCGACCTTCATGACTCATCCCCCCCGGCGTCCACACCCCTGGGGCTGCGCCGCAATGGCAGCCGGCCCCAGAACTGGCCCGACAGGTCCGCCTGCACCTTCTCCCCACCGGGTGTGACGCTCTCGTAGACCGACAGCACCTGACGGGCGACCGTCGCCCAGTCGAACTGGGCGGCCCGCTCCCGTCCTGCGGCCCGCAGGGCATCACGGCGCGCCGGGTCGCCGAGCAGCGCGATCAGCTGGTGGGCGAGGTCGGCGGGGTCCTCGGTGCGGAAGTGCACGCCGGCACGCCCCTCGTCGAGCACGCGTTGGAAGGCCTCGATGTCACTGGCGACGACGGGGGCCCCGGCCGCCATCGCCTCCAGCAGGATGATCCCGAAGGACTCACCGCCGGTGTTCGGCGCGACGTAGATGTCCGCGGAGCGCAGCGCGCGCGCCTTGTCATCCTCGCTGACCAGCCCGAGGAACTCCACCCGCTGCGCGAGCTCGGGATCCATCCCGGAGCGAACCTCGTCGACGTCGCCGGGACCGGCCACGAGGACCGACACGTCCGGCACGGCGGCCACCACCCGGGGCAGCGCCGCCAGCAGGGTGGGCAGGCCCTTGCGGGGCTCGTCGATGCGACCCAGGAACATCAGGGTGTTGCTGCCGCGCGATCGTCCGGGCAGCGTCTCGTCGCCGGCATAGGCGCTGCAGTCCACCCCGTTGGGGATCAGCACCGCGTCGCCCCCGGTGTACTCGACCATCGAGCGCCGGGCGTACTCGCTGACCGCGATCCGGGCGCGCACCTTCTCCATCGCGCTGCGCACGATCGGTGCCCCCGCGTTGAGGTCGCGTCGCGACGAGGCGAGGCTGGCGTGCCAGGTGGCCACGATCGGCCCGTCGGCGACCCAGATGGACAGGATCGACAGCGTCGGCCCGGCGGGCTCGTGCACGTGCAGGATGTCCAGGTCGCTGTCCTTGATCCAGCGGCGCGCCCGAGCGGTGGCGACCGGCCCGAAGTTGATCTTGGCCACCGAGCCGTTGGAGCTGATCGAGATCGGCTTGCCGCCGCTCGTCACGTACTCGGGCAGCGCGTCCTCGTCGTCTGCCGGGGCCAGGATCACCGCCTCGTGGCCCAGGCGCATCAGTGCCAGGCGCAGGTCATGGATGTGCGCGGCGACTCCTCCGGGGGTGTCCCAGGCGTAGGGGCAGACGAGTCCGACGCGCATCAGGCATCCCGCTGCGACGCGTCCCGAGCAGCCAGTCGGGCCGGGTCGAGGTCAGCCAGCCAGAGCCGCTGGAGCATGTGCCAGTCACTGGGATGCGCGGCGATCCCGGTGGCCAGCGCGTCGGCGAGGGCCTGCGTGGTCACCCGGATCCGCTCGTCGCGGTCCCCCGTCGCCGGCGGCACGATCTCGGGCAGGATCTCGGCGACGTTGTGGCCCTCCCAGGACAGCGACACCGGCACGAGCGACGCCCCGGTGTCGATGGCGAGGGCGGCCGGTCCGGCCGGGAAGCGCGCGGTCTCGCCGAAGAACTCCACGTCCACGCCCTTGGCCGACAGGTCCCGGTCGGCGAGGAGGGCCACCAGTCCCCCGGACTCCAGGGTGTCCCGCAGCTCCTGGTAGACCCCGGGGTCGCCCAGGCCGTGGATCGTCATGCCCAGCGAGGTCCGGAAGTCGACGAAGGCGGTGAAGAGCGCCTCGGGCTCGAGCTTCTCGGCGACGGTGTTGACCGGCGAGATGTGCTGGGAGCACCAGGCCCCGGCATGGTCCCAGTTGCCCATGTGCGGCAGGGCGGCCACGACGCCCCGACCCGATGCCACCGGGTCGGACAGCCGCTCGGGGTGGCGCATCTCGAACGTGTCGATGCGGGCGGCGTCCCAGCCGGGGAGCCGGAAGGCGTCGCACCAGTAGCGCATGTAGGACCGCATGCCCACCCGCGAGACCGCGCGCAGCTCCTCGGGGTCGACCGGTCCCAGGACGCGGCCGAGGTTGGCCTCGAGCCTGCGGACCGAGGGCCCGTGGCTGCGCCACAGCTGGTCGGCGATCTGGTCGAAGGTCCCGTAGGCCAGTCGCTCGGGCATCAGCCGCACGGCGCGCCAACCACCGGCATAGGCCAGGTACGTCGCCTGCTCCTTCACGGCCGGGTCACTCCTCGGTGCTGGGCGCGGCGGCCTGCTGACCGTTGAGCGGCTTCAGCTGGCTGCGGACGTCCAGTCCCCGCTGGAACACGGTGATGACGGTGAGCACGGCCAGGACGGCGATCGCGGCGGTCATCCCCCAGTCGACGAACTGGTAGAGGATCGCGCCCACGCCCAGCAGCATCATCCGCTCCGCGCGCTCGGCGATGCCACCGTTGGCCGTCGCGCCCACGGCCTCCGCCCGGGCCTTCGCGTAGCTGACCACCACCCCGCCGACCAGGCACACCCACGCCAGCATGGTCGTCGGCGTGTCGGAGTTCCAGGCCGCCCAGATCAGCACCCCGCCGAACACCGCGCCGTCCGCGACCCGGTCCAGCGTGGCATCGAACCACGCGCCCCACGGGCCCTGCGTGCCGCTCAGGCGGGCCATCGTGCCGTCGAGGACGTCGGCGGAGATGAACAGGAACAGCAGGATGACCGCGGGGATGAACCGGCCCTGCGGGATCAGGATCAGCGCCGTGAGCACCGTCAGGGTGGTCCCGGTCAGGGTCACCATGTCCGGGGTGATCCGCAGGCGCAGCAGCCCGCGGGCGATCGGCTCGACAACCGGGGCGACGACTCCGCGAGCATCAGCGTTGTTCAGCATAAGGATGCCGATCGTAGCGAGAAACCGCCCCCCTGGTGCGCAGGACGTAGGTCCTTGTTGCGAGGCTAGCGCCTTGGGAGACTGCAGACCCGCGACGAAAGGCACCTCACATGGCACAGGCGAACACCCCAGGGGGTGCGTCGGTCTCCGCACCGGCCAGCCCCGCCGACATCCGCAACGTGGTCCTGGTCGGACCGTCCGGAGCGGGCAAGACGACGCTGCTCGAGGCGATGCTCGCTGCCACCGGGACGATCCCGCGCGCCGGGCGGACCACCGAGGGCACGACGGTCTCGGACTTCGACGACGCCGAGGTGCGCCAGCAGCGCTCCGTCGGCCTCGCGCTCGCGCCCGTGGTCGTCGACGGGGTGAAGGTCAACTTCCTGGACACGCCGGGCTACGCCGACTTCGTCGGTGACCTGCGCGCCGGGCTGCGCGCGGCCGACGCCGCGCTGTTCGTGATCTCGGCCGTCGATGGCGTCGACGGTGGCACGCAGATGCTCTGGGAGGAGTGCGCAGCCGTCGGGATGCCGCGCGCCGTGGTCGTGACCCGCCTGGACCACCCGCGTGCGGACTTCGACGAGCTCGTGGCGATCTGCCAGCGGGTGTTCGGCGAGGGCGTCATGCCGCTGATGCTGCCGATGATGGCCGACGACGGCACGCCTGCCGGCTTCATCGACCTGATCACCGAGCGGATCCACGACTACTCCAGCGGCACCCGGGTGGATCGCGAGCCGGAGGCCACGCACCTCGAGCTGATCGAGAGCACCCGCGCCGGGCTCATCGAGGGGATCATCGCCGAGAGCGAGGACGAGACCCTCATGGACCGCTACCTCGCGGGTGAGCACATCGACACCGACACGCTGATCTCCGACCTGGAGATGGCTGTGGCCCGGGGCTCGTTCTACCCGGTGATCGCCACAGCGGTCGAGCTCGGCGGCCTGGGCACCACGGAGGTCCTCGACCTGGTCCGCCGCGGCTTCCCCTCGCCCCTGGAGCACCCGCTGCCCCCGGTCACCACCCCCGACGGACAGCCCCGCGGGCCACTGGCGTGCGACCCGGCCGGTCCCCTGTGCGCCGAGGTGGTCAAGACGACGACCGACCCGTATGTCGGGCGGCTGTCGCTGGTGCGGGTCTTCTCCGGCCGGCTCACACCGGACTCGTTCGTCCATGTCTCGGGGCACTTCGGCGCCGTGCGCGGCCACGAGGACCACGACCTCGACGAGCGGATCGGTGCGCTGTCCAGCCCGCTGGGCAAGCTCCAGCGCACGATCGACACCGGGATCGCCGGGGACATCGTCGCCGTCGCCAAGCTCACGCGGGCCGAGACCGGTGACACCCTGTCGGACAAGGACACCCCGCTGCTCATGGAGCCGTGGCTGATGCCCGACGCGCTGCTCCCGGTGGCCATCGTGGCCAAGTCCAAGGCCGACGACGACAAGCTCGGCCAGGCCCTCGGACGCCTCGTCGCCGAGGACGCGACCCTGCGCCTGGACCGCAATGCCGAGACCGGACAGCTCGTCCTGTGGTGCATGGGCGAGGCCCACGTCGACGTCCTGCTCGACCGGCTGCGCAACCGCTACGGGGTGGCGGTGGAGTCCGAGGAGCTGCGGGTGTCGCTGCGCGAGACGTTCGCATCCCCGGCCAAGGCCAAGGGCCGCCACGTCAAGCAGTCCGGCGGGCACGGCCAGTACGCCGTGTGCGACATCGAGGTCGCCCCGCTGCCGGCGGGCTCCGGCTTCGAGTTCGTCGACAAGGTGGTCGGCGGCTCGGTGCCCCGCCAGTTCATCCCCTCGGTGGAGAAGGGCGTGCGCACCCAGATGGAGCGCGGCGTCGTTGCCGGGTACCCGGTCGTCGACATCCAGGTGACGCTCTACGACGGCAAGGCGCACTCGGTGGACTCCTCCGACATGGCCTTCCAGATGGCCGGTGCGCTGGCCCTCAAGGAGGCCGCAGCCGCAGCCCAGATCTCGATGCTCGAGCCGGTCGCGGCGATCAGCGTCCTGGTCTCCGACGAGTATGTCGGCGCCGTCATGGGCGACCTGTCCGGGCGCCGCGGTCGGGTGTCGGGCACGGAGCCCGCCGGCACCGGCCGCACGCTGATCAAGGCCGAGGTCCCCGAGCTCGAGCTGACCCGCTACGCCATCGAGCTGCGCTCGATGTCCCACGGGACGGGCACCTTCAACCGCACCTACATCGGCCACGAGCCGATGCCGGCGCAGATCGCGAAGAAGGTCATCGACGCGAGCCCCAAGCACTGACGCACACGCAGGTCGGAGGGGCCGCTCCCAGCCGGGGGCGGCCCCTCCGACCTGTCCAGGTCAGCGGCGGATGGGCTTCAGGGTCCAGAGGAAGCTGGCCTCCCCGGTGACTGTCCAGTCCTCGGTCGACAGCGTGACGTCGATGCGGAACTCGGGACGCTCGCCGGCATCGAGTCGCGCCAGGATCGACTCAGGGGTGTCGTGCATCAGCGCCTCGGCGTACATGGGCCCCATGGCGATCTTCTTGAACCGGATGGACGCGTCCACGGGCAGGGGCGTGGCACGGTCGACCAGCATCCCGAAGTTGCCCAGGACGATCGCCCCGGTCGCGGTCTCGGCGAGGGTGAACATCGCCCCGGCGTGCGGACCGCCCACATGGTTGCGGTACTCGGGCTTGTCCGGCAGGCGCAGCAGCACCCGCTGCGGGGCCAGCTCGAGGAACTCCAGCTCGAGGGTCCCGACCATCGGGACCACGATGGGCATCTGCGCGACGAGGGTGTGGAAGTCCATGCGATCGAGGCTACCCATCCCGATGGGGACGCACGCCGCGGGGTGGGGCGGTAGCGTCTCGCGCATGTCCGAGAACAGCGCACCCGATGGCGCGGCCCGCCCCAGCGTCGCGGTGTTCGACATCGACGGGGTTCTGGCCGACGTCCGCCACCGGCTGCACCATGTGGCCGCGCGCCCGAAGGACTGGGACGCGTTCTTCGGTGCCGCACCCGATGATCCCCCGCTGCCCGAGGGACTCGGTGCCGTGGCAACCGCCGAGCGGGCCGGGCACGTCGTGGTCTACCTGACCGGGAGACCGGAGAGGTGCCGAGCGGCGACGTTGGCCTGGCTCGCAGCCCAGGGCCTGCCGCGTGGTGAGCTGTTCATGCGCGACGACTCGGACCGTCGGCCCGCCCGGATCACCAAGGTGGCGACGCTGCGCCGGTTGTCCCGCCGCCACCGGATCGAGGCGTTCGTCGACGACGACGCGGCCGTCGTCGAGGCGGTTCGGGCGGCAGGATTCCCGGTCCTGCACGCGCTCTGGATGCAACCCTCAACCTCAGGTGCAGACTCAGCCCCAGACCTCCCCGAGCACGGGATCACGGCGCAGGCGGTCCTCTTCGAGATCCAGGAGTCCGAGGGTCGCACGTGACCAGCTCCGACGGCCTGCTCAGGTGAGTGCTGCCAGCTCCTCCGGGCGGGGGCAGGAGCACACCAGGTTGCGGTCGCCGTAGGCCCCGTCGATCCGCCCCACCGGCACCCAGTACTTGTCCGCGCGCAGCTCGGGGACCGGGTACACGGCCTGCTCGCGGGTGTACGCCCGATCCCAGGCGCCCACCAGGCTCTCGGCGGTGTGCGGGGCACCGCGCAGGACGCTGTCGGCGAGGGTCACCTCCCCGGCCGCGACGGCCTCGATCTCGCCGTGGATGGCGATCATGGCGTCGCAGAAGCGGTCGAGCTCAGCCAGCGACTCGCTCTCGGTGGGCTCGACCATGAGCGTGCCGGCGACCGGGAAGCTCATGGTCGGGGCGTGGAAGCCGTAGTCGATCAGCCGCTTGGCGACGTCGTCGACGGTCACGCCCGTGCGCCTGGTGATCTCCCGCAGGTCGAGGATGCACTCGTGGGCGACCAGCCCACCGGGCCCGGTGTAGAGCACCGGGAAGCAACCCGTCAACCGCCTGGCGACGTAGTTGGCCGACAGGACGGCCACCTGCGTGGCCCGGGTGAGCCCCTCGGCACCCATCATCCGGATGTAGGCCCACGGGATCGGCAGGATGCCGGCGCTGCCCCAGGGTGCGCCGCTGACCGGGCCGACGCCCCCGTCCTCGTGCCCCCGGCCGAGCGGCCCCGCCTCCGGACACAGCGGGTGGCCCGGCAGGAACGGGGCCAGGTGCGCCCGCACACCGACCGGGCCCACGCCGGGGCCGCCGCCGCCGTGCGGGATGCAGAACGTCTTGTGCAGGTTCAGGTGGGACACGTCGGCCCCGAACCGTCCGGGCTTGGCCAGCCCGACGAGCGCGTTCAGGTTGGCGCCGTCGACATACACCTGACCGCCGGCGTCGTGGACCATCGCGCACAGCGTCGCGACCTCTGTCTCGTACACCCCGTGGGTGGACGGGTAGGTGATCATCAGTGCCGCCACGCGCCCGGCGTGCGCGGCCAGCGCGGCTCCCAGGGACTCGACGCTCACGTTGCCCGCCTCATCGCAGGCCACGACCACCACGCGCATGCCTGCCATCACCGCGGAGGCGGCGTTGGTGCCGTGGGCTGAGGACGGGATCAGGCAGACGTCGCGCTCGGTGTCGCCCCGCGAGGCGTGCCATCCCCGGATCGCCAGCAGGCCGGCGAACTCCCCCTGGGAGCCGGCGTTGGGCTGGAGGCTGACCGCGTCGTACCCGGTCAGCTCCACCAGGAGCGCCTCGAGATCAGTGATCAGCTCCGCGTACCCGGTGGTCTGCTCACGCGGCGCGAAGGGGTGCAGGCCGGCGAACCCGGGCCAGCTGATCGGCTCCATCTCGGTCGTCGCGTTGAGCTTCATCGTGCAGGAGCCCAGCGGGATCATGGACCGGTCCAGCGCGACGTCGTACCCGGCCAGTCGCCGCAGGTAGCGCAGCATCTCGGTCTCGCTGCGGTACTTGTGGAACACCGGATGCTCCAGGAAGCTCGACGTGCGCCGCCATGCCTGCGGGAGCGACCCACCTGCGGCCGGGTCAGTCCCACCGGGGCTCGCGGCGGGCACCGTGCCGCCCGCCCCGGCCGCGGCGAACGCCTCCCGGACGGCCACGAGGTGCGTCTCCTGGGTGACCTCGTCGGTGGTGATGCCCACGTGGTCCTCGTCGACGAGCCGCAGGTTGATGCCCCGCTGGGATGCCTCGGCAACGACCTGCCCAGCCCTGCCGGGCACCACGGCGACCACCGTGTCGAAGAAGCTGGGGTGCAGGACGGGGACGCCGTCCTGCACCAGCCCCTCGGCCAGGGTCGTCGCATGGCCGTGCACGCGCTCGGCGATCCGGCGCAGCCCATCGGGTCCGTGGTAGGCCGCGTAGAGGCCCGCGATCACGGCCAGGAGCACCTGGGCGGTGCAGATGTTGCTCGTGGCCCGCTCGCGCCTGATGTGCTGCTCGCGGGTCTGCAGGGCCAGCCGGTACGCCGGCTGGCCCGCGGAATCCACGGAGACACCCACGAGGCGCCCCGGCAGCTGGCGCTCGAGCCCCGCGCGCACCGCCATGACACCGGCATGCGGCCCACCGAAGCCCATGGGGACACCGAAGCGCTGCGCCGATCCGACGACGATGTCCGCGCCGCACTCACCGGGTGGGGTGATCAGGCACAGGCTGAGCAGGTCCGCGGCGACGACCAGCCCGGCGCCCCGGGCGTGCACCTCGTCGGCCAGGGCGCGCAGCTGGGCCGGGTCGCGCACGAGGCCGGTCGAGGTCGGTAGGCACACCAGGACCCCGAAGTACCCGTCGGCCGGCAGGCCGGCGGTGACGTCGCGGACGTCGAGGTCGATCCCGAGCGGGGCCGCCCGGGTCGCCAGCACGGCCAGCGTCTGCGGGTGCGTGTCCGCGTCCACGACGAAGGTCATCGCGCTGCTGCGATCGACCCGGTGCAGCAGCGCCATCGCCTCGGCGGCCGCAGTGGGCTCATCGAGCATGGAGGCGTTGGCCAGGGGCAGGCCGGTGAGGTCGGCGACCATCGTCTGGAAGTTGAGCAGCGCCTCGAGCCGCCCCTGGGAGATCTCGGGCTGGTAGGGGGTGTAGGCGGTGTACCAGCCCGGTGACTCCAGCACGTTGCGCCGGATCACCGCCGGGGTGAGGGTGTCGTGGTAGCCCAGGCCGATCATCGAGACGGCCGGGGTGTTCGCCGCAGCCATCCGGCGCAGGGCAGCGGTGGCCTCGGGCTCGCTGAGCACCGGGGGCAGGTCCAGCCCCTGGCCCCACGCGATCGTGGCCGGGATCGCCGCCCGGGCCAGCGACTCCAGGTCGGGATGGCCGACCACCTGCAGCATGCGGGCCACATCCCGCTCGTCAGGACCGATGTGGCGCGCGGCGAAGTCAGCGGGACCAGGTGGGATCTGCACGCGCCCACGATAGCCGCGCCGCGCGGCCCGTGGTGCGCGGTGTCGTCAGCCGGTCTGGCGCTTGCGCCTGCGCTCTGCGAGCTCGTCGTCGGTCGAGGTGGCCATGCCCGTGCCACGTTCGGCCGGCAGCGCCGACAGGGTGCCCTCCACCTCGCGCCACACCTTGCCGACCGCGATGCCGAAGACTCCCTGGCCACCGCGCACGAGGTCGATGACCTCGTCCTCACTGGTGCACTCGTAGACGCTGGCCCCGTCACTCATCAGGGTCAGCTGGGCGAGGTCGTCGACGCCGCGGGCACGCAGGTGGGTCACGGCGGTGCGGATGTTCTGCAGCGAGACGCCGGTGTCCAGCAGACGCTTGACGACCTTGAGGACCAGGATGTCCCGGAAGCTGTAGAGGCGCTGCGTCCCCGACCCGGTGGCGGGCCGGATCGACGGCTCCACCAACCCGGTCCGGGCCCAGTAGTCCAGCTGCCGGTAGGTGATCTCCGCAGCGGCACAGGCGACCGGGCCGCGGTAGCCCACGCCCTCGGGCAGCGTCGTCTCGGGGACGTCGAAGAGGGCGCCCTGCACCTCGTGATGCTGTCCCGTGCCCTCAGCTGACATCTGCGCCTGGCCTCCGGTCGAATGGCGTCTTGCGCCGGCGTAGTTACACCGGCGGGATTCCTGTCCCGAAACTAGGGCCCGGGCGACCCCACGTCAACGCCCGGACAAACGACACGCCGGGCAAAGTCTCACCCTCCAGTAGAGGGTTATACCGCTCCTCGCCCGGCTACTGGAAGTCCTGCGGGTTCACCGAGTCGAGGAACTCGCGGAACTGCTCCACCTCGTCGACCTCGTCATCGGGGTCGGGAGCCACGCCCGCCTCGTCCAGGACCTCGTCGGCGAGCAGGATCGGCACCTCGGCGCGCAGGGCCAGGGCGATGGCATCCGAGGGACGGGCATCGATGACCTGCTCCTCGAACACGAGCTCGGCGAAGAACACGCCCATCTCGAGACGGGTGATGCGCACGGACAGCAGGGGGGTCCCGAGCTGGCTCAGCGTCGCCACGAAGAGGTCATGGGTCAACGGCCTCGGGGCGGCCACCGCCTGCTGGGCCATGGCGATCGCCGCTGCCTCGTTCGGCCCGATCCAGATCGGGAGCAGGGCCCCGCCGGCGATCGGTCGCACCAGCACGATCGGCGCATTTGAGGGCATCTCCACCCGCACGCCCACGACTTCCACTGCCTGGTACCCATCCACATGGCCAGAGTAGCCCCGGTGGGACGGGCCCACCATCGCTCAGCGGCCGAGCGTCCGGGGCAGTCCGGCCTTCACCAGCGCGACGTGCAGCTGGATGGCCAGGGTGGCGATGGCGCGGGCCGCCTCCTCCGCCTTCGCCGCGCTGTCCTGGTGCCGACCGTGGGCCATGGGCTTGACGACCTGCTCCACGAGGGCGAGCTCACGATCGGCCGCCAGGCGGAACGGGCGCAGGTGCCGCGGCCCATAGCCGAACTGGGCCATCTCGGCGGCGATCCGGGCCACCTGCAGGGCAGTGGCGTCGTAGTACGAGGTGCCGGGGGCCTGCGCCACCAGGCCGAAGGACTCGAGCTCGCGCAGGACCTCGTTGGTGATCCCGGACTCCTCGAGCAGCTCCTTGCGCGCCAGCCGCAGCTCCTGGCTCTCCGCCGCCAGGTCGTCGGGCGAGGGATAGGAGTCGGTGGCCACCAGCGCCCGTGGGGCCGTGTCCGCGGCGCTCAGGGGGGCCGGCTGCAACCCCCGGTCGATCGCGTCGAGGTGCTCGCGGATCACCTTCAGGGGCAGGTAGTGGTCGCGCTGCATCCGCAGCACGTAGCGCAGGCGCTCGGCGTCGGCACGGGTGAACTTGCGGTAACCCGAGGGGGTGCGCTGGGGCTCGACCAGGTCCTCGGCCTCGAGGTAGCGGATCTTCGAGATGCTGATGTCCGGGAAGTCCGAGCGCAGCAGGTGCAGGACCTCACCGATGCTGAGCAGCCCATCTGCGGCCGCCGCGGTGCTCACGCCTGTCCACCCCCCACGAGGAACACGAACCGGTACTTGCCGATCTGGACCTCGTCGCCCCCGGCGAGCGGGGTCGCGTCGATCCGCTCGCGGTTCACGTAGGTGCCGTTGAGGCTGCCGACATCGCGGCACTGCCACCCGGTTGCATCACGGATGAACTGGGCGTGCCTGCGCGAGACCGTGACGTCGTCGAGGACGAGGTCGGCGTCATCCGAGCGCCCGACCGTGACCAGGTCGGAGTCGAGGACGAACGAGGTGCCCTCGCTCGGGCCCCGCCGGACGATCAGCATGGCCGTCCCGGGGGCCACGGACCCCACGCTGCCCGTGCCGAGCGCGCCCAGCGGCCCGGTCGCCGACACCGGCACGTCGAGGTTGCCGGTCGACTGCACCTGGTCGTCGGCGCCGAGGTCGACAAGGGGTGCCCCGCAGTTGCTGCAGAAGCGTGCGAGGTCGGCCATCTCCTGGCCGCATCGCTGGCATGAACGCCCCACGTCGTCTCCGTCCTGACCCGGGATCCCCACCCCGGGAACCTCTACCTGAGGTCTAGGTTCACCTCGGGGGCAAACCTATCTGACGCAGTGCGGTGGTGGTCAACCCCCTACGGGGCCAGCCCATCGGCGTACTGTGCCGCCGTCAGCAGGGTGGACCACGCGGAGTCGGCCTCCTGCGGCGTCGCGCACTCGACGTCGACCATCCACCCCTCGCCGTACGGCTCGGCGTTGACCACCTCCGGGGAGTCCTCGAGGGCGCTGTTGACCTCGAGGACCGTCCCGTCCACCGGGGCGTAGAGGTCACTGACGGACTTGGTCGACTCCACCTCGCCGCAGGGCTGCCCCGCGGTGAGCGCGCTGCCCACTGCCGGCAGCGCCACGTACACGACGTCGCCGAGGGCCTCGGTGGCGAACGAGGTGATCCCGAAGCGCAGGACCGTCGGGCTCTCCCGGCGGATCCACTCGTGCTCCTGGGTGTAGCGCAGGTCTTCGGGGTACATGGGTCCTCCATCGGGCTGCGTTCGGGCTGACGTGGGCGTCACCGTGGTTCCTGCTGGGCGTTCAGCCCTGATCCACCGGCTCAGCGTACTCGGGGGTCGTCAGCGGGACGGTCGAGGTGATCTCCAGTGTCTCGCGCTGCTCCATCTCGAAGATGGCCCCGGCGGTCCGCACGGAGTCGGCGACGCCGCCGGGGATCTCCATGGCCGTGGCCAGCGTGCCCGGATCACCGATCGCCAGGATCGTGTAGGGCGAGGGCCGCAGGTCACCGGACACCAGGATCGCCGGGGTGCCGGTGTCCGGGGGGTTGGCGAACCAGGTGCTCACGACCACCCGGCGCTCGGCCACCTCGATGCTCTCCGCACCGGCGTCGCGCAGCTCCTGCACGGTGTCCAGGATCTCCGCGGCGTCGACCCCGCCGTCGGGATCCCGGATCACGATCCGAACGCCGGGACCGCGCACCTTCGTGGTCCCGGCCAGCACCTCGAGGGACTCCTTGCGGTTGCGCGCCTGCTCCAGGGACGCTGCGTTGCTGCCCGAGGTCAGGGAGGCGATCTCCGCTGCCAGCCTGCGCTTCTCCTGCTCCAGCCGGTCGTTCTCGGCGTCGAGGCTGTCCAGGATCTGGACGAGCTCGTCGGGCCGCGCGTTGGCCAGGGCCTCGTCGCTGTTCTGGGCGATGGCGCCGGCCACGAGCATCCAGCCCAGGACCGCGAACAGGGCCCCACCGACCAGGCTCGCAGGGCCGCTCCACCGCCACAGCGAGCTCTGGTGGTAGTCCCCACCAGGCTCGTCCGGGTTCTGCGCAGCAGTCGTGGTCGGGTCCGCCGCGCCCCCTGTCGCCCCTGGCTCCATGCTCATGCCTTGAGGATGTGACGGCGGATGGCGGCCGCGTTGGCGAAGATGCGCATCGTCAGGACGACGACGACCCCGGTGGACATCTGGCTGCCGACACCGAGCAGGTCGCCGATCCACACGATGAACGCGGCGACCACCACGTTGCTCAGGAAGGAGATCACGAACACCCGATCCCGGAACACGCCGTCGAGCAGCGCCCGGGTGGCGCCCACGACCGCGTCGAGGGCGGCGATCACGGCGATCGGCAGGTACGGCTCGAGCCAGATGGGGACGGTGGGCTCGAGGACGAGCCCGGCCATCACCCCGATGACGAGCCCGATGAGTGCGATCATCAGCCCTCCCCCTCACCTACGAGTGCACGCATCAGTCGGTCCGCTCCTCGGGTCCGACGACCTCCGCGTCCGAGGGGAGCGGGGAGGTCGCCGACCGCAGGCTGAGCCCGTCGACGGACTCCGTCTGCAAGCCTATGCCGAACTGCTCGGACACACTGGCCAGCTCCTGGGCGTCGGCAGTGCCCTGGAACCTCTCGGTGAGGTCCGGGGGGCCGATCGCCTCCACCCGGTAGGGCGGCTTCAGCGGCCGGTAGTTGACCAGGATGGCCCCGGCGGCCGAGCGGATGGCCGACTGAGCTGTGAGTCGCTGGCCGTTCACGGCGATCGCCTCGGCCCCCGCCGACCACAGCCCGTTCACGGCGCGCTGGATGTCGCTGTCGAGAACCCGCTCAACATCCGTGCCCTGCTCGCCCTCCGTGACGGGTGGGTCCGTGAGGGTGACCACAGCCCCGGGCCCCTCGACGGCGGAATAGCCCGTCGCCAGCTCGAGATCCTGGATCTCGGCGGCGAGCACGGCCCCTGCGACCGTGGCCCGGAGGTTGTCCGCGCGGGCCGCCGTCAGGTCGCGGCGCAGGGCGCCGACCTCCTCGATCAGCGTCTCATTGCGGGCATCAGCCGATGAGATCCGTTCCGCCAGGGCGGACCGCTGCTCGTTGACGACCGGATCGTTGAGGACCCGCTCGGAGATGCCCAGCGCGAGGACGAAGCCAGCGAGGGCGAGCGCAACCGCCGCGACGAGGACTCGCTGGCGGCGCGACTCGCCGGGGCGCTGGTCGGGCATCTCCGCGTAGTCGCTGGCCACCGCGGCACCGGTTATCTGGTCGATCAGGTTCAGCCGCTCCCGGGCGCTCGGGCCCGGCCGGTCGGCCGCCGCGGTCGGGGTGGCTGGCGTCGGGCCGGACATCACTGCGCGCCGGACTCGATGAGGGCGTACCACTCGGCGAGCAGGCCGTCTGCTCGCTCCGCGGTGGCGGCCTCGACCCACAGCCGGATCACCGCCTCGGACTGGTCGGGGACCGCCAGCACCCAGCTGCTATCGAGCTCCTGGATCCGCACGCCCTCGGCCGTGTCGACGACGCGCTCCCCCGCGGTCTCCACCAGGGAGCGCATGACCGCCCCACGACGAGCCCAGGGTGTCGGGACCGCGGACCTGGCCATGTGGACCTGCGGGATGCGCCGGTCGATCGCGGACAGGGTCAGCTTCGTGCGCGCGACCATGCCCACCAGGCGGACGAACGCCGCCAGTCCGTCCACGTTCGGGCCCATCTCCGGCACGATGAAGCCCCCGCTGCCGTCACCGGCGAAGATCAGGTTCGGCGTGACCCGCGCCTGTGCGCAGAGCGCGGCGGTGGATGACCCGGTCCAGACAACGCCCACCGAGTGGTAGCTCGTGACCTCCTCGGCCACACGGGTCGTATGCGCCGGCAGGGCGATCACCCCGCTCCTGCGCTCCGCTGCCACCAGGTCCAGCATCACGAGCAGCGCTCGTCCGTGGTCGAACGGACGGCCCGTCTCGTCGACCATGGACAGCCGCTCACCGGTCGGGTCGAAGCGCACGCCGAGGTCGGACCGTGAGGACGACACGAGGTCGGCCAGGCGCGCCATCGCCGCGTGGTAGGCCGGGCCGGTCGAGGTGGGGTTGTCCTCGTCGAGCCGGTTGTTGACGGTCAGGACGCTGACCGCCAGGGCGGACAGCACCCGCGGGAGCACCAGGGAGGCAGCCCCGGCACCGGTGTCCACGACCACCTTCAGCCCCGCCTCGCAGACCCCTGAGGTGTCCACGGAGCCGGCCAGCTGCACGGCGTACTCGTCCAGGGACCGGTGCGGGGTGTGGATGTCGCCGATCTCCCCCGGGAAGGCCCGGCGGAAGTCCCGGCGCACCAGGATCCGTTCCAGGCGCTGGCGCTCGGGGACCGAGAGGTCCGAGCCGGTCCGGTCCAGCAGGAGCAGGTCCAGGCTCTCGGGGACCCCGAGGGTCGTGCGCAGGTAGACCCCGCCCTGCGCCGCGCGCGCGGTGTCGGTGCGCACCACGGGCAGCGGGGCGATCCGCAGGTCGCGCACGCTGAGCCCGGCCGCGGTCAGGGACCCGGCAAGGCACCGGTTCATCGCCCGTGCGGCGCGCGAGTGATCCCGGCCGACCGTCACCGTCGATCCCTTGGGCAGCAGCGCCGCGTAGGCCGCCGCGAGCCGGACGACCATCTCGGGGGTGATGTCGAGGTTCACGATCCCGCTCACGCCACGCGGCCCGAAGAGGGAGCGGTGCGCCTGGGCCTCCCAGATGACGTTGTCGCTGATGATCGCGCCGGGCTCGATCTCCTTGGCCGGGTACACATGGACCCCAGCCCCCACCTGGACCTCCTCGCCGAGCACGCACTGGTCGGCGATGACTGCCCCGACCGCGACTCGCACGCGTGCCCGGATCTCGCACGAGCGCCCGATGAGTGCCCCGGTGATCTCCGATCCGACGTCGACATACACGCTGGTGTCGAGCAGGGACCCCACCACCCGCGCCCCCCGGCGCAGGACCACGTTGCTGCCCAGCACCGTGCCGGGTCCGACCACGCAGCCGGCCTCCACGCGCGCATGCGCGCCCACGAAGCACGGAGACTCCAGGGTGCCGCCCTGGTCGACCACCGCCCCCTCCCCCAGCCACACCTGCGGGGCGACCTCGAAGCCGCCCACCTGCGCATCCACGCGGCCCCGCAGGACGTCGCCCTGCACGGACAGGTAGCTGTCGATCGTCCCGACGTCCTCCCAGTACCGATCCGTCACGTAGCCGTAGATGGCCTCCCCCGCCGCCATCAGCTTCGGGAAGATGTCCGCCGACCAGTCCACCTTCTCGTCGGCTGGGACGAGGTCCAGGACCTCGGGGGCCATCACGTAGATGCCCGTGTTGACGGTGTCGGAGAACACCTGGCCCCATGTGGGCTTCTCGATGAACCGCTCGATCCGTCCGTCCTCGGCGGTGATCACGTTCCCGAACTCGATCACGTTGGGCTTGCGGGCCAGGGCGACCGTCACCATGGCCCCGGTCCGCTGGTGGAAGGCCACCAGCGCCGTGAGGTCGATATCGGTCAGCGCGTCGCCGGAGACCACGAGGAACGGCTCGCCAGCCAGACCCTGCTCGGCGTTCTTCACGCTGCCGGCTGTGCCCAGGGGGACCGATTCGGTGGCGTAGGACAGTCGCACGCCGTACTCGTCGCCATCCCCGAAGTAGGAGCGGATGCTCGCCGCCAGGTACTGCACGGTCACAACCGCCTGGTCGATGCCGTGCCGGTTGAGCAGGCGCAGCAGGTGGCCCATGATCGGCTCGCCCACGACCGGAAGGAGCGGCTTGGGCACATTCGTGGTCAGGGGACGCAGGCGGGTGCCCTCACCGCCGGCCATCACGACGGCGCGCATGCTGATCAGGCCCCGGCCGCGGCGGGCAGCTCGGCGAGCACCGCCCGGGTCTGCCGGACGTACAGCAGGCCGCTGTAGAGGTACAGGCCCGTCCCCCACAGGGCGAAGGCCCACCCGGCGACCCGCGCGAGCTGCTCGACGCCGGACGCAGCATCGGCACCCCAGAGGAGCAAGGGGAACGAGAGCATCAGGTTGAAGGTGGCCGCCTTGCCGATGAAGTTGACCGGGAGGCCGGTGATGCCCCGGCCCTTGAGCCGCCCCATCTCCACTGCGAGCACGGCATCGCGCAGCACCAGGAGGGCCACGAACCACAGCGGGACCACATCCCGGACGAGGAAGACGACGAGCACTGTGACGGTCGACAGGCGATCCGCGATGGGATCGAGCAGCTGGCCGAGGCGGGTCACCTGGTTCCAGCGCCGGGCCAGCATGCCGTCGAAGAAGTCGGTGATCCCCCCGAGGGCGAGGACCAGCGCTGCTGCTGCGTCCTGCTCGGCCACCAGCGCCAACCAGGCGAACAGCGGGATCGTCAGCAGGCGGATGCCGCTCAGGACGTTGGGCACGGTCCAGACCAGGTCGGTCCGGACCGCCGGCTCCTGCACGCGCATGGCTCGCCCCATCCACCTCGATGCTGTCCGAAGCCTACCCCGAAGGGATCATGGGAGCGGTTGCGTCACCCTCCCCCAGCGCCGGACCAGGGTGTAATGTGGCTGGCGCAGCCCCGCCATTGCATCCCCCGTCGATGGCGGGGCTGCGCCGTGCGTCAGTCCCAGCAGCAGTCGGGGCGCGACGCCCCGCCGAAGGGTCAGCCGCCTACCAGAGCGAGACCGCCCGCCTTGCGTACGTGCCCTGCTCCAGCTGCTCGACCAGCCACCGCGCGACGTCGGCCCGGGCGATCCGGGAGCCGCCGACCCTGCCCTCGGTCAGGACATGGACCTCGCCGGAGGCTGTGTCGTCGGTGAGTCCCACGCAGCGGGCGATCGTCCAGTCGAGGTCGCTGGCCATGATGGCGCGCTCCTGGCCGTTGTGGTCCGCGATCGCGTTGCGCAGCATCACCCCGACCGTCATGCGGACGGCGCGCGGCATCTGGGATCCGGAGTCACCGGCCCCGACTGTGCTGACGGCCAGCAGGCGGGTCCCCGCCGGCACCCCGGCGACGATGGTGGTCACGGCGTCGGTGATGGCCGTCGAGCGCCCCATCCCCTGCCCACCGATGGTGCTGATGACACCGTGCGTCCCCGTGACCGCACGGGCGACCGCCTCGGGATCCCGGGCGTCACCGACCTCGACCGTCACCCGAGGATCGACCTGGCCCAGCCTCTGGGGATCGCGCACCAGCACCGTCACGTCGTGGCCGGCAGCCAGCGCCTGGTCGACCACGTGCCGCCCCGTTCCGCCCGCCGCCCCGAACACCGTCACCTGCATCGTGATGCCTCCCTCTGGTAGGAGCACATCCCATCACGACGCACCGGACGCGGCGACCAGCCGGCCGCGCTGGTGCGCGCCGCGGCCGGCGCCAGCCGTGGAATCAGCTTCCCGTGAAGGTCGCCTTCCCTGCGCCCTGTGCCAGGAAGGACTCCATTCCGATGCGACGGTCGTCGGTGGCGAAGAGGCCGGCGAACTCCAGTCGCTCGATCTGGCACCCGGTGGCGATGTCCACCTCCAGGCCCTGGTTGACCGCGCGCTTGGCCGCAGCCAGGGCCAGGGGGGCGCCGGCGGCGAACTGCTGGGCCAGGGCCAGCGCCTCGTCGTGGACGGCCTCATCCGGGACGACCCGGTCGGCGAGCCCGAAGGCCATCGCCTCCTCGGCCCCGACATACCGGCCGGTCAGGATCATGTCCTTGGCCCGCGAGGGGCCGACCAGCCGCGGAAGCCGCTGGGACCCGCCCAGACCGGGGATCACGCCCAGGAGCACCTCCGGCTGACCGAGCTTGGCCCGCTCGCCGACGACCCGCAGGTCGGCGCACAGCGCCAGCTCGCACCCACCGCCGAGGGCGAAGCCGGTGACCGCGGCCACGACCGGCATCGGCAGGGCGGCCACCGCGTTGAACGACTCCTGCAACAGGTGCGAGGCGCCGGCCATGTCCTGGTAGGACATCGCCGCCATCTCCTTGATGTCGGCGCCGGCCGCGAACATCCGGGGTCCGCCGTAGATGACGACCGCGCGCACCTCGCTCGAGTGCGTCATCCAGCGCGCTGCGGCCAGGATCTCCTCCTGCATCGCCAGGTTCAGGGCGTTCACCGGGGGCCGGTCCAGGCGCAGCGTGGCCACGCCTGCCTCGAGCTCCACCCGGGTCAGCTCACCCTGGACGACAACGTCAGCGGACATGGCGCACTCCTTCTCAGCGACTCACATGGGCACGCTCGAGCCTAGCCACCGGGTCGAACGGCACGGCAACGGGCCCGATCGTGCAGGCGCAGGTACCCTTGGCGCGTGCACGGAGGCATGGAGGGGCTCGGTGGAGCCATTGGCGACGGGATCGTGTCGGTGAGCGCCCTGTCCCTGGCGGCGGAGCAGCTGCCGGATGCGTGGCCCGGCACCTGGAACCCCCTGGGCGTCACCCTCGACGCGAACGGCGCGAACGTCGCCGTGTGGTCCGAGGGAGCGCACGCGGTGGACCTGTGCCTCTTCGACGAGGACGGGCGCGAGCGACGGGTCGCCCTGGCGGAGACGACATTCCACACGTTCCACGGCTATGTGCCGGGCATGCGAGCCGGCGACCGGTACGGCTTCCGCGTCCATGGGCCCTGGGACCCGTGGCGCGGGGATCGCTGGAACAGCGCCAAGCTGCTGATGGACCCCTACGCCCGCGCGATCGAGGGTGAGTACGTCGCGCACCCGGCCACGCGCGGCCACGTGGGCCATGACGACACGGTCCGCGACGACCGCGACTCCGCGCCCTATGTACCGCGGTGCGTGGTCGTGGCCGACGGCGAGTTCGACTGGCGCGGCGACACCCGGCCGAACACGCCGTGGACGCAGACCGTCATCTACGAGGCGCACCTCAAGGGCCTGACGATGAGCCATCCCGGTGTGCCCGAGCAGTTGCGCGGGACCTACGCCGGGTTGGCCCATCCGGCGATCGTCGATCACCTCACCGGGCTCGGCGTCACGGCCGTGGAGCTGCTGCCGATCCACCACTTCATCAGTGAGGACCACGTCCTCTCCCACGGCCTGACCAACTACTGGGGCTACAACACCCTCGGGTTCTTCGCCCCCCATGCGGCCTACAGCGCCTCGGGCAGCCGTGGGCAGCAGGTCACCGAGTTCAAGGAGATGGTGCGCGCCCTGCACGCCGCCGGCCTCGAGGTGATCCTCGACGTGGTCTACAACCACACGGCCGAGGGCAACGAGCAGGGACCCACGCTGAACTTCCGCGGCATCGACAACGAGGGCTACTACCGCCTGAGCCATGGTCGGCAGTACGCCGACTACACCGGGTGCGGCAACACCCCGGACGCCTCGCAGCCGCACGTGCTGCAGCTGATCATGGACTCCTTGCGCTACTGGGTCACCGAGATGCACGTCGATGGCTTCCGGTTCGACCTCGCCAGCGCCCTGGCGCGCTCCTTCCATGACGTCGACATGCTCGGCTCGTTCATGTCGACCATCCAGCAGGACCCCGTCCTGCGGACCATCAAGCTCATCGCCGAGCCGTGGGACATCGGCGCCGGGGGCTATCAGGTCGGCGAGTTCCCACCGCTGTGGACCGAGTGGAACGACAAGTTCCGCGACTGCACCCGCGACTACTGGCGCGGCTACGGGGCGCTCTCCGAGCTCGGCTGGCGCCTGACCGGCTCCGCCGACCTGTACGCCAGCGAGGGTCGCGCACCGTTCGCCTCCATCAACTTCGTGACCGCCCACGACGGATTCACCCTGCGCGACCTCACCACCTACTCGCACAAGCACAACCTGGTCAACAAGGAGCACAACCGCGACGGGACCGACAACAACCGCTCGTGGAACCACGGGGTCGAGGGCGAGACCGAGGATCCCGACATCAACGCCCTGCGCCAGCGTCAGGTCCGCAACCTGCTCACCACGCTCCTGCTGAGCACGGGGGTCCCGATGCTCACCGCGGGCGACGAGATGGGCCGCACGCAGGGCGGGAACAACAACGCCTACTGCCAGGACAACGAGATCTCCTGGGTCGACTGGGATCTCGACGCCTGGCAGCGCGACCTGCTCGCCTTCACCGCCGGGGTCATCCACCTGCGCCGCAACCACCCGGTGTTCGCGCGGCCGTACTACTTCGAGGGCACGGCGCCGGACCCCGGACGGGCCAAGGACCTCGCGTGGTTGCGCGGCGACGGGCGCGAGTTCACCGAGGTCGACTGGCACTTCAGTGACAACCGACTGATCGGCATGTACCTGTCCGGGGAGCTCCAGACGCGCGGGCCGCGCGGGGAGAGGCTCTCCGACGACCCCTTCCTGCTGGTGCTCAACGGCAGCGGGCACTCCGGCACGTTCCTGCTGCCCGGAGAGCCGTTCGGGACCGACTACCAGGTGGTCGTCGACACCGTCGGAGGCTTCGCCGGCGAGGTGGGCCACCCGCGTACGCACGGCACGGCTATGCCGATGCCGCCCTTCAGCGCGAAGCTGCTGCGCGTCGTCAGCCGCTGAGGTTCACGCGCGGCGCTGGTGCTGCAGCGCGCGCAGCCAGTGGGCGCTCGACTTGGGGGTGCGGACCTGCGTGTCCTGGTCCACGTGCACGATCCCGAAGCGCTGGCGCCACCCCTCGGCCCACTCGATGTTGTCGAACAGCGACCACACGAGGTACCCCCGGACGTCGACGCCGTCGGCGCGGGCAGCCATCACCTGGGCCAGGTGCTCCTGCAGGTAGGCCACGCGCGCCGGGTCGTCGCACCGGCCGTCCACCACGGCATCAGGGCACGCCATCCCGTTCTCGGCCACCCACAGCGGCACGCCGGGAACGGCTGCGGAGGTCTTGCGCAGGGTGGTCCCCAGGCCCGCCGCATTGACCTCCCAGCCCATGGTCGTGTGGGGCTCGCGCGGGGCGAAGTGCACCGGGGGGCACCCGGGGTGCGCGGACACGTCCTGGGCGACGGCCTGCTCGGCCGACTCATCGAAGGGCACCAGTCGCTGGACGGTGTAGTAGTTCACGCCCAACCAGTCCAGCGGGGCGCCGATCGCGGTCTCGTCGGCACTGGAGACGAACGACCAGTCGGTGATCGCAGCGGTGCTGGCCACGACGTCGGCGTTGATGCCCCGACCCGCGAGGGCGTCCAGCCACAGGTCGTTCTGCAGCCCGTCGATGTGCCGGGCCGCCCGCCGCAGCACCGGGTCGTCCCGGTACGGGTCATCGGGGAAGGAGGGCATCAGGTTGAGCACGATCCCGGCGTTGCGGGCGCCAGCCGCCCGCAGGGCCTCCATGCCACGGGCATGGGCCACCAAGAGGCGGTAGGCGACCTGCAATGCCTCCCCCGGAACCTGTCGGCCGGGCGCGTGGATGCCGGCCGAGTGACCGAGGAAGGCTGAGCACCAGGGCTCGTTGAGGGTCGCCCACGAACCCACCCGATCCCCGAGCCGTGACGCCACGGCGTTCGCGTACTGCCCGAACAGGTCCCCGGTGGCCGGGTTGAGCCAGCCACCCTCGGCGTGCAACGCGCTGGGCAGGTCCCAGTGGTAGAGGGTGGCCAGCGGCGTGACGCCCTGCTCGAGCAGCGCATCACACAGCCGGTCGTAGTGGTCCAGCCCGGCCGAGATGGGACCGCGACCCTCGGGCTGCACCCGGGCCCAGGCGATCGAGAACCGGTAGGCATCCACGCCGAGCCACCCCAGCAGGGCGACGTCGGACTCCATCCGGGCGACGTGCTCGCAGGCCGGGTCCCCCAGGCTCCCGTCGGCGATGGCGCCTGGCCGTGCCGCGAAGTCGTCCCAGATGGTGCGACCGCGCGATGCCGTCGCACCCTCGACCTGCCATGCCGAGGTACCCACCCCGACCGTGAAGTCCTTCGGCAGGGCGGTGGAGGGTTCGCCCACGGGTTATCCCTTGACCGACCCGGCGAGCAGGCCGCGGACGAAGAAGCGCTGGAACGACAGGAACACGATCAGCGGGACGATCATGGAGATGAAGGCCCCGGCCGAGAGGACGTGCCACTGCGACCCGCGGTTGCCGGCCAGGTCTGCCACCCGGACGGTGAGCGGCGCCACCTCGGGGCTGGCGCCGAAGGTGAGGCCGACCAGCAGGTCGTTCCAGACCCATAGGAACTGGAAGATCGCGAACGCGGCGATCGCCGGAACCATGAGGGGCAGCATGATCTTGAAGAAGATCGTGAGGTGGCCGGCACCGTCCACCCGCGCGGCCTCCACGAGCTCCTTGGGCAGCTCGCTCATGAAGTTGTGGAGCAGGTAGATCGCCAACGGGAGCGCGAAGATGCTGTGCGCGATCCAGATCGGCCAGAAGGTGCCGGCGAGGCCACCCTTCACGAAGAGGGTGAGCAGCGGGACGAGGGTGACCTGGATCGGGACGATCTGCAGGGCGAACACGGCGACGAAGAGGAACCCCGATCCACGGAAGCTCATCCAGGCGAAGCAGTAGGCCGCCATGCAGGCGATGCTGATCGGGATCACGACAGCGGGCACCGTGATGACGATCGAGTTCACGAAGTAGGAGGCGAGGTCGGTGGTCCCGCCGAACAGGGCCGTCTTGTAGTTGTTCAGCGTGAACGACGGGTCCTGCCACACGGTCCACCATCCGGACTTCCGGATGTCGGCGGCGGGACGGAAGCTGGTGATCAGCAGGCCCAGGGTCGGGATCGTCCAGAGGATGGCGATCACGGCGGCGATCAGCGAGGCCCAGACGGACTTCTGTCGCAGCGCGATGCCGGCCTCGGTGGCCTTCGGGGCCTTCGCGCTGGGGATGAGCTCCTCGCCCTCCGGGATGGTGTGGGCGGCGGGATTCAGGGCCGTCATCAGTTGGCCGCCTTCCGGAGCTGGGAGATGTTGTAGACGATGATGGGCACCACCAGGATGAACAGCAGGACTGCCAGGGCAGCCCCGAGGCCCGCGTTGTCGTAGCGGAACGACTGGGTGTAGAACTCGTTGGCCACGACGCTGGTCTTGAACCGGCCGCCGGTCATCGTCCGGACGATGTCGAAGACCTTGAGCGTCCCGATGGCGATCGTCGTCAGGACCACGATCATCCCGGGGCGGATGCTGGGCAGCGTGATGAAGCGGAACATCTGCGGGCCGGAGACCCCGTCGAGCTTCGCGGCCTCGATGATGTCGTCCGGGATCGCCTTGATCGACGCGGAGAGCACCGTCATCGCGAACCCTGCCTGGATCCAGATCATGACGACGATCAGGAAGAAGGTGTTCCACGGCTCGGTGAGCAGGAACTGGTAGGTCTCCAACCCCAGTGACTTGATGATCTGGTTGGCCAGGCCGATCTGGGTGACCTGCGTGGGCCGGTAGTCGTACACGAACCGCCAGATGATCGAGGCACCGACCATGGAGATCGCCATGGGGATGAAGACAAGGGCCTTCGACAACGCCTCCGTGCGGGTCCGGTCGACGAGGACGGCGTAGATCAGGCCGATGAGCGTCGCAGCGATGGGGACGAGCAACACCCAGATGGCGGTGTTGACCAGCACCCGCTGGTACTCCGGCTCCCGGAACAGCGTGAAGTAGTTCTCCAGGCCGACGAAGGTGCTGCTGTCAGCGTTCTGGAAGGACTGCTTGATCGTCAGGAGCGCCGGGTAGATCAACCCGATGGCGAGCATCACCATTGCTGGGATGATGAAGGCGCCCACCGCCAACGGCTCCTGGGCTCGACCCCGGACCCTGCTGATGACGAACAGCAGGATTCCGAAGAAGCCGACGAAGGCCCCGATGGCGAGGAACATCTGGAAGAACTTCTCGGGTGTCGTCACAGCAGGTGATCCTCCCCTGAACCCGGCTGTCAGTCGCGCTGGCCGGGGCTGGTGCGTGTGGGTGACTGTGGTGCACGTGCCCTGGGGGGCCAGCCGTCCTCGGCCGGCCCCCCAGGACTAGGTGGCGATCAGGAGGTCGGCCAGGACTTCTCGATGAAGTCGAGCGTGTCCTGGGTGGACTTCCCAGTGATCCACTCGGTCATCCCGGTCCAGAACGAACCGGCACCCACAGCCGCCGGCATCAGGTCGGAGGCGTCGAAGCGGAACTGGCTGTTCGGATCCTGCAGCGTGTCCACGACGATCCGGGTCAGGCCCGTGTACAGCGTCGGATCCACGTTCAGGTTCGCGCTGGCGATGCCAGTGCTGTTCTTCGCCAGGCTGGTCGCGTAGTCAACCGTCGAGAGCCACTCCTGCGCGGCGACGACCTCGGGGCGATCTGCGTACGCGGTGATGAACTCGCCACCACCAAGGACCGGCTTGGTCGCCGGATCAGCAGCCGGGAGGTAGAAGGCGAAGACATCGCCATCCTCGGCCACCGTCGTGCCCTCGGGGAACTGCGAGGCGTAGAACGTCGCCTGGCGGTGCATCGCGCACGTGCCGTCGAGGATCGTCAGGCCACCGTCCTGGAACGTGGTGGACGCGATGGACTTCACGTCGCCGTACCCACCGTTGACGTACTTGTCGTTCTTCAGGAACGCACCGACCTCGTCGAGGGCCGCAGCGACCTTCGGGTCGTTGAACGGGATCTCGTGGTTGAGCCACTGGTCGTAGACCTCAGGGCCGTTCACGCGCAGCATGACGTCCTCGAGCCAGTCGGTGGCCGGCCACCCGGTCGCGTCGCCGGAGCCGATGCCCGCGCACCACGGCTTGTCCACGACGCCGGAGGCGGCGATGGTGTCGGACAGGGTCTTCAGCTCATCCCACGAGGTGGGGATCGTCCAGCCGTTGTCCGCGAACATGGACGGCGAGTACCAGACCAGCGACTTCATGTTGGAGCTGTTCGGCGGTGCGTAGAACACGCCGTCGACCGAGCCGTACGCCTTCCAGTCCGGCGTCCAGTTCTCGTCGACGTTCTTCTCCACCTGCGCCGACGGCTTCTTCACGGAGCCGGTCGCGACCTGGTTGGCCAGCAGGCCCGGCTGCGGGATGAGGGCGATGTCCGGCGGGTTGCCGGCCTTCTCGCGCACCTTGAGCTGGGCCTCGAACTCAGCGGAGCCCTCGAACTTCAGGTTGGCGCCCGTGCACTCCTCGAAGGGGACGAAGGCGGCTTCGTACATCTCCAGCTCGGGGCTGAGGATGGAGGCGTAGATGTTGACCTCCTTGCCGGAGAGGTCACCGTACGACGCGTAGTTGGCGCACTCGTCGCCTGCGGCGGCAGACGAGCCGGTGTCCGTGGCGGCGTCGTCAGAGCCGGACGAGCACCCGGTGAGGGCCAGGGCGATGCTGGACGCGCCAGCGGCCACCATCAGCCAACGGGAACGGGGAGATCTGGTCATAGAGATGTGTCTCCTTGTGATGCGGGATCGGGACGGGGTACCGCCCTCATGCGCAGCATTGCGCTCCCACTGGTGCCCAGCAACGACCAGCAGGGTGCAAACTCCATGCAAGTGATAACGATTCGGTAACGGCACCGTCACATTCCGACGGGCATGAGGTGGGTTCCGGGCTCAGGGCCGCTTCCGCCACCGGGGCAGCGGCTGGCCCCCTGCCGGCGGCGCGGTGGAGGCCCGCACGACCAGCAGGGTCGGGACCACGACCCGCTGGGCGGCGTGCGCATCCCAGTGGTGGCCGATCAGCCCGGCGAGCTGGAGTGCTGCCAGCTCCCCCAGCGTGCGCACCGGCTGCGCCACGGTGCTCAGCCCCATCGACTCGGAGATGTCATGGTCGTCGATGCCCACGATCGACAGGTCCTCCGGGATCCGCAGCCCCAGGGACCGGGCCGCGGCCATGACCCCGAAGGCCATCTCGTCGCTCTCGGCGAACACCGCCGTGGGGCGATCCTCGCGCTCGAGCAGGGCCAGGGCAACGCGCTGGGCCCCGCGCACGGAGAAGTCCGCGCTGACCTCGAGGTTGGGGTCCCAGGGCACCCCGGCCTCCTTCAGGGCCAGGAGGAACCCCCGCTTGCGCTCGGGGGGCGCGGTGAACGGGATGCGCTCGAAGGGCCGGCCCGACACCAGCCCGAGGCGGCGGTGGCCGAGGCCGAGCAGGTGGTTCGTGGCCGAGCGTGCCGCGGCCACGTCATCGATCTCGACGCTGTGCACTCCCGGAAGGCAGGCCCCGAGGAGCACGAGCGGGATCCGCCGATCCGCCAGCAGCTGCGCCTCGTCCGGGGCCGGGGGGACGTTGACGAGCAGCACGCCGTCGGCCTCGCGCCGGGGGATGTCCCCGAGCAGTGCCCGGCGCCGATCGTCGAGGTCGAGCAGCCGATGGATGAGCACGACGATCCCCTTGCCCGCGAACGCGCGCTCGACCCCGTCGAGGACCTGGGCGAAGTACCAGCGGTCGATGTAGGGCATGACCACCGCGACCCGGGCGCGGTCCGAGGCTGCGGCAGCGATGGTGTACCCGAGCTGCTCGGCCGCCTGCTCCACCTTCACCCGGGTCGCCGCGGAGATGGACGGGTTGCCGTGCAGGGCCCGGGAGACGGTCGCGGTCGACACCCCCGCAAGCTCCGCGACGTCGCGCACTGTCGTGGCCACACTCCCACCTCCGCGATGCAGGCTATCGCCCGGCGCCCACGCGGTCGCGGGCTGCGCGGGCACCGGCGGTCGCCGGCCATCGCCCATCAGCAGGCACCGGGGCACCCGCGGGTAGTACCGTCACTCGGGTGATCGGTCGATTCCCCAGCATTGACATCAGCCCCGTCGTCGAGGGCGGGCGCTACCCGGTCAAGGCCGTCGTCGGGGAGACCTTCCCGGTGTCGGTGACGGCCTTCCGTGAGGGGCACGACGCCATGAGCGTCGAGGTCCAGTTCGTGCCGCCGGGCTCCGCCGCGGTCGGAGTTCGCGATCGGGGAGCCCGACGGCCCGCTGCTGCGCCTGCACGAGGTCGGCCCGACGCAGCCCGACCGGTGGACCGTCGATGCCCGCCTCGATCGGGAGGGCGACTGGACCTACTACATCGTCACCGCCGGCGATCCCTACGAGACGTGGAAGCACAAGGCCGAGATCAAGCTGCCGGCCGGGATCGACGTCGAGCTCGAGCTGGAGGAAGGTGCCCGGGTCCTGGACCGCGCCGCGGCACAGGCCGGGACGCAGCACGCCCGAAAGGTGCTCGCCGAGGCGGCGGCCGCGATGCGCGACACCGACGAGACCGCGGCCCAGCGCCTGTACGCCGCCGAGGCCCCCGCGGTCCGGGCAGCCCTCGACGAGTTCCCGCTGCGCGAGCTGCCGCACATGTCCGGCCCCTGGCCGGTGCGCGTCGAGCGCCGGCGTGCCCTGTACGGCGCCTGGTACGAGTTCTTCCCGCGCTCCGAGGGCGCGACCCTCAACCCGCCGCGGTCGGGCACGTTCCAGACTGCGGCCAAGCGCCTGCCCGCCGTGGCCGCCATGGGCTTCGACGTGGTCTACCTGCCCCCGATCCACCCGATCGGCCGCACGTTCCGCAAGGGCCCGAACAACACGTTGACCCCCGGTCCCGATGATCCCGGCTCGCCCTGGGCGATCGGCTCGGAGGCGGGCGGCCACGACACCGTCCACCCCGACCTGGGCACGATGGCGGACTTCGAGCACTTCATGTCGGTGGCCGCCGAGAACGGCCTGGAGATCGCCCTGGACTTCGCCCTCCAGGCGTCGCCGGACCACCCGTGGGTCGCCGAGCATCCCGAGTGGTTCACCACCCGGGCGGATGGGTCCATCGCCTATGCGGAGAACCCGCCGAAG
Source organism: uncultured Actinomycetes bacterium (assembly GCA_963774745.1). Classification (GTDB taxonomy): domain Bacteria; phylum Actinomycetota; class Actinomycetes; order S36-B12; family CAIYMF01; genus Prado023. The sequence goes on along the minus strand of CAVZGE010000003.1, from coordinate 373,216 downwards.
AAGTACCAGGACATCTACCCGATCGCCTTCGACGCCGACTTCGAGGGCCTGGTCGCCGAGTGCGAGCGGATCCTGCGGCTGTGGATGGGCAAGGGGGTGCGGATCTTCCGGGTGGACAACCCGCACACCAAGACCGTGGAGTTCTGGGAGGTCCTGTTCGCCAGGATCCACGCGACCGACCCCGACGTGCTGTTCCTGGCCGAGGCGTTCACCCGCCCGGCCATGATGCGCACCCTGGGCACGGTCGGGTTCCACCAGAGCTACACCTACTTCACGTGGCGCAACACCAAGTGGGAGCTGGAGACCTACTTCACGGAGCTGAGCACCTTCGCCGCGGACTACATGCGACCCAACTGCTTCGTGAACACCCCGGACATCAACCCGTTCTACCTGCAGTCGGGCAACAAGGCCGCCTTCGCCATCCGCGCGACGCTCGCGGCCCTGCTGGCCCCCACCTACGGCGTGTACGCCGGCTTCGAGGTCTACGAGCACAAGCCGCTGGCTCCCGGCAAGGAGGAGTACCTGGACTCCGAGAAGTTCCAGTACCGCCCCCGCGACTGGGCGGCGGCGTCGCACACCAGCCTCGTGCCCTACCTGACGATGCTCAACCGGATCCGGCGGGAGCATCCCGCCTTCCACGAGCTGCGCAACCTGCGGTTCGAGACCATCGACAACCCGCAGCTGATCGCGTGGTCGAAGCGCGCCGGCGACGAGGTCGTGGTCGTCACCTGCGTGCTGGACCCGAACGGCCCGCAGGCCGGCGTACTGCACCTGGACCTCAGGGCGCTGGGCTTCGGCGACGACGAGCGGGTCCTCGCGCGCGACCTGATCACCGGCCAGACCTGGGCGTGGGGCGCGCACAACTACATCCGGCACGACCCCAACTTCACCTGTGCACACGCCGTCGTTCTCGAGAGGATGCCATGACCCCGTCCAACACCCCCGCAGATCCCGGCACGCCGAAGGCCACCGGCTCGGCCGGGGCCACGAAGCCGACAGCCCCGGTGGCGGCATCGGGTCCTGCCCGGCGGCCGATCGACACCGGTGACATCGACCGCCTGGTCGACGGGGCGAGCGCCAGCCCGCACTCCATCCTGGGCGCCCATCCGCACGAGGGCGGCATCACGATCCGCGTCCTGCGGCCCATGGCCAAGGAGGTCGTGGTCGTCACGCCGCTGGGCCGGCACCCCATGGTCCACGAGCACCGCGGCGTGTGGGTCGTCGTCGTGCCGGGCGACACCGTGCCCGCCTACACGATCGACGTGGACTACGGCCAGGGCCTGATCCCGGCCGATGACCCCTACCGGTTCCTGCCCACCCTCGGGGAGCTCGACCTGCACCTCATCGGTGAGGGCCGCCATGAGGAGCTGTGGAAGACCCTGGGCGCCCATGAGCGGACCTACGACAGCCCGTTCGGGCTGATCACCGGCACGTCCTTCGCGGTCTGGGCGCCCAGCGCCGAGGGCGTGCGGGTCGTCGGGGACTTCAACGGCTGGGACGGCACCGGGCATCCGATGCGCTCGATGGGCAGCACGGGGATCTGGGAGCTGTTCATCCCCAACATCGGAGCCGGGACCACGTACAAGTTCTCGATCCTGGGCAAGGACTGGGTGTGGCGCGAGAAGGCCGACCCCATGGCCTTCCACACCGAGGTCCCGCCGTCGACGGCGTCGGTGGTCTACACCTCCGACTACGCCTGGGGCGACGACCAGTGGCTGGCCACCCGCGCCGAGACCGACGTGATCAACGCCCCGATGAGCGTCTACGAGGTCCACCTCGGCTCCTGGCGGCTCGGCCTGGACTACCGCCAGATCGCCGAGGAACTCGTGGCCTACGTGACCGAGATGGGCTTCACGCACGTGGAGCTCATGCCGGTGGCCGAGCACCCGTACGCCCCCAGCTGGGGCTACCAGGTGACCTCCTACTTCGCCCCGACCTCGCGGTTCGGCAAGCCCGACGACTTCCGGTTCGTCGTGGACTGCCTGCACCAGGCCGGCATCGGCGTCATCCTCGACTGGGTGCCCGCGCACTTCCCGAAGGACGCCTGGGCGTTGGCCCGCTTCGACGGCACGGCGCTCTACGAGCACGCCGACCCGCGTCGTGGCGAGCAGCCCGACTGGGGCACCTACGTGTTCGACTTCGGTCGCACCGAGGTGCGCAACTTCCTCGTGTCCAACGCCATCTACTGGCTGGAGGAGTACCACATCGACGGCCTGCGGGTGGACGCGGTGGCCTCGATGCTGTACCTGGACTACTCGCGCAACGAGGGCGAGTGGCTGCCCAACCAGTACGGCGGCCGCGAGAACCTCGACGCCGTGGCGTTCCTCCAGGAGATGAACGCGACCGTGTACAAGCGGGTGCCGGGCGTGGTCACCATCGCCGAGGAGTCCACGTCCTGGCCGGGTGTCACCAGGCCCACGTACCTCGGGGGCCTGGGGTTCGGGCTGAAGTGGAACATGGGCTGGATGAACGACTCGCTGGGCTACATCTCCCGCGAGCCGGTGCACCGTATGTGGCACCACAACGAGATGACCTTCGCGATGGTCTACGCGTGGAGCGAGCACTTCGTCCTGCCCATCTCGCACGACGAGGTGGTCCACGGCAAGGGCTCGCTGGTCCAGAAGATGCCCGGTGACCGCTGGCAGAAGACGGCGAACCTGCGCGCCTACCTGGGCTACATGTGGGCCCACCCCGGCAAGCAGCTGCTGTTCATGGGCTCGGAGTTCGCCCAGACCTCCGAGTGGAGCGAGGAGCGTGGCCTCGAGTGGTGGCTGTGCGAGTACCAGGACCACTACGGCGTGCAGCACTGCGTGCGCGACATGAATGCCGCCTACCGGGAGACCCGGGCCCTGTGGGACCAGGACAACACCCCCGAGGGGTTCCAGTGGATCGATGCCAACGACGCCTCGGGCAACGTGTTCTCGTGGCTGCGGATCGGCACTGACGGGTCGGTCCTGGCCTCGATCACGAACTTCTCCCCCGTGGTCCGCGGCGACTACCGCGTCGGCCTGCCGAGCACCGGGTACTGGCGCGAGGTGCTCAACACCGACGCCGAGGCCTACGGCGGTTCCGGGGTCGGCAACTTCGGCGGCGTGGTGGCCGAGGAGCAGGCATGGCACGGCCGCCCGGCATCGGCCATGGTGACCCTGCCCCCGCTGGCCACCGTCTGGCTGAGCTACGACGCCACCGCGACGGACGGCGCCGAGGACGACGCAGCGATCGAGGCGGCAGCCGACTGAGCCCGGTAGCTGATCGAGGGAGTCGGGCGGGGCCCGGCCCCCTCGATCAGCACATCAGAACAGGGCGTTGGCCAGGTCGATGCGCGCGCGCACCACGGACGGGTCGTCGGGACCGACGACCTCGAACAGGTCCAGCAGATGGGTGCGCAGGCGGTCCCGGTCCTCGCCAACGGTGAAGCGGATCGCACCGGTGAGCCGGGCGAAGGCCTCCACCGGTCGCCCGTCGAGCACCAGGACGTCGGCCGCGCGCTCCTGGGCGACCAGGTCGTCGGGGGACGCGTCGGCCGCGGCGAGCACCGCGGCGTGGTCTGCGCCATCCACGCGCTCGAAGACGCCCACGAGGGCGAGCCCTGCTCTCGCGACCGGGTCGGCCGGGGCCGTGTCGAGGATCGACTGGTAGGCCGAGCGGGCCGCCGCCCAGTCCCCCGCCTCGATGGCGTCGTAGGCGGCCTCCATCCGCGGGTCCGCGGGCGGCTCGGCTGGTTCCTCCTGGGCAGGGTCGGCACCCGCCGCGCCGCCCACGGTGCCGTTCACGCCGTTGGCCTCCGCGAGCTTGAGCAGCTCCTCGAGGTACGCCCGGACCTGTTGCTCGGGCAGTGCGCCCTGGAAGAGCGGCAGGGGGCGTCCCCCGACCACGGCGAAGACGCTGGGGATCGACTGCACCTGGAAGGCCTGGGCGATCGCCGGGTTGGCGTCGACGTCAACCTTGGCCAGGATCCACCGGCCGGCGTACTCATCGGCCAGTCGCTCGAGGATGGGGGACAGCGTCTTGCAGGGTCCGCACCACGTGGCCCACAGGTCCAGGACGATGGGGACCTGCATCGAGGCGTCCATCACGTCGTCCTGGAAGCTCGCATCGCTCACGTCGATGACCACGGGCAGCGCATGCGGGTTCGCGGTGCGCTCGGCGGCACGTGCCTGCGCCTGTGCCTGCGCCTCCCGCGCTGCGGCCAGGGCACCGAGGTCGACAGCTCCATATCCAGACAGGTTGCTCATGGCGGCATTCTCCCATCCACCGCTGGGTGCTGGCAGCCGACCGCCGCATCCCCGCGGCGCCGGTCACGACCGCTGGGCACAGAGGGCGCCCCGAGTCGGTCGCTCGCTGGCCCTCGGACCCTGCGGGCAACTAGCCTCAAGGGCATGCCGACATCAGGTTCGATCGTCCAGGCGGGGGACGCCGACTCGCAGTGGTACCGCAGTGCGGTGGTCTACGAGGTCTTCGTCCGCGGCTTCTACGATGCCACCGCGGACGGCAATGGCGACCTCCGCGGTCTGACCGCCAAGCTGGACTACCTGCAGTGGCTCGGCGTCGACTGCCTGTGGCTGCTGCCCTTCTACGCCTCCCCCCTGCGCGACGGCGGCTACGACATCGCCGACTTCCTCATGGTCCACCCCGACTACGGCACCATGGACGACGCGGTGAACCTGATCGAGGAGGCGCACAAGCGCGGCATCCGGGTCATCGCGGACCTCGTCGTGAACCACACCTCGGACCAGCACGCGTGGTTCCAGGAGTCCCGTTCGAGCCGGGACAACCCGAAGGCCGACTGGTACGTGTGGGGCGACGACGAGACCCGTTGGTCGGAGGCCCGGATCATCTTCGTCGACTCCGAGTCGAGCAACTGGGCCTGGGACAGCGCGCGTGGCCAGTTCTACTGGCACCGCTTCTACAGCCACCAGCCCGACCTGAACTACGCCAACCCGCAGGTGCGTGCGGCCATGCTGGAGGTGGTCGACCACTGGCTGGGGGTCGGGCTCGACGGGTTCCGCCTCGATGCGGTGCCCTACCTGTTCGAGGCCGACGGCACCAACGGCGAGAACCTGCCCGCGACGCACGAGTACCTGCGCGAGCTGCGCGCGCACGTCGACGAGCGCTTCCCCGGACGCGTGCTGCTCGCCGAGGCCAACCAGTGGCCCGAGGACGTGGTGGAGTACTTCGGCGACGGCGACGAGTGCCACATGTGCTTCCACTTCCCGCTGATGCCCCGGATGTTCATGGCCCTTCGCCGCCAGGACGCGGGGGCGGTGCACGACATCCTCGCCGGCATCCCGGAGATCCCCGACGGCTGCCAATGGGGCATCTTCCTGCGCAACCACGACGAGCTGACCCTGGAGATGGTCACCGACGAGGAGCGCGACTACATGTACCAGCAGTACGCAACCGATCCCCGGATGCGTCGCAACGTCGGGATCAGCCGCAGGCTCTTCCCCCTGGTCGAGGGCGACCGGCGGCAGGCAGAGCTGCTGCACTCGCTGCTGTTCACGCTGCCCGGGACCCCGATCCTGTACTACGGCGACGAGATCGGCATGGGCGACAACATCAACCTGGGCGACCGCGACGGGGTGCGCACCCCGATGCAGTGGACGCCGGACCGCAACGGCGGGTTCTCGAAGGCCGACTTCGCCTCCGTCTACCTCCCGCCGTCGATGGACCCGGTCTACGGGTTCGGGGCCAGGAACGTCGAGTCGAGCCGGCGCAACCACGCGTCCTTCCTGCAGTGGATGCGGCGCATGATCCAGATCCGCCGCGAGCACTCGATCTTCGGCCTCGGGGGGCTGAGCCTGCTGCCGGTGACCAACAGTGCCGTGCTGGCCTACATCCGTACACCTGAGTCCTCGCGGCAGCGCCCGATCCTGTGCGTGGCGAACTTCTCCGCGGCGGCCCAGCCCGTCGAGCTGAGCCTCGATCCGTACGCGGGGCTGCGCCCGATCGAGCTGCTCGGTGGCGTGGAGTTCCCCCGGATCGGCGAGCTCCCGTACCTGCTGACGCTCCCGCCGTTCGGGTTCCTGACCTTCGAGCTCAACGAGGACGACCGTGACAACTAGGACGACGAAGGGGACGTGATTCCTGGTGAGACTGACCACTCGGGGCAGGCGTGGGACCGGGCCGGACCACGACGGGCCCGACCTGGTGATCGTGGCCAACCGGCTGCCGGTGGAGTTCGCCGGCGACGAGGGCTGGCGGCGCGCCCCCGGTGGCCTGGTCTCGGCCATGGAGTCCGTCCTGCGCGAGACTGAGGCCCTCTGGGTCGGCTGGAGCGGGCAGTTCAGCGACGCGGTGGCCGACTCCGAGCACCCGGCGCCCACGAAGCTGCCCGCGAGGATCGGCGACGTCGAGCTGGTGGAGGTCCCGCTCACGAGCGCTGAGGTGGCCGCGCACTACGACGGGTTCGCCAACGGTGCGCTCTGGCCGAACTACCACGGGGGCATCGTCGCGCCGGTGTACCACCGCAGCGAGTTCGAGGCCCACCGCGCGGTCAACGAGCGGTTCGCCGGCATCGTGGCCGACACCGCCCGGATCGGTGCTCGGGTGTGGGTCCACGACTACCAGCTGCAGCTTGTCCCCGCGCTGCTGCGCGCCCGCCGGCCCGACCTGCGCATCGGGTTCTTCCTGCACATCCCGTTCCCCCCGGTGGAGATCTTCAGCCAGCTGCCCTGGCGCTCGCAGGTCATCGAGGGGCTGCTCGGCGCCGACGTCGTCGGCTTCCAGACCAGCGACGCGGTGATCAACTTCCAGCGCGCGGCCCGCCGCTTCGCCGATGTCGTGGACTACCACGGCGAGCTGCACGTCGCCCAGGATGGTGGGGCCCGCCCGGTGGTCATCCGGGCGTTCCCGATCGGCATCCGGGCCAGCGACTACGCCGACCTGGCAGCACGCCCCGAGGTGCAGGAGCGTGCCCGGCAGATCCGCGCCGACGTCGGCGATCCCGAGGTCCTGCTCCTGGGCGTGGACCGGCTGGACTACACGAAGGGGATCGACGTGCGGATCCAGGCCGTCACCGAGCTCATGCTCGACGGCGACCTCGACCCACAGCGGACCGCCTTCATCCAGGTCGCGCCGCCCACGCGGGCCAAGGTGGAGGAGTACCAGAAGATCCGCGACGACGTGGAGCTGCTGGTCAGCCGCGCCAACGGGGCCCTGGGGCCGGTCGGGACGAACCCGATCCACTACATGCACCAGTCCATGGCCCCCGACGAGCTCGCCGCGCTGTACGTGGCGGCGGACGTGATGCTGGTGACGCCGCTGCGCGACGGGATGAACCTGGTGGCCAAGGAGTACGTGGCCGCGAGGATCGACGATCGCGGGGCACTGGTCCTCAGCGAGTTCACCGGTGCGGCCGAGCAGATGGCCCAGGCGTGGCTGGTCAACCCCTACGACATCCGGGGCATGAAGAACGCGATCATGGCGGCCCTGGGGGAATCCCCGGAGCAGGCTGCGGACCGGATGCACGCCCTGCGCGCAGGAGTGACCACCGACGACGTGGCCGCCTGGGCCGCAGACTTCCTGAGCACCCTCTCGGCGACGCAGGCACCCGATGTCCCCTGACCTGATGGCGGCCCTGCAGGCCCTGGGCGAGGCCGAGCCGCTGCTGGTCGCGCTGGACTTCGACGGGACGCTCTCGCCGATCGTGGACGTGCCGTCCGCCGCCCGCCCGGTACCGGGGGTCCTGGAGCTGCTGGGTCGGCTCGGGGAGGCACCGGGCACGCAGGTCGTGCTGGTGTCCGGGCGCTCCCGGCGGGACCTGGCCCAGGTCAGCGGGGCCGGCGGCGTGGCCCTGCTGGTGGGGTCCCACGGGCAGGAGATCGGGGCCGACCTCGACCTGACCGCGGACGAGTCCGCGCTGCTGGCCGACGTGCGGGCCCGCGTCACCGCCGCGGTGGACCCGATCCCCCGGGTGCGCGTGGAGGACAAGCCGGCGGGCCTGGCCGTGCACGTGCGCGGATGCGCACCAGCCGACCAGGAGCGCGCCCTGGACCTGGTCCGCGGCCTGGCAGATGACATGGCCGGCACGTTCTGCCTCGAGGGCAAGCTCGTGATCGAGATGTCCACCCGGCCGCTGGACAAGGGGTCGGCACTGCAATCACTCATCGACGCCGACCCAGCACGGCGGGTGCTCTTCGCCGGCGACGACGTGACCGACGAGTCCGCGATGGCCGTCCTGCGGCCGACGGATGTCTCGATCAAGGTCGGAGCCGGCGCGAGCCTGGCGCGCCACCGGGTGCCCGACCCGGGGGCGATGGTCGAGGTCCTGGCGCTGCTGGCGAGCATCCGCGCGCAGCGCCCCGCCGGGACCTGAGGGCGCGCGCCCCAGCCAGCGCCGGGGTCAGATGGGCTCGCGGTAGCTGCCCCACTCGGCACGCAGCACGTCGCACATCTCGCCGAGCGTTGCCTCCGCCCTGGCGGCGTCGATCAGCAGCGGGACCAGGTTGGTGTCACCCCGCGAGGCCTCGGCCAGGAGGGCCAGGGCCTTCTCCACTGCGGCCGGGTCCCGCGCCGCGCGGCGCTCGGCGAGCTGGGCGACCTGGACCTGCTCGACCTCGTGTGAGACGCGCAGGATCTCCAGCGGGGTCTCGATGGCGTCGGTGTGCACGTTGACGCCGACCACCCGCTTGCGCCCGTCCTCCACGGCGCGCTGGTGGTCGAAGGCAGCGTCGGCGATCAGCCCCGTGAACCATCCGGACTCGATCCCGGCCAGCAGCCCCGAGGTGATCGGGCCGATCGGATGCAGGCCGTCGGGCTGGCGCCGGTCGCCGAGCTCACGGATCTGGGCGAAGATGCGCCTCGGCCTGGGCCTCGATCCGATCGGTCAGCGCCTCGACGTACCAGCTGCCACCCAAGGGGTCGGCGACGTTGGCCACCCCGGTCTCCTCGGCGATCACCTGCTGGGTTCGCAGCGCGATCTGCGCGGCCTTCTCGCTGGGCAGGGCGAGCACCTCGTCCAGGGCGTTCGTGTGCAGCGAGTTGGTGCCACCGAGCACCGCCGCCAGCGCCTCGACCGCGGTTCGGACGATGTTGTTGTCCGGCTGGGCAGCGGTCAGGCTGACCCCGGCGGTCTGCGTGTGGAAGCGCAGCCACTGGGCACGTTCCGTGGTGGCGCCGTACTCGTCGCGCAGCCAGCGCGCCCAGATCCGGCGCGCAGCCCGGAACTTCGCGATCTCCTCGAAGAAGTCGATGTGCGCGTCGAAGAAGAACGACAACCCCGGGGCGAACGCGTCGACGTCCAACCCACGCGACAGGCCGAGCTCGACGTACCCGAAGCCGTCGGCGAGCGTGAAGGCCAGCTCCTGTGCGGCTGTCGCGCCCGCCTCCCGGATGTGGTAGCCGGACACGCTCAGGGGCTTGTACCTCGGCACGTTCGCGCCGACCCACTCCATCAGGTCGCCGATCAGGCGCAGGTGCGGCTCAGGGCCGAACAGCCACTCCTTCTGGGCGGTGTACTCCTTGAAGATGTCGGTCTGCAGGGTGCCGTCGAGGTGGCGGATGTCCGCGCCCTGGCGCTCCGCGGCCACCACGTACATCGCGAAGATGGGCACGGCCGGGCCCGAGATCGTCATCGAGGTCGTGACGTCCGCCAGTGGGATCCCCGAGAACAGGACCTCCATGTCTACCGCGGAGTCGATCGCGACCCCGCAATGGCCGACCTCCCCGCGTGCGAGCGCATCGTCGGAGTCGCGGCCCATGAGGGTGGGCATGTCGAACGCGACCGACAGCCCACCGCCGCCGGCGGCCAGGATGTCGCGGAACCGGCCGTTGGTCTGTTCGGCGTTGCCGAACCCGGCGAACTGCCGGATGGTCCACAGCCGACCCCGATAGCCCGTCGGGTACAGGCCGCGGGTGAAGGGGAACCGGCCGGGCCAGCCGATCTGGGCCACGGGCTCCGCGCCATCGGGTGGTCCGTACACGGGCGCCACAACGTCCCCGGAGAGGGTGCTGAAGTCCGCGTCGCGGACCCTGCCGGACTCCACGGCGGCGTCGTAGTCCGCCTCCCACCGCGCACGACCGTCTGGGCTGCTCATGCAGGTCACGCTACTCGTCGCGATGCCCACGGGCGGCACAAGGACGGCCGTCTCAGCCGGCGACCTCGGCCACGATGCGGTCGGCCGCGGTGAAGGCATCGGTGCGCCCGGCCGCGACGTCGTCGGCCAGGCCATCGAGGGACCCATCGCCGCCGATGCCGGCGAACCGGGCCTGCAGCGCGGCCAGGGCGATCCCCTGGATCTCCGAACGAGCCCGACGGCGGCGGCGGATCGCCCCCGTCCCCGAGGACGCCAGCCACTGTCGGTGTCCGTCGATGGCCGAGGCGAGCTCCGACAGGCCCTCACCACGGGTGGCGATCACCTTGAGCACCGGCGGCTTCCACGCCCCTGCCTGGCCCGACGGGCCCAGGCTGATCATGTGCCGCAGCTCGCGGGCCGTCGAGTCGGCGCCATCGCGATCGGCCTTGTTCACCACGAAGATGTCCCCGACCTCCAGGATGCCCGCCTTGGCGGCCTGGATCCCATCGCCCATCCCGGGGGCCAGCAGCACGATGGTGGTATCGGCCTCGCTGGCGACCTCCACCTCGGACTGCCCGACCCCGACAGTCTCGACGAGCACCGGATCACAGCCCGCGGCGTCCAGGACGCGCACGGCCTGCGGCGTCGCCGAGGCGAGCCCGCCCAGGTGCCCGCGGGAGGCCATCGAGCGGATGAACACCTCCGGATCGGTGGCGTGCTCCTGCATCCGGATCCGGTCCCCCAGCAGGGCGCCGCCGGAGAACGGCGAGGAGGGATCGACCGCCAGCACCCCGACCCGGCGCCCAGCGGCCCGGAACTGCGTGACCAGCGCCGAGGTCGTGGTCGACTTGCCGACCCCCGGGGACCCGGTCAGCCCCACGATGTGGGCGCTCCCGGCGCGAGGGGCGAGCGCTGCCATCAACGGGCGCAGCTGCGGGGCGCCGTCCTCGACGAGCGTGATCAGCCGGCCCACCGAGCGGGGGTCGCCCATCAGGGCACGCTCGACCAGCTGGTCGAGGTCCACGCTCCGCGCCACGACCCACCCCTCCTCAACGACGGTCACTCGGCCCACACCACCTGGTTGATCCGCCATCGGGTGGCGCACCCTGGGGCTGGACCGGATCTCCGACCACGAATCGTCGCAGAAGTCGACGATCCGTGGTCACCGGGCCGGCTCAGGCCTTGGGCACCCGGATGATCAGGCCGTCACCCTGGCCGCCGCCGCCGCACAGGGCCGCGGCGCCCACGCCACCGCCGCGCCGCTTGAGCTCGTGGGCCAGGTGCAGCACGATCCGCGCGCCCGACATGCCGACCGGGTGCCCCATGGCGATCGCGCCGCCGTTGACGTTGACCTTCTCCGGGTCCACGCCGAGCTTCTTCGTCGAGACGATCCCCACGGCGGCGAATGCCTCGTTCAGCTCGAGCAGGTCGAGGTCGGCCGGGGTGATGCCCTCCTTCGCACATGCCTTGAGCACGGCGTTCGCCGGCTGCTCCTGCAGCGAGGCGTCCGGGCCGGCGACAACGCCGTGCGCGCCGATCTCGGCCAGCCACGTCAGGCCGAGCTCCTCGGCCTTGGCCTTGCTCATCACGACCACCGCAGCCGCCCCGTCGGAGATCTGCGAGGCCGAGCCCGCGGTGATGGTGCCGTCCTTGGTGAACGCGGGGCGCAGCCGTGCCAGCGACTCGACGGTGGTGTCGGCGCGCACGCCCTCGTCGACGCTGAACTCGATCGGGTCGCCCTTGCGCTGCGGGATGGAGACCGACACGATCTCGTCGTCGAACAGCCCGTCCTTCTGGCCGCCCGTGCCGCGAGCTGGTGCGAGCGGGCCGAGAACTCGTCCTGCTCCTCGCGGGTGAGGTCGTAGCGGGAGTTGAACTGCTCGGTCGACAGGCCCATGGCGAGCTGGTCGATGGCGCAGAACAGGGCGTCGTGGGCCATCGAGTCCTTCATCGTCCAGTCCCCGTACTTCACGCCCTCGCGGCTGCCCACCAGCACGTGCGGGGCGTTCGTCATCGACTCCATGCCGCCGGCCACGACGATGTCGAACTCACCGGCGCGGATCAGCTGGTCAGCCAGGGCGATCGCGTCGATGCCCGACAGGCACACCTTGTTGATGGTCAGCGCGGGCACGTCCAGCGGGATCCCACCGGCGACTGCTGCCTGGCGAGCGGTGATCTGGCCGGCACCTGCCTGGATGACGTGCCCCATGATCACGTACTGCACCTGGTCGCCGGACACGCCGGCCCTGTCCAGTGCGCCCTTGATGGCGATGCCACCGAGGTCAGTGGCCGAGAACCCCTTCAGGGATCCGAGCAACCGCCCCATCGGGGTGCGGGCTCCGGCGACGATCACGGATCCGGACATGGCGTGCCTCTCTCTCATGAAGCCTGGCGTGCTGATTCACGCCCCACGATAGCCACGCGGCCCCAGCGACGGAACACCGGCTCGGCTCGACCGATCGCACGCAGGACGGCACCCCGGCGCCGGCGGTCGCATCGCGGGTCGGCACCGCGCCCCGAGGGCGGGATCGCCCACGGCGTAGGCTGAATCCACGCGGGCGGACCCACGTGCCCGCCGGTCCCCGGCAACAGGTCTGGCCCCGCGCCCGACAGGAAGGCGGTCCGCCATGGACGCTCCCACCCCCACTCCCGAGATGTCCGGTTCGTCACCGGTGGCAGCCCTCGGTCCCCTGGTCGAGCGCATCGACCACGTCGGGCTCGCCGTGGCTGACCTCGACGTCGCGATCGCGTTCTACGAGAGGGCGTTCGGCCTGCACAGCGTCCACGAGGAGGTCAACGAGGAGCAGGGCGTGCGCGAGGCGATGATCGACGTCGCCGGCTCGGGATCCTTCCTGCAGCTCCTGGCACCCCTGCGCGACGACTCCCCCATCGGAAAGTTCCTGGCCCGCAGCGGTGAGGGGCTGCAGCAGCTGGCCTTCCGCGTGAGCGACATCGACGTGGCCGGCGAGCGCCTGCGCGCAGCCGGGGTGCGCCTGCTCTACGACGTGCCCAAGCAGGGCACCGCCGGCTCCCGGGTCAACTTCGTGCACCCGAAGGACTGCGGCGGCGTGCTCGTCGAGCTCGTCGAGCCCGCGAAGGACGCACCAGCACACTGACCAGCCCTCTCGGAGCGCGGGATCTCCCAGCCCATGGGCGATCCCGGCATGCCTCCCGCCCCCGCGGGCCAACCCCGCCCCGGGTGTCGTCGAGAGGTTACTGAGCAGTAGCCTGAACGGGACCGGTACTCGTCCGACATCCCTGGAGGTCCCCCCGTGAAGCAGATCCTCGACGCGATCCTGGCCGATGCCCACCTCGAGCCGGGGTTCGCCGACATCGCGATGCCCGAGTCGTACCGCGGCGTCACCGTCCACAAGGACGAGGAGCAGATGTTCGCCGGGATCCCGAGCCGCGAGAAGGACCCCCGCAAGTCCCTGCACCTGGATGAGGTGCCCGTCCCCGAACTCGGTCCGGGCGAGGCACTGGTCGCCGTCATGGCCTCGGCGATCAACTACAACACGGTCTGGTCCTCGATCTTCGAGCCCGTCAGCACGTTCGGCTTCCTGAGCCGGTACGGACGCACCCACGCACTGGCCAAGCGCCACGACCTGCCGTATCACGTGGTCGGCTCCGACCTCGCCGGCGTCGTGCTGCGCACCGGCCCCGGCGTCAACGCGTGGAAGCCCGGGGACGAGGTCGTCGCGCACTGCCTGAGCGTCGAGCTGGAGAGCCCGGCGGGCCACAACGACACGATGATGGATCCCGAGCAGCGGATCTGGGGCTTCGAGACCAACTTCGGCGGCCTGGCTGAGGTCGCGCTGGTCAAGTCCAACCAGCTCATGCCCAAGCCCCGGCACCTGACGTGGGAGGAGGCGGCCGCTCCCGGCCTGGTCAACTCCACCGCCTACCGCCAGCTGGTCTCGCGCAACGGTGCGGGCATGAAGCAGGGCGACACGGTCCTGATCTGGGGGGCGTCCGGCGGCCTGGGCTCCTACGCCACGCAGATGGCCCTCAACGGCGGCGCGACGCCGGTGTGCGTGGTCTCCAGCGACGACAAGGCCGACATCGTGCGCAAGATGGGCGCCGAGCTGATCATCGACCGCCGCGCCGAGGACTACCGGTTCTGGAAGGACGAGAGCACCCAGGATCCCAAGGAGTGGCAGCGGTTCGGCAAGCGGATCCGCGAGCTCACCGGCGGCGAGGACGTCGACATCGTCTTCGAGCACCCGGGCCGTGAGACCTTCGGCGCCTCGGTCTACGTGACCCGCAAGGGCGGCACCATCGCCACCTGCGCCTCCACCTCCGGCTACATGCACGAGTACGACAACCGGTACTTCTGGATGAACCTCAAGCGGATCATCGGCTCGCACTTCGCGAACTACCGCGAGGCCTACGAGGCCAACAGGCTGATCGACCGCGGGCTGATCCACCCCACCCTGTCCCAGACCTTCCCACTCGACCGAGCCGGCGACGCCGCCTTCGAGGTGCACCGCAACCTGCACCAGGGCAAGGTCGGCGTCCTGTGCCTGTCCCCCGAGGAGGGCTTGGGCGTGCGCGACGAGGCCAAGCGCGCCAAGCACATCGACGCGATCAACCGGTTCCGCGGGGTCTGACCCCCGGCAGGTCGGCCGCGCCGCCAACTGCCGGCGGGGCCGACCTGTGGTCCAGGCGCCTCAGAGCGCGTCGAGCCAGGCCCGCAGGGCACGGGTGACCGCGTCCGGGTCCTCGACGGCGGTCAGGTGGCCCGCGGCCGGGATCTCGACCACGGTCGTGGCGCTCCCCCCGGATCGCGCCGCATCGGCCATCGCCACGGCATCGGCAACCGGCGAGATCGTGTCCTCGGCGCCGTACACGAGCAGCACCGGCCCGCCGAAGGCCGCGATGTCCACCAGTGAATCGGGGCGTGCTGCCATCGCCCGTTGCGCCCACGCCACGCCCGCTGCGGGCTGGGCACCGATCCATCGATGCACGGCTGTCACCACATCGGGCCTGGTGCCGCGGGTCGTGGCTCCCAGGAGGTTGGGCAGCATCCCGTCGGCGATGCCCGCAGCGGTGCCCGCGGCCTCGACCGCCGTGGCCACCGCCTCCCTGTTCGCGGCCGCGTCCGGGGTATCGGCGCCCGCCTTGGTGTCGGCCAGGACGATCGCCGAGAGTCGCTGCGGGTGCCGGCGCAGCATCGCCATCGTCACGTACCCGCCCATCGACAGCCCGCCCACGACCGCACGCTCGATCCCGAGATGATCGAGGAGCTCGGCCACGGCATCGGCCATCACGTCCACCGAGGGGGGTGCCGCGACCGGTGCGCTGCCCCCGAAGCCCGGTAGGTCCGGGGTGATCACCCGGTGGCCCGCCTGCGCCAACGCCTTGCGCTGCGCCGCCCAGAGGGCGCTGTCCATCGGGAAGGCGTGCAGGAGGACGACGGGCCGACCGGTTCCACTCTCGACGTGATGCAGCATGGTGCGAAGGCTAGCGACTGTGCAGCCGTGGCGGGCGGCGTCGGACTACCGTTGCCCCATGGGGCGCAGGAACCGGCGGGCGGAGGACGCAGCAGACCTGCGCCCGATCGGATCCGTGCAGTCGTCCCAGTCCCACCCCGACGGCGAGTGGCACGTGCGCACCATCACCGGCGCCGCCGCCACGAAGGCCTACCGGTGCCCGGGCTGCGAGCAGGAGATCCGCCCCGGCCTGGCCCACATCGTCGCCTGGCGGGCCGACCGCCACGACGGTGACGAGTTCCGGCGGCACTGGCACACGCCCTGCTGGAACAACCGCTCCCGCTGGCGCCCCCGGTAGCCCAACCGCCGGGCGCCTACCCTTGCTGCTGTGACCCACATCGCCGCCAACTCGGTCCTGCCCGCCCGCCGGTATCCGGTGTCGCTGCTCACCGAGGACGGGGTTCGGCTGGTCGGCGAGTGGTCGCTGCCCCCGGAGTCCGATCCCCGCGCGGTGATCGTCTTCTGCCACCCGCTGCCGACCCACGGCGGATCCATGGACAGCCACGTCATCCGCAAGGCTGCCTGGCGACTTCCCGCGCTGGCAGGCATCGGCGTCCTGCGCTTCAACACCCGTGGGACCACGTCCGGCGCGGGCACCAGCGAGGGGACGTTCGACGAGAACCGGGGCGAGGGCCAGGACCTCCGCGCCGCCGTGGCCGAGGTCACGGCCCAGGGGTTCGTCGATCCGTGGGCGGTGGGCTGGTCGTTCGGCACCGACGTGATCCTGCGCTGGGGCAACGTGGACCCCGTGGCCGGCGCAGTGCTGCTGTCCCCACCGGGGCGGTGGTCCGACGAGACCGACGTCGCCGGCTGGGCGGCCGCCGGGCGCCCGGTCACCGCGCTGGTCCCCGAGCTCGACGAGTTCGCCTCGCCCGCTGATGTCGCCCGCCGGTTCGCCGGGGTGCCCCAGGCCGAGGTCGTCGCCGTCCCTGGAGCCAAGCACCTCTGGGTCGGGGAGACGTACGCCCGGATCGCATTGGACGGCATCGTCCGGGCGGTCGCGCCCGGCAGCGCCCCCCTGGCCACCACGTGGCATGGCCCGATGGAGCGCTGGAGCGATGTGCACCCGTTCGCGCGCATGGACCGCCAGGCCTGAGCCCGACCTGGAAGCACCCGCGCCCCTACCGACCCAGCCTCGACGTGCGGGTGCCCCGACCGATCCGGCCGGGGCACCCGCGAGGGCCTACCTCGCGTACGAGCGGAAGCCGCGGCCGGTCTTGCGACCCAGGTAGCCGGCGGTCACCAGGTGCTCGAGCATCGGCGCCGGGGCGAACCCCGGCTCCCGGAACTCGCGGTACAGCGTCTGCTGGATCGCCAGCGAGACGTCGTTGCCGACCACGTCGAGCAACTCGAAGGGGCCCATGGGCAGCCCGCACCCCTTCTTCATCGCCAGGTCGATCTCGTCGGCGGTGGCGTAGTGCGCCTCGAGCATCCGGACCGCATCGTTGAGGTAGGGGAACAGCAGCGCGTTGACGATGAACCCGGCACGGTCGCCGCAGTGCACGGCGTGCTTGCCGGTCCGCCTGCACACCTCGGCCGCCGTGGCGATGACGTCAGGGGCCGTCGACACGTGGGCGACGATCTCGACCAGGCGCATGATCGCCGCCGGGTTGAAGAAGTGCATGCCCACGACGTCGGCGGGGCGGGTCGTCACGGCGGCCATCTCGACCACAGGCAGGCTCGAGGTGGTCGTGGCCAGCACGGCACCCGGCTTGCAGATCTCGTCGAGGTTGGCGAACAGTGCCGTCTTGACCCCGATCTCCTCCACCACCGCCTCGACCACGAGGTCGACGTCGGCCAGGTCATCCAGGACGGTCGTGCCCGAGACCCGGGCCAGGGCCTCGGCCATGGCCTCCTCGGTGAGCTTCCCGCGCTGGACGCCCTTGGTCAGCGAGCGCTCGAGGGCGGCCCGGACCGACGCGATCTTCTCGGGTGAGCGCGCCACGTACACGGTCTCGTACCCGGACTTGATGAACACCTCGATGATGCCCGTCGCCATCGTGCCGGAGCCGACCACGCCCACCTTCTCGACGCTGCGCCCGGCCCCCCCAGCACCAGCCGCACCCGGTGTCAGCGCGTCGGGGATCACGGTTGACGACCCCGGCGCCTGGTAGGTGTAGAAGCCCTGTCCGGACTTGCGGCCCTTCATCCCGGCGGTGACCATCTGCTTGATGATCGGCGCCGGTGCGTGCAGGCGGTCGCGGCTCTCCTTGTACATGGTGTCCAGGATCTTGTAGGCGGTGTCCAGCCCGATCAGGTCCAGCAGCGCCAGCGGACCCATGGGGTAGCCGCAGCCCAGGCGCATCGCGGCGTCGATGTCCTCACGCGTCGCGTACCTGCCCTCGTACATCGTGGCCGCATGGTTCAGGTACCCGAACAGCAGCGCGTTGGCGATGAAGCCCGCGCGGTCGCCCACGACCACCGGCTCCTTGCCGATCGACTCGGCGAACTCCACGGCCGTGTCCACGACGTCGGGCGAGGTCACGAGGGTGCGCACGACCTCCATGAACGACAGGACCGGAGCCGGGTTGAAGAAGTGCATGCCCAGCACGCGGTCGGGACGCCCGGTGCCCACGGAGATCTGGGTGACCGACAGGCTGGAGGTGTTGGTGGCGATGATCGCCTCGGGCCCGAGAACCTTGTCGAGCTCGGAGACGACCGAGCGCTTGATCTCGATGTCCTCGGTGACCGCCTCGATCGCGAGCTCCCGGTCGGCGAGGGCAGCGATCTCGGTGGTGAACCGGATCCGGCCGAGGGCAGCAGCGCGGTCCTCGGCGGTCAGCTTGCCCCGCTCGACCGCGCGTGCGGTGGACTTCTCCACGGATGCCTGGCCCCTGGCCACGGCATCCTCCGACACCTCGACGCCGATCACGTCGACCCCCGCGCGGGCCAGCACCTCCACGACACCGGCGCCCATGGTGCCCAGTCCGACAACGCCCACCCTGCTGATCTGGCCCATGCTCATCCTCTCGAGAAGAACGCCCGAAATGCCCATCGCGTGGCTGCATCCACGCCGTCCGCCAGTCTTGCACCAGCCCCCCGAACGCAGGTCATCGCCCCCCGAGTCACCCCCGCACAGGTACCCTCTGTGGATGCGACTGGTGGTGGCCGACTGCTCGGTGGACTACGTCGGGCGGCTCTCGGCCCACCTGCCCATGGCAACCCGGCTCATCCTGACGAAGGCTGACGGCTCCGTGTCGGTGCACGCCGACGACCGGGCCTACAAGCCGCTGAACTGGATGAGCCCGCCCTGCGCCGTGCGCGAGGAGGTCGATGGTTCCGGGGTGGGCACCTGGACCGTGTCGAACCGGGCGGGCGAGAGCCTGATCATCACCATCACCGCCGTGCACCACGACTCCCGCCACGAGCTCGGTGTGGATCCCGGACTGGTCAAGGACGGCGTCGAGGCCCACCTGCAGGCGTTGCTCGCCGACCAGCCAGGCGTGTTCGGCGCCGGGTGGGAGCTGGTCCGCCGCGAGCACATGACCGCGATCGGCCCGGTGGACATCCTGTTCCGCGACCACGCGGGCGCCTCGGTGGCCGTGGAGGTCAAGCGTCGTGGCGACATCGACGGCGTCGAGCAGCTGACCCGCTACCTCGAGCTGCTCAACCGCGACCCACTGCTGGCACCGGTCGCCGGCGTGTTCGCGGCCCAGGAGATCAAGCCGCAGGCGCGCACGCTGGCCGAGGACCGCGGCATCCGCTGCGTCGTGGTCGACTACGACACCCTACGAGGCGTCGATGACCCGGATTCCCGCCTGTTCTGAATCCCACCCCGGCCCACGTGCTGACGATTCCGACCCTCCCAGCGTCGGAATCGTCAGCACGTGGTCGCGGTCGATCAGTCCAGGCCGTTGGCCGTGCGGATGGTGGCGACCACCCGCGCCATCACGGCGGTTGCGTCGTAGTCCTTGGGCGTGAAGACCGCCGCAACGCCCTGCTCGAGCAGGGCCGCAGCGTCGGAGTCCGGGATGATCCCGCCGACCACCACGGGCACGTCGGCCATGCCTGCCGCGCGCATCCCGGCCAGGACCTCGGGGACCGCCACCATGTGCGAGCCGGACAGGATCGACAGGCCCACGACGTGGACGTCCTCGGCGACGGCCGCCGCCACGATCTGCGCCGGCGTGAGCCGGATGCCCTGGTAGACCACCTCGAAGCCGGCGTCCCGCGCACGCACGGCGATCTGCTCGGCACCGTTCGAGTGCCCGTCCAATCCGGGCTTGCCGACCAGGAACCGCAGGTGCCCGCCACCGAGCTCCTCGCCGGTGCGCCGCACCTCCTCGCGCACGGCAGCCAGTGCCTCGTTGCCCGCCACCACGCCGGCAACGCCGGACACGCCGGTGGGTGCCCGGTACTCGCCGAAGACGTCGCGCAGCGTCTGGCTCCACTCCCCCACGGTCACCCCCGCGCGGGCGCACTCCAGGGAGGCGGGCATCAGGCTTCCGGGGCCCGCAGCCGCCGCGGCCAGGGCGGTACGGGCGGCAGCGACCCGCGCCTCGTCACGACCCTCCCGCCAGGCGCGCACCGCGTCGGCGGCCGCCTGCTCCACGTGCGGGTCGATGACCTGGATCGCGGTGTCGAGGTCGGCCAGCAGCGGATTGGGCTCGGTCGAGGTGAACATGTTGACGCCGATCACGGCGTCCTCGCCGGACTCCACGCGGCCGCGCCGAGCGGCATGGGCTCCCACGAGCGCAGACTTCATGTACCCGCTCTCGACGGCGGCGACGGCCCCGCCCATCGCCTGGACGCGCTCGAGCTCCTCGCGGGCACCGGCGACCAGCTCGGCGGTCTTCTCGGCGACGACGACCGACCCCTCGAACAGGTCGGGGTACTCCAGGAGGTCGGACTCGTAGGCCAGCACCTGCTGCATGCGCAGCGACCACTGCTGGTCCCACGGCCGCGGCAGGCCCAGCGCCTCGTTCCACGCCGGCAGCTGGATGGCGCGGGCGCGCGCGTCCTTCGACAGCGTCACGCCGAGCATCTCCAGCACGATCCGCTGGATGTTGTTCTCCGGCTGCGCCTCGGTCAGGCCCAGGGAGTTGACCTGCACGCCGTAGCGGAACCGGCGCTGCTTGGCGTCGGTGACGCCGTAGCGCTCGAGGGTGAGCTCGTCCCACAGCTGGACGAAGGCGCGCATCTTGCACATCTCCTCGACGAACCGCACGCCGGCGTTGACGAAGAAGGAGATCCGGCCGACGACCTCACCGAACCGCTCGGCGGGCACCTGCCCGGAGTCGCGCACCGCGTCGAGCACGGCGATCGCGGTGGCCATCGCGTAGGCGATCTCCTGCACGGGCGTCGCGCCGGCCTCCTGCAGGTGGTAGCTGCAGATGTTGATCGGGTTCCACTTGGGGATGTCGGTGACGGTGTAGGCGATCATGTCGGTGATCAGCCGCAGGCTCGGGGCGGGCGGGAACACGTAGGTGCCCCGCGACAGGTACTCCTTGATGATGTCGTTCTGCGTCGTCCCCGAGAGCGCGGCCGGCTCGATGCCGTTCTCCTCGGCAACAGCCACGTACAGCGCCAGCAGGTACATCGCGGTGGCGTTGATCGTCATCGACGTGTTCATCCGGTCCAGCGGGATGCCGTCGAGGAGCTTGTGCATGTCACCGATGTGGCTGATCGGCACGCCCACCTTGCCCACCTCGCCGCGCGCGAGCTCGGCGTCCGGGTCGTAGCCGGTCTGGGTCGGCAGGTCGAAGGCGACCGACAGGCCGGTCTGGCCCTTCTCGAGGTTGCGCCGGAACAGCTCGTTGGAGGCCGTCGCCGAGGAGTGCCCGGCGTACGTGCGCATCATCCAGGGCTTGTCCTTGGGCATGTCAGCCTCCGTAGGTGTAGAAGCCCCGACCGGACTTGCGGCCGAGGTCACCGGCGATCGCCATCCGGGTGATCAGCTCCGGCGGGTAGAACGACGGCTCGGCGGTCTCGTTGTAGATCGACATCGAGGCGCGGCGCATGACGTCGATGCCGGTGAGGTCGGCGGTGGCCAGTGGTCCCATCGCGTGGCCGAAGCCGAGCCGGCAGGCGATGTCGACGTCCTCCGGCGAGGCGACGCCGGTCTCCACCAGGCGGATCGCCTCGTTGACCAGGGCGGTGATGATCCGGGTGGTCACGAATCCGGCGACGTCGCGGTTGACCACGATGCAGGTCTTGCCGATGCCCTCAGCCCACGAGCGTGCTGCGGCCAGGGTCTCGTCGGAGGTCTTCAGGCCCCGGACCAGCTCGCAGAGCTTCATCATCGGCACCGGGGAGAAGAAGTGCGTGCCGACGACTGCTTCGGGGCGCTGGGTCGCCGCGGCGATCCGGGTGATCGGGATGGCTGAGGTGTTCGTCGCCAGGACCGCTCCCGCCGGGGCCAAGCGGTCCAGGTCGGCGAACAGCGCAGCCTTCAGGTCCACCTCCTCGATGATCGCCTCGACGACGATGTCGGCACCAGCGGCGCCGTCGAGGTCGGTCGTGCCGGTGATGCGGGCCAGCGCGGCCTCGGCATCCGCGGGGCTGAGCGCGCCCTTCTCGGCGAACCGGGCCAGGGAGGCCTCGATCGCGCCGCGGCCCTTGGCGACAGCCTCGTCGGTGATGTCGCGCAGGATCACCTCGTGCCCCGCGACCGCGCTGACCTGCGCGATCCCCGAGCCCATGAGCCCCGCTCCGACGACCATGACAGTGGACATAGGACCTCCTTGAGGACGGCAGTTCGATCGATCCTATCGCCCGAGGTTACTGCTCGGTAACCTCAGGGTCCCCGCCCCGGATCGCCCATGCGACGGCCGATCCGCGCGCCCCACCCGACCGGTCTGTCCACTTTCGCGCGGCCGGGCCCCCGACCGGTCCGCCGTTCGGAGCATGCTTGCTCCGAGCCGCGGACGAACCGCGCCACGGCACAGGCCGGCTCAGTCGTCGAAGGGGCTGGGCATGTCGACCCGCTCGATCTGGGCACCGATGCCCACCAGGTTCGGGACGAACCCGGCGTAGCCGCGCTCCACGTGGTGGATCTCGTAGACCGTGGTGTATCCCTGCGCCGCCAGCCCGGCCAGCACCAGCCCGGCCCCGGCCCGGATGTCGGCGGCCTCGACCGGGGCGCCCGAGAGCCCGACCTTCCCCCGGACCAGGGCGTGATGGCCGTCGGTGCGCACGTCGGCGCCGAGGCGGACGATCTCGTTGACGAACCGGAACCGCGCCTCGAACAGGTTCTCGGTGATCATCGCGGTGCCGTCCGCGATCGCGTTGAGGGCGATGAACTGCGGCTGCAGGTCCGTCGGGAACCCCGGGTAGGGCAGGGTGACGATGTCGACCGCACGAGGCCGGTCGTCCATGCGGACCCGGAACCCGTCGTCCTCGACGTGGACGGTGGCCCCCGCGGAGGCCAGCTTGTCCAGGGCCATCTCCAGGTGCCGGCCGATGGCGCCCCGGACGAACACGTCGCCGCCCGTGATCGCGGCGGCGACGGCCCACGTGCCGGCAACGATCCGGTCCGGGACGGTGGCGTGCTCGACCGGATGCAGCTCCGACACGCCCTCGATGGTCAGCGTCGAGGATCCCGCGCCCTCGATGTGCGCGCCCATGTCGTTGAGCATCTGGCAGATGTCGATGATCTCCGGCTCGCGCGCGGCGTTGTCGATCACGGTGACACCGTGGGCCAGCACCGCGGCCATCAGGATGTTCTCGGTCGCCCCGACGCTCGGGAAGTCCAGCCAGATCTGGCCGCCGTGCAGCGCTCGGGCCTTGGCCACGAGGAAGCCGTGCTCGTTCTCGAAGGTGGCCCCGAGCTTCTGCAGCCCGGCGATGTGCATGTCGAGGCCCCTCGAGCCGATCGCATCCCCGCCGGGCAGGGCCACATCGGCAGCGCCGCACCGCGCGATGAGCGGTCCGAGCACGCAGATCGACGCGCGCATCCTGCGCACCAGGTCGTAGTCGGCCTGGTGGTGCGGGACATCAGGGACGTCGATGGTGACCCTGCCACCGAGCATCGGGGAGTGCCGCTCGTGCTCGACCTCGCAGCCCAGTCGCCGCAGCAGCTCGGCCATGATCGCGACGTCGAGGATGTCCGGGACGTTGGTGATCGTCGTGCGTCCCCGCGCGAGCAGGGCGGCGGCCATCAGCTTGAGGACGCTGTTCTTGGCGCCCACGACGCCGATCTCGCCCTCGAGACGCCGACCGCCCGTGACCCGGAACACCTGCTGCATGGGGGCCATCGTAGGGCCGACGGCGGCCGCGAGGCCGTGGGCATAGGCTGCTCGCATGGTCAATCTCACCCGTATCTACACCCGCACCGGCGACGACGGCAGCACCTCCCTGGGTGACATGAGCCGAACGACCAAGAACGACCTGCGCCTGGTCGCCTATGCCGACGTGGACGAGGCCAACTGCGTGCTCGGGGTCGTCCTGGCAACGGCCGAGGTCACCCCGGACGTGCGCGCCGTGCTGCTGAGGATCCAGAACGAGCTGTTCGACGTGGGCGCCGACCTGTGCACCCCCGTGGTGGCTGATCCCGAGTTCCCGCCGCTCCGGGTCGAACCCGACTACATCGAGCGGCTCGAGGCCGAGATCGATCACTACAACGCCCAGCTGCCCACGCTGCGCTCGTTCGTGCTCCCCGGTGGGACGGCTGCGTCGGCGCACCTGCACGTGGCCCGCACCGTGGTCCGGCGTGCAGAGCGCGCCACCTGGGCGGCGATGGCGCTGCATGCCGACGAGATGACGGCACTGCCGGCCACCTACCTCAACCGCCTGTCGGACCTGCTGTTCGTCCTGGCCCGCCACGCCAATCTCGCGACCGGCGACATCCTCTGGAAGCCCGGCGGCGAGCGGCGCTGACGCCCCGCCCGCGGGCCCGCGGGCCCCCGCATGTTCGCGGGCTTGTCCGGATCTGCGACCATCCGCGCTCCGAGATCCGGTCCAACTCGGGTTCGGTCCGCGCGAAAGCGGACAGAACCGGGCTGCGGTCGGAGCGTCGGTCGGCAGCGTGCGGGCGGGATCGCCGAACCCAGCCGGGTCAGCCGCCGAGGTGCATCGTCCTGGACTCGACGCTCATCGCTGCCTTGAGCCGGGTGCGTGCTCGCAGCTCGGCGGCCTTCTCCGCCTTGGTCACCGTGCCGTCGGCCATGATCCGGTCGAGGGCCGCCTGTGCGCGCGCGACGTCGATCTCGCTGTCCAGCTCCGCGGTCTCGGCGAGGATCGCCACCTCGTTGTTGGCCACCGAGAAGAAGCCTCCGTGCACCGCGGCACCGACCTTCTCGCCCTCCAGCGTCTCGATCCGCACGGGACCGTCGACGAGCAGTGCCAGCACCGGCTCGTGACCCGGGAGGATCCCGATCTCGCCCTCGGGGGTCGTGGCGACCACCATGCGCGCCGGGCCGACCCAGAGCTCACGATCCATCGCGACCAGGGAGACCTTGAGCTCCGCCATGACGGGCCCCTCAGCCCTTCAGCTTGGCGGCGTTGCGCTCGACGTCCTCGATGCCGCCGGCCATGAAGAACGCCTGCTCCGGGATGTGGTCGTACTCGCCCTCGGCCAGGGCCTTGAACGCGGCGACCGTCTCCTCGACGGGGACGAACGAGCCGGGCTGGCCGGTGAACGCCTCGGCCACGAACATGTTCTGGCTCAGGAAGCGCTGGATGCGCCGTGCCCGGTTGACCAGGACCTTGTCCTCCTCCGAGAGCTCGTCGATGCCCAGGATCGCGATGATGTCCTGCAGGTCCTTGTAGCGCTGCAGGATCTCCTTCGTTCGCGCGGCCACCGCGTAGTGCTCGTCGCCCACGACGCGCGGGTCGAGGATGCGCGAGGTGGAGTCCAGGGGGTCCACCGCGGGGTAGATGCCCAGCTCCGAGATCGGCCGGCTCAACGTCGTGGTGGCGTCGAGGTGGGCGAAGGTGGTGGCGGGAGCCGGGTCGGTCAGGTCGTCGGCGGGCACGTAGATGGCCTGCAGCGAGGTGATGGAGTGGCCCCGCGTTGAGGTGATCCGCTCCTGGAGCATGCCCATCTCGTCGGCCAGGGTGGGCTGGTAGCCCACGGCCGAGGGCATGCGGCCCAGCAGGGTGGAGACCTCCGAGCCGGCCTGGGTGAACCGGAAGATGTTGTCGATGAACAGCAGCACGTCCTGGTTCTGCACGTCGCGGAAGTACTCCGCCATCGTCAGGGCGGTCAGGGCGACGCGCAGGCGGGTGCCGGGCGGCTCGTCCATCTGGCCGAACACCAGGGCGGTCTTGGCCAGGACGCCGGACTCGGTCATCTCCAGGAACAGGTCGTTGCCCTCGCGGGTGCGCTCGCCCACGCCCGCGAACACCGACACGCCGCTGAAGTTCTCGGCCACCCGGTAGATCATCTCCTGGATCAACACGGTCTTGCCCACGCCGGCCCCGCCGAACAGGCCGATCTTGCCGCCCTTGACGTAGGGGGTCAGCAGGTCGATGACCTTGATCCCGGTCCAGAAGACCTCGGTCTTGGACTCCAACTGGTCGAAGGCCGGCGGCTGGCGGTGGATGCCCCAGCGCTCGGTGATCTCCAGCGTCGACTCCGGCACGTCCAGCGGCTTGCCGAGGGTGTTCCAGACGTGGCCCACGGTCACGTCGCCGACCGGCACCGTGATCGGGCCACCCGTGTCACGCACCTCAGCACCGCGGACCAGGCCGTCGGTGGGCTGCATCGAGATCGCGCGCACCAGGTTGTCGCCGAGGTGCTGGGCGACCTCGAGGGTCAGCATGTGACCGCCACCGCCCTCCTCGCCGATCCCGAAGGACACGTCGACGTGCAGCGCGTTCATTAGTGCGGGCATGGCCTCGACGGGGAACTCCACGTCGACGACAGGGCCGGTGACGCGGGCCACGCGGCCCACACCCTGTGCGGTCTCAACCGAGGCGGTCATGGGGATCCTCAACTTCCTGCTGTGGCGGAGGCGAGGGCGTCGGCCCCGCCGACGATCTCGGAAATCTCCTGGGTGATCTCGGTCTGGCGTGCTTGGTTCGCCTGCTGCGTGAGGCTCTTGATGAGCTCCTCCGCGTTGTCAGTGGCCGACTTCATCGCGCGCCGGCGGGCGGCGTGCTCGGAGGCGGCCCCCTCGAGCAGGGCGGTGTAGACGAGGTTCTCGACGTAGCGCGGGAGCAGCTCGTCGAGCACGGTGTCGGCGTCGGGCTCGAACTCGTAGAGGGGCATTGCTGCAGCGGCCACGGCTGCCGCAGCCTGGGTGCCGTCGGAGTCGCGGACGGGCTGGAGCTCGGCCTGGCCGCTTGCGTTGACGACCTGCTCGACGACCTCGATCGGCAGGATCCGGCGGATCCGGACCTCCTGGCGACCCATGTTCACGAAGTGGGTGTAGATGATGTGGATCTCGTCGGTGCCGCCCTCGGTCTGGCTGTCGGAGAGGAACGAGGCCAGCAGTCCGAGGGCCACCTCCTTGGCGTCCTCGACGGTGGGCTGGTCGGTGAACCCGACGTACTCCCCCTCGACATAGCGCTCGCGGAACTTGTAGAAGTTCACGACCTTGCGCCCGACGAGGAAGTGCACCGGCTCGATGCCCTGCTCGCGCAGGTAGGCGTTGAGCCCCTCACCCTCTCGGATGATGTTCGACGAGTACGCGCCGGCCAGGCCGCGGTCCGCACCGATCAGCAGCACCGCCGCACGCTTGCGGTTGTCCTTCTGGGAGATCAGCGGGTGGTCGGCCTCGGCGGACATCGACACCGCCGCCGAGATGGCCAGCACGAGCTCGCGGGTGTAGGGCAGCGCAGCAGCCAGGTGCCTCTGGGCCTTGACGATCCGCGATGAGGCGATGAGCTCCATCGCCTTGGTGATCTTCTTGGTCTGCTGGACGCTCTTGATCCGGCGTCGGTAGACCCGCATTTGGGCGCCCATGAGCTACTTCCGCACGACCTTGGTGATCTGGGTGTGCAGCACGTCGGCCTCCTCGACCGGCGCAACCGGGACATCCTTGACCAGCACGTGGCCCTCGCTGGTGGTGAAGGTGCGCTTGAAGTCGGTCATCGCGGTCTCGAGCCCCGAGACCGTGTCGTCCGACAGGTCGCCGGTGGTGCGGATCGCATCAGGGATCGCCGAGTGCTCGCGCCGGACATACTCCATGAACTCGGAGTCGAAGCGGCGCACGTCCTCCACCGGGACCTCGTCGAGCTGGCCGGTCGTGCCCGCCCACACCGAGATCACCTCGACCTCGAGGGACTGCGGCTGGTACTGCGGCTGCTTGAGGATCTCGACCAGTCGGGTGCCGCGCGCGAGCTGAGCCTTGGAGGCTGAGTCCAGGTCGGAGCCGAAGGCGGCGAACGCCTCGAGCTCGCGGAACTGGGCGAGGTCCAGGCGAAGGCGCCCGGCGACCTTCTTCATGGCCTTGGCCTGCGCCGAGCCGCCGACCCGGGAGACCGAGATGCCCACGTTGATGGCCGGGCGGACACCGGAGTTGAACAGGTCGGACTCCAGGAAGCACTGCCCGTCGGTGATCGAGATCACGTTGGTCGGGATGTAGGCCGAGACGTCGTTGGCCTTGGTCTCGATGATCGGCAGGCCGGTCATCGAGCCGCCGCCGAGCTCGTCGGAGAGCTTCGCGCAGCGCTCCAGGAGCCGGGAGTGCAGGTAGAAGACGTCACCGGGGTAGGCCTCGCGGCCGGGCGGGCGGCGCAGCAGCAGCGACACGGCGCGGTAGGCCTCGGCCTGCTTGGACAGGTCGTCGAAGATGATCAGGACGTGCTTGCCCTCGTACATCCAGTGCTGGCCGATGGCCGACCCGGTGTAGGGCGCGAGGTACTTGAAGCCGGCGGAGTCCGAGGCCGGGGCGGCGATGATGGTGGTGTACTCCATCGCGCCGTACTCCTCGAGCGCGCCGCGGACACCGGCGATCGTGGTGCCCTTCTGGCCGATCGCGACGTAGATGCAGCGCACCTGCTTGGTCGGGTCGCCGGACTCCCAGTTGGCCTTCTGGTTGATGATCGTGTCCAGGCACACGGCAGTCTTGCCGGTCTGCCGGTCGCCGATGATCAGCTGGCGCTGGCCGCGGCCGATGGCGGTCATGGCGTCGATGGCCTTGATGCCCGTGGCCATGGACTCCTTCACCGGCTGGCGCTGCACGACCGTGGGGGCCTGCAGCTCCAGGGCGCGGCGGGCCGAGGTCTCGATGGCGCCCCGGCCGTCGATGGGGTTGCCCAGGGGGTCCACCACGCGGCCCAGGTACCCGTCGCCGACCGGCACGGACAGGACCTCGCCGGTGCGCTTGACCGTCTGGCCCTCCTCGACCAGCGAACCGTCGCCGAGGAGCACGACGCCGATCTCACGGACGTCGAGGTTCAGCGCCAGTCCCAGCAGCCCGCCCTCGAACTCGAGCAGCTCGTTGGTCATCGCCGAATGCAGTCCCTCGACACGTGCGATCCCGTCGCCGGTCTCGACCACGCGGCCGACCTCTTCGCGTGCGGTCTCCGGCGCGAACGCCGCGACGTTGCGCTCGATCGCGGCGCGGATCTCGTCGGCACTGATCGCCAGCTCCGTCATCGTCTCTCCTCGTTCCATCCCCACCGGCTGGCGGGGCACGTCGTTGTTGTCGTTCGTCCTAGCCGACCAGGGCCCGGCGGGCCTGCTCGATGCGGGTCGCCACGGTCGCGTCGACGACCTCGCTGCCGATACGCACCGAGATCCCCCCGATCACGTCCGGGTCCACCGCCACATTCAGTCGCACGTCGCGGCCATGGATCCGCGAGAGCGCTGCTGTCAGCCGCTCCGCCTGGTCCTGTGACAGCGGACGGGCGACCCGGACCTCGGCGATCGAGCGACTTCGCTGCTCGCCGGCGAGGTCCATCAGCCCGTCGATGACGCTGTCCACACGACGGCCCCGCAGGTGGCCCATGGCGTAGCTGAGCACCTGGCTGGCCTGCGGCACCGCCCGACCCTCCAGGAGGCCCTCGACGAGTCCTGCCTTCTGGCGCGATCCCACCGAGGGGTCGGTCAGGGCCATCTGCAGGTCGGCGGAACCGGACACCGCCCGGGAGAATGCGAACAGCTGGTCCTCGACCCCGTCGAGGGTGCCGTCGCGCTCGGCCACCATGAATGCCGCCTGCCCGGCGAGCTGCTCGGTGGCCTCCAGGAGGTCGGTGGGAGTCGACCACCGCTGGCTGACCACGTCCGCCAGGACCTCCACGGCAGCCGACGACATCCGCTCCCCGAACAGCGCTTCCACCAGCGCGGCGCGCGACTGCGCCGGTTGGCCTGCATCCGACAGCGCCATGCGCAGCTGCGGGTCACGACCGACGAGGTCGGCCGCGGCGAACAGGTCGCCGGGCAGCGCGTCGAGCTGCGGGTCGCCACGACGCTGGTCGAGGCGAGCCCGGAGCCCGGCGGAGTTCTCCCGGACCGACGCGCTCATGGGGTGCCCGACTCCGATCCCGCGGACTGCTCGAGCTCGGCGATGAACCGGTCCACGGTCGCCCGCGCCCGCTGGTCATCGGTCAGGCTCTCCCCCACGATCTTGCTCGCGAGCTGCAGGGCGAGGTCGCCGACGTCGCGCTGCAGCGATCCCACGGCTGAGTCCCGCTCCGCCTGGATCTGGGCGTCGGCGCGTGCTGCCACAGCTGCGGCGGCGGTCAGGGCCTCCGCCTTCGCGGCGTTGACGATCTCGCCCCCCTCGCTGTGCGCCGCGGTCCGGATGGCCGCCGCCTCCTTCGTCGCCTGCTCCAGCTGCTCGGAGTAGGCCTCCCGACTGCGTGCGGCCTCGGCCTGCATGACCTTGGCCTTCTCGATGCCGCCCTCGATCTTCTCGGCCCGCTCTGCGGTGACCTTGTTGAAGGTCGGCAGGACGTACTTCCAGAACATGACAAGCAGGATCACGAACGAGATCGTGCCCCACAGGATGTCGTACGGTGCCGGGATGAGCGGGTTCGGCTCCTCCGACGCGACGATGATGATGGTATCCATGGCCCTTCCTGATCAGCCTCGGGGATCAGCGTGACGAGCTGAGGTCGCTGCGGATCAGGTGAAGAGGAAGCCCGCGACCAGGCCGATCAGCGCAAGGGCCTCGGTGAAGGCGATGCCCAGGAACATGTTGGTGCGCAGCACGCCGGTGGCCTCGGGCTGGCGGGCGATGCCCTCCAGCGCCTTGCCGACGAGGATGCCGATGCCGATGCCCGGGCCGATGGCCGCCAGGCCGTACCCGATCGCGTTGAGGTTGCCGTTCACTGCGGCGAGCGTCTCCACTGTGGTGGTTCCTTCCGTGTTGCCCGTGGCGGTCGCCCGGGAGTCTGGGGTGTGCGGTTGGGCGTTGGGTCTAGTGCTCGTGGCTCGTGGCGCCGTCGATGTAGACGGCCGTCAGAAGGGCGAAGATGTAGGCCTGCAGGGGCGCCACGATCAGCTCGAACGCGACGAACGCGAAGCCCATGGCGAACGACGGGATCGCCGCCACCTTGAGCAGGCCGTCGGCCTCGAACAGCAGGTAGCTCGTCGCGCTGAAGAAGAGCACCAGCAGCAGGTGACCGGCCATCATGTTGGCCAGGAGACGGATGGTCAGCGTGACCGGGCGCAGGATGAAGGTCGAGATGAACTCGATCGGGGTCACCAGCAGGTAGATCGGCTTGGGGACTCCCGGCGGGAACAGGTTCAGCTTCATGTACTGGCCGAACCCGTGCTCCTTGATGCCCGCGTAGTTGAACGTCACGTAGGAGACGATCGCGAGCACCAGCGGGACGCCGATCACGGCGGTGGCCGCGATGTGCATCATCGGGATGATGCCGGTGATGTTGAACGCCAGGATCATCCAGAACAGCGTCACGATGATCGGCGCGAACCGGCGGCCCTTGGCGCCCATCACCTCGTCGATGATGCTGACGTAGACCAGGTCGATCGCCATCTCGCCGAGGTTCTGCAGCTTGCCGGGCACCATCGTGGGCTTCTTCATGGCCATCACGAAGAACAGCGCCAGGACTCCTGCCATGAACAGCCCGATGAGGTTGATCCGCGTCGGCGACCACCAGAAGTCCCCCAGCTGCGGGGGGAAGAACTCCATGATGGTGGGGGCGTCGTAGCCCCCGGCATCGTTCGCATCTTCCATCGGAGCGAGCAGCCCGATGGCGGCTGGAACGTTCAGCACAGTGGGCCCTTCCGGGATCGCGTTGGTCTTGTGGACGGCGTACGAATCGTCACTGTTCGCGTCCGAAGCGAAGATACACGATGAGGAACCCGGTCAGGGAACCGACCACCACTCCCGCCGCGGTCAGGGCCCGGCCCGTCCCCAGCCAGTGGTCCAGCACCAGCCCGACGCCCCCCCACACGATCACGCCGCCGAGCAGCGAGCCGATCGCGGAGTGGGCCACATGCTCCCCGGTGGGCTCCAGCGACGGGTGCATCGGGCGGCTCTCGGACGGGTCAGGGGTGCCCGGGACGGGGTCGTCGGCGCTCATCGGCGGGGGGGCTCCGTGTAGGGCACCTGGGTGCGGGTCACCACGAGCGCCTCGAGGACGAGGGTCCCGATCGTGCCCACGAGCAGCGAGATGAACAGCACGGGCCGGGAGTAGAAGTCGGCATCACGCAGCAGGGCCAGGACGACGAGCAGCAGGATCATCTTGACCAGCCATGAGCCGAGCACGGACGCTCCCAGGGCTGTGGTGTCCATGCCCGCCGTCCCCAGGGCCACGCCCACCGTGATGGTGAAGAACCCGACAGCGATCCCCATGCCGATGGCCGCACCCCACGCACCGGCGGCCCCCGCGACCAGGTAGCCCAGGATCACGGCTGCCGGCAGTGCGACGAGCGAGGCGATCAGGCCCACACGAAGCACTCGGCGCATGGGCGTCACCAGGGACACGGGGCCGCGCCGGGGCTCGGGGCTGGGCGGGGTGTCGGTCATGCGACCTCCGATCGTGGGCCGGCGCCACGCCCGCGCATGCCGGGCCAGGCCACCCCGAGCCCGAGGAGCAGGGCGCCGATCGCGCTGGCAGCAAGGGCGTGGGTCAGCGGGATGAAGGCCAGCAGCACCACCGTGAAGGCGATCAGCGCTGCCCAGCCGGTCAGCAGCAGCACCGCTCGGCGCTGGGAGTGGCCCATCTCCAGCAGGCGGTGATGCAGGTGCTGCTTGTCCGGTGCGAACGGCGAGCGACCGGCCCGCGTGCGCCGGACGACAGCCAGCCCGAGGTCGAGCAGCGGTACGGCCAGGACGGCCAGCGGCACGAGGATCGGCAGCAGCGCGGGCAGCAGGGTGGTACCTGCCAGGGCGTTGGGGTCCACCTTGCCGGTCAGCGTGATGACGCTGGCCGCCATCAGGTACCCGATCAGCATCGAGCCCGTGTCGCCCATGAACAGCCGTGCGGGGAACACGTTGTGCGGCAGGAAGCCGACGCAGACCCCGACCAGCAGGGCCGACACCAGGGCCGACAGCGTTGCGCGCTCCACGCCGAACTGGACGCTGAGCAGGTAGGCGTAGACGAAGAAGGCCGCTGCAGACACGGCCGTGATCCCTGCGGCCAGGCCGTCGAGGCCGTCGATGAAGTTGATGGCGTTGACGCTCACGAGGACGATCAGGACGGTCAGCAGCACCGACGTCGTCGGGTCGAGCACCAGCACCCCGTCGATGGGAAGCCACAGCAGGGTGATCCCCTGCAGTGCCATCACTGCAGCTGCCAGCACCTGGCCGGCCATCTTGGTGGGGGCGTCGAGCTCCCACCTGTCATCGGCCAGACCGAGGGCCACGATGATGGCCGCCCCGGACAACAGGGCGACGCCCTCGGTCGAGGTGCCCTCGAACACCGAGCGCATCATCGGCAGCTTGCTGGCCAGCAGCATGCCCGCGCACAGTCCCAGGAACATCCCCAGGCCGCCCCAGCGCGGGATGGCGTGGTCGTGCACGTCACGGTCCCGGACGCCGGCGACGGCCCCGGCCCGAAGGGCGAGCCAGCGCACCACCGGCATGACCAGGAAGGTCAGGGCGGCGGCGACGAGCAGGCTCAGCCCGTACTCGCGCACTAGCCGCGTGGGTACGCCGGGAAGGCGGTGACCAGCTCGGTGACCTCCGTGCGGATCCCCTCGGCGGCCGATCCGTCCGCATCGCGGATGGCCCGTCCGATCAGCTCGGCGATGGTGGCCATCTGATCGGTCCCCATCCCCTGGGTCGTCACCGACGGGGTGCCGACCCGGATGCCGGAGGCCACGCTGGCCGGGCGGGGGTCGTTCGGGATGGCGTTCTTGTTCAGCACGATCCCGGCCGCATCGCAGCGTGCCTCCGCCTCGGTCCCGGTGACCCCGGTCGACTGGAGGTCCAACAGGGCCAGGTGGGTGTCGGTGCCGCCGGTGACCGGGCGCATGCCCTCGGCGGCCAGGCCCGCGGTCAGCGCCTGGGAGTTGGCGATCACGTTGCGGGCGTACTGCGCGTACTCGGGGCTCGCGGCCTCCTTGAGGGCCACCGCCTTGGCCGCCACGGCGTGCATGAGCGGGCCGCCCTGCATCATCGGGAAGACCGCCTTGTCGATGGCCGCAGCATGCTCGGCCCTCGCCAGGATCATGCCGCCCCGCGGGCCGCGCAGGACCTTGTGGGTCGTGAACGTCACGACGTCGGCGTGGGGCACCGGGCTCGGGATCGCCCCGCCAGCGACCAGTCCGATGAAGTGCGCGGCGTCCACCATGAGGATCGCCCCGACCTCGTCGGCGATCTCCCGGAAGGCGGCGAAGTCGATCAGGCGCGGGATGGCCGATCCGCCGCAGATGATCATCCGCGGGTTGTGCTCGCGGGCCAGGTCGCGGACCTGGTCGTAGTCGATGTCCTCGGTCTGCGGGTTGACCCCGTAGTGGACGGCGTTGAACCACTTGCCGCTGAACGAGACCTTGGTGCCGTGGGTCAGGTGCCCGCCGTGGGGCAGGCTCATCGCCAGCACGGTCTCGCCGGGCTTCATGAAGGCGCCGTAGGCCGCGATGTTGGCGCTCGCCCCGGAGTGCGGCTGCAGATTGGCGTGGTCGGCGCCGAACAGTGCCTTGGCCCGCTCGATCCCGATGGTCTCGGCGTCATCGACGACCGCGCAGCCGCCGTAGTAGCGCCGCCCCGGGTAGCCCTCGGCGTACTTGTTGCTCAGGGTCGAGCCCAGGGCAGCCAGCACCGCCGGAGAGGTGAAGTTCTCGCTGGCGATCAGCTGCAGGCCGGCACGCAGGCGATCGAGCTCGCCGAGGATGACCCCGGCGATCTCGGGGTCCTCCGCCGCGAGGGCGTCGAAGTCGGGTCCCCAGAACGGGGTGTCAAGGCTCATGGGCGGGCTCCAGGGCGCGATCGGGGGTTCGCCGGACGCGCCCGAGTCTACGTGCCCGGCTGCCCCGGCCCCGCGCCCGGCACGATGAGTCCCGGGCAGGACCCACGCAGGTCGTCGGGGTCGAGCGGGCCCGGTCGCACGAGGACCGGGAGAGCCCCCGTGAGGTCCACCACGGCCGATGCTGCGGCAACCGGAAGCGCCCCCGCATCCAGCAGCACGGCAAGGTGCGCCGCCAGCTCGTCCGGGAAGGACCCGTCGGCGGTGGCCGGTTCGCCGGGGGCGCTCCCGGGAGCTGCAGCCACCACCCCCAGTGGTCCGGTGCGCTCGAGCAGGTCGAGGGCGACAGGATGCAGGGGCATCCGCACGGCGATCCGTCCCGAGGCATCGGTGAGTGTCCAGGCCAGGGTCGGCTGGGCCGGGAGGACCAGCGTGAGGGGGCCGGGCCAGAAGTCGCGCATCAGCTGGCGCGCGCGCGGGTCCACCTCGGCGATGCCTGAGACGGTCGCGATCCTGGGCACCATCACGGGGATCGACAGGTCCGCCCTCCCCTTCGCCTCGCGCAGTCCCTGGGTGCCGCGCGGGTTGAACGCATCAGCAGCGATGCCGTAGGCGGTGTCCAGCGGCAGCCCGACCAGTTGCCCACGGCGCAGGGCAGCGGCACCGGCGGCCAACCCGCGCTCGCGCTCCTCCGCGCCTGCAGTGTCGATCCGGATCATGGTGCCCTCCTGGGCTCCGCGCGGATCGCGGCCGCGTGCCGTGGCCGACCCGCGAGGTCGAGGTGGTCGGTGACGTCGCTCCACGCGGGTGCGCTGGTGGCCCGGCTCGGGCGGTCGGGCGGTTGTCCGATGGGATCGGGCTGGGCGCGCAGCACAGCTGGGACCCCGGACTCTCCGCCGTCCTCTCCCTGCACGTCGGCGTGCTCCACCAGCAGCAGGCCCCCGGGCCGCAGCAGGAGCGCCGCCTGGCGCGCGAGTGGGCGGACCACCTCGAGGCCGTCCGGGCCGCCGTAGAGCGCGAGCCCGGGGTCGTGGTCGCGGACCTCCGGCTCACGCGGGATGGCGTCCTGCGGCACATACGGCGGGTTGGTGACGACCACGTCGACCCGTCCGCGCAGGTCCTCCAGCGGCCCGCCTGCGGCGACCACCTGCGTGGCGTCGGCAGCCAGCAGCTCGAGGGAGCTGCCCACCGCCGCGATCTGCTCCGCATGCTCGGCGATGTTGCGCCGCGCCCATGCGACGGCCTCGGGTGCGAGCTCGACGGCGACCACCTGGCTCCCGGGCACCTCGGTGGCGATCGCCAGCGCCAGCGCCGCCGATCCGGTGCAGAGGTCGACGACCAGGAGCCGACCGGCCACCACGCCCGGTTCCGCACCGGAGCCGGCGGAGTCGTGCGGCGACGGCCGCCTCCCGGCCACGAAGGCCAGGACGTGGTCGACCATCAGCTCGGTCTCCGGCCGGGGGATGAACACCCCGGGCCCAACTGCCAGCTCCAGGTGGCGGAACGGGGCGAGGCCGGTCAGGTGCTGCAGTGGGATCCGCCGGACCCGCTGGGCCACCAGGGCGGCGTAGGTCGCCGACTGCTCGTCGGTGAGCGTGCCCCCGGCCATCCGCAGCAGCGCTCGGGGGCGTCCGGTGACGTGGGCCAGCAGCAGCTCGGCGTCCACCTCCGGGGTGGGGACCCCCGCGCCGGCCAACTCCTCGGCGACCGCGCTCAGCAGCTCCCGGGTCGTCTCCACCGCAGCACCCTACGTCGGCGGCCGCGGCTCACGGGGCCGCGGACACCAGGCCCGTGGCCTGCAGGTACTCGGCGGCGACCTCCCCCGGATCCCGACGGTCGATGTCGACCTGCCGGTTCAGCTCGATGAGGTCGGCCGTCGTGAGGGTTGCGGCCAGGCGGTTCAGGGCGGCCACGTTCTGCGGGGTCGCGGCCGCCTCGGACAGGGCGGGAACGAGGTTGTCGACCGTCTGCAGCGCCTGGTCGTCGGCCAGCACCACGAGATCCAGCGCGGACACCCCACCGTCGGAGGAGAACACCAGTCCGACGTCGATCGTCCCCTGCGCCAGTGCCTGCTTGGTGAGGGGCCCGCCGGCGTCGAGGGGGACGAACCTCTCGATCGTGGCGCCGTAGACCTCCTCGAGCCCCGGCTGGCAGAAGGGCCGCGTCGGGCATTCCGGGGGTCCTCCCAGCACGAGGGGCTGTGATTCGGAGAGCGCGGCGAGATCCGACACGGTCCGCAGCGCGTTCTGCTCGGCGAAGGCCTGCGTCACCGCGAAGGCGTTCTGGTCGGCGGCCAGCGCCGGCTCGGCCAGAGTGATGCCGAGCGGATCGGCCAGGCCACGACCTGCCGCCAGTGTCTCGGCGACGTCCGAGTTCGCCACCGGGTCGGCCTCGGGCCCGTTGACCTGCTTGTTGAGGAACTCCGTGAAGGTGCCCAGGTACTCGGGCACGACGTCGACTTCCCCGGCCTGAAGGGCAGGCGCGATCACCTCCCGGCTGCTCAGCTCGGACACCGACACCTCCACACCCGCGTCCTGGAGCATCCCTGCGTAGAGGCCGGCCATGACCTTGGACTCCCCGAAGTTGAACGCGGCGATCGTGACCTGCCCCTCCTGGGACCGGCCCCCGGCCATGAGCAGCCCGCCCAGGACCACCACGCCCAGGACCCCGTAGGCACCGGCCCAGCGCAGCGCCGCCCCCGGAGCTGGGGCCGTCCGGTCATCGGGGACCCGCGCGACCGCGAGCTCGTTCCCGGCCGCTTCCCCGGCCCTCGAGCGGATGCCCCGCGGAGCGAGCATGCGGGTCCCCCAGCCCGTGGCCCGGTCTGTGACGATGGCCAGCACCGAGACGAGCAGGGCGCCGACCAGGACTAGCGTCTGGTCCTGGCGTGCGAACCCGTCGACGACGTAGCGCCCCAGGCCACCGGATCCGACCAGGGCAGCCAGCGAGACCGTGGCCACGACCTGGACCAGGGACGTCCGCACGCCCGACAGGATCGACGGGGACGCCAGCGGCAGCTCGACCTTGCGCAGCACCTGACCACCGGTGAGCCCCATCCCCCGGGCGGCGTCACGCACGTCGGGGTCGACATCACGCACCCCCACGTGGGCGGAGGTGAGCATCGGCGGGATGGCGAACACTGCCAGCGCGAGGATGGCGGCGAGGTTCCCGACACCGATGGCCGGGATGGACGCGAGGATCACCAGGATCGCCAGGGTGGGGATCGCGCGGCCGAGGTTGCTGATCGAGGTCGTCAGGAACGCCGCACGCCGCACGTGCCCGAGCCAGATCCCCACCGGCAGGGCAACGAGGACGGCCAGCAGCATGGCCCAGGCGGCGATCACGACGTGCTCGGTGGTGCGGGCCGGCACCCCGTTGGGACCGGTCCAGTTCGCCGGGTCCGTCAACCACCCCCAGACGCCCATGTCAGCGACCCCGTGCCCACGGGGTGGCCCGGCGCTCGATCACCAGGAGCAGTGCGTCCAGGGCGATGGCCAGGAGCACCGCGCAGATCGTGGCCGTCGCGATCTTCGCGTGGTAGAAGTTCTCGTTGAGCCCGGCCAGGATCATCGTCCCGTACCCGCCGTAGCCGACCAGCGCCCCCACCGTGACCATGCCCACCGTGGACACGGTCGCGATCCTCAGCCCGGCCAGGACAGCGGGCAGCGCCAGCGGGGCCTGGACCCGCCAGAGCAGCTGCTGGTCCGAGAGGCCCATCCCGACCGCGGCGTCGATCGACTCCGCGGGCACGCCGGCCAGTCCGACCAGGATCGCGCGAACCATCACGAGCAGTGCGTAGACCGCCAGCGCGATCACGACCGTCAGCGGCGACAGGCCGAACATCGGCCACAGCGCGGAGATCAGCGCCAGGGACGGGATGGTGTACAGCACCCCGGACGCCGCAAGGATCGGCTCGGCCAGCCGCGGGATCCTGCGGGCCAGCAGGGCGAGCGGGACGGCCAGGGCACAGGCCAGGGCGATCGCGGCCACAGTGATCCCGAGGTGCTCACGACCGGCGGCGAGCAGCTGCGGCCAGTGGTCGGTGACATAGTCCCAGCTGAGCCACGGGTTGTCGTTGCTCACGCCGCCGGTTCCTCGGGGGCCATCGCACGGTGGACGTCAGCCATCGTCAGGGTCCCCAGGGGATGGCCCTCGCGGACGACCAGCGCGGTGCCCGTGGGCGAGTCCAGCAGCACCACGAGAGCCGCACGCATGCGGGCACCCGCGTCGATCGTGGGCTGGCCGTCGAGATCCCGAGGTGGGCCGAGCGCGCCCAGGTCGATCGACGTGAGGGCCAGACGCTTGATGGCACGGTCGGCCCCGACGAAGTCGGCGACGAACGGGGTGGCCGGGGACCCCAGCACCGTTCCGGGCTCCGCGTACTGGTCGAGGTAGCCGCCCTCGCGCATGACCGCGAGCCGGTCGCCGAGCAGGACCGCCTCGTCGATGTCATGGGTGACCAGCACGACCGTCGTTCCGAGCTGGCGCTGCAGGTCGAAGAACTGCTCCTGGAGCCGGCCCCGGGCCACCGGGTCCACGGCGCCGAACGGCTCGTCCATGAGCACGACGGGCGGATCCGCGGCCAGCGCGCGGGCCACACCGACCCGCTGCCGCTGTCCCCCGGAGAGCTGGTGGGGGTAGCGCGGGCCGTAGATGGACGGGTCGAGGCCGACGAGGTCGAGCATCTCGGCGACCCGAGCACGGGTGCGCGCGGAGTCCCACCCGTTCAGGTCGCAGACCGTTCCCACGTTGTCGGCGATGGTCCGGTGCGGGAACAGGCCCACCTGCTGGATCACGTAGCCGATGCTGCGGCGCAGCTCGACCGGATCGGCATCGAGGATGTTCGACCCGTTGATCCGGATCTCGCCCGCGGTCGGCTCGATCAGCCGGTTGATCATCCGCATCGTGGTCGTCTTGCCACAGCCCGATGGACCGACCAGGGCAGCGATCCGCCCCCGCGGGACCTCGAAGCTCAGCTCATGAACGGCGACCGTGCCGTCCGGGTACGTCTTCGCCACGCCATGCAGGCTGATCGCCGGTGCCTCGTTCACAGACCCTCCCCATCCCGCTGCGGGGCCGCACGGATGGGCGTGAGCCTAGGGCAACGGGGCCGCCTGGGCAGCCGGGCTGTGGAGTGGGAGCCGGACCGCGATGCACGCCCCGTGGCCCTGCTCCGACTCGACGAGGACCTCGCCGCCCTGGGCCACGACCAGCGCCCGGACGATCGGCAGCCCCAGGCCGGAGCCGCGGGTCCCGTCCGCTGAGTGCCCACGCCACGACCTGTCGAATACGTGCGGCAACTCATCCGCGGCGAACCCGGGTCCGGTGTCGACCACCTCCAGGACGCCCTCGTGGTCCGCGGCGCGGACCCGCACGGTCACCCGATCTCCCGGTCGGCAGTACAGCACGGTGTTGGCCAGCAGGTTGCCCACGACCTGGTGCAGGCGATCGGCATCGCCACAGACCCAGACGCAGCCGTCGAGGTCGAGATCCACCCGCAGGCCCTTGGCGTGCATCGCCCCCTCGCCGGCGGCCACGGCCAGTCGCGCCACCTCGGCGAGGTCCACCGACGAGATCTGCAGGTGCAGCCCGGATGAGCCCAGGGCCGACAGGTCGGAGAGGTCGTGGACGATCCGCCCCAACCGGGTCGCCTGGTCGTGCAGGGCAGCCAGGGTGTGGTGGTCGGCGGCCACATAACCGTCGCGCAACTCCTCGAGTCCTGCCTGGAGTGCCGTCAACGGGGTGCGCAGCTCATGGGCGATGTCCGCGGCGAGCTGGCGGCGGGACTCCTCGGACCGCTGCACCTCCGCGGCTGCTCGGTTCAGGGCCCGGACCACGTCCCCCAGCTCCCCCGGGCC
The DNA here is from genome assembly GCA_963774745.1 of uncultured Actinomycetes bacterium. GTDB lineage: Bacteria > Actinomycetota > Actinomycetes > S36-B12 > CAIYMF01 > Prado023. The sequence goes on along the minus strand of CAVZGE010000003.1, from coordinate 332,644 downwards.
GGGGTCGGGCACCCGCACCGAATGGTCGCCTGAGCCGAACTCGTTCGCCGCTCGGATGAACCCGCTGACCTGATCGTTGAGCCGTCGGGCAATCAGCAGCGACACCACGACGGCACACGAGATGGCCGCCCCGGCAGCCAGGAGGAACCACCACATCGACAGGCCTGAGGACGACCGGAGCTGCTGACCACCTCGAAGGCCGATGAGCAGCTCGCCGACCTTGGCGCCCGACACCTCCACGGGCGACGCGGCCGCCCTCGACGCGAAGCTGGGGCCCACGGGGGCACCCCACACGATCTCCCCCGTTGCGTCGACCACGACAACGTGCGCGCCAGCAGCGTCCGCGAGGTCCGTCAGGTCCCGGAGGTCCGCCCCGGCCCAGCCACCCGCCTCCTGGTGGGCCCGTGCAGCCACCGGCGCGAGATCACCGGCAAGGTGCTCGAGCTGCGCCCGGTCCGAGTCCGATCTCGACCGAGCATCCGTCACGAGCACCCCCACGACCAGCACTGCCAGCGAGGCCAGCGAGACCAGGAGGAAGGCACCCAGGAGCCGCCGGCCCAGTCGGCTCAGGCCCAGGAGGTCACCCATCCGGGTCCAGCCCGAACCGGTACCCGAAGCCCACCACGGTCTCCACCACGTCATGACCGCGGTCGCCGATCTTGTGGCGGATGTTCTTCACGTGCGAGTCGATGGCCCGCTCGTACCCCTCGAAGGTGTACCCGCTGACCCGCTCGACGAGCTCCCGACGGGTGAAGACCCGGTGCGGCGCTGCTGCCATCGAGATCAGGAGTCCCCATTCACTGGGCGTCAACGGCAGGACCCGCCCCTCGAGGCGAGCCTCGTGCCGGGTCTCGTCGACCTCGAGCAGCCCGCCGCCGAAGGACCGCGATCCGACCGCCGACACGCCATTGCGCACTCCCCTGCCCAGGACGGCCTGCACCCGCAGGACGACCTCCGTGGGGCTGAACGGCTTGACGACGTAGTCGTCGGCACCGTGCCGGAGGCCGTTGATGCGATCGCTGACGGTGTCGCGCGCGGTCAGGACGACGACGGGGATCGCCGGGGCAGCGGCATCCAGGACCTCGACCCCGTCGATGTCCGGGAGCCCCAGGTCGAGCAGGACGAGGTCGGGTCTGATGGACTCGATCAGGTGCAGCGCCTCGGCCCCGGTCCCGGCGGTGAGCACGGAGATCCCCTCGCGCTCGAGGTAGCGCCGCAGGACCTCGCGGATGTCCCGCTCGTCCTCGACCACGAGCACGGTGTACATGGGCCCATTCTGGGCCGCGAGGCGCACGGAGGTCCGGCTGGCCCGCAGGAAGCTGGCACGAGTCGCAGCAGGGGTCATCGCCGACTCCTCCATCGAACGGGACCGGACGCTGGCCGTGCGGTCCATCCCGATCCGAGCCTGCCGATGCCAGATGGCGGTCAGGTGCGGATCCTGTGGAGATCGTGTGGAGAGTCGTGCCCTGGAGCTCACCGTGCGCTCGGGCCCACTGACACGGATGGGGATCAGGACGCAGCGAGGCGCACGGCCATGTCGGCGTCGGTGAGGGCGTCGATCACGTCGTCGAGCTCGCCGTCGAGGACCGCATCGAGGTTGTGGGACTTGTAGTTGACCCGGTGGTCGGCGATCCGGTTCTCCGGGTAGTTGTAGGTCCGCACGCGCTCGGAGCGGTCCACGGTGCGCACCTGGGACTTGCGCACGTCCGAGGCCTCGGCGTCGGCGGCCTCCTGAGCGGCCGCCAGCATCCGGGCGCGCAGCACGCGCATCGCCGACTCCTTGTTCTGCAGCTGGCTCTTCTCGTTCTGGCAGCTGACGACGATCCCGGTGGGGAGGTGGGTGATCCGCACCGCGGAGTCGGTGGTGTTGACGCTCTGCCCACCGGGGCCGCTGGAGCGGTAGATGTCGATGCGCAGGTCATTGGGGTCGATCTGGACGTCGACCTCCTCGGCCTCGGGCAGCACCAGGACACCGGCCGCCGATGTGTGGATCCGCCCCTGGGACTCGGTGACCGGCACCCGCTGGACGCGATGCACGCCGCCCTCGAACTTCAGCCGCGCGTACGGTGCGTCGCCGGGCTCGACGGTGCCCCGGGCCTTCACGGCGACCTGGACGTCCTTGTACCCGCCGAGGTCGGACTCCTCGGAGTCCAGGATCTCGGTCCGCCATCCGCGTCGTTCGGCGTAGCGCAGGTACATCCGGAGCAGGTCGGCGGCGAACAGTGCGGACTCCGCGCCGCCCTCCCCGGCCTTGACCTCGAGGATGACGTCCTTGTCGTCCATCGGGTCGCGCGGCACCAGCAGCAGGGTCAGCCGATCGGCCACGCGCTCCCGCTCGGCGGCCGAGGCGTCGGCCTCGGCGGCGAACTCCGGGTCCTCGGCGGCCAGCTCCCGGGCAGCGGCCTCGTCCTCGCCGAGCTGCAGCCACAGCCGGTACGCGGCAACCACCGGGCGCAGGGCGGCATGCCGCTTGCCGACCCGGCGGGCCGCCGCGGGATCCGCGTGCAGCGCCGGATCGGACATCCGCTGCTCAAGGTCCTCGTACTCGCGCTCAAGCGCGACGCACGTCTCGAACATGAGTGGCTCGCCCGGGTCCTGCGAGCTACTTCTTGTCGGCCTTCTTGCCGAAGCGGGCCTCGAACTTGGCCACGCGGCCGCCGGTGTCGAGGATCTTCTGCTTGCCCGTGTAGAACGGGTGGCAGGCCGAGCACACGTCGGCGTGGATCACGCCGTTCTTGGCGGTGCTGCGGGTGGTGAAGGTGTTCCCGCAGGTGCAGGTCACCGTCGTCTCGACGTAGTTGGGGTGGATACCCGACTTCATGGCTGGCTCCTTCGATGCACCGGGTCGTACGGGCTGGTGTGCTCCACACGTGAACCGGACGCGGTCGCAGAAGTATCCCACGTCCTGCGCGGGACCCACAAACGAGCGCCTGGTCAGGCGCCGGCCCGGCGCCGGACGGACTGGCGAAGTGACGCGGCACCCAGGCCGGCGGCCGCGAAGCATGCCGCTGCGCCGAGCACCAGGCCCCAGCGGGCGCCGAACGTGGAGGAGACCCAGCCGGCCACGGGACCGCCCAGCGGAGTCGTGCCCATGAACGCCACGAGCCAGAGCGCCATGACCCGGCCACGCATCTGCGGGTCGGAGGCCAGCTGCAGCGTGGCGTTCCCGCGGGCCATCAACGACACGCTGGCCGCGCCCACGGCGACCAGCAGGAGCAGCGCCGCACCCGCGGACGGGGCCAGGGCGGTGGCCAGGACCAGGACGCCGAACAGCACCGAGGAGCGCACCAGCGTGGGGATCCCGGTACGTCCGCGCGCTGCCGTGTGGAGCCCACCGAGAACCGCTCCGAGACCCATCGCCGCCGTCATGAACCCGTACGTGCGTGAGTCCCCGTCGAAGGTGGTGCGCGCCAGGTAGGGCAGGGTGACCTGGAACTCGTAGGTGAAGCACCCCATGATCGCCATCATCAGCAGCGGAACGCCGAGCTCGCGCTCACGGCGCACGTGGGCCAGCCCCGCGCGCACCTGGCCCCGCTCGTGCGGCTGGGGGGTCGCCGGGCGCAGCCGGGCGGCGTCCATGGCCAGCAGCATCAGCACGACAGGTACGAAGGACGCCGCGTTGAGCGCGAAGCACACGCCCAGGCCACCGGCCGCGATGACCAGCCCCGCCACAGCCGGGCCGAGCACGCGGGCAGCGTTGACCATCACGGAGTTCAGGCTGACCGCGTTGCGCACGGACTCCGGTCCGACGATCTCGACCAGGAACGCCTGGCGCGCGGGCTTCTCGAACGAGTCGGCCAGGCCGAGCAGCGCCGCGAGGCCCAGGACGTGCCAGAGCAGCACGGAGTCCGAGAGCGTCAGGACGGCAAGGGCCAGCGCCAGGGCGCCCATCACCACCTGGAGGGCGACGAGCAGGCGGCGCTTGTCCGCCCGGTCGGCGACCAGTCCGCCATAGGGACCCACCAGCAGGATCGGCAGCGTCTGGGCCGCGAACGTGAGCCCCACCCACGTGGCCGAACCGGTGATCTCGAGCACCAACCACGCCTGGGCGACCATCTGCATCCACGTGCCGACCAGCGAGATCGACTGCCCCGCGAAGTAGAGCCGGAAGTTGGGGATCGCCAGCGCCGAGAAGGTCTCGTGGCGAAGGGCGGACATCCGGCCCGCCCCACGCGCCTCCTCCACCGCCGTCACGTCCCCATCCTCCCGCTCCCTCCGAGCCGGTCGGGGCCTGACGGTCTCAGTCGTCCGAGCGGGTGCTCGGGGCCGTGGGGGTGGTCTTCTGGACCTGGAGGAGGAACTCGTAGTTGCTCTTCGTGTCGCGCAGCTTGCTCTGCAGCAGCTCGATGGCCTGCGTGGCCTCGAGCGCATGCAGCACGCGGCGCAGCGTCCACACGATCTTGAGCTCCTCGGAGCTCATCAGCAGCTCCTCCTTGCGGGTGCCGGAGGCATCCACGTCCACGGCGGGGAAGATCCGCTTGTCCGCCAGGCGCCGGTCGAGCTTGAGCTCCATGTTGCCGGTGCCCTTGAACTCCTCGAAGATCACCTCGTCCATCCGCGAGCCGGTCTCGACCAGCGCGGTGGCCAGGATCGTCAGCGAGCCGCCGTTCTCGATGTTGCGGGCGGCGCCGAAGAACTTCTTCGGCGGGTACAGCGCCGCGGAGTCCACGCCGCCGGACAGGATCCGGCCCGAGGCAGGGGCGCTGAGGTTGTACGCGCGGCCCAGGCGGGTCATCGAGTCCAGCAGGACGACGACGTCATGGCCGAGCTCCACCAGGCGCTTGGCGCGCTCGATCGCCAGCTCGGCGATCGTGGTGTGGTCCTCGGCGGGCCGGTCGAAGGTCGAGGCGATGACCTCGCCCTTCACCGAGCGCTGCATGTCGGTGACCTCCTCGGGCCGCTCGTCCACGAGGACGACCATGAGGTGGCACTCCGGGTTGTTCGTGGTGATCGCGTTGGCGATCGCCTGCAGCACCATCGTCTTGCCGGCCTTCGGCGGGGAGACGATCAGGCCGCGCTGGCCCTTGCCGATGGGGGCGACCAGGTCGATGATCCGGGTCGTCATGTTGCTGGACTCGGTCTCCAGGCGCAGGCGCTGTGCCGGGTACAGGGGCGTGAGCTTGCCGAACTCCACTCGGCCACGGGCCGCATCCGGATCGGCCCCGTTGACGCTCTCCACCTTGACCAGCGGGTTGAACTTCTCCCGCCGATCGCCACCACCCTCGCGCGGCTGGCGGACCTGGCCGGTGATCGCATCGCCCTTGCGCAGGCCGTAGCGCTTGACCGTCGACAGCGACACGTAGACATCCGTCGGGCCGGGCAGGTAGCCGGTGGTGCGCACGAAGGCGTAGTTGTCGAGGATGTCGAGGATGCCGGCGACCGGAACGAGGATGTCGTCCTCGGAGACCTCGGGCTCCAGGTCGCGAGCCGGACCCCCCTGGGTGCCCGGCCGCCGGTCGGTGCGCTCGTTGCGGTTGCGGTTGCGGTCGCGACCACGGCGACGCCGGCCCCCCGGCTCGTCGCCGAACCGATCGTTGTCGCGGTTCTGGCTGTCGCGGTTCTGGCTGTCGCGGTTCTGGCTGTCGCGGTTCTGGCTCTCGCGGTTCTGGTTCTGGCCGCCGAGGTCGCGAGCCTCCCGCGGCTGGTTCCCGCCGCCGTCGCGGGTGTCCCGATCCTGGGATCCCTCCCGGTCCTGAGCCTGGTGCCCATCGCGCGGCTGGCGCTGCTGCTGGCCCTCACCACGGTCACGGCCACCCTCGCGACGGCCGCCCGCACGCTGCGGCTGGTCGTCGCGGTTCTCCGCGGCACCGCGCTCGGAGTCCTGGCCCCCGGCACCGTGCTGGTCGTCGCGCGCACCGCCGGGCTCCTCGGCTCGGTCGGCCACCGCGGCCTCATGGCTGGCCGCCGTGCCTCCGCCGCCCTCGGCGCGCGGCCTCCGGGTCCGCACCGACTTCGCCGCCGGAGCGCTGCCGGACTGGGCGGCGCTGATCGCCGCCACCAGGTCGCTCTTCTTCATCGACGAGGTGCCCGCGAGCCCCATGTCGTGGGCGACCTTCTTGAGCTCGGGCAGGAGCATCGTGGACAGGCTGCCACTGGGGCGGCCGCGGCCGGCGGTCGAGTCGGCGTCCGGGGCGATGCTGATCGTGTCGGTCACGTGATTCCTAGGGGTGAGGTGAGCCACCTGCGCGGCTGAATGCCGCGGGCGACGACTTGTCCGTGGAAGTGGATCGCGACGGCGAGGAGATGCTTCAGGCGTCAGGAGTGAGGTTCGGTACTCGGTGCCGGTCGGCCACCCCGTGCGTGGCACCGTGCTGATCCAGCACACACGGTAGCACCCTGGTGACCGGCGCAGTGAACCCGACCCGCAGGCGATGCCGGCGAGCCACGAGCAGGCTCACCGCACCCTGACGCCGTGCTCGGACACCGCCAGCGGCAGCACGCGGCCGGTGTCGCCCACCAGCTCGGCGATCCGGGCCGCCAGGCTCCCCCCGTCGCCGTCGATCGCGAAGGCGATCACGGCCGGACCCGCGCCCGAGATGGCCGCCGGGATCCGCGATGCCCTGAGCTGCTCCACCAGGTCCATGCTCGTCGGGTACACCGAGCGACGCTGCTGCTGGTGCAGCCGATCCTCCGTGGCCTCGAGGAGCAGGCCCGGGTCGCTGGTCAGCGCATGCACCAGGAGCGCGGAGCGTCCGGCGTTGAACGCCGCATCACCGTGGGGCACCGTCGCCGGGAGTGCACCCCGGGCCTTGGCCGTCGATGCCTCCGAGGCGGGGATCACCAGGACCGGGGCAACACCCGGATGGACGGCGAAGCGCGTGGCCCGTCCGACCGGACCCAGCTCACCGGTCTGCATCCAGGCGATCGTGGCCCCGCCGAGGACGCCGGGAGCGACGTTGTCGGGGTGCCCCTCCAAGCGCGTGGCCAGCGCGATCATCTCCGCGTCGGAGACCGAGTCCGCGACACCGGCGAGGTGCGCGGCCACGGCCAGCCCGCCGACGATCGCCGCCGCCGACGACCCCATCCCCCGACTCTGCGGAACGGCGTTCGTGCAGCGCAACGCCAATCCCCGTCCGGCCAGCTCCCCGGACTCGTCGAACGTCGCCAGACCGGTGCGCACGATCCTGGCCACCAGGTTGGAGCCGTCACTGGGAACGCGCCCGACACCCTCCCCCACCACCTCGACCGTGACGTCCCGGCCGTCGGTGAAGCGAGCCGCGATCGTGTCGGTGAGATCCAGGGCGAGGCCCAGGCAGTCGAAGCCGGGGCCGAGGTTCGCGCTGGTCGCCGGCACCGCCACGACCACGGTGCCCGACGCCGCCGACCATGACGAGCTGCCGCCCGCCACGCCGGTCATCTCGGCGGGCATCAGCCCGCCAGGCCCAGGGCGCGCGCCGCCGCGGCGACGTCCACGGGGATCACCGTCGGGTCCGCGGCCGTGGCCAGCGCCCACTGCGTGTCCTTGAGACCGTGGCCGGTCAACGTGCAGACGATGGTCTGCCCCGGGTCCACACCACCACGCGCCTGCGTGGCGACCAGCCCCGCGACCGACGCCGCAGAGGCCGGCTCGCAGTACAGCCCGTCGCGCGCGGCCAGGGCCAGGTGCGCCTCGAGGATCTGGTCGTCGCTGACCATGTCGATCCGGCCACCGGACTCGTCCCGGGCGGCCACGGCGAACTCCCAGGATGCGGGGTTGCCGATGCGGATCGCCGTGGCGATCGTCTCGGGGTCTGCCACCGGGGCGCCGCGCACGATGGGCGCCGCCCCCTCGGCCTGGAAGCCCCACATCCGGGGGGTCCGCGTGGCCAGGTCATCGCGGGCGTACTCGCGGTAGCCCTTCCAGTAGGCCGTGATGTTGCCCGCGTTCCCCACGGGCAGGACGTGGATGTCCGGGGCGTCCCCGAGGGTGTCGACGATCTCGAACGCCGCGCTCTTCTGACCCTCGATCCGGGCCGGGTTGACCGAGTTCACCAGCGCGACCGGATACGCGTCGGACAGCTCGCGGGCCAGCCTCAGGCAGTCGTCGAAGTTGCCGTCGAGCTGCAGCAGCTGCCCACCGTGGGCAATGGCCTGGGCGAGCTTGCCCATGGCGATCTTGCCTGCGGGCACCAGCACCGCCGGGGTCATCCCCGCCTTCGCAGCATAGGCGGCCGCCGAGGCTGAGGTGTTCCCGGTCGACGCGCAGATGACTGCCTGCGCGCCCTCGTGGGCGGCCATGGAGATGGCCATGGTCATCCCGCGGTCCTTGAACGATCCCGTCGGGTTGCCGCCGTCGAACTTCAGCAGCACCCGGCAGCCGGTCAGCTCGGAGAGCCAGCCGGACTCCACCAGTGGCGTGCCGCCCTCGCAGAGGGTGATCACCGGCGCGCCGTCGGGCAGCGGCATCCGTGCGCGGTACTCCGTGATGACGCCACGCCACGGCCGGGCTCCCCCCGCCCGCAGGCTCGCCGCGGCGCTCACTGCGCTGCCCCGATCACCCGCATGAACCCGACGACCTCGTCGACGTAGTCCAGGTCCCGCAACTGCGCGACGGTCGCCGCCAGGTCTGCCTCGCGACCCGGATGGGTCAGGATCAGCAGCTCAGCCTGGTCGCCCTCGCCCTTCTGGGTCATGCTCCGGATGCTGGCACCGTGAGCGGCGAACACCCCGGCGACTCCGGCCAGCACACCCGGGCGGTCCAGCACCTGCAGGTGGACGAAGTACGCGGTCGTGGCCGCTCCCATGGGCAGGACCGGCAGCTGCGCGTAGGCGGACTCCCCCGGCCCGGTGGACCCGGTGACCCGGTTGCGTGCGGCGGTCACGATGTCGCCGAGCACGGCGCTGGCGGTTGGGGCGCCCCCTGCCCCGCGGCCGTAGAACATCACCTGACCTGCGGCGTCGGCCTCGATGAAGACGGCATTGAACGCGTCCCGGACCCCCGCCAGTGGATGGGTCCGGGGCACGAGCGTGGGATGCACGCGCACGCTGACCCCCGTGCCCGCAGACTCCTCGATGAGCTCAGCGATCGCCAGCAGCTTGATGTCGTAGCCCATCTCGTCGGCGGCAGCGACATCCTGCGCCGAGATCGCCGTGATGCCCTCGACGTCCACATCGGCGAGCGTGACGCGGGTGTGGAAGGCGATCGAGGCCAGGATGGCCGCCTTCGCGGCGGCGTCGAGGCCCTCGACGTCGGCCGTCGGGTCGGCCTCGGCGTAGCCCAGCGCCTGGGCCTCGGCCAGGGCCGCCGCGAAGGACATTCCTGAGGACTCCATCTGGGTCAGGATGTAGTTGGTGGTGCCGTTCACGATGCCCAGGACGCGGCGGATCCGGTCACCCGCCAGCGACTCGCGCAACGGGCGCAGCAGCGGGATCGCCCCGGCCACGGCCGCTTCGTAGGACAGGTCGACGCCGGCCTCCCCGGCTGCGGCGTGCAGCGCAGCCCCCTCGGTGGCGATCAGCGCCTTGTTCGCGGTGACGACCGAGGCCCCGCCCTTGAGGGCCCGCAGGATCAGCTCCCTGGCCGGCTCGATGCCACCCATGAGCTCCACGACGAGGTCCGGGTCGGTGTCCAGCAGGGCCTGCAGGTCGGCGCTGAGCAGCTCGGGTCGGATGCCCGGACGCTCGCGCGCCACGTCGCGCACGCCCACGCCGGTCACGACCAGGCGGGCCCCCACGCGGGCCGCGAGGTGGTCGGCCTGCTCCTCGAGCAGCCGCACCACCTGGGCTCCCACGGTCCCGCCGCCGAGCACGACGACGGACAACTTCTCGGGGGGCGGTGCCATGACGCAACTCCTTGCTGGTCGGGACGTGTCCCCCGCGGAGAACGGCGCGGCTGGACGCGCCCAGATTCTCTCACGAGCGCGGGTGCGCCCGACTCGCTGACGACCCGAGTGCCCCACATGCTGTCGATTCCGACGCTGCCAAGGTCCGAATCGACAGCACACGCCGTCGCGCCAGTCAGTCGGGTGCGTCGACCAGCCCGGCGTCGAGGGCGAAGAGGTCCGCCTCGGTCTCGCGGCGCAGCACGATCCGGTCCACGCCCCCGCGCACCGACACCACGGGGGGCCGGGCGATCATGTTGTAGTTGGAGGCCATCGCCCGGCAGTACGCGCCGGTGGACGCCACGGCCAGCAGGTCCCCGCGGGCGAGGTCGGAGGGCAACCACGCGTCACGGACCACGATGTCGCCGGACTCGCAGTGCTTGCCGACGATGCGGGTGAGCATCGCCGGCGCCGAGGACACCCGGGAGGCCAGGACGACCGTGTAGTCGGCGTCGTAGAGCGCGGTGCGGATGTTGTCGCTCATCCCGCCGTCGACCGAGACGTACGTGCGCCAGGCTCCGGTCCGGTACTCGACCGGCTTGATCGTGCCCACCTCGTAGAGGGTGACCATGCTGGGGCCGACGATGGCCCGGCCCGGCTCGACCGCGATCAGCGGCACCTCGATCCCGCGCCGGGCGCACTCGCCGGCCACGATCACCCGCAGGGCCTCAGCCATCCCGACGGGCGCCACCGGGTCGTCGGTCGGCAGGTACGCGATGCCCATGCCGCCGCCGAGGTTGAGCTCGGCGACCGAGATGCCCGCATCCGCGCGCAGGTCGGCGATGAACCCGACCACGCGGTGGGCGGCCACCTCGAAGCCGGACGTGTTGAAGATCTGGGACCCGATGTGGCTGTGGATGCCGACCAGGCGGAGCTCGGGCCGCCTGGTCACGGCCAGGACCGCCTCGCGGGCGGCACCGGAGGTCAGGGAGAGGCCGAACTTCTGGTCCTCGTGGGCCGTGGCGATGAACTCGTGGGTGTGTGCCTCGACCCCGGTCGTGACCCGGACCAGCACGTCGGCGACCACTCCCGCAGCGCCCGCGAGGTCGGCCAGCCGGTCGACCTCCTCGAGTGAGTCGATGACGTAGCGGCCCACCCCGGCGCGGAGGCCGGCTCGCAGCTCGGCGTCGTCCTTGTTGTTGCCGTGCAGGCTGATCCGCTCGGCCGGGAACCCGGCTGCACAGGCCAGGGCCAGCTCACCACCGGTGCACACATCCAGGCCGAGGCCCTCCTCGGCCAGCCACCGGACGGTGGTCGCGCTCAGGAAGGACTTGCCCGCGAACGACACGCTGCCCGGGACGTCGCGGTCGCTGTAGGCCGACTGGAACGCGGCGGCGCGGGCGCGGAAGTCGGCCTCGTCGAGGATCAGCGCCGGAGTCCCATGGGTCGCAGCGAGGTCGCGGACGGACACCCCCCCGATCACCAGCGTCCCGGTGGCATCGCGGCGGGCCGTCGCCGGCCAGATCTGCGGGTCGATCCGGGCCATGAGGCCGGCATCGGGGACGGCCGGGATCGAGGCGGCTTGGGCGTAGTCGCCGTGCATCGGGCCGGCGGGATGTGCGCGCATGGCGTGATCCTAGGGCGAACCCACCCCCGCGGTGGCGAACCCGGGCAACCCCCACGGGTTCCCCGGGACGGTCGGGATCCCGAGCGCGTCAGGCAGGTTCCGCGCTCGTCGGGAGATCCTGCGGGGGCCCCACGTCGCGACGACGGAAGCCGAGGCGCATCCCCTCGATCTCCGCAGATCCGACGATGGCCAGGCCGATCAGGTACAGCCAGATCTCCAGCGCGATCACGCCGCCGAGGACCGCCACGATCTGGGAGTAGGTCGAGGAGACCGACAGGTACCAGCCCAGGCCCACGGTCCCGAGCACGATCAGCACGGTGCCCAGCGCGGCACCGACGTTGAGCCAGCCCACCGCGCGGCGGGCGCGGATCCCGAAGCGCATGGCCGCGGTCAGCATCAGGTAGATGGCCACGACGGCCGCCGGTCCGCGGGCGTAGCGCATCCCCTGGCTCCACGTCTCCCCCACGCCGAGGGCGTCCAGGAGCCGCGGGACCAGCGTCAGGGCGACCACTCCCGCGATGATGACCACCTCCGTCACCAGCGTGATCAGGACCGCGATCGCCCGGCTGAGCAGGCTCGGGTACTGCGGCTCCAGCTCGAAGGCGATGTCCAGGACCTGGCGCCCCACGTACACGAAGCGGCTGGCCGCGTACAGCGAGAGCACGAATCCGACGATCCCGGCCAGGCCGAGGGAGCCGGGACGCGTGGGGCTCAGGGCGGCGATCTGGTCGAGGAACGGCTGCAGGGCGACAAGGAGACTCCGGGTTCGACGCGAAGGCGTCCTCGACACTGGCCACGAACCGCGCCGGGTCGAGGAACATGGCAACGACCGCACCCAGGGAGAGCACCGCGGGCACCAGCGACAGCAGCGCGAAGAAGGCCAGCCCACCGGCCAGCACCGACCCCCGGTGCCGGGTGAAGCGGGCGTAGACCGCGACCCAGAAGCCGACCTGGTCGCCGGCCTCGGGTGCGCGGTCGTCGATCCGCTCGGTCCAGCGCACGAGCGCCGGCGAGCCACCCTCCTCGCGGACCCGCTCGGCCGGCTCCGGCGGTTCCCCCGGATCGCCCGGCCGCCCCGGACCAGTCACCGGCTACATCCGCTCGGGCGCGGAGACCCCCAGCAGGCCCAGCCCGTTCACCAGCACCTGGCGTGAGGCGGCGCACAACCACAGGCGCGCGATGTTCAGCGGCTCGACCGGCTCCTCGCCCATCGGCAGGACCCGGCACACGTCGTAGAAGCGGTGGTACGCGGTCGCCAGGCGCTCCAGGTACCGCGCGATCCGATGCGGCTCGCGCAGCTCGGCGGCGCTGGCGACCACCCGCGGGAACTCGGCCAGGACCCCGAGCAGGTCGTTCTCCCGCTCGCTGGCCAGCAGGGCGGGGTCGAACGCCGAGTTGCGCCAGTCGATGCCCAGCTCCGCGGCGTTGCGCAGCACGGAGGCGATCCGGGCCGAGCCGTACTGCACGTAGTAGACGGGGTTGTCGTTGGTCCGCTTCAGCAGCAGGTCCACGTCCAGGACCAGCGGCGAGTCCACCGGGTAGCGGATCAACGAGTAGCGCGCGGCGTCGGTGCCCACCTCGTCGACGAGGTCGTCGATCGTGATGATGTTCCCCGCGCGCTTGCTCAGCCGGACCTCCTCGCCGCCCTTGACCATCTTGACCAGCTGCCCGATGAGGACCTCGATGGTGGTGTCGGGGTCGTCCCCGGCGCACGCGGCGACCGCGCGCAGCCGGTTGACGTAGCCGTGGTGGTCGGCGCCGAGCAGGTAGATGCACAGGTCGGCCCCGCGGTTGCGCTTGTCGACGTAGTAGGCCGTGTCGGAGGCGAAGTAGGTCAGCTCGCCGTCGGCCTTGACCAGGACGCGGTCCTTGTCGTCGTCGAAGTCGCTCGTGCGCAGCCAGACGGCACCGTCTGCCTCGTACATGTGCCCCTGCTCGCGCAGCTTGACGAAGGCGTTCTCGACGGCGCCCGACTCGTGCAGGGTGCGCTCGGAGTACCAGACGTCGAAGTGCGTGGCGAAGCGGGTCAGGCTCTCCTGCTGGGCCTCGAGCATGGTCCGGTAGCCGAGCTCACGGAAGATCACGAGCTGCTCGTCGACGGGCAGCTTCACGATGCCGGAGTCGTTGGCCACGATCTCCGCAGCGATGTCCTTGATGTAGCCGCCGTGATACCCCTGATCCGGTGCCGGCCGCCCGTGTGCGGCGTTCATGATCGACTCGCCGAAGCGATCCAGCTGCACGCCCCGGTCGTTGATGTAGAACTCGCGGGTCACGTCCGCGCCCTGCGCGGCCAGCACCCGGGCGATCGCATCCCCGACGGCCGCCCAGCGCGTGTGCCCCAGGTGGATCGGACCGGTCGGGTTCGCGGAGATGAACTCGATGTTGATCCAGCGCCCGTGCTGGCTGGTGCCCTGCCCGTAGTGGGCCCCCTCGACCACGATCCGCGAGGCGACCTCGCCCTGGCTGGCGGCCTCGAGCGTGATGTTGACGAATCCGGGGCCGGCGACCTCCGCGTGCGCGATCGCGGGACTCGACGAGAGCTGTGCCGCGAGCATCTCGCCGATGGCGCGCGGTGGCGTGTGGGCCGGCTTGGCCAGGGTCATCGCGACATTCGTGGCGTAGTCGCCGTGCTCACGGTTCTTGGGACGCTCGACGGTGGCGTTGACGCGGTACCCCTTCGGCAGGCACAGCTTGTGCTGCTCGATGAGATCGGTCACGGAGGCCGAGACGAGGGCGGCCAGGGCGTCGGGGGTCATGGCGCAATCGTAGTGCGGTGGGCATCGGCGCAGATTTGGGGGCGCGGGGGGTGGTCGGTAGGATGGGCGATGCCCTGGCCCCCGTAGCTCAGGGGATAGAGCGGTGCCCTCCGGAGGCATGCGCGCAGGTTCGAATCCTGCCGGGGGCACCCAGTTCGCGCGTTGTCGTCGGCGGGCGCGGCGCCTGGGGTGCCGAGGACGCCGCGCCGCGCGGGGACCGCGGAGGTCACCCGGATCCTCACAGGGAGCGTCTCGCCCGTGTCTGAAGCCCGCTCGCCGGCCGCAACCGTCGACACGATCGACGAGGCCGCCGTCACCAAGTCCGCGCTGCCGAACTCGAAGCTGGCCGTGATGTCCGTGATCGGTGGGATGTTCATCGCTGTGGGTGCGCTGCTGGCCATCGTCGTGGCGGGCGGGTCGACCGAGCTGGTGGCCACCGACCCAGGGCTCGCGCGGCTGGTGATGGGCGCGGTGTTCCCCGTGGGGTTCATCGCGGTCATGCTCACCGGGGCGGGGCTGTTCACGTCCGACTGCGCCACGCAGATGGTGCCGTGGCACCGCCGTCGGGTGTCCGGCTCGGCGATGCTGCGACTGCTGGTGGTGGCCTACCTCGCGAACGCCGTCGGCGCGGTGGGCCTCGCGCTGCTGGGGTGGTCCGGCGGGCTCCTGGGCGCCGACGAGCCGTGGACGGCCTACCTCCTGGCCCTGGCCGACGGCAAGGTCTCGCACAGCTGGATCGAGGTGTTCAGCAAGGGCATCCTGGCCAACATGCTGGTGTGCGTCGCAGCGTGGCAGGCCTACTCGTCACGGTCCACGACCGGCAAGATCCTCGGGATCTGGTTCCCGGTGATGGCGTTCGTGGCGCTGGGGACCGAGCACAGCATCGCCAACCTGTTCTTCATCCCGGCGGCCATGCTCAGCGGGGCGGACATCACGGTCACCCAGTTCCTGACGGCCAACCTGATCCCGGCGACCCTGGGCAACTGGGTCGGCGGGGCACTGCTCATCGGCCTGCCGTACGCGTGGCTCTACACCGCGCGGCGGACCAGCCCGGCCGCGGGCTGACGGACGGGCGCCGCGTCCGGGGGCGCCGCGAGGCGGTACCGGGCACCCCCGAGCCCGGCCCCTCGTCGGGACCGGGCGCCCGGGCACCTGCCCGGCCGTCCGGGGTCACCCGAGCGAGAAGGTCACCCCTGTCCACGGCGACGGCGGCCGAGACCAACCATCAACCCGCCGAGGACCATCGCCAGCAGGCCGATGCCCGCCACGCTGACTGCGTCGTCCGCACCAGTCGTGGGCAGATCCTCGGACCCACCGACCGCATTGTCCGGCTCGTCCGGGGTCTCCTCGATTCCGCCGACAGTGCCCTGCGTGACCGGGTGGGTCGTGCTTGCCGTGAGGCTGCGCTCGACCCAGCTGACCGAGTTCACGATGGACCCCGAGGTCCTGGTGACGGTCACCTGATAGGTGAACGTGGCCGTGGCCGGAGTGGTCCCCGAGGCTGCCGCGAGGTCGAGCTTCCAGGTGATCGTCCGGGCGGCAGCGTTGTAGACGCCATTGCTCGGGTTGATCGAGCCCGAGATCAGCTCGACGCCGGTCGGCAGGGTATCGACGAGCGTCTCGCCGACGACTGCCGTGTCGCCACCGTTCCTGACGGTGATCGAGTAGCCGACCGTCTGGCCGGTGACCACGGGCTGGCCCGTTGCCGGGCTGGACTCCTTGACCAGGACCGGACACACCGGCGAACCGGGGACCAGCACCGTCCACGTGTAGAGGTCCTGGGCGGCGAGCTGCTGCACCCCACCGAACCCTGCGGCCGCCGCTGGAGCGGTCACGATCAACTGGGCGACCACCTTGTAGCTGCCGGCGGGCTTCGGGTACGTGCCCGCCGCTGTGGCCGCGCCATCGATGAAGTACGCGTAGTCGGGGTTCGCTGGAATGGTGATCGAGCCGGGAAGCTGTGCACCCGGCACACTCGGGTCGCAGATCTCGGCGGTGACCGTCGGCTGGGTCGGAACCGCCACCGAGCGGTCATTGGTGAAGGTGCAGCTCACGGGTGCGTCGGGCATCTGGAAGCTGCCCCTGTCATCGACCGTGACCGTCACGTTGCCCGACGTGCAGGCCAGCGTCGAGCCGTACTTGCTGGCGTTTCCAGCACCGAGGACCTCGGTCACCGTCACCGTGTCGCCGACCCGGACCGTCGCGGTGGCGACGTTCGTGCTGTCCAGGACCGTGCCGGTCGCGCCAGTGGCCGTCGATGTGGCGGTCGGCTGGCCGCTGTCGCGCAGACCGCCCGCGATCGTCAGGGCCGCGGTGTCGCCACCCCGAGCGTTGACCCACGCCTTCTGCAGGGTCACCTGGTGCTGGTTGCGGCTGATCGTGTTGGTCACCGTCGCCGCAACCGTCTGGCCCTTGGTCACCGTGACCACGGCCGCGTCCTGGGTCGCGTTCTCCGGATCGAACGACGGTGCACCCCAGGTCCACCCGGGCTGCACCACCGGGGCGGTCTCGGTGACCGTGCACACCGTGCCCGTGGGAACGTCGTTGATCGTCCTGGTCAGGGCCTGCGGATTCGCCGTGATGTCCGCTGCCGTGAACTCCACCACCTGATCGAACATGTCCACGGTGCAGTCGACCGGGATCACGAACTTGAACCCCGACGACAACGTCAGGTCCGCCGGCTTGGCGAACACCTTCGTCACCTCCACGCTGGCCGTGTCCCGCGTGTTGGTGAACGTGCACGTCATCTCAGCACCGGCGGCGAGGATGATCGAGTCCCCGACCGAGGGCCTGGGGAGCCCCGCTTCGACGCACCGGATACCGGTCAGGGTGAATCCGTCCTTCCCGACCTCCGTCAGCCGGTACTCCTGCCCCGGACGGACGTTGAACGCGACTGCGTCGGCCTGGGACGCCCCGGTGACACTGACCGGGTTGACACCCTGCGGCGGCGTGCCCGTCGGGGTCGCGGTCAGGCGCCAGTCCGAGGGCTGGGCACCGCCGCCGACGACCTCCTTGACCAAGGTCAGGCTCGCGGTCTCGTTGAGCGCGGTGCACCGGACGGAGAAGCCCAACGGGACGCGCACGCCACCGTTGAGTCCATCGGCGAATCCGGGGATGACGACACCGTTGCCGTCCACCTCCTGGCAGGTCCAACTGACCGTCGAGCCGGGCACCTGGTTCGCCGGGTCGTAGCCGAGTCCAACACGTTGCACGTAGAGCGGGTCCCCGCCGGACTCGGACAGGGCGTACCGAGCATCAGGGGTGACCGGGGCGCTCACGCCGGTCGTCCCACTCGGACCCGGGAGCACGGGTCCGGTGGGGTCCCCGGTCGCCGGAGACGAGGTCGCGGACAGGTTCCAGCTGGCGGGGTCCGCATTCCCGCCCACCACTGTCTTGGCCAGGGTCAGCCGCGTGGGGCAGTCCACGGTGTTCGTGATCCCGTAGGTGTTGTCGCCAGCCGCGAGCGTGGCGGTGTAGGGCAGTCCCAGGTCCACCGTCGCCCCGTTGGCGGCGGTGACCCGGCTCGAGGTCAGGAGGCACTGGCCGCGCTCGATCCTCACGCTCTCGTCGATCGTCACCTGATCGCCCCGCTCGTAGCCGCCGCGGCGCACGCCCCAACCGAGCTGCGTGCCGTCGACGAGGAGGGTGGCCTCGAGCCCCTCCGGCTGCTGGCCCTCGGGATAGGTGACCCCGTTCACGACCCACGACTTGTTCACGACCACTGACGCGGTTGGCGAGGGCGCCCGGTTGTACACCAGGCAGCTGATCGGGAAGTCTCGCTGACCCTGCACCAGGAAGCCGGAGCCACCGCTGTTGGTGACGGTGACCGGCGCCGATGTGTCCAGTCGTCGGCAGGTCGCGTTCAGGCCGGCCTGCGGCACCAGCGTGTAGCCGCTCTGGATGGTCTCGGTGACGGTGATCGGACCGCTGGACGTCCCCTGGCCGAAGGTGAGGTCGAAGCTCACCGCACCAGTGTCGTCGGCCGTCGTCCCGGACTGGGGCGCGACGGTGACGCTCGTGCTGCCCTGGGTCGTGAACGTCCAGCCGCCGGCAGGAGTGCCACCGCTCAGGTCCGCGAGGCCGGGGGGCAGCACCTGCTTGACCACCGTGATGGTGCCCTTGCAGTTGCCCAGCGCGAGCTCGCGCAGGGCCTGTCCGGCCTGTGCGTAGTCGGTCGTCTGGTAGTAGTCGCTGCCCGCCGTCGTGCCGGAGATGGCCTGCAGGTTGGCGGGGTTCCCGCTCACGCCGGCGCCCACGCCGAAGGCGATCATCCGGGTGCCGCCGGCCTTGACGGCGTTGGCCGAGAAGATGCCGTTCTCCATCTCGCGGAAGCGGGTGAAGTCGCCCGGGCCCTGCGCGTTCTGGTAGAAGGTCGGGTTCCCGTCGGTGATGACGACGGCGATGTCGAACGCCGATGTGCTGGCCGCGACCTGGGAGAAGGCTCGGTCCCAGTTCGTGCCACCGCCCGAGGTGGTCCCGTTGATCCATCCGTTGACGGTGTCCGCGCCGGACTGCAGGGAGACCGAGGTGAGCGGCCGGTTCTGGTTGTTGGTGGTGTTGGCGGGGGCGCTGGATGCGAAGGTGAACAACGCAACCTGCGAGGGGGTGCCGACCAGGGAGTTCGTGAAGGTGCGCGCTGCCGCCTGCAGGTCCGGCAGCGCCGACCCGACCGAGCCCGAGAGGTCGAGGACCAGGGCCACGTTCAGGCCGCACTTGGCCGGGAACACCGGGTTGTTGCGCGACACCTGCCAGATGCCCCCGGAGGCAGCCCGGTTGGAGTCGCCAGTGCCCACCATGAAGTCGGATGTGGAGCTGTATGTCTCACCCCGGCGGAGCTCGTCGTCGGTCCGGAACCGGTAGGGCGTGTTCTGGAAGGAGGGTCCGGTCTTCAACGTGTCCGGGTTGAGGCTGAACCATCCCGACGGGGTGCCGGTCCGCACGACCCAGAACCGTCGGTCGCGGTTCGCCCCGCGCTGCTGGGTCTCGGGCACGACGAAGCTGCAGTCCCCGTCACTGTCGGAGGTGCATGTGGCCCACGCGTCACCCACTGGAGTCGTGGGCCCGCCATCTGCGCCGTCGTACAGCTGCAACCTGACCCCGCCGAGCCCATCAACCGCGGTCTGGCCGACACGGTCGCCGCCGACCTTCACCGTGATCACGGCGTCGTTGCCGGTGGCGGGCGGTACGGCCAACGGCATGATCCCGATGGGCGCGGTCACCGCCGCGGAGTCGGCCTCCACCGCCGGCACGGACAAGTCATCGATCTCGGCACCTGCGGAGGGCTCATCCGTGGCATCGGTGGCCACCTCGTCCTCGACCGGGTCGACCATCGGGGCCTGGTCCTGCGGGGCGGTGGACTCGTCGACATCCTCGACCGGGTCGACCATCGGGGCCTGGCCGTCGTCGGCGGTGGACCCCGTCGGGTCAGGCTCGATCGATCCGGCAGCCGGGTCGGCGGGCGCCTCGGGGACGTCGGGGACGTCGACCTCCGCGGCGGCTGCCTCGGGGGTCGGCTCGACCGGCTGGGTGACCGCCGGCTCCGGCTCGGGGGTGTCGGTCATGGACAGGCCGGTGGCCATCGGGCCGTTGATCACCAACATCAGTGTCAACAACCCGACCACCGTCACCTGTGACCGCCGATTGGAGCGTCGTGTGAGCGCACGCATGAGATCCCCTGCCCGATTGCCACCAGATGTGACGCGCTGATGGTATCCCTCGGTCACTGAGCGTGTGGTGCTGGATCAGGCTCCGTCACCCGATCGGGTCAGTGGACATCGCAGGGGGCTGACTGGCCGTCACTGCCCCAGACGCGCCAGCAGCAGCACCTCGGCCAGCGTGAGCCGGCGCAGCACCTCGAGGTCCACGCTCTCGTCGGGTCCGTGCCAGCTCGCCGCCGGATCGCCGGGGCCGACGACGAGGATCGTCGCCTCCGGGAACTTCGCCGCGATGTCGGCGATGAACGGGATCGACCCGCCGATCCCCATGTGCACCGGCTCGGTGCCGTCCCAGGCCTCGGTGAACGCCACCCGGGCGATGTCGGCGTGCGGCCCGGTGGGCACCAGCGCCACGGCGTTGCCAGCGGCCCCGGGCACGCACGTCACGGTCACCCCCCACGGGGCGCTCGCGACGAGATGGTCGGCCAGCGCCCGCTGTGCGGTGGCGGGGTCCTGCCCGGGCGCGATCCGCATGCTGACCTTCGCGCGCGCGATCGGCAGCAGGACGTTGGCCGCGGCCTCGGTCCGCGGGGCGTCGATGGCCAGCACGGTCACGGCCGGCATGGACCAGATGCGGTTGGCCGCCGTGCCCTCGCCGATCGAGGCCACGCCCTCGAGAACCCCAGCCTCGGCGCGCAGCGCGGCCTCGTCGAGGTCGACGGTCGGCACCGGTCCGTGCACCAACCCGGGTACCGCCACCCGGCCCTGGGCGTCGTGCAGCCCGGCCAGCACGCGGCAGAGTGCGGTCAGCGCATCCGGGAACAGCCCGCCGAACACGCCCGAGTGCTGCTCGCCGGCGTGCGTGCGCACCTCCACGAACACCTCGACCAGCCCACGCAGCGAGGTGGTGAACCCCGGGACGTCGACCTCCCAGTTCGACGAGTCCGCGATCACGACGACGTCGGCGGCCAGGAGGTCGCCGTACTCCTCGAGGAACGGGCCGAACGTCGGCGACCCGACCTCCTCCTCCCCCTCCACGAACACCGTCACGCCGACCGGCAGCCCGTCCGGGTAGGCCGCCTGCAGCACTCGCAGCGCCCCGACGTGGGCCATGATGCCGGCCTTGTCGTCCGCCGCGCCGCGACCGTAGAGCCGGCCGCCACGCTCGACCGGCTCGAACGGATCGCTGTGCCAGTCGGCGAGGTTGCCGGCGGGCTGCACGTCGTGGTGGGCGTAGAGCAGCACGGTGGGCGCGCCGTCCGGGGCCGGCATCCGCGCGACCACGGCCGGAGCCCCGTCATCGGCCTCGAGGACGCGCACGTCGGGCATCCCCAGGTCCGCCAGCAGCGTTGCGACAGTCTCCGCGCTACGCGCGACATCCGGGGAGGTCGCCCCTTCGCGGCTGACGCTCGGGATCCGGACGAGATCCTCGAGGTCGGCGCGGATGCCCGGCAGGGCAGCGGCAACGGCGGACGTGAACTGGCCGAGGGTGGGGTCGCTCATGACGGCCATCCTGTCAGCCGTCGACTCGGCGCGCCCCTCGACGAGCAGGACACATCGACCCCGCGCCCACGTCCGCTCGCGGGGTTCCGGTGCGGTCGCCGGGGCGGCCCGGACGCCCCGTCACTCCACCCTGATGGCAGCGGGCTTCGACTCGTTGCCCGCCGCGTCCATGCCGATCACACAGACCATGCTCGGCAGGTCGGCGGCCTGGATGGTCGCCGGGACGCGGCGGTACTCGACGTAGCCCTCGGCGGTCGTGCAGTCGATCGAGTCGACCGGGCCGCTGACCCAGCGGAACTGGCTGAGCTCCGGGGGATCGAAGACCGGTTCCACCTGCACCCCGCCCTCGACCCCGGTGGTGGTCAGCTCGATGGTCGCCGGGTCGGGCGCGGTGCCGTCGGCCCCGATCACGATCTCGGTGGGCTGGCCGGCCGACCCGACGCAGACCAGGGTGAAGCCCTCGTCGGTCGGGAGGATGACCGGGTACACCCACTGCCCCGGATCGGTGGGGACGGCGCCCCCCGACCCGGGCCCTGCCCCAGCCACAGGACTCGGGGACGCCTCCGCGCTGGCCCCAGCCGACACGTCCACCTCAGGCTCCGCACTCGCCGACGTCCCGCCACCAGTGGGGAGTGCGGCCTCCTGGGGCACGCCGGCCTCGGCGGCCGCAAGGGCAGCCGCAACGCCAGCGGGCAGCCAACCGTCCGGAGCAGTGCAGTCGACCGTGCCCACGGGCCCCTGCTTGACCTCGATGTCGGCAGTCGTCGCGAACCCCGCCGGCAGGTCCCCCTCGAGCTGGACAGCGACCGTCGACCCCGGCTTGGCGACCGGCGCGGCCGCCCTGGCCGGGAGCGCGGCCGCCGGATCCTCCAGGGCGCAGCCCTCGCCGATCCTGAACGTGCCCTCCGGGAAGCACCCGGCCAGGTCCGCAACGGGCACCATGTAGCTGGTGTCCTCCTGGACCGAGATGCCGCCGTCGTCGGCGACCTGGCATGCACGTCCCAGGGCGCACGCGGTCCCCTGGGTCGAGCCGATGGTCGTCGTGCTGACCATGGCGACCGCCTCCCCCGCGGGGTTGAACACCGCCGACCCCTGGGACCCACCGAGGATCCCGGCGCAGTCCGAGCCCTGGAGCGCTCGCCAGAGCAGTCCGTCCTCGAGGACGTCGGTCGTCTGCCCGACCTGGCAGCGACTCCCGCGCAGGTACTGCTGGTTCGTCTCGATCCCCTCGACCGGGACTCCCGCGATGAGGATCTCCGCCCGCGCCTCCGGGGCAGCCACCGGATCGATCGGGCGCACCCCCCGCGCATCGAGCTCGCCGTAGGTCGTCCCCAGGCGCAGCACAGCGAGGTCCGTGCCCCGGGCCGAGGCCCATTCGACGGCCTCGATGGGGGCCTTGACCAGGTCTGCCTGCTTCGCGGTGGTCAGCGGTGCGAACGCGTTGAACTCGACGCTCGCGTCATCCAGGTCGGCATCGGCCATGATCGTGGCGGCGTCGGCCTGGCCGACGCAGCGCGCCGTGGTCACGGCATAGGCGTCGGCCCCGCCACCAGCACCGACGTCCAGCAACCAGGCCGTGCAAGGTTGCGCCAGACCGGTCGTGCGGCCCACCGCCGTCAGCGACGTCCCCTGCGCCTGGGCCTGCTGGAACAGCCCCGCCGGGCTCTCCGGGGAGTCGGCGCCGCCGCCGTCGGAGCTCTGCCGCGAGTACGCCCCGTAGAGGGCCAGGAAGGTGATGAGCGCGGCCAGGGCTGCCAACCAGATCGGGCGCTTGCGCCCCGTCGCCGGCTCGGCGGCCAGTGGGTCGTCGCCCTCGGGAACCGCCCCGGGAACGGGGCCATCGGGGCTGCGCCCGTCGCCATCGGCCATGCCCGACACCGTACGCGACCACGGGACGAGCGCCGGGCAACCCCGCCGCACGTCGGGCACCGGGCATCCAGGCCGACCTCGCGGCCGTTCCCGTCGAGCCCGGGCCGGCCGTCGGGGCCCGTGGGGGACCCCGCGCCCGTTCCGGTCGGAAGACCCGGAACGGCGCGGCCGGGATCGACGCGAACGAGCGCACGGTTGGTCACCTACGGGCCTCAGGGGAGGGTGACTCCCGCCTTTCGACGGCAACGGCCGCGAGGTGGCGGGTTCAGCCGAGCCAGCCGCCCTCCGGCGGGCGCAGTGCGGCCTTCACAGAACGCTCCTCCCGGGCCTTGGCGTCGGCGATCGGCAGCCGGGCGACCGTGACCGTCTCGCGGAACGTCGCGTTGGCGAAGGTCTGCATCCCCGCACCGAGGGCCAGCGCTGCCCGCTCGCCGAACCGCAGGTGCCGGTCGTGGCCGAACCGCTCGACGCCGCGCCCCTTCTCCCCGCGCGACCGCTCCGGCACGAGCACCAGCTCCAGGCGCAGGTCCCGGTCGGCCATCGAGGCCATCATCCGCAGGAACCCGGTCACCATCGCCTCCTCGTCGAAGCGCTGGCCGCGGTCCACCGAGTCGGTGACCGCCGTGATGATCCGAACCCGGCGCCCCGGTGTCATCCCGACCCGCGCGAGGAACCAGGTCAGACCGTCGCCGGTCCCCTGGTTGTACAGGTACCGGCGCACCGTCTGCTGGCCCACGAACTTGTCGTAGATGACCAGGGGCCTGCTCTCCGCGCACAGCGGCCCGAAGCGCTCCTTCCACTCCACCTCGCGGTTGACCCCCTCGCGCAGCGGCGCGTCGAGCACCTGGCGCGCGGCCATGAGCACGGCGGTCCGCCCGGCGGTGGTGATCCGCCCGATCTCCACCA
This sequence comes from uncultured Actinomycetes bacterium, assembly GCA_963774745.1. GTDB lineage: Bacteria > Actinomycetota > Actinomycetes > S36-B12 > CAIYMF01 > Prado023. The sequence continues at coordinate 308,589 of CAVZGE010000003.1, read as the reverse complement.
GCCCCGACGGGGTGATGGCGGAGAACTCGTCCGCGGCGACGCCGAGCAGCTCGGCCTGGTCGGCCTCGACGAGCACGAGCTCGAGGTCGTCGGAGAGCTCGGAGTCGATCAGGCCCGGGTCGAGGATGTCGCTGAGCAGCTCGTCGAGGGGCGGCCGGGCGATCCCCACCTGCACCCGGCGGCTGGAGAGCACCACCTCCCAGGCCTTGGCCAGCGACGTCGGGAGCCGCCCGACCGCAGCGACGAAGAGGTCGAGGTGCTCCTGGGAGGTGAAGACGAGCCGGCCGTGCACGGCGAGGTCCTCGAGGAGCTCCTCGTGGATGGCGCGGCGCAGGGCGGGATCCTCGGAGCGGTCGCCCAACGCGCTCGTGGAGATCGCCACGCCGAACACCGTCCGGCGGGGCAGCGCGGCCCTGTCGGTCACGAGCGCCCGCCCAGCACCTCGGCCAGCCGCTCGTCGAAGAACCCGCCCGGCCACCCGTCGACCAGGTCGCCCTCGGCGTCGACCTCCAGGCGCCGGACGAACGCCGCCCCCTCCTCGTCCAGGTCCACGTAGAGGATCGCCAGATCGTCAGGGTCGAGCACCCCCTCGCGCACCCTGCGCAGCAGCCGCAGCACCAGGTGCTCGGAGTGCGTCTCGACGAGCAGCTGCGCCCGCCCGGAGACCACGGTGTCGACGAACAGGTCGCCGACCGCGGACTGCAGCCGCGGGTGCAGGTGCACCTCGGGCTGCTCGACCAGGATCATCCCCGACGCCGTGAGCAACGACTGGACGATGATCGGCAGCAGCTGGCCCACGCCGTAGCCCACGCCGCGCGAGGAGACCAGGACCGGCGGGTCACGGCGCACGTCCTCCAGGGCGAGGACCGCGAACTCGCCGGCCGTCATCACGAGGTCCTGGTTGAGCGGATCGAGCATGCGCACGTGGTAGCCCAGTCCGAGCCGGTCGCACCACTGGTTGACAGCCGTGACGAGGTCGGGTCGCCCGTGCAGGATGGCGGCCATCTCCTCGCCGGATGGGCCGACGTAGTCCTCGATGCCCTGGCCGACGAACGTCGTGCGCTCCGCCCGGCTGCGCATCGGCCCGACGAAGTACACCCGATCCAGAGTGCCCCAGAACTCCTCGGTCACCCGATGGTGCAGCGCGACGCCGGGCTGGTCGCCCCACGGTCGTGGCCCCTCGATCGAGGCGCGCTCATCGCCGTCGGCCAGCTCGGTGTGCGAGCGGATCGCCGCTCGCCGGGAGGGATCCCACCGGAACGAGATGGCGGCATCACGCGCAACGCCCTCGCCCGAGGTCCACCCGAACCCGAGGGTCATGGGCGCTGCCTCGTCGTGGCAGTGCACGGCCATCCGGAACGAGCCACCCTCGACCAGGTCACCGGACATCGACAGCACGTCCGGACGGGCGGCGGTCTGGGCCAGCATCGGCAGGACCGACAGCAGTGACGACTTCCCCGCGGAGTTGGGCCCGAAGACCAAGGTCAGCGGTGCGAGGCGGACACGCTGCGGCTCGGGCGCGTAGGAGCGCAGGCCCCCGATGGTCAGGTGTCTGATCAGCACGCCCCCGAGACTAGGCGGCCGATAGGCTCCACATCAGTCCTCGGGGGCACGGAACGCCGGTGGATCCGGTTTCGGATATACCCCTAGGGGTATACTTGGCTCATCACGCAACCGACCCGAGGAGCACCATGAAGACCATCATCATCGGCGGCGTCGCCGGCGGAGCCTCTGCCGCGACCCGCCTTCGCCGGCTCGACGAGTCCCACGAGATCGTCGTCCTCGAGCGCAGCGGGTACGTCTCGTTCGCCAACTGCGGCCTGCCCTACTACATCGGCGGCACGATCGCCGACCGGAGGAACCTCCTGCTGCAGACCCCGAAGAGCCTGAACGCCCGGTTCGGCCTCGACGTGCGCGTCAACTCCGAGGTCACGTCGATCGATCCGGCCGCACGCACGGTCACCGTGAAGGACCTGACCACCGGCGAGTCCTACACCGAGGCCTACGACCACCTCGTGCTCTCCCCCGGCGCCTCCCCCATCGTCCCCCCGATCCCCGGCGTGGAGCGCGCGCTGACGCTGCGCACGATCGAGGACACCGACCGGATCAAGGAGCGCGTCGACTCGCTGCTGCTGTCCGTCGACTCCAGCGAGGAGGCGGTCGGGGGCGCGGCGCTGTCGGCGGTCATCGTGGGTGGCGGGTTCATCGGCCTGGAGATGGCCGAGAGCCTGCGCGAGCGTGGCATGGACGTGACGGTCGTCGAGCTCGGCACCCAGGTCATGGCACCGCTCGACCCGGAGATGGCCGCCATCGTGGCCGCCGAGCTGCGCAAGCACGGCGTGCACCTGGCGCTCGGCGTGCAGGTCACCGAGGTCCGCCCGGAGACCGTCCTGCTCTCCGACGGGCGTGAGATCGACGCCGACATGGTCATCATGAGCATCGGCGTGCGCCCCGACACGAAGCTGGCCGTCGCAGCCGGGCTGGAGCTCGGCCCGCGGGGTGGGATCAAGGTCGACGACCAGATGCACACCTCCGACCCGCACATCTACGCCGTGGGCGACGCGGTGGACAAGTCCGATGCCACCACCGGCGAGCCGACGCTGGTCCCGCTGGCCAACTCGGCCAACCGCCAGGGCCGCCTCGTGGCCGACGCCATCGCCGGTCGGACCATCCGCTTCGGCGGGGTCCTGGGCACCGCGATCGTGAAGGTGTTCGACCTGACCGTGGCGGTGACCGGCGCCAACGAGAAGCGGCTGAAGGCCTCAGGCCGGGCGCATGCGGCGATCCACACCCATCCCGGCTCACACGCCGGCTACTACCCGGGGGCCGAGCGGATCAGCCTCAAGCTGCTCTTCGACCCGCAGACGGGTCAGATCCTGGGCGCCCAGGGCGTGGGCGGCATCGGCACCGACAAGCGCATCGACGTCCTGGCGACGGCGATCACCGGGGGGGTGACCGCCGACGACCTGGCGGCCCTGGAGCTGGCCTACGCGCCGCCCTTCGGCTCGGCCAAGGATCCGATCAACCAGCTCGGGTACGTGGCGGAGAACATCATGGCCGGCACCACCCGGACCATCGGCTGGGACGAGGTGGACGCCACCGACCGCTTCCTGGTGGATGTGCGCACGCCGGGCGAGCACCGCCGCGGCCACATCGAGGGCTCGATCAACGTGAGCGTCGACGACCTGCGCGCACGGCACACCGAGATCCCGCGGGACGCCTCCGGGCAGCCGGTCCCGGTCGCCGTGTACTGCCAGGTCGGCCAGCGCGGGCACACGGCGGCCCGGTTGCTGACCCAGCTCGGGTACGACGTGGTGAACCTCGACGGTGGCTGGCTGACGTACAGCCTGGCCCGCGCCAGCTGACCGACCCCCCGCTGCGCGGGCCCGACACGACGGTGTACGCGCGCGTGCGTGCACAGCCCGGACCGTGTTGTACCGTGATGGCGCTGTTGGACGAAGAGGGTCGAGCAGCGGCTCATCTCACATCTGCACGAGGAGTACGAAGCACCATGGCACAAGGCACCGTCAAGTGGTTCAACGCCGAGAAGGGGTACGGCTTCATCGCCCCCGACGACGGCACCGCAGACGTCTTCGTTCACTACAGCGCCATCCAGTCCAGCGGCTACCGGTCGCTCGAGGAGGAGCAGCGCGTCGAGTTCGACGTCACCCAGGGCCAGAAGGGCCCGCAGGCAGACCAGGTCCGCCCGCTCTGACGCCAGCACACTGGCCTTCACCGAAGGGCCCCGCGATCCCGACCGGATCCGGGGCCCTTCGGGCGTCCCGGTCAGCTATCCGCGGCGGGCGCTGCGCAATGCGATCCACGAGACGGACATCGTTGCCAGCCCGCCGATGAGCAGCGCCAGTGCCGGGCCGACGACATCCCCGGCCACCGACGCGGACAGGGCGGTGGCCGCCCCGGCGCCCAGGGCGAGCCAGTGGTTGGCCCGGCCGCGAAGGAAGGCGCCCAGGCCGAGGGCGGCGACCGCGGCCAGCCCGGCGCGGGTCGGCCACGCCCACGGGCCCACCGCCATCCCGACCGACGCGACCAGCGCGACTCCCGCGCCGAGGACCATCGCCGTGCGCCGGCCGCGGGCCCAGCGCATGCCGAGCCCGGCCCAGCCGACGCCCACGCCCATCAGCACGGCCCACGTTCCCGGCCCCGGTGGGACGACCACCCAGGCGGCCCAGGCCAGGGCCCCGAGCACTGCGGACTCGGCCACGGGGGTCCTCGCGATCACGCAGACGGCGAGCATCGCGAGCACGACCCCGACGGCCAGCACGGCGCTGCCCGGTCCCGCCGACAGGGCGCCCTGTGCGGATCCGAGCGTCGCGCCCACCCCGACCGTGGCCACCCCGACACCGGTGGTGAGCAGCGCTGAGACCGCCCGGCGACGCTCGTCGCTGACCTCCCGTGCCCAGGGCAGCCGGACGAACAGGCCGGCCGCGATGAGCGCCACGCACGTCAGCCCCGCGAAGCTCCAGCGCGTGGCCGGCTCCCAGGCGGCCCAGCCGCGCGCGACAACGCCGCCGATCGACACCAGCACGAGGGCCGCGCCGGTGTACATGCCGATCTCGGCGGCCACCCGTCTGCTGACCAGCGGCGCCGCGGATGCAGGTGCAGCCGGACCCGGCCCGGCCGAGTCGGCTGCCCCGGTCGGGCCGGTCGGGCCGGGCTGGCCGGAGGCGATCGCCGGGCCACGCGCGAGGATCTGGGTCTGGGCTCCCGGGTCGACCAGCGACGCAGCCACCTGGGCGTCGAGCACCGCGGTGGGGGAAGCGGTGGCACCCGGATCGGGCGGGGCGTGGGCCCCAGGGACCGAGCCGCCCACCACCGCCGAGCGGTTGATCGCGATCGTCGCCGAGTCCGCCGGGGGGCCCTGCGGATCAGGGATCCGGGTCGGCCGGCGGAATCCACGCATGTCGCCCAGCGTAGAGCCGCATCCGCCGGGTTCGGGGCAGCACACTGTGGGGCGTGGGACTGAACGGCCGACCGGCGTCGTACAACCACCTGCGAGTCCGCAGGTTCGATCGGACGTGCCTGCGCCCCGACGTCTTCGCCGGTCTCGGGGTCGCGGCCTACCTCGTCCCCCAGGTCATGGCCTACGCCACACTGGCCGGGCTCGACCCGGTGGTCGGGCTGTGGGCGTGCCTGCTGCCCCTGACGATCTACGCGCTGGTGGGCACCTCCCGGCTGCTGTCGGTCGGGCCGGAGTCCACCACGGCCATCATGACGGCCGCAGCACTCGCCCCGTTGGCTGCCGGCGATGCCGCGACCTACGCCCTGATGGCGGCGTTCGCGGCCCTGCTCGTCGGGGCGATGTGCCTGATCGGCGGGATCCTGCGGCTGGGGATCGTCGCCTCCCTGCTGAGCAAACCGGTGCTGATCGGCTATCTGGCCGGTGTCGCGGTCATCATGATCGCGGGCCAGCTGGGCAAGCTCCTCGGCATCACCGTGTCCGGTGGAACCCCGGTGACCCAGATCTGGTCGGCCCTCGGCGAGCTCGGCGGTACGAACCTCGCGTCGGCCGCGATCGGGCTGTCGGTCGTCGTCGCGCTGTTCGTGGGGTCCAGCCGGTGGCCGCGAGCCCCCTGGCCGCTGATCGCCGTGCTCGGCGCGACGCTGGCCACCGCCTGGCTGGACCTCGAGCAGTACGGCGTCACGGTGGTGGGCACGGTACCCGCCGGTCTGCCCGCGCTGAGCATCCCCACCGACCTGACGCCGTTCCTCGCCCTCATCGGGCCAGCCGCGGGCATCGCCGTCGTCGCCTTCACCGACAACGTCCTGACCGCGCGGGCGTTCGCCGCACCGGGCGAGGAGATCGACTCGGATGCCGAGCTGCGGGCCCTGGGCATGGCCAACATCGGTGCCGGGCTCACGTCGGGGTTCCCCGTATCGAGCAGCGGCTCGCGCACCGCCCTGGCCAAGGTCTCGGTGGCCCGGACGCCGGCGTACGGACTGGTCACGGCGCTGGCCGTCGTGTGCGTGCTGCTGTTCGCCGGTCCCCTGCTCGAGAGCTTCCCGATGGCGGCCCTCGGCGGGCTCGTGGTGTTCGCCGCCTTCAAGATCGTGGAGTTCGCCGAGTTCCGGTGGCTCTGGAGCTTCCGGCGCAGCGAGTTCTGGCTGGGCATCGCTGCGTTCGTCGCCGTCCTGACCCTGGACCTCCTCGTGGGGATCGGTTTCGCCGTCCTGCTCTCGGTCCTGGCCATGCTCGCCCGGGTGGCCCGGCCGCACGCGGCGGTCCTCGGCCAGGTCCCCGGGCTGGCGGGCATGCACGACGTCGGCGAGTACCCCACCGCGACCGAGGTCGAGGGCCTGCTCGTGTTCCGCTACGACTCACCGTTGTTCTTCGCCAACGCCGAGAACTTCCGCACACGCGTCCTCAAGGCGGTCGATGACGACGAGCACGAGGGGCGCGAGGTGCGCCGGGTCCTGCTCAACTGCGAGGCGATGGTCGATGCCGACTCCACCGCCGTGGGCGCGATGCAGGAGCTCGTCCGTGAGCTGCAGGGCCGCGACATCGAGGTCTCGCTGGCGCGGGTGCACGTGGAGCTCGCCGAGCTGCTCGGGCGGGCGGGGATCCTGGGGCTGGTCGGCGCGGACAACGTCTACCCGACCCTGCCGACAGCGGTTGCGGGGTACCGCGAGGACGAGGACGGCACGCCCCCGACCGCCCCCTGAAGCGCCGACCGAGGCGCCGCCGACCCACGTCCGGCTCGGCCCGCGCCGTCACCCCACGTCCGGCTCGGCCCGGGGGGTACCGTCGGCGCAGGTACCCACAACGCGGGAGGTCGGCACATGCTCGAGGCGTCTGAGGTCGGCAACAAGCTGTCGAAGCAGGAGTTCAAGGAGATCGAGCCCCAGCTTCGGGTCGAGCTGGTCAACGCGCAGTACGACCTGAAGAGCGCGGACTTCGGGGTCCTCATCTTCGTCGCCGGCGACGACCGGATCGCGGGCAACGAGGTCGTGAACCGGATCAACGAGTGGATGGACGCCCGCTTCATCCAGACCCACGTCATGGGCCCCCTGAGCACCGAGGAGTCGATGCGCCCGCGCTACTGGCGGGTGTGGCGCGACATGCCGGCCAGGGGCCGGATCGCCCTGATGGCCGGGGGGATCATGCGCCTGCTGCACGAGAACCTCGCCGGCGAGCTGTCCGACGACCAGTACGAGCGCGCGATCGACCATCTCGAGCAGATGCAGGAGGCCCTGGTCGCCGACGGCACCCTGATCATCAAGGTCTTCCTGCACACGCCGGCCAAGAAGCAGCGCAAGCGGATGAAGAAGGCCGAGGGCGACCGCGATGAGGGCTGGCGCATCGACCAGCGCGACTGGGCGATGCTGGACCTGCTCGAGGAGAGCGGGAACAAGCTGGAGAAGCTGCTGCGCCGGACGTCGGTCGCCGGCGCCCCCTGGTCGGTCATCGAGGCGACCGACGCGCGCTACCGCGACGTCGCCGTGGCCCGCACGATCCTCAACGCGATCACGGCACGGCTGTCCGAGGGCGCACCCGCGGGCGTGTCCGTCAGCGACCAGCTGTTCTCCCCCGGAGAGCGCCAGGCCACCGTCCTGGACACCGTGGACCTCACCCGAACCACCGACAAGGCCACCTACGACACGGAGCTCAACAAGCTCCAGCGAGAGGTGCACGGACTGGCCCGACAGGCCCGGGACCGCGGCCTGTCGACCGTCCTGGCCTTCGAGGGCTGGGACGCCGCCGGCAAGGGCGGTGCCATCCGCCGGATCACCCAGGCGCTGGAGGCCGGCGACTACCGCGTGATCTCCACGGCGGCCCCCACCGAGGAGGAGCGCAAGTACCACTACCTGTGGCGGTTCTGGCGCGACCTGCCCGCCGCCGGGAAGTTCGTGATCTACGACCGCACCTGGTACGGCCGGGTGCTGGTCGAGCGGATCGAGGGGTTCGCCACCGCGGCCGAGTGGCAGCGCGCCTACGACGAGATCAACGACTTCGAGGACCAGCTCGTCGAGCACGGCTTCTACGTGGCCAAGTTCTGGCTGCACATCTCAGCCGAGGAGCAGCTGGCCCGGTTCCAGGCCCGGGAGAACACCCCGGAGAAGGCCCACAAGATCACCGAGGAGGACTACCGCAACCGGGAGAAGTGGGACGCCTACGTGCAGGCCGTCGACCAGATGGTGGTGCGCACGTCGTCCAGCGACTCGCCGTGGCACATCGTGCCGGCCAACGACAAGCTCACCGCGCGCCTCGAGGTCCTCGACCACGTGCGCACCGGGCTCAAGCGGGCGCTGCGCACCCTGCCCTGATCCGATCAGTGGTCGTCGCGCCCGGCGATCTCGGTGAGCACCTGGGCCACGCGGGCGCTGCTGCGTCCGAAGTACTCGGGGGCCAGGTAGTCGTCCATGAACGCCGTCACGTCCGGGGTGATGACCGGCCGCGCGCGGATGATGTCGACCATCTCGTCGAACGAGTCCGGGTGGTAGCCGATGCGCTGGGCGAAGATGTGGGACTCGGCGCTGCCGGGCATGTGCTCGGCGATCCGGTCGGCGAGCAGCCAGCGGGGGAAGATCACCGGCTTCCCGAGGGCCCATGCCTCGTAGACCGTGGTGCCGAAGTCGGCCACGACGATGTCCGCGCGGGGCATCGAGGCGCCGGTCGGCGTGTGGTCGGTGCGGTTGCGGGGGTGCACGGACACGTCGATCCAGGCGAACCGGGACAGGGTCCGCAAGTAGTTCTCGAAGCCCGGGAAGCTCGACGTCGAGCGACCGGTCTCCCCACGCTTGCGCCGGTTGTGGGTCGGCGCCCAGAGGACGCGGGGCTTCGGTTCGCCCAGGAGCCGGCGGGTGGGGGGTGGCACCTGGCCGATCAGGTCGTCGAGCCGGGGCCAGCCGACGACGTGCACCCGGTCCGCGCCCAGCTTGATGGCCGGCGAGTCCAGGATCCGCCGCTTGAGCCACTCGCCGGGCACCAGCAGGTGCTGGCGCTGGTTGGCAAGTCGCTTGCCCTGCCCATCGGAGGACCACAGGTAGTTCTTGTCCGCCACTCCGTGGCTCATCACCACATCAGCCCTGGGGCGGATGAACAGGCAGAAGTTGAGCGCGCCCGGACGGTAGTCGCCACGCTCGGGCCTCGGCGCGGGCAGGTGCGGATCGATCAGGTCGAGCAGCTGGGCCTGGACGCCCTGGTAGGAGTCCGCCCGATCCAGCACGAAGTGGATCCGGCGCGACATGGCGCACAGGGTACCGAGGACCGCGGGCGTGGCGTGCACATGACGCGCTGGCCGGCGCACGGGCCGCGGTCGTCGCGCGGTCCGTCCGCCATCGCGAGCGTTCGTGGTCGCGGAGACGGACCAACCCGCGATCGGTCCGCGCGAAAGCGGACCGATCGGGGGGGGTGGGGTCGGGGTGGGGGTGGGGGGTGCGCGACACGTCGTCGTCTCAGCGTGCGGACGGGAGTGGACAGATCGCGCGACTTAGGGCAGCCTCTGTCCCATGACGACGGCCGGGCGCACGACGGACACCCTTGTGGTGCGCCGTCATGTCGACCTGTGCCGCATGCAGTCCTGCATGTGTTGCGCCTGATCCCTCAGCCTCCCTCCGGACGCTGTGGTCGACCAGGCGCCGGACTTCCCATGATCCCGCGCCCGGCTTGAGCGCATGCGTCCTCCACACCCTGGAGAACGCTCATGACACACACCGCACCGCCCACCCGGGCAGCCCGGGCGCCCCGCGACGAGGGCCAGTGGGCGCTGGGCTCCACCACCCCGCTGAACGCCAACGAGGAGTTCAAGGTCGCCGACAACGGCCTGAACGTCCGCGAGCGGATCGAGACCATCTACTCGCGCGAGGGGTTCGCCAGCATCCCCGCCGACGACCTGCGCGGCCGGATGCGCTGGTGGGGGCTCTACACCCAGCGCCGGCCAGGCATCGACGGCGGTCGCACCGCGAGCCTCCCGGCCGAGGAGCTCGACGACGAGTTCTTCATGCTGCGGATCCGCTCCGACGGTGGCGCCCTGAGCAGCGAGCAGGCCCGGGTGATCGCCGGGATCTCAGGCGAGTTCGCCCGCGGGACGGCCGACATCACCGACCGCCAGAACATCCAGCTGCACTGGATCCGGATCGAGGACGTCCCCGAGATCTGGCGCCGCCTGGAGGCCGTGGGCCTGAGCAGCACCGAGGCGTGCGGCGACACCCCGCGAGTCGTTCTCGGCTCCCCGGTGGCAGGCGTCGCCGCGGACGAGATCATCGACGGGACGCCGGCGATCGAGGCGATCGTCGCCCGCTACGTCGGTGATCCCGAGTACGCGAACCTGCCGCGAAAGTTCAAGTCGGCCATCTCCGGCTCGCCCCGCCACGACGTCGCCCACGAGATCAACGACGTGTCCTTCGTCGGGGTCGTGCACCCGGAGCACGGTCCGGGGTTCGACGTCTGGGTCGGCGGCGGGCTGTCCACGAACCCGATGCTCGCCCAGCGCCTGGGCGCGTGGGTGCCGCTGGACGAGGTGCCCGACGTCTGGGGCGGGATCATCGAGATCTTCCGCGACTACGGCTACCGGCGGCTGCGCAACCGTGCCCGCCTGAAGTTCCTGGTGTCGGACTGGGGCGCGGCTCGGTTCCGCGAGATCCTCGAGACCGAGTACCTGCAGCGACCGCTGATCGACGGCCCGGCGCCGGAACCGGTCGCGGCCGGCGCCCGCGATCACGTCGGGATCCACCCGCAGCGCGACGGTCGGGTCTACGTCGGCGCGGCGCCGACCGTGGGACGGATCGACGGCGCCACCCTCGGGCGGCTGGCTGACCTGGCCCACGAGTTCGGGTCGGGCCGGATCCGGCTGACCGCACAGCAGAAGCTCGTGATCCTCGACGTGGCGCCCGAGCGCGCCGAGGCCCTCGCCGAGGAGCTGGCCGAGGTGGGCCTGGCGGTCCACCCGCACGAGATCCGGCGCTCGACGATGGCCTGCACCGGGATCGAGTTCTGCAAGCTCGCGATCGTCAACACCAAGGACACCGCCAGGGTGCTCATCGAGGAGATCGAGGTGCGCCGTCCGGAGCTCGACGTGCCGCTGGCCGTGCACGTCAACGGCTGCCCCAACTCCTGCGCCCGGTTCCAGGTGGCCGACATCGGGCTCAAGGGGATGCTGGTCCCGGATGCGGCCGGCACCCCGGTGGAGGGCTTCCAGGTGCACCTCGGCGGGTCCCTGGGTCACGCGGCCGGGTTCGGCCGCAAGCTGCGCGCCCTGAAGGTCACCGCCGCGGAGCTGCCGGAGTTCGTCGACCGCCTCACCGGCCGCTACCTGGAGCAGCGCACCGAGGGCGAGCAGTTCGCCGAGTGGGTCGTCCGCGCCGATGAGGAGGACCTGCGATGACCGGCCCTGTGCACAGTGAGGTCGATGGAACCGGCCACCCCTCGGCGCCGGTCGTCGATCCCGACGTTCCAATCGACCGAATCGACCACCGGCAACCGGGAGCGCCGACCGGGGAGCGCGCCGTGCCCTACCACTGCCCGTACTGCGCCGAGGAGGACCTGCGCCCCCTCGGGGCGACCCCGGGCGCTTGGCACTGCCGCACCTGCACCCGCACCTTCTCGGTGAAGTACCTGGGAATGCAGGACCCCACCGCGGACCCCACCGCGGACCCCATCTGGCCACCCACACCGCAGGCCGACATCCCCACGACTCCCACAGGAGGATCCTCATGACCGCCACCGACACCCGGGCCGTGGACCCGCGGGTCGCCGCCGCGGGGGCCAAGGTCGTCGGCCGCTTCGCCGACCCCATCGACCAGGCTCGGATCGCCCTGGCCTGGGCGCACGACGAGTTCGGCAACGACCTCGTGCTGGCCTCGAGCATGGGTGACGAGGTGCTCGTGCACCTGGCCAGTGAGGTGATCCCCGAGGTGAACACCCTGTTCATCGACACCGGGTACCACTTCGCCGAGACGCTCGGCACGGCCGCTGCCTACGACGCCGTCCGTCCGATCACGCTGATCACCGTCACCCCGCGGCAGACCGTGTCCGAGCAGGACGCCACCGAGGGACCGGACCTGTTCGCCCGCGATCCCGACCGGTGCTGTGCGCTGCGCAAGGTCGAGCCGCTGGAACGCGGCCTGGCCCCCTATGCCGCCTGGATCACCGGGATGCGCCGCGCCGACGCCCCCACCAGAACCGACATCGAGGTGATCGGTTGGGATGCCAGGCGCGCCAAGGTGAAGCTCAACCCGCTGGCCGCCTGGACCGACGAGGACGTCGCGGTCTACGCCGAGGTCAACGACGTCCTGCTCAACCCGCTGCGCCAGGTCGGCTACGCGTCGATCGGGTGCCGGCCCTGCACGAATCCCACTGCCCCTGGAGACGATCCCCGATCCGGCCGCTGGTCGGGCCGGGCCAAGACGGAATGCGGGTTGCACACATGACGACCACGATCCTCAAGGCCACCCACCCCACGCTCGCCCTCGACCACCTGTCGGCGCTGGAGAGCGAGGCGATCCACATCATGCGCGAGGTGGCCGGCGAGTTCGAGCGCCCGGCGCTGCTGTTCAGCGGCGGCAAGGACTCCGTCGTGATGCTGCACCTGGCCATCAAGGCGTTCCACCCAGCGCGGGTGCCGTTCACGCTCGTGCACGTGGACACCGGTCACAACTTCCCCGAGGTCCTGGCGTACCGCGACGCCACCGTCGCGCGCACCGGCACGCGCCTGGTGGTGGCCCACGTGCAGGACTGGATCGACCGCGGTGTCCTGCGCGAACGGCCCGACGGCACGCGCAACCCGCTGCAGACGGTCCCACTGCTCGACACCATCACCGGGCACCGGTTCGACGCGGTGTTCGGCGGTGGCCGCCGCGACGAGGAGAAGGCCCGGGCCAAGGAGCGCATCTTCAGCCTGCGCGACGAGTTCGGCCAATGGGATCCGCGCCGGCAGCGCCCGGAGCTCTGGGACCTGTACAACGGCAGGCACGCCCCCGGCGAGCACGTCCGGGTGTTCCCGCTGTCGAACTGGACCGAGGGCGACGTGTGGCGCTACATCGACCGTGAGGGCATCGAGCTGCCCAGCATCTACTACGCCCACGACCGCGCGGTCTTCCTGCGGAACTCGATGTGGCTCACCGCCGGCGAGTGGGGCGGGCCGAGGGGCGACGAGGTCGTCGAGGTGCGCCGGATCCGCTACCGCACGGTCGGGGACATGTCGTGCACCGGGGCCGTGGAGTCCGAGGCCACCACGGTGGCCGAGGTGATCGCGGAGGTCTCAGCCAGCCGGCTGACCGAACGGGGCGCGACCCGCGCCGACGACCGCCTGAGCGAGGCGGCCATGGAGGATCGCAAGAAGGAGGGGTACTTCTGATGGCGCACCAGCTGCTCCGCCTGGCCACCGCCGGGTCCGTCGACGACGGCAAGTCCACACTCGTGGGGCGACTGCTCTACGACACCAAGTCGATCCTGGCCGACACCATGGACGCGATCGAGCAGGCGAGCCGGGACCGGGGCCTGGCCGCACCCGACCTCGCGCTGCTGACCGACGGCCTGCGCGCCGAGCGCGAGCAGGGCATCACGATCGACGTGGCCTACCGGTACTTCGCCACGCCCAACCGGTCGTTCATCCTGGCCGACACCCCGGGGCACGTGCAGTACACGCGCAACATGGTGACCGGGGCCTCGACCGCGGAGCTGGCGCTGATCCTGGTCGACGCGCGCAACGGCGTCGTCGAGCAGACCCGCCGCCATGCAGCCATCAGCGCCCTGCTCGGCGTGCGGCACATCGCGGTCGTGGTCAACAAGATGGATCTCGTCGGCTTCGACCGCGCGGTCTTCGAGGAGATCCGCGCGGAGTTCGACGCCTACGCCCGGGCGCATGGCGTCGACGACGTGGTGGCGATCCCGATCAGCGCCCTGGACGGTGACAACGTCGTGACCCGGTCACCGCGGACCGACTGGTACCAGGGCCCGACCCTGCTCGAGCACCTCGAGGCCGTCCCCGTCGGCAGCGAGCCGGCGCGGCAGCCGCTCCGGTTCCCGGTGCAGTGCGTGATCCGCCCCCAGGGCGTCGAGCATCACGACTACCGCGGCTACGCCGGGCGCGTCGAGGCGGGGATCGTGCAGGTCGGCGACCCGGTGGTGATCGCCCCGAGCGGGGCGCGCAGCACGGTGGTCGCGATCGACACCTACGACGGCCCGTTGGCCTGGGCGCAGGCCGGCCAGTCGGTCACCCTGCGCCTGGCCCACGACATCGACGTCTCCCGTGGTGACCTCATCGCCACGGGGCAGGCGGCCCCGGACGTCGTGCGCGACGTCCGGGCGACCGTGACGATCCTGGCCGAGCAGGCGCTGGTCCCCCGGCAGAGGCTGCTGCTCAAGACCGGGTCGCGCACCGTCCGGGCGGTGGTCGACAGCATCGACAGCCGGCTGGACGTGGACACCCTCGAGGCCGACGGCGAGGTCACCCGACTCGACCTCAACGACATCGGCGAGGTGCGGATCCGCACCGCCGAGCCGATCGCCGTCGATCCCTACGACCAGGTTCGCTCGACCGGGGCCTTCCTGCTCATCGACGACCAGACCGGGGCCACCGTGGCCGCGGGCATGGTCCGCACGCCGGCCGCATGAGCGCCCACGGAGGGCAGGCTGCGGACGGCATCGCGCCCGGTGCCCGCTACCCCCTGCTGCTGGACCTCACCGGCCGTTCGGCACTGGTTGTCGGCGGCGGGCCGGTCGCCGCGCGCCGGGCCCGGGGCCTGGTCGAGGCGGGTGCCCTGGTGACCGTCGTCGCACCCTCGATCTGTGCGGACCTCGCCGACCTCATGGCCGCGGTCCCGATCGTGTGGTGGCCACGTGCGGTCACGTCGGAGGATGTGACGAACGGACCGGCGCCGACCACACCCGCAGGTGGCACGGACTCGGGCGCTGGGTTCGGCCAGCAGGCTGCAGGTCATCGCTGGTGGCTGGTGCACACCGCCACCGGCGACCCCCAGGTCGACACCGCCGTTGCCCAACGGGCCGAGGCACTGGGGATCTGGTGCGTGCGTGCCGACCGGGCCGAGGCCTCAGCCGCCCACACGCCGGCCGTCGCCCACGGCCCCGATGGCGTGCTGATCGCGGTCTCCGGAGGCGGCGACCCGGGCCGAGCCCGAGCCATCCGCGACACGATCGGCAGCCTGCTGGCCACCGGCGGCCTCCCCCTGCGCCGCACCCGGCAGTCCCCGGGATCGCGTCGGGTTCGAGCGCATCGGGTCGGCTCGAACCCGACGCGATCCGCCCCAGGGGCCAGCGGACCCGACGCGATCCGGGGGCGGGTCGTGCTGGTGGGGGGTGGGCCGGGGGATCCGGGGTTGCTCACCGTCTCGGGGCGGCAGTGGCTGGCGCGCGCCGACGTGGTGGTCACCGATCGCCTGGGCCCGACCAGTGTCCTGTCCGAGCTCGGCGACGGTGTCGAGATCATCGATGTCGGCAAGACCGCGGGCAACCACCCGATCCCCCAGCACGAGATCAACCGGATCCTGGTCGAGCGGGCCCGCGCGGGACGCGTCGTCGTGCGCCTCAAGGGCGGGGACCCGTTCGTGCTGGGACGTGGCGGGGAGGAGGCGCTGCACTGCCTGGCCCACGACGTGCCGGTCGAGGTCGTGCCCGGGGTGACGTCCGCGGTCAGCGTCCCGGCTGCCGCCGGCATACCGGTGACGCACCGGGGCATCACCACGTCGCTGGTCATCGCCAGCGCGCACGCCGGCGCCGGGCAGGCGCTCGACGCCGCGCGCACGGCACCCCGCGACGCCACGCTCGTCCTGCTGATGGGGCTGTCCGGGTTGGCGGCGACGGCGCAGGAGCTGATCGCGGCGGGCCGGGATCCCCGGACGCTGGTCGCAGTCATCAGCGACGGCTGGACCCCGCGACAGCGCACCGTGACCGGCACCCTGGCGACCATCGCGGCCGAGGTCCAGGCGGCCAGATTGCCCGGACCCGCGGTCATCGTGGTCGGCGAGGTGGTGGGCCTGCGCACAGAACTCGGCGATCTCTGCGGCGTGCCGCGGGTTGAGATCGCGCAGGCTGGGTAACCATAGGCACGATGGCACTGACACTGCTGGCACACGGCTCACCGGACCCCAGGCACGGCCGCGACGTCGCGGCCCTGGCCGGGCGGCTCAAGGTGGCCGGTATCGATACGAGCGTCGCCTACCTGGATCACCAGGAGCCGGGCCCGGCTCAGGCCGCGCTGTCGTGGCAGGCCTCCGGGGCCGCCGACACCACGGTCGTCCCGCTGCTCGTCAGCCCGGCCTATCACGCCAGGGTGGACGTCCCCGCCGCGATCGGGGCCATGCGCGACGCGGCCCCCCGCCTCGGTGTGGCGGGCGCCGACCCGGTCGGCCTGCATCCGCTGCTGCTCACGGCCGCGGGCGAGCTCATCGCCTCCTCGGGCCTGCCCGTCGACGCCCGCACCGGCATCATCCTGGCCGCCGCCGGCTCCCGCGACCTGCGCGCGGTGGGCGCCATGGAGTCGTTGTTCCGCACCCAGGGCGTCGCGCTGACCGCCACGTTGGGCGCACGTGCGGTGCGTGCGGCCTACCTCGACGGGGGCCGTCCGCTGGGCAGGATGCGCACGCTGATGCGGTGCGTGGACGGTTGCACCTCGTTCATCGTGGTCCCGATGGTCATCGCCGACGGGATCCTGCGGGATCGCATCGTGACCGCCGCTGGTCGCCACGACATGCCGGTCGCCCCCGGGGTGCTGGCTGACACCAACGCGATGGCCGACCTCGTGGTCCTGCGCGCAGGATCCGCGCCCGCACCCTCGCGGTCCGCGACCCCGGCACGCGTCCGCCGCTGATCCCACCGCTCAGCCTCGCTCACCCTGATCCCCATCGCCGCGAGGATCACGGCCTGTGTCTGGGCCTCCTCGTCGAGGGCCGCGTACCGGCCGGCAGCCCCACCGTGGGAGCCCTCCTCGAGCGCCACGCGCAGCAGCACCCCACCGCGCCGGCCCGGTACCTCGACCGCCCCCTGCTGGGGGTCCGTGGCCCGCAGCCGCGCGACCCACTTCGCCGGCTCGTGGACGACCACCCGCGGGTCGTGCACGGCACCGGTGGCCATGACGAACGGCCGGCGCCCGGGGGGCGGGACGTTGTCGTAGGGCGAGTAGGCGCTCATCCACGAGTACTGCTCGGGATCCGCCGGGTCGCCCCACTCCTCCCACTCGCCCACGGTCAGGGGCAGCTCGGAGTCGAGCATCGAGTTGACGACGTCGACGAAGGGCACCTCGGCGACGACGCCCGCGAATGCCTCCGGGTCGAGGTCCATGCTGGCCGCGACGAGCAGCCCCCCGGCCGAGCCACCGCGGGAGACGATCCGCGACCCGTCCACGACCGCGTCCGGCCCCGAGCCCAGGGCGCGGGCGACGTCGACGAAGTCACGGAACGAGTTGGCCTTGGTCGCCATATGGCCGTCGTCCCACCAGCGCCGGCCGAGCTCGCCACCGCCGCGGACATGGGCGTGCGCCCAGACCACGCCACGGTCGAGCATGCTGGGCAGCGCCCGGCTGAAGGTCGGGTCATAGGAGTGCTCGTAGGCGCCGTAGCCGAAGAGCAGGCAGGGCGCGGTCCCGTCCAGCGCCGTCACGCGGTGCGCGACGATGGTGACCGGGATCTGCTCCCCATCGCGTGCGCTGACCCACCTGCGGGTCACGACGTAACTGGTCGCGTCGTGGTTCGGCGCCTCGGCCCGGTGACGCACGGTCGGCTCGGCCGACCGGTCGAGCCGGTGGTCGGTCCACACCGGAGGATCGATCCGGCTCTGCGCGACGACCGTGACGAAGGGCGCCTCGTACTGCTCGTTGACGGCGAGCTCGAGGAAGGACCCGGGGGTCGGATGCAGGCCGTGTGCCCGAGCCCAGTCCAGGCCGTGGGCCGCGACGGGCACCACGTACAGGGCCGTACCCCCGGACTCGCGCACGGTGACCACCACGTGGCCCTCGAACGCATCCACCGCCACGAAGCGCCGGAAGGAACCCGGCGATGTCTGGCCCCCGGCGCCCAGCATCCCGGGGTCTGCTGGCAGCGGCCCGTCGATGGCCGGCTGCCAGCGCGTCGGGTCAGGAGCGCCGATCCCCAGCCAGCTGAGCGTGAAGTCCCGCGCTCCCCCATGGTTGGTGACCGCGAGGAAGGGCATCGGCCCGTCGGGCACCGACTCCACCTGGTACTCGTGCCCCTCGCGCCGGCCACCGACGGAACGCGGGGCGGCGGTCGGGTCGCTGGCCGGGATCGCCCAGGTCTCGGCGCTGTCGCGGCTGCCGGCGTGGATCAGGATCCACCGGCCGCAGCGGGTGGCCCGCACGGACAGCTCGAACCGGCGGTCGTCCTCCTGCAGGACGAGCACGTCGTCGGCCGGGTCGGTGCCGACCACGTGGCGCCACACCTGGTGCGGCCGGTAGACGTGGTCCACGACCGAGTAGAGGAAGGTGCGTCCGTCGGCCGCCCATGCGCCCCCGTAGTAGGTGCGCTCCATCCGCTCGGGCAGATCCCTGCCGGTGGCCACGTCCCGGAACCGCAGCTCGAAGAGCTCCTCGCCGGTGGAGTCGAACGACCACGCCAGCAGCGAACCGTCCGGGCTGAGCTCCCGGACCCCGACCTCGCCGTAGGTGGACCCAGCCGCAGCCGACTCGGCGTCGAGGTCCAGGAGGGTGGTCCACGCCCCCGCCCCTGCACCCGGACCCAGCCGCTGGAGCTGTCCGAGCTGCGCCCCGTCGGGAAGCACGTCGCGGTACTGCGCCGCGCCGATGGCAAAGGCAGGGCCCACCTCGGACAACGGCGTGCGGGCCACCATCTCGGTGAACAACCGTCGGCGCAGCGGCTCCAGCGGCGCGGTGGCCGCGGAGTAGTGGTCCAGCTCGGCTCGCAGGTAGTCGGTCAGGTCCGTGCCACCGTTGGCCATCCACGCATAGTCGTCGGGGATGTCCCGGCCGTGCAGGTGCCGGACGAACGTGCGCCTGGGTGCCACAGGTGGGGTGACCATGAGGGGCGAACCTAGCAGGATCGGCGACCATTGCCGGGCTGCCCGCGCGGGAGCAGGATGCGATCACACGTCGGCTATCCTGCGCTCGTCCTTCCGACCCGGGGTGGGGGAACTACCCGCCGGAGGCGGACCCCCGGCCACGTGCCCTGCCATCGGAGGCTCCGATGCATCTCCTGTCCCCACGACGGGTCCTGATCGCCGCCGGCGCGACCTGCGCCCTGCTGCTCCCGATCGCGTCCGTGAACGCCGACGAGTCGCCATCGGCCGCGCCCAGCGCAGTCCCGATCGCGGCGGACTCCCCCGCCTTCACGGTCGGCATCACCGATGACGTGGACTCGCTCAACCCGTTCACCGGGATCATCTCGACTGCCTACGAGATGTACCAGCTGATGTACCCGACGCTCACGGAGAACGGCGCGGACGACTTCGCCCCGGTGCCCGGCCTTGCCGAGTCCTGGGAGGAGTCTGCGGACAAGACCACGTGGACCTACCGGATCCGACCCGGCCTGAAGTGGAGCGACGGCCAGCCGCTCACGGCGCGGGACGCCGCCTACTCGTTCAACCGGATCATGGACGGTGACTTCGAGCAGACCAACTACGGCAGCTACGTCGCCAACATCACCAAGGCCGAGGCCACCGACGACACCACGCTCGTGCTCACTGTCGCCAAGCCCTCGCCGATCATGGAGAACCTGGCCGTCTACATCCTGCCCGAGCACATCTGGAAGGACGTCGACGGCACGGAGGTCCGCTCGTACGAGAACGAGCCGACCGACGGCCAGCCGATCGTGGGGGCCGGTCCCTATGTGCTCATCGACCGGGAGAAGGGCCAGTTCATCCGGTTCCGGGCCAACCCGGACTACTACGACGGCGCACCGGCCGTCGACGAGCTCACGTTCCGCGTCTACAAGACCGCCGACGCCGTCGCCCAGGCCCTGCGCAAGGGCGAGATCGACTTCGCCAACGAGCTGGAGGCCAACGTCTTCGACGCGGTCACTGACGATGCGGGCATCAGAGCCGTCAACGCCGCCTACTACGGCTTCAACGAGATCGGGATGAACGTCGGGGCTGCCCTTGCCGACGGCACCCCGATCGGCGATGGCAACCCGGCACTCAAGGACAAGCGCGTGCGCCAGGCGATCAACCATGCGATCGACCGCGGCACCCTCGTCGAGAAGGTTGCGAAGTACGGGACCCAGGGCAGCACGATCATCCCGCCGCTCTACGCCGCGCTGCACCTGGAGCCGACCACGCTGTTCGACTACGACCCGACCAGGGCCGGCGAGCTGCTCGATGAGGCTGGTTACCCCCTGGGCGCCGACGGCAAGCGGGTCGGTCCCGACGATGAGCCCCTGACCCTGCGACTGCTGGGTCGCCAGGAGTCACAGAGCTCCCAGCAGACGGTGCAGTTCGTCGAGGGGTGGCTCGAGGAGCTCGGGATCACGATCGACACCACGATCGTCACCGAGGACACGCTCATCGAGCTCAACGGTGAGGGCCGCTTCGACCTGTTCGAATGGGGCTGGGTCGTGGAGCCCGACCCCGACTACCAGCTCTCGACCTTCACGTGCGCGCAGCGTTCCTCGGAGGAGGACGGCACCATCTACGCCGGGCTGTCCGACTCACACTTCTGCGACGAGGAGTACGACCGCCTCTACGCCGAGCAGGCCCTGGAGACCGACTCGGCCAGGCGCGCGGAGATCGTCAAGGAGATGCAGCAGATCATCTACGACGAGGCGCCCTACGCCGTGACCTACTACTACGACCTGTTGCAGGCCTACCGATCGGACCGGTTCACCAGCTTCGTCTCGCAGCCCAAGGAGTCCGGGCCCCTGCTGTTCCAGTTCGGGACGTGGTCCTACCAGTCGATCACCCCGGTGACGGCCGACGGGGGCCAGGGCACGGACTCCACGACGGGAGTCGGGGTCAACCCGGGGCTGCTCGTCGGGCTCGGCGCGCTGGTCGTGGCCGGTGTCGCCGGCGCCGTTCTGATCGCCCGGAGGCGGTCCTCGGACGAGGACACCGAGTAGGCGTGGGGCCCGCCGTGGAGGCGGCCGACCCAGCCCCTCCCCACGTCAGCGTCGGGGACACCCAGTCGGCATCCCCCGGGATGAGCCAGGGAACCCGCTACGCCCTGCGCTCGGTCGGGTCCGGGCTGGCCACCCTGGCGTTCGTCGTGGTGTTCAACTTCTTCCTGTTCCGGATGCTGCCCGGCGACCCGATCGGGCTGTACACGCGCGGGCGCAACGTCGCGCCCGAGCAGATCGCCAAGCTGCGCGCAGAGCTGGACAAGCCCATCGTCGAGCAGTTCGTGACCTACATCTCCAACCCGTTCGCGTCCACCATCAACTCCGCGCGGTTCAATCGGCCGGTCTGGGAGCTGATCGGCGAGCGGATCGGCGCGACCCTCCTGCTGGTCGGGACCGCGATCCTGCTGGCCTCGATCATCGGGACGCTCATCGGGATCCGGGCGGCGTGGAAGCGCGGGGAGCGCTTCGACAGCGTCTCGTCGGCGGTCACCCTCACCCTGTACGCGATGCCGGAGTTCTGGCTGGGGATGATCCTGCTGATCACGTTCGGGGTCGGCACGGCCGTCACGCCGGGGATCTTCCCGATCGGCGGGATCATCACCCCCGGCGTGGAGCCGGCCAGCCTCGAGGGGATCCTCAACGTCGCCTGGCACATGGTGCTGCCGGTGACCACGCTGGCCGCGGTCTACCTCGCCGAGTACGCGCTGGTGATGCGCGCCTCCCTGATCGATGAGATGGGCCAGGACTACCTCACGGTCGCCCGCGCGAAGGGCCTCAGGGACAAGGACGTGCGCCGGCGCCACGCCGTGCCGAACGCGATCCTGCCGACGGTCACGCTGATCTTCATGAACCTCGGGTTCGTGATCTCCGGGGCGATCACCGTGGAGACGGTCTTCTCGTGGCCGGGCCTCGGGCTCCTCACCTACGACGCCCTGCGCGGGCCGGACATCGCGCTGCTGCAGGCGACGTTCCTGCTGTTCTCCATCGGGGTGATCGTCGCCAACATCATCGCCGACCTCATGTACGCCGTCCTCGATCCCCGGGTGCGTGTCTGATGACCATGACCCGCCCCGGCTTCGACCCGACCCGCGCCCCCTCAGCCCGAGATGTCACCCGCAGCCGTCGGCGCGCCTCCCGCGCGCGCACCTGGCGCGCCTTCCGGGCCCACCGCAGCGGGATGCTCGGACTTGGGGTCCTGGTGGTGTTCATCACCCTCGCGGTGCTCGCCCCCGTGCTGTTCCCGCCGAGCACCATCAGTGTCACCCAGGCCACCGGTGAGCCGATGAGTCCGCCCACCGCCGGGTTCCCGCTGGGCACTGACGAGAGCGGCCGCTCGATCCTGGCCCTGATCGTGTGGGGCGCCCGGATCAGCCTGGTCGTCGGCCTGGCGGCCACCGTGATGTCCATGCTGATCGGAACCGTGATCGGGATCATGTCCGGTTACTTCCGCGGCGGCGTGGGCCTTGTCCTCAACCGCTTCACCGACTGGTTCCTGGTGATCCCGTTCCTGCCCCTGGCCATCGTGCTGGCCACCGTGCTCGGGGCGTCGCTGGTCAACATCATCGTCGTCATCGGGATCACGTCGTGGCCGGGCACCGCCCGACTGGTCCGCTCGCAGACGCTGAGCATCGGCGCCAGGCCCTACCTGGAGCGAGCCCGGGCCCTGGGCGCCGGGGATGCCCACCTCATGCGCCGGCACATCCTGCCCAACGTGATGCCCCTGGTGCTGGCCAACACCACCCTCATGGTGGCCCTGGCCATCCTCAGCGAGACCACCCTGAGCTTCCTCGGTCTGGGCAACCCGCTGGCGCCCTCGTGGGGCTCGATCCTCGACGGGGCGTTCACGAGCGGGGCGATGACCGTGGGCGCCTGGTGGTACGTGCTGCCGCCGGGGCTGTGCGTCGTCGCGGTGGTCCTCGCGTTCACCCTGATCGGGCGCGCGCTGGAGGACATCGTCGATCCCCGCCGGCAGGGGTCCCGCTGATGGCCAGCGACGGCCGAGCCCCGGCCCTGGAGTTCCGCGACGTCCACATCACCTACCGCGGGCGCGACGGTGAGGTCGTCCCGGCCGTCCGCGGCGTGGACCTCAGCGTGCCGGCCGGCTCCTCGCTGGGCATCGCCGGGGAGAGTGGCAGCGGCAAGTCCACGCTGATCTCCACCGTGCTGCGCCTGCAGCCGAAGTCCGCGACCGTCACCGGGCAGGTCCTGGTCGACGGCGAGGACGTGCTGGGCATGTCCTTCAAGCGGCTGCGGACCCTGCGCTGGGCGCAGGCCAGCATCGTGTTCCAGGGCGCCCTGCACGGGCTGAACCCGCTGCAGCGGATCGGGGAGCAGATCGCCGAGCCGATCACCGTCCACGAGCCGAGGACCAGCCACGGCGACGTGGACCGTCGCGTCGGGGAGCTGCTCGAGCAGGTGGGCCTGCCGGCGGTGCGTGCCAGGTCGTACCCGCACCAGCTCTCCGGCGGTCAGCGCCAGCGCGTCATGATCGCCATGGCCCTGGCATGCCGGCCGCGGATCATCGTGGCCGACGAGCCCACCACCGCCCTGGACGTCATGGTGCAGGCCCAGGTCCTGAAGGTCCTGACCGACCTGGTCGACGAGCTCGACCTGACCCTGGTGCTGATCTCCCACGACCTGTCCGTGCTGGCCGACGTGTGCCAGCGCGCAGCGGTGATGTACGCCGGGAGGATCGTGGAGTCCGGCCACGCCGCCGACGTGTTCGAGCACTCGGCGCACCCCTACTCCCGCGCACTGGCCGCAGCCTTCCCCCGGATCGGTGACGCCAGCTTCCGCTACGCCCCCTCCGGCCTGCCTGGCGACCCGCCGTTCCCCGGCGACGTGGCTGACGGGTGCTCGTTCGCCCCGCGCTGCCCGGTTGTCCGCGACGACTGCATGATCGGCGCCCTCGAGCTCGCCGAGGTGGGTCCGGGGCGGCTGGCCGCCTGCCGCCACCCACTCCTCGGCCTCGACGCCGTCGTGGATGGAGGCATCCGATGACCACCCCCGCGCTCGAGGCCCGGGAGCTGCGGGTCAGCTTCCAGACCGGTCGGAGGGCCTCCGCCCGGGCGGTCGACGGGGTCAACCTGACACTGATGCCGGGCCAGATCGTGGCCCTGGTGGGCGAGTCGGGATGCGGCAAGTCGACCCTGGCCCGGGCCCTGCTCGGGCTCCAACCGCTGGCCTCGGGCGACGTGCTCGTCGACGGTGCCCCCCTGGCCCGCTCGCGAGTCGGGCTGAAGGCGTACCGGCGGCGGGCGCAGCTGGTCCTGCAGGACCCGATGGGCTCGCTGAACCCCCGGATGACCGTCTACGAGTCGGTCGCCGAGGGCTTGCGGATCCACGGGGTGGACCGGGAGGAGGAGCGGGTCGCCGAGGCGCTGTCGCGGGTCGGGATGCGCCCGGCGGAGCGGTTCTTCGCCCGCTACCCGCACGAGCTGTCCGGTGGACAGCGCCAGCGCGTCGTGATCGCCGGGGCGCTGGTGCTGGAGCCCGACATCCTCGTCGCCGACGAGCCCGTGTCCAGCCTGGACGCATCCGTGCGCGGGGAGATCCTGGCGCTGCTGCTGCGGCTGCGCGACGAGCTGGGCCTGTCGATCCTGATCGTCACCCACGACCTGGGCCTCGCGTGGAACGTCGCCGACCGGATCGCCGTCATGTACCTCGGGCGGATCATCGAGGAGGGAACCACCGAGGAGGTGCTGGCCGACCCGAGGCACCCCTACACCCAGGCCCTGCTGTCGGTCGTGCCCGAGATCGATCGGGTGGACCCGATCGTCCTGGTCGGCGAGCCCCCGGATCCCTCGCGGATCCCGTCGGGCTGCCGGTTCCACCCACGCTGTCACGTGCTTCAGGCTGGACTCCCGGATGCCGTCTCGGCTCAGTGCCGAGGAGCGTCGCTGCCCCTGCTGCCCACCCAGTCCGGTCACGCCGCCGCGTGCTTCGCGCTGGAGTGAGGCCCTCGGGGGTGGGTGGGACGAATCGGCGACGCTGCGGCCCGGGGTGCGGCGGCGGCCCGGGGTTGCACCCGTCCGGTCAGGCGGTGCTCTCCGGGCTGGCGCCGTCCAGGCTCGGCTGCCCCACGTGGGCGGCCACGGCGAGGGCCATCCGCTCCACGGCCTGGGTGAGCACCTCCTGCGAGCAGGCGAGGTTCATCCGCGCGTGCCCGAGGCCGCCCCGGCCGAAGGGCCGGCCCCCGGTGAGGGCCACGCGCCCGCGGTCGAGCAGGACGGCAGCCGGGTCGTCACCGAGTCCCATGCCGCGCATGTCCAGCCATGCCAGGTAGGTCGCCTCGGGCGTGCGGTACCCCACGCCCGGCAGCTGCTCGGCCAGCAGGTCGGCCAGCAGCACCCGGTTCGTGGCGATGTTCGCGTTGACCGCATCGAGCCAGGTGGGGTCGGACCGGTACGCAGCGGCGTGCCCGATGACGCCCAGGTGGCTGCCGCCGTAGAGCACCGAGTCCGGCAGCCGCTTGAGCTGATCGCGGCCCCCTGGGCCGCTGACGATCAGTCCCGCCTTGAGCCCGGCGAGATTGAACGCCTTGGCCGCCGAGGTGACGACGAAGCCGTGGGCTGCGACGGTGAACCACGGGACGAAGGCGGCACCGTGCGGGACGAGCGGCGCATGGACCTCGTCGACCACCACGATGGCTCCGTGGGTCTCAGCCGATCGGGCCACGGCGGCGAGCTCCTGCTCGGTGTGCACCACCCCGGTCGGGTTGTGCGGGCTGCACAGGAGCAGCACCGTGCGCCGGTCGGCGAACTCGATCGCGTTCGCGCCCAGGGCCTCGTCGATGGCCGGCAGATCGAGGCGTCCCTCGGCCGTGAGTGCGATCGGCACGACCCGGCGGCCGACCTCCCGGGAGAAGCCCGCGAAGGGCGGATACACCGGGCTGGGGACCACCACCGTCCCCCGTGGAGGGCAGAAGCGCTCGATCAGCACCCGGATCCCGGTCATCACGTCCGCGCAGAGCAGCATGTCCGCGGGGTCCGGCGCCCAGCACCACCGCGTCTCGGCGAACTCCGCGAGCGCCTCCCGGTACGTGGTGCCGAAGTTGGGGTAGCCCGTATCCCCCAGGCGGACCGCTTCCGTCAGCGCGTCGACCACCTCCGCGGCGGGCAGGACGTCCATCTCCGCGACCCAGAGGGGCAGGACGTCGGGACCATGGTGCCGCCACTTGAGCGACGTGCGACGGCGCAGCTGCTCGGGACGCAGGGCCTCGAACGGGAGGGTGACCACGAGGACCATCGTGGCGCATCGCCGAGCCGGTTGCGTTGCAGCTCGGGGCGAACTCGCGTCCCAGGTGCACCGCAGGTCCGTGTCGGGCGGAGCAACTGCAGCGCAACTGACGGGGGTCAGCGGGCGAGGGCCGAGCGCAGGGCGTCGTGCGGCAGGGCCAGCGCCCGGCGGCCGCGATGGCCGACCGTGTCGTGGGCGTTGAGCATGGAGTCCAGGACGGCCTCCTCGGCGGCATCCACGCAGGCCGCGAACAGCGCGTCCAGGTCGGATCCGCCCAACCCGGACGACTCCGGGCGCGCCCCCCGCGGAGCGCGCATCCCCACCGACAGTCCCAGGAAGATCTCGCCGGACCCGTGGTGGGCGACCGACCCGGCCCGCGCCAGCCCGAGTCCGATCCGGGTCGCCAGCCGCCGGCACCCATGGGTGTCCAGCTGTGCGTCGGTGACCACGACACCCAGGCACGAGCCCGCCGGCGGCGGCCCCGCGACGCCCGACACCGCCCCGGGGGCGGCACCCCCAGCCCCGGACGAGCCATCTGCCAGCCCGGACCCGCCCAGCAGCCGGCCCACCGGAACGCCACCGACGGTGAGCCGGTCCCACTGCCCGAAGTTGGTCAGAAGCAGGACCCCGACGGTGGGCCCCGAGGGAAGGACTCGGGAGGCGGTGCCGAGGCCCCCCTTCCAGCCGAGGCACAGCATCCCGGTGCCGGCCCCCACAGACCCGGTGGGAGGGCGCAGACCGGAACCGGCCGACACCCGGGCGGCGTCCCTCGCGGACAGGACGTCCTCGAACTCGACCTGCATCGCGCCGGCAAAGCTCAGCCACGAGTCGTCGCACTCCCCGACGACCGGGATCACGACGTCGTCGGCCACTCCCGGTGCCTCGGCCAGGGCGATCCGACAGGCCGCGTCGTACACCCGGCCCAGCTGCATGGTGGAGGTCAGGTAGATCGGGGACTCGACCAGGCCCCACTCCTGGGCGGAATGCCAGCCGGTGCACTCGCCAGCACCGTTGAGGATCGCACCGCCGGCTGACACGGGCCGCGACCACGCATCCCCACCGAGGTCCAGGACGGTGACGCCGGTGCGGGCGGTCCCGCGACCCAGGGGCGGCGGCGCCTCGTCGCGCACGATCGTGGCATGGCCGACGCCAACACCCGGGACGTCGATCACGGAGTTGGTCGGTCCCGAGGGCAGCAGCCCGATGGTGACGCCGAAGTCGGCAAGGCTCGTCATGGTCGCCCAGCATGCCACCGCGACACCCCGGACGACCCGGAGCCCGGCCCGCGTCCCGGACTTGGCAGGATGCACCCGTGGCACATCCCCTGCCGGCGGCGGCCCCGATCCCCTTCGTCTGGCATCCCCGGACCCGTCGGCACATCCCGTCGGCCGAGATCTGGCTGGGTGTGCGGACCCCCGGCACCGAGGTGGTGGAGCGGGTGAACGTGATCCGCGAGGCGCTGATCCGAGCGGGGCACCCGGAGGTCACGGCCAGCGACCCCGACCCCGAGGCGCTGCTGGCCGTGCACTCCCCCGGGCTGATCGAGCACCTGCGCACCATCCATGACGCCTGGGTCGTCGGCGGGTACCCGACCGACCCCGGCCAGGACCGCGTCGTGCCCTACGTCTTCCCGACCGAGGCCATGCTCGGTGGGCTGCCGGTGCGGCGCCCGACGGCGGCGCACGCCCGCGCTGGGCAGTACTGCTACGACACCATGACGCTGATCGGCCCGGGCACCTGGGACGCGGTTGAAGCCGCAGCGGGAGCCGCGCTGACTGCAGTCGACCTCGTGGCGACCGCGGCGTGGGTGGAGCGCGGTGCGGCGCTGGGGGCCGCCCCGATGGCCTACGCCCTGTGCCGCCCACCCGGCCACCACGCCGCCCGGGCGGCGTTCGGCGGGTCGTGCTACCTGAACAACGCGGCCATCGCCGCAGACAGCCTGCGGTCGCGAGGGGCGCGGCGAGTGGCCGTCATCGACATCGACGCCCACCACGGGAACGGGACCCAGGCGATCTTCTACAACCGCGGCGACGTGTACTACGGCTCCGTGCACGTGGATCCCGGCGCTGGCTGGTTCCCGCACTTCATGGGGTTCGCCGACGAGACGGGCCGGGGATCGGGATCAGGGGCCAACCACAACATCCCCCTGCCGCCCCGCGCCGGCGACGACCGCTGGCTGACCGCTGTCGAGCAGCTCGTGGCCGATGCCCGTACGTTCGGCGCTGATGCGCTCGTGGTGTCCCTGGGCGTGGACGCGGCCATCGACGACCCCGAGAGCCCGCTGCGGGTCACGCGCGACGCCATGCGTGCTGCCGGGATCCTCCTCGGCAGCCTGGGTCGGCCGACCGTCGCCGTCCAGGAGGGCGGCTACCACCTCAAGACCCTCGGCACGCTCGTCGCCGACTGCCTGGCCGGGCTGGCTGAGGGGGCCGCCCGAGCCGCTGCCGGCTGATCCTGCGCTGGTACCACAGCAGTGCCGCGGAGGCCCCGTGCGGTGCCGTCACTCGTCGTCGTCGCCGCGAGCCAGCCAGCTGGCCAGACGCTCGACCGGCACCTCGAACTCAGGATTCAGGTCGACGAACGTCACCAGCTGCCCGGCCAGCCACTCGAGGGTGACCTCCTCGTCGCCGCGGCGCCTGACCAGCTCCTCGATGCCGCGATCGGTGTCGTACATCCCCGCCCCTACTCGAAGGCCCGGTCCATCAGCGCACGCTGCTCCTCCTCGTGGCGGTGCAACGACCCCACCGACGGCGACGAGCTCGCGACCCGGGTGACACCGCGCACCGTGCGCAGGATGGCCGCCGGCAGGTGCTGGTTCATGAACGGCCAGGGCCCCATGTTCTCCGGCTCGTCCTGCACCCACACGATCTCGGCGTCGCCGAATCGGGCGAGCATCTCGACCAGCGTGCGATGCGGCAGCGGGTACATCCGCTCCATCCGGAGCACGGCCACATCGGTGCGCTCGCGCTTGTCCCGCTCGGCCATCAGGTCGTAGCCGATCTTGCCCGAGCAGAGCAGGACGCGGCGGATCGCCGCCGGATCGATGCGCTGCTGGTTGATCCCCCGGTCGTCGAGGACGGCCCGGAAGTAACCCTCGGTGAAGTCCCGCGTGAGCGAGGTGGACGCCTTGGCGCGCAGCAGCGACTTCGGGGTGAACACGACCATCGGACGGGTCAGCCGCGAATGCACCTGCCAGCGCAGGAGGTGGAAGTACGACGCAGGCGTCGTCGGCTGGGCGACCGTCATGTTGTCCTGGGCGCACATCGCCAGGAACCGCTCGATCCGTGCCGAGGAGTGGTCCGGACCCTGGCCCTCGTACCCATGGGGCAGCAGCAGGACCAGCGACGAGCGCTGCGCCCACTTCTGCTCGGCGGAGGTCAGGAACTCGTCGGTGATCGTCTGCGCGCCGTTGACGAAGTCGCCGAACTGGGCCTCCCACATGACCAGCGCGTCGGGGCGGGCCACGCTGTACCCGTACTCGAAGCCCATCGCGGCGAACTCGCTGAGCAGCGAGTCGTAGACGAACAGCTTCCCGCCGTGGTTGTAGCACTGCTTGAGCGGCTTGTACTGCCACCCGGTGCGGGCGTCGACGATGACCGCGTGCCGGTGCCCGAACGTGCCCCGCCGGGAGTCCTGCCCAGCCAGGCGCACCCACTTGCCCTCGTTGACCAGGGAGCCGATCGCCAGGGCCTCACCCATCCCCCAGTCGATCGAGTCCGTGGCCACCATCTCGGCCCTGCGGCGCAGCTGCGGGACCAGCCGTGGGTGGGCGACGAAGCCCTCGGGCAGGTCGATCTGGCTGCGCACGACGAGGTCGACGACCTCCTGGCTGATCGAGGTGTCGACGTCCCACGCGGGGGTCTGCGGCGTGAGCTCCTTGCGCCCGGTGGAGATCACCTCGGCGGAGTTCGCGTTGAACTGCTCGTCACCGGCGCTGCGGGTCTCCTGGAAGACCCGCTCGAGGCGCTCCTGGAAGTCGCGCAGCGCCTCCTCGGCCTCCTCGACGCTGATGTCGCCCCGGCCGATGAGCCCCTCGGTGTACAGCTTGCGGACCGAGCGCTTGGCATCGATGACCGCGTACATCGTCGGCTGGGTCAGCGACGGGTCGTCGGCCTCGTTGTGGCCGCGGCGCCGGTAGCAGATCATGTCGATCACGACGTCCTTGGCGAACTCCTGGCGGAACTCGTAGGCCATGCGCGCCACGCGCACGACGGCCTCGGGATCGTCGCCGTTCACGTGGAAGATCGGCGCCTGGATCATGCGCGCGACATCGGTGCAGTACACCGTGGACCGGCTGTACTTCGGCGACGTGGTGAACCCCACCTGGTTGTTCACGATCACGTGGATCGTGCCGCCCGTTCGGTACCCCTGCAGCTGGCTGAGGTTCAACGTCTCGGCAACGACGCCCTGGCCGGCGAATGCTGCGTCGCCGTGCATCAGGAGCGGCAGCACGGCGTACTTGCGCTCCGGGTCGTTCTGGTCCTGCTTGGCCCGCACGATCCCCTCGAGAACCGGGTTGACGGCCTCGAGGTGGCTCGGGTTGGCCGCGAGGTACACCTTGACCTCCGACCCGTCCTCCGCCGTGAAGGTGCCCTCGGTTCCGAGGTGGTACTTCACGTCGCCGGAGCCCTGGACGCTCTCGACGCCGTAGTTGCCCTCGAACTCGTTGAAGATCCGCGAGTAGGACTTGCCGGCGATGTTGGCCAGCATGTTCAGCCGCCCGCGGTGGGGCATCCCCATGCAGACCTCGTCGAGGCCGTCACGCGCAGCGGCGGACAGCACTGCGTCCACGAGCGGGATGACCGACTCGCCGCCCTCCAGGGAGAAGCGCTTCTGCCCGACGTACTTGGTCTGCAGGAACGTCTCGAACGCCTCGGCGGCGTTCAGCGTGCGCAGGATCCGCAGCTGCTCGGTGCGCTCCGGCTTGTCCGGTGCCGTCTCGATCCGCTTCTGGATCCAGTGGCGCTGCTCCGGGTCCTGCATGTGCATGTACTCGATGCCCACGGTGCGGCAGTAGGCGTCACGAAGGACCTTGAGGACGTCGCGCAGGGTCATGAACTGCTCGCCGGCGAACCCCGCGACCGCGAACTCGCGGTCGAGGTCCCACAGCGTCAGGCCATGGGCGGCGACATCGAGGTCCGGGTGCTTGCGCTGCTTGTAGTCCAGCGGGTCGATGTCGGCCATCAGGTGCCCGCGCACGCGGTAGGCGTGGATCAGCTCCTGCACGCGCGCGGTCTTGTTCAGGTCCGAGTCGTGGCTGGTCGCGATGTCCGTCGCCCAGCGGATCGGCTCGTACGGGATCCGCAGCGAGGTGAAGATGTCGTCGTAGAAGTCGTTCTCGCCGAGCAGCAGCTGGTGGACGCGGCGCAGGAAGTCCCCCGACTGGGCCCCCTGGATGATCCGGTGGTCGTAGGTGGAGGTCAGGGACAGGATCTTGCTCACCCCCGCCCGGGCCAGGGTCTCCTCCGCGGCACCCTGCCACTCTGCCGGGTAGTCCAGGGACCCGACGCCCACGATCAGGCCCTGCCCGGACATCAGTCGGGGCACCGAGCTGACGGTTCCGATCGTGCCGGGGTTGGTCAGGGTGGCCGTGGTCCCGGCGAAGTCGTCGGCGGTCAGCGCCCCGGTGCGGGCCTTGCGGACCAGCTCCTCATAGGTCGCCCAGAACGCCGCGAAGTCCACCTGCTCAGCGCCCTTGATGCACGGCACGAGCAGCTGTCGCGTCCCGTCCGGCTTCGCCAGGTCGATCGCCAGGCCGAGGTTCACCGCCGGGTGCGCGATCACCGCCGGCTTGCCGTCGACCCGGGTGAAGCCGACGTTCATCTCCGGCATGTCAGCCAGCGCCCGCACGACGGCATAGCCGATCAGGTGCGTGAACGAGACCTTGCCACCGCGGCCGCGCGCGAGCTGGTTGTTGATGATGTGGCGGTTGTCGATGAGCAGCTTGGCCGGCAGCACCCGGACCGACGTCGCCGTCGGGACCTCGAGGCTGGCCTCCATGTTGACCACGACCCGGGCCGAGGGGCCGCGCAGGACCCGTGGGGCCGGATCGACCGCGTCCGCGCCCGTGGGGCCGGTCGGGATCGAGGACAGCCCGACCTGGGGGGCAACCTGGTTCATCGCCGACGCTGGGGCCTCGATCTCGTAGGCCGGGATGGTGTGCTCGAGCTCGGGGACCACGACGTGCCGAGCGGGTGTGCCAGCCGGCTGGGCCGTCGGCGCCACCGGTGCCGGCTCCGTCGTCGGCGAGGGCCTCTGGATCGGGGCATCCACGACCATCAGCGGGGCACCGATCGGGCGTCCCGCGGCCGCGGCGTCAGCGTCGGGGACAGTGCCCGCCGTCGGTCCCGGCAGGGTGGAGGACTCGCCCGGCCGGTAGTCGGCGAAGAAGTCCCACCACGCCCGGTCGACGCTCTGGGGATCCCTCAGGTACTGCTGGTAGATCTCGTCGACGAGCCACTCATTGGTCCCGAACGCCACCATCCGGGAACCCGCATCATTGGCCACGTCCAGCTACCTCTCGACGATCGGGGACACCACCGGGCGGCCGGGTCACGCCGGCCCCCGCGCACCGCTCAAGGCTACTCCCCGAGCCCGGGGGCGTCTCTGGCAGGATCGGGGCCATGTTCGCCGCCAGTGCTGTCGCATTCAGCCCAGAGGATCCGCTGAGCGGGCTGCGGCTCGGGGACCACCCGGAGCCAGTCGTCCCGGACGGGTGGGTGGTCGTCGAGGTGCGGGCGACCAGCGTCAACCACCACGACCTGTGGACCCTCAAGGGCGTCGGGCTCCGCGCCGAGCGCCTGCCGATGATCCTCGGCTGCGACGCCGCCGGGGTGGACCCGGACGGCAACGAGGTCATCGTGCACGGGGTCATCACCGATGGCGGCTACGCCGACGAGACGATCGACCCGGGTCGCACCCTGCTCTCGGAGAAGCACCAGGGAACGTTCGCCGAGCGGGTGGCCGTGCCGGCGCGCAACCTGATCCCGAAGCCCGCCGCGCTGACGTGGGCCGAGGCTGCCTGCCTGCCGACCGCGTGGCTGACGGCCTACCGGATGCTGTTCACGCGATCCGGGCTGGCCCCCGGGCAGACGGTGCTGATCCAGGGTGCCGGTGGCGGGGTGTCCACGGCCCTGATCGTGCTCGCCCGCCAGGCGGGCATGCGGGTGTGGGTGACGTCCCGGGACGAGTCGAAGGGGGCACGGGCCGTCGAGCTCGGGGCGCACGAGGCGTTCGCGTCCGGCGCGCGGCTGCCGGAGAAGGTCGACGTCGTGATGGAGACCGTCGGCGCCGCCACGTGGTCGCACTCGCTGCGCTCGCTGAAGCCGGGTGGTCGGGTCGTCATCGCCGGGGCAACCTCCGGGTCGCAGCCCCCGGCCGACCTGTCACGGATCTTC
This sequence comes from uncultured Actinomycetes bacterium, assembly GCA_963774745.1. Classification (GTDB taxonomy): domain Bacteria; phylum Actinomycetota; class Actinomycetes; order S36-B12; family CAIYMF01; genus Prado023. The sequence continues at coordinate 274,960 of CAVZGE010000003.1, read as the reverse complement.
TTCCTCCAGCTGTCCGTGGTCGGCTCCACCATGGGGACCCGCGACGAGCTGCAGCGCCTCGTGGCGATGTGCGCGGCGACCGGCATCCGTCCGCTGGTCGACCACGAGCTCCCCCTGGCCGCCGCCGACGACGCCCTGCGCCACGTGGCCACCGGCGACCTGTTCGGCAAGATCGTCCTCACCCCCTGACGCGCTCCCGCCCTGACGCCCTCCCGTCCTCCCCCCTCGATCGGTCCGCTTTCGCGCGGCCCATTCGTGGATCGGTCCGGATCTCGGAGCGCTGATGCTCGCGAATCCGGACGGAGTGCAGCCCAGGCTCATCCGACTCGGCGCATGCGTTGGGCCATCGTTCGCCTGATGATCGCCAGCACCTCGGTGGGGCGCTCCTCGAGGTCGGCCCAGGTGAACCGCAGGACGACGTACCCCATCGCCACCAGCCGCTGGTCCCGGGTGCGGTCGCGCTGGAATCGCTCGGGCCCATGGAACCGCTTGCCGTCGAGCTCGATGACGAGGCCGCAGCCCTCGTGCAGGGCGTCGACCGGGCCGATCGTGCCGCGGCCATCGCGGACGTCCACGTTGAACCGCCATCCGCCGGAGATCCCGCGCGCCATCTGCTGGAAGCGCCACTCGAGGATCGACCACGGGTTGCCCATGCAGGTCACCGCGACCCGACGCGCGCGCCGTGCACCCCGGCGACCAACAGCGGCCTGTGCGACATCGACCAGGTCCGCTGGGACGAGCAGCCCCCGACGAAGGCCGTCGGTGACGGTGCCCAATGAGGCATCCACCTCCTGGTCGCACAGGAGATCCCCGAGGGTCCGCCACTCGGAGGTGATCGACATGCCCCCGACCTGGGTCAGGTCGCAGCTGGGTGGGCGCAGCCGATGGTCCAGCAGGCGCCGCGACGGGCCGCCGCCGTGCTCGACGATGCCGTGGCAGGCCTCACCGTCGACGGCATAGCCCCAGATGGCCGCGGCCGTCGAGTGGCTCGGGACGCGGCCGCTGAGTGCCACTGCGCGAGCCCGCTGCCAGGGCCCCTCCTCCACATCCCGGTGCCGGAACGCCGAGCCGGCGACGTTGACCCAGAGCCCGTCACGAACCAGCCGCCGCTGCCGGCTGTCCGACCATCCCGCTGCCCGCGCCTGGGCTCTTGTGAAGACCCCGTCCTGGCTGAGCGCCGCGTCGGGCAGTTCGCGCCCGACGGGCGCGGCGATCCGCGCCAGCACACCTCGTCCGTCCACCGGTGGATCGTGCCGTTCCGGCCGCCCACCCGTCGACCCCCGCCGGCGGATCTGTGGACGTCCGACGTCGGGCGTCGGGCGTCGGGCGTCGGGCGTCGGGCGTCGGGCGGATCGGCGCGGTCCGGATCTCGGAGCGTTGATGCTCCGGATTCCGGACGGAGCCCGGACTGGGCCGCGCAATAGCGGACCAACTGAGGCGGGGCGGATCGGGCGGGGGCGGGGGATCGGCGGGCGGGGGGGTCAGCGGATGCGGCCCCAGGGGCGGACTCGCCAGACGACTCGGCCGACGACCTGGGGGACGAGGCCGAAATGGCGCGAGTCGGTGGAGTCGTCCGGGGCGTCGCCGAGCACCCAGTAGCCCTGGGCATCGACCCGGTGCACCCGCTTGACGATCAGCATCCCGGGGCGCTGCGGATGCTCGAGGACCACGACCGATCCGACCCCGGCCCGCCCGTCGCGCCGGGCGAGGATCCAGTCGCCATCGTGCAGCGCCGGTTCCATCGAGGGGCCGGCCACAGCCAGGTAGCAGAATCCATGCACTGGCGTAGTGTGGACCACACGCCCGTGAGGTGATGGGCGACGGTGCAGGTGGGTCCGCAAGGGGCCGCACCGTCATCACCTCGCGGCGGGACCACCATCGAGCACCCGAGCACCAGCCAGGAGAAGAGATGCTGTCCTTCCTCGCCCCCCGCACGACCGTCCACGCCCACTGCGACCTGCCCTGCGGCGTGTACGACCCCGCCCAGGCGCGCCTCGAGGCCGAGTCCGTCAAGGCCTGCATGGTCAAGTTCGCCGCGTCCGACGACCCGGACTTCAAGGCCCGCGCAGTGGCCATCAAGGAGGAGCGCAGCCACATGGTCAAGGAGCACCTCTGGGTGCTCTGGACCGACTACTTCAAGGCCCCGCACTTCGAGAAGTACCCGCAGCTGAACACCCTGTTCAACGAGGCGACAAAGCTCGCCGGCGCGGGGGGCACCAAGGGCACCAACGATGTCGCCGTGGCTGACGAGCTGCTGGCCAAGATCGATGAGATCGCCGCGATCTTCTGGGAGACCAAGGCGGCGTGACCTCGCCGGAGGACCTACCGGGGGCGCCTGTGACTGACGACTCGGTCCCGGGCGCCCCCGGGGGCTTCGGTCCGCCCGGACGCCTCAGGCCGCGAGGCGTCCGACCCGTGGTGCGAGCAGCACGCCCCGGGGACGTCCCGGAGATCCTGTCCATGGTGCGCGAGCTGGCCGAGTACGAGCGCAGTGCGCACGAGGTCCGCGCCACCGAGGGGATGCTGGCCGAGCTGCTGTTCGGCTCGAACACCCCCAGCGGGACACCCGCGGCCTACTGCCACGTCGCGCTGTCGCCGGCCGATGCTGCGGATCGGGAGCCCGACCGCGACACACCCCTGGTGGGCATGGCCCTGTGGTTCCTCAACGCCTCGACGTGGACCGGCCAGCACGGCATCTACCTCGAGGACCTCTACGTCCGGCCGGCCTTCCGCGGCCAGGGCGTCGGCCAGGTGCTCATGTCCGAGCTGGCCCGGATCTGCGTGGACCGCGGCTACTCCCGGCTCGAATGGTGGGTCCTGGACTGGAATGCCGCAGCCCTCGGCTTCTATGAGCGTCTGGGCGCTCGCCCCATGGATGAGTGGACTGTGCACCGCCTGACCGGGGACGCTCTCAGCGAGCTTGCCGCATATCCCTCGGGACCCATCCCGCCGGGAGCACCCTGAGCTGCTCATCGGTGCGGGCGTACGGCGTTGTTGCAGATGCAGAATGGGCCCGTTCGCATCGCCCCGCTGGAGGGTGGGTTCGCCAACCCTGGCGGCATCCAGCTGGGGCGCACATCTCCGCGGCGCCTGATCCCGTCCGCGAGCTGCCTCCATCTCGTCGCGGGCTGATGCCACGCCGGTGCCGAACGGGCCCCGTCCGTGTGCCCGATCGGCTAACGTGACCACCCGTGGACATCGATCCGACCGTGACCCTCCGGGTGCCCGCGAGCAGCGCGTTCGTGGTGCTCGTCCGAGCCGCGGTCTCGGCCATGTGCGCCCGCCTGGACTTCACCATCGATCGCATCGAGGACGTCAAGCTCGCGGTGGACGAGGCAGCCGCCCTGCTGCTGCGCGACGCCCCACCGGACACGGCCCTGGACGTCCGGTTCACGCCGGACGCGCCCGACGGGCTGCGGGTGGAGATGACCGCACCCACGGTGCACGGCCGGGCCCTGGCGCGCGACAGCTTCACCTGGACTGTCCTGACCGCCCTGGTCGACGAGGTCGTGGCCACTGTGTCTGCGGACAAGCAGCTCACGATCTCGCTGGCGGTGCACCGCTCCGAGGCGGTCAGGCCGTGAACGAGCGCGCCGCGGACCCGGACACGTCGGCGTCGGCTGCGCCGGTCGATGCCTTCGACTCCGAGCTCATCGAGACCGAGGACCAGGCTGGCGAGGCAGGCGACGCGCCGGAAACCGCCGATTCGGACGCCGAGCCCGACGACCTGGAGACCGACCCCGCGACCCCCGGACCGGCCGATCCAGCGGCGACCCCGGACTCCGGCGGCCACGCCGTTCCCGACCCCGTCGGGGCAGCCGCCGAGCCGCGCTGGTCCACGCGCGATCGCACGCGCGAGCGCGAGCTCCTCGCCATGATCGCCGAGCTGCCCGAGGCCGACCCGCGCCGGGCCGGCGCCCGCGACGAGCTGGTCACGATGCACCTGCCGCTCGCGGCCTTCCTGGCCCGCCGGTTCCGTGACCGCGGGGAGAGCCTGGACGACCTGACCCAGGTGGCCACGATCGGGTTGATCAAGGCCGTCGACCGGTTCGACCCGCAGCGCGGCGTGGAGTTCTCGACGTTCGCCACCCCGACGATCGTCGGCGAGATCAAGCGGCACTTCCGCGACAAGGGCTGGGCGATCCGCGTCCCCCGCCGGCTGCAGGAGCTGCGCATCTCCATCGGCCGCGCGACTGCCGAGCTCAGCCAGTCGACTGGACGCTCCCCCACGGTGGCCGAGCTCGCCGCACATCTCGACGTGAGCGACGAGGAGATCCTGGAGGGGCTCGAGTCCGCGCAGGCGTATGCGACCCTCTCGCTGGACGCCTCCTCCTCCGATGGCGCGGATGAGGGCGGCTCCTCGCTGGCCGACACCCTGGGCGACGACGATCCCGCGTTGGGCGAGGTGGAGACCCGCGAGACCCTGCACCCCTTGGTGGCCACGCTGCCGGCGCGCGAGCAGCGCATCATCCACATGCGGTTCTACGAGAACATGACCCAGGCCCAGATCGCCGAGCAGATCGGCGTCTCCCAGATGCACGTGTCGCGGCTGCTGGCCAAGTCCCTGGCCCAGTTGCGCACCGGCCTGGCCGAGCCGACCGGCTGAGCCGCCCGCTCAGCCGGATCAGCCCGCTCAGCCGGCTCAGCCGAGGGCCGCACGCACCGCCGGTCGCAGGGCCAGGACCAGGCCCACGACGGCCATGATCCCCAGGGCGATCCCCGCAGCCCGGTCGGGCCCGACGTCCGAGTTCACCAGCGGCCACGCCACCACGAGGGCGAAGGCCTGGGCCAGGACGAAGGGCGTGCGCGCCGCCCGACTGCGCCGCAGCAGCCCGAGCCAGATGAGGGCAAGCGCACCCACGATGATCACCCACATGATCACCGTGGCCACTGCGATCCACGTGTCGAGGTCCGAGCCCCGGGTGCTCAGCCCGACGAGGATGCTCAGCCCAGCAGCAGCGACCACATCAACCCCCGCGATCCAGACCAGCGGGCGCACGGGATCAGCCATGGCGCCAGAGTACGGGGCCTACAGTTGGCCGCATGAAGCCGCGCGGCCTGCTGATCGCGAACCCCAATGCAACCAGCACCTCAGCCGCCATGCGCGACGTCATCACCCGGGCCCTGGGTCACGAGGTCGATCTCGAGGTGGTGACGACGACCCACCGGGGGCACGCCCAGCAACTGGCCGCCGACTCCGACGGGCTCGACCTGCTGATCACCCTCGGGGGGGACGGCACCATCAACGAGGCCGTCAACGGGATGCTCAACTCCGGGCGCCAGGACCTGCCGATGCTGGCGGCGATCCCCGGCGGCTCGGCCAACGTCATGGCGCGCGCCCTCGGCTTCCCGAACGACGCGATCGAGGCGACCGGCATGATCCTGGAGTCCCTGCGCACCGATGCCAGCCACGATGTCGGCCTCGGGAACGCCCGCTTCACGGCGTTGGAGACCGGGGAGGAACGCTCCCACTGGTTCACGATCAACGCCGGGGTCGGCATCGACGCCGACGTGATCGCCTCGATGGAGGCCCAGCGCGCGGCGGGACGGGCGGCGAGCCCCACCCGCTACGTGTGGACCGCCGCCCAGGAGTACCTCCGCGACGTCGGGCGCCGCGGCCAGTCCCCGCTGAGCCTGCAGCTTCCCGGCCAGGAGCCCATCGAGGGACTTGCCATGGTGATCATCCAGAACACCGCTCCCTGGACGTTCTTCGGTCCGTTCGCCATCAACCCGTGCCCACGTGCCTCGTTCGACCTGGGGTTGGACGTCTTCGCGCCACATTCCCTGGGGCCGCTTCCGGCGGCGCGGTTCGGGCTGCGGATGCTGCGCGGAAGCCGGGCAGGGGCGGTGCCGGGTCAGTTGACGCTGCTGCACGACGAGGCGGCGTTCACGATCCGCTCCGAGAGCCCGACCGCCCTGCAGCTCGACGGCGACTCGATGGGCCAGATCCACAGCGCCTTCTTCCGGTACGCCCCGCACGCGCTGCGCATCGTGGGCTGACGGACGCCCGCGAACGCCCACGGGGTGGGCGAAACCGTGCCCGACCCGTGGCGGAATGGCCGGGATAGCGGCGGATGGTGGCGTTTGCGACCCGGAATGTGACGTACACGACAGCCTCAACTCGTCCCACACGGGGCACAACCCTTGTGACAGGGCGGATCGTCTGCGACCCTTGAGGGCAGTCAGGACGAGGTGGGGACACACCCCACAACCGTCGCAAGCGTACCGGAGCGTGGAACGGGCCGAGGAACCGGCCCCGGAATCCGCCCGGCACCGTGGTGAGCGTGCCCCGATCGGGGTGCAGGAAAGGTGAGGACCATGGACTGGCGCCACAAGGCGGCATGCCGTGACGAGGATCCCGAGTTGTTCTTCCCCATCGGGAACACCGGCCCCGCACTCATGCAGATCGAAGAGGCCCGGGCGGTGTGCCATCGCTGCGAGGTGGTCGACGTCTGCCTGAAGTGGGCGATCGAGAGCGGCCAGGATGCCGGCGTCTGGGGCGGCATGAGCGAGGACGAGCGCCGCGCGCTCAAGCGGCGCAACGCGCGGGCCCGCGCCCGCGCCCACAGCTGACCACGCACCCCCCACATCCGCACTGGGTAACGCCCCGGCCCCCCTGGGGTCGGGGCGTTCAGCGCTGTTCGGGTGGAAGGTCGATCAGCACCTCGGTGCGATCCCCTGCCCGCCCCAGGGTCAGGGTCCCGTTGAGCTCCTCGCGGACCAGCGTGTCCACGATCCGCAGGCCCAGCCTCGGCGAGGACGCCACCTCGAAGCCCGCCGGGAAGCCGGGCCCCCGGTCGGCGACCACGATGTGCAGGCCCACCGCGTCGCGCGCGCTGGCGAGCTCCACGTCCTGCGCGCCGTGCTCGACAGCGTTGGCCAGCAGCTCGACGAGGGCCATCGCCAGCGCGGTCGCCTGCTCGGCCGGCACGTCACCGAACGACCCCGCGCGCACGATGCGGCGCCCACCCATGTCCGGCGCCGACGTCTGGCGCAGCATCGTCACCAGCCTGTCGGCCACCGCGTCGAAGGGCACGTCCTCGGTGCTCGCCTGCGCCAGCAGGTCGTGCACCACGGCGATCGCACCCACGCGCCGCTCAGCCTCCGCCAGGGCGGCGGCCGCGCCGGGCTCCTCGAGTCGCCGAGCCTGCATCCGCAGCAGCGCTGCAACGGTCTGCAGGTTGTTCTTGACCCGGTGGTGGATCTCGCGGATCGTCGCGTCCTTGCTCAGCAGCGCGCGCTCGCGCCGGCGGAGCTCCGTGACGTCACGCACCAGCACGAGCGAGCCGCGCTGCCCGCCGGAGCCACGCATGGGCAGCGCGCGGACCGTGACCGTGGCGGTGTCCGAGGAGAGCTCCACCTCCCCGGGCATCCGACCGCCGCACACGAGCGCGACACTGGCGTCCACCGCCCCGCCCCGCCGCGCGATCCGGCCGCTGACGATGCCCAGGTGCGTCCCGATGAGGTCGGTGGCCAGCCCGAGCCGGCGGAAGGCCGACGAGGCGTTCGGGCTGGCGAACTCCACCACCCCCGAGGCGTCGAGGCGGATCAGGCCATCGCCGACCCGCGGCTCAGCCCCGGTGGAGTCCGAGATCTCGCGATAGGGGAAGTCCCCGGCCCGGATCATCGAGAACAGGTCGTCGGCGGCGCGCAGGTACGCCCGTTCCAGGGTGCCCGACGCGCGCGTGGCGGGGACGGCCGACCGGGTGAGCGCGGCGATCCAGGGGCCGTTGGCGGTCAGCCCCACGCCGACGGCCTCACCTGCGGCCGGCAGCAGCGGGTCGGTCCTGGGCGCGAGCTGCCCGAGGCCCGGTGCCGACCACGCCCGATCCAGCTCCGGCCGGCGACCGCGGGGGGTGAACGCGCCCACGAGGTCATTGGGGTAGCGCGTGGCAGCCGTCGACGGACGCACCTGGGCGGCCGCCACGAAGCCTGCCTGGTTCCACACGGGAAGCCACAGGATCAGGTCGGAGAAGGCCAGGTCGGCCAGCAGCCCCAGGTCGCGCAGCAGTGCCTCGCAGTGCGCGATGGCACCGGGCTCCAGGTCGGTTCGATCCGAGGCGATCTCAGCAAGCGTGCGCACCGCCACCTGCACCCCTGCCCTCCCCGCGCCCGCGGCGCTCGCCCCGCCGCTGCCCCCAGGGGTCCGGCGCACCCCTCACAGCGTCTCGGTCACCTTGCTCAGCCCCCGCGGAGCGTCCGGGTTGAAGCCCCGGGCCAGGGTCATCTGCAGCGCCAGCTGCTGGAGCGGGATGATGTCGACGACCGGGTGCAGCTCCTCGGTGACGCCCGCGCAGCGCAGGTCGTAGCCCACGGTGCCCAGGGCGGTCGACCGGGCACCGCCGAAGACCGTCACGTCGGCCCCCCGCTCGGCCAGCCGCTCGAGGACCGGCTGCATCGCCTCACCGCCCTTGCCGTCGGGAACGATGGCGATCACGGGATGGTCGTGGTCGATCATCGCCAGCGGGCCGTGCAGCAGGTCAGCGCCGGAGAACGCGTGGGCGGCCACGTAGGAGGTCTCCATCAGCTTGAGCGCTGCCTCCCGCGCCGTCGGGTAGGAGTACCCACGACCGGTGGTCACCAGCCGGTCGGTGAAGCGGTAGCGCGAGGCCAGCTCGGCAACCTCCTCGCGGCGATCCACGAGGGACTGCGCAGCCGTGGCGATCCCCTGCGCTGCAGCGGCGTCCCCGCCCCGGAATGCATCGATGATGAGCCAGAGCGCGAGGAGCTGGGAGGAGTAGGACTTCGTGGCTGCCACCGCGTGCTCCGGTCCGGCCAGGATGTCGAACTGCAGCTCGGCGGCCGCGGCCAGTGCGCTGTCGGGGTTGTTCGTGACCGCCAGCGTCGTCGCGCCGCCCGCACGCGCCGTGCGCACGGTCTCGACGAGGTCAGGGGAGCCCCCACTCTGGCTCACCGTCAGCAGCAGGACGTCGGAGAGATCCGGGCGGGCCCCATAGGCGGTCATCGTCGAGGGCGACGCCAGACCCGCGGGCAGGCCCAGGGAGACCTCGACCAGGTACTTGGCGTAGAGGGCGGCATGGTCACTCGTGCCCCGTGCAGCCAGCAGCACGAACCTGGGGCTGCGCCTCCGGATGATCTCGGCCAGCGCCCGGGCCCGCGCGAGTGCATCGGGGGCCAGGAGGCGGGCGAGTGCCTCGGGCTGTTCGGCGATCTCGGCGGCCATCAGGGCGCCGCGGTCCTCGGACATCGGTGGATCCTCACCTCGGGGGCCCCCACTGTATCGGGGTCCCGGCCGGGGTTCGACCCGGCTCCTGCGTGCTCGCCACAGCCCACGGCCCGTGGTGACACCCAGCGCCCCAGCGGGCTCCAGGGCACGACCACGGGCCGTGGTGCGCCGCCGACCTAGCCGACCGGCGAGCGCAGGATCACGACCCGCGACACGTCCGCAGGCGCGCCGGGAGCCAGTGCCACCGGGGTCGAGTCAGCGGTCACCGGGGTCGCGGCGGAGCCGACGAAGACCGGCAGCGGCGTGCGCACGATGGCACCGGCCGCATCCCGGGTGACCTCCCAGACGGTGAAGCTGAGCCGTCCGGAGCACCCCGCAGCGAAGTTGATCCCGTCGATGAAGCCGCCGTTGACGAACCGGAAGTCCATGACCTTGCGCTTCGGGCGCTGCACCGACACCCACTCACCGCGCTGCTTGTCCTCGAGCTGGATGGTCCTGACGTTCGTCAGCGGGCGCGTCGAGGTGATCCGGCCGCGGACCTCGATGAGGCTCGGCCTGTTCTGCGCGTCCCTGGTCTGCGGGTGGGTCAGGCGCACCCGCCAGCCGGCCTTCTCGTGCCAGATGTAGAGCCCCTTGGCCACTCCGGGCGCGAACGTCGCCGGCTGGCCCTCGACGGTGGCCGGCAGCGTGGCGAGCTTCGCCCGGCAGGTGTTGCGGAACCGCACCGGGGCCGGCGTGACCGGGGTCGCGGGGGTGATGACCGGCGCGGGGTCGGTGGTGGGCGCGGTCGTGTCGTCGGCCATGGCCGGGGCGGCCAGGAGCGTCGATGCGGCCAGGGCTCCGGACAGGACCATGATGCGCAGGCGCATGGGTGCCTCCTCAGTTCGGGCCCACCGGGGTGGTGGGCATGGCACTGACGTTAGGCCTCCCGTCGCGGGCCGCGCCTCCGACAGGAGCCATGAGCGGGCTAAGGTCCGCCCATGGCGTGGGCGATCGCGCCTGCGCCGGCGTCCAGGGCTGCTTGCTCAGAGCCGACCGAGGAACGCCCCACGGTCGACGATCGCCCGGACCACCCGCCCGGATGCGATCTCCCGCCCGGTCGTACCCTGCGCCCCGGCCACCGGAACCTCACGCGCGACGATCTCGAAGGACAGCCCACGGTCCTGCTCCGTGACCTCGGTGACCTCGACCTCCACCACCGCCCCGACGACCGAGGCCCGGCGGTGGCGCATCCACGCCTCCACGCCGACGGTGGTGCTCGAGGAGTCCAACCGCGACGACACGGCCGCGACCGTGGCTGCCTCCATCCACGCGAGCAGCCGGGGCGTGGCCAGGACGGGGACGTCGCCGCTGCCCAGGGCGATGGCGGTGTCGACGTCGGTCACGGTGAAGCGCAGCGTGGTCACGGCGACGAGCGTAGATCCCCGACCGCTCGGTTCAGGACACCAGGCCCAGTCGGCGCAGCTCGACCATGAGGTCGTGCGGGTTGCTGGAGGCCGCCAGCGCTGCGTCCAGGCTGACCATGCCGTCGCGGTAGAGCACGGTGAGGTGCTGGTCGAAGGTCTGCATGCCGTAGTAGCCGCCCTCCCCGACGAGCGAGGCCAGCATCGAGGTCTTGGCCGGGTCGGCGATGGCATCGGCGACCCGCCCGGTGTTGACGCACACCTCCATGACCACGGCCCGTCCGCGGCCATCGGCACGCAGCACCAGCCGCTGGCACAGGATCCCGCGCAGGGCACCGGCCAACGAGAACCGGACCTGCTGCTGCTCGTGCGGCGGGAAGAAGTCGATGATCCGGGCCACGGTCTCCTGGGCATCCACCGTGTGCAGCGTGGACATGACCAGGTGGCCGGTCTCGGCGGCTGTGATCGCCGCCTTGACGGTCTCCAGGTCGCGCATCTCGCCGACCATGATCACGTCGGGGTCCTGGCGCATCGCCCCGCGCATCGCGGTGGCGAAGTCCTCGGTGTCGACGTGCACCTCACGCTGGCTGATCATGCCCAGCTTGTCGAAGTGCACGATCTCGATCGGGTCCTCGATCGTGACGATGTTCACCTCGCGGTGGCTGTTGACGTGGTCGATCATGCCGGCCAGCGTCGTGGACTTGCCCGACCCGGTCGGGCCGGTCACCAGGACCAGCCCACGGGGCTCGGTTGCCAGTGCGGAGACAACCGCGGGCAGTCCCAGCTGCTCGAGCGGCTCGGCCCCGATGGCCACGCGCCGGAACACCATGCCCGCGGAGCCGCGCTGGCGGAACGCGTTGACCCGGAACCGCCCGAGCCCCTCGATCGCGTAGGCGAAGTCCGCCTCGCAGGTGCGCTCGAAGTACTCGACGAGGTCCGAGCGCAGGACCTGGCGGACCATGTGCTCGGTGTCGTCAGCTGTCAGCTCAGGAGCCTGCAGCTTGCGCAGCCGCCCATCGATGCGCACCCGGGGTGGCGATCCGACCTTGACGTGCAGGTCCGACCCACCGGATTCGACCAGGGCGCGCAAGTACGGCTCGACGGACCGGGCGGATGTCGCCCGGGTCGAACGCTCCGGCATCCCGAAGGAGACCGAACCCACGGATGTAAGGCTCACGTCGGTCTATTCGACCGGTGGGGTCCGGGTCTTGACCGTTACCCCGATCGGAGCAGTGCCCGATCTGCCGCCCGACATGCCGCGAGGAGGGACCACGGGGTCCCTCCTCGATGCTGCCCGGTGCTCAGGCGTTGGGGCGACGGCCGTGGTTGGCTCCATTGCCCTTGCGGGAACGGCGCTTGCGGGCGCGCTTGCTCATGTCGACTCCTCAGGTCCTGCGGATGCCCCATGGTCGCACACCGGCGCGCGCCGGGCGAAATCCCCGACCGCCGGCCACCCCGCCCCACCGACGGGTCGCACGCGGCGGCTCACGACCGACTAGCGTCAGTCGCATGGCGACCGAGTGGCAGCTCGACGACCCTGACTGCCTGCCGGTGATCGGGCAGTTCCTCTCCGGGGCTCCCCTGGGTGCGGCGGTGTTCGGGTGGACGAGCGGCGTCGTCGCCGGCCTCGGTCCGGCGGTGGTCCGGCTCACGGCCACGCAGGTGGCGTTCCGGCACCGGATCGGGTTCGCCTGGCTCTGGTTGCCCGGCACCTGGCTGCCCCATCCCCAGGCCGAGGTGGTGCTGTCCCTCGGCCTGCGCGAGCACCTCGACAGCCCCCGGTGGAAGCAGGTCGTCGAGCCCTACCCGGGCCGCTGGATGCACCACCTCGAGGTGCACGACCTCGCCGACCTCGACGACGAGGTCGCCGGGTGGGTCAGCGCCGCCTACGATGCCGCGTCCTGAGGTGCCTGGATCGCCCACCCGGTCGGGACTTCCGGCCCTCCCGGCACCGGCGCTGCGCTGCCAGAATTGCAGTCGGGCACCTGCGTGCCCGCGCAGGCGTGCCCGTTGGAGGAGCAATGCGGCACCCATCACGCACGATCCTGTCGGCCATGGCCGCGCTGCTGCTGGCCGGGATGGCCGCCGGGGCGGCAGTCGGCGCGGACGCCTCGGGATGCCAGGGGTCCGCGATCTCGTTCACCACCACGGATGAGCAGATCCAGTCCGTCACCGCACCGGGACCGGGAGCCACCCAGGACGACCCGTTCGAGGTCGACTTCGACGGCCCCGTGAGGTGGGAGGGATCCTCGGACGAGGTCATCGCCAACGGCAGCTGGACGGTCACCGCCAGGCCGTTCTCCTTCGGTGGGGACGTGACGAACAGCTCGGGCACGACGACGGCCGACGGGGAGATCACCCCGAGCGAGTACCTTCCCTTCGCCATCCCCGGCCTGGTCCTGGTCACTGTCGACCTGACCGGTGAGTCAGGCGCCACGTGCAGCGTCTCGGGCTGGATCCAGTTCTCCGGCAACCCGCTGCAGTCCCCCGCCGGGTGGCTCGCGATCGCCCTGAGCGTCCTGGGTGGCATCGGGATCCTGATGCTGCTGCGCATGCTCGTCCACGTGCCCGCCATCCCCGTCGCTCAGAACCGGTTCGGCCGGACGATCCTCGGGATCCTGGCCGGCCTCGTGCTCGGCGTGGGTGTGGCTGCCCTGCTGGTGATGTACGGGGTCATGGCGCTGGGCACGATGACCCCGCTGCTGGTGATCGGTGGGACCGCATTCGTGGGACTCGTCCTGGGCCTGCTCCCCCGCCGGGGTGCGGCATAGCGGCACCCTCAGGCCGAGGGGTCCGATGGCGACGGCGTGTGCGCGTCGATGAGGGCCGCGATCCCGGGCGCGGCCGCCTCGACGTAACCACGCGCCGTGCCGCGCACCCGTTGGTAGGCGCGCCGCAGGGCCACCTGGCTGGTGCGCTCGGCACGGTCATCGGTGATCGACAGGAGCGCCTCGGCCATGCTCGTGCGCTGTGCGCTGAGGATGTCGACGAGCGGCTTCCCCGTGGTCAGGTGCTCCTGGTAGAACCGGTCCAGCTCGTCTGCGAACGGGTCCAGGAGCCCGTCCACGGCATGGGGCACCATCCCGGGCCGGATCCCGGTGAGCAGCCGATAGGCCGAGCGCACCGCCATCCCCGACAGGCCCGCGGTGCGGGCCACCTCCTGGTCGATCAGGGTCCCGGCATCGGCCACGACGGCGGGCCGAGCCCCCGGCGAGGTCAGGTGGATGGACAGGTGCACGGGGACATCCTGCCCCGTGCAGGGTGGGCGTGGGTGCCCGAGTCGGTCCTCAGGCCCGGTCCGTGGGATTCATCTGGATCCGGACGCTGACGAGCTCGGCGACCAGTCGGGAGCGCAGCTGGGCGGGCGCCACCTCGCAGCAGGATCGCGCGACCAGGGCCTTCACGATCCGCTCGACGTCGTACTCCTGCAGGCAGGGCGCACACTCCTGCAGGTGCTGGGCGATCTGCTCGTGATCGGTGGGGGCCACCTCGCCGTCCAGGAACTCGTAGAGGTGATCGAGGGCGGACCGGCAGTCCAGCTCGTGGGGATTCCCGCAGCTCATGACTGCTCCCCCTGCGACCCGGCGGGGATCAGGCCACGCTCGATCGCGTAGTCCTCGAGGTTCGCGCGCAGGAGCTTGCGACCACGGTGCAGCCGGGACATGACCGTGCCCACGGGGGTGCCCATGATCTCGGCGATCTCCTTGTAGGCGAACCCCTCGACGTCGGCGTAGTAGACCGCCATCCGGAACTCCTCGGGCAGTGCCGCCAGGGCGGCGGTGACATCGGAGTCGGGCAGGCCGTCGAGGGCCTCGGCCTCAGCCGAGCGCAGACCCCCGGAGGTGTGCCCCTCGGCGCGGGCCATCTGCCAGTCCTCGACGTCGTCGGTCGAGGACTGCAGCGGCTCGCGCTGCTTCTTGCGATAGGTGTTGATGAACGTGTTGGTCAGGATCCGGTACAGCCAGGCACGCAGGTTGGTGCCGTCCTTGTACTGGTGGAACGCCGCGAAGGCCTTGAGGAAGGTCTCCTGGACGAGGTCCTCGGCCTCTGCCGGGTTTCTCGTGAGCTTCAGCGCTGCACTGTAGAGGGAGTCCAGGTGGGGCAGCGCATCGCGCTCGAACCGGGCAGACCGCGCCGCATCCGACTCCGTCGGTGGCATGCTGGCGCTCGTCATGGCACCCGAGCCTAGCGTCATTCCGGTGGCAGCCCCGGTCGTGCGGGGTTCGTCGTGCACGTGGACCAGCAACTGGAACTCCTCCTCGTCGGTGGGGTCAACGCCCTGCGGTGCCCGACCATTCCCGACAGCGGCCCTACTCTGGGCGCCGTGAGCACCTCGGCGCGGGACCGGCGCTGGCTCACGCGCAACGTCAAGGTCCTCTCCGCCGTGTCGCTGGCCCAGGACGCCGCCAGCGAGCTGATGTACCCACTGCTGCCGATCCTGCTGACCACCACCCTGGGGGCGCCGGCGGCCGTCGTGGGGCTGGTCGAGGGGGTGGCCGAGGGCGTCGCGGCGGCCATGAAGTACGTGTCGGGGCGCTGGTCGGACAGGTACGGCCGCAAGCCGGCCGTGGTCGGCGGCTACGGGCTGGCGTCCATCGGGAAGGTGGTCATCGCCGCAGCCGGGATCTGGCCGGTGGTCCTGCTCGGGCGGGTCGTGGACCGCATCGGCAAGGGCATCCGTGGGGCGCCACGCGACGCGCTGCTCGCCGATGGCGTCCCCCCGCAGTCCCTGGGCAGGGTCTTCGGATTCCATCGGGCGGCCGACACCCTCGGGGCGGTCATCGGCCCGTTGCTCGGCCTGGCGATCCTCACGGCCACCGGGGGCGACATCGGCCTGGCTTTGTGGATCGCGGTGATCCCGGCGCTGATCAGCGTGGCGCTGGTCGGCCTCACCAGGGACTCCCGCCCGCGCCCACCACGGCCTCCGGCCCGACCGATCGGTGCGCATTCGGGCCCACAGCCGAGGCACGCGCCCCTCCCCCGGCGCGTGCGCACGCTGGCTGCGGTCCTCGGGATCTTCGCGCTGGTCAACTTCCCCGATGCGCTGATCCTGCTGCGCGTCAACGAGCTCGGATACGGCGCGGCGCAGGTGGCGGGCGCCTACGCGCTGCTCAACCTTGCGAGCGCGGCCATCGCGTACCCCGCAGGTGCCCTCAGCGACCGCTGGCCGCGCTCCCGGGTGTACGCACTGGGCCTGGGGTGCTTCGCGATCGGCTACGTGGGACTCGGGCTCGTGGACGGCGGAGGGGCCGTCCTGGCACTGCTGGTCGTCTACGGCGGGTTCGCCGGGATCACCGATGGGGTCGGCAAGGCGTGGCTCAGCGCCCTGGCCCCGCCGGACGTCCGCGGCCACGCACAGGGGCTGTTCCAGGGCCTGGCCGGCGCGGGGATCCTGGTGGCCGGGCTCTGGGCCGGGCTGCTGTGGACCGCCGGGCCGGGCGCCGGGGTGATCCCCCTGCTCGTCTCGGGGACGATCGCGACCGTGGCCGCGGTCGGGCTGTGGCTATTCGGGCGCAGGCTGGACCCGGACGTCGTGCCGCCCGGCGCAGGGACCCTCAGCGCCGCTGGATGAGGGCGGCGAACATGCCGTCCGTGTCGTGCTCCCCGGGCCAGAGCCGCAGGTACGGCCCCGACACGGCACCCGCCGGCAGGTCCAGCTCGGGCCGGTCACCCACGGGGATCACCTCTCCCCCGAGCCGACCCGCCGTGGCAGCCACCGCCTCGGTCTCGGCCAGGTGCGGCGAGCAGGTGACATACAGGACCAGCCCGCCGGGCCGCACCACCTGCAGCGCCCTGGCCAGGAGTCGCCGCTGGAGGGCAGTGAGCTCGGCGAGGTCCTCGGCCGAGCGGCGCCACCGCGACTCCGGCCGCCGGCGCAGTGCGCCCAGCCCGGTGCAGGGCGCGTCGAGGAGGACCCGGTCGTAGCCGGCGCCGATGTCATCGACGGTGGCGTCGGCCACCACCACCTCGTGCCGACCCCGGATCGGCCGCAACGAGGCCCGAACCAGCTCGGCGCGATGGGCGTGCAGCTCGACGGCCGTGAGCGATCCCCCACGCGTCACGACCTGACCCGCGAGCAGGGCTGCCTTGCCGCCGGGTCCGGCGCACATGTCCAGCCAGCGCGCATCGGGGCCCTCGAGTGCTGCATCAGCCAGGGCGAGGGCCACCACCTGGCTGCCCTCGTCCTGAACGCCCGCGGCACCGGTGGCCACCTCCGGGATGGCGGCCGGGTTCACGGAATCGACGCGCACGGCCATGCGCGAGAGGGCACCGTCGTGCGCGGAGACCCCCTGCTCGACCAACCGCCGGGTCAGCTCGTCGCGGCCAAGGGTGCGCGCGACCAGCGTGACCGCTCCGGCCGTGTTGTCCGCGAGCAGCTCGGCCCGGGTGTCGTCCCAGGTGCGCTGGGGCTGTGATGCGGCCAGTGCGTCGTGGAGTCCGCCCACGATCCAGGCCGGGTGCGAGGTGGCGACCGCGAGGTGTGCGACCGGGTCGGCCGCCAGCGACGGCAGGGCCCGGGACGCCACCAGGTGGTCGACCCAGTCCTCGGCGGACCCCCCGCGTGCCACCCGACGCAGGACGGCGTTGGCGAACCCCGCCGCCCCCTGGTTCACCGTCTGGCGGGCCAGCTCGACGGTCTCGCCCACGGCAGCGTGGTCGCCGACGCGCATGTTGTGCAGCTGGTGGACGCCCAGGCGCAGGGCGTTGAGCAGCTCGGGTTGCAGGGTGTCGAGCCCCCGGTCGACGCAGTCGGCCAGGATGGCATCGTGGCGACCGCGCCAGCGCAGGGCCCCGTACCCGAGCTCGGTGGCGAACCCGGCGTCCCGGCCGGACAGCCGGTGGTGGGCCAGGATCCGCGGCCAGGCGATGTTCGCATAGGCCCCGTCGAGCTCCACCGCACGGAACAGGTCGAGCGCCGCCAACCGCGCGGGATCCATCCGGGTGGGCCGGCCCGCCGGCTTGGCGGGCCGGCGACCACCGGAGCGGGACCTGCCGGCCCCCCCCGGGCGGTTGCGGTCCTCAGCCAAGGCGCTCGCCCTGCTCCACCCGAACGCCGCGGGCCCAGTCCCCGGCGGCCATCTGCTTCTTGCCCTCGGCCTTGACCTCGCCGAGGAGCACCGCATGCGTGGCGGTGCCGACCCAGACGCTGTTCTTGAGCACCCGGACCTCACCGGGGGCAAGGTCGAGGATCTCGGGCGCGGGCCGCACGGGACCCAGCTTGATCCGCTCGCCGCGGAACTCGCTCCACGCCCCTGGCGCAGGCGTGCACCCGCGGACCAGCCGGTCGACGCGCATCGCCGGGTCCGTCCAGGCCACCCGCGCGTCCTCGACGCGGATCTTGGGCGCGAGGCTCACGTCCTCGTTCGACTGCGGGACGGCGACCAGGGCGCCGGCCTCGAGCCCGTCGAGGGTGGCCACGAGCAGCCCGGCCCCGGACACGGCGAGGCGGCCCAGGAGGTCACCGGCCGTGTCGGTGGGCCCGATGGTGTCGGTGACGACCCCGAACACCGGGCCGGTGTCCAGGCCCTGCTCCAACCGGAACGTGCTCGCGCCCGTGACCTGGTCACCGGCCATGACCGCGTGCTGCACCGGCGCGGCCCCGCGCCATGCCGGCAGCAACGAGAAGTGCAGGTTCACCCAGCCATGGGTGGGGATCGCCAGGGCCGCCGGGGGGATCAGCCCGCCGTAGGCCACGATCGGGGCGGCATCCGGCGCGAGCTGGGCCAGCCGGTCGAGGAACTCGGGGTCACTGGCGCGCGGGGGCCGCAGGACCTCGATGCCCTCGGCCAGGGCGATCTCGGCCACCGGGGAGGGCATCAGCCGGCGGCCCCGGCCGGCCGGCGCATCGGGCCGGGTCAGGACCGCGACGACCTCGTGCGGCGAGGCCAGGATCGCGCGCAGCGAGGGCACCGCCGCCTCCGGGGTTCCCGCGAACAGGACCCGCATCAGCCCAGGCCCGGGCGCAGGGAGTGCGGGCTGAAGCGCACGACCGGGGCCGGCGTGCCGAACCACTCGGACTCCCGGATCTCCTTCATCGCCGCCTTGCGCGCCACGGTGTCCAGGCGGTCGATGAACAGGATGCCGTCGAGGTGGTCGGTCTCGTGCTGGACACAGCGCGCGAGCAGCTCGGAGCCCTCGATGGTGACCGGCTCGCCGTGCATGTTCATGCCCTTGGCCACGACGCGCAGGGCCCGCATGGTGTCGTACGTCAGGCCGGGAAGGGACAGGCAGCCCTCCTCGCCGAGCTCCTCCTCGTCCGACAGGTCCAGGCTCGGGTTGATCAGGTGGCCGACCACGTCATCCACCCAGTAGGTGAACACCCGCAGCGAGACGCCGATCTGCGGGGCGGCCAGCCCGACTCCGGGGGCATCCATCATCGTGTCGGTGAGGTCCGCGACCAGCGTGCGCAGCTCCTTGTCGAACGTCTCCACCGGGGCCGCGGGAGTGCGCAGGACGGGGTCGCCGAACAGTCGGATGGGTTGCAGCGGCATGCGCCCATTCTACGGGCCGATCACCTCAGGGTCCCCGGATCCATCCGGACCGAGACCATCGGCGCCCTGCGGGTGCTGCGCGCGGACTGCAGGTGGTGCAGCGCGGCGCTCAGGTGCGGGCCGTCGGCGATCGACACCGCCAGCAGCCACGTCACTGTGTCATCGGCGCCGGGCAGGGGGCCCGAGCGACGCAGGATCGTGTCGCCGAGCTCCTCGGCGATCGCGTCGGCCACCTCCAGCGCGGCCAGGGCTGGCCCCGTCAGCTGGGCGATCCGCACGGCCGGGGGCAGGTGCAGGGCGGCCCGTTCGGCCAGCTCCCGGTCGGCGTAGCCGTGCGGATCCCAGCGGATCAGCGCCTGTACCTCACGCATGTCGGAGTCGCCGACGATGAGAACCCGTCCACCGTCCCCCGCTGGGCGGACCAGCGCTGCGGCAGCGAACCAGCGGCGCAGCACCTCCTCGGCGACGCGAAGGCCTGGCCGGGACAGCGCAGCCGCCGCATCGAGGACCACGAGGGCGCTGTACCCGTCCGGGCCGGGATCGGGCTCGGCGCCCGGCGTGGCCACGACCAGGACGTCCGTGCGGGTCAGCGAGCGCACGTGCTCATCGCCCGACGAGGTGACCACCTGGACCCCGGGCAGGGCCCGGCCGAACTCCTCGGCCGTGCGCCGGACGCCCACCACCACTGCGCGGACCACCTGCCCCGCACACACGGGGCAGCGCCAGTCCGCGATCGGGCCGTGTGCGCGGCAGGAGGGGTGCCGGTCCGGGCCCTGGGCCTGCATCGGCCGGGCACAGGTCGGGCAGACGACCGGCTCGCGGCAGGACTGGCAGGCCAGCATCGGCAGGTACCCGGCGCGGGGAACGCTGACGAGCACCGGCCCGCTGGGCACCGCGGCACGCAGGATCTCGATGGCCACCGACGGGATCCGTGACGCCGAACGGGCCGGGTCCGCAGCCAGGTCGGCGGCCACCTGGACCCGGGGCATCCGGGTGCGCAGCACGGGTCGTGGGAGCTCGATCGGCGCCAGCCATCCGGAGGCCGCCATCCGCGCGCCCTCGAGGGTCACCGACGAACCGCCGAGCACCAACGACGCATCGGTCGCTGCACTGCGCAGCGCAGCGACCTCCCGCGCGTGCCACCCGGGCGCCTGCGGCTCGGCCAGGGACTCATCGCCGTCATCCCACACGACGATCAGACCGAGGTCGACCACCGGGGCGAACACCGCCGCGCGAGTTCCCACGACGACCCGGGACACCCCGGACAGGACCTCGAGGAAGGTCCGGTAGCGCGTCTCGGGACCGGCCTCGGCGACGAGCCGCACCGGGGTGATCCCGTGGGCGACCAGCGCGGCAACGATCCGGTCCACCTCGGTGACGTCCGGCGCGACGACGAGCACCCCACGCCTGCGGGCGAGCACCGCGTGGGTCAGGTCGGCGAGCCGCGCACCCACCTGCTCACCGGGTGCGGCCACCCACAGGGCGCGCATCGGCACCGGCCCGCCGATCCCGGCGAGCAGGTCGGCACCGCCGCGATAGGCGGCCCACGCGGCGGGGTCCACCGGGTCCATCGGCCCCGGGTCCGGCGCTGCGGCCGGGACGCGGGACTCCACCCGGGCGTGCCGGGGCGGGACCGCGAAGCGCAGGACGTCGGCGAGCGTCCCCGCGTAGCGATCGGCAACCGCCCGGCACAGGTCGGCGATGCCGGGCGTCAGCACCGCCGGACCGTGCACGGAGCTCAGCGGCTGGAGCTCCCGCTCGGAGGTCTGGACCCGCTCGACGATGAAGCCGTCGACCAGCCGGCCGGCCAGCCGCACGCGCACGCGCACACCCGGCTGCGCGGCGGCGGCCAGCTTCTCCGGGACCTCGTAGTCGAAGACCCGGTCGAGGTGTGGCACCGGGGTCAGCAGCGCGACGCGGGCCACGGGGAGCAGCGCGGCAGCAGGGTGCCGCACCCGAACGCGCGGTGTGCGCGTCCGGGCAGGTGGGCCCTCGGGGAGCAGCGGGATCTGGCCCTCGGTCATGGCGTGCTCCCGTCACCGCCCAACGGGATGGCCCAGTGCGTGAACGAACGGGTGACCTGCATCCCGAGGCGCTCGTAGAACGGCAGCGCCCCGGTGTTCGAGTCGGTGGACAGGCACGTGGCACGCCGGCCGCGGGCCTGGGAAAGGGCGAACGACTGACGCAACAGCGCACTCCCGATCCCCAGGCCACGGAGATCCGGGTGGGTCGCGAGCTTGTCGACCCACAGCTCCTGGCCGTCGTCGATCAGGAACGCTGCGCCCACGATCCGGCCCTGGCTGGTGACCGCCAGTTGCAGCTGGTCGGCGGTGAACCCCTGCCTGTGCGTGACCATCGCCTGCCACGCCAACAGCGTCGAGGCCACCCGGTCCGGCCACTGGCTGAACGCCAGCTCCATCATCTCCAGCGCCTCGACCTCGTCCTCGGGCGTCGACGCCCGCAGGAGGATCCCCAGGGGCGGGGCCACAGGTGGCGGCGGGGGGACCTCGTGGTCCAGGCGCAGGATCCACGCCGTGCGCACCGCGACGGCCCCGGCCGAGCGCAGCAGCTCAACGGCATCGGTCCGGCCGTCCTCGACCGTCTGGCCGATCCGGTCGGCACCCAGCTGCCGGGCGCGGTGCACCGACCAGTCCACCAGGGCCCGCCCGAGGCCACGGCCGCGGTGCTCCGGATGGACGTCGGCCCAGCGGGTGCGCACCCGCAGTACCAGGCCCCAGGCCACCAGGACCCCGCCGGGGCCCCGGACGACCACGGCATCGTGCTCCCGGTCGGCCTCCACGAGGTCGCCGACGAGGTCGGCGCGCTCGTACATCGGCTCGCCGGAGTCATGGAGCTCGCAGGCGCGCACCATGCGCACGACATCGTCGATGTCCGCATCTGCCAGCGTGGTCGCGGTGTACCCCGCTGGCAGGACGATCACAGGCCTGCGGCAGCCCGCAGGTCGTCGACGCGGTCCAGTCGCTCCCAGGTGAACGTGGAGCCGCCGGCGGACTCGCGTCCGAAGTGGCCGTAGGCAGCGGTGGGGCGGTAGGTCACGACCGAGGTGTCCAGCAGCTGCAGGTCCCGGATGATCGCCCCCGGGCGCAGGTCGAACACGTCGAGCACGGCGGCCTGGATCGCCTCGTCGGTCAGGACGCCGGTGCCGAAGGTCTCCACGAACACCCCGACCGGGTGCGCCTTGCCGATGGCGTAGGCCACCTGCACCTCGCACGTGGTGGCAAGCCCGGCGGCGACCACGTTCTTGGCCACCCAGCGCATCGCGTACGCCGCGGAGCGGTCCACCTTCGACGGGTCCTTGCCGGAGAACGCGCCCCCGCCGTGGCGGGCGAAGCCACCATAGGTGTCGACGATGATCTTGCGGCCGGTCAGGCCCGCATCACCCATCGGACCACCGGTGACGAACCGGCCCGTCGGGTTCACGAGCAGGCGCACACCGGAGGTGTCGAGGTCGAGGCCGGCGAGCACCGGCTCCACCACGAACTTGCGGATCTCCGGGGCGAGCTGGGCCTCGAGGTCCACGTCCTCGGCGTGCTGCGAGCTCACCACGATCGTGTCGAGGCTGACCGCCTGCTTGGCGTCGTACCCGATGGTCACCTGCGTCTTGCCGTCCGGGCGCAGGTAGGGCAGCTGACCCGACTTGCGCACGGCGGTCAACTGCTCGGCGAGCTGGTGGGCCAGGTGGATCGGCAGCGGCATCAGCTCCGGGGTGTCGGTGCAGGCGAAGCCGAACATGAGGCCCTGGTCGCCCGCGCCCTGGCGGTCCAGGGCGTCACCCGAGCCCTCGACGCGCTCCTCGAAGGCGTCATCCACGCCCTGGGCGATGTCCGGGGACTGCCGACCGATCGACACCTGGACGCCGCAGGACTCGCCGTCGAAGCCCTTCTCGGAGTGGTCGTAGCCGATCTCGAGGACGACGGTGCGGATGATGTCCATCACCTCGGCGTAGCCCTCGGTGGTCACCTCTCCGGCGACGTGCACCTGGCCGGTCGTGAGCAGGGTCTCGACCGCGACGCGGGACTTGGG
This sequence comes from uncultured Actinomycetes bacterium, assembly GCA_963774745.1. Lineage (GTDB taxonomy): Bacteria > Actinomycetota > Actinomycetes > S36-B12 > CAIYMF01 > Prado023. The sequence goes on along the minus strand of CAVZGE010000003.1, from coordinate 251,834 downwards.
GTCCTGGCGCAGGAGGTCGTCGAGGATGGCGTCGCTGATCTGGTCGGCCATCTTGTCGGGGTGGCCCTCGGTGACGGACTCCGAGGTGAACAGGCGTGAGGTCATGTGAGCAGGCCCTTCTAGGGGGTTCGATCGGGCACCTGCGGCCCGGCTTACTGGGCAGATCCTAGTCGGACCCAGCCCGGAGCCTGGCCACGCGATCCCAGACGGCATGTGCGACCTCGGCCTTGGCGCCGGAGTACGGGCCGTCGACGGCGCCGTCGGGGGCGAGCAGGTGGACCTCGTTGTCGGGGCGGCCGAAGACGGCACCGCCCGACACGTCGTTGAGCACCAGGAGGTCCACACCCTTGCGCGCGAGCTTGGCGCGGGCGTGGGCCAGCGGATCACCCTGTGCGTCGCCGGTCTCGGCGGCGAACCCGACGAGCACGGTCCCGGGCGGAAGTCGCCCGGCCGCCCGGGCGGCCACGAGACCCGCGAGGATGTCCGGGTTGCGGACCAGGGCGATGGGCTCCGGCGCGCCGTCCGGGGTCTCGTCCTTCTTGATCTTGTCCGCAGCCACGACCACCGGCCGGAAGTCGGCGACCGCGGCGGCCATCACCACGACGTCGGACTCGACGGCGGCGGCCATCACGGCATGCTCCAGCTCCCGGGCACTGCCCACCCGGACGACCGCGCACCCGGCGGGGTCGGGAAGCTCGACGTTCGCGCTGACCAGCGTCACGCCGGCGCCCCGCGCGGCGGCCGTGGCCGCCAGCGCGTAGCCCTGCAGCCCACTGGACCGGTTGCCCAGGAACCGCACCGGGTCCAGCGCCTCACGGGTCCCGCCCGCCGAGATCACGACGCGTACCCCGGCGAGGTCGCACACGCCGCCCGTGTGCAGGACGGCACCCAGGGCCGCGGCGATGGCCTCCGGCTCGGGCATCCGACCCGGCCCGGTGTCAGCTCCGGTGAGCCGGCCGACGGCCGGATCCAGGACGATCACGCCGCGCTCCCGCAGGGTGGCGACGTTCGCCCGGGTGGCCGGATGCAGCCACATCTCGGTGTGCATGGCCGGGACCATCACCACCGGGCAGGTGGCGGTGAGCAGCGTGGCGGTGAGCAGGTCGTCGGCGCGACCGGTGGCCGCGCGCGACAGCAGGTCGGCGGTCGCCGGGGCCACGACCACGAGATCGCCGGACTTGCCGAGCCTGACGTGCTCGACGCCCGCGACGTCATCCCAGACGGTGGTGTGCACCGGATGGCCGGACAGCGCTGCCCAGGTGGCCGCACCGACGAAGTTCAGGGCCGAGTCGGTGGGCACGACGCGCACGTCGTGGCCGATCTCGGTCAGAAGGCGCAGCAGGTGGGCGGCCTTGTAGGCCGCGATCCCGCCTGCGACGCCGAGGATGACGTGCGCAGGTGCGCTCGTCAGAGCGACTCCTCGACGGGCTCCTCAATGGGCTCCACGGACAGCAGGTTCTCGTTGATCTCGCGCAGGGCGATGGACAGCGGCTTCTCCTGCGGGTGGGTCTCCACCAGCGGGCCGACGTACTCCAGCAGGCCCTCGCCGAGCTGGGAGTAGTAGGCGTTGATCTGGCGGGCGCGCTTGGCGGCCTCGATGACCAACGAGTACTTCGAGTGCGTCTTGCTGAGAAGCTCGTCGATGGGCGGGTGGGTGATGCCCTCGGGGCGAATGGTTCCTGGCACGGCGAACCCTCCTGTGGCGGGACTGGATCACGCCGGGCTGATGCGCCGGGGGTGAACCTCTCAGGCCGGACGGCCCGGATCTGTGAGGAAGTCTACCAACTCCCGGGCCGCACGGACCACATCGTCGTTGACCACCACGGCGTCGAACTCCGCAGCCGCGGCCATCTCCTCCCGGGCGCGGGCCAACCGGCGGGTGATGGCGGCCTCGTCCTCCGTCGCCCGACCTCTCAGGCGGGCCTCGAGATCGGCGAAGGTCGGCGGGGTCAGGAACACCATCAGGGCCTCGGGCATGGCGGCGCGCACCTGCCGCGCACCCTGGAGCTCGATCTCGAGCAGCACCGACTCCCCCGCGGTCAGCCGTCGCTGCACCTCGGCCCTCGGGGTGCCGTACCGGTTGCCGGCGAACTCGGCCCACTCGAGGAAGCCGCCCTCGTCGATGGTGCGGGCGAACTGCTCAGTGCCCCAGAAGTGGTAGGCGACGCCGTCGACCTCACCGGCCCGGGGCGCACGGGTCGTGGCCGACACCGAGACCCACAGGTCCGGGCGCAGCCGACGCACCTCGGCCACCACGGTGCCCTTGCCCACCCCGCTGGGTCCGGTCAGCACCACCAGACGCCCGCGCATCAGCCGGGACCACCGGACTGCCTGGCGGCGATCACGTGGGTGATCTCCGCCACCTGGCGGGGGCCCAATCCGCCCACGCGACGGTTGGCCGCGATCCCGATGGCGTCCATGATGTCCGCAGCCCGGGTCGGACCGATCCCGCGGAAGCTGGAGAGCAGCTCGGCGACCTTCATCCGGGCCAGGATGCGGCCACGTTCGTCAGTGCCCTGGCCGTCGCGCAGGACCTCGTCGACCGGGATGCTGCCATCGGCCAGGCCTGCCCGCACCTGCGCCCGGACCTGACGGGCGTGCACCCCCCTGGCGGCTGCGTCAGCCCGCGCCTGCCGGGTCAGCGGCGGTGGGGGTGGTCCCGGGTTGGCGCTCACCGGGCCTCCAGGGAATGCGCCAGGCGTCGGGCGGCCTCGGCGGGATCGGCGGCGGCGGTGATCGGCCGGCCGATCACCAGCAGGTCGGCGCCGGCGGCCAGGGCGGCCTGCGGGGTGGCCACCCGGGACTGGTCGGCGGTGTCGCTGCCCTCTCCCGAGGCGGGCCGGACCCCGGGGGTGATGAGCGTGATGTCGGCTGGAACGGCGGCCCGGATCGCGGCAACCTCCTGCGGCGAGCACACGATCGCCCGGGCGCCGGCGCCGACCGCCATCCTCGCCAGCCGCACGGCGGCGTCGAGCGCCGGACCGCGCATGCCGATGGCCTCGAGGTCGGCCTCGGACATGGAGGTCAGGACGGTGACCGCCGTGATCCGGGTGCCGGGCAGGGCAGCGGCGGCCGCGGCGACCATCGCCGGACCACCGCTGGCGTGCACGGTGAGGTAGTCCGGGGCCAGGTGGGCGATGCTGCGCGCTGCCCCAGCCACGGTGTTCGGGATGTCGTGCAGCTTGAGGTCCAGGAACAGCCCACAGCCCGGCGCTGCCCGACGGACGTCGTCGACCACGGGGGCGCCGTCACGCAGGTAGGTCTCCAGGCCGACCTTCATGACCGCGACATGGGGGGCGGCAGCAGCAGCCCACGCCAGCACGGTCGCGCGGTCGGGGCCATCGAGGGCCAGGGCGATCGGTGCACTCATGCGTCCTCCTGATCTGCCGCCCGGCGGGCGTCCATCGCGGCCACGTGGCGGGCCTGCATCGTGTGGCCGAGGCCGACGGCATCGGTCAGGCGGGCGAAGCCGCGCGCCGCCAGGATGTCGTGCAGCTCGGCGGAGATCCTCGCGGGGGCGTGCGGATCGTTGAACACCGCCGTCCCGACCGACACCGCGCTCGCGCCGGCGAGCAGGAACTCGAAGGCGTCCTGGCCGGTGCGGATCCCGCCCATGCCCAGGATCGGCACCTTCGGGTAGGCGGCGTGCACCTGCCACACCGCACGCACCGCCACCGGGCGGATCGCCGGGCCGGACAGGCCGCCGGTCATCCCACCGAGCATCGGTCGCATGGTGTCCGGGTCGATCACCATGCCGAGCAGGGTGTTGATCAGCGACAGCCCGTCGGCGCCGGCGTCGAGCACGGACTTGGCAATCGCGACGATGTCGGTGACGTCCGGGCTGAGCTTGGCCATGACCGGGACATCGGGGGCGGTGTGCCGGCGCACGACCTGCACCACCGACCCCGCGGAGAACGGGTCGCAGGCGAACACCTGGCCGCGGGACTCGACGTTCGGACACGAGATGTTCACCTCGAGCGCGGCGATCCCGGGCTCGTGGCGCAGCCGCTGCGCGAGCTTCTGGTACTCCTGCACCGAGCCACCGGCGATGGACACCACGGTGCGGATGCCACGCTCGCGCAGCCAGCGCAGGTCCTTGGCGATGAACTCCTCGATCCCCGGGCCCTGCAGGCCGATCGAGTTGAGCATCCCCGAGGGGGTCTCGGCCATGCGGGGCGTCGGCCGCCCCGAGCGCGGGTTGAGCATGATCGACTTGGTGACCACGGCACCGATCGTCGTGAGGTCGAGGAACGGCGCGAGCTCGCGACCGGCGGCGGCGCACCCGGAGGCGGTCAGGACCGGGTCGGGCATCCCGAAGGTGCCCAGGCGGGTGGACATGTCCACCGTCGCGACGCGAGGGGGGCCGGGGGCCGCGGCCATCAGTGCCCCCCTGCCACGGGCGCACCCAGGGTGTCGGCCGGCACAGTGCCGACCTCCGACCACCGGACATCACTGCCCTTGAAGACGGGTCCGTCAGTGCACGATCGCACCATCCGGGTGACGCCGTCGCGCCCGCGGACCGGGAGCACGCAGGTCATGCACACGCCGATCCCGCAGGCCATCGACTCCTCCACCGCGCACTGGCTGTGCGCCCCGGTCTCGGCGGCCACGGCCGCAACGGAGGCCAGCATCGCCATCGGCCCGCAGGCGTAGACGACGTCGGCGCCGGATGCCCGGATGATCGCGGCCAGCGGTTCGGTGACCCGGCCGCGGATGCCCGCCGAGCCGTCGTCGGTGGTGACCGTCACGGAGGCGGAGCTGCGCTTGGCCTCCAGGACACCGAAGAGCCGGTCCTCGCTGGCCGCCCCGAGCACCATGTCCACCCGGCAGCCGCGGGCCCGCAGCTGCTCGGAGAGCATGAACAGCGGGGCTGCCCCGTAGCCCCCGGCGACCAGGACGCAGGCCACGGGCTCCTTGGGCAGGGTGAACGGCCGGCCCAGCGGGCCGAGCACGTCGAGCTTGTCGCCACGGCGCCGGTCCGCCAGCCAGCGGGTGCCCTTGCCGTGGGTGGCGAACACCACCTCGACAGTCCCGCCCGAGGCTCCGCCCGGCGTGACCCGATGGATCGAGAACGCCCGTCGCAGCAGCATCCCCGAGCCCTCGCCGCCGACGGCCACGGCCACGAAGTGCCCCGGGCGCGTGGCCTCCGGGATGCCCGGGGCGAGCAGGGTGAGGTGGTGGTACGCGCCGGTGCGGCGCAGGCTGACGACCTCGGCGGTGACCTGGACCGACATCACGACTCCGTGGCTGCGGGGGCGCGGCGGGATGCCCGCTGGCGCCCGGCATGCTGGTCGCGGAGCTCCGCGAGCTCGATCGCGTGCTCCTGCAGGGACCGGACCCCGATGTCGCCGGCGAGCAGCGCCTCGATCCCCTGGACCGCAGCCCCGAGGCCCTGCACCGTGGTGATGCACGGGACCCCACGCATCACGGCCGCTGTGCGGATCTCGTAGCCGTCCAGGCGGGGGCCCACTCCGTACGGGGTGTTCACGATCAGGGCGATGTGGCCGCCGAGGATCGCATCCACCGTGTTCATCCCCTCGCCGGGCTCGTGGATCTTGCGGATGTCGCTGACGGTCACCCCGTTGCGGCGCAGCACGTCGGCGGTGCCGCCGGTCGCGGTGATCTCGAACCCGAGGTCGGCCAGGCGCTTGAGCGGGAAGATCATCGAGCGCTTGTCCCGGTTGGCCACCGAGACGAAGACCGTCCCGGAGGTCGGCAGTCCCGAGGAGTACGCAGCGATCTGCGACTTGGCGAACGCCGTGCCGAACTGCCGGTCGAGGCCCATGACCTCGCCGGTGCTGCGCATCTCGGGCCCGAGCACGGTGTCGACCCCGTGGAACCGCCCGAAGGGCAGGACCGCCTCCTTGACCGCGATCATCCCGCCGTCGGGCAGGTCGGCCGCATCCCCGAAGGCGGGCAGGGTGCCGTCGGCGCGCAGGTCCGCGATGCTCTCGCCCAGGGCGATCCGGGCTGCGGCCTTGGCCAGGGGAACGCCCGTGGCCTTCGCCACGAACGGGACCGTGCGCGAGGCACGCGGGTTGGCCTCCAGGACGTAGAGGATGTCGGCGGCCATCGCGTACTGGACGTTGAGCAGGCCGAGGACCCCCACGCCACGGGCGATCGCCTCGGTGGAGGTGCGGATGCGGGCGATGTCCGCCCGGCCCAGGGTGATCGGGGGCAGCGCGCATGCGGAGTCCCCGGAGTGGATCCCGGCCTCCTCGATGTGCTCCATCACGCCACCGAGGTACAGCTCGGTGCCGTCGTAGAGCGCATCGACGTCGATCTCCAGCGCGTCGTCGAGGAACCTGTCGACCAGGACCGGGTGCTCCGGGCTGACCTGCGTGGCGCGATCGATGTACGAGGAGAGCATCTCCTCGTCGTAGACGATCTCCATGCCACGCCCGCCGAGCACGTACGAGGGCCGCACCAGCACCGGGTAGCCGACATCATCCGCGACGGCCTTCGCCTCGTCGAACGACGACGCCATCCCGAACTTCGGCGCCGGCAGCCCGGCAGCAGCCAGGACCCGACCGAACGCCCCGCGCTCCTCGGCGAGGTCGATCGCGGCCGGGGAGGTGCCCACGATCGGCACCCCCGCGGCCTGCAGCCCGTGGGCCAGGCCCAGCGGGGTCTGCCCACCCAGCTGGCAGATGACCCCGGCGACCGGCCCGGCCTCGAGCTCTGCGTGGTAGACCTCCAGGACGTCCTCGAGGGTCAGCGGCTCGAAGTACAGCCGCGACGAGGTGTCGTAGTCGGTGGAGACGGTCTCCGGGTTGCAGTTGATCATGATCGTCTCGAAGCCGACCTCGCGCAGGGTCAGCGAGGCGTGCACGCAGGAGTAGTCGAACTCGATCCCCTGGCCGATGCGGTTGGGCCCCGAGCCCAGGATGATCACCGCCGGGACCTCGCGCGGCTCGACCTCGGTCTCCTCGTCGTAGGACGAGTAGTGGTACGGGGTCTTGGCCGCGAACTCCGCAGCGCACGTGTCCACGGTCTTGAACACCGGCCGGATGCCCAGGGCGTGGCGCACCCCGCGCACCACATCGGTGGGCATGGCCCGCGCCGCGCCGATCTGGGCGTCGGAGAAGCCGTGGCGCTTGGCCAGGCGCAACAGCTCGGGGGTGAGCATCGGGGCGGTGCGGACCTGCTCGCCGACCTCGTTGAGCAGCACGATCTGGTCGAGGAACCAGGGATCGATCGCGGTCGCCGCGTGCACCTCCTCGATCGGGGCGCCAGCCCGCAGCAGCGCCTGGACCTCCTCGAGACGGCCGTCGTGCGGGACCCGCACCGACTCCAGCAGGGTGTCCCGGTCGAGGTCGCGCGGGTCACCCACCCAGCTGAACCCGGCGTCCTTCTTCTCCAGCGAGCGCAGGGCCTTCTGCAGCGCCTCGGTGAAGTTGCGCCCGATCGCCATCGCCTCGCCCACGCTCTTCATGTGCGTGGTGAGCTCGTGGTTGGCCGACGGGAACTTCTCGAAGGCGAAGCGCGGCGCCTTGACCACGACGTAGTCCAGCGTCGGCTCGAAGCTGGCCGGCGTGCTCTGCCCGTTGGGGCGGGTGGTGATGTCGTTGGGGATCTCGTCGAGGGTGTACCCGATGGCCAGGCGGGCGGCGATCTTGGCGATCGGGAAGCCCGTGGCCTTCGAGGCCAGCGCCGAGGAGCGCGACACCCGCGGGTTCATCTCGATCACGATCATGCGCCCGTCGCGCGGATCGATCGCGAACTGGATGTTGCAGCCGCCGGTGTCCACTCCGACGGCGCGGATGATCTCGATGCCGACGTCACGCATGTGCTGGTACTCGCGGTCGGTCAGGGTCAGCGCGGGAGCGACGGTGATGGAGTCGCCGGTGTGCACGCCCATGGGGTCGACGTTCTCGATCGAGCAGACGACCACGACGTTGTCGTTGCGGTCGCGCATCAGCTCGAGCTCGTACTCCTTCCAGCCCAGGATCGACTCCTCGAGCAGCACCTCGGTGGTCGGCGATGCCTGCAGCCCGGCCCCGGCGATCTCGAGCAGCCCGGCCTCGTCATGGGCGATCCCCGACCCGGAGCCGCCCATCGTGAACGACGGGCGCACGACCACCGGGTAGCCGAGGTCCTCGACGGCCGCGAGGCACTGGTCCATGGTGTGGCAGATCACCGAGCGGGCCGACTCGGCGCCGATCGCCGCCACGATCTCCTTGAACCGCTCGCGGTTCTCACCACGCTCGATCGCCTCGGTGTTCGCCCCGATCAGCTCCACGCCGTACCTGGCCAGCGTGCCGTCGGCGTGCAGGGCCATCGCTGCGTTGAGCGCCGTCTGGCCACCGAGGGTGGGCAGCAGCGCGTCGGGCCGCTCCTTCTCGATGATCTTCGTGACGAACTCGGGCGTGATCGGCTCGATGTAGGTGGCGTCGGCGAACTCCGGGTCGGTCATGATCGTCGCCGGGTTCGAGTTGACCAGGATCACCCGCAGGCCCTCGCTGCGCAGGATCCGGCAGGCCTGGGTGCCGGAGTAGTCGAACTCCGCGGCCTGCCCGATGACGATGGGCCCGGAGCCGATGACCAGGACCGAGGTGAGATCAGTGCGCCGCGGCATCGACGGCCTCCCTGCAGGTGAGGACGGGCACGGCCATGAGGATGGGCATCGCCCACTCCTTCCCCGCCTCGCAGGACGGACTTAAAGGAGGCTTCCGATGGAGGCTTCAGTTGCCGCCGATCATACCGGGCGACCCGCTGCACACCCGCGAGGCCCGGCTGGACGGCGATGCCGGGGAGCGGGTTCTCCCACTACCCTCACCCTGTGCCCTCCCCGACCGAGCCCGCCGATCCCCCCGGGCTCGCCGGCATCCGGGCGGTGGCCGTCACCGGTCACCCGGGAACACAGGTGCGGGTGGAGGTGCACCACCCGGACGCACCGGTCATCGCCCTGTTCCAGGCGGGCCTCGGGCTGCCGCTGGAGGTGTGGCACCCGGTCGTCGAGAGGCTTGCGGGCATCTGCTGCATCCTCACCGACCGTCCCGGGCTCGGTGGGTCGACGCCCTGGGCGCATGCCCCGCGGCTGGCCGACCAGGTGTCGTTGATCGGCGACGTCCTGGACGCGTGCTCGCCGGACGCGGCCGCCCCTGTGGCGCTCGTCGGGCACTCGTACGCCGGCATCCTCGTGGAGGCGTTCGCGCGGACGCATCCTGCCCGGGTCTGCGCGCTGGTCCTCGTCGATCCCTCCCTGCCGGGCCAGGAGGTCGCCAGCACGACGCTCGTCGAGCGCTTCCCCGACGAGGCCCGGGGCCTGGCCGCCAGCCTGCCGGGACTCGGCCGATGGCTCGGCTCGGCACTCGTCGTCGGCGGCACCACGGGACTGGGCATGGGCCACACGGCTGCCTCGCGCTCGATCGCCGACGCCTACGCACTTCCCACACACCAGCTGGCCGCCGTCGACGAGCTGCTCGCGATCGGTGGTGAGGCCGCCGAGCTGATCGAACTGAGCGCCCGCTGCCCGCTGCCCGACGTGCCCATCGGCGTCATCGCAGCGACCCGTCGGGGTGGCCCGCTGCCCCTGCCCAAGGACGGCTGGGCCCACGCCCTGGCCGACCGGGCCCGCGAGCTCGGACCGCGTGCGCGGGCGATCCGGGTCGAGGGCGCTCACCTGCTCATGCTGGACAACCCGCGCGAGCTGGCACGATCGATCGAGGACGTCGTCACCGCGGTCGCTGCCCCTGACCCCTAGAGCGTCGCCTGCACCTCGACGATCGAGCCGGCCGGGGCGTAGGCCACCGTGGTGCCCGCGATCGGCTGGCCGTCGACCACGAGGCTGGCCCGGGCCCCGGGGGCCCCGGAGTTGGTGACCCTGATCCGGTAGGTGGCCCCACGGATCACCCGGGTGACCTCCCAGCTCGGCACGTCGGGGCCGATCTGGGGGTCGATGACCAGGCCGTCGTAGTCGGGCCGGACCCCGAGCAGGTACTGCGACACGGTCACGAAGTTCCACGCCGCGGTGCCCGTCAGCCAGGAGTTCTTCGCCTCTCCGTGGCGCTGGGCCTCCTTGCCGGCGATCATCTGCGCATACACGTAGGGCTCGAGCCGATGGACCTCGGAGATGTCCTCGCGATACGCCGGCGTGATCCGCCGGTAGTAGTCGAAGGCCCGCTCACCGCGGCCCACCATCGTCTCGGCGATGATCACCCACGGGTTGTTGTGACAGAAGATCCCGCCGTTCTCCTTGTAGCCCGGCGGGTAGGTGGAGACCTCCCCGAGCTCGATCTTGTAGCTCGTGTAGGCGGGGTACTGCAGGACCAGCCCGTGGTCGGTGCCCAGCAGCTCGCCGACGGAGTCCAGGGCGCGGACCGCCACGCTGCTGGCGTGCGCAGGGTCGGCCGGGTCGGTGGCGGTCAGGCCGATGCCGCCCATGATGGCCATGCCCTGCGGCTCGATCCAGATCTTGCCCTCAGCGTGGGCGTCGGTGCCGACCGGTTGGCCGTAGAAGTCATAGGCGCGCAGGAACCACTGCCCGTCCCAGCCGTGGGCCAGCACGGCCGTGCGCATGTCGGCAACGGCCGCTCGGGCCCGCGCCGCCAGGTCCGCCTCGCCGCGGCGCTCGGCGATCTCGGCGTACTCGGGGCCGATCGCGGCGAACATCGCGGCGATGAAGACCGACTCCGCCGTACCGCCAGCCTGGTTCTCGGTGGTCTGGAAGGACTCGCCGGGCTCGGTGGAGAAGCAGTTGAGGTTCAGGCAGTCGTTCCAGTCCGCCCGGCCGATCAGCGGCAGGCCGTGCGGCCCCCGGTTGGCCAGGGTGAACTCGAACGAGCGGGTCAGGTGCTCGAACAGCGGTGCGGCCTGGGCCTCGTCGTTGTCGAAGGGGACCATCTCGTCGAGGATCGACCAGTCACCGGTCTCCTTGAGGTACCCGGCCACGCCGAGGATCAGCCAGAGCGGGTCGTCGTTGAACCCGGAACCGACGTCGTTGTTGCCGCGCTTGGTCAGGGGTTGGTACTGGTGGTAGGCCGAGCCGTCGGGGAACTGGGTGGCGGCGATGTCCAGGATCCGCTCGCGCGCCCGGTCGGGCACGAGGTGCACGAACCCCAACAGGTCCTGGTTCGAGTCCCGGAAGCCCATCCCCCGGCCGATCCCGGTCTCGAAGTACGACGCCGAGCGCGACATGTTGAAGGTGACCATGCACTGGTACTGGTTCCAGATGTTGACCATCCGGTCGAGCTTCTCGTCGGTGGACCTGACCGTGTAGGTGGTGAGCAGGCGGTCCCAGTGCGCGCGCAGCTCGGCGAACGCGGCATCGGTCTGCTCGGTCGTCGCGAACGCGGCGAGCAGCTCGTGGGCACGGGACTTCTCGACCACCTGGCCCGCAGCGATCCCCCGGGCCGCATCAGCGGGCGCCCACTTGGCCTCGCGGGGGTTCTCGATGTAGCCCAGGACGAACGTGAAGCTGCGCGACTCCCCCGGGGCCAGGTCGACGGCCAGGTGGTGCGAGCCGATCGGGTACCAGCCGGAGGCAACGGAGTCGGCGGCGGCGCCAGCCCGGGGCACGGCGGCCTCGCCGAGCGAGTTGTACGCCCCGACGAAGGTGTCGCGATCGGTGTCGAAGCCCGCTGCCCGGGCGTTGACCCCGTAGACCGCGTAGTGGTCGCGGCGCTCGCGGTACTCGGTTCGGTGGTAGATCGCTGACCCGTGCGGGCCGTCGAGCTCGACCTCCACCTCGGCCAGCGACAGGTTGCGCTGGTAGTTGGTCTGGTCGTCGTGGGCGTTCCACAGCGCGAACTCGAGGAACGAGAACAACCCGACGGACTTCGCCGCTGCGGAGTCGTTGGTGAGCGTCACCTGCTGGACCTCGGCGTTGCGCCCGAGCGGGACGAAGTACAGCACCGAGGCGGTCAGCCCTCCGCGCGACCCGGTGATCCGCGTGTAGCCCATGCCGTGGCGGGCCTCGAAGGTGTCCAGCTCGGCCTTCACCGGCATCCAGGACGGAGTCCAGACGTCACCGCCGTCGTTGAGGTAGAAGTACCGGCCGCCGGCGTCGTTGGGGATGTTGTTGTAGCGGTACCGGGTGAGCCGGCGCATCCGTGCGTCGCGGAAGAACGTGTAGCCACCGGCGGTGTGCGACACCAGGGAGAAGAACTCCTGCGACCCCAGGTAGTTGATCCACGGGTAGGGCGTGCGCGGGGTCGTGATCACGTACTCACGGGCCGCATCGTCGAAGTGCCCGTAGCGCATGTCAGACCTCCATGAGTTCAGCGAAGCGATCGAACAGGTAGGCCGAGTCGTGCGGTCCGGCCGCGGCCTCCGGGTGGTACTGCACGGAGAAGGCTGGCACGTCCAGGCAGCGGAGTCCCTCCACCACGTCGTCGTTGAGGCAGACGTGGCTCACCTCGACCCGGCCGAACTCGGAGTCCGAGGTGCGATCCAACGGCGCGTCGACGGCGAACCCGTGGTTGTGCGCCGTGATCTCGACCCGACCGGTGGCCCGGTCGGACACCGGCTGGTTGATGCCCCGGTGGCCGTAGCCGAGCTTGTAGGTCCCGAACCCGAGTGCCCGACCGAGGATCTGGTTGCCGAAGCAGATGCCGAACACGGGGATCCGCTCCGCGAGCAGCGCCCGCACCTGGGCCACCGCATGGTCGGCGGTCGCCGGGTCGCCGGGTCCGTTGGAGAAGAACACCCCGACCGGTCCGTCGACCCCCCGGGCCCGCGCGACCAGGTCCTCCGGGGAGATGCCGGCCGGCAGCACGTGCACCCGCATCCCCCGCTCGGCCATCCGGACCGGGGTCATGGTCTTGATCCCGAGATCGACGGCCAGGACCGTGGCGACCTGGTCACCCACGGCCTCGACGACGTACTCCTCGGACGTGGTCACCTCGGCGGTGAGGTCGGCGCCAGCCATCGGCGGGCTCGCCAGCACGGCAGCGTGCATCGCCGCGAATCCCTGACCGGCCGCCTCGCCGGAGAAGATCCCGGCGCGCATGGCTCCGCGCTCGCGCAGGTGCCGGGTCAGCGCCCGGGTGTCGACACCGCTGATGCCGACCACCCCGTAGCGCACGAGCTCGTCATCCAGTGACCGCGTGGAGCGCCAGTTGGACGGCCGTCGCGCGGGGTCGCGCACCACGTAGCCGGCGACCCAGATGCGCCCGGACTCCGGGTCCTCGTCGTTGACGCCGGTGTTGCCGATGTGCGGGGCGGTCATCACCACCACCTGCCGGTGGTAGGACGGGTCGGTCAGGGTCTCCTGGTAGCCGGACATGCCGGTGGAGAAGACCGCCTCGCCGACCGTGGTCCCGATCGCCCCGTAGGCCTGGCCGGTGAAGGTGCGGCCGTCCTCGAGCACGAGGACCGCCGGCTCGGGCGCCGTCGGAAGGGAGTGGGTCATCGGGGGCCTCCGGAGTTCGCGATCATCGAGGACAGGGTGCTGGCCGTGGCCAGATGTGCTGCTCAGGGTCGTCGGCGCGGAATCCGGTGTCGACCACGCGGTCGCCGAGCAACCAGGTGATCAGGATCAGCCCCCCGGCCTCGAAGGCCTTCTGCGCCTGGCCGGACCCGAGCCGGACTGCCCGCAGGGACTCCGTGGGGATCCACAACGCCGGTTCGCCGACACGGTCCACGAGCACCCCCTCGGTGCGCACGTAGAGGTCTGCACGGCCCCGGTTTCCCAGTCCGTGCACGACGATGCGGTCGAGCAGGTCCCCTGCGGTGGTCGTGGCGACGTACTGACCCGCAACCCCCGGACCGCCATCGGCACCGGCCGGTGGCGCACTCGGAGCGGCGATGTCGGCCTGCCGCTCGGCGCGGGCACGCCAGCCGCTGCGCATCCCCCACAACCCCAGCCCGATGATGACCAGCACGGCGACCGTCAGCAGCAGGCGCGGGCCCCAGGCGGTGACGGGTGCCGACTCCGCGGCGAGGGTCATGCCGCGGATCACGCGGGTTCCACCAGCGCGCGGTCAAGCACCGTGGGCCGGCCCCGGAGGAACGTGGCCACGACCGGGCTCGGGAGCTCGCGACCGCCGTACGGGTTGTTGCGGCTCCGCGACGCCGAGGCGGCGGGGTCCACGACCCGCCGGGCGTCGGGGTCGACCAGGACGAGGTTCGCCGGCTCGCCCACGGCGATGGGCCGACCGTGCCCGGGCCGACGGCCGATCCGCGCCGGTGCGATCGACATGCGATCCGCGACCCCGGCCCAGTCCAGCCGGCCGGGTCGCACCATGGTCTCGATGACCACGGCCAGCGCCTGCTCCAGCCCGAGCATGCCGAAGGCGGCCGCCGCCCACTCGCACTCCTTGTCCTCGGTGGGGTGCGGGGCGTGGTCGGTGCCGACGATGTCGATCGTGCCGTCGGCCAGACCCGCCCGCACGGCCTCGACATCGGCCGCGCTGCGCAGCGGCGGGTTGACCTTGAAGACCGGGTCGTAGGTTGCCGCGAGGTCCTCGGTCAGCAGCAGGTGGTGCGGTGTGGCCTCGGCGGTCACGTCGATGCCCCGGGACTTGGCCCAGCGGACGATCTCGACCGATCCGGCGGTCGACAGGTGGCAGACGTGCAGCCGGGACCCGACGTGCTCGGCCAGCAGGACGTCGCGGGCGATGATCGCCTCCTCGGCCACCGCTGGCCAGCCGCGCAGCCCGAGGCGCCCGGACAGCTCGCCCTCGTTCATCTGCGCGTCCTCGGTCAGCCTCGGCTCCTGGGAGTGCTGGGCGATCACCCCGTCGAAGGCCTTGACGTACTCCAGCGCCCGACGCATCAGGACCGCATCGGAGACGCACCTCCCGTCGTCGGAGAAGACCCGGACACCTGCTGCGGAGTCGGCCATCGCGCCGAGCTCGGCCAGCCGCTGGCCGCCGAGGCCGACGGTGACAGCGCCCACGGGGAACACGTCGACCAGGCCGGCCCGCTTGCCCAGGTGCCACACCTGCTCCACGACGCCGGCCGTGTCGGCCACCGGATCGGTGTTGGCCATCGCGTGGACCGCCGTGAAGCCCCCCAGTGCCGCCGCGCGCGACCCGGTCAGGACGGTCTCCGCGTCCTCGCGCCCCGGCTCGCGCAGGTGGGTGTGCAGGTCCACCAGTCCGGGCAGGGCGATCAGCCCCTCGGCCGCCACGACGCTCGCGCCGTCTGCTGACAGCGAGCCCGCCACGCCGATCTCGACGATCAGATCGCCCTCGATGCGCAGGTCGACGGGACTCGCACCCAGGGGGCTGGCACCGGTGATCAGGTAGGTCATGAGCGTCCTCCGAGCAGAAGGTAGAGCACGGCCATCCGGATGCTCACACCGTTGGTGACCTGTTCCACGATCACCGAGCGGGCGCCGTCGGCGACCTCGGCGGTGATCTCCATCCCGCGGTTCATGGGGCCGGGATGCATGACGATCGCGTGGTCGGGAAGCATGCCGGCGCGCCGCTCGTCGAGGCCGTAGCGCCGGGAGTACTCCCGCTCGCTGGGGAAGTAGGCGGCGCTCATGCGCTCGCGCTGCACCCGCAGCATCATCAGGGCATCGCTGTCGGGCAGGGGTGCGTCGAGGTCGTAGGAGACCGCGCAGGGCCAGGACTCCACCCCCACCGGCAGCAGCGTCGGCGGTGCGACGAGCGTGACGTGCGCACCGAGGGTGTGCAGCAGCAGGACGTTGGAGCGGGCCACCCGGGAGTGCAGGACGTCTCCGACGATGGTGACCCTGCGGCCGGCGAGGTCGCCCTCGCCACCGGCGAGGTGGTCGCGCATCGTGTACGCGTCGAGCAGTGCCTGCGTCGGATGCTCGTGGGTGCCGTCCCCGGCGTTGACCACCGCAGCCTCGATCCACCCGGAGTTCGCCAGGCGGTGCGGCGCCCCACTGGCACCGTGCCGGATGACCACGCCGTCGGCACCCATGGCCTGCAGGGTCATCGCGGTGTCCTTGAGGCTCTCGCCCTTGGAGACGCTCGAGCCCTTCGCGGAGAAGTTGATGACGTCGGCCGACAGGCGCTTGGCGGCGGCCTCGAAGGAGATCCGGGTCCGGGTGGAGTCCTCGAAGAAGAGGTTGACCACGGTGCGCCCGCGCAGCGTCGGCAGCTTCTTCACCTCGCGACTGCTCACCGCAGCCAGCTCGCGGGCGGTGTCCAGGACCAGGACGGCGTCGTCGTGGGAGAGGTCGGCGGCAGAGAGCAGGTGGCGCTTCATGCCTCGCCCCCGATGACGACCTCGTCGGTGCCGTCGATCTCGGCGACGCGCACATGCACGGACTCGCGCAGGGACGTCGGGACGTTCTTGCCGACGTAGTCCGCCCGGATCGGGAACTCCCGATGACCTCGGTCGATCAGCACCGCCAGGCGCACCGCCCGGGGCCGACCGAGGTCGGACAGTGCGTCGAGGGCGGCACGCACGCTGCGTCCGCTGAACAGGACGTCGTCCACCAGGACGACCGTGCGACCATCGATGCCGCCGGCGGGCACCTCCGTGCGCTCCAGCGCACGCGCTGGCCGCAGGCGCAGGTCGTCGCGGTACATCGTGATGTCCAGGGAGCCCACCGGGGGGGCGGAACCCGGCTCGATCGCGGCGATCCGCTCGGCGATCCGGTGGGCCAGGGGCACCCCACGGCTGGGGATGCCCAGCAGGACGAGGTTCGCCGCGCCCTTCTCCCGTTCCAGGATCTCGTGGGCGATTCGCGACAGTGCGCGGGTGATGTCGGACTGATCGAGCACGCGGGTGGGCACGCCCACTCCTTCCCCGCCTCACGGGACGGTCGTTAAAGGAGGTCGTCGGGGATCGACGTCGCGCCCCAGTCTAGCCGTGACGGCCGGCCGCCTGGCGGGGACCCGCGCCGATCAGTCGACGATGCGCCGGGCGTCCGCGTTGAGCACGCCCCACGCCACGAGCTGCTCGGCCAGGGCGCCGGGAGCCTCGTCGTAGATGACGGCCAGCGTGCGCAGGTCGTCCTGGCGGATCGACAGGATGCGGCCGTTGTAGTCCCCCCGCTGGGCCTGGATCGCCGCGACGTAGCGGGCCAGGGGTCCCGCCTTGTCCGCGGGGACCTGACCCAGTCGCTCCAGGTCGATCACGAGCCGCGGCGGGGGCTCGCTGATGGCCGATGATGCGGGCTCGGGCAGGAGCTCGGCCAACGGGACCCCGTAGAACTCGGCCAGCTCAGCCAGTCGCTGCACCGTGACAGCCCGGTCGCCGCGCTCGTAGGACCCCACGACGACGGCCTTCCACGCACCGTGGGACTTGGCCTCGACGCCCTGCAGGGACAGGCCCTGCTGGTTGCGCACCGCGCGCAGCTTCGCGCCCAGTGCCTTCGCGTACTCGTTCGACATCGCCACTCCTCACGTCTATCGACAGGTTACGGAGAGTGACGGTAGGGATGCAACCCGGGGAGCCTCAGAGCCGGCGCTCCACGGACCCGGTGCCGATCACGTGCACGCGCATGCTGTTGGTGGAGCCCGCGATGCCCGGCGGGACGCCGGCGATCAGCACGCAGCGCTCGCCGACCTTCGCCCGGGCCCCGGCGAGGAGCTCAGCATCGATCTGCTCGACCATCTGGTCGGTGTGGGAGGCCGGGGGAACGAGGGAGGTGTGCATCCCCCAGACGACCGACAGCTGCTGGCGGACGGCCGCGTTCGGGGTGAAGGCCATCATGGGGATCCGGGGCCGCGATGCCGCCATGGTCCGCGCCGACTGCCCGGTCTCGGTGAAGGCGATCAGGTAGCTGGCCCCGATCGTCTTGGCGACATCCACTGCCTCCTTGGTGATCGCCTCCGCCACGCTGATGTCCTTGCGCTTGGGCAGCTTGGGCAGTCGCTCCAGCCCGTTCTCCTCGGTGTAGTCCACGATCCTGGCCATGGTCCGCACGACCAGGTTCGGGTGCTTGCCGACACTGGTCTCACCGGAGAGCATGACGGCGTCCGCGCCGTCAAGGACGGCGTTGGCCACATCGGAGGCCTCAGCGCGGCTCGGCCGGGAGTTCTCCATCATCGACTCGAGCATCTGGGTGGCCACGATGACCGGCTTGCCGGCCTCACGGCACATCTGCACCGCGCGCTTCTGGACGATCGGCACCTCCTCCAGCGGCAGCTCGACGCCGAGGTCGCCGCGGGCGACCATCACCCCGTCGAAGGCCTCGACGATCCCCGAGAGGTTCTCCACGGCCTGGGGCTTCTCCACCTTCGCCAGGACCGGGATCCGCCGGCCGACCTCGTCCATGATGGCGTGCACGTCCTCGACGTCGGCCGCGCTGCGCACGAACGACAGGAACACCATGTCGGCACCGATGCGCAGCGCCCAGCGCAGGTCGTCCTTGTCCTTGGCCGACAGCGCGGGCACGCTCACGGCGACCCCGGGGAGGTTGATGCCCTTGTTGTTGCTGACCGGCCCACCCTCCAGGACGCGGGTGCGCACGCGCGGCCCATCCACCTCGATCACCTCGAGCTTGACCTTGCCGTCATCGACGAGCACGGTGTCCCCGGGGCTGCAGTCCTCGGGCAGGCCCTTGTGCGTGGTGCCGCACTGCGTCACGTCGCCGAGGATGTCCTCGGTGGTGATCGTGAACTCGGCACCGTCCACCAGGAGCACCGGCCCGTCGGCGAACCGACCGAGTCGGATCTTGGGACCCTGCAGGTCAGCGACGATGCCCACCCCGCGGTCGAGCTCCTTGGCCGCTCGCCGGACGTTGGCGTAGGACTCCGCGTGGATGGCGTGCTCGCCGTGGGACATGTTCAGGCGGGCCACGTTCATCCCCGCCTCGATCAGCTCCTTGATCTGCTCGTACGAGGACGTTGCCGGACCCAGGGTGCACACGATCTTCGCTCGACGCATGGCACGAACAGTAACCAGCACGCGCCCGCACTGCGCGTCGAACGGGACCCCCGGCGATGAACCGGTGATGAAGGATTGCCGGCATCCGCTCGCAGCGGGCTCGTGCGCTCACCCACCCCCGAGCAGCCGTCCCACGTCGGCGGATCGCCGCGCTGCCCGCGCCCGCATGGTGCGCGTCGGGGTGCTGACCAGCGCGCGCAGGAGCAGCAGGTAACCCATGACGGCCGTGTAGCCCACGACCTGCGTGGTCGTGACCGACGCCGGCGTCAGCCCGGCGCGCACCAGCGCCCAGCCACCCACGACCGCCGCCGCGACCGGCCAGGTCCAGGTCCACGCCCGGATCCGGCGGGGCAGGCCGCGCAGCGCCCGGCGCTGCCCCGGCGTCAGCGCGCGCCACCACCGCAGCCCGACGGCGGGCAGGCCGACCAGCACCAGCACCGCCAGGGCCCGGGCGAGGACGTCGAAGCCGGCTGCCGCGGCCACGAGGGCCGGGACCGGGGCGACCAGCATCCAGCTCCCGGTCCGGCGGGCGATCACGAGGGCCAGGGCATCGAGGTTGTGCCGGGCCGAGGTCCCCTGCGGATTCGCGGCCAGGGCGGCTGCCAGGTGCCGGGCGGCCCTCGCCGGCGAACCCGACTGCATCTCCAGGACGGCCAGGTTGTTCAGGGCGGCGGTGTTGCCCGGGTCGCACCTCAGGGCTTCGAGGTAGGCCAGCCGAGCCGAGTCCGTATCGCCGTCCGCCGCCAGCGCCGCGCCGATCTGGACCTGGGCGTCGGTGCTGTTCGGGTCGATCAGGATCGCCTCGCGGGCGGCGGCCAGCTGGTTGCCCACCGCCTCCGGACGGGTGGAGTCCGCCCAGGCCCGCGAGAGGGCCAGGTGGTTCGCCGAGTTCCCGGGATCCCGCTCGACGGCACGGCGGGCCAGCCCGATCGCCTCGTCGACCCACCCGACGTCGAGGCAGACCAGCGTGCCCAGGCGCAGGGCGTAGGGGTCCTGCGGGGTGCGGGCCAGCAGTCGTTGGGATGCGCCCAGGGCCTCGGCGCGGGCACCCTGGGCCCGCAGCGTGCGCACCAGGAGCCCGAGGAGGCGCGGGTCGTCGGGGCTGGCGGCCAGGGCCTCACCGAGGGCTGACCGTGCCGCGTCCCAGCGCTGGGCGGCGACCAGTGCCTCGGGCAGGGCGTAGGGATCGGTCCTCACAGGAGTCGGTGGGCCTTCATGTAGTCGGCCAGCGGGGTGTACTCCCCCGCCTGGTCGGCGAACAGCACGACGTTGCGCGCCGAGGCGAACCAGCGGCCGGTCGAGGGGGTGGTGGCGACGATCGCGGCCTCGAGGTCGGCCACCGTGATCGTCCGGTCGGGGGCAGCGGTCCGCGCGGCGTCGACCAGTGCCGACTGGGCGGCAGTCCGGCACACGTGGGCCAGGTCCGCCCCGGAGAAGCTCTCGGTCCGGGCCGCGAGGCGCACGGGATCGACGGCGGGGTCGACCGGCAGCCCGCCCAGGTGGATCCGCAGGATGTCCGCTCGGGCCGGGGGGTCCGGCGGGGGCACGAAGGCAGCTCGGTCGAAGCGGCCGGGACGGCGCAGGGCGGCATCGACGTCCCACGGGGCGTTGGTGGCCCCCAGCACGAAGATCCCCTCGTTCTGGCTGGCGACGCCATCGAGCTCGGCGAGCAGCTGGTTGATGACCCCCCGCAGGGCCGAGGCCGAGCGACCCAGGCCCGACCGGGACCGGCCGAGGGCATCGATCTCGTCGAAGAACAGCACGCAGGGCGCCTGGGCCCGGGCATAGGCGAAGAGGTCTGCGATGTTGCCCTCGCTCTGGCCCATCCAGCGGCTCAGGACGTCCGCGAGCCCGACCGAGACGAACCGCGCCCCGAGCTCCCCGGCGACAGCCCGGGCCAGGTAGGTCTTGCCACAGCCGGGCGGGCCGTAGAGCAGCAGGCCGCCGCGCAGGGTGGCTCCGTAGCGCGCCCGAAGCTCCGGGTTGCGCAGCGGGGTCAGGAAGGCGGCCTCGATGTGCTCCTTGACCTGCGCCAGCCCCCCGACGTCGGCCAGCCGAAGGGCAGTCCCGAGCGGCTCGTGGACCAGCCCACCGGTGAGGTCGTCCTCGGCAGCTCCCCAGTCGAACGTCGGGTCCGTGCGGCGCGGGCCCAGGGTCGCTGGATGCGTGGCTGGTGCCGGGGTGGCCCGTCCCGTGCGACCCTCGTGGTCAGCGTCCGATCCCCCCATCGCCTCGCGCATGAGGCCCTGGTACTCGACGTTGCCGGGGTCGTCGGCCAGCAGCTGGCCGAGGTGGCCCACCGCCTCCTGGCCGAGCCCCGCGCCGACCAGGATCTCGGCGAGGTGGGCGCGCAGGACGTCGTCGCCGGGCTCCCGGGCGACTGCCCGGCGCAGGCTGTCGAGCAGTCGGGCGACGTCCACCCCCCTGAGGCTACCCCCGGCAGCCGACATAGCCCCGGGTCAGACGACCAGCGGACGAGCTGTCGGCGGGATCGGTGCCGGCAGGGTGGTCGATCCCATCAGGTGCGCGTCCACCGCGGCCGCTGCCGCGCGGCCCTCGGCGATCGCCCAGACGATCAGCGACTGCCCGCGCCCCGCGTCACCGGCCACGAACACCCCGGGGACGTTCGACGCGTAGCTCTGGTCCCGGCGGATGTTGCCGCGTTCGTCGAGGGCGACGCCCAGCTGCTCCACCAGCGGGCCCCGCTCCGGCCCGGTGAAGCCCATGGCCAGGAACACGAGATCGGCGGGAAGCTCCCGCTGCGAGCCCTCGATCTCGACGAAGCGCCCGTCGACCATCTCGACGTCGACGAGCAGCAGCGCGCGCAGGTTCCCGGCAGCATCGGCGCGGAACTCCTTGGTGCTCACCGAGTAGACCCGCTCCCCACCCTCCTCGTGCGCGGAGGTGACCCGGTAGACCATCGGGTAGGTCGGCCACGGTGCGGCGTCCGGACGTGTCGACGGCGGGGTCGGCAGGATCTCGAGCTGGGTCACGCTGGCCGCACCCTGTCGGTGCGCGGTGCCCAGGCAGTCAGCCCCGGTGTCGCCGCCGCCGATGATGACCACGTGCTTGCCACCGGCATGGATGGGCGTCTCGGCCAGCGTGCCCTCGATCACCCGGTTGGCCAGCGGCAGGTACTCCATGGCCTGGTGGACCCCGGGGAGGTCAGCACCGGGCACTGGCAGCCCGCGCGCAGTCGTGGCGCCGATCGTCAGCAGGATCACGTCGTGGCGGCGGCGCAGCTCGGCGATCGTGAGGTCCACCCCGACCTCCACACCGGGGCGGAACGTGACGCCCTCGGCCTCCATCTGCGCCAGGCGACGGTCGAGGTGGCGCTTCTCCATCTTGAACTCGGGGATGCCGTAGCGCAGCAGCCCGCCCATCCGGGCCGCCCGCTCGTACACCGAGACCGTGTGACCGGCCCGCGCGAGCTGCTGGGCCGCGGCCAGGCCGGCGGGACCGGACCCGATGACCGCGACGCGCTTGCCCGACAGCCGCTCGGGGGCGGCCGGAACCACCCAGCCCGAGTCCCAGGCACGGTCGATGATCGACACCTCGACCTGCTTGATCGTCACCGGGTCGGCGTTGATCCCCAGGACGCAGGCCGCCTCGCACGGCGCGGGACACAGCCGGCCGGTGAACTCCGGGAAGTTGTTGGTGGCGTGCAGCCGCTCCGCGGCCTCGCGCCAGTCGTCGCGCCACACCAGGTCGTTCCACTCCGGGATCAGGTTGCCCAGCGGGCAGCCCTGGTGGCAGAAGGGGATGCCGCAGTCCATGCAGCGACCGGCCTGCTTCTCCAGGTGGTCCGCGCCGAAGGGCTCGTAGACCTCCTTCCAGTCGCGGATCCGGACGTCCACGGGCCGCCGGGCGGGCAGCTCGCGCGGGGTGGTCAGGAAGCCCTTGGGGTCAGCCACGGCTCATCTCCTCCATCACGGCCTCGATCGGGTCCCGGCCCTCGGCCCGGGCCTTGTCCTGGATGTCCAGGATCCTGCGGTAGTCGGTGGGCATGATCTTGCTGAAGCGCCCGAGCCCTGCCGTGCCCTGCTCCAGCAGCACCCCGGCGACGGCCGAGCCGGTCTCCTCGACGTGCCGGCGCAGGATCCCGGTCAGCCAGTCCTGGTCGTCGGGACCCAGCGGCTCGAGGGCGACCATGTCGAGGTTGACCCGCTGCGGGGCCAGGTCGAGCACGTAGGCGATGCCGCCGGACATGCCGGCTGCGAAGTTGCGCCCGGTGCTCCCGAGCACGACCACCCGCCCACCGGTCATGTACTCGCAGCCGTGGTCACCAACGCCCTCGACGACCAGCGTGGCCCCGGAGTTGCGGACCGCGAACCGCTCGCCGACCCGGCCCCGGAGGAACACCTCGCCGGAGGTCGCCCCGTAGCCGATGACGTTGCCGGCGATGATCTGGTCCTCGGCGACGAACGGCGCCGCGCGGTCGGGCCGCACGATGACGCGACCGCCGGACAGGCCCTTGCCGACGTAGTCGTTGGCATCGCCCTCCAGGCGCAGCGTGATGCCGGCGGGCAGGAATGCCCCGAAGGACTGGCCGGCCGACCCGGTGAACGTCAGGTCGATCGTGCCGTCGGGGAGCCCGGCCCCGCCGTGGCGACGGGTGACCTCAGCACCGAGCATGGTGCCCACGGTGCGGTTGACGTTGCGGATGGTCAGCTGGGCCCGGCTCGGCTCGCCGGACTCCAGTGCTGGGGCGCACAGCGCGATCAGCTGCTTGTCCAGGGCCTTGTCCAGGCCGTGGTCCTGGGTGACCGACTGGTGCAGCGAGGCCCCCGGCTCCACGACCGGGGACTCGAGGATCGGCGCGAGGTCCAGGCCGGATGCCTTCCAGTGCGTGACCGCCGCCCGGGTGTCGAGCATCTCGACGTGCCCGATCGCCTCCTCGAGGGAGCGGAAGCCCAGCTGCGCGAGGTACTCGCGCACCTCCTCGGCGATGAACTCGAAGAAGTTCACGACGAACTCCGGCTTGCCGGCGAACCGCGCGCGCAGCTCGGGGTTCTGGGTGGCCACACCCACCGGGCAGGTGTCCAGGTGGCACACGCGCATCATCACGCAGCCCATGACCACCAGGGGTGCTGTGGCGAACCCGAACTCCTCGGCCCCGAGCAGGGCCGCGACGACCACGTCCCGGCCCGTCTTGAGCTGGCCGTCGGTCTGCAGCACGACCCGGTCGCGCAGCCGGTTGAGCAGCAGGGTCTGCTGGGTCTCGGCCAGGCCGAGCTCCCAGGGGCCGCCCGCGTGCTTGAGCGAGGTGAGCGGCGAGGCGCCGGTGCCGCCGTCGTGGCCGGAGATGAGGATGACGTCGGCGTGCGCCTTGGCCACACCCGCGGCCACGGTGCCGACCCCGACCTCGGCCACGAGCTTCACATGGATGCGCGCGGCGTCGTTGGCGTTCTTCAGGTCGTGGATGAGCTGGGCGAGGTCCTCGATCGAGTAGATGTCGTGGTGCGGGGGCGGGCTGATCAGCCCCACGCCCGGCGTCGAGTGCCGCGTCCTGGCGACCCACGGGTACACCTTGTGCGGGGGCAGCTGGCCGCCTTCGCCCGGCTTGGCGCCCTGGGCCATCTTGATCTGGATGTCGTCGGCGTTGACCAGGTACTCGCTGGTGACGCCGAACCGTCCCGAGGCGACCTGCTTGATCGCCGAGCGCTTCGAGTCCCCGTTGGCCAGCGGCACGTAGCGCTCGGGATCCTCACCGCCCTCGCCGGTGTTGGACTTCGCCCCGAGCCGGTTCATCGCCACGGCCAGCGTCTCGTGGGCCTCCTGGCTGATCGAGCCGTAGCTCATCGCGCCGGTGGAGAACCGCTTCACGATCGCGCTGACCGGCTCGACCTCCTCCAGCGGCACGGGCGGACGCGCTCCCTCGGCGAACCGGAACAGCCCACGCAGCGTCATCAGCTGCTCGGACTGGTCGTCGACGCGCGCCGTGTACGCCCGGAACACGTCCATCCGCCCGCTGCGCGTGGAGTGCTGCAGCCGGAACACGGTCTCCGGGTCGAACAGGTGCGGCTCACCCTCACGGCGCCACTGGTACTCCCCACCCACGGGCAGCGTCCGGTGCGAGGGGGCGATCCCGTTGGCCGGGTACGCGTTGGCGTGCCGGCGGGCCACCTCCTCAGCGATCGTGGTCAGGCCCACCCCACCCAGGCGCGAGGTCGTCCCGGTGAAGTACTGGTCGACCAGCGCGTGGCTCAGGCCGATCGCCTCGAAGATCTGGGCACCGCGGTAGGAGGCCACCGTGGAGACGCCCATCTTGCTCATGACCTTCAGCACGCCCTTGCCCAGTGCCTTCACCAGGTTGCGCACGGCCTTCTCCGGCGTGATCCCGCTGATCACCCCGCGGCGGGCCATGTCCTCGACCGACTCCATCGCGAGGTAGGGGTTGACGGCCGCGGCGCCGTACCCGATGAGCAGGGCCACGTGGTGGACCTCGCGGACGTCACCGGCCTCCACCAGCAGTGAGACCTGGGTGCGGGTCTTGCGGCGCACCAGGTGGTGGTGCACCGCCGAGCACAGCAGCAGTGACGGGATCGGGGCACGGTCCGGGTCGGAGTCGCGGTCGGACAGGACGATGAACCGCTTGCCGCCGGCGATGTGCCGGTCGACCTCGGCGCAGATCTCCCCGAGTCGCTTGCGCAGGCCCGGGCCACCATCGGCGACCCGGTACAGCCCGGTGACCCGGACCCCCGAGAAGCCCGGCGCGTCGCCGTCGGCATTGATCTGGCCGAGCTTCGCGAGCTCGTCGTTGTCGATCACCGGGAAGGGCAGCAGCACCTGGCGACAGTGGCCGGGGTCGGCCTCCAGCAGGTTGCCCTCCGGACCGATGTGGCTGCCCAGCGAGGTGACGATCTCCTCGCGGATCGCATCCAGGGGCGGGTTCGTCACCTGGGCGAAGAGCTGGATGAAGTAGTCGAAGAGCAGCCGCGGGCGCTCGGACAGCACGGCGATCGGCGTGTCGCTGCCCATGGACCCCAACGCCTCGAGGCCGTTGCGGGCCATGGGCGTCAGCAGGATGCGCAGCTCCTCCTCGGTGTAGCCGAAGGTCTGCTGGCGGCGGGCCACGGACTTCGAGGTGTGCACCACGTGCTCCCGCTCGGGGAGCTCCTCGAGGTGCACGATGCCGGCGCGCAGCCAGTCGGCGTAGGGCGCCTGGGCGGCGAGCTCGGACTTGATCTCGTCGTCCTCGATGATCCGCCCGGCCACGGTGTCCACCAGGAACATCCGGCCCGGCTGCAGCCGGCCCTTGCGCACCACCGTCGCCGGGTCGATCTCCAGGACACCGGCCTCGGAGCCCAGCACCACCAGGCCGTCGTCGGTGACCCAGAAGCGCCCGGGCCGAAGTCCGTTGCGGTCCAGGACCGCGCCGATGACCGAGCCGTCGGTGAAGCTCACGTTGGCCGGGCCGTCCCAGGGCTCCATGAGGTTGGCGTGGAACTGGTAGAACGCCCGACGGGCGGGGTCCATCTCGTCGTGGTTCTCCCACGCCTCGGGGATCATCATCAGGATCGAGTGCGGCAGGCTGCGACCGGCCATGTGCAGCAGCTCGACCACCTCGTCGAAGGTCGCCGAGTCGCTGGCCCCCTCCGTGCAGATCGGCAGGATCCGGCGGATGTCGCCGGGGATCATCTCGGAGTTGAGCTGGGCCTCACGGGCCTGCATCCAGTTGCGGTTGCCGCGCACGGTGTTGATCTCGCCGTTGTGGGCGATCAGCCGGTAGGGATGGGCCAGGCTCCAGCTGGGGAAGGTGTTGGTGGAGAACCGCGAGTGCACCAGGGCCAGGGTGCTGGCGATCCGCGGGTCGGACAGGTCCGGGAAGAAGGGCTCGAGCTGGCCGGTGGTCAGCATCCCCTTGTAGACCAGGGTCCGGCTCGAGAGGCTCGCGAAGTAGACCTCGGCCTCCCGCTCGGCCCGCTTGCGCAGGCAGAACGCCATGCGCTCGAGGGCCATCTGGTCGGGGACCCGGTGCCGGGCCGCCACGAACAGCTGGCGGAAGCGCGGCATCGTGCCCCGCGCCGTGGCGCCGACGAGGTCGGCCGCGACGGGCACCTCGCGCCAGCCGAGGACGACGAGGTCCTCCTCCTCAGCGATGCGGTCGATGGCGGCCATGGCGTGCCGCTCCGCCGCGACGTCGTCGGGCAGGAAGGCCAGTCCGACCGCGTACGCACCGGCTGCGGGCAGCTCGAAGTCGACGACCGCCCGCAGGAAGCCGTCGGGGACCTGGAAGAGGATCCCTGCACCGTCGCCGCTGTCCGGCTCGGCACCCGATGCACCGCGGTGGTCGAGGTTGCGCAGCGCCGTGAGCGCCTTGACGACGATGTCGTTGCTGGGCACGCCGGTCATGGTGGCCACGAAGGCCACGCCGCAGGCATCCCGCTCGAAGGCGGGGTCGTACAGGCCGGTGGCGGCGGGCACGGCGGAGAACAGCGTCATGTCGGCTCCTCAACGTCATCACCGGCCTGCTCCGGCAGGCCGCGAGGACGCGGTTGGTGCGGGAGTTGAGGTCGGTGGGACGTCGTTGGCCCACCTGCTCGACAGGATAGGGCATCGGGCGCGTGCGCGCGTACGCGCCCGCCGCACCGCACTGGCCGTGGGCCGGGTGCGCGGCTAGCCTCGGGAGCATGGTCCGGCTCCTGCTCCCCGCGCTCATCGTCGCGAATGCGGCGGTGGTCACGGCAGCGGCGGTGACGCTCGCGCCGACCGCCGCCCCGGACACCCTGGCGAGCGCGGCCGGCGCGGTGCAGGTGGCCCGGGTGCCGATCAGCGGCGCAGTCGTCCGCGACTCCAGCGGTGGCACGCGCGGGCCCTCCTCGGCCGCTCTGCCCGACGGCCGGGTCCTGCTCGGCGGCGGTGCCGACGGGACGCGGCTGCTCGTGGTGGACCCGGCCACCGGCTCCCTGCAGGTGGTCGGCCGGGTGATCCGCCCCGCGCAGCGCCTCGACGATGCCCGGTTCGCGCCCACCGACATCGAGGTCATGTCCACGACGGCCGCACGGATCCGGCTGTTCGTGTCCTTCCCGGAGTACGTGACGGCCAGGACGTGCGTGCGCCTGGCCGTGAACCGCGTGGACATCTCCCCGGGTTCCCAGCCCCGGATCCTGGGGACAGCCAGGGTGTTCCGCTCGAGGCCGTGCGTGCCACCTGCGAACATCCAGCACGCGTCCGGCAAGCTGGTGCGCCTGACGAAGTCCCAGGCCTACGTCACCCTCGGAGACCTCGGCTACCCCGGAATCGAGAACCGCAGGGCCCGCGGGCAGCTCGGCTCCGTGCTGCGGATCGAGAAGGGCCGCGCGGCCGTCCGGATCAGCCAGGGCCACCGCAACGGCCAGGGCCTGACCCGGGACCGCCTCGGACGGTTGTGGGAGACCGAGCACGGCCCGCGCGGCGGTGACGAGCTCAACCTGATCCGGCGCGGACGGGACTACGGCTGGCCCTTCGTGACCCTGGGCCAGCCCTACGGCACCAGCGACTACGTCATGCCCCGACGCACCGGGACGCACGCGGGCTACGCGAGGCCCGCGACCTCCTGGGTGCCCAGCGTGGCCACCTCGGAGCTGGTCCAGGTGCCCTCGTCGTGGACCGGGTGGACCACGTCGGTGGGCGGGGACCTGCTGATGGGCACCCTCAAGGACGAGTCCTTCTGGCGGATCCGCGTGGATCGCGCCGGGCAGGTGACGCAGCGCGAGCGCCTCGAGGTGGGCCATCGGGTCCGCGACGTCGAGGTCCGTGCCGATGGCTCAGTGGTGGCGACGACCGACGACGGGACCCTGCTGGTCCTGACCCGGACCGGCTGAGGGCTCCGCGACGCGCACGGCGGGAGCCAACCGGCGCAGCGCCCAGAACACCGCCGCGGCAGCGGCGATCGCCGACAGGCCGAGTGCCGGCGAGGCCGTGACCGGCCCCAGCGACTGCCCCCGGGCGAACGGCTCCGTGGCCGAGGACCCCGCCAGGGCGAGGAACCCGATGCAGACCAGCACGACTCCGGCGATCGCCGCGGCGGCCGTGCCGCGCCCGGGCTCGACCCGCGACGGGGCCGCGATGCGCTCGGCCGGGCCGACCAGCGCCACGATCCCCACCAGGACGATGCCGGGGATGACCAACCACAGCAGGCGGGCGGCCCACCACGCGATGGTCCCCGGCTGCGGGTCCGGGTAGCCCAGGGGCAGGACCAGCCGGGCTGCGATCGTCAGCGCTGCCTGGTGCCACAGGTAGGTGCTCACCACGACGAGGTTCACGGCGACGACCGCGGCCCATGCCCGGGGCCGCTCCAGCCATCGCGTCAGCGGGTCGCGCAGGACGACCGCGAGCCCGATCTGCGCGATTCCCAGGGCCGTGATCGCCAGGGTCGGCGGATGCATGTTGCCGACCGGACCGTCGGTCACCCCCACCATGCTCGCCGTGTGGGGTCCGGCCACCACGAGCAGGGCAGCCACTCCCAGCCCGCCCAGTGCCATCCCCACCGCCACGGGCGGGGTCAGGACCCCGTCGACCTGCAGGTATCCGAGCTGGTGCATGAGCAACCAGACGAACAGGACGTTCAGGTAGCCGGCAGCCTCCAGGTCGAGGGCGAACCGACCGACGTCGAGCAGGGCGACCACGACCAGCATCACGGGAGCCACGCCAGCCCCGAACCGATCGTGCAGGTGCAGGGTCAGCGGGGTGAGGGCCACGACGCACAGGTAGGCACCGAGGAACCACAGGGGCTGGTAGAACAGCCCGCCGAGAGCCCGGACGCCGACCCCCCCGGACCGGTCGAGCAGCAGGCCCAGGACCGCCGTCACCACGATGTACACGCCGGCCGGGGCCAGGACCCGATGCACGCGCCGGTCGACGAAGGTTGCGTAGCCCTCGCCACGGCGCAGGGTCCCCTCCCAGCTGCGCCGGTTGGCGTAGCCCCCCACGAAGAAGAACAGCGGGATCACCACGAACAGCCACGTGAGCGGCCACATCGCCGGTACCTCGTGCAGCGAGCTGGTCTCGACCAGCCGGCCAGCCCGGCCACCCCCGACCGCCCACCGGACGTCGGCCACGAGCCAGTGCCCGACCACCACCGCCACGATGCTCCCGCCGCGCAGCAGGTCGATGAAGCGATCCCGGCTCCCGGGCTCCATGCCTGGCACGCTACCCGCCCCGCGCGGTCGGCAGAAGTGGCCAACGTCACCCGCCGGACGCAGGATCCCCCACGGCGCCCCGGCGCTACCCTGCTCCGGTGAGCATCCGCGAGGAGGCGCCGGCCCTCGATCCCGATGATGCGCGACGGATCGTCGCCGACCTCTGGGGCCTGCCCGAAGCGAGGCCACGGGATCTGGGCAGCCATCAGGACCGCAACTTCCTGATCACGACGCCAGATGCGCGCTTCGTCCTCAAGGTGGCCAACACCGCGATCCCCGACGAGTCGCTGGACGCCCAGAACGCCGCGATGCTGGCCCTGGCCGACCTTGCGGTCCGGACCCCCCGACCGGTCCCCTCGGCCACTGGCGCCCTGCGCGAGGTGGCCGACCTGGGGGGCACGCCGCACAGCGTGCGGCTGCTGACCTATGTCGAGGGGTTGCCGATGACCGGGCGCACGTACTTCGCGCCGGTCACCGCACGGCAGTTCGGGGCGCTGGCGGGTCAGGTCTGCACCGCCCTCGGCGGGTTCGCGCACCCCGGGGCCGACCTGCCCAACCCGTGGGATGTCCGACGCTCGGCGCAGGTGGTCGCCGACCTGCTCCCCGCCCTCGACCCGAGCCTCGGCGAGCGCGTGCGCCGCCTCTCGGCGCGGGCCCAGCAGGAGCTCGACGCCGCTGCCCCGCGGCTGGCCCTGCAGGTGATCCACGCCGACGTCACGGACTTCAACGTGGTCGCCGACATCGGCCCCGACGCGCGACCCGTCCCCGCTGGGATCATCGACTTCGGCGACCTGATGCACACGTGGCGGGCGGCCGAGGCGGCAGTCACGATCTGCGCCCTGCTGGTCAAGGACCACCGCGACCCCCTGCGGCTGGCGCACGACGTCCTGGCCGGGTTCCTCAGCCAGCAGCCGCTGTCCGGGGCCGAGGTCGGGGCGCTGTGGCCGATGGTCGCTGCCCGCGCCTGCGTCGGCCTGGTCAGCACCGCCCACCAGCTGCGCAGCGAGCCGGACAACCCCTACCTGCACGACAACCTCGCGGTGGACCGGGCCGTGTTCGAGGTGGTCGCCAGCCTCCCCCTGGAGCTCGGGATGCTGGCGATGCACCGCGCCGCAGGGCTGCTCGAGCCGCCGAGCCGCGTGCTCCCCGCCGGCACGACGGTGCTCCCCCACCTCGGTGCGGTCACCCCGATCGACCTGTCCACCACCTCGCCGCTGCTCGACGAGGGGGCATGGACCGACCCGGAGCGCGTGCGCGCCGCCGTCAGGTCGGCTGCGGGCGCCGCGAGTCCCCACTCGGGGGTCATCGGATACGGACAGCCGCACCTGCACCACAGCCGGATCAACAGCCTCGAGGAGCCGGCGACCATCCACCTGGGGGTCGACGTCCTGCTCCCCCGTGGCAGTCGGGTCGTGGCGCCATGGCCGGGGCGCCTTGCCGTCGGGGAGCCGTGGGTGACCCATCTCGTCGGTGACGAGGGCTGGGACCTGCTGGTGTCCGGGGCCGAGCCGCAGTGCTCCCCGGGCGTCCCGGTGGCCGCCGGCGCCCCGATCGCCGCCGTGACCACCTCTCGGGCCCCCGCCCTGCCGGACCACGTCCACGTCCAGGTCGTGCGGACCGGCGTGACCGCACCGACCCACGCACCCGCCTCGCAGGCCGAGCTATGGCGCCACCTGTGCCCGGATCCCAGCCGGCTGCTCGGCCTGGAGCCCGCGGCCGTGCCCGACCCCGAGGACCTGATGCGCCGGCGGGCCTCGGCCCTTGCCTCGGTGCAGAAGCACTACTGGGCCGACCCGCCGCGCATCGAGCGCGGCTGGCGCCACCACCTCGCCGACGTCTCGGGTCGGGTCTACCTCGACGGCATCAACAACGTCGCCGTGCTCGGCCACAGCCACCCCGCGGTCGCGGATGCGGTCAGCCGGGCGCTGCGCACGCTGAACACGAACTCCAGGTTCCACTACGCCGCGCACGTCGAGTTCGCCGAGATGCTGCTGGCGACGATGCCCCCAGCCCTGGACCGGGTGTTCCTGCTGTCCAGCGGCTCCGAGTCCGTGGACCTCGCCCTGCGGCTGGCCCGGGTGCACACCGGATCACGGGACACGATCGCGCTGCGCACGGCCTATCACGGCTGGACCACAGCCGCGGATGAGGTGTCCAGCGCACTCATGGACAACCCGCGAGCGCTGGGGACCCGGCCGGACTGGATCCACCTGGCAGAGCCGCCGAACCCCTACCGGGGCCCGTTCACCGGTCCCGATGCCGGGACGCGCTACGCCGAGGACGTCCGGCGGATCCTTGTGGGACTGGCCGACGTGGGACGCCGCCCCGCGGCCTTCATCTGCGAGACGCTCAACGGCAACGCCGGGGGTATCGAGCTGCCCCGTGACTACCTCCAGCAGGTCTACGCCGACGTTCGCGCGGCCGGCGGGGTCGTGATCGCCGATGAGGTCCAGGTCGGGTACGGCCGCCTCGGGTCGCACTTCTGGGGGTTCGAGATGCACGGCGTCGTCCCGGACATCGTCTGCCTGGCCAAGGCGACGGGCAACGGGTACCCGGTGTCCGCGGTCGTGTGCAGCCAGGAGATCGCGGAGTCGTTCGCGGCCGAGGGCTCGTTGTTCGCCTCGATGGGCGGCACGCCGGCGGGCGCTGCGGCGGCGATCGCCACGCTGCGCGCGCTGCGTGCCGAGGACCTCATGGGCAACGCCCAGCGGATGGGCGCGCGGCTGCGGGCGGGGCTGGAGTCCCTGGTCGTCCGGCACGAGATGGCCGGGGCCGTGCACGGACGCGGGCTGTACCTGGGCCTGGAGCTGATCACCGACGGGGAGTCCCGGGCCCCGGCCACGCAGGCAACCGATGCCCTGTGCGAGCGGCTGCTCTCGTTGGGCGTGGTCATGGCGGCCACCGGCGACCACATGAACGTGCTGAAGATCAAGCCACCGCTGTGCATCGACGCCACGGGCGTCGACTTCCTGCTCGAGGCCCTCGAGGTGGCCTTCGCCGAGGGCTGGTAGCCCCCGGAACGCAGCTGGTGCCCGCCCCACGCGGGGACGGGCACCAGCCGTGAGCGGGTCGTCAGGCGTTGACGGTCTCCGCCGGGAGGGCCGCGACCTTGGTCCGCCTGTCCAGGGCACCGATGCCGGCGCCGATGACCAGCATCAGCGCACCGACGCCCATCGCGAACGCGGCCACGCCGAAGGCGACCACCGAGGTGAACAGCGAGGCGCGCAGGAACGAGGCGCTCTGCGCGACGGCGCGCAGCGGGTCCTCACGGTCGAGCTCGGCGTAGGTCTTGCCGCCGGTGGCCTCGAGCGCGTGGACGGAGATGATGTCGGCCATGCAGTACGCCTCGAGCGGGCCGTTGACGGCCTGGCCGGCCTGGCAGCTGGCGTCGTCGGTGACCGTGATGTTCTCGGCGGCCAGCGAGTCGGACACGGTGTACCACGTGCCGGCTCCGGCGACGATCATGATCACGCCCGCGATGTAGAGCAGGACGGCGACGACCTTGGGGGTCTTGGACATGTGGGGTCCTTCTTTCGGGTGGGAGGTTTCCCTTGCACAGTCAACTATGTGCCCTGCGATCCCGGGGGGATTGGATTGAACGGCCAACAATCGCGCGCCGAAGGTCCTGACTTCCCAAGGACCAAGGGTTCCCTCACTCCTGGACGGGAACCGGCTCCTGACCAGCCTCGATACCCCGGAGGGCATCCGGCGACTCGCGTCCCGGTCGCGTCCGGGCGCTGACCACGAAGTAGACGGCGGCCCCGACCCCGACCACGATCGAGGTGAACACGTTGATCCGGATGCCGCCGACCTGGGTCGCGGGATCGATGCGCAGCAGCTCCATGCCCAGGCGCCCCACGCAGTAGGCGGCGACGTAGAGCGCGAACGCGCGGCCGTGCCCCAGGGTCCAGCGCCGGTCCGCCCACGCCACCAGTCCTGCGACCCCGACGAGCCAGAGCGCCTCGTACAGGAACGTCGGATGGAAGGTCGCGAACTGCTCATAGCCCTCGGGTCGGTGCACCGGGTCGATCTCCAGGCCCCACGGCAGGTCCGTCGGCTTGCCGAAGAGCTCCTGGTTGAACCAGTTCCCGAGCCGTCCGATGGCCTGGGCCAGGGGGACGCCCACCGCCAGCGCATCTGCGAACGGCGGCAGCGGGACGCCCCGACGGCGACAGCCGATCCACGCGCCGACGGTCCCCAGCGCGATCGCGCCCCAGATCCCCAGCCCGCCCTTCCAGATGGCGATCGCCGCGCCCAGGCCGGATCCCCCGGCGCCGAAGTACGTCGACCAGTCGGTCAGGACGTGGTAGAGCCGTCCGCCGATGATCCCGAACGGGACGGCCCAGACGGCCACGTCGTAGACCAGGCCCGGGTTCCCGCCGCGGGCGACCCAGCGCCGGTCGCCGACCCACATGGCGACGAAGATCCCCACCAGGATGCACAGCGCGTACGCCCGCAGCGGCAGTGGACCCAGGTACCAGACGGACTGGTCGGGGCTGGGGATCGAGGTGGCCACGGCACCGATCACTTGGCGGTCGCGGCTTCGATCTTCTGGGTGAGCCCCTCGAGGTCCGCAAGGTCGGAACCGTTGAGCTCGACCCCGTTCAGGTAGGCGGTCGGGGTGCCACCGACACCAGCCTGGGTGAACGCCTGGTTGCTGTTGGCCGACCAGGACAGGTACGTCCCGTCCTGGACGCACGTGGTGTAGGTGGCCAGGTCCGCCTCGGGGATCCCGACCGTGGTCCCGAGCTCGACCAGCTGCTGGTCGGAGTAG
The DNA here is from genome assembly GCA_963774745.1 of uncultured Actinomycetes bacterium. GTDB lineage: Bacteria > Actinomycetota > Actinomycetes > S36-B12 > CAIYMF01 > Prado023. The sequence continues at coordinate 217,178 of CAVZGE010000003.1, read as the reverse complement.
CCAACACCCTCATCCGCCGGCTGGATGTCGAAGACCGCGGAGTGGAACTCACCGGCCTTCCCGGCATCGATCGCACAACCCCACGCGCTCGTGGCCCGCGCCGAGGAGTTCGGGTTGCCGTTGGCCGCGTTGTCCGCAGCCAGGCTGGCGTCGAGGAACGTCGCCGGCCGGTACAGCAGCTTGACCTTGCCCTCGTCGGCCAGGGCCTGGATCGCGTCGCCGGACGCGGCCTCGACCTGGGCACAGGCCGGGCACTGGAAGTCCTCCCAGATCTCGAGCGTCGGGAGCTTGGCCTCGTCCGCGGAGGTCCAACCCGTGCCGTAGGGGACGCCGTAGTCATCGCCGGAGACCCCGGCGGGCAGGGCGGCGTCCGGGTCAGCAGTGGGGGCCGGGGTCGCCGAGCTGTCGGTGCCTCCGTCGCGACCGGCGACGAACCCGACGGCCAGCAGGCCCCCGACCACCAGCAGGACGACCAGCCCGCCGACGATCCGGATCAGGCGCTCGCGCCGGCGCTCGGCAGCCTCGGACTCGACCCGCGCCTGCTCCGCGAGCTGCTTGGGCGTCAGGCCGGACTTGCCCGAAGCGGGCGTGTTCTTCTCGGGTGCCATCACTACCTCCGTGGGTCAGGGCGCCAGATTACCCGAAATGCCGGGCAACGGACCCGTGCCGTGTCGCCGCCACGACCGATCCCGGATCCGGCAGCGCTGAACTACCATCGTGGAGTGCGGTCGCCCAGGGCCGACCAGACGAACAGGACGCCCGATGGTCAATGTCTCCACCGAGGTCGCCGATCCGCCGGCGCCCCCGGTCCCCACGTCGAAGGACCGCTACCACACCGGGGCGTTCATCGAGATGCTGCTGTCGAGCATCGTGGGCCTGTGGGCCTCCCTGGTGCTGTCCATCGACGCCATCGCACTGGCCAAGGACCCGCTGGCCGACCTGTCCTGCAACATCTCGTCGACGATCTCCTGCGCCACCGTCGGGTTGACCTGGCAGGCGAACCTGCTCGGCTTCCCCAACGCCTTCCTCGGCCTGATCGCCGAGCCCGTGGTCATCACGATCGCCGTCGCGGCGCTCGGCGGGGTCCGGTTCCCGCGCTGGTTCATGCTCTCTGCCCAGGTCGTGTACTCGATCGGCCTGGCCTTCGCCTACTGGTTGTTCTACCAGGCCTACTTCGTCATCGGCGCGATGTGCCCGTGGTGCCTGCTGATCACGATCACCACCACGCTGGTCTTCGCCTCGATGACGCGGGTGAACATCCTGGAGGGCCATCTGGGTGCAGCGACGAAGCGACGTCTCGAACGCCCCCTGCGGCTGGGCTTCGACGCGTTCGGGGTCGTGATCCTGCTGGGGATCCTGGCCGCGATGGTGATCTACAAGTACGTCTGAGCCCGCGTCACGACGCGCGGCGAACACCGGCGGCGAGCTCGGCAGCAAGCTCCCGGACGGCGGCAACAGCAGCCGCGTGGTCCGGCGCGGCGAGGATCCGCACGATGAACGCCGAGCCGACGATCACGCCGTCGGCGTAGGCCGCCACCTCAGCGGCCTGCTCCCCGCTGGACACCCCCAGGCCGACGGCGACCGGCAGGTCCGTCACCGCGCGGACCCGCGCGACGAGGTCGCGAGCACCCGACCCCACGCTGGCCCTGGCCCCGGTGACGCCCATCGTCGAGGCGGCGTACACGAAGCCGTTGGTGACCCCGGCGACCGCGGCGATCCGCTCGTCGCTGCTCGACGGCGCGACCAGGAACACCCGGTCCAGGCCCGCGGCATCCGTCGCCGCCAGCCACTCCTGGGACTCCTCCGGCGTGAGGTCCGGGGTGATGACCCCCACGCCCCCGGCTGCGCGCAGTCGCTCGGCGAACGCCCCGACCCCGATGCGCTCGATGGGGTTCCAGTAGGACATCACCAGCGTCGGTGCGCCGCTGGCGGCCACGGCCGCCACCGTGTCGAGCACGTGCGCGACACTCGATCCGGACAGCAGGGCCCGGTGCACGGCCTCCTGGATGACGGGGCCGTCCATCAGGGGGTCGGAGTACGGCAGCCCGACCTCCACGATGTCGACGCCGGACTCGACCATGGCGGTGGCCAGGGCAGCGCCCTGCTCCTGGGTGGGGAAGCCGCTGGGCAGGTAGCCGATCAGCGCGGCGCGACCCTCGCCGCGCGCCCGGGCGAACACCTCATGCAGGGCGCTCACGGCTGCGCCTCGCCCAGGTCGATCCCGAACCAGGTGGCCGCCGTGGCGACGTCCTTGTCACCGCGCCCGGACAGGTTGACCAGGACGATCCCGTCGGGACCGAGCTCACGTCCCAGCCGCAGCGCCCCGGCCAGGGCATGGGCGCTCTCGATCGCCGGGATGATCCCCTCGGTGCGGCAGAGCAGGCCGAAGGCATCCATCGCCTCGGCATCAGTGACCGGGTGGTAGTGGGCGCGCCCGGTCTGGGCCAGGTACGAGTGCTCCGGGCCCACGCCGGGGTAGTCCAGCCCCGCCGAGATGGAGTGCGACTCGATGGTCTGGCCCTCGTCGTCCTGCAGCAGGAAGGAGCGGGTCCCGTGCAGCACGCCGATCGATCCACCGGTGATGGTGGCCGCATGCCGGCCGGTCTCCACCCCGTCGCCGCCGGCCTCGTAGCCGTGGAGCGCCACCTCGGGATCCTCGAGGAACGGGTGGAAGATGCCGATCGCGTTCGACCCACCGCCGACGCACGCGGCCACGGCGTCGGGCAACCGGCCGTAGGCGGCCAGGACCTGTGCGCGCGCCTCCACGCCGATGACCCGGTGGAAGTCGCGGACCATCTGCGGGAACGGGTGCGGACCGGCCACGGTCCCCAGCAGGTAGTGGGTGTCCTCGACGTTGGTGACCCAGTCGCGCATGGCCTCGTTGATGGCGTCCTTGAGGGTCTGCGACCCGGTGGTGACCGGGATGACCTCGGCTCCGAGCAGCTTCATCCGGGCGACGTTCAGCGCCTGGCGCCGGGTGTCCTCGAGCCCCATGTAGACCACGCACTCCAGGCCCATCAGGGCCGCGGCGGTGGCGGTGGCGACCCCGTGCTGGCCCGCACCGGTCTCGGCGATGACCCGGTGCTTGCCCATCCGCACGGTCAGCAGGGCCTGGCCCAGGACGTTGTTGATCTTGTGCGACCCGGTGTGGTTGAGGTCCTCGCGCTTGAGCACGATCCGCGCGCCGGCCCCACCGGCGGCCGCGAACCGGGGCACCGCCGTGATCGGGGTCGGGCGCCCGGTGTAGCTGCGGGCCAGGTGGTCGAGCTCGTCGAGGAAGGCCGGGTCCACACGTGCCGCCGCGTAGGCCGCTGCCAGCTCGTCGAGGGCGGCGACCAGGGCCTCGGGGACGAAGCGGCCACCGAACACCCCGAAGTGCCCGGTCGCATCGGGGCTGTTCGACGTGCCGGGGATGAGGCCCAGGTTGGCCAGGTCGGCGGTCATGGGCGTCCGTGCCGCAGCGCCGGGTGCGCACCGGCGGTCACCAGGTCGTGGACCGCCTGCCGCGGGTCCCCGCCGGTCACCAGGCTCTCCCCCACCAGCACCGCGTCCGCACCGGCGTTGGCGTAGCAGATGAGGTCGTGCGGGCCGCGCACGCCGCTCTCGGCCACCCGCACCACGCCATCGGGGATCATCGGGGCGACCCGGGCGAACTGGTCACGATCCACTGCCAACGTCCGCAGGTCGCGCACGTTGACGCCCACGACCCGCGCTCCGGCGTCCAGCGCCCGGGGGACCTCGTCCATGTCATGCACCTCCACGAGGACCGTAAGCCCGATCGACAGGGCCCGCTCGTGCAGCGAGACCAGGGCGTCCTGGCCCAGCGCGGCGACGATCAGCAGGACGATGTCGGCACCCGCCGCCCGGGCCTCCCAGAGCTGGTAGCTGGACACGATGAAGTCCTTGCGCAGCACCGGGACGTCCACGGCGTGGCGGACTGCCACGAGGTCGTCGAGGGACCCGCCGAAGCGTCGGCCCTCGGTGAGCACCGAGATCGCGTGCGCACCACCCGCCTCGTACTCGCGAGCCAGCGCCGCCGGGTCCTCGATGGCCGCCAGCGCGCCCTTGCTCGGTGAGGACCGCTTGACCTCGGCGATGACCGTGACCTCGTCCTCCTGGCGCAGCGCCGCGACACCGTTGCGCGCCGGCGGCGCGTGGCTGGCACGCTCCTTGAGTGCGTCGAGCGGGACCCGGCCCATGCGCTCGGCGACATCGGCGCGCACGCCGACGAGGATGTCGTCGAGAACCGTCATGCGCGCCTCCACCTCGTCGCCGGGATCCTGGTGGAGAGGGTACGCAGTGACCCACCCGTCCACCGAATCGCCCCAGCACGAACCACGGCCCCTGGACGCATCCGGCGCTACCCTTGCCCGCGTGAGCACCCCCCCGGCCACCGCACAGCGCGGGCGGACCATGCTCGGTCCTGCCGCCGTGCTGGCCGGCGTCGCAGCCGCCTGGGCCACGGCCGCAGCCCTGCGCCTGGGTGACAGCGGGCCGACCCCCTGCCCGTGGCGCACGCTGACCGGGCTGGACTGCCCGTTCTGCGGGGCGACCCGCGCCGCAGCGAGCCTGGCCCACGGCGACCTGATCGGCGCCCTGGACCACAACGCCCTGTTCGTCCTGGTCATCCTCCCCCTGGCCGTCGTCGCCTGGGGGGTCTGGGCCGCACGCTCCTGGCGCGGGCGCCCGGCACCGGTCATCGCCAACAGGACGGTGCTGGTCCTGATGGCCGTCACGCTGGGCTGGTGGGTCCTGCGCCTTGCGGTTCCCTGGTTGGGCTCGACGGCCAGCTGACGCCGGCGGGAGCCTCCGCGCCAGTGCGGTCGGGCAGGACCACCAGGAACGCCGCCCCACCCTCGGGTGCGCAACCGGCCTGCGCCCGCCCACCGAGCCGCTGCGCCAGGCGGTCGACGAGGGCCAGCCCCACGCCGGACCCGACCTTGCGGATTCCGCGGTACCGGGAGTGCAGCTCCCCGGGCTCGAAGGCCACCGCGAGGTCGTCCGCGGTGAGGCCGGGTCCGCCGTCGCGCACCTCGACGAGGAACTCCCCGGCCGTGGGACCGGCGGACATCCGCAGCACCACCTGCGCCCCCTCGCCGGTCACGCGCAGGGCGTTCTCCATCAGGTTGTCGATGATCTGCCGGACCCGCACGGGGTCGGTGCGCACCGGGTGCGGCGTGCGCACCACCTCGTCGACGAACCGCACGCCGGACCGGGCGGCGCGGTCGGCCCACACGGCTGCCGCGTCTGCGCCCAGGTCCGCGAGGTCGAGGTCCACGGGCTCGACGGCGACATCCACCGCCCCCAGCCGGGCGAGGTCGAGCAGGTCGGCCACGAGGCGATCGAGGTGGTCGGCCTCCGAGCGGACGACTCCTGCGACGGCGGGCACGTCCTCGGGCGGCACCACGCCGTCGGCCAGCGCCTCCGCGTAGCCCTTGACCGAGGTCAGCGGCGTGCGCAGCTCGTGGGAGACGGTCAGGAAGAACTCCCGCTGCCGGCCCTCGCTCTCGTTGAGGGCCGCAGACAGGCGGTTGAGGGCGATGGCGATGTCGGCCACCTCGCTGGGGCCCTCCGGGTCGATCCGGACGTCGCGCTGGCCCGAGCTCATCGCGTTGGCCGCCGCAGCAGCCTGCACCAGCGGACGGGTGAGCCGTCGCGCGACCCAGTAGCCGATCGCGACGGCCACCAGGAGGCCCAGGGCCAGGGCCAGGGCCAGGCGCCCGAGCGCCGGCATGCTCAGGTCACGGGCCACGTCCGCTGGCTGGACGAGCAGGACGCCGACCCCGTCGGTGACCGGCCGCCCCTCGACGTAGCTGGCCAGGCGGCGGTCGGACACCTCACCGCCGGTGGTCACGGCCTCCACATCGGACTGGCGCAGCGGGGCATCCACGGGGGTCGCGGGGAAGACCACGTACGCCGTGACCTCCTGAGGGGCCAGCAGCACCTCCAGCCGCGCGAGCACCCCACCGCGCGGACCGTCGAACTCACCGGCGGACCGGCGCTGGAGGAGCTCGGCGGTCAGGTCTGCAGTCAGGTCCGCGGTCCGTGACAGCGTGCGCTGGGCGGTGCTGTCCGCGGCTGCGCGCAGCAGCGGCCAGGCGACGAGCGCCCCGAGCAGCACGGCGATGGCGGCGACACCTGCCATCAGCAGGGGGATCCGGCGCGAGAGGCTGGTGCGCTTCATCCCTCGTCCGCGCTGTACCCCACGCCGCGGACCGTGCGGATCGGGCTCGCCTCGCCGAGCTTGGCCCGGACCTGGGCGACATGCACGTCCACCGTGCGGGTGCCGGCGGCCGCCGCGTAGCCCCAGACCGCCGACAGCAGCTGGTCACGGGTCACGACCCGCCCGGGGCGGGCCATCAGGTAGGCCAGCAGGTCGAACTCGGTGGCGGTCAGGTCGATCGGGGCACCGGACACGGTCACCCGGTGGCGTGCGCGGTTGAGCTCGACCGCGCCGAGGACCAGCGACCGGTCCTCGGCGTCGATGGGCCCCCCGGTGCGCCGAAGCACCGCCTTGACCCGCGCCACCACCTCCCGTGGGCTGAACGGCTTGGTGATGTAGTCATCGCCGCCCATCTCCAGGCCGAGCACGCGGTCGATCTCGTCATCGCGGGCCGTGCAGAACAGGATCGGCACGGGGTCGCCCTCCGCGCGCAGCGTCCGGCAGACCTCGGTGCCGTCGATGCCCGGGAGCCCGACGTCGAGGATCAGGGCGACAGGGTGCAGCCTCCGGGCGGCCGCCAGGGCCTCTGGACCGGTCGCGACCGCGTGCACGCCGAAGCCGTCGCGGCGCAGGTACATCCCGATCAGGTCGGCGATGGGCTTCTCGTCCTCAGCGACGAGCACCAGCCCGCGGTTCTCGACACTCATGGTCGCCCATCCTCCATGGGGTCAGTACGGATCCGACCGACGGACTGTTCGGATCGGGTCAGCCGGCGTCCGAGCTCGACTCCATCCCGGCCATCACCTTCCAGACGACCAGGCCGACGGGGATCAGCAGCACGCCGACCCAGAACACGAGCGGCTGGGCGATCACCACACCCAGGGTGCCGACGATGAAGGCGATCGTGATGATGGTCGCGCCCGTCCAGTTGGCCGGTGTCCGCCCATGGTTGTCGTGCTCGGTGCTCATGACACTCCTCGCTGGTCAGTGATGGGTCATTGTGGCATCCGATGCACCCGCAGGGCGCAACCCCTCGGCCATCGTGATCGCGGCGAGCACGGCCGCCGCCTTGTTGCGGCACTCGTCGTGCTCGGTCTGCGGGACCGAGTCGGCCACCAGGCCGGCGCCGGCCTGCACATGGGCGATCCCGGCGCGCAGGACCGCGGTCCGGATCGCGATGGCCGCGTCCATGTTGCCCGCGAAGTCCAGGTACCCGACCGCACCGCCGTAGAGCCCGCGCCGCGCCGGCTCGAGGTCGTCGATGATGGCCATCGCGCTGGGCTTCGGGGCCCCGGAGAGGGTGCCGGCCGGGAAGGTGGCGGCGAGCAGGTCGTAGGCGCTGGCACCCTCGGCCAGCCGGCCGGTCACCGTGGACACGATGTGCATGACGTGGGAGTACTTCTCGATCGACATGAAGTCCACGACCTCGACGCTGCCCGGGGCGCACACCCGGCCCAGGTCGTTGCGGCCGAGGTCGACCAGCATGAGGTGCTCGGCGCGCTCCTTCTCGTCGGCGAGCAGCTCCTCTGCCAGGGCGGCGTCGTCCTCCGGGGTCGCGCCGCGCGGCCGGGTGCCGGCGATCGGGTGCAGCATCGCGTGCCCGGCTGTGAGCTTCACCAGGGCCTCGGGGCTGGACCCCACGACGTCGAAGGCGACCCGCTCGCCCAGGTCGCCGCCGGATCCTGGCTCCGGGAAGCGGAACAGGTACATGTACGGGCTCGGGTTGTTGACCCGCAGCATCCGGTAGATGTCCAGGGCACTGGCCGTCGTGGGCCGATCGAAGCGCTGGGACAGCACGACCTGGAACGCATCGCCGGCACGGATGTGCTCCTTGGCCGCCTCCACCCCGGCCATGTAGACCTCCGGCGAGGTGCGCGGCACCACCCGGGGCGGGTCCGCGACCGCGTCGAGCGACACCGCCGACGCGGGGCTGGGCGCTGCCAGTGCGGCCTCCATCGCATCGAGGCGGGCCACAGCATCGGCCCAGGCCTCGGCCACCCGTTCGTCGGTCGCGTCATAGTTGACCGCATTGGCGATCAGCAGCACCGTCCCGTCCCAGTGGTCGAGGACGGCCAGGTCGATCGCGAGCAGCATCGCGACCTCGGGAAGCCCGAGCTCGTCGGGGTTGGCATCCGGCAGCCGCTCCCAGCGCCGGACCGCGTCGTAGCCGATCATCCCCACCAGGCCACCGGTCAACGGCGGCAGGCCATCGGCGTCCGGCGCATCGGTGTGCAGCAGCGCCAGGGTGTCGCGCATCGCCTCCAGCGGGTTGCCCGTGGTGGGCACCCCGACGGGCGCCCGGCCGCGCCAGGTCGCCTGGCCGTCGACCTCGGAGAGCATCGCGGCGGCCTGCACGCCGATGAACGAGTAGCGCGACCAGACCCGCCCGTGCTCGGCGGATTCGAGGAGGAACGTCCCGGGTCGTTCGCCGGCCAGCTTGCGGTAGAGGCCCACGGGTGTGTCCCCGTCGGCCAGCAGACGGCGGACGACCGGGATCACCCGTCGGGATCGGGCGAGCTCGCGGAACCCGTCGAGGTCGGGCGTGGCAGCGGTCATGCGATCTCCAGGGTGTCGAAGCAGGACTCCAGGCCGCTGTGGCACGCGGGCCCCGCCGGGTGCACCCGCAGCAGGACGGCGTCCCCGTCGCAGTCGAGCTGCACGCCGAGCACATGCTGGGTATTGCCTGAGGTCGCACCCTTGACCCACAGCTCCTGCCGGGAGCGCGAGTAGTAGGTGGCCACCCGGGTCGCCAGGGTCTGCGCGAGGGCGTTGGCATCCATCCAGGCCACCATCAGGACCCGGCCGGTGGCGGCGTCCTGGGCCACGGCCGTGATCAGCGGCCGCCCGTCGGGGGCTGTCCCAGCCGGGCGCAGGCGGCCCGCGAGGTCGGGGGCGAGCTCACTGTCGATGAAGTCCACGGGGACATTCTGGCCCACGCCGGGGCGCACCCGGACATGTCGCGACGGGGCTCAGAGCCGCACCGTGTGCCCGGCTGCGACCAGGGCGGCCTTGACCTGACCGATGGTCAGCTCGCCGAAGTGGAACACGCTGGCCGCCAGCACGGCGTCAGCTCCCGCATCGACGGCCGGGGCGAAGTCCTCGAGGTGGCCCGCTCCCCCGCTGGCGATCACCGGGACCCGGACCTCGGCGCGCACCAGGCGGATCAGCTCCAGGTCGTAGCCGGACTTCGTCCCGTCGGCGTCCATCGAGTTCAGCAGGATCTCCCCCGCACCCAGCTCGGCGGCGCGCACGGCCCAGGCGATCGCGTCGATCCCGGTCGAGCGGCGGCCGCCGTGCGTGGTCACCTCGAACCCGGAATCGGTGCGCACGTCGGGGGCCGTCGTGCCGGGTCCGCAGCGGCGGGCGTCGACGGAGAGCACGACGCACTGGGCGCCGAACCGGTCGGCGGCCTCGGCGAGCAGCTCGGGGCGGGCGATGGCCGCGGTGTTCACCCCGCACTTGTCGGCCCCCGCGCGAAGGAGGGCGTCGAAGTCAGCCACCGCCCGGACCCCACCACCGACGGTCAGGGGGATGAACACCTGCTCCGCGGTTCGCCGGACGACCTCGTAGGTCGTCTGCCGGTCGCCCGAGGAGGCCGTGATGTCCAGGAACGTCAGCTCGTCGGCCCCCGCGGCCCCGTACGCGGCAGCAAGGGCGACGGGGTCACCGGCGTCACGCAGGTCGACGAAGTTCACGCCCTTGACCACCCGCCCGGCATCCACGTCCAGGCAGGGGATGACGCGCACGGCCACGGACATGGGCCCAGCCTAATCGGCGCCCACACCCACGACCGGATGGTGCCGTGCGCCCATGGACGCAGCGACCGCGCAGCTCAGTGCCGATCGCCTCCGCCACGGAACAGCCGCACCGTGTAGATGACGACGAGCACCGCCCCGAGGATGAGCGACGCGAAGAAGCCCCACTGGGCGTACTCCTCCATCTTGCTGCCCGAGCCCTCCAGTGCGCTCGCGGCGATGGCCGACCCGATGATCCCGCCGGACACGAGCAGCGCGATCATCATCATGGACGCGATCTGGCGGAACTGGCCCATCTGGCTGTCCAGCGACGAGGTGTCCACCGACACCGTGAGCTTGCCCTTCTTGAGCTGGTTGTTCCACGAGACCAGGCTGCGCAGGTACTCCGGTGCCGCGTGCGCGGCCTGGCCGGCCAGCTTCGTGGCCTCCTTGCGCACCATCTCCTTGACCATGACCTCCGTGGACGGCGCCTGGGCCTGATCCAGCACGACCTCGACTGCGGCCGCCGTGAACGGTCGGTCGGGCGGGGCCAACGGCGCGAAGAACGCCGAGGCCTGGGTCATGGCCTTCATCCCGAGGGTCAGGGCCGGGTCCAGCCGCAGCCCGTTGTCGCGCAGGACGTCCATGCCGGCGTTGAGCACGTCGCGGAAGTCTGCGCCCGAGCCCTTGCCGTAGCGGGCCATCTTGCGCTCGAACGCGCGCACGAAGGCGGCGTCATCGACGGGACGGAACGGCTGGCTCAGGGCACGCAGCTGCTGGCCCATGGCCGTCATGTCGCCCTGCACGACGGTCCACAGCAGCACGATCATGTTCACCCGCTGGGTCACCGACAGCTCGCCCACCATGCCGGAGTCGAGGAACGTGACGACCCCGGACTCGAGGTTCACGATCAGGTTCCCCGGGTGCGGATCGGCGTGGAAGAAGCCGTCGATGAGCATCATCTTGATCGCCGCGCGCAGGGCGTTCTCACCGATCACCGCGCGGTCCAGGCCGGCGGCGTCGATGGCTGCGACGTTGGAGATCTTCACCCCGGAGATGAACTCCTGGGTCAGGACCCGCATGCTGGAGAGGTCCCGGTGCAGGTCCGGGACGTGCACCCCGGGCAGCTCGGCCATGTTCGCGGCCAGCCGGGACATGTTGTAGGCCTCGGCGTAGTAGTCCAGCTCCTCCACCAGGTTGGTGCTGAACTCGTCGAGCATCCCGCGGATGCCCACCTCGCGGGCCCACGTGCTGCGGGCCTCCATCGCACGGCCGAGGGTCCGGGTGATCCCCAGGTCGGCGTTGACCTGCTGGTCGAGTCCCGGTCGCTGGATCTTGACCACGACCTCACGCCCGTCGTGCAGCCGGGCACGGTGCACCTGGGCCAGGGACGCAGCCGCCAGGGGCGTCGGGGAGAACTCGGCGTACAGCTGCTCGAGGGGGGCGCCGAGCTCGGCCTCGACCAGCTCGCGCGCGGTCTCGAACGGGAAGGTGGGGACCTCGTTCTGGAGCCGGTCGAGCTCCACCTTCCACTCGTCGGGCAGGACGTTGACCTGGCTGGACACGATCTGGCCCATCTTGACGTACGTCGGCCCGAGGTCCTCGAGCAGGATCCGGGTCCGGGTCGCCGCGGACAGCTCCGGGATCGGCTCGGGCAGCTGGTACACCCAGCGCTGCATCCGCCGCCGGGACGCTCCCAGCAGGCTGTTGTCGACCACCGACTCGGCCGCGAAGCCGATCAGCGCGGAGTAGATCTGCTGCAGGCGCAGGTTCTCGCTGATGCTGTCCAAGCCGCTCACGACAGGCCGTTCCTCTCCTTGTAGTCCCGGTCGAGGGTGGGCGGGGTGGCCCCCAGCAGGGTCTCGAGGATCAGCCCCAGGACGCCGACCACCAGGCCGCCGAACAGGACCGACAGCGGCCTGGCGGCCTCGAAGGTGCCGTCCAGGATGGCCGCGAGCAGGACCAGGAGCAGCGTGTTGATGATGACGACCACGATGCCGTAGGTGCTGAAGATGAACCGCAGGACCAGGAACTGGAGCAGGGGCTTCACGGTGGCGTTCAGCACGCCGAAGATGATCGCGATCCGGGTGAAGTCGCCCCAGCGCCATCCCGCGAAGGCCAACCCCGGGACGACCACCACCGTGGCCACCACCGCCAGCCCGGCGCTGAGGAAGCGGATGAGGAACAACCGCCAGTTCGACGCCTGGAGCCGGGACCACACCGCCCGGGCCTGCGCGGCTGGGATGCTGCCGATCGGCCCGGTGCCGGCCGCAGGCTCGACGGCGGGGATGGCCTCGTTCGCCGGGGCCGGCGTCCCCGTGGCCGCCAGCGGCGCGGACGGTGGTGGCTCGATCTCAGCCCAGGCGCCGGGCGCGCTGGCCAGGACGAGCGCGGGAGTCGGGGCCAGGTCCGCGATTGGCAGACCGGCGGGCTCGGGCGCGGCAGCGGGCTCGGGCTCGGGCTCCGCGGCGGGCTCGGCGGTCGGCTCCGCGGCGGGCTCGGGGGCCGCAGTCTGGTCCGGCGCGTCCGCAGCCACCTGGTCCGGGCGGTCCGGCGGCGCGACGACCGGCGTCTCGACCGGGAGGGTCAGGGTCTCATCCCCGCCGGGTGCCCCGTCACGGGGGCCGACGGCATCGTCGTCCTGGGTCTCCGGCCAGGGCCACCATGTGGCCTCGGGTCCGGTGTCCTCCTCCGGTTCCTGCGACTGCCCCGTGGGCGCCTCATCCTGCATCGAGTTCCTCCCTAGTGCAGCGCTACTCTGTCACAGACGGTGCAACCGATCGGTTCAACGTGCCCGGCACCGCCGATCTCAGGCCGCCGGATCATCCTCCGGCCGCCACGCCACCAGCTCGACCTCGACCAGCATCTGCGGATCGACCAGCGCAGTCACCCCGACCATGGTTGCCGCCGGTCGGATGCCCGCGAAGATCTCGGCATGCGCCCGCCCGACCGCGTCGGCATGGGCAGCCAGGTCGACGACGTACATCCGGGTCGAGACCGTGTCGGCGCGGCTGAACCCCGCACGCTCGAGGGCGAACAGCGCCGCCTGGAAGGCGACAGCAGCCTGGGCCTGGGCATCGCCGGGGTGGACCACCAGCCCGTTGACCATCGCCGTCGTCCCCGCGGTCCAGCCGGTGTGCCCGCCGTAGCCGGAGGCCACCACGACCCGGCTGTAGCCGACCTCGTCCTCGTAGATGCCCCCGCTGGAGAACCGCTCGACCGGCATGATGCCTACAGGAAGTCCCGGCGCGGGGCCACGGCGGCCAGGGCCTCGGCAAGGGTGAAGGCCCCCGCGTAGAGCGCCTTGCCCACGATGGCGCCCTCGACGCCCTGCTCCACGAGCTCGGCCAGCCGGTGGAGGTCCTCCAGGCGCGCGACCCCGCCGCTGGCGACCACCGGCCGGTCGGTGCGCGCACAGACGTCGGCCAGCAGCTCCAGGTTCGGCCCTCGCAGGGTGCCGTCCTTGGTCACGTCGGTGACCACGTAGCGGGTGCAGCCGTCGGCGTCGAGGCGGGCCAGGGTCTCCCAGAGGTCGCCGCCCTCCTTCGTCCAGCCCCGGGCGGCAAGCGTCGTGCCGCGCACGTCCAGCCCGACCGCCACCCGGTCGCCGTGCTCACCGATCACCCGGCGGGTCCAGTCCGGATCCTCCAGGGCCGCCGTGCCGAGGTTGACCCGGCGGCATCCGGTCGCCAGGGCGGCGGTCAGGGACTCGTCGTCTCGGATGCCCCCGGAGAGCTCGACCTGGACGTCGAGCCGGCCGATCACCTCCGCGAGGAGCTCCCGGTTGGAGCCAGTCCCGAAGGCAGCGTCGAGGTCGACGAGGTGGATCCATTCCGCGCCCTGGGACTGGAAGTCCAGGGCGGCATCCAGGGGCGAGCCGTAGGAGGTCTCGGTCCCGGACTCACCCTGGACCAGGCGCACGGCGGTCCCGTCGCGGACATCGACGGCAGGCAGCAGCTCGAGGTTCGTCATGCCGCACAGGCTAGTCGGTCGCCACGCCGGAATGGCGCGAACCGGACAGGCTCATGCGCGCAGCGGACACCTGTGTCCGGATCCGACACGTCCCGCCGCTGGCCCGGGTCAGGCCAGTGCGCCCACCCAGTTGGCGAGCAGGGCCAGGCCCGCGTCGCCGGACTTCTCCGGGTGGAACTGGGTGGCGACCAGCGGGCCGTTCTCGATGGCCGCCACGAACGGCACCCCATGCTCCGCCCAGGTCACCAGCGGGGGGTGGAACGGCTCCGAGACGACCAGGTCCCACCGCTGCACGGCGTAGGAGTGCACGAAGTAGAACCGCTCGCGGGCGACCCCCGCGAACAGCGCCGAGCCGGCGGGCACGTCGACGGTGTTCCAGCCCATGTGCGGCAGGATCGCGGCCGGCAGCTCCTCGACGATCCCCGGCCACTCCCCCACGCCCGGCGTGGTCACACCGTGCTCGACGCCGGACTCGAAGAGGATCTGCATCCCGACGCAGATGCCCAGGACCGGGAGCCCGCCGGCCAGGCGGTGATCGACGAGCTGCGGGCCACGCACGGCGCGGAACCCCGCCATGCAGGCCGCGAAGGCCCCCACGCCGGGCACGACAAGTCCGTCGGCGGACATCGCCGAGTCGTAGTCGGAGGTCACCGTCACATCGGCGCCGACGGCCTCGAGCGCCCGTGCAGCCGACCGGAGGTTGCCCGACCCGTAGTCCAGGACGACGACGTGTGTCATCGCGGGAAGTTCAGGAACGCCATGCCGAGGCTCACCGCCATGAGCGCACCCAGCCAGAGCCACGTGGCCTTGCCTGTCCGGCGGTACTGGATCACGCCGAACACCATCCATCCCACGAGGAACAGTCCGGTGACCAGGAAGCTGATCAGGACAGCCGTGGGCAGTCCCTCGGCCACGGTCACAGCGCGCCCTTGGTGCTGGGCACCCCGACCACGCGGGGATCGAGCTCGACGGCGACCCGAAGTGCACGGGCCACGGCCTTGAACTGCGCCTCGACCATGTGGTGCGGGTTGCGCCCGTAGAGGCAGTGCACGTGCAGGCAGATCTGCGCCGAGGCGGAGATGGACTCCCACACGTGCCGGGTCAGGGTGGTGTCGTAGGTGCCGATCATCGGCGCCATCGCCGGCTCGTCGTGCACGACGTAGGGCCGGCCCGACAGGTCGACGACGGCCCGAGCCAGCGCCTCGTCGAGCGGGACCAGCGCGTCACCGAAGCGGCGGATGCCGACCTTGTCGCCGAGCGCCGAGCGCAAGGCGGCCCCGAAGGCCAGCGACGTGTCCTCCACGGTGTGGTGGCTGTCCACGTCAATGTCGCCGGTGGTGGCGATCGTCAGGTCGAAGCCGGCGTGCTTGCCGATCTGGGTCATCATGTGGTCGTAGAACGGCACGCCGGTGCTGATGTCCGTGGCGCCCGAGCCGTCGAGCTCCAGCTCGACGCGGACGTCGCTCTCCTTGGTGGTGCGCTCGATCGTCGCGAACCGGCCCATCAGGTCCCCTCCTCGCATGCGTGCGCTCACCCTCTCATGCCAGCACGTCGCCCACGGTGATGCTGTCGGTCAGGGCAGCCCGGAACGCCGCCATCTCGTGGGGGGTCCCGGCGCTGACGCGCAGCCAGCCGGCCGGGCCGGTCGCCCGGACCAGGACACCGCGGTCGAGCAGTCGCTGCCAGACCAGATCACGATCGGCGAACCGCCCGAACAGCACGAAGTTGGCGTCGGAGTCGGCGGCGACCAGCCCCGGCTGGGTCCGCAGCCACTCGACGAGGGCGTCCCGCTCCGATCGCAGGGCGGCGACCGAGCCCAGGAGCTCCGGAGCGTGTCGCAGGGCCGTGCGGGCGACCGCCTGGGTGACCGCGGACAGGTGGTAGGGCAGGCGCACGAGCTGGACGGCGTCCACGACCTGGGCACTGGCCACCATGTAGCCCAGGCGGGCCCCGGCCAGGGCGAACGCCTTGCTCATCGTGCGCGTCACCACCAGGCGGGGATGGACGTCGAGCAGCTCGATCGCCGAGGGCGTGCCGGGGCGACGGAACTCCGCGTAGGCCTCGTCGACCACGACCATGCCCTGGCTGGTCGCGCACAGCGCATCGACGTCGGCCAGCGACAGGGCGGTCCCCGTGGGGTTGTTCGGCGAGGCCAGCAGGATGACGGCCGGCTGCTCGGTGCGGATGTGGTCCAGGGCCGCATCGAGGTCGACGGTGAAGTCGTCGCGGCGCGCCAGGGTGCGGTACTCGGTGAAGGTGTCCCGGGCGTAATCGGGATACATCGAGTAGGTCGGCGCGAACGACAGCGCGACCCGCCCCGGTCCGCCGAAGGCCTGGAGGAGCTGGACCATCACCTCGTTGGACCCGTTGGCCGCCCACACCTGATCACCGCTGAGCGCAGGGCCGCCGGCGACGTCGGTGACGATGTACGCGGCGAGGTCGGCGCGCAGCGCGGTGGCGTCCCGGTCGGGGTACCGGTTCAGGGTGGCCGCGGCCTCGGCGACCGCCGCAGCGACGTCGGACACCATCGCCGGCGAGGGCGGGTAGGGGTTCTCGTTGACGTTGAGCCGGTGGGCCACGTCGAGCTGCGGTGCGCCGTAGGGCACCTGGCCGCGCAGCTCGGGGCGCAGCGGGAGCTCGGCCGGGCCCGCCGGCGCGTCGAGCGGCGCGCTCACCGATCGAACCGCACCGTGATGGCTGCCCCGTGCGCGGGGAGGTCCTCGGCGTGGGCCAGCGTCACGACGTGGTCGGCGAGGTCGGCCAGGGCCGCACGGTCGTACTCGATGAGGTTGACGCCGCGCAGGAAGGCGGCCACGCCCAGGCCACTGGAGTGGCAGGCGCAGCCGCCCGTGGGCAGGACGTGGTTAGAGCCGGCGGCGTAGTCGCCCAGCGACACCGGCGCCCAGGGGCCCACGAAGACAGCGCCCGCGTTGCGGACCTGCATCGCCACGGCCCGCGCGTCCCGGGTGTGGATCTCGAGGTGCTCGGCGGCATAGGCGTTGACGACGTCCAGCCCGTCGCTGATGGAGTCGACGACGATGATCGCGCTCTGGTCCCCGCCGAGGGCCTCCCGGATGCGCAGCGAGTGCTTGGTGGCCGCGACCTGGACCTCGAGGGCAGCAGCGACGTCCTTGGCCAGCTTCAGCGACGTCGTGACCAGCACGGACGCGGCGATCACGTCGTGCTCGGCCTGGCTGATCAGGTCGGCGGCCACGACCGCGGCGTCGGCGGTGTCGTCGGCCAGGATGACGATCTCGGTGGGGCCGGCCTCCGAGTCGATCCCGATGCGGCCCTTGAGCAGGCGCTTGGCCGCGGTGACCCAGATGTTGCCCGGACCGGTGACGAGGTTCACCGGCCGGCACACCGTGCCGTCCTCCAACGGCGCACCGTAGGCGAACAGGGCGATCGCCTGGGCGCCTCCGGCGGCATACACCTCATCGACGCCGAGCAGCGCACAGGCGGCCAGGATGGTGGGGTGCGGCAGCCCGCCGAACTCCTTCTGCGGCGGCGAGGCCACGGCCAGCGACCCGACGCCGGCGATCTGTGCCGGGACGGCGTTCATCACCACCGACGACGGGTACACCGCGCGCCCACCGGGCACGTACAGTCCCACGCGGTCGACGGGGATCCAGCGCATCGTCACCGTCCCGCCGGGGACCACGTCCGTGGTGTGCTCGGGGCGGACCTGGTCAGCGTGCACGCGACGCACCCGCTCGATCGACACCTCGAGGGCGGCCCGCACCTGGGGATCCAGCCCGTCGAGTGCAGCAGCGAGGGCACGGGCCGGAACCCGCAGGTGCTCCGGCCGGACGCCGTCGAGCCGCTCCCCGTGGTCGAGGACGGCTGGGGCCCCGCGCTTGGCCACGTCGGCCACGATCGGCTGGACCACCTGCAGCGCGTGCTCGACATCCATCGAGGCACGCGGCACCACGGCACCGAGGTTGGCCGGCAGGCCGGCCCGCAGGTCAAGTCGACGGATCATGGGTCGATTCTAGGCCGCGCGCCCATGCCCGGCAGGCGGGCGCGGGCCCGTTCAGTTGGACCAGAGCCGCGAACCGGCAAGGTCGACGGCCGGCATCGAGGGCAGGACCGACATCACCTCGATCTCCCGGCGCAGCACGGCGCACACGGTCTCCAGGCGCCGCTCCGCGCTCTCGATCCCCAGCAGGGACTGCCGCTCGGGCAGGTCGGTGACGATGGCTGAGGCCACCAGGTAGCTCAGGACGACGGGATCGTCGGGCAGGTTGCCGATGTGCGCCATCCGGATGACGCCCCAGCCCCCGATGACCTCCCGATAGACCTCGAGCAGCCGGACGGCGTCGGCAGCCAGGCGCTGGGTCCTGTCCGGCTCCCCGATCGGCTCGTCGTGCAGGCGCACCTGGGCCCGGGTGTAGGGCAGCCCGTCGTCGAGGGACTCGATGGAGAAGCGCCGGGCCCCGACCGTGACGATGTCGTAGCGACCGTCGGGCAGCTCGTCGACCTTGGTGATCCGGGCCATCGTGCCCATCTCGTAGATCCCTGATCGACCATCGGCCTCGCTGCAGCCCGGGCGCATCGCGACGATCCCGAAGCCGCGCTCGTCGTCGGGGGCGTCGGCCAGCATGCTCATCATCAGGCGGTAGCGGGGCTCGAAGATGTGCAGCGGGAGGACGAGCCCGGGGACGAGCACCGTGCGCAACGGGAACAGCGGGACCGTGGGCACGTGCACAGGCTAGGGCCTGCACCGGCAACCCGCTCGGGGACGTGCAGCCAGCAGCTCCCGGTGCCGCGGTGGCAGGATCGCCCCCATGGCGAAGAAGTCCGGCGGATCCACCGGCACCCCCGCGACCCGGGTGCTGGCCGAGGCGGGGATCCCCCACGTGCTGCGCACCTACGCCCACGACCCGCGCAGCACGTCCTACGGGCTCGAGGCGGCGGCCGCCCTCGGTGTCGAGCCCGAGCGGGTGTTCAAGACGCTGCTGGCTGACGTCGACGGGGCGCTGGTGGTGGGCGTCGTGCCCGTCGACACCCAGCTGGACCTCAAGCTGTTGGCCGCCGCCGTGGGCGGGAAGCGGGTGGCGATGGCCGAGGTCGCCCGGGCCGAGCGGGCCACCGGCTATGTCGCTGGGGGGATCTCGCCGCTGGGGCAGCGCCAGACCCACCCGACCGTCCTGGACGAGTCGGCGCTCAGCCACGCCTCGATCCTGGTCTCAGGCGGCCGCCGCGGGCTCGACGTCGAGCTCCAGCCCGGTCACCTGATCGAGATGACGCACGCTCGGGTGGCGCCCATCGCACGGCGCTCCTGAGGCCGGATCACCCCAGGCAGGATGCGCCGAGCAGGGCCTTGAGGTCGCCGTACAGGGCCGGTGAGGGCACCACCCGCAGCCGGTCGTCGATGGACAGCACCGTGGTGGTTCCACCGTTGCGCAGGTGGATGTGCACCTCGACCGTGCCGGGATGGCTGCCCAGCACCTCACGCAGGCGCTCCACGACCGGCGGGGTGCACCGGGCGATGTCCAGGTGGATGGCCACCGGGCCGGATGCCGTGGCGTCGCTGATGTTGGGCACGCTGACGTCCATGCCGCGCAGCCGGGGTGCGTTGTCCTCACCCTTCTCCAGTCGACCGCGGACCACGATCACGACGTCCTCGGCCAGCAGGACGCCGGCGGTGGCGTACAGCTGCGGGAAGCACATCACCTCGACCGACCCGGCGAGGTCCTCGAGCGTGACGATCGCCCACGGCTCCCCCTTGGCCTTGGTCGTCTTGCGCTGGACGCTGGTGACCAGGCCGGCGACGGTGACCATCTGCCCGTCCACGCGCTCGTCGGCGGCGAGTGCTGCGATCGGCATGTCGGCCAGGGAGCTCAGCACGTGCTCGAGGCCGAACAGCGGGTGGTCGCTGACGTAGAGGCCCAGCATCTCGCGCTCGTAGGCCAGCAGGGTCTTCTTGTCCCACTCGGTCGGCGGTGGCACGAGGCGAGCCCCCGGCGCCACCTCGGGGGTCTCGCCGCCCATTCCGGCGAACAGGTCGAACTGCCCGACCGCCTCCGCCCGCTTGGTGTCCAGGGCGGCGTCGATGGCCTGCTCGTGGATGGCCAGCAGCCCCTTGCGGGTGTCGCCGAAGCTGTCGAAGGCGCCGGCCTTGATCAGCGACTCGACAAGGCGCTTGTTGCACACGCCGATCTCGACCTTGGCGATGAAGTCGCCGAAGTCGGCGAACCGGCCCTTGGCCGTGCGGGTCCGGATGATCGAGTCCACGACGTTGGCGCCCACGTTGCGGATCGCGGAGAGTCCGAAGCGGATGTCGGTGCCGACCGGGGCGAAGTCCGACTGCGACTCGTTGACGTCTGGGGGCAGGACCTTGATGCCCATCCGGCGGCACTCGTTGAGGTAGATCGCGGACTTGTCCTTGTCATCGGCGATCGAGGTGAGCAGGCCGGACATGTACTCGGCCGGGTAGTTGGCCTTGAGGTACGCCGTCCAGTAGGAGACCAGGCCGTACCCGGCCGTGTGCGCCTTGTTGAAGGCGTAGTCCGAGAACGGGACCAGGATGTCCCAGAGGGTCTTGATCGCGGCCTCGGAGTAGCCGTTGGCGCGCATCCCCTCGGCGAAGGGCACGTACTCCTTGTCCAGGATCTCCTTCTTCTTCTTGCCCATCGCCCGGCGCAGAAGGTCAGCGCTGCCCAGCGAGTAGCCGGCCAGCTTCTGGGCGATCGCCATGACCTGCTCCTGGTAGACGATCAACCCGTAGGTGTCGCCCAGGATCTCGGCCAGCGGCTCGGCGAGCTCGGGGTGGATCGGCGTGACCGGCTGGCGGCCGTTCTTGCGGTCGGCGAAGTCGTTGTGCGCGTTGGCGCCCATCGGCCCCGGGCGGTAGAGCGCCAGGACCGCCGAGATGTCCTCGAAGTTCGTCGGAGCGAGGCGGGTGAGCAGCGCCCGCATCCCCGAGTTGTCCAGCTGGAACACGCCCAGGGTGTCGCCGCGGGCCAGGAGCTCGTAGGTGGGGACGTCGTCGAGGGTGAGCTCCTCGAGGACGACCTTGTGGCCCCCGTTGGCCTCGATGTGGCGCAGCGCGTCGTCGAGGATCGTCAGGTTTCGCAGGCCCAGGAAGTCCATCTTCAGCAGGCCCAGGGACTCGCACGCCCCCATGTCCAGCTGGGTGATGATCGAGCCGTCCTGCTCGCGGCGCATGATCGGGATGACGTCGAGCAGCGGCTCGGCCGAGAGGATCACCCCGGCGGCGTGCACGCCCCACTGCCGACGCAGCCCCTCGAGCCCGCGCGCGGTGTCGACGACCTCGCGCAGCTCGGCCTCACTGTCGTAGAGCGCCCGGAAGTCGACGGCCTCCTTGTAGCGCGGGTGGTTCTCGTCGAAGATCCCGGCCAGCGGGATGTCCTTGCCCATGACCGCCGGCGGCATCGCCTTGGTCAGCTTCTCCCCCACCGAGAACGGGTGGCCGAGCACCCGCGCGGAGTCCTTGAGGGCGGCCTTGGCCTTGATCGTGGAGTAGGTGACGATCTGGGCGACCCGCTCCTCGCCGTAGCGCTGCGTGGCGTAGCGGATCATCTCGGCGCGCCGGCGCTCGTCGAAGTCCATGTCGATGTCGGGCATCGAGATGCGCTCGGGGTTCAGGAACCGCTCGAACAGCAGGCCATGGCTCATCGGGTCGAGCTCGGTGATGCCCAGGGCGTAGGCGATCAGGGCCCCCGCGGCCGACCCACGGCCCGGGCCCACGCGGATCCCGACGCTCTTGGCGTGCTCCACGAGGTCGGCGGTCACGAGGAAATAGCCGGGGAATCCCATCTGGATGATGACGCCCACCTCGTAGGCGGCCTGGTCGCGGCGGTCCTGCGGCACCCCGTTCGGGAACCGGCGGGCCAGGCCGCGCTCGACCTCCTTGACCAGCCACGACTCCTCGGTCTCCCCCTCGGGCACCGGGAACCGGGGCATCAGGTTGCGCCCCTCGGTGAACTCCACGTTGCACCGCTCGGCCACCAGCAGCGTGTTGTCGCAGGCCTCCGGGTGCTCGGCCCAGAGCGTGCGCATCTCCTGGGCGGACTTCAGGTAGAAGTCGCGGGCGTCGAACTTGAACCGGTTCGGGTCGGCCATGGTCTTGCCGGTCTGGACGCACAGCAGCACCTCGTGGGACTCGGCGTCCGCGGCGTGCGTGTAGTGCAGGTCGTTGCTGGCAAGCAGCGGCAGGCCGAGGTCCTTGGCCAGGCGCAGGAGGTCGGGCAGCGTGCGCCGCTCGATCTCGATGCCGTGGTCCATGACCTCGGCGAAGAAGTTGTCGCGGCCCAGGATGTCGCGGTAGTCGGCGGCGGCCTGGCGGGCCTTCTCGTACTGGCCGACCTGCAGCCAGCGGTTGACCTCCCCCGACGGGCAGCCCGTGGTGGCGATGATCCCCGTGCCGTGGCGCTCGAGCAGGTCGCGGTCGAAGCGCGGGTACTTGCGGTACTGGCCCTCGAGGCTGGCCAGGGAGGAGATCCGGAACAGGTTGTGCAGGCCCTCGGTGTTCTCGGCCAGCAGGGTCATGTGGGTGTAGTTGACCTTGCCCTTGGCCGTGCCCTCGTCGCCGACGTCCTGGCCGACATCAGCGCCGAACGAGAACGGCGCGCGGTCGAAGCGCGACCCGATCGGGACGTAGTAGCCCTCCATGCCGATGATCGGCTTCACGCCGGCGGCCCTGCCGGCCTTCCAGAACTCGTAGGCGCCGAACAGGTTGCCGTGATCGGTGATCGCCAGTGCGGGCATCTCCATCCGCGCCGCCTCGGCGAAGAGCTCCTTGACCCGGGCCGCGCCGTCGAGCATCGAGTACTCGGTGTGGGCGTGCAGGTGCACGAAGCCACCGCTCGCGCTGTTCGACACGGAGGTCCTCCCGGGGCTGGTGCACGTACCAACGACTGCGCCGCGCACCTGGCGGGGAAGGCGGGCTCGGGCAGGGGACGATCGTACCGCCGGCCACCGACATCCCCGACGCAGCGACACCGGCCCCCCGCCGGTGCCAGCATGGCCAACTGTGCCCGAACTGCGCCCGATGACCGATGTCGCCGCCGAGCTGGGGATCGCCCCGGAGCATGTGATCGGCTGGGGGCCGCACCGGGCGAAGGTCGACCTCGCCGCCCTCGCGGGCCGGGAGCCGTCAGGGCGGCTGATCCTCGTCTCGGCGATCACCCCGACGCCCTCGGGAGAGGGCAAGACCACGATGGCCATCGCCCTGGCCATGGGCATGCGGGCCCAGGGCCGGCACGCGGTCCTGGCGCTGCGCGAGCCGTCGCTGGGCCCGGTCTTCGGGATGAAGGGCGGTGGCACCGGGGGCGGCGCGGCCACGATCGAGCCGGCCGAGGCGATCAACCTGCACTTCACCGGCGACCTGCACGCCATCACCTCGGCCCACAACCTGCTCTCCGCGCTGGTCGACAACTGCCTGCAGTTCGGCCAGCAGGCCCCGCTGGACCCCCGGCGGGTCACCTGGCCGCGGGCGGTCGACATGAACGACCGGTTCCTGCGCCACGTCGTGCTGGGCCTGGGGGGACCACTGGACGGCATCCCGCGGGAGGCCGGCTTCCAGATCACCGCCTCCAGCGAGGTGATGGCCGCCCTGTGCCTGGCAAGCGGCCTGTCCGACCTGCAGGCCCGGCTCGGGCGGATCGTGGTCGGCTGGACCAGCCAGGACCAGCCCGTGACCGCCGACGACATCGGCGCGGCCCCGGCCATGACCGCCCTGCTGCGCGATGCCCTCATGCCCAACCTCGCCCAGACCGCCGACGGCGGACCGGTCCTGGTGCACGGCGGGCCGTTCGCGAACATCGCCCACGGCACCAACTCGATGATCGCCACGCGGATGGCCCTGGCCACCGGCGCCGACGTCATCACCGAGGGCGGGTTCGGGTTCGACCTCGGCGGCGAGAAGTTCCTCGACATCGCCTGTCGCTCGGCGGGGATCTGGCCGCGGGCCGTGGTGCTCGTCGCGACGCTGAAAGCCCTGCGCCTGCACGGGGGCGCCTCGTTGGCCGAAGTCGGTCGGCCGAACCTGGCAGCGCTCCGGGCGGGCCTGCCGCAGCTCGAGCGGCACCTGTTCAGCGTGGGCGCCTATGGCCTGCCCCCGGTGGTCGCGTTGAACCTGTTCCCGGACGACCCCCAGGACGAGGTCGATCTGTTGGCCGCATGGTGCGCCAGCCACGGGGTCCCGATGGCCCCGTGCACGGGGTTCGCCGACGGGGCCAAGGGAGCGCTCGAGCTGGCCGATGTGGTCGCCCGGGTGGTCGACGCGACCGACGCCCGCCCGCCGCAGCCCTGGCACCCGTACGCCCCGGCCGCCCCCTACGCCGAGAAGATCGCGGCGGTCGCCAAGCACGTGTACGGCGCCGACGGGGTCGAGATCGCGCCCGCGGCAGTCAAGGAGCTGGCCCGGATCACGGCCGCGGTCGGCACCGACCTGCCGGTGTGCATCGCCAAGACGCACCTGTCACTGTCCGACGACCCCACCCGCCGGGGCGTGCCGCACGGCTTCACGATCACCGTGCGCGAGGCCCGCCTTGCTGCCGGTGCCGGGTTCGTGGTGGCCAGCACCGGCTCGATCGTCACGATGCCCGGCCTGCCCCGCGAGCCGGCCGCCCTGCGCGTGCACATCCGCCCCGATGGCTCGATCACCGGCCTGATGGCCGGCGACAGCGACTGATCGGTACTCCGGCCGCCCCGCGCTACTCCTCGTCGAGGCCGCCCAGCGAGGAGAGGTCGGCGAATGTGGCGTCGTCGAAGGTGACCGCGGCCGCCGCGCAGTTCTCCTCCAGGTGCGCCACGGACGACGTCCCGGGGATCGGCAGGACCACCGGGGACCGGCGCAGCAGCCACGCCAGCGACAGCTGTGCAGCGGGGATCCCGGTGCGGGCCACGATCCCGGCCAGCGGCCCGTCGGGGCGGGCCAGCGGGCCGGCCGCGACCGGGAACCACGGGATGAACCCGATCCCGTCCGCCTCACACGCCGCCAGCACGTCCTCGGAGCTGCGGTCACCGAGGTTGTACAGGTTCTGCACGGTCGTGACGTCGATGATCTCGCGGGCGGCCGCGAGCTCCCCCACCGTGACCTGCGAGAGCCCCAGGTGGCGGATCTTGCCCTGCTCCTGGAGTCGCTTCAATGCCCCGAGCTGGTCCTCGAGGTGGACGTTGGAGTCGATGCGGTGCAACTGGTAGAGGTCGATGCAGTCCACGCCGAGGCGGCGCAGCGACATCTCCACGCACTGGCGCAGGTAGTAGGGGCTGCCGACCGGTGCCCACTTGTCCGGGCCCTGGCGGGTCAGGCCGCCCTTGGTAGCGATGAGCACCCCGTCGTAGGGGTGCAGGGCCTCGCGGATGAGGTCCTCCGACACGTTCGGCCCGTAGGAGTCGGCGGTGTCGATGAAGTCCACGCCGAGATCGACCGCGCGGCGCAGCAGGGCGATGGCGCCCTGCCGGTCGGCGGGCTCGCCCCAGATCCCCGGACCGGTGATCCGCATGGCGCCGAAGCCGAGGCGATGGACCGGGAGGTCACCCCCGATCGCGAACGTTCCGGACGAGTGGACGACGGGGGGCTGGAGATCAGTGGGCATGACCCCACTCTGCCACCGGGCCACCGGCGCTGATCAGTCGGGCGCCAGGGTCCGCAGGGCATGGTCGAGGTCGGGCGGGTAGGGCGAGGTGAACTCGACCCATTCGCCGGATCCGGGGTGCAGGATCCCGAGCCGGACCGCGTGCAGCCACTGGCGCTCCAGGCCACAGCGTGCGGCCAGGACCGGGTCAGCGCCGTACATGACATCGCCGACGCACGGGTGCTTGATCGCCGCCATGTGGACCCGGATCTGGTGGGTGCGCCCGGTCTCGAGGTGGACCTCGAGCAGGCTGGCGAACCGCAGCGCCTCCAGCACCTCGTAGTGCGTCACGGAGTTCCGGCCCCCGGCGATCACCCCGAACTTCCAGTCGTGGTGCGGGTGCCGGCCGATGGGCGCGTCGATGGTGCCGCGCAGCGGGTCGGGCAGGCCCTGGACCAGGGCGTGGTACACCTTCTCCGGGCTGCGGTCGCGGAACTGCTGCTTCAGGTGGCTGTAGGCCGGCTCGCTCTTGGCCAGCACCATCACCCCGGAGGTCCCCACGTCCAGGCGCTGCACCACGCCGCGGCGCTCCGGGGCGCCGGAGGTCGAGATTCGGTAGCCACGAGCCGCCAGGACCCCGGTGACGCTCGGGCCCTCGAAGCCGTGACTCGGGTGCGCTGCGACCCCGACCGGCTTGTCCACGACCACGATGTCGGCGTCGTCGTGGAGGACCACCAGCTCGGGGACGTCGACCTCGGGCACCGATCCGGGGGGCACCACGTCGGGGATGAGCACCTCGACGAGCTGACCGGCGTCCACGCGCGCGCTCTTGCCGACCACCCGCCCGGCCAGCTGCACGTTCCCAGCCTCGGCCAGCTCGGCGGCCTTCGAGCGCGACAGCCCGAACATCCGGGCCAGGGCCGCGTCGATGCGCTCCCCCGCCAGCCCGTCGGGCACCTGCGCCAACCGCGGCTCAGCCATCGGAGCGCGCCTGATCGGGGTCGGATGGCGAAGCGTCAGCGGGTGCCGGGTCGGCGGGTGCGGCGTCCGCGCGTGCGGCGTCGCCCATCTCCACGCCCTTGATGCTCAGCAGGACCGCCAGGATCGCCGACCCGACCAGCGCCATGTCGGCGACGTTGAACACCGGGAAGTTGGGGAACGCCAGGAAGTCCACGACGTGACCACGGAACGGTCCGGGCTCGCGAAGCACCCGGTCGATCAGGTTCCCGACCGCGCCGCCGAGGATGCCACCGAGCACGACCGCCCACCACGGGTTGGTCAGCGTCCGCGCGGTGCGCACGATGGCCACTGCCACGATGATCGCCACGACACTGATCACGATCGTGTAGTTGCCCGCCAGCGAGAAGGCAGCACCCGGGTTGCGCACGAAGGTCAGCTGCAGCCACCGCCCGACGATCTCGATCGGGGGCTCACCCTCGAGGCGGGCGACCGCCAGTGCCTTCGTGACCTGGTCGATGACGACCACCCCTGCTGCCACGCCGAGGGTCAGCGGGAGTCGACTCACGTCAGCGGCGCTCCTCTGCCTGCTTGCAGGCGATGCACAGGGTGGCCCGTGGGAAGGCCCGCAGCCGGGCTGCCGGGATGACCCGCCCGCAGGACTCGCAGATCCCGTAGGTGCCGGCCTCCAGGCGGCGCAACGCGTGGGTGGACTGGTCGAGCAGGTCCCGGGCGTTGGCGTTGACGCTCATCTCCTGCTCCCGCTCGAGGGTCTTCGACCCGGCATCGGCCTGGTCGTCACCACCGCCGTCGCCGGAGTCGGCGAGCAGGTCGGCCATGTCGACCTCGCCCATGTGGAGCTCCTCGCGCAGCCGGTTGATGTCGATCTCGAGCGCGGCCCGGAACCCCGCCAGCTCCTCGGCGGTCCACGTCGGGGCCTCCTCGGCAGTCGCCTCGGCCGCGGCGGGCTCGGCCGCGGCGGGCTCGGTCGGGGCGGGCTTCCTCGCAGCGGGCTTCCTCGTGGCGGACTTCGTCGCGGCGGGCTTCCTCGTGGCGGGCTCCCGCGGACTGGGTTCCACGGCGACCTGCTCCGCGGCGGCAGCCTCCGGCTCCCCCGGCCCGGGCATCGCGGACCTGACCCCGGACACGGCACGCCGGATCCCGCCGCTCACCCAGCCTCCAGCACCCATCTGCTGTCTCCTACCTGCTGCCCAGCCCCACTGTGGGCGCACCTTGGGCGAGGATATCCCCCGTGACATCCTTCCGTGCCGCGATCCGGGTCAGACCCGCGGCCCGACAGGACGCGGCGGGCGGCTGCGCGGCCACCTCGCGCCCGGGCGATCCGCCCGTCCTGGAGGTCCGGGTGCGGGCCCGACCGGTGGAGGGTGCGGCAACCGCCGCGGCCGAGCGCACCCTGGCGCAGGCCCTGGGCCTGCGCCCCCGCCAGGTCAGGGTGGTCCGGGGCGCGACCTCGCGCGACAAGCTCGTGGAGATCACGGATCCGCCGGCCGACCTCGCCACCCGCTGGGCTGCCCTGCTGGGCGAGGGAGCGGCCGGAACGACCACCCACGACTAGAATCAGCGGCCTGCCCCCGATCAAGGACGAGACGATGAGCACGCACCAGAGCCCCTCGCACCCCGAGCCGACGACCGCCCGCCCCTATGCAGCGGTCCCGGCGAAGGTCGACCTGGCGGAGGTGGATCAGCAGGTCCTGGCGCTCTGGGCCGACAACGACGTCTTCCACCGCTCCCTGGCCCAGCGCGAGGGCGCCCCCGAATGGACCTTCTACGAGGGCCCACCGACCGCGAACGGGACACCGGGCACGCACCACGTCGAGGCCCGGGTGTTCAAGGACGTCTTCCCGCGGTTCCGGACGATGCGCGGGTACCGGGTGGATCGCAAGGCCGGATGGGACTGCCACGGGCTGCCGGTCGAGCTCGCGGTCGAGAAGGAGCTCGGGTTCACCGGCAAGGGCGACATCGAGGCCTACGGCGTGGCGCAGTTCAACGCCCGCTGCCGGGAGTCGGTGCTGCGCCACGTGGATGAGTTCGCCGTCCTCACCGAGCGGATGGGCTACTGGGTCGACATGGACCAGGCCTACTGGACGATGGATCCGGCGTACGTGCAGAGCGTGTGGTGGTCGCTCAAGCAGATCTTCGACAAGGGCCTGCTCGTGCAGGACCACCGGGTGAGCCCCTACTGCCCCCGGTGCGGCACCGGCCTGTCCGACCATGAGCTGGCCCAGGGGTACGAGGACGTCGTCGACCCGTCGGTCTACGTGCGCATGCCGGTCACCAGCGGGCCGCTGGCCGAGCGCTTCCCCGGGGTCAGCCTGCTGGTGTGGACCACCACCCCCTGGACATTGGTGTCCAACACCGCAGTGGCCGTCAGGCCGGACGCGAACTACCAGGTGGTCCGGGTGACCGGCGAGATGGGCGACTCCGAGCTCCTGGTCATCGCCGAGGACCTGCGCGAGGCCAAGCTGCCCGAGGGCCACGAGGTCCTGGCCACGATGCCCGGCCGCGACCTGGAGCGCACCGGGTACTCCCGCCCGTTCGACCTGGTCGAGATCCCGGATGCGCACTTCGTGATCCTGGCCGACTATGTCACCACCGAGGACGGCTCCGGCCTCGTCCACCAGGCACCGGCCTTCGGTGCGGACGACCTCGTCTCCTGCCGCACCTACGGCCTGCCCGTGGTGAACCCGCTGCTGCCCGACGGCACCTTCGACCCGTCGGTGCCGATGGTCGGCGGGATGTTCTTCAAGGCCGCCGACCCGACGCTCGTCGCCGATCTCGAGGCCCGCGGGCTGATGTTCCGCCACGAGCAGTTCGAGCACTCCTACCCGCACTGCTGGCGCTGCCACACCCCGCTGGTCTACTACGCCCAGCCGTCCTGGTACATCCGGACCACGGCCATCAAGGACGCCCTGCTCCGCGAGAACGAGGGCACCACGTGGCACCCGGAGACCATCAAGTGGGGCCGGTACGGCGACTGGCTGGAGAACAACGTCGACTGGGCACTGTCGCGCAACCGCTACTGGGGCACGCCGCTGCCGATCTGGCGCTGCCCCGAGGGCCACCTGACGTGCATCGGATCACTCGCCGAGCTCGGCGAGCTCGCGGGCGAGGACCTCTCCGCACTGGATCCGCACCGTCCGTACGTCGACGACGTCTCGTTCGACTGCCCGCAGTGCGCCGCCGTGGCCACGCGCGTCCCGGAGGTCATCGACGGCTGGTACGACAGCGGCGCCATGCCGTTCGCGCAATGGGGATACCCGCACTCCGGCCAGGAGGAGTTCGCGCGCAAGTACCCCGCGGACTTCATCTGCGAGGCCATCGACCAGACCCGCGGGTGGTTCTACACCCTGATGGCCGTCGGCACGCTGGTCTTCGACGAGTCCTCCTACCGGACCGTGCTCTGCCTGGGCCACATCCTCGACGACGACGGCCGCAAGATGAGCAAGCACCTGGGCAACATACTCGAGCCGATCCCGCTGATGGACGACCACGGCGCCGATGCCGTGCGCTGGTTCATGCTGGCCGCCGGCTCGCCGTGGCAGGCGCGCCGGGTGGGGCACGCCGCCATCGCCGAGGTCGTGCGCCGGACGCTGCTGACGTACTGGAACACCGTGTCGTTCCAGTCGCTGTACGCCCGCACCGCCGGGTTCGTCCCGGACCCGACCACTGCCCCCGACGTCGCCGACCGCCCGGTGCTCGACCGCTGGGCGCTGGCCGAGGCCAGCCGGCTTTCCGCAGAGGTCACCGTCGCGCTGGACGCCTTCGACACCCAGCGCGCGGGGCGCCTGCTGGCGGGCTTCATCGACGACCTGTCCAACTGGTACGTGCGCCGCTCGCGACGCCGGTTCTGGGAGGGCGACCCCGCGGCCCTGCACACCCTGCACGAGTGCCTTCGGACCCTGACGCTGCTGATGGCCCCGCTCACGCCGTTCGTCACCGAGCGGGTGTGGCAGGACCTCTTCGCGTCGACAGCGGGCGACTCGGTGCACCTGCAGGACTGGCCCGACGACTCGGCGGCGCTGGCCGACCCGGAGCTCGCCGAGCAGGTGGCACTCATCCGCCGCCTCGTCGAGCTGGGCCGCGGGGCCCGCGCCGAGGGCAGGGTGCGCACCCGCCAGCCCCTCGGCCGGGCACTGGTGTCCGCGCCGGGCTGGGACCGGATGCCCGCGGAGCTGCGCGACCAGCTGGCTGACGAGCTCAACGTGATGTCGGTGGTCAGCCTCGGCGGCGGGACTGACGACGCCACGACCGACGAGCTCGTGCACGTCAGCGTGAAGGCGAACTTCCGCTCCCTGGGCCGGCGCTTCGGCAAGGGCACCCAGCCGGTCGCCGCGGCCATCGGGGCGGCGGACCCCGTGGAGCTGACCGCCGCGCTGCGCGGGGACGGCTCGGCCACCGTCGATGTGGCGGGGGTCCCCGAGACGATCGGGCTCGACGACGTCGTGATCACCGAGACCCCGCGCGAGGGGTGGGCGGTGGCCACCGACGCCGGGGAGACCCTCGCCCTGGACCTGCACCTGACCCCCGAGCTGATCGGCCGGGGCCTTGCCCGCGAGGTGGTCCGGCTGGTCCAGGAGGGGCGCAAGTCCGCCGGGCTGGAGGTCAGCGACCGGATCGTCCTCTGGTTGTCCACCGACTCCACCGAGCTGGGCGCTGCCCTGGACGAGCACTGCGACGACATCGCCCGGGAGGTCCTGGCCGTGTCGGTCGTGCGTGGCGCTGCGCCGACCGATGCCTTCAGCGGGACCGACGGCGACCTCGGGATCTCCTTCGGCCTGCGCCGCGCCTGACCCGTCCGCGCGGCGCCGGGGTGGGGCTGTGGACGACGGGGCCGCGTTGTCAGACCGGGATGGCAGGCTGTCGCCATGGCAAACCTGGACCCGAGGGTCGACCGCAGCCGGGGGGCGGTCTACCAGGCGGAGGACTCCGTCGCCTCGGTCATGCGCCGCCCGCACCGGACGGTGCGCGTCGGCTCCTCGGTCGTCACCCTGCCCGAGGAGGTCCGCTTCGGCAGCCTCGGCGGAATCCAGGCCTACGTGGACTGCGTCCTGGCCGATGCCACCGCCTCAGGACAGTTCCCCGACAGGGGGCCGGTCCTGGTCGAGGTGCGTCGCGGATTCCGGATGGCCACGTACTCGCAGGGTCGGATCCAGATCCCCGCGTCCGATCCCCGCGGCCGGTGGGCGCTGACCCGCTCGGTGGTCCTGCACGAGGTCGCGCATCACCTGTGTGGGGTACCGGGGCACGGCAGCGGCTTCCGCACCACCCTGGTCGCGCTCTACGCCCGGCACATCGGTCCGGGTGCCGCCGAGCTGCTGGCGCACCTGTTCGCCCCGATCGACGCCGTCCCCGAGCTCCTCGACGTCGAGGCCGGTCCCGACGAGCAGGTGCGGCGGGTGGCCGCCCTGTTGGCCAAGGCGGAGTCCACGGCCAGCGCCGAGGAGGCGGAGGCCTACCTGGCGAAGGCCGCCCTGGTCGCCCAGCGTCACAGCGTCGACATGGCCGTGGCGGCGATGGGCCCAGATGCCCATCCCGACGGGCCCACGCATCGGATGCTCACGATCGGCGAGCCGCGACGGGCGCTCAACAAGCTGCTGGTCAGCCTGATGGTGGCCACGGCCGCCGCATGGTCGGTCCGGGTCGACATCGGCCACGGCTCGACCTACGTCCTGGTGTACGGGATGCCAGCTGACCTCGACCGGGTGGAGGCCATGTTCGCCACAGCGAGCGCCGTGATGCTGACCCGTGCGCAGGAGCATGTGCGCTCAGGGCAGTGGCACGGCACCACCTACCGCCCGCCGGAGGGCGGGCCAGCGCGCCCGGTCACCGCCCCGGTCGCCCGCAACGCGTTCTGCCTCGGCTTCATCCAGCGACTCGGCGGCAACCTCCAGGAGGCGGCCCGGCAGGCCCGCCAGGGAGCGGGGGGCGGCAGCGGGCACAGCACGGCCACAGGCGCCGGGGACACACCGAGCACCCACCGCGTCGAGCTGGCCCTGCGGGCCCGCGACCTGGCGGTCACCGACTACCACCGGGCGACGTCGCGGGCACGGGGCACGTGGCGCGGATCCGCCAGCGGCGCGGGCACGGCCGCGCAGAGCCGCCGCGCCGGGGAACGGGCCGCCGACGAGTTCGGGCGCAAGCAGGTGGCCGATGGGCGGCGGGCGATCGGGAGGTGAGCCTCGGTGCCCGACTGCGGGCCTACTCCTCGCGGGTCTCCGCCAGGGAGTTCAGGTCCGCCAGCTGCGACTGGAAGTAGCCGGTCAGCCGGGACCGGATCTCGGACTCGAAGGTCCGCAGGGCGGTGACGCGTGCCTCGAGGTCACCGCGCTGCGCCTCCAGCTTCTTCACCGACTTCCGCGCGGCCTTCTCGGCATCGGTCACCAGTGCATCGGCCGTGCGCCGTGCGTCGGCCACGTACTCGTCAGCCGTGCGCTGGGCCAGCTCCAGGATCCGCGCCGCGGACGCGGACGTGCCCTGCGTCTCCGGCGCGGTGGCGGCCGCTTGGAGGGCATCCTGCGCAGCAACCAGCTCGTCGGTGAGCCGCGAGATCTCCGACTCGACCTCGTCGAGGAACGCATCGACCTCGTCCATGTCGTAGCCCGTGCTGTTGCGCACCAGCTTGAACTGCTTGTCATGGACGTCCTGGGCGCTCAACGCCATGACCGACCTCCCCCGTGGCGCGTGGACCTCATGCGAGCCCCGCGAGCACCCGCAGCAGCAGCTGCAGCCCGATGAACAGCACGAGGAACGCCAGGTCGAGCGAGACCTGCCCGATCCGCAGCGGCGGGATGATCCGCCGCAGCGCCTTCAGGGGAGGGTCGGTGATGCTCATCACGAACTCGAAGATGATCACCAGCGCACCCGTCGGCTGGAAGTCCCGCGCGAACACCATGATCAGCCCGATGATCATCCGGGCGATCAGCAGCAGCAGGAACAGCCAGATGAGGGTCGAGAGCACGCCGACGATGAGTCCCATGGGTCAACTCTGGTTGAAGAACCCGTCCTGCGCGATCTGTGCCCGGGCCTCCGCGCCGACATCGACATTGGCCGGGGACAGCAGGAACACCTTGTTCGTGATCCGCTCGATGCTTCCCCGCAGGCCGAACACCAGCCCGGCGGCGAAGTCCACGATGCGCTTGGCGTCGTTGTCGTCCATGCCCGTCAGGTTGATGATCACCGGGACGCCCTCGCGGTACTCCTCGCCGATGCGCCGGGCATCGTTGTAGGTCCGCGGGTGCAGGGTGGTGATCCGGTAGATGTCGGCTCCCGCCGTCGATCCGGTCGGGCGGAACGTGGCCGACGGGCGCTCGGCGACCGCGGTGGCCGCGGGCCGCACGGCGACCTCGGGCGCGGTGCGCGGACGCGGATCGGCCACCGACGGTGCCACCTGGCTGCGTGGGCGGGGCTCGGGATCGTAGTCGTCGTCGACGAGGTCGTCCTCGACGAGGCCGAGGTACACGGCCATCTTGCGCATCGTGCCGGGCATGTGAGCTCCTTACGTGCCATCCGGTCCGCCACGGGCGAACCGGTATCGGATTAGGTTACTTCAGTGGTTCGCGGTGCCCGAGCAGCGCGCTGCCCAGGCGGATGTGTGTCGCACCGGCGGCGATCGCCAGCTCGAAGTCGTCGGACATGCCCGCCGATCGCATGGCCGCCGCCGGGTGGTGGGCGCGCACCTGCTCGTGGACCCCGGCCAGCCGGTCGAAGGCTCCCCGGGGATCAGCCCCCAGCGGCGCCACCGCCATGACCCCCAGGAGGTCCAGGGATCCGCACCCGGCGACCTGCTCGACCAGGCCCAGGACCTCGGCCGGTCGGGCGCCACCCCGCCCACCCGGACCACCGCCCGGGCTGTCGGGGGCCGTGTCGTCGAGGTCGACCTGGATGCAGACCCCCAGCCGACGGCCCGCATGCTCGGCCCCCCGGTCCAGGGCGGCGACCAGGGCCGGCCGGTCCACCGACTCCACGATGTCGGCGTACCGGGCCACCGAGGCAGCCTTGTTGCGCTGCAGCTGCCCGACGAAGTGCCACGTCAGTCCCAGGCCGGCGCACGCATCGGCCTTCTCGCGCGCCTCCTGGTCACGGTTCTCCCCCACGTGTCGGATCCCCAGGTCGGCCAGCAGCTCCACGTCACTGGCCGGCCGGGTCTTGGTGATCGCCACGATCGTCACGCCCTGCGGGTCCCGATCGGCCGCGACGCAGGCTGCGCCCACCCGCTCGGTGACAGCAGCGAGGTTCTGTGCCAGCTCGGCCCGACGCCCGGTGTCCATCACGCGGCCGCCACGATCGCCACGGCACCGCCCTGACGGCCGGTGATGCCGTCCCGGCGATGCGAGTAGAGGCCAGGGTCCTGCGCGGTGCACCCGCCGACGAGCGTGCTGCTCGCCCCCAGCTCGGCGAGCCTGGCCACCAGCCCGGCACGCAGGTCGAGGGCGGGCTGCCCATCGGGGGCCGTGGTGACCGCCTCCGGTCGGACGCACGCCACCTCGTCGGCCCGGTCCGCGGGAACCGGGTAGCAGGACCCGCAGATCGCGGGACCCAGCAGCGCCTGGACGTCCCCGGCCCGGGCACCGACTGCCACCATCGCGTCGACCGCCGCCCCGACCACGTCGCTGGCGAGTCCCCGCCACCCGGAGTGGACCGCGGCGACGACGCCGGCCCCCGGATCCACGAGGATCACCGGGACGCAGTCGGCCGCCAGCGCCACCAGGCCGATGCCGGCCGTGGCGGTCACGAGCGCGTCCACCGAGATGATCTCGGCGCCCGGCGCGACCCCGGTGGGCTCAGACACTGCGGCAACCCCTCGTCCGTGATCGGGATGCATGAAGGTCATCGCGCCGGCCGGGACACCGAGTGCCTCGGCCAGCGCGCGACGATTGGCCTCGACCGCTGCCGGGTCGTCCCCGACGTGCGATCCAAGGTTCGCCCAGGCGTACGGCGACCGGCTCGACCCACCGCTGGCCGCACCACCCCGGCTGGTGAACAGGACACGCGCCTCGACCCCACCGGACAGGGCGAGGTCGAGGCGGTGGCTGATCATCTGGGGCGTCGACTACTTCAGGAAGTCCGGGACGTCGAGGTCGTCGGGCTCGTCGAAGCTGATCGTCCGCGGCTGGCGCAGGTCGACTCCGGGCTTCTCCGCGTTGGCCAGGCCCGGGGGCAGGACCACGCCGGCCGAGGCGCCGACCGTGGCGTAGACCGGTGCGTCGGGACGGGCCGTCGGCTCGGCCGTGACCTCGTCCACGACGCGGCGACCGGCCGCAGCCTCGCGCTTGGTCGGCGGGTGGCCCCCGTCGAACCCGGCCGCGATCACCGTGACCCGCACCTCGTCACCCAGGGTGTCGTCGATGACGGCGCCGAAGATGATGTTGGCGTCGGGGTGGGCGGCCTCGGCCACCAGGCGGGCCGACTCGTTGATCTCGAACAGGCCGAGGTCCGAGCCGCCGGCGATCGACAGCAGCACGCCGTGTGCCCCGTCGATGCTGGCCTCGAGCAGCGGGCTGGCGATGGCCGCCTGTGCGGCGCCCACCGCGCGGTCGTCGCCGCGGGCCGAGCCGATGCCCATGAGGGCCGAGCCGGCCCCGGACATGACCGACTTGACGTCGGCGAAGTCCAGGTTGATCAGGCCGGGGGTGGTGATCAGGTCGGTGATGCCCGAGACGCCCTGCAGCAGCACCTGGTCGGCCTGGCGGAACGCGTCGATCATCGAGATGCTGCGATCGGCGATCGAGAGCAGCCGGTCGTTGGGGATCACGATCAGGGTGTCGACCTCGGCGCGCAGGCCCTCGATGCCGTTGTCGGCCTGGCCGCTGCGACGGCGGCCCTCGAAGCCGAAGGGCCGGGTCACGACGCCGATGGTCAGCGCCCCCAGCGAGCGGGCGATCTTGGCCACCACGGGCGCGCCACCGGTGCCGGTGCCGCCACCCTCACCGGCGGTCACGAAGACCATGTCGGCGCCCTTGAGGACCTCCTCGATCTCCTCGGCGTGGTCCTCGGCCGCCCGGCGGCCGACCTCGGGATCGGCACCGGCACCGAGGCCGCGGGTGAGCTCGCGACCGATGTCGAGCTTGACGTCGGCATCACTCATCAGCAGCGCCTGGGCGTCGGTGTTGATGGCGATGAACTCCACGCCCTTGAGGCCGACCTCGATCATCCGGTTCACGGCGTTGACGCCGCCACCGCCGATACCGACGACCTTGATCACTGCCAGGTAGTTCTGTGGGGCTGCCACGTCAGGCTCTCCTTCTTGGTTGCTGCAAAAGGGTTGGGGTCGGACTGTGCGGTGGAGGGTGAGCTCCATCGCGGGTCTGCACCGTCGGTCTCCGCTACTCTCACCCTCAACCTGAGGCTTAGAGTTATGTCAACCTGTGGTTGGAAGGGAACTTAGGTGCCCGCATCGGTGGATACAAGGACCCCCGGGAACGTCGGCGTGTCGATCGCCGGACCCGCGGCGCGACGGTCGGGCAGCCGGCTCGCGACCACCTCGGCGGCCCCCCTGGGGACAACGTGGGGACGGGTTGGGGAGAAGGTTCGGAGGAACTGGGGACGGGTCTCGGGATCCCCCTGTGGACGCCGATGTCCACAGCGGCGGGTCCCCCTGTGGACACCCTGCGCCGATCGGATCACCCACCCCGGCGACAACCGGTCAGGGCGTCCAGCGATGTTCGCTACGGGCGAACAGGCTGGCGGTGCACGCGGTCAGCCGGTGGCGCCCGAGGTGTCCGTCGGGGAGCCTGCGGTGGTGGGCAGCAGCGGTGCGCTGACGTCGTACCGCGTGGCCTTGACCGCCGTCAGGCCGGCCAGCACCCGCGCCTTGAGGTCGGAGTCCTCAACGCCGCCCCAGCGCACGGTCGCCCCTCCGCGCAGCCCGAGGGTGACGTTGTCGCGGCTCTTGGCGGTGATCCGGGTGACCTTCTCCCGCAGGTCCGCGGGAATGGCCAGCAGGACCCCACGTGCGACCTCACGGTCGGCGTCCGTGCGGGCCTTGATGACCGGCAGGCCCTTGGCCCTGCCGACCTTGTCGTAGACCACGCCCTCGGCGTCCAGCACGTAGAACCCGGTGCCCGCCTCCACGGCGGCCAGGGGCGTGCGTGCCGTGACGGTCACCCGGATGGTGTCGGGCAGGGAGCGGTCGAACGTGACGTCGGCGACCGCCGGGATCGCGGTCATGATCCCCAGTCGCACGGCCTCGGGGTCCACCGCGGGGACGCGATCGGCGGCGGAGATCCCCGAGGCGAGCCGGATCGACTCCGCGGAGATGCCCCGCGGGGCGTCGACGACCACGTGCTCGACGAGGGTCAGCGGGGACTGCCACCCCACCCAGTACACGAGACCCAGCCCGACCGCACCTGCGAGCAGGATCCTCCGTCGCCGATGCGGGTGGTGCGATCGGCGCGCCGGGGTCGGCTGCGCCGCGCTCTCGACGCGCTCGGCCGCGAACATCTGCGTGGTCTCGTTCGTGGTCATGTCTGGGCTCCGTGGCGTTGGGCGAGCAGGTCGAGGACCTC
Organism: uncultured Actinomycetes bacterium; assembly: GCA_963774745.1. Taxonomy (GTDB): domain Bacteria; phylum Actinomycetota; class Actinomycetes; order S36-B12; family CAIYMF01; genus Prado023. The sequence goes on along the minus strand of CAVZGE010000003.1, from coordinate 179,281 downwards.
CTGGCCGAGCAGGACGATGTCCCCGGCTCCGAGGGTCATGACGATGTCCCCGGGTCGGGCCCGGTCTGCGAGCTGGCCGGCCACAGCCGACCACGAGGGCTCGAACACGACCTGGTCGGCCGGCAGCGGCACATGGCTGGCCATCGACTGCCCGCTGGCGCCCGGGATCGGGTCCTCGCCCGGGGCGTACACCTCGAGCACCACCACCTGGTCGGCAAGACCCAGCGCCGCGCCGAACTCGTCGACGAACATGGCCGTGCGGTAGTAGTGGTGGGCCTGGAAGGCGACCACGAGGTTGCCCTCCCCCACCACCTCACGGGCGGCCCGCAGCGTGGCAGCGATCTCGGTCGGGTGGTGGGCGTAGTCGTCGAACACCCGGATCCCGGCGACCTCGCCCTTGAAGTCGAAGCGCCGCCGGGTCCCGCTGAACAGCGACAGGCCCTCGAGGAGGTCCGCAGCGGGCAGCCCCAGGCCGATCCCGGCGACCAGGGCGCCAGCGGCGTTGAGCACGTTGTGCGTTCCAGGCACCTGGAGGCTCAGCCGGCCCACGACGTCCGCGCCGTGCGACACCACCGCCCGTGAGCCCGTGGCCGAGGTCCCGATCTCGGACAGGACGTAGTCGGCAGCCGGGTCGAGGCCGTAGGTGCGCACGTCGACGCCGAGCTCCCGGGACCGCTGGGCCATCCGCGCCGAACCGGGGTCGTCGGCACAGGCGACCACGAAGCCGCCCACCGCCGAGATCCCGGTGGCGAACTCGACGAAGCCTGCCTCGATGGCATCGAACGTGCCCCAGTGGTCGAGGTGGTCCGGCTCGACGTTCGTGACGATCCCGGCCACGGCCGGCAGCCGCAGGAACGACCCGTCGGACTCGTCGGCCTCCACGATGAACAGGTCGCCGGCGCCCTGGTGGGCGTTCGCCCCGGAATCGTTGAGCTCACTGCCGATCGCGAACGACGGGTCGGCACCGCAGTGCTGGGCGGCGATCGTCAGCATCGACGTGGTGGTGGTCTTGCCGTGCGTGCCGGCCACCGCCACCCCGCGGGAGCCGGTCATCACCGCGGCCAGGGCATCAGCCCGGGACGCCACGGGGATCCCGCGCGCCTGGGCGCCCACGACCTCGGGGTTCGTCGCCCTGATGGCCGTCGAGATCACCACCACGTCCGCACCCTCGACGTTGGCCTGGTCATGTCCGACCCGCGCGTCGATGCCCAGCGCGCGCAGGGCCACGAGCCGCCGGGACTCCTTCGCATCGCTGCCGGAGACCACCGCCCCGCGGGCCACCAGGATCCGGGCGATGCCCGACATCCCGGCGCCGCCGATGCCCACGATGTGCACGTGGCCGGTCAGGTCAACCATCATCCTCACCTCGCCCTGCGACCGGCGGGTCGGCCGGCAGCGTCGATCACCATGTCCGCGAGCTTCTCGTCGGCATCCCGGATCCCGTGCTCGGCGGCGCGGACCCCCATCCGCTCGATCCGCTCGGGATCGGCGGCCAGGGCCCGGACGTCGGCCAGCAGCGTGTCGCCGTCGAGGTCCTCGTCGGCGACCAGGAGCCCGCCACCGGCGTTGACCACCGGCAGGGCGTTGAGCCGCTGCTCGCCGTTGCCGATCGGGAACGGCACGTAGATCGCGGGAAGGCCCACCGCCGCGAGCTCCGCACAGGTCATCGCACCGCTCCGGCTGACGACGAGGTCGGCCGCCGCGTATGCGAGGTCCATCCGGTCCAGGTAGCCGACCGGGTGGTACCCGGGCGCCGAGTCGGTGACGCCCCCGATGTTGGCCTGGCCCACCGAGTGCAGCACCTGGACGCCGAGGTCCAGCAACCCGGGCAGCGCCGCGGACACGGCTGCGTTGATCCGTTGCGCTCCCTGCGAGCCACCGAACACCAGCAGGACCAGCCCATCGGGTGCCAGGCCCAGGGCGGCGCGCGCCTCCTGGCGGGTGGCGGCCCGATCGAGGGTGGAGATCGTCCGGCGCAGCGGGATGCCGATCCGCCGGCCCCCGGGCAGGGTGCCGGCCACCGCCTCGGCCACGTGCGCGGTGAAGCGGGCGCCCACCCGGTTGGCCAGCCCCGGGCGGGCGTTCGCCTCGTGGATGACCAGGGGGGTGCCGGTGCGGCGGGCCGCCAGGTAGGCCGGCAGGGCGACGTAGCCGCCGAAGCCGACCACCACGTCGGCCCCGACGTCGGCCAGGATCGCCTCGGCCTGGCGCAGCGCCTGACGGACCCGGCCCGGGAGCGTGGCGAGGTCGCCCGACGGCCTGCGCGGGAGCGGCACCGCGGGGATCATCCGCAGCTCGTAGCCCCGGGCCGGCACCAGGCGCCCCTCGAGGCCCTTCTCCGTGCCCAGGGCGGTGATCCCCACCTCGGGGTCGCGACGCCGCAGGGCATCGGCCAGGTTCAGGGCGGGTTCGATGTGGCCCGCGGTACCGCCTCCGGCGAGGACGACGTGCACGCCTCAGACCTCCACCGGCGCGCGACGTCGAGCGGGTCGGGCACCGGCTCGGACGGCCTCCTGCCGGGCGAACGCCAGCAGCACGCCTATCGCCATCAACGAGGGCAGCAGCGAGGACCCGCCGTAGGAGATGAACGGCAGCGGGACCCCGGTGATCGGCAGCAGCTGCAGGACGGCTCCGAGGTTGATCAGGGCCTGGCCGACGATCCACGCGACGATCCCCACGCAGGTGATGCGGACGAACGAGTCGGAGGTCCGGATCGCCATCCGCAGGGCGAAGATGGTGATGGCCGCGAACAGCCCCAGCACGGTCAGGGCGCCGAACAGGCCGAGCTCCTCGCCGATGACCGGGAAGATGAAGTCCGTGTGGGCCTCGGGCAGCGCCCCCCACTTCTCCCGGCTGCCGCCGAGTCCGACCCCCCACCAGCCGCCCGTGCCCAGCGCCACCTTGCCCTGCGTGAGCTGCCAGCCGGCGCCGTCCAGGTCGGCCTCCGGATGCAGCCACGCGGTGAAGCGCCGCATCCGATAGCCCGCGGTCAGCGAGAGTGCGGCGATCCCGACCACGCCGACCGCGCCGAACGCGACGAAGATCCGCATCGGCGCACCGACCACGAACAGCAGCCCGGCCACGATGATCGCCAGCACGATCGCGGTCCCCAGGTCGCCCTCCAGCACGACGAGCCCGACGACCACCGCGACCACCGGCATGAACGGCACCAGCAGCGCCTTCCAGTGGTGCAGGTGGGCCTCGCGGCGGGCGAAGAGGTCGGCGGACCACAGGATCAGGGCCAGCTTGGCGAACTCCGAGGGCTGCAGCCGGAACGGGCCGACCAGCCGGATCCAGTTGCGCTGGCCGTTCACCGGGGCGCCGATCCCCGGGACGAAGGTGAGCAGCAGCATGCCGATGCTCACGACGAGGAAGGCCAGGGCGAACCGCCGGAACACAGGGATGGGCAGCCGCGAGATCACCACCATCGCCACCACGCCGATCACGGCGAAGATCGCCTGGCGGCTGAACAGCGTGAACGCCGAGTCGTAGATCTCGTAGGACTCGACCCCCGACGAGCTGAGCACCATCACCAGGCCCAGGACCAGCAGGAGCATGGCCGCACCCAGGATCAGGTAGTACGGGGCCATCGGGTGCTGGTTCAGGCGATCACGCCACCCGGGCTCGGTGCGCTCATGCTCGATGCGCACCTCGGAGGAGCTCCGGGGGGATCGGGTCTGGCTCACGTGCCCTCCTGCGCCAACGACTTCACGGCCTCGGCGAACATGTCCCCCCGCTGGGCGTAGTCGCGGAACATGTCCCACGATGCGCACCCGGGGGCCAGCAACACGGTGCCACCTGGCCCTGCCATGGCCGCGGCTGCCGCCACGACCTCTGCCATGGCACCAGTGTCGGTCCGCGAGACCTCCACGATCGGCAGATCCGGCGCGTGTCGCGCGATCGCGTCGGCGATGACCTGCCGGTCGGCCCCGAGGAGGACCACGCCGGTCATCTGGCCCGCCGTCGCCCGCACCAGGTCATCGAACTGCTGGCCCTTGGCCAGTCCCCCGGCGATCCAGACAACCCGGTCATATGCCAGCAGCGAGGTCTGCGCCGCGTGGCAGTTCGTCGCCTTCGAGTCATCCACGTAGCGCACCCCGGCCACGGTGCCGACGTCGGCGATCCGGTGCCCGGCCGGCTGGAACGCGCGCAGTCCGTCGCGGATCGCCGGGGCGGGCACGCCATGGGCCCGGGCCAGGGCGGCCGCGGCCAGGGCGTTGGCCACGTTGTGCGGTGCCGAGGGGTGCACGTCGGAGGTGATGGCCAGCTCCTGGGCCGCAGCGTGGCGGTCGGCGACGAACGCGCGATCGACGAGGTACTCCTCGACCACGCCCAGCATGCTGATGTCCGGGATCCCCAGGGTGAAGCCGATGGCCCGGCAGCCCTCGACCACATCGGCGTCCTCGACCATCGCCCGGGTCACCTCGTCGGCCACGTTGTAGACCGCAGCCACCTGCGTCCGCTCGTAGATCCGGGCCTTGGCCGCCACGTAGGCCTCGAAGGAGCCGAACAGGTCGACATGGTCCTCGGCGATGTTCAGGCAGACCGCGGCCTGCGGACTCATGGAGTGCAGGAACGGCAGCTGGGGCGCACCCACCTCGACCGCGATCGCGTCCAGGGTCCCCTCGGGCGTGGCCTCGGCCATCACCACGTCGACCATCGAGACCCCGATGTTGCCTGCGGCCAGCGTGCGCAGTCCGGCCGCCCGCAGCATCGACTCGAGCATCAGGGTGGTGGTGGTCTTGCCGTTGGTGCCGGTCACCACGAGCCAGGGGGCGGCGCCCTGCGCCGGGCGCAGCCGCCACGCGAGCTCCAGCTCGCCCCAGACCGGCACGCCGGCGGCCTGCGCCGCCGCGATGACCGGCGACAGCGGCGAGAGCCCCGGGGAGACGACCAGCAGGTCCACGCCGTCGGGCAGCGTGTCGCCGTCCCCGAGGCGCACCTCGGCGCCCAGGACCTCGAGAACCTGGCCCCGCTCCTGCTGGCGGGGACCGTCGCCGGCATCGAATGCGCTGACCCGGGCGCCCAGCGACAGCAGGGCGTCGGCGGCCGCGAACCCGGCGATGCCGATGCCGGCCACGGCCACATGGACCCCGCCCCAGTCGGAGTCCCGGTACAGGTCGTCGATCCCGTCGATCATCAGCGCACCCACTCCGCGTAGAACAGCGCGAGGCCGGCGGCCACGCACAGGCCCTGGATCAGCCAGAACCGCACCACGATGGTGATCTCGGCCCAGCCGAGCATCTCGAAGTGGTGGTGCAGGGGAGCCATCCGCAGCACCCGCCTGCCCGTGAGCTTGAACGAGCCGACCTGGGCGATGACCGAGAGCGTGATGATCACGAACAGTCCCCCGAGCAGCACGAGCAGGAACTCCGTCCGGCTCATGATCGCCAGGGCCGCCATCGCCCCGCCGAGGGCCAGGCTGCCGGTGTCGCCCATGAAGATCTGCGCGGGGCTGGTGTTCCACCACAGGAACCCGAACGTGGCCCCGGCGCAGGCCACGGCGAAGGCGGCCAGGTCCAGGGGGTCGCGGACGGTGTAGCAGCCGCTGAAGGCCACGTCCGAGCAGTTCTGGCCGTACTGCCAGACGCCGATGAGGGTGAAGCCCCCGAACGTCAGGGTGGCGGCTCCGGCCGCCAGCCCGTCCAGGCCGTCGGTGAGGTTCACGCCGTTGGTGATGGCCGTGATCAGGAACCAGATCCACAGCAGGAACAGCCCTGCGGGCAACGCCCACGTGAGGTCGCGAACCGCGGAGATCGCCTGGGAGGCCGGCGTGACCCCGTACTCATCCGGGAAGCGTGTGGACAGGTCGGCGAAGCTCAGGGCCACCGCAGCCTGGCCGAGGAGCTTCGTGCGCGCCCGGATCCCGCCGCTGCGGGACTTGAACACCTTCAGGTAGTCGTCGGCGAAGCCCACGACTGCCAGGCCCACCATCAGGTAGAGCGCCAGCAGTCCGGAGGCCGTGGGCCACGTCCAGCGCAGCAGGTGCGCGCCGCCGTACCCGAGCACGACGGCCCCGACGATCGCCAGGCCGCCCATCGAGGGCGTCCCGCGCTTGCCGGAGTGCTCGGGGTAGACGATGCCGTCACTGGACTCCCGGATCGACTGGGCGAGGTTGCGCCGGCTGAGGACCTTGATCAGCAGTGGGGTGCCCAGCAGCGCGAGCCCCAGGGAGATCATTCCGCTCAGGACGATCAGGATCATGTCGGGTCCTCCAGTAGCGCGCGGGCCACGGCTTCGAGGCCGATCGATCGGGATGCCTTCACCAGCACGACGTCACCGGGTTGGACGAGACCCCGCAGGAGGTCGATGGCCGCCGCCACATCGGCGACGAACACGGCCTCGTCGTTCCACGATCCCTCCTGGGCCGCTCCCAGGTAGAGGGCCCGCGCGCCCTGCCCCACCGCGATGGTCTTGGAGATGTCGAGCCGCACCGCGAGCCGGCCGATCTCGTCGTGCTCGGCGATGCTGTCGGGGCCCAGCTCCCGCATCTCGCCGAGCACGGCGATGCTGCGACCCGGCCCGCGCATCGCCGCCAGGGAGCGCAGGGCCGCGCGCATCGACTCCGGATTGGCGTTGTAGGCGTCGTTGACGACCGTGACACCCGACGCGGTGGTGCCCACCTCCATCCGCCAGCGGCTGCGCGGCTGCGCCGTGCCGAGCAGCTCGGCGATCCGTGCCGGGGTCATCCCGAAGTGCAGGGCGACCGCTGCGGCGGCGCACGCATTGGCGGCCATGTGCTCGCCGACCATCGCCAGCTGCACGTCCGCATCCCCCGAGGGCGTGCGCAGGGTGAACCCCGCCCGGGCGGATCCGTCGAGGGTCAGGTCGACCGCGCGCACGTCCGCGGCCGGGCTGGCGCCGAACGTGACGACCGGTGCCCCCGAACGCTGGGCCATCCCCGCGACGATCGGGTCGTCGGCGTTGAGCACGGCCAGGCCCGCGGGGCCGAGGGCCTCGACGATCTCCCCCTTGGCCACCCCGATCACCTGGCGGCTGCCGAACTCCCCGAGGTGCGCCGAGCCGACGTTGAGCACGACGCTGACATCGGGTGGGGCGATGCGGCACAGGGTGGCCACATGGCCGATCCCCCGCGCGCCCATCTCCAGGACCACGAAGCGCGTGTCCTGGGTCGCGCGCAGGATGGTCAGCGGCAGCCCCACCTCGGTGTTGAACGACCCCGCGGGGGCCACAGTGGGGCCGAGGTCCTCCAGGAGGGTGGCGATCAGGTCCTTGGTCGTGGTCTTGCCCGACGAGCCGGTGATCGCCACGACGCTGGCGTCCGGCAGCATGCCCAGCACGTGGCTGGCCAGCCGGCCCAGGGCCGCCACGGGATCGTCGGCGACGACGATCGTCGGCTGGCCGGTCGGCCGGGAGCCGAGCGTGACCACGGCCCCGGCGGCGTGCGCGGCGGCAGCGAAGTCGTGCCCGTCGACCCGCTCCCCCGCGATCGCGACGTAGAGGTCCCCGGGGGCGGCCACCCGTGAGTCGGCAACCGCGCCGGTCACCGCAGCGGTCGGGTCCGGGCAGTCGACGAGGGTCCCGCCGACCGCAGCCGCCACCCCCGCGATATCGATGTCGATCATGACAGTCCCTCCATGGCCAGGCGCAGCTCCACGCGGTCGTCGAACGGGGTGATCACGCCGGCCGCCTCCTGTCCCTGCTCGTGTCCCTTGCCCAGGACGAGGACGGCGTCGTCGGCCCGCGCCATCCCGGTGGCGATCCCGAGAGCTGCCCGCCGGTCACCCTCGACGAGGACCTCGGCCCGCACGCGTCGATCGACCCGGGCAACGCCCTCCATGATGGCCTCCCGGATGGCCAGTGCCGACTCCGAGCGCGGGTTGTCGTCCGTGATGACCAGGATGTCGGAACCGCGCGCGGCCACCTCGCCCATGCGGGGGCGCTTGTCCCGGTCGCGGTCCCCGCCACACCCCAGGACGGTGATCACCCGGCCGCCCGTGACCTCGCGGGTGGCCGCGATGGCGCGGGCGACGGCGTCCGGGGTGTGGGCGTAGTCCACGAGCGCCAGGAAGGGCTGGCCCGCGCGCACCGGCTCCATCCTCCCCGGGACCCCGGGGCACTCGGCGATCGCGCGGGCGGCCACGTCCGCCTCGACTCCGTGGTGCACCGCCGCAGCCAGCGCGGCCAGGGCGTTCGCCACGTTGAACAGCCCCGGCAGCCCGACGCCGCTGCGCAGCTCCAGCCCGGGTCCGTGCACCGTGAAGGTCGTGTTCGCGCGATGCCCCGGGGTCACGTCGCTGACCGTCCAGTCGGCCGGCCCGATCACCGAGAACGTCGTCACCGGGATGGTCGCCGAACCCGCCAGGCGGCGGCCCCACGCGTCGTCGACGCAGACCAGCCCGGCATCGGCCCGTTCCGCGGTGAACAGTGCCGCCTTGGCCGCGAAGTAGGAGTCCATGTCCCCATGGAAGTCCAGGTGGTCCTGGCTGAGGTTGGTGAAGACTGCGAGGTCGAAGAGCACACCGTCGACCCGGCCGAGCTCCAGTGCATGGCTGGACACCTCCATGGTGACCGCGGAGGCACCACGCTCGCGCATGACAGCCAGCAGGGCGTGCAGGTCCGGGGCCTCAGGCGTTGTCCGGGTGGCCGGGAGCACCTCGGCACCGATGTGCGTGGCCACGGTGCCGATCATCCCGGTCACGTGCCCGCCGGCCCGCAGGGCGGCGTCGAGCAGGTAGCTCGCGGTCGTCTTGCCGTTGGTGCCCGTGATGCCGGTGGTGGCAAGCGCCCGGGCGGGCTCGCCGTACACCCAGGCCGACACCGCGCCGAGCACCCCGCGGGGGTCCTCCACGACGAGCACGGGCACCTCGACGCCGCCCGCGGCCTCGATCACGTCGAGCCCGGACGTGTCGGTGAGGATGGCTGCCGCGCCGGCGGACCGGGCCATCCCGGCGAACCGGGCACCGTGGGTGGTGAAGCCGGGCAGGGCGGCGTACAGGTCGCCCGGACGCACCCGTCGGGAGTCCAGCGTGACGCCGGTCACCTCGTCGGGCGGTCCGTCCGGCAGCCCCAGCATGCGGCGCAGGGCGGCTCCGCTCACGCGGACACCGGTCGGTCGGATCACGCGGCGACTACCAGGTCGTCGGGATCTGGGGGGACTTCGTGCCTGACGGCGGGATCTTGAGCTCCTGCAGGGCGTAGGACATCACGGTCTTGAACACCGGGCCGCCGAGCACCGAGCCGTAGTGCCCGTTCTTCGGGTCCTGCAGCATGACCTGCACCACGATCTCGGGATCGTCGGCCGGGGCGAACCCGATGAACGACGCGCTGAACCCGGAGTAGCCGCCGTTGACGGCACGCTCGGCGGTCCCGGTCTTGCCGGTGACCCGGTAGCCGGGGATCGCCGCGATCTTGCCGGTGCCGTCGGTCACCACGTTCTCCAGCATCCGGCTCATCGACTTCGCGGTCTTCTTGCTGACCACCCGGATCCCGGGCTCGGTCGGGGCGGGCTCGAAGGTCCCGTCGGTGTTGACGTACCCGTCGATGAGCCTGGGCTTGAGCCGGACGCCGTTGTTCGCGATCGTCTGGTAGACGCCGGCGACCTGCAGCGAGGTCACCGAGTAGCTCTGGCCGTAGGCCAGTGCCTGGAAGGTCGTGGGCCACCAGTTCTCCGGCTTCGGCAGCAGGCCGACCTCCTCGCCGGGGAAGCCCAGGCCCGTCGGCTGGCCCATGCCGAACTTGCGCTGGTACTCGTAGAGCTTGTCGCCGCCGATCTTGTCCGCGAACAGGATCGTGCCGATGTTGCTCGACTGCGCAAGGACGCCGGTCAGGGTCAGCTGCAGCGTCCCATGGTCGGTGTGGTCGTGCGTGGTGTGCCCACCCCGGTTCAGCACGGGCGGCACGGTGATCTTCGAGGTGGGCTTGGCCTTGCCCTCCTCGACGACGGCCGAGAGGGTCAGCACCTTGCCGGTCGAGCCGGGCTCGTAGATCTCCGACACGGGTCGGTTGCCCATGTCGTCCTTGTTGGCGTTGAGGTAGTTGTTGGGGTCGAAGGTCGGAGCGGTGGCCATCGCCAGGATCCGCCCGGTCTTCACCTCCTGGACGATCACCGTGCCACTCTCGGCGTTGGCCTCCCGGACGCGGGTGGCGATCGCACGCTGGGCCACGTACTGGATGTCCCGGTTGATGGTCAGCTGCACACCCTGCCCGGGCCTGGGTGCGCGCAGGACGTCCTCAGCCGAGGGGATGGCCTGGCCGGCAGCACCCTGCTCGAACGTCCGCGAGCCGTCCACACCCTTGAGCCGGGAGTCCAGCGCCATCTCCAGCCCACCGGAGCCCACTCCCTCGGAGTTGACGAAGCCCAGCACGTTGGCGGCCAACGTCCCCGAGGGATAGGTGCGCCTCGTGGTCTTCTCGCTGAAGATCCCCTGGATGTTCAGGTCCTTGATCTGCCGCCACTGCTCGGGCGTGAGCCCCTTGGCCACGTAGACGAAGATGTCGTCACCGGTGAGCTTGGCCTGCAGCTCGGCCTGGTCCATCCCCAGCATGGGCGCCAGTCGCGCAGCGGCAGCAGCCGGGTCCTCGATGAGGTTCTGGTCGGCGGTGACATTGCGCGACTCGACCGTGATCGCCAGGGGCGCACCCTCGGAGTCGTAGATCGGCCCCCGGTCGGCCGGCAGCGGAAGGGTGCGGCTGCGCTGGTTCTGCCCCATGGCGGCCAGGTCGTCGCCCTTGAGGACCATGAGGTCGAACACCCGGCCCGCGTAGATGCTCAGCAGCATCAGGACCGCGAAGGTCAGGTAGATCGCCCGCGTGCGGCCCTCGCCCCGGGTGAAGCGCCTCGGCGCGGGTGCCTGCGACGGGTCGGGCCGGGTGCGCGGGGCACGCGCAGGGGCAACGGAGCTCACGGGTTCACCCCTTGTTGGGTCGGGACGGGAGTGGGGCTGATGGCCGGGTCGGCGCCCGGACTGGCGGCCGGACTGGCGCCCGGACTGGCGGCCGGGTCGACCGGGCCGGGTCGGCGCCGGGTCGATCCCGGTGGCCGGGTCGAGCGCCGGGTCGATCCCGGTGGCCGGGTCGAGCGCCGGGTCGATCCCGGTGGCCGGGTCCGCAGTCGGGGTGGGCTTCGGGGTCGGCTGGATGCCGGGGGCACCGGCGAAGTCGACCGGCCCGGTCGGCGCGGGCGCGGGGACGGGCTCGCCGAGCACCTTGCCGTCGGCCAGGCGCAGGAACACCGGCGCCGCCGCCGGGACCATTCCGAGCTTGCGAGCCGCCTTCTCCACCTCGAGGGGCGCCTCAGCCTGCTGGACCGATCGGGCGAGAGCCTCCTCCTTCTCGGCGAGCAGGATCAGGTCGATCTCGAGCTCGTGCTGGCGGAAGGCGCCCTGGCTGATGATGGTGTTCAGCAGCAGGACGGCGAAGAACCCGGCAGCCAGCACCGCCGTGCAGACCAGCAGCATGCGGTGTCGCGGAGACCGGGACCTGGCCGTCCCCTGCGCCCGGGATCGCCCGGGCCGACGACGGGGGGGCCCGACGACGGCATCGGTCACCGATCGGGCCTCGGTCTCGGTGTCGGTGGGGACGGGATCGGCCAGGGGTGCGGTGACGCTGGGACGTTCTCGGCGAGAGGCCGTACGCGTCGTCCGGGCGGTTCGGGCGCCCGCAGGTCGCGAGTCGCGGCGGCCTGCCGTACGCGTCGAACTCATTCAGACCTCCCGGGCATCGACCTTCTCCACGGCCCGCAGCCGCACCGAGGCGGCACGCGGGTTTCGCAGGACCTCATCTTCCGATGCTTTCCGCGATCCACGCGTCAGCACACGCGCAGTCGGTCGCAATTCCTCGGGAATCACCGGCAGCCCGTGCGGGACGACCGGATCCGTGGCCGGCCGCAGGGCCGCCTTGACGATCCGGTCCTCGCCGGAGTGGTAGCTCAGGATGACCATCCGGCCACCGGGAGCAAGCACGGCCAGGGCTGCCGGGATCGCGCGGCGGAGCACGTCAAGCTCGGCGTTGACCTCGATGCGCAGGGCCTGGAACGTGCGCTTGGCGGGGTTGCCGCCGGTGCGCCGCGCCGGGGCCGGAATGGTGTCGCGGATCAGCGCGACGAGTCGAGGGCTGGTCGTGAACGGCTCGCGCTCGCGCTCCCGCACGATCGCCCGGGCCAGCGGTCCGGCGAACTTCTCCTCACCGTACGTGCGCAGGATCCGGGCGAGGTCCCCGACCGGGTAGCTGTTGAGGACCTCGGCCGCGGTGATCCCCCGGGTCTGGTCCATCCGCATGTCCAGGACGGCGTCCTGGGAGTAGGCGAACCCGCGATCGGCCTCGTCGAGCTGCATGGACGACACGCCCAGGTCGAACAGGATCGCGTCGACCTGCCGGAGGCCCAAGCCGCCGATCGCCTCGGGCAGCTGGTCGTAGACGCAGTGCACTGGGCGGAATCGCTGGCCGAAGGGGGCCAGCCGTGCCCCGGCCCGGGCCAGGGCCTCGGGGTCGCGATCCAGGCCGACGACGACCAGCCCGGGGTGCGCGGCCAGCATCGCCTCGGCATGCCCCCCGAGGCCGAGGGTGGCATCGACGGCCACCGCATCTGGCCGGCTCAGCGCAGGACCGAGCAGCTCGAGGCAGCGTTCGAGGAGGACGGGGACGTGCCCGGGTTCCGAGCTCACCCCGGGACCACGATGCTCAGGGCGTACAGGGTGGCCGCGGTGCACAGCACCGAGGCAGGGAGGGCGAGGTACCGGCGGAACGAGTGCACGAGGGCACCTCCTGGGGGGAACGGGCCGTACCACCAGGCCCCCCGCCGCGTCTCCGGCGCCGGGGAAGTGGCGTCGGGGTGGTCTCGGCACCGGGGAAGTGGCGTCGAGATCGCGGAGGGGAATCTCATGGGGCGGACAGGGGTCGAGGCTCTCAGGGCAGGACGACACCCCCCTCCTGGTCGAGCTCGGCGAACTCGGCCTCGTGCTGGGACAGGTAGGACTCCCAGGCGTCGGCGGCCCAGATCTCGATGCGGGTATCGGCGCCGACGACCGTGAGCTCGCGATCCAGGGACGCGTACTCGCGCAGCACCGGCGGGACGGTGAGCCGGCCCTGTCGGTCCAACGACTCGTCGTAGGCCGAGGAGAAGAAGACCCGTGTCATGGCGCGCACCCGGGCATTGGCCTGGGCGCTGGCCCGCAGGTCGGCGGCGTAGGTGTCGAACTCGGCACGCGGCCACACCACGAGGCAGTGGTCCTGGCCCTTGGTCAGGACCAGTCCCTCGGCCAGGGGCTCGCGGAACTTGGCGGGCAGGATGATGCGGCCCTTCTCGTCCAGCTTCGGGAAGTGCGTCCCGAGGAACACCGCCGCTCACCTCCCCTCCACACAGCTCGAATGCCCGCCACGATACTCCACAACCCTCCACTTGTCTCCCTCCGAGCCGGATTTCTGACCGATTCCCTCCACCTCGCCCCCGGGCGGCCATCGTCGACCCGGAACACGACGAATCCCGGCGCGGACCGTGTGGTCCAGGCCGGGATTCGTGAGCCGGAGCAGGTGCCGCCGTCCAGCGGCGGTCGGTCACTTCGCCGCGGGCGGCACCTCCATCGGGCCGACCTTGGCCTGGGGGAAGTAGTTCTGCCCGATGCCGCTGGCACGCGTCGGGATCATCACCGAACGGTCGTAGGTCATCACGACGTCGCCGTCCTGGTTCAGGGCGCGCGTCATCATCGAGATGATCCCCATGTCCGGCCGGGACTTCGAGGGGCGCTTGTCGGTGCAGACGCTCTCGGCGTAGATGGTGTCGCCCACGTAGACCGGGTGGGTCAGCTTGATGTTGTTCCAGCCGAGGTTGGCCACCGCGTTCTGGCTCATGTCCAGCACGGTGAGCCCGAGGACCAGTCCGACGGTGAACCCGGACACCACGATGATCTTGCCCTCGGTGATCGGGTTCTGGGCCGACAGGTGGGAGTTGAAGTGCATCTGGTTGGTGTTGCAGGTCAGCAGCGTGAACCACGCGTTGTCCGCCTCGGTGATCGTCCGGCCGAAGGGGTGCTGGTAGATGTCACCGACCTCGAAGTCGTCGAAGAAGCGTCCGAGAACGGCGGGATGTACGGTCATGGGTCCTCCTGGATTCGCGAGCGGGCGGCTCCCATTCTGGCCACGGCATCGGGCACCCCCGCGGGCGGGGGTGGCGCGAGGTGGGCCCATGGGTGATGCTTGTCCCTGCAGATGCCCTCGAGGAGGCCCACCGGCGATGACGGACATGCTCGATCGCACGGTCCTGGACACGGCTGCCCGGATCCGCGCCGGGGTCGACTCGATCCTCGCCGGCAAGCCCGAGTCCACGCGGATGGCCCTGACCGTGCTGCTGGCCGGGGGCCACCTGCTCATCGAGGACGTGCCCGGCGTCGGCAAGACCATGCTGGCCAAGAGCCTGGCGCGCACCCTCGGGGTGACGGTGCGCCGCATGCAGTTCACCCCCGACCTCCTGCCCAGCGACGTCACCGGCGTCTCGGTGTTCAACCAGGAGACCCGGGACTTCGAGTTCCGCCCGGGCGCGATCTTCGCCAACATCGTCCTGGCCGACGAGATCAACCGGGCCTCCCCCAAGACCCAGTCCGCCCTGCTCGAGGCCATGGAGGAGCACCAGGTCACGGTGGATGGCACGACGCACGTCCTGGCCTCGCCGTTCCTGGTCATCGCGACCCAGAACCCGGTCGACATGGAGGGCACCTACGCCCTGCCCGAGGCGCAGCGCGACCGGTTCATGGCACGGATCTCCCTGGGGTACCCCGGCCCCGCCGACGAGCTGCGGATGCTGGCCGAGCACGCAGGCGCCGACCCCCTGCTGGGCCTGGCCCCGGCAGCCACCCATGAGGAGCTCGCAGCCCTGATGGGGGCGGTGCGCGACGTGCACGTCTCGGACCCGGTGCGCAGCCTGGCCGTGGCCGTCACGACCGCCACCCGCACGAGTGAGGACCTCCGGCTGGGGGCCTCGCCCCGGGGCACCCTGCACCTGGTCCGCGCCGCGCGAGCCTGGGCCGCCCTCGACGGGCGCACGTTCGTGCTGCCGGACGACATCCTCATGCTCGCCCCCACGGTGCTCGGCCATCGCGTGCTGCTCTCGGCCCAGACCGCAGCCTCCGGACGTTCCGGGCCGGACGTGATCCGAGCCATCGTCGCGCGGATCCCCCGCTCCTCCTGGAGCTGACATGCCATCGGACCCGGCACCCCCGGGGTCGATCCGCACGCGGGTCGGCCTGACCGGGCGCGGCTGGTGGTTCCTGGGGACTGGGCTGGCCCTGGCTGCGGTCGGGCTGGTCCGGGGGTGGATCCCGGCCGTTCAGTTCGGGGTGCTGGTCGCCCTGCTGCCCCTGGCCGCTGCCCTGCTGACCCGCAACCCCCGATCCACCCTGGACCTCCAACGCGACCTCAGCGCCCGCGAGCTGGCGACCGGGGACCAGCTCAAGGTCACCGTGAGCGTGCGCGGCAGGTTCCCGCGCGGACGCAGCCTGCTGCTGGAGGACGAGGCCCCGCCCGAGCTGGGGGGTCCGCACCGGTTCGCGCTCAACGGCATCGCCGGTCAGGGAGTCAGCCGATCGCACTACCGGCTGCAGGTCGGGGCCCGCGGCATCCACCACCTGGGTCCGATGCGCATCCACGTGATCGATCGGTACGGCATGGTCCACCGCGTGATCACCGCTGGGCACCGTGACGAGATCGTGGTCCACCCGCAGGTCGTCGAACTCGATCCCCTGGTCCTGGGTGGGGCGACGATCGGGACCGGCACCGGTCACCTCGGTGCCCGTGGAGCCGCGACCGACGACGTGATCCCGCGGGACTACCACCCCGGCGACGAGGTCCGGCGCATCGACTGGAAGGCCTCGGCGCGCACCGGCAACCTGATGGTCCGCAGCGAGGAGAACCCGTGGCGCTCGGCGATCACCCTGGTCATCGACCTGCGTGAGTCCGATCATCGCGGCCGGGAGCCCGAATCGTCGGTCGACGCGGCCCTGAGCATGGCCGCCAGCATCGGGTGCCTGGCCCTCGAGAGCGGCTGGGACCTCACCGTGCGCACGACCGATGACCTGGCGCTGTTCGTCGGATCCCCGATGACCGGGCTGTCCGCGGAGCGCCGAGAGCTCCTGCTGGCCCTGGCAACGGTCCCTGTGAGCCATGCGGCGGTCCCGAGCCCGTCGCTGGCCTACTCCGCCCAGTCCAGTGGGGCCGGCCCGCTGATCCTGATCACCGGGCGGGTGCACGCCCCGACCGCTCGGCTGCTCACGGCGATCGGGGTGCACAGCCCGACACGGCTGCTGGTTGCGATCGCCGCGGACCAGTGGGCCGCCGATCACGCCGGCCCGGTGCCCCTGCGCACCGGGCCGGACGACGATGCCCTGGCCTTGTTCCACCAGGCCGGCTGGCGCATCGCCCGGCTCGAGCGACCGGGCCCCCGGGGCCCGGCCCTGGCAGGGGCCGTCGCCAGCGCGTGGTCTGGGCTGGCGGCCCGGCGATGAGTGCCGATCGGGTGCGTCCCGGGGTCCGGGCCGGTCGGGGCGAGGTCCTGGCGGCCCGCATGCGGGAGGGTCGCTGGCATGCTGGCGGGATCGGCGCCCTCGCGGTGCTGATGGGCTCCCTGTGCATGCAGCCACTGCTGGACGGCGCATGGTGGCTGACTCGCACGATCGTGGTGGTCGCGATCGTCGTGCTGGTCGGCGGGCTCGCCCGGTCGCTGCGCGTGCCCGCACCGCTGCAGCCGCTGCTGCAGTTCGCCGCCCTCCTGGTGAGCCTGGCCCTGATCTTCGCCCGGTCCGAGGCCCGCTGGGGATTCGTCCCGGGGCCCGCGTCGTTCGCCCGCCTGCGGGAGCTCGCAGCCCAGGGCCGCGACTACTCCATGGCGACCGTTCCGCCCGCCGGACCCGACCCGGGGCTGCTCCTGCTCATCGTCGCCGGGATCGGCCTGGCCGCACTCGTCGTGGACACGCTGGCCGCCGGCCTCGACCTGCCCGGGATGACCCTGCTCCCGCTCGGGGCACTGTTCGTGGTCCCCTGGCTGGTCAACCGGGGGTCTGCCCCCTGGTGGGCGTTCGTGCTCGTCGCCCTGGGCTGGCTGGCCGTCCTGTCCGCCCTGCAGCGCGACCGTGCCTCACGGTGGAGCCCGGGCGCCCGCGCCGGATCCCCCGGCACAGGTCTGGCGATCGCCGGGGCGACGACCGCCCTGGCCCTGATCGCCGGCGGCGTGGTGACCCTGCGGGGGCCGGCCGAGCCTGTCGAGATCGGTGGCGGATCCGGTGGCGGGACCGTGCAGGTGGATGCGCTGGTCTCCTTGCGCCGATCCCTGGTCGGCAACGACGTCCGACCCGTGCTCACCCTCGCGACGACGGCCGCACGCCCCGACTACCTCCGCCTGGCGATCCTCGAGCTCTTCGACGGTGAGCAGTGGCAGCCCGTCGGCCCCAACCAGACCGCCCCGCTGCCGCCGGCACGCGCCGACGGCAGCGTCCCCGCGGTCGACCGACCACCCGGGGGCCCGCTCGCCGAGTACCAGATCGACGTCGGGCCGCTGGGCGGCACGACGCTGCCCAGCCCGAGCGGGTCCTACCTCTCCCTGGGCGACTGGCCCGTGGTGTGGGATCAGCGCACCTCCCTGCCCCTGCGTGCCGACGGCGACACCGTCGAGGGGACCCGGATCAGCCTCGTGGCGACGGCGCCCGCCCTCGACCCGGACGACCTGCGCGCTGCCAGCACGGTGCCACCCCGGCCCGAGCAGGTGTTCGGCGAGAACCTCGCGGACCCAACCCCATTGACCGGCGAGGAGCTGCCGCAGCTGGCCCGTGACATCACGGCGGGTTCGGCGACTCCCTTCGATGCGGCGATCGCACTGCAGCGCTGGTTCACCACCGATGGCCGGTTCACCTACTCCACGCAGATCGAGGGCGGCTCCGACGAGAACGCGCTGACGTCCTTCCTGGAGGAGCGGGTCGGGTACTGCGAGCAGTTCGCCGCCACCATGGCGCTCATGGCCCGTTCGGTGGGCATCCCTGCTCGCGTGGTGGTGGGGTTCACCCAGGGTCGGCTGGAGGGCAACCAGTGGGTGGTGCGCGGAACCGACGCCCACGCCTGGCCGGAGCTGTGGATGGGTAGCGCCGGGTGGGTTCGGTTCGAGCCGACGCCCGGGGCACCGACCACCACCACGCCGGGGTACACGTCGTCGGCCCAGTCCTCCGACGATCCGACAGCGGCACCGTCCCAGTCGTCGGCGGCGCCCACGGCCAGCAGCACCGGCGTGCCGGCGGGGGTCCCCGACGAGCTGGCTGGCGGCGACGGGGGACAGCAGTCGGGTGGAGAGGGCCTGCCCGTGCGCTGGGCCCTGGCGGTCCTGGTCCTGGTCCTGCTCCTGGCGCCGGCGGCCGTGCGCCTGGTCCGCCGCCGGCGCCGCGCGCGCACCGGGGACGGGACCTGCGCGTACCGGGAGGTCGTCGACACGATGGTGGACCTGAGGCTCGGCACGGAGTCCGCCACCCCCCGGATCACGCTCACCGCGGTGGCGGCCCTGGTCCGGGACAGCGGTGGGCCCGCCGGGACTGCAGACCCGGCCGCGGTCGAGGACGCCGTCTCGCGAATCCTGCGCGCCGTCGAGTGGCAGCGCTACGGAGCATCAGCGGGGTCTCCCGGAGCTGCGGGGACCGATGCGAGCGGCGCTCCCGCCCCGGCGGGTGGGCCGTCCGCGAGCGTGCTGCTTGCTGAGCGTGCGGTTGCTGAGCGTGCGGTGCTGGTGAGTGCTGCCCCCCGGCCGGGAGCCCTCACCGGTGATGTCCGCCTGGTCCGTCGATCGCTGGGGCGTCGTGCGGGGTGGGTACGCCGCGCTGTTGCCGCTGCGGCTCCACCCTCGGTGCTCGCGGGCGTCATGGCTCGGGGCCGGGGCCGCGCGGGCGCGGGGTAGGCGCGGGGTAGGCGCGCGCTGGGCTGGTCTCCGGCGCCTCCGCACCCCCGTCGTCGACCGCGGGCGGAGTGCGCGATGATGCGTCCATGACTGAGCAGACCCACACCCTGTACTCCGCCGACGGCACAGCCCTGAGCGCCACATGGTGGCAACCGAAGGGCGTCACCAAGGCCACCGTCGTCCACGTCCACGGGCTGGGCGAGCACTCTGCCCGCCATGCCCACGTCGCCCAGCGCCTGAACGACGCCGGATATGCCGTGGGCAGCTTCGATCTGCGTGGACACGGCCGCTCACCGGGAGGCCGGGGCCACACCCCGTTCGATCGGACGATGGAGGACATCGCCGCCTGCCTGGCCGATGCCCGAGCACGGGTTCCCGGCGTGCCCCGATTCCTCTACGGCCACTCCCTGGGCGGCCTGCTCGTGCTGACCTACGTGCTGCGCCAGCGTCCCGACCTTGCAGGGGTGGTGGTTTCCAGCGCAGGACTGCGCAGCCCTGTCCTGGAGCAGCAGCTGAAGATGACGGCAGCCAAGCTGCTCGGTTCCGCGCTTCCCACGATCGCCATCCCCTCAGGCCTCGATGACTCCGGGCTGTCCCGTGATCCCGCCGTGCTCGAGGCGTACAGGGCCGATCCGCTGGTCCATGACAAGGCCTCCTTCGCCCTGGGCAAGGACGGTGCAGAAGGTGCGGACTGGGCCCTCGCCCACGCAGGCGACTTCAGCCTGCCGCTGCTGATGGTCCACGGCTCTGATGACCCGATCGCCTATGCCAGGGGAACCGAGGAGTTCGCGAGCAAGGTCGAGGGGGACGTGACTGTGCGGATCTACCCGGGGCTGCTCCACGAGCCCCACAACGAACCGGAGAAGGACGCGGTGCTCGCTGACGTCGTCGCCTGGCTCGACGCCCACGCGGGGTAGGCGCGCCAGAAGCACGAACGGCCCCATCCTCAGTGGGTGGGGCCGTTGGTCGTCCTGGAGGATCAGAAGTCGCCGGTCTCCCGCCGGCGGCGCCAGCGCTCCTCCATGCGGTCGGACAGCGACTCGCCCGATCGCTGCTTGGACCGCGAGGTCTTCCGCGACCGGCTCGAGATGTTGGTGGGAGCCCCCGGCCCTGCGGGGGAGGCAGGCTGTTCCGGCCCGGGGCGCAGGGCGCTGATCGCCAGCCAGAGCCCGCCGAGCATCGCCAGGAAGCCGATCACGCCCACGACCACGAGCTTCGCGGCCACGCCTGCGACGAGGAGCCCGAGCCCGACGAGCAGTGCGACGACGCCGAAGGCCACGCGACGGCGGTCACCTGCACCGCCTCGGGAGTTGCGCATGCTGGTGGCGAACTTGGGGTCCTCGGCATAGAGGGCCCGTTCCATCTGCTCAAGCAGGCGCTGCTCGTGCTCGGAGAGGGGCACGCTGACCTCCTACTGGGCGTCGCGAACGGGCTGACACAACACAGAATAGGCAGGGTTCGCCGAATAGGAAACCCGAACCGGCATGTTACGCGCGACCAGTTGGTCAAGGGGTGGATGGCGCGCCCGATCCGCCGGCTTTCTGACCGCGTCCGGGGGCCGGGGCACCGTCCTCCGCGGCTGGGTCGGGGAGGAGCCGCGCAGGTCGGACGCTGCCCGAGCCGAACTTGGCGGACAGGCGATCGACGGCCTCCTCCGCCTCACGCCACCCCCGGTCCGGCGCCCCGAGGACCAGTTGGGATTCGACCTCCTCGCTGTCGAGGATGCCCTCGACGCGCACGCCGACGAGCCTGATCCGCGCGCGGTCCAGGTGCAGGGCGTGGAAAAGCGCCCGTGCCTCATGGAAGATCTCCCGGCTGGAGTCGGTGGGCACCTTGCGCTTGTGCGAGCGGGTGATGGTGGCGAAGTCGGCGAACCGGACCTTGATCGAGACCGTGGTGCCGGAGAACCCGGCCCGGCGCATCCGGGAGCCCACCTTCTCCGACAGGCGGAGCAGCTCGGCCAGGATCACCTCTGCATCGTCGACGTCACGGGCGAACGTCTCCTCGGCGCCCACGCTGCGCTCACGCTCGTGGGTGCTGACCACGCGATCGTCGCGGCCCCACGCGAGCTCGGCGAGGTGCGCTCCGGACGCCTGGCCCAGGGCCCGGATGAGGGTCGCCCGTGGCGTGTGGGCGATGTCGGCGACAGTCCGCAGGCCCAGCCGGTGCAGCTGCTCCTCGGTGCGCTCCCCCACCCCCCAGAGCGCCCCGACGGGCATGGGATGCAGGAAGGAGATCACCCGGTCGGCGGGGACCACCAGCAACCCGTCGGGCTTGGACTGGGTGGAGGCCAGCTTCGCGACGAACTTGGTGGGGGCGACCCCCACCGAGCACGTGATGCCCTGCTCGTCGTGCACCTGCGCGCGGATCATCTCGGCGATCGCCCGGGGCGAGCCACGGGTGCGCCGGGCCCCGGAGACGTCGAGGAAGGCCTCGTCCAGTCCCAGCACCTCCACCCGGGAGGTGATCGCGGTGAACAGCTCCATGACCGAGGCCGACACCTCGGCATAGTGGGAGTGGTCCGGGGGGACGACGATGATGTCGGGGGCCAGCCGCAGTGCCCGACTCATCGGCATCGCCGAGTGGATGCCGTACTGGCGAGCCTCGTAGGTGGCGGCGACCACCACACCTCGACTTCCCACCCCGCCGACGATCATCGCCCTGCCGCGCAGCTCGGGACGCCTGGCGACCTCCACGGAGGCGAAGAAGGCATCCATGTCGACGTGCAGGATCGGGCAGCCCGCATCGTCGTCACCCAGGCCCGTGGGCGCGTGCGGGCGGGTGATCTGGCTGCGGCTCACGTGGCACCTCCTCGGGGTCTTCCTACCACCCGCTGCTCCCGGGGCTGGCGTGCCAGAGCTTGCCAGGCGCACGGGTCCGGGCGGCTGGGGCCTTGGGCGGCACCACAGCCGGGTCCTCCCCTGCCGGCTTGATGTCAGCGTAGGGCGACTGCTTGAACCCGCTGGCGTGCACCAGGACCCGTCGGCGCTGGCCCATCCCCCCGGCAGCCGTCCGCCCGATCCCGACCGGCGAGCGTCCGGTGGGCTCCCCCGCATCCGCTCCGGCGGCCTCGACTGGGACGTCGATGACCTCGGCAGCCCTGCGGGTCCGGGTGTCGACCGTCGGGAACGAGGCGACGTACTCGGCCACTGCGTCGCGGCCACCCGCCTGCCAGATCTCATGCACGACCCCGAGGTCCCAGCACCCGGTCGCCCGGATCGAGATGCCGCGCGGCCCGGTGCGCCTGGTCACTCCGCGGACCATCAGCAGCCAGCCGGAGAAGACCGTGCTGGCGTAGGGGTCCTGGGCGTCCTCGAAGAAGGTGGCGTCGACCGGGCCGGTCGAGTCGTCCAGGGTGAGGAACACGACCCGTCGGCCACTGCGGATCGGCGGGGTCTGGGTGGCGACCTTCACCCCGGCGACCCACACCTGGCTCTGCGAGCGCTGGGCCAGCAGGTCACGGGCTGGAACCACGGCGAGGTCGGCGAGCATCGGTCGGTAGAAGTCCAGCACGTGGTGGCTGACATCCATCCCGAGGACGTCGAGCTCCGCGCGCACGCCCTCCCCCGTCGACATCTCCGGCAGTCCGCTGCTGTGCCCCTGCCCACCCATCGGCAGTTCGAGGGACAGCTGCACCTCGCTGGCCCGGACCGCAGCCGGGGCCTGCGACTGCGCGGCGGCGGCCAGGGCCGGGTCGGCGGGGCCGGGGGGACCCTCCGACCCGGCCGCCCGGCCGGGCCCCCACGCGTTGGCAGCTCGCTGCGCACGGGGATCGGTGCGGGTATCGGTGCGTCGCGGCGCCCGGCGACCGCGGCTGCTGCCGGCCCGCGCACTGCGTGCCAGCCGCTCGCAGTCGGCCACCTCCAGCAGGAGGTCCCGTCGGGTCACCTGGCCACGCAGTCGGGCACCCGAGGATAGGTCGATCCCGTAGATGGTGTCGAACCCCCCAGCCAGCACCAGGTTCTCCACGACGGGGGTGGCCACCGCAGCCCGCTGCCAGAGGTCGGACAGGGAGGCGTACGGCTGCCCGGCGACGATCCGCTCCACCTCGGCCGAGGAGATCCCCTTGACCTCGGTCAGCGGCAACCGGATCCCGTGGGCACTGCCATCGGGCAGGCCGGGCAAGGTGGGGCGGGCCGCCGGGGTGGGGCAGGGCTCGACCCGGTACACCACATCCGACCGGTTGACGTCGAGGCCGAGGATGCTGATCCCCAGGTTGCGGGCATCGTCGAGGATCAGCCGCTTGGGGTACATGCCCGGGTCGTGGGTGAGCACGCCGGCCAGGAACGCCGCCGGGTGGTGGGCCTTCAGCCAGGCCGACTGGTAGGTGGGCAGGGCGAAGGCGGCCGCGTGCGCCTTGCAGAACCCGAACGAGGCGAAGGCGCGCAGCACGTCCCAGACCCGCTCGACCACCTCGAGGCCGTAGCCGCGCTCCAGCGCCAACGGGTAGAACCACGCCCGGACCTGGGCCTGGCCCTCCGGGGAGCCCATCGTCCGGCGGACCTCGTCGGCCTGGGCGAGGCTGCACCCGGTCATCACCGCGATGATGCCGATGACCTGCTCGTGGAAGACGACCACACCGTGGGTCTCGGCGATCACCGGCTCGAGGTCGGGATGGATCAGGTCGGCGTCGGCCCAACCCTGGCGGGCCCGCAGGAACGGGGTGACCATGTCGGACTTCACCGGGCCGGGGCGGAACAACGAGATGTCGACGATGATGTCGGCGAAGGTCTCGGGGGCGAACTTGCCGATCAGCTCGCGCTGGCCGGGTGACTCGATCTGGAAGCAGCCCAGCGTGTGGGTGGTGCGGATCATCGAGAAGGTGTCCGGGTCGTCCAGCGGGGTGGCGTCCAGCACGATCGACTCCCCGCCGAGGCGGACCACCTCATCGAGGGCATGGGCCATCGCCGACTGCATCCGGATGCCCAGGACGTCGAGCTTGAGGAACCCCATCTCCTCGACGGCGTCCTTGTCGAACTGGCTCATCGGGAACCCCATCCAGCTGGCCTCCACCGGGGTCCGGTCCAGCAGTGAGCCGTCGCTGAGCAGGACGCCGCAGGGGTGCAGCGCGACGTGCCGGGGCAGGCCGTCAAGGGCCTCCACCAGGTCCAGGAACCCGTCCAGCCGCCCTTGTGCCGCCAGCCGCCCCATGCCGGAGCTGCGCAGCTCGGGCAGGTCGACCAACGCGGCACGGGCGTCGCGGGCCCGGATGTGCGGGAACGCCTTGGCGAACGCATCGACCTCCCCCGGCGGGAGGCCCAGCGCGGCGCCCACGTCACGGACCGCGTGGCGGACCCGGTAGGTGTCCATCATCGACACGGCCACGCACCGCTGGCCGCCGAACCGCTCGAGGATCCGGGTGTAGATCTCGGTGCGCCGTGCGGACTCCACGTCGATGTCGATATCGGGAAGCGCCTGGCGCAGCGGGGACAGGAACCGCTCCATGATCAGGCCGTGCTCCAGGGGGTTGACCCCGGAGATGCCCAGCAGGTGGTTGACCAGGCTGCCTGCACCGGACCCCCGCGCCGCGACCCGCACGCCCATCTCCTTGATCAGGTCGACGACCTCGGCCACGGTCAGGAAGTAGCCGCCGTAGCCGAGGGTGGCGATGGTGGCCAGCTCCGCCTCGAGCCGCTCGGTGGCTGCCCGGTGCGAGCGCAATGTGGTGAACCGCTGGTCGAGCTCCGCCCGGCAGCGGTGGAGCAGCACCCGGTCGGCCATCGCGGCCTGGGCTGACGTCGGGGCACTGCGGATCTGTTCGCGCCCCAGCCCCGGGGCGCCGGAGGGGAACAGGACGTCGAGCTCGGGGACGTGCACCGAGCCGATGCCCAGGTCCGCGGCTGGGTCCAGCCGGCAGGAGTCCGCCAGGTCGCGAGTCGCCGCCAGCAGCCGCTGCATCCCTGACCGACCCATCGAGGCCGCAGCAGCGACCTCCTCGGCGACCACGTGCATCTCGCTGTCGTCCTTGAGATAGCCCTGGGCGTTCGCGCGGTCCAGGTGGCGCGGGTTCAGCGGGACCAGCCGGCGGATCGCGTCCAGGACATCGGCGACCGGAGCCTGCTCTGGCGTCAGGTGGCGGACTGCATTGGTCAGCACAGCCGGAGCACCCACCCTGCCGGCGAAGGTCAGCATCCGGCCGGCGAACGCGCTGGACAGCGTGGGCCGGTCCCCACGCGCTCCGCTGCGATGGGAGACCACCTCGATGGACACCTCGGCCCCCAGAACGTGGCGCCATCCGGCCAGCAGGTGCTCGGCCTCGTCGGGCCGGCGGCGAGCCAGCGCCCTGCCCACGTCGGAGTCCGGCCCGAGCAGCGCCACCAGCCCCTGGGCGTGCTCGCCGAGCATCGGCAGTGTCACCTGTGGCCGGCCACGCTCCCCGGACAGGTGCGCGGCTGAGACCACCCGGCACAACGAGGCCCAGCCCGCTGCTCCGCGGGCGAGCAGCACGACCCGCGGATGCCCCGGGTCCACCGTCACCCCGCCCCGGGCCGGCGTGGGCGCACGGTATTGCGGCCGGGCCGGCGGACCGGATTGCGGCACCTGCGGGCCGACCGCGAGATCCACGCCGAGGATCGGGCTGATGCCCGCCTCCCGGCAGGCCAGCGCGAAGGCCACCGCCCCGTAGGCGCCGTCGCGATCGGTCAGCGCAAGGGCGTCCTGCCCCATCGCCGCAGCCCGCTCCACGAGGGCCTCGGGCCGGGAGGTTCCATAGCGCAGCGAGTAGCCCGAGGCCACGTGCAGGTGGACGAATCCCGACACCACGCACGCCTAGAACTCGTTGGGCAGGATCGACTGCTGGTCGACCCCGATCACCGCAGCGACCTGGATCAGGAACGACTCGGCATCGCGCACTAGGTCATCGGCCTCCCGTTGGCTGACCACAGGGAGCCCGGCGTCGGCTGCGGCACGCTTCGTGGCGTTGGCCGCGAAGAAGGCGGCCCACTCCTGCATCTGGGGAGCGACCACGGGCAGCAACGTCCAGACGCTGCGGATCCGCCCCTGGCGCACCGGGTGCGCCCGGGCCGCAAGGACCGCGGCCGCCGCCCGCAGCGCCGCCAGGTGGGCGGTGGCGTACCGGCGTGCCGGATCCGGGGTCGCGTAGGCCTCGAGCAGGCCCCGAGCCGCACTGCCCAGCAGCTCGCGGGCCTGGTAGGGCACAGGGGGGCTCATGGGAACGGCGCTCATCTGGCTCCTCCTCGTCGAATCAGTGCGATCAGTTCTCGTGCCACTGCACGTGGTGTCAGTCCATCGCCCGGGCCAGGACCCAGCGGTCGGCCACCATGTCCCGGCGCAGGTCGTACACACCGGAGGCATCCGAGCGACCCGCCTGGGCCTCGACGCGCCACACCTCGTGCTCATGCGCCGGCAGGGCGCCCTCGAGCGCGC
Organism: uncultured Actinomycetes bacterium; assembly: GCA_963774745.1. Lineage (GTDB taxonomy): Bacteria > Actinomycetota > Actinomycetes > S36-B12 > CAIYMF01 > Prado023. The sequence goes on along the minus strand of CAVZGE010000003.1, from coordinate 153,015 downwards.
GCCGGGACCCGCCCCACCATGCGCTGGACTCGATCCAGTGGGCGATCACAGCGCGCACCACGTACAGCCGTCCGCGCCACAGGAACTGGTCGGGGCGGTCCTCAGGGGTGCGGTCCCCGGGGAGGCGCTCCCCCGTGCGGCGGACATCGATCGGATCGGCATATTTACGGCTCATTGCATCCTCCTGGCAGTGTGTGGTCGCGCGCCGGGGAAGACGGCTGTGCGGGGGGATCGGCCTGCACTCCTGCGCTTCCCTCGCCGAGGCACAGGCCGATCCCCGGGTGCTGGCGGTCCGGGGTCGACGGTTCCACCTGCACCACGTTCGAACGGGTGTTCGAACTGGCTTCACCGTACGCCTGGGGTCCGACAACGTCAACCCCCGTGCACCATCCCCGTGCGAGCTGGTCCAGCAGGACGCAGCGATCGGGAGGGCAGGGGCCCGGACCGTCGAGTCGAGCCGCGTCGGCGCCGCACAGGGTTGACGGGCACGGCATTGACTGTGAGAGAGTTCGAACATCAGTTCGAAGATGTCGCCTCCGGTAGCCCGAGAATCTCGGCGCTTCGGATCGTGCGACATGGGTGTCCCGGACGATTGTTCCGGGCGGCGCGGGGTGCGGGCAGCCCTGAGGCCTTTGATCAGGTGAGGACCTCGCGATCTGCGTGACGCGGTCCTGATGGGTGAGGCCCGATCCGATGTCGCTGTCGTGGCGATGCATCCCTGATGCTCCTGCGACTCCATGGGGAGGACCATCCATGTCGGTGCTGTGTGAGCTCGAGGCGATCGAACTGCAGGTCGCGTACCTGACGGGGTGTCGGACCGACCCCGCGGGCCGGACCGAGCCGGTGCGAAGTCAGCCGCCCCCGGGCGAGCTGGGCGACGCGTTGCTCCGCCTCGGTCGGGTTGTTGAGCGGCTGGGGACACTGCGAGCAGTCTGGGCCGACACGTTCGAGGGCGGGTCCGACTGGGCCGCCGATGGTGCCCGATCGGGGTCGGCGTGGATAGCGGCACGGGCGACCGAGCATCCGGCGGCAGCACGTGCCCGCATGCATTCCGGACGCGACCTGCGGGCGCTGCCGCTGATGGCCGAGGCCGCCCTGCGAGGTGACGTCCGGCTCGGCCATGTCCGGCTCCTGGTCGGCGCCGCCCGCGCGAAGCCACACCGGTGGGCTTCCCTGGCCGACGTCGAGGAGCTGGCCACGAGGACGGCCGCGGAGGTCAGCGAACCCAGGTTCGCCCGCTTCGTGGAGCGTTGGGCCGCGCTCGCCGACGCCGAGCACGACGCATCCTTGCGTGCACAGGGGATCGCCGTCCCGGTCGTTGACCACGGCGACGCCGCGCAGGCCGAACGCCGCGAGCTGTTCCTGTCCCGCTACGGCACCGACGGGATGTGGGCGCTGTCCGGGATCCTCGACACCGAGACCGGGCTGGCACTGTCGATGGCCCTGGAGTCGGTCTGCGAGGCGACCCGCGCCGAGGACAGCGGACGGAACCTCGCCCAGCTGCGTCACGACGCGCTCGGGGCCCTCCTCAGCGGCGAGCTCTCCGCCGGGCTCCCCACCCACAAGGGCGTCCGACCCCACATTATGGTCATCACCCGCGCGAGCGGGGCGCCCAGCGCACACGGTCCGGGACGCCACCAGCAGGATCTCGCCGCGCCGTCGCAGACCGAGCTCATCGACCGGACGGACGGAACCATGGGCGAACTGTCGCTCAGCGGGCTCGCCCGCCAACGGCTGGCCTGCGACGCGGTCATGCAGTCGCTCACAGTCGACGCGGGCGGAATCCCGTTACGGCTCGGGCGATCCGCGCGGGTGGTGCCCCCGGCACTGCGCAGGATCCTCGACATACGCGACCGGCACTGCGCCTTCGCCGGTTGCTCGGCACCAGCGATGTGGTGCCAGGCGCACCACATGGTCCATTGGGAGGACGGAGGCCCCACCGACGAACGCAACCTCGTGCTGGTCTGCCATTTCCATCACAAGGCGGTCCACGAACGCGGATTCGGACTCCGATGGTCACCAGACGGCCATCACATCGAGACCCTGCGTCCCGACAGATCAGTGATCATGATCACCGGCCGCCAGGACGTGTTGGTCCCCGGGTAGCGGGCGGTCGCGATGTTCGACGCCCTCCCTCCGGGGATACTGGGACAGTGTCCGAGACCCCCGCCGTCGTGAGCCTGCACATCTGGGGGGTTCCTCCCCGGCACATCCCCACCGCTGTCACCCTCATGGCCCGGCACCGGCGCCCGGTCCGCGCCCTCCCAGGGGTTCGGTTCGCCAAGCTGCTGGGCACGGGCAACGGGCGCACGTTCACCCCGCTGGATGCCGATGCACGCCACTGGGGCGTCCTGCTGTGCTGGGCCGATGACAACGGACCGGTGCAGTTCAGCGAATCCCGCGTGGCCCGGGACTGGGATCGGATCGCCGAGGAGTCGGCCACCTGGATCATGCGCCCGCTGAGCAGCCGCGGGCTCTGGGCCAAGCAGCAGCCGTTCGGCAGCCCGGTACCGCCCCGGTGGGACGGCCCCATCGCCGCGATCACCCGCGGGCGGATCAAGCCCCGGATGTGGCGGACGTTCTGGAGCTCGGTGCCGCCCGTGGCCCTCGACGTGACACAGGGCGGCGGACTCACCTTCGCGATGGGGATCGGCGAGGCCCCGGTCGGGCTGCAGGGCACCTTCTCGACCTGGTCCGACGGCGCTGCGCTCTCGGCGTTCGCCTACCGCCGTCCGGCGCACCAGCAGGTGATCGCCCAGACCGCGCAGCTCGGCTGGTACTCCGAGGAGCTGTTCGCGCGGTTCGCGCTGCTCTCCGCCGAGGGCACCGTCGCCGGCCGGCCCGTCCCGGCACCCGAGGCCGGGTAGCCCCGATCGGTGGACCTCAACGCCGCGGCACGGAGCCCCGCCTAGGATCGTCGGCGTGCCCGCCACCGCCCCGCCGACCCTGCGCGCACTTGCGTGGATCCTCGGTGCGGCCGGGGTGCTGTCCCAGATCATCTGGGTGCTGCTCCCCGAGGACCTGCGCGACGCCGCCACCATCACTTCGGTGCTGCTGCTCGCCGCCGCTGGCGCCTGCCACGCCGCCGTCCACCGCGGGCTCGGTTGGGCGGCGCGCCTGTACGGGGCCACGGCGGCGATCGGCCTGGCGGTCGAGGCGATCGGCACCGCGACCGGATACCCGTTCGGCGCCTACCGCTATGGCAACCGGCTCGGACCGATGGTCCTCGACGTCCCCCTGCTGATCCCCCTGGCCTGGTGCATGGCCGCATACCCGATGCTGCTGCTCGCCCGGCGGCTGGGAGGAGCCCGACGGTGGCAGGTCGTCCTGGTCGGCGCGTGGACGATCACGGCGTGGGACGTGTTCCTCGATCCGCAGATGGTCGGCGAGGGGCACTGGGCGTTCGCCGACCCGACGCCGGCCCTTCCCGGCTCCCCCGGCATCCCGCTGACCAACTACGGGGGCTGGTTCGCCACCGGGCTGCTCATCTTCTGGGTGCTGGACCACCTGCCACGGACCGCGGCCGACGACCGGATGCCGCACCTGCTGATGCTCTGGATCTACGCCTCGAACGTGATGGCCGCAGCGGTGTTCTTCGGTCGTCCCGCGGTCGCCCTCTGGGGAGGCCTCGCGATGGGCGTCACGGTCATCCCCTGGGCCTGCGTGGTGGTGCCCGAGCTGCGGCGCTCCCCTCGGGACACGATGGTTGGCGCGACATGAGGCCCGGCCGCGCAGCCATCCTGGTCGCCACCGCCCTGGCCGCCGGGCTCACCGCCCACACCGCGTGGAACACCCGGCACCTGCGTCCCGCCCCGGTCCCGACCCCGGGCCACCCCGCCGAACAGGTCCGCGTGACCGTCCTGCTCCCGGCCCGCGACGAGGCGCACCGGATCGAGCCGTGCCTGGCTGGCCTGCTGGCCCAGGACCACCGGGAGCTGCGGGTGATCGTCCTCGACGACGGGTCGACCGACGCAACCGCTGACCTCATCCGGGCACGGGTGGCCGACGACCCCCGGTTCGCCCTGATCGAGGGCGGCGCCGACCACCCACCAGAGGGCTGGCTGGGCAAGCCGTGGGCCTGCCACCGCCTGGCCCTGGCCGCACTGGCCGAGGACCCGACCCCTGACCTGCTGCTGTTCGTGGACGCCGATGTCTGCCTGGCCCCGGACGCGGTCCACCGGATCGCCGGCCTCATGCGTGACTCCGGGCTCGACCTGGCCAGCCCGTACCCGCGCCAGCTCGCCGGCACCGCCGCCGAACGACTCGTGCAACCGTTGCTCCAGTGGTCGTGGATGACGACCCTGCCCCTGGGCCTGGCCGAGGACTCCCCACGCCCATCCCTGACGGCGGCCAACGGCCAGGTCCTGGCGATCACCCCGACGGCCTACGAACGATCCGGTGGCCACGCGACCGTGCGCCACGAGGTCCTCGAGGACATCGCCCTGGCACGCGCCGTCAAGGCGACCGGCGGGCGGGCCACCGTCACCGACGGCACGGACCTGGCCACCTGCCGGATGTACACCAGCCGCGCAGAGCTCGTCGACGGCTACACCAAGTCGCTCTGGGCTGCGTTCGGATCCCCCATGGGCTCCGCGGGTGCCACGGGCCTGCTGACGTTCACCTACGTGCTGCCGCCGGCTGCGGCGTTGCTGGCGAGGTCGCCCGGCACCCGAGCCCTCGGCGCGGCAGGGTACGCCGCAGGCGTGGCCGGTCGTGTCCTGGTAGCCCGGCGGACCGGCGGTCGTGCTGCCGACGCATGGTCCCACCCCCTGTCCATCCTCGCCCTCGACGGCCTGACCGCACTCTCGTGGTGGCGCCATGAGCGCGGCCAGCTCGCCTGGAAGGGCCGAGCGGTGCAGGTCAGCGCAGGGCCATCGCGCGCTCGGACATCGCCGTGATGGTCAGCGCCGGGTTCACCCCGATGTTGGCCGGCACCACGCTGCCGTCGAGCACCCGCAGGTCCTCGTGGACGTCCCCGTCGGGCGTGGCGAAGACCCGATGGGCCGGGTCGACCACGCCATCGGCCGGCGTGGCCGCGATCACCACACCTCCCAGGATGTGCGCGGTGGACCCGACGCCGAGGACCGGATCGAGCAACGTCCCGTAGGCCGTCCCCCCACTGGCCCGCGCCACGGCCGTGGCCGAGGCGTTCGCCTGGGGCAGGTAGGTCGGTATCGCCGGTGCGCCCGGCGCCAGCCGCGAGCGCAGCCCCCACCCGAGGGGTCCCCGTCGCAGGTGCAGCGACAGCTCGTTGTCGTCGTGCTGCATGACGGTCAGGACCGTCACCCGCCGGTACCAGTCGCGGGCCCGTGCGTTGGCGGTGGCGCCGACCGGATCCCGCAGGACCGCTCCCACGGTGGCCCGCGCCCGGGAGCCCTGGGTGTCCCCGGCCACGAGCGGCGACAGGTACCAGCGCATGAACCCGAACGAGCGCGGGAAGCGGTTGTTGGTGACATGGGTCAGCTCATCGGGGTGGAAGTCGCTGCTGATCGTGGCCCCATCGGTGACGTCAACCCCGCCTCGTGGCTGCAGCACGGCCGTGAACGCCTCGGAGTTGGTGCGCACGTGCTCCCCGAGGGCGGGCGAAGCCCACGGCAGCGTCCGCCAGCGATCCCGCGAGGCCAGCAGCAGCGCCGTCGTGCCCAGGACGCCAGCGCTGAGCACCACCTCACGAGCGCTGATGCTCCCCGCCGACGCGCCCCGGCGCAGCGGGTCGGCGAGGTCCAGGCGCCAGCCACCCCCGGCCAGACGCACCAGCCGGACCACCTTCGAGCGGGGTCGCACCCGGGCGCCGAGCTCCTCCGCCCGGGCCAGGTAGGTGCGGTCGATGCTGTTCTTCGCCCCGTGCGGGCAGCCGGTGATGCACGCCCCGCACCGGACGCAGTCGGCGAAGGAGATCCCCTGCGGGGTGGCGGCGAACGTCCCCGCCACCCCCAGGTCGGTCGCCGCCGACCTCAGCCAGGCATCCTGCGCGCCCGAGTGCGGGTTCGTCTGGCGGCCCAGCATCCCGGCTGCCGTCTCGTAGTGCGGGGCCAGCTCCGCCGCCCAGTCCAGCCCCGTGGCCGCCCAGCCGGCCGCCTGCCACGCGTCGGGCTTCGGGTGCAGCAGCACGCCCGCATAGACGATCGAGCCGCCCCCGACGCCGACCCCATGCACGATCATCACGTGCCGCAGCAGCGTCTGCTGGAAGTAGCCGTGCAGCCTGGCCCGCGGCTCCCAGAGCAGGTCCCGCGTCCGGCGACCACCGGCCTCGAGGTCCGCAGGACTCAGCCGACGGCCCTGCTCGAGGACGACCACCGAGCGACCCGCCTGCGCATGCCTGAGGGCCGCCACCCCACCACCGAAGCCCGAACCCACGACCGCGACATCGACATCCCAGCTGCTCACCCCCACAGCCTCGCGCCTGCACGACCGGGATGCGATCCGGGGGACCGCCCTCTGAACGGTCGACGTAGGGTTCCGGGCATGGCACGCATCATCGTGATCGGCGCTGGCATGGGCGGGATGGCCGCCGCGGCCAGGCTTCGGGTCAAGGGCCACGACGTCACCGTGATCGAGGCCGGCGACACCCACGGCGGCAAGCTGGGGACCTTCCGCCGCGACGGGTTCGCCTTCGACACCGGTCCCAGCCTGTTCACGATCCCAGCCGTGTACCGCGACCTGTTCCTCAAGACCGGTGGCCCGTTGGAGGACAGCGTCGAGCTGGTCCCGCTGGACCCGGGGTTCACCTACCGCTTCGCTGACGGCGCGATGCTGCCGATGCCCGGGGTCGGTGTCGGGATGGGCGCGGCCGCGATGGGTGACGCGCTCGGCGGGCGGTCGGCCGACCAGTGGCGCGCGCTGATGGAGCGTGCGGGGCGGATGTGGGCGGCCACCCGCCGCCCGTTCCTGGAGTCGCCGCTGACCGGGGCCCGCGACCTGATCCCCCTGGCCCGCGACCTCGCAGCCGTGCGCACGGTCGCCCCCTGGCAGACGCTGCGCGGGCTGGGTCACGCCACGCTGACCGACTGGCGGGCCAGGCAGGTGTTCGACCGGTATGCCACCTACTCCGGCTCGGACCCACGGCGCGCACCGGCCGTGCTGGCCACCATCCCCTACGTCGAGGCCACGTTCGGTGCCTGGCACATCGCCGGCGGCCTGCGCACCCTCGGTGACGCCCTGCGCGCCCGGCTCGACGAGCGCGGGGTCACCGTGCGCCTGTCCACCCCAGCCACGCGCATCCTGCTGTCCGGGGACCGCGTGTCCGGGGTGCGGACGGCCGACGGCGAGGTCCTTCCCGCCGACATCGTGGTGGCCAATGCCGACGCCAGCCACGTCTACGGCAGCCTGCTCGACGACCGGGCCCCGCGCGATCCGGTGCGCCGGCTGGCCCGGGCGACGCCCTCGCTGTCCGGGTTCGTGCTGCTGCTGGCCGTCCGGGGGCGCACGCCCGGCCTGACGCACAACAACGTGTGGTTCCCCCGGGAGTACGACGCGGAGTTCGACTCCGTCTTCGCCCGACGCCCCCGGCCGGTGGAGGACCCCACGATCTACGCGTGCGTGCCCGACGACCCCGGCATGCGCCCCGAGGACGGCGAGGCCTGGTTCGTCCTGGTCAACGCCCCCCGGCACTCCCCGGGCGGCCGGCTGCCCGGCACCATCGACTGGGACGCCCCGGGCCTGGCGGACGCCTACGCCGACAAGGTCCTGGCGCGCCTCGCCGAGCGGGGCACCGACCTGGCCGGTCGCGTCCTCTGGCGCGAGCTGCGCACCCCTGCGGACCTCGAGCGCGCGACGGGTGCCCCCGGCGGGGCCATCTACGGCACCTCGTCGAACGGTGCGCGGGCGGCGTTCCTGCGCCCGCAGAACGCCTCACCGGTGCCCGGCCTGTTCCTCGTCGGCGGGTCGGCGCACCCCGGCGGAGGGCTGCCCCTGGTCGGGATGTCGGCGGAGATCGTGGCGAACCTGGTGGGGCGCGCCTGAGTCAGCCGGACCCCTCGGGCGGGCCGCTGTCGGGCCGTCCCTCGGCCCAGCCTGCCAACCGGCCGCTGCGGGAGACCGACTGCAGCGCCCGCTCCGTGGCCTCGCGAGCCTGCAGCGTGCACACGATGAGCAGCCGGTCGCCGACCTTGACCCGGGTGGTGCGGTCGGGCACGAGGGTGTGGCCGCTGCGGACCACGAGCGACACCACCGCGCCCGGGGGCAGCGGGAGCTCGCTGACGTAGGTGCCCGCCACCCGCGAGCCGGTGGGGATGTCCAGGTCCAGCAGGGCCGCGTGCATCGTGTCCAGGGGCGCGGCCTCGACCGTCAGCTCCCCCACGCGCTCGGTGCGCACGAGGCCCAGCCGCCGCCCGAGCATCGGCATGGTCGGCGCCTGCAGCAGCGTGAGCATGATCACCAGCAGCAGGGTCACGTCGAAGACCAGCTCACCATCGGGCAGCCCGGATCCCAGCGGGATGGTGGCGAAGATGATGGGGACCGCACCGCGCAGGCCCGCCCATGAGACGAAGGCGACCCACTGCCAGGGCATCGGCTCCGTCCGTGTCCTGCGGGTGACCCACCCAGGGCGCAGGAAGGCACCCAGGGACGCCAGGACGCTCAGCGGGCGGGCAACCACCAGGAGCAGCCCCCCCGCCAGGAGCGCGATCCCGACCGACTCCCCCAGGCGGCTGGGGAAGGCCAGCAACCCGAGCATGACGAACAGCCCGATCTGCACGGTCCAGGCGAGCCCCTCGATGAACCCGAGCACCGAGCGGCGGTGGGGCAACGGGGACGCGGCCAGGATCAGGGCGACCACGTACACCGCAGCGAAGCCGGAGGTGTGCAGCACGACGGCCAGCCCGTAGGCGAGCATCAGCAGCGCGATCACCGCGACGGGGTAGAGCCCCGAGGCGGGCAGGGCGAGCCGGGGCAGCAACCACCGGGCGAAGAGCCCGACGAGCCCGCCGACGACCAGGCCGCCCACCAGCTCGGCCACCACCACGATCGGGATCAGCCAGGCCGGCATGTCGCTGCCGACCGTCGTCGACAGGAGCACCACCAGCACCACGACCGGGGCGTCGTTGAGCCCGGACTCCGCCTCGATGAGCGTCTGCAGCCGCGAGGGCAACCGCAGCCCACGGGCGACCGTGAAGACCGCGGCCGCGTCCGTGGGGGCCAGGACCGCTGCGATCAGGACGGCCGTGCGCAGGTCCATCCCCGTGATCCAGTGCAGCGGCCAGGCCACGAGCACGATGCTCAGCGCCACGCCGAGGGTGGCCAGCAGGGTGGCCGGCACGAGCACCGGGCGAACCGTGGACGTGCGCGTGGTCAGCCCGCCCTCGGCCAGGATGATGACCAGACCGGCGTAGCCGAGCGCCGTGGCCAGCTCCGCGTCGTTGAAGGGGATCCCGCCGGGGCCGTCCTCGCCGAGCAGCAGGCCCAGGGCGAGGTAGAACAGCAGGCCGGGAACCCCGAATCGGGCGGCGAGGCGGACCCCACCCACAGCGGCCAGCACGATCACAGCCACGACCAGGGTCAGCTGTGCCGCCTGCCCGGCGTCCATCAGCCACCGCCCCCGAGCCGGCGACGGACCACCACCAGCAACTGCACCAGCCCGATCACCCCGAGCCCGACCAGGGCCCAGGCACCCAGGGTCGCCCAACCGGGATCATCCGCGGGCCGGGCGACGCTGGCCAGCAGGAACATCACGACCACCACCACGCGGGTCGGTCGCTCGTTGACCGTGAGCACCCCCACCTCGGCCATCCCGGCACCACCGGCCCGGGCACGGGCGTACTCCTGCAACCAGCACAGGGCCACAGCCGCCACGCTCACCTGGGCCGGGGCCCCGACGACCCAGAGCGTGGCCACGAACGCCGCGTCACTGATCCGGTCGGCGACCGCATCGAGGACGGCCCCCCACCGGCTGACTCGCCCGGTCATCACGGCGACCGCCCCGTCCAGGGAGTCGACCAACCCGCTGAGGGCGATCACCACGGCGGCGACCAGCACTCCTGCGCGCCCGAGCCCGGCGAGCACGGGCGCCGAGCAGGCGATCAGCAGCCCCAGCAGCGTGACCGCATCGGGGGGCACCCGCAGCCGGGCCAGCGGCGCGGCCACCGCATGCACGATCCGCAGCCATCCACCGACGACCCCGGTGGGGCGGGCACCGCCGTGCAGCATCGACCACTGCTGCAGGTAGGCGGCGCGGTCCATGTCAGCGCAGGGACCAGCCGACGGTCAGGCTCACGACGACCGACCCCTCGCCGGCGTCGAGAGACACCCTGCCCGCGGCGTCCGACTCCGCCATGGCGGCCATCCGCATCGGCCCCGGTGGCCTCGGGTGCCCGACGGTCTCGTCGATGGCCAGCACCTCGCCGAGCTCACGTCCGGCCAGCGCGGCCAGCTGGCTGGCGCGGCCCACGGCGTCGGCCCACGCCGCATCGCGCGCGCGGCCCATCAGCGCGGAGGCATCACTGTGCCGGAACGACACATCGTGCACGCGCGCAGCGTCGCCACCCACCTCCACGACGGCGGTCAGCAGCTCGCCGGCAGCCTCGATGTCGCGGGTCGTGGCCGTCAGCTGCACCGCCGCCTGGAACCCGGCCACGGTCGGGTACTGGTCGTACACCGGGGTGAGGCTGACCGCGGAGGTGGACAGGGCCGACTCCGGGAGCCCGGACGCCAGCAGCACCGAGCGCATCTGCGCCAATGACTCCGCGGACGCGGCGAGGGCCCCGGCAGCTGACGCGCGACGCACCTCAGAACCCACCGTGATCACGCATTCGTCCCGCGCACCCCCGGCAGTCCCGGACCCGGTGACCCAGATGCCCTTGTCCATGCCCACCATCTCCTCGCGTCGCTGCTCGTGGACTACCGGGTGAGCCTGGTGAAGATCTCGCGGGTGGCCGTCGACCGGTTGAGCGTGTAGAAGTGCAGGCCCGGTGCCCCACCGGCGAGCAGCTTCTCGCACAGCTCGGTGGCGACCTCGATGCCCAGGTCGGTCACGGCCACCGGATCGTCGGCCACCGCCTCGAACCGCGCCGCCAGCTCGACCGGGAACGCCGCTCCAGAGAGGACCGCGAACCGCTCGATCTGCTTCACGTTCGTGACCGGCATGATCCCCGGCAGGATCGGCATCGTCACGCCCTGTTCCATGGCCCGGGCCACCATCGTGAAGTAGTCCTCGACCCGGAAGAAGAACTGGGTGATCGCGAAGGACGCGCCGGCATGCTCCTTGGCAGCCAGCACCCGGGCGTCGGTGTGCAGGTCCGGGGACGCCGGGTGCCCTTCGGGGAACGCCGCGACGCCGATCGTGAAGTCACCGGAATGCCGGGCGAGCCGGACCAGCTCATCGGCGTGCGACAGGCCGCCGGGGACCGGGATCCATTCACCGCCGGGTCCGCCGGGCGGGTCACCCCGCAGCGCCAGGAGGTTGGTTATCCCGGCGAGCTGGTAGCGCGCGAGCACCTCGCGCAGCTCCGCCTCCGTGGAGCCCACGCAGGTCAGGTGCGCGACCGCGTCCATCCCGGTCTCGTTGAGGATCCGGCTGGTGATCCGCACCGTGCGGTCCCGGGTGGACCCGCCGGCGCCATAGGTGACCGAGACGAAGGTCGGAGCCAGGGGGGCGAGGTCGGAGATGGCCGACCAGAGCTGACGCTCCCCCTCGTCGGTCCTCGGCGGGAAGAACTCGAAGGAGAAGACGGGCTCACCCGAGCTCAGGCGGCGCGACAGCTCGACGGACATCACAGGCTCCTGGCGGTCGCGGCGATCGCGAGCTCCTCGAGCGCGGACCGCGCGTCCGAGTCGAGGTGGGCACCGTCGAGCGCTTCGACCGCCTCCCGGGTCCGCCGTCCGATGAGGTCCTCGACCTCGTCGAGGGCACCGGTGGCCACGATGATCCCGCGGAGGTCGTCGATCGCCTCGGCACCCAGGTGCGGATCGCCCAGGCCCTCGCGCAGGTGCGCGGCCTGCTCCGCGCTCGCGCGCTGCATCGCGGTGGCCACCAGGATCGTGCGCTTGCCCTCGCGCAGGTCGTCACCGGCAGGCTTGCCGGTCTCCGCGGGATCGCCGAACACGCCGAGCACGTCGTCGCGCAGCTGGAACGCCTCCCCGAGCGGCAGTCCGTACCCGGACAGGGCCGCCATGAAGCCCTCGTCTGCGCCGGCCAGGGCGGCGCCGAGGTGCAGCGGCCGCTCGATCGTGTACTTGGCCGACTTGTAGCGCACGACGAGCAGCGCGCGCTCGACCGAGCCGCCGCCCCGGGCCTGCTCCAGCAGGTCGAGGTACTGGCCGGCCATCAGCTCGGTGCGCATCCGGTCGTAGACGACCTTCGCGCGGGACAATGCCTCGGCCGTGAACCCCGAGCGGTACATCATCTCGTCGGCCCAGCTCAGGCAGAGGTCCCCGAGGAGGATCGCCGCCCCGTCGCCGAAGCGCTGGGAGTCCCCCGCCCACGTGGATCCCCGGTGCAGGGTGGCGAACCGGCGGTGGGCCGCGGGCCGGCCACGGCGCATGTCGGAGTCGTCCATCACGTCGTCGTGCACCAGGGCGCAGGCCTGCAGGAGCTCGAGTGCGGCGGCGGCGTGCAGCGCCTCGTCGAGGTCCGCCCCGCCGGCCCCGAGGTAGCCCCACAGGCAGAACGCCGGGCGCAGCCGCTTGCCCCCGGCGAGCAGCTCGCCGAGCCATTCGGTGAAGGGCGTGAGGTCCGGTGAGATGCCCGCCAGGATCTGGCCCTGCTCGGCAAGGAAGTCGTCGAGGGTCCCCTGGACCGAGGCGCGCAGGTGCTCGGCCGTGAGGCGCGGTTCGGGCGTCATGGCGCACAGCCTAGGGCCCGATGGGCACCTGCGGGCCAGAACGCCCACCGGGTGGGCCCAGGACGCTGCGACCGATCCGATCGCCCATTCGCCGCGGTCCAGCGGTGGGCCTACGGTTGGCCCATGAGACTCCCCCTGACCCACGCCGGTCCTGTCGTCGGGCCGACCGACAACGTCGTGATCGTGGGCGCCGGGCTCGGCGGCCTGAGTGCCGCCCTGCGACTGGCCGGCGCCGGGCGATCGGTCACCATCCTGGAACGCGAGGCGGTCCCGGGTGGGCGCGCCGGGGTGATCGAGGACTCCGGCTACCGCTTCGACACCGGTCCCACGGTCCTGACGATGCCCGGCCTCATCGCCGACGCGTTCGCCTGCGTCGGCGAGGAGATGTCCGACTGGCTCGAGCTGGCGCCCGTGAGCCCGGTGTACCGGACCTACTTCCCCGACGGCTCGCAGCTCGACGTGCACTCCGACGTCGATGCCATGGCCGACGAGATCGCCGAGGTCATCGGCCCGGACGAGGCTGCCGGCTACCGCCGCTACATCGACTTCGCAACCGAGCTCTACGAGCTCGAGATGGCCGACTTCATCGACCGCAACATCGACAGCCCGTTCGACCTGCTGACCCCCAACCTGGCCCGGCTCGTCGCGATCGGCGGGTTCCGCCGGATGGCACCCAAGGCCAACGACTACCTGAAGGACCCGCGCACCCAGCGGGTGTTCTCCTTCCAGGCGATGTACGCCGGCATGAGCCCGCACGACGCCCTGTCCATCTACTCGGTGATCGCCTACATGGACTCCGTGGCCGGAGTCTTCTTCCCCAAGGGCGGGATGCACGCGATGCCCGCCGCGATGGCCGCGGCCGCCGAGAAGCACGGGGTGACCATCCGCTACTCCACCACCGTCGCCTCCGTGGAGCACGACGGGTCGCGGGCGTCGGCGGTCATCACGACCGACGGCGAGCGGATCCCGGCCGACGTCGTCGTGCTGAACCCCGACCTCCCCGTCGCCTACCGCGACCTGCTCGGCCTCGAGCCGTGGAACGTCCGGCGGCTGACCTACTCCCCCAGCTGCGCGGTGCTGCTGGCCGGCTCCTCAGCGCAGTACTCGAGGATCGCCCACCACAACATCCACTTCGGCCGGTCCTGGGAGGGGGTGTTCACCGACCTCATCGACCGCGGCCGGCTCATGGCCGACCCGAGCCTGTTCCTGACCAACCCCACGCGTTCCGACCCGTCGCTGGCCCCTGAGGGCAAGCAGTCCTACTACGTGCTGTTCCCGACACCGAACCTCGATGCGCCGATCGACTGGACCCGCGAGGCGCCGCGCTACCGCGACCACATGGTCTCGGTGCTCGAGGAGCGCGGCTACATCGGGTTCGGGGATGCCATCGAGGTGGAGCACCTGACCACCCCCCTGGACTGGGCCGAGCAGGGCATGGAGCGCGGGTCGCCGTTCGCCTCGGCGCACTCGTTCGTCCAGACCGGACCGTTCCGCCCGGGCAACCGGTGGGGCGAGAACGTCGTGTTCACCGGCTCCGGGACGCAGCCGGGCGTGGGGGTGCCGATGGTCCTGATCTCCGGGCGGATCGCCGCCGAGCGGATCGTCGGTCCGCTCCCGCGCTCCCTGTCGCGGTAGGTCCCCCGGGAGCAGCGGCAGGTACCCTGCCAACATGGCAGCGCCTGCGCGCATCTCACAGGCCCGGATGGACCGGGCCATGGCTGCGCACTACGCCCTGCCCGGGCTCCTGGGCAGCTCCCTGGTCGCCCTGGGAGCCCTTGGTGTGGGGTGGCTGCCGGCCAACTCGCCGCTCATCGACGTGGGCATCGTCAGCACCCTGCGGTCCACGACGGCCGGGGAGGCGCTGTCCCGGGTGGCGGTCTTCGCCGGCGTGGCCCTGCTGCTGCAGACCTGGCTGGTCCTCGGCCACGACGTGCTCGACGACCTCGAGCGCGACGACCGCCGCCTCGTGGTGATCCTGGCGATCTGGATGGCACCGCTGCTGCTCATGCCGCCGCTGTTCAGCCGCGATGCGTACTCGTACTTCGCCCAGGGCCAACTCGTGCTGGCCGGGCTCAACCCCTACGAGAACGGCGTCTCCGCGCTGCCCGGATGGTTCCTGACGGGCGCGGACCCGCTCTGGGCCGAGTCACCCACGCCGTACGGTCCGGCCTTCCTGATCCTCCAGCAGGGGGTGGCCGCGGTGGCGGGAACGCACGCCTTCGTGGGCGCCCTGCTGTTCCGGCTGATCGCGCTGACCGGCATCGCCGTGATGATCGTCTACCTGCCACGGCTCGCCCACGCGCACGGCATCGACCCGCCCAAGGCCGTCTGGCTGGCGCTGCTGAACCCCCTGGTCCTCATGCACTTCGTCGCCGGTGCCCACAACGACGCGCTGATGGTCGGCCTGATGGTGGCCGGCCTGGCCCTGGCGGTGGAACGGCATCCGGTGATCGGCATCGTGCTGATCGGCCTGGCGGGTGCGGTCAAGCCGATCGCGCTGGTGGTGCTGCCGTTCGCCGGCCTGGTCTGGGCCGGCACCCGAGCCAGCTGGCCGCAGCGGATCTGGGCGTGGGTCCGCGCCTCTGCCATCGTCCTGGTGGTCTTCACCGTGCTGTCCCTGGCGGTCGGCGTGGGCCTGGGCTGGGTCGCCTCGCTGAGCACCCCCGGCACCGTGCGCACCTGGCTGTCGCCACCGACGGCCCTGGGCATGCTCGTCGGCAGCGTCCTCGACTGGATCGGCCTGGGCACCGTCGATGGCGCCGTGAGCTTCTTCCGGGCCGTGGCGATGGTCGCCGGCGCTGCGATCGCCCTGTACCTGGCGCTGCGGCCCGAGGGGCGCTCCCCGGTGCGCGGTGCCGCCCTGGTCCTGCTGACCATCGTCGCGCTCGGGCCAGTGGTGCAACCGTGGTACCTGCTGTGGGCGCTGCCGCTGCTCGCCGCCACCGGCCTGACGGGTACCCAGCTGCGTGCCGTGATGATCGTCTCGACCATCCTGGTGCTCCACGGGATGGTCGAGTCCAACGCCACTGCCGACACCCTCGTGGACTTCTTCCGCGACGGGCTGGCCGCGGTCTTCGCGCTGGCCATGGTCAGCGTGGTGCTGGTCTCCAGCCCCGGCGAGCGCCGGCTGATCGTGGGCGATCCGGTCGACCGGGGGATCCGCCCGCGGACCGGCGAGGCGCGGGCACGGGCCGGCGCCCTGGTCGTTCAGCCGACCGGCTCGTCGATCTCGTAGTCCTCGTCGACGAAGACCTCCCGGGCGGTGCGGTGCTGCCCCAGGGAGAGCTGTGGGCCCTCGCCGATCAGGACCACGCGAGCCGCCAGGTCGGACTCCTCCCACACCGCCAGGATGTCGCGGAACACGTCGATGGCGATCGCGAACTGCTCCGGCTCGGCCTCGGCCATGTCACCCCATCCCGACCACAGGATCAGCAGGCCGTCGGCATCGTCGAGGTCCTCGACCTCGTCGAACTCCTGGGACTCCAGGCACTCCTCGAAGGCGTCCCAGTTGTGGCCGAAGTAGTCCGGGAAGCCGAAGCCGGCAGCACACGCCTCGAAGAAGGCCGCGCGCCCGCCCCCCTCGGGGACGTCGATGAGGACGGACGCCCAGTCCAGGAGGGCGGCGAGCTCAGCAGCCGCATCCGAGTCCGGGGCGTCGCGCCACAGTGCGATCCGATTGCTCATCCGGACACGACCTCTCGGAAGCTCGAGTAGTGGTCAGAGGTGTAGAACCGGGAGCCGTCGTCACCACCGACGATCCGCCGGGCGCCACGATCGTCCTCGCCCGGGGTGATCACGGTGTACTCGGCGTAGAAGCCCTTCTCCTGCGGGGGAAGGATCCCCTCGCGGTTGCCGAAGGTGGAGCCGTCCTGGTCGTAGGGGAACGGGCCGTCCGAGGCGATCAGCTCGAGGGTCTCGATCCCCTCCGGCGGCAGCTGCTCGACGGTCATCGTCTGCAGGTCGGTGGTGGGCTCGGCCGGCGCGAGGTCGGCGTACTGCGAGGCCGTGGCCGGCGCACTCCGCCCGTCTGCCTCGCTGGCGCCGGTGTCAGCGGCCGTGCCGGCACACCCTGCGACGGCGATCAGGCCGATCAGGGCGGCAGCCAACCGCACGCGCATCCTCACGACGAGAGCATCCCACACGCCCGGCCCGAGATCACCGGCGAGATGGGAGGATGTGCCCATGTCACGGCGAGAGCTCGATGCCGCAGGGATCACCGATCCGCAGATGCGCGCGGCCTACGAGGCCTGCCGGGAGCTGCACGCCCATCACGGCCGGACCTACTACCTGGCCACCCGGCTGCTGCCCCCGGGCAAGCGCCCGTTCGTGCACGCCCTGTACGGCTTCGCCCGGTACGCCGACGAGATCGTCGACGACCTCGACTCGACGCTCACCGGTCAGCAGCGCGCCGACGAGCTTGCCCGCTGGGGCGACCAGGTCCTGGCAGACCTCGCCCGCGGGCACTCCAAGGACCCGATCGCGCGCGCGCTGGTGGACACCGCGCTGCGGTTCGCGATCCCGCACGAGCACTTCGCCGACTTCCTGGCCTCGATGCGCATGGACCTCACCGTGACCGAGTACGCGTCGTTCGCCGACCTCTCGGTGTACGTGCACGGCTCCGCCGCTGTCATCGGCCGGGAGATGGTGCACGTCCTGGGTGCCACGGATCCCGCGGACCTGCCCGAGGCCCTGGACCGCGCCGACGACCTCGGGGTCGCGTTCCAGCTGGCCAACTTCATCCGTGACGTCGGCGAGGACCTCGAACGTGGCCGGGTCTACCTGCCACTCGACGAGCTCGAGCGCTTCGCCGTGAGCCGCGCCGACCTCGAGCGCCGGGTGCTGACCCCGCAGGTGCGGCTCGCCCTGGAGTTCCAGGTCCGCCGCGTGCGCCAGCTCCAGGCTCGCGCCGAGCCGGGGATCGCCCTGCTCCGGCCGGAGGCCCAACCCTGCATCGAGGCCGCCAGCGACCTCTACTGCGGGATCGTCGACGCGGTCGAGGACATCGACTACCAGGTCTTCGACCGCCGGGCGACCGTCGGCAACGGCCGGCGCCTGCGGGTGGCCGGACTGGCGTGGCGCGAGGCAGTGCGCGCCCGGCGTCGGGCGGCCTGAGTCCGGGTCAGCCCCCGGTGCCCGTCGCCCCCTCGGGCAGCCGCGCCACCTGCTCGCCGAGCACCCAGGCAGCCCCGTCGGGGGCGATGCCCAGCGCTCGCACCGGCACGGGATACGTGCTCACCGGGGCACCGACCGCCAGCCCGTCGGCGTCGTAGCAGGCCACCCCCGCATCCCGGATCGAGCAGACCTCCCCGGCGGGGGTCGGCGCCAGTCCGCGGGCGCCACCCCGGTCGATGGTCCAGCGGCCGGCGGCGTACCGGGCGAGGGCCTGACCGCCCTCCTGCTCCGAGTCGAGGGCTGCCCATACCGCCCCATCCGGGGAGACGAGCAGCTGGGACACCCAGGTGTACGGCTCGGGAACACCGGCCGTCGTCCACCGGCCCTCCCACCGCGCCAACCACGCCAGGCCGCGCGCGGGGTCGGACAGGGACGTCCAGACGACCCCGGGCCCGGCAGCCAGCGGCGCCGCCTGCACCAGGGGCCTGCTGCCCTCGGGCCGTCCGATCGAGGTGCGCGACCCATCGGGACGGACCTGCACCACGCCACCGTCGACGATCGTCCACACCGATCCGTCCTCGCCCGCCGCCAGCGAGACCCTGGTGTACCCGCCGATGTCACCGGCGACGACGGTCGACGAGTCGCCCTCGATGCGCACCAGGCCCTCCGCGGTGGCCTGCCAGATCGCGCCGTCGGTGGCCATCACGGCCGGATTGACCATGTCGCCGCGGCTGACCGGCCCGACAGCCTCCCAGGACCCATCCCGGAAGCGCGAGAGCGTGGTGGCGGCCACGAGCCACGCCGGCCCGTCGTCCAGGGGTGCCGCCGGGAGCCAGGCCTCGTCGGCGCTGACGGCCAGCACCGCGTCGGGGACCTGCCCGGATGCGACCTCGAAACCGGGCTGCACCACGGCTGTGGGATCCGCCCACAGTGGCGCGAACCGGGTGCCCTCGCTGCGCACGAGTCCGGCGACGTCGCTCACCAGGACCGTGTCACCGGCGACCGCGAGTGCCGGCCAGCGACCCTCGCTGCCCTCGGGAGCGCCCTCGTCGGAGCCGAACGCCTCCCACGTTCCGTCGGCTGCGAGCCGGGCCACGCGCACCTCCCCGCTGGGATCGATGCCGTTGCCGGCACCCACCATGGCCCAGAGCTGCCCGCCGGTGGTCACCGCCATGTCACCGGCGTAGCCGCCCGGGCCGGCCTTGGACCACGTGGTGCCGTCGAACCGGTAGATCCCGTGCTGGTCGGTGACCGGGCCGTCCTGGGTGCTCGAGACCCACACCCCGCCCGCGGGATCAGCGGCGATATCACCGATCCCACCGGACGGTGCCAGCTCGGCGTTGCCCGGGGTGGTCCACGCAGTGCCGTCGAAGCGCACCACGACGTTGCGCTCCACGCCGTCGATCGTGCTCACGCCCCCAGCCCAGACCGCTCCGGTGGAGTCCATCGCCAGCGGCCCTGCCGTCGTCAGCTGCGCCAGCCCCACCGACGACCAGGAGCCGTCGGCCCACCGGGCAACGCCGCCCTCGCCGCTGGCCCAGAGCTCGTCGCCGACCTGCAGGACCTCGCCCTCCGGGCCCTGGCCATCAGGGACGTCCGTGTACTGCGCCGGCACCGCGAGGTCGACCAGGAACCGCTCGCCGTCGAACAGCCGGACGCGATCGCCGCTGTCCAGCCAGACCCCCGCGGGCTGGGCCGGGGCGAGGCCCCGCACCGTGGTGAACGCCAGGTCGTCGGCGGCATCCCAGATCCTCGCCTCGCCGGTCGCCGGGTCGACCCGGGCCACCTGCCACGGGCCATCCACCCAGGCCATCCCTGATCCGTCGACTGCCACGTCCCCCTCACCGGTCCCGCCGGCCAGGACCAGGCCGCTGGGCACGAGGGCCCGTGCGCCGCCCTCGGGCCACGGGTCCGCCGAGCCGCCGCTGGTCCCCCCGGCACACCCCACCAGGAGCACGGCCCCCAGAACCATCCCCACCCACGCACGCGTGCGCATCGCGCACCTCCGAACCGGGGCACGGCCCATGCGCCCCGCACCTCCAGCGCATCACCGTTCCCGATCGCCCACAAGGGGCTTGCGACCCCCCACCCGGGCCAGCATCGGGACGAGCGCCGGCAACGGCGGGCCGGACATCGGCTCCCGCTGGATGCCGCGCCGCCCCCAGAGCACCCACAGGGTGAGGCTCGCCATCACCAGGGCGAATCCGAACAGCAGATCCTCCACTGGCGCGTACAGGATCCGGCCGTCGCCGAACGCCGGCGGGGGCCTGTCCTGGGGTGTGCTCGAGCCCAGGATCGCGTCGCCGGAGTAGCGCACGATCCGCAATCCGGTGAGCAGTCCGTTCGTCAGCAGCTGGAAGAAGACGATGATCGGGTAGGCCATCCAGAACACCCGCCGGGTCAGCAGCCGGGTGCGCACGATCCACAGGTCCCAGACGACCGCCGCGAGGACGCCGAGCACCGCCAGCTGCGTGTAGGTCACCGCTCGCCAGCTTCCGCGTCGGCCGGCGGCTCGTCACCGACGGGCAACCCCGTGGCCGACCGGACGGCCTCGAGCGTGAGGATCGCGGCGATCGGCACGAGCAGGAAGAAGACCACCTCGTCCAGCGGCAGGTCGCCGGGCAGCCGGATCCCGGTGATCAGCGACTCGTCGAACCACCAGTGCCCCCAGCGGATCGCGCCGATGTCCCACAGCGCGAAGACCACCGCCACCGGCAGCACCGACAGCAGCAGCCGCCGCCAGCGGCGGAACACCCGGGTACGCAGGCCGAACTCCAACCAGCCGGCGCCCAGGAGGATGAAGGCCATCACTGCCAGGTAGGACCACTGCCCCATCGCTCAGCCCTCCCCGGGGAACATCGCCGCGGGGGTTGCGTCCGGGTCGGCAAGGGCGCCCGGATCGGTGCGGGGGGTGCCCGCCGGGTGGCCCAGCATGGCTCGCCGGGCGGCGACCAGGTCCCTCGGGCGCCCGGAGGTGCACAGTCCGAGCAGGCGATCGGCCCCGTCGAGGGTGAAGGCGCTCCACGCCGGCGCCTGCTGGTCGGCGCTGCCGTGCGCCTCGCGCCAGATCACCCGTCCCGCCGCCGGTTCGCCCAGGACCAGCAGGGTCCGGCCCGCGATCTCACTGAACACGTACGGGATCGGATCGGCCACCGGCACGCTGGGGGCCGACTCCCACCAGTCCGACCCGGAGCCGGCCCCGAGCCACTGCGTGACCGCCCGCGCGAGGTCCTCCGGGGCGTTGAGGGCCTCCGTCCAGTGGCCCCCGGGCAGGTGCCGTCCGTAGCGGGGCGACCAGCGCTGCGCCGCGTCGCCGACGGCGAACACCCCAGGGCAGCTCGACCGCCCCCACGCGTCGACTCGGATCGCCCCGTCGTCGGCCCGGACCACCGAACCCGACAACCAGTCGGTGGCCGGCTGGACCCCGAGTGCGGCCAGCACCAGGTCCACCGTCGTGCCCGACACGGCCAGCGCGCCACCCGGACCCTCGATGTCGCGCACCGGACGCCCGACGTGCACCTGGACCCCGACCCCCGCCAGCCACCCCGCGACCCGCGCGGACACCTCAGTGGGAACCCGACCGGCCAGCACTGTCCCCGAGGCCTCGAACAGGTCCACGTGCGCGCCGCGCGTGGCCGCCGTGGCCGCTGCCTCGCAGCCGACCCAGCCCCCGCCGACGACCGCCAGCCGGACCCCGGGGCGCACACTGGTCCAGAACCGCCCCGCCGATGTCCGCGTGTGCAGCACGTGCACCCCAGCTCGATCCCACTGCGCCGGCAGGACGGGGTCCGAGCCCGTGGCCACCACGACCGCACGGGCCTCGACCTGGCTGCCGTCCGAGCAGGCCACGGTCAGCCCCGCGCGGGGATCCCCCGCAAGTCCCAGCGCCCGCACGCCCAGGCGCACCTCGTCGGCATGGGCCCAGACGTCCACGCCCATCGCTGTGCGCAGGTCGACCTCGGCGTCGGGATCCTTGGTCAGCGGTGGCCGGTCATAGGGGGGGTCGGCCTCCGCCCCGAGCAGGACGATCCGCCCTGTCCCACCGGCCGCCCGGAGCAGCGCGCACGTGCGCGCCCCTGCCAGTCCGGCTCCCACGACCACCACATCCGCCACGAGCCAGCAGCCTAACCGGCGAGTTCGGCTCAGGAACCTAGAATTGCCCTGTGACCCCGTCCCCGCCCCCTCCCCCGACAGCGGTCGACCCGCTGGTCGGTCGGGTCCTGGACGGTCGGTACCGGATCGAGTCCTTCCTGGCCCGCGGGGGGATGGCCACGATCTACCGGGGCGCGGACCTGCGGCTCGACCGCACGGTCGCCATCAAGGTGATGCACCCGACGTTCGCCACCGATCCGGGGTTCGTCGACCGCTTCGAGCGTGAGGCGCGCGCCGCAGCACGGCTGAACAGCCCCTACGCGGTGGCCGTCCACGACCAGGGCAACGACGCGGGGGTCACCTACCTGGTCATGGAGTACGTGCCCGGCCACACCGTGCGCGACGTCCTGCGCACCCACGGCGCACTGCCCCCGGCCCAGGCGCTGGCGATCATCGACCCGGTCCTGCAGGCGCTGGCCGCTGCCCACCGCGCCGGCTACATCCATCGCGACGTCAAGCCCGAGAACGTCCTGATCTCTGAGGACGGCCGGGTGAAGGTCACCGACTTCGGCCTGGCCCGGGCCATCGAGGGCGCCGACTCGGGCAAGACGCACGGGCTGCTCCTCGGCACGGTGGCCTACCTCTCCCCCGAGCAGGTCGAGCACGACCGGACCGATGCGCGCTCGGACGTGTACAGCGCCGGGATCCTGCTGTTCGAGCTGGTCACCGGCCAGGTGCCGTTCACGGCCTCGGCCCCGATGCAGGTGGCCTACAGGCACGTGCACGAGGACGTCCCGACCCCCTCATCGATCCACCCCGGCATCCCCGTCGGGATCGATGAGCTCGTGCGACGCGCGACCCGGCGCAACCCCGACCAGCGCTTCGGGGACGCCGACGCCTTCCTGGCAGCGGCCCGCGTCCAGAAGGCGGCCCTGCCGCCCGCACAGCCCTGGGCCCCGGCACCCACCGACACCCTGGTCGTGAACCGCGAGGCCGGCGCCGCAGTCGCTGCTGCCGCTGCTGCCGAGCACCTCGACGCACCGGAGTGGGTCAACGATCGGCCCCCGGCGCCCGCGGCCCCCGCGGAACCGGCTCCCGCGCCGGTCGCGGTGGACCCACCCACCCCGCAGGTCCCGACCCCGCAGCCCGAGGGCGAGGGACAGGTGACGGAGGTCAGCCACCAGACCGCACCGGATGCCCCGCGACGGCCGCGCCGGGGCCGTAAGGCGATCTGGCTCGGTGGGCTGGCCCTGGTCAGCGTGGTGGCGCTTCTGGCGCTTGCCTTCGGCCCCCTGCAACGGGTCAGCGTCCCCGACCTCCTGGGCAAGACGCCCACGGAGGCGGCCGCGATCCTGGCCACGTCGAACCTCGTCCTCGACGCCGGGAACTCCGACTTCAGCGAGGACTACGCCAAGGGCGTCATCATGTCCACCGACCCGGGCCCGGAGTCCTCCGCCAGGTCCGGCAGCACGGTCCAGGCGATCGTCAGCAAGGGGCCCGAGCGCTACGACGTGCCCAAGCTCAAGAAGCTCACCGTCGAGGAGGCGGAGGTTGCCCTCGGCGCCGCCAACCTGGCGCTCGGCGCCCAGACCGAGGCTTATGACGACGCTGTCAAGAAGGGCGACATCATCAGCAGCGACCCGCCGGCCGGGGAGTCCGTCAAGCCGGGCACGAAGGTCGCCGTGGTGGTCTCAAAGGGCCCCGAGCCGGTCACGATGCCCACCCTGGAGGGCACTGACGGTGACGCCGCGGAGAAGACCCTGAAGGATCTCGGCCTCGAGGTGGACCGCTCGAACAAGACCAGCGAGTCCGTGGCCAAGGGCCTGGTGATCAGCACGAACCCGGAGGGTGGGGCCGGCACGTTCCGGGGCGAGACCGTCAAGCTGGTCGTGTCCAAGGGCCCCCCGCTGGTGGAGGTGCCCAACGTGGTGGGTAGGACGGAGGCCGACGCCCGGGCCGTCCTCGAGGGCGCCGGCTTCATCGTGAACGTGGACAAGCCGCTCCCGTTCGCCGTCTTCGGCGTGAACTCGCAGAACCCGGGGGCGGGCACCAAGGCTCCCAAGGGCTCGACCGTGACCATCACCGTTGTCTAGCCCCGCCTGGACCCGCGACCACCACACGCTGGCAACCCTGGCCCTGGTCGGGGCCACCGCCGTGTGGGGCGGGACGTTCGTCGTCGTCCAGGATGCCGTCGAGCAGATGCCCGTCCTGCCGTTCCTGTTCTGGCGGTTCGCGCTGGCCGCCCTCGTGCTGGCGCTGTTGCGCCCGCGCGCGGTGCTCACGCTCGCCCCCGACAAGCGCCGGCACGGGGTCTACCTCGGCCTGCTGCTGGGCGGCGGGTACGTGCTGCAGACCTTCGGCCTCCTGCACACCTCGGCCACGGTCTCGGGGTTCATCACTGGGATGTTCGTGGTGTTCACGCCCCTGATCGGCTGGGTGGTCCTGCACCAGCCGATCGGCCCGGCCGTGTGGCTCGGCGTCCTGCTGGCCACCATCGGACTGGCCCTGATCAGCCTGAACGGGCTCGCGATCGGCATCGGCGAGCTCATGACCCTCGGGTGCGCCGCGCTCTTCGCCGGTCAGATCGTCGGGCTGGGCCACTGGTCCACGGCCTCCGATGCCTACGGCCTGACCGTGCTCCAGCTGGGCGTCGTGGCCCTGATGTGCCTTCTCGCCTCGCCGCTGCAGGGCGGGCTGGTGGCCCCGCCGAACGCCGGGGTGTGGGTGGCGATCCTGTTCCTGGCCCTGGCGGCCACCTCGCTGGCGTTCCTGGCCCAGACCTGGGCCCAGACCTACATGAGCGCCCCGCGAGCCGCCATCGTCCTGACCCTGGAGCCGGTGTTCGCCGGCATCTTCGGGGTCACCCTCGGCGGCGATGAGCTGACCACCCGCATCCTGGCCGGCGGGCTGTGCATCGTGGCGGCGATGTACGTCGTGGAGCTCGGCCCCCGGTGGCGCGGCCTCAGCCGGCCAGCAGGCCCCTGAGCACGTCAGCCGCCCGATCGATCCCGTCGTCGTCGACGTCCAGGTGGGTCACCAGCCGGGCCGTGCGGGCACCCAGGACGCTCACGGCCACGCCCCGCTGCCTGGCTGCGCCCGCGAGCTCGGGGGCCGGCGGGCCCGCCGTGAGGTCGAGCACCACGATGTTGGTGTCGACCTCGGCGGGGTCCACGACGTCCGGCCGGACCGCGGCGATGGCCCCGGCCAGCCGACGGGCCCGGGCGTGGTCGTCGGCGAGCCGGTCGACGTGGTGGTCGAGGGCGTACATGCCCCCTGCGGCCAGGATCCCCACCTGACGCATCCCCGCCCCGTAGCGCTTGCGCCACACGCGGGCGGCGGCGATCCGCTCGGACGAGGACACCAGCACCGACCCCACCGGGGCGCCCAGCCCCTTGGACAGGCACACCGAGGCGGTGTCGAACAGCCCGCCGATCTCGGCCAGGGCCACACCCGTGGCCACATGCGCGTTCCACAACCGGGCACCGTCGAGGTGCAGGGCCACCCCGGACCCGTCGGCCCAGGCACGCAGCGTGCGCATGTCGGCGATGTCCTGGACCGTGCCGCCGCCGAAGTTGTGCGTGTCCTCCACGGCGATGGCCGCCGTCGACACCAGGTAGGGCCCGGCATCCGGGGCCGCCATCGCGATCACCTCCTGGGGATCCAGCCGGCCCCGGGGGGCCGACCAGGTGCGCGTGGTCACGCCACCCAGCACGGCATGGGCTCCCAGCTCGGCGCGCACCACGTGGGCCAGCTGGTCGCACAGGAGCTCCGCGCCGGGCGGCACGAGCAGGCGCACGCCCAGCTGGTTGCCCAGCGAGCCGGTGGGCACGAACAGCCCGGCCTCGTGGCCCAGCAGGGCCGCGACCCGGGCCTCGAGGGCGTTGACCGTGGGATCCTCGCCGTACACGTCGTCACCGACCAGGGCCTCGGCCATGGCTGACCGCATCCCGGGCGTGGGACGGGTTACGGTATCCGAGCGCAGGTCGACGACATCCATGGACCGACAGCCTACGCAGGAGGGGTGGACGCCGTGCGCAGCGTGCCAGGACGGGGTTCGGCGCTGGCCATGGCCGCGGCGCTGCTGCTCAGCGGCTGCAGCCAGCTCGAGCGGATCGGCGACTCGCTGGCCGAGTCCACCGACGCCGAGCTCCTGGCGGCCGTGTCGCTGACCGAGGCGGACGCCGCCGACGGCGCGGTGTTCCAGCCCTACGAGGGCGGCGACGAGGTGTTCGGCCGCACGTCCCTGGACCTCTGCTACGGCGACTTCCCCAGTGAGGAGCTGCGCAGCGGGCGCAACCAGGTGGGGATCGGCGACCCGGCGGGCACCGCCTGGGTGAGCAGCGAGGCGATCCTCTACCCGACCCCGGAGGACGCCGTCCAGGCGCTGGCCGAGCTCGAGGAGGCCCGCGACGAGTGCCCGACGGAGCCGGTGGAGTCCCCGCAGCCGGATCGGGAGCCGCTGGCATGGGAGTTCCTGCCCGCTCCCGACGCCGACTGGCCGCAGGAGCCCGGCATCACCCGCCAGGCCTACGAGTTCGAGGTCACCAACCCCGCCGGGGAGACCTGGACGAGCACAGCGACCTACCTGCAGCGCGGTCGGATGGTCCTCGCGCTCTACACGAGCCCGCCCGACAGCCCCGCGGCAGCGCTGCGGAACGCGCCCGGACCGGCACGGTTCGTCGAGGTGATGGCCAACCGGCTCGCGGGCCTTCCCGCGGAGCCGTTGCAGTACGGCGAGCCGCTGGACGACCCGAACGACATCAGCGTGTGACGAGCATCTCCGCGACCGCGAAGGCCAGCTCGAGGGACTGCACGCGGTTCAGCCGCGGGTCGCAGGCCGTCTCGTAGCGCAGGCCCAGGCCGTCCTCGGTGATCCCCGCGGTCCCACCCACGCACTCGGTCACGTCGTCGCCGGTGAGCTCCACGTGCAGGCCGCCCGGGTGGACGCCCAGGGAGCGCATCACCTCGAAGAAGCCGGTGACCTCGTCCATCACGTCGGTGTACGAGCGCGTCTTGTGCCCGCTGGTCGCCTCGAACGTGTTGCCGTGCATCGGGTCGCACACCCACACGATCGGGTGCCCCGAGTCGCGGACTGCACGGACCAGCGGCGGGAGCGCCTCGCGGATGCGGCTGGCCCCCATCCGGGTGATGAACGTCAGGCGCCCCGGGGTGTGGTCGGGGTCGAGCGCGTCGGCGAGGGCCAGCGCCTCACCCGGGGACGTCGTCGGGCCGAGCTTCACCCCGACGGGGTTGCGGATCTCGCGGGCGAACTCCACGTGCGCGCCGTCGAGGTGCCGGGTCCGCTCCCCGATCCACAGGAAGTGCGCCGAGACGTCGTAGGGCAGGCCCGTGCGCGAGTCGATGCGGGTCAGGGCGTCCTCGTAGTCCAGCAGGAGGGCCTCGTGCCCGGCGTAGAACTCGACCCGGTGGAACTCCTCGGGCTCAGCACCACAGGCGCGCATGAACGCCAGCGCCCGGTCGATCTCGCCGGCCATCAGGTCGTAGCGCCGGCCCGCCTCGGTCGAGGCCACGAAGTCCTGGTTCCAGGCGTGCACGTGGCGCAGGTCGGCGTAGCCGCCCTGGGTGAAGGCGCGCACCAGGTTCAGGGTCGCACTGGCCGTGTTGTAGGCGCGGACCAGGCGCTGCGGGTCGGCACGGCGGGCCTGCGCGGTGGGGGCCACGTCGTTGACCGCGTCCCCCCGGTAGCTGGGGATGGCCACGCCGTCGACGATCTCGAGGTCGCTGCTGCGCGGCTTGGCGTACTGTCCGGCGATCCGGCCGACCTTGACCACGGGCATCGAGGCGCCGTAGGTGAGCACGATGGCCATCTGCAGGACGGTCTTGAGCTTGGCGCGGATCGCGTCGGCGGTCGCGCCCTCGAACGTCTCGGCGCAGTCCCCGCCCATCAGCACGAACGCATCACCCCGGGCGACGTCGGCCAGCCGCTCGGTGAGCTGGTCGCACTCCCCGGCGAACACCAACGGGGGCAGCGTGCGCAGCGTCGCCGTCGCAGCGGCAAGGGCGTCGGGGTCGGGCCAGGTCGGCTGCTGGACGGCCGGGCCCACGCGCACGACGTTCTGGGGGGCGGCCGTCAGGGCCGCATCCTGCACGGACATGGGTCCAAGGGTATGTCAGGCGCACCGATGGGGCGGACCGCGCTGGCCCACCCCATCGGCCCACCCCATCGGCGTCGGGGCTCAGTGCTCGACGTGGACCTTGTCGCGCTTGGTCTGGCCGATGCCGGCGAGCAGCTCACCGAACCACGGCACGTCGATGTCGAACGCCTTGCCGCCCTTGATCCGGTCGAACTCGATGGCACGCAGACTCGTCGCCGCGCTCCTCGTCGTGGCCGACAAGGCCGGTGCCGCCGGACAGCGCGGTCTCGACGGCAGTGTCCACGCAGGACTTGATCAGCTCGAGGTCGCGCTCGTTGGTCGCTGCCGCAGCCCGGGAGTAGTAGCCCGACTTCTGGATCAGCACCTTGCCGGCCTCGATCATCGGGGCGAACTGCTCGGCGAACCACTGCCCCGGGTTGATCTCGTCGAGTCGGACGTGGCCGAACGCGTCACGCGGGACCTCCTGGCCGGCGGCCTCCATCTGCGCCACGATCGACTCCACCCCGGCGCCCTCGGACAGGAAGATGTTGACGTTGCCGTGCTCGTCCATGATCGCCTTGAGCCGGGCGGCCTCGTCGGCGAGGTCCAGTGCCATCTCGGGCACGAACACCGCATGCACGTCGCGACGCATCCGTGGCACGCCGAAGTCGTCGAGCCACTCCTTGGTGTCCAGCAGTGCGCGGTAGGACTGTGCCGTCGCCGCGGTCAGCCAGCCGCAGTTGCGGCCCATCACCTCGTGCACGATCAGCATCCGCGGGGCCGCGCTGTGCTCCGAGACGACGTTCCAGAAGTAGCGCGCGCCCTCGTCGGCTGCGGTCCACGCGCCCAGCGACTGCTTGATCGGGATGACGTCGTTGTCGATCGTCTTGGGCAGGCCCACGACCTGCAGGCCGTAGTCGTTGCGCGCCAGGAAGGCGGCGAGGTCGGCGGCCGCGGTGTTCGTGTCGTCACCACCGATGGTGTGCAGGACGTCCACGCCATCGGCGACCAGCTGGTCGGCCGCCACCTTCTGGGGGTCCTGGCCCTCGGCGACCAGCCCGCGCTTGACGCAGTCGGCCACGTTGGTCAGCTTCACCCGGCTGTTGACGATCGGGCTGCCGCCGAAGTCGTGGAGCAGGTGGGCCTTGGCCCGGACCTCGGGGGTGACGTACATCTTGTCGCCCTTGAGCAGCCCCTGGTAGCCGCCGCGGTAGGCGATGATCTCGATGTCGGGCGCGACCTCGGTGTAGCGCTGGATGAGGCCACCGACGGCCGAGGACAGGCAGGGCGCCAGCCCGCCGGCGGTGAGCAGTGCGACCTTCTTGACAGCCATGGGAGACCCTCCTGCGGTGGTGTGTGTGATGGCGACCACCGTACCGAGGCAGCCGTCGCGACGCTGGCCGACCGGGGCGGCCTAGAGTGTGCGCCCATGAGCATCCTGGCCATCGATGCCGGAACGACCGGCGTGACCGCACTGCTGGTCTCCACCGACCTGCACATCGTCGCCCGCGGGTACAGCGAGTTCCCCCAGCACTTCCCCGCCGACGGCTGGGTCGAGCACGACGCGGGCGAGATCTGGTCGGCCACGCTGGCGGCGCTGCGCGAGCTGCTGGCCAGCCCCCAGGCCGCCGCCGACCCGCCGACGGCCGTGGGCATCACCAACCAGCGCGAGACGATCTGCTTCTGGGACCGCGAGACCCTGGGCTCACCGCGCCGGGCGATCGTGTGGCAGGACCGCCGCACGGCCGGCATCTGCGCGAGCATGCGCGAGGCCGGGCACGAGCCGCTGATCGCCGGGCTGACCGGCTTGCGCCTGGACCCGTACTTCTCCGGCACCAAGCTCGCGTGGGTGCGCACGGAGGACCCCGAGACATGGCGGCGCATCGTGTCCGGCGAGGTCGCGGTGGGCACCGTCGACTCCTACCTCGTGGCCCGCATGACCCGCGGGCTGCACCACGTCACCGATCCGTCCAACGCCTCGCGCACGCTGCTCTACGACCTGCACACCGGTGACTGGAGTCCGGAGCTGCTGGGCCTCTTCGGCGTTCCCCGGCAGGCCCTGCCCGACATCGTCTCGTCGTACGGAGTCATCGGACGGACCGAGCCGTCGGCCTTCCTGGGCCTGGACCTGCCGATCGCCTCGATCCTCGGCGACCAGCAGGCGGCCCTGTTCGGCCAGGGCTGCTTCGCGGTGGGATCCAGCAAGTGCACCTACGGCACCGGGCTCGTTCGTCCTGGTCAACACCGGCGCGGAGATCGTCGCCTCGCACTCCGGGCTGCTGACCACCGTGGCCTGGCAGCACCCGGACGGCCGTCGCGAGTACGCCCTCGAGGGTGCCGTGTTCGTCACCGGGGCGGCGGTGCAGTGGCTGCGCGACGGGCTGCAGATCATCACCTCGGCGGCCGAGACCGAGGACCTCGCACGGTCGGTGCCGGACTCCGGCGGCGTCGTGTTCGTGCCCGCGCTCACCGGCCTGGGGGCACCGGACTGGGATCCGTACGCCCGCGGCACCATCATGGGCATCACCCGCGGCACGACCCGGGCGCACATCGTGCGCGCCACCCTGGAGGCGATCGCCTTCGAGGTGCGCGACGTCGTGGACCTCATGACCCGGGAGGCCGGGGTCACCGTGCCGGCGCTGTCGGTCGACGGCGGGGCCGCCGCCAACGGCTTCCTCTGCCAGGTGCAGGCCGACCAGCTGCGGGTGCCGGTCCTGCGCTCGGCCGAGCTGCAGGCCACCGGGCTGGGGGCCGGGATCGCCGCCGGCCTCGGGACCGGCATCTGGGCGTCCACCGCCGAGGTCGGCGCCCAGCTCAGGCAGGCCGCCGACGCACGGTTCGATCCCCAGCCCCACGACCCTGCCGCGCACCGACTCTGGCGGATCGCGGTCGAGCGCTCGAAGGGGTGGGCCCGGCTGCGCTGACCGGACGCCGGCCGTCGTGGTTCAGGCCGGCGCAGTTCAGGCCGGCGCGACCTCGCCGGCATCCACCGCGGCGACCAGCTCCGGTGACGGCGTGGAGGTCCCGTACCTGGCGATCAGGTCCTTGGCCTTGTTCGCGTAGACGTCGACGTACTCCTGGCCGGAGAGCTCCATCAGCTCGTACATGATCTCGTCGGTCATGCTGCGCAGCACGAACCGGTCGTCCTCCATCCCGGCGTACCGGGAGAAGTCCAGCGGCCGCCCGATCCGGATCGTCAACGGGTAGAGGTTCGGGATCTTCTGGCCCGTCGGCTGGATCTTGTCGGTGCCGATCATCGCCACCGGGATCACCGGAGCCGGTGCGGCCAGGGACATGCGGGCCGGTCCCGTGCGACCCCGGTAGAGCCGGCCATCCGGGGAGCGGGTGCCCTCCGGGTAGATGCCCAGCAGGTCGCCCTGCCGCAGGATGCGCACGCCGGTGTCGATCGCCGCCATGCTGGCCCGGCCACCGGACCGATCGACCGGCACCTGGCCGACGCCGGAGAAGAACTGCTTGGTCATCCAGCCCCGGACCCCGGGGCCCTCGAAGTAGTCGCTCTTGGCCAGGAAGGTGATCTTCCGGTCGACGACCAGCGGCAGGAAGAACGAGTCGGAGAAGGACAGGTGGTTGCTGGCCAGGATCGCCGGACCGTCCTCGGGGATGTGCTCGATGCCCTCGACATGCGGGGTGTACAGGGTCTTGAGGGCCGGACCGATGATCACATGCTTCATCAGCGAATAGAGCATCGGTGGTCCTCCCTCGGCAAGGGACACGGTATGGGACGCCCGCCGCAGGCGGCAACGCGAGACGTCCGCGTCGCCCGCGGATGTGCGACGATTGTGCCCTCGTCCTGGACCACCCGCACGGGAGGATCGAATGCCGGCCACCCTCGCTGCGCCCCTGGGCCAGGTGCGCCGTGCCTGAGGACCAGGACGACTTCGACGCAGCCTGGGCGCAGATCGTCGAGGACCTGACCGGGTCGGACAGCGGCACGGGAACGCCCGCTCCCACCGAGGCCGAGGCTGCCGCGGGCGCCGCCGGTCCCGACCAGGGACTTGCCGCCCTCTTCGAGCCGCTGCGGCGCCGCGAGCCGGCCCCGGACGCGTTCGTGGACAACTGGGAGGACGAGGGCCACTTCACCCCACCCGTGCCGCCAGAGATCCCGGTGGGCACGCCCGTCAAGCGCCTGGCCTGGGCCGGTGCCCTCGGTGGGCCGACGGTGCTGGTGCTGGCGGCACTGACCGGATGGGATGCCCCCGGAGTCGTCACCCTGGGCGCGGGCCTGGCCGCGCTTGCCGGCTTCGCCACCCTCGTCTGGCACCTGCCCGACTCGCACGGCGACGGATGGGACGACGGCGCCCGGCTGTAGGGGGCACCGGATCCGCGATCAGCCGGGGCCGGATCGGTCGTCGTCGGTGCTTGCGTGCGGATCGTCGTCGTCGGATTCCGCGAGGCCCTCGGCCGGGTCGGGCGTGCCGCCGCCGAAGGTCCGCTGCTCGGCCGCTGAGGCCAGGGCCGACCCGAGGCCCGTGACCACGCTGCGGGCCACCTCGGTCAGGTCGACGAGCACCTGGGGATTCACCTGCTCGAGCGTGGCCGCGGCCTGGCAGATCGGGCAGGAGTCACACACCGCCTGCGGCACCGTCGGCCGCGGCGGGTCCTGCTGGTCGGAGGGCAGCAGGAGGCCGGCCTCATCGGCCCAGGAACGCACCGCATCCCAGAACGTCGACCCCTCGGCCGGCGCCATTCAGGCCTCCGCCCGCCGCTTGAGGCCCTTGAGCGCCGAGTCGATGATCATCTTCTCCCCACGGCGGCGCAGCATCCCGACCACGGGCACGGCCAGCTCGACGGCCAGGGAGTAGTCGACCGCGGTGGTCCCGTCGCCCAGATCCGTGCACGTGTAGGTGCCATGCAGGTCGTGGAGCATCTCGCCCTTGGTCAGGTGCCAGGAGACCTCGGTCTCGGACCAGTCGTAGGCCACGGAGTACGTGTCCTTGATCAGTCCGAGATTGCCGGTGAAGGTCGCCTCCGCGGGACGGCCGGCATCATCGACGCCGTGCGCCGTGACCTTGTCGATGCCCGGGATCCACTCCCCATAGGCCTCGACGTCGGCGATGATGTCCATGATGTCGGCGGGATCAGCCGCGATCACGATGCTGGAGTGCGTCAACTCGGCCACGAGCGCACAGGCTAGCCGGTTTGCTGCCTGCGCGCCCCACCGGCGCTGTAGCGTGACCGCAGGTGCCATCGGGAGGGGGTCGGACGTGGCCAGCCAGGATCACGGGTCCGCCCACGGCCTGCGCGTGGTCGTCGCCGACTCCCACCACCTCGTGCGCCACGGACTGGCCGACGTGCTCACCTCAGCCGGTGCGCACGTGATGCAGGCGGAGGATGCCGAGTCCGCCCTGCGCACGGTCGCCGAGCACCACGCCGACGTCCTGGTGGTCAGCCTCGACCTGCCGGGCAGTGAGCGTGGGCACGTGGTGGCGATCGCCCGGGACCGCTGGCCCGCCATGGCCGTCGTCGCGCTCAGTGAGACGTCCAGCCATGAGTCCATGCTCACCGCGCTGGACCTGGGAGCCTCGGCCTACCTGCCCAAGACCGCCGCTCCCGAGCGCTTCGTGACCACGGCCGTGCGCGCCGCCGCTGCCCCCAGCGCATTCGTGGCCGACGACGTCCTGGCCCCGCGCCGTCAGGCCCGCGGTGGCCCGCGCCTGACGCCCCGGGAGTCGGAGGTGCTGGGCCTGGCGGCTGAGGGGCTCAGCGTCCGGGGCATCTCGGCCCGGCTGTACGTCTCGGAGGCCACGACGCGCTCGCACCTGTCCGGCATCTACCGCAAGCTCGGGGTCACCTCGCGCAGCCAGGCGGTCCTGGCCGCCGAGCGACTCGGGATGCTGCGGGCCTGACATGCTGCACACTCCCCCGCGACGGGCACGGACCGACTGGGCCATCTGGGTCGCCCTTCGCCTTGCACTGGTCGCGATCATCGTCGGGCTCATCCCCTGGCCGGAGCTCGTCAACGACCTGACCATCTACGCCGAGTGGGTGGCTGGATCCCTGCGCCACGGGCGGTTCCCGACCGACCCGATGTGGCAGTACCCACCGCTGGCGGGTCCGGTGTTCGTGCTCGGGGCCTGGCTGCCCGGGGAGCGGCTGGGCTTCGTGACCCTGTTCCTGGGTTTCGATGCGGCGATCATGGCCATGCTCACCCACCAGGCGCGACAGACCGCACGCACCGCCGGGACCCGGCTCTGGGCCCTGCTGCCACTGGTCGTGGGCCCCCTGCTGCTCGCCCGCTTCGACGTGGTCCCGACGGCCTTCGCCGTCGCAGGTGTCCTGACGGCCTCCCGACCGCTGGCCAGCGGCGGCCTGGCGGCGATCGGTGCGTGGTTGAAGGTCTGGCCCGTGCTCGTCCTGGCGTCCCTGCCCCGCCGGGACCTGCCCCGTGGGGTCGCCGGGGCGCTGGCGACCTCGGCGGTCATCGCGGCGGTCCTGGTGGCCGCGACGGCCGACCCGATGTCGTTCCTGAGCGGGCAGCGGGATCGCGGGCTGCAGATCGAGTCGCTGTCCGCGTGGCCGTTCCTGGTGGCCCGACTGTTCGGCGCCCCGGTCGAGGTCGTGTACCGGTACGGCGCGCATGAGATCGATGCCTCCGGCGTGGACATGGTCGCCCGCGGCGTCGTGGTCCTCACCCTGATCCTGCTCGCGGTCGTCGCCGTGCAACGCCTGCGCGGTGCCCTGGACCACGTGCCCGGGGCCGACGTCGCGCTGGCCACGGTGCTGTTCACCGTGGCCACCAGTCGCGTCTTCTCCGGCCAGTACTTCATCTGGCTGCTCGCCCTGGCCGCCGTGACCCTCGGTGACCCGGCCAGCCGGATGCGGCGGACCACGGTGCTGCTGATCGCGGCCGGGGTGGCCACGCACCTGGTCTACCCGTGGCTCTACTCCGCGCTGCTGGACGGCAACCCGTTGGCCGTGGCGGTCCAGGGTGTGCGCGTGGGGCTCACCCTGGCGGCCACCGTTCTCGCCCTGCGCGTGCTGCTGTGGCCCGGGAGCCCAGCAGGTCAGGCGCTGGGTCCGGCCTCCGGTCCCGCGTCCGGGTCCCCGCCGGCGAGCATGCGGCGCAACCGCGCGGCGGAGTTCTCCCAGCCCCACGACGACTCGACCCACTGACGCCCGGCCGCCCCCATCGCAGCGGCCAGCTCCGGGTCGGTCAGCAGCTGGCTGACGCGCGCGACCAGGGCATCGGAGTCGCGACCCCCCACCACGAAGCCGGTCTCGCCCTCGAGCACGGCGTCCGGTGCACCGCCGGAGTCGCCTGACACCACCGGCAGCCCGGTCGCAGAGCCCTCGAGGTAGACGATGCCGAGACCCTCGACATCCCAGCCCCGCTGCCGGGTCCTGCTGGGCATCGCGAACACGTCGCCGGCCGCGTAGTGGGCGGGCAGCTCGGACCACGGCACCCCGCCGGTGATGACCACGTGCGCCTCGAGCCCCAGCTCGGCGACGAGCGCGGTGAGCTCCTTGCGGTAGGGCCCGCCGCCGACGATCAGGAGGGCGACGTCCTGGCCCGAGGTCCGCCGGATGCGCGGAAGGGCCCGGATGAGCGAGTCCTGGCCCTTGCGCGGCATCAGCCGGGACACGCACACGACGACCGGTCGATCGGCCAGGCCATGGCGTTCGCGGATCTCCCGTCCGGCGCCCGTGCGCAACCCGGGATGGAAGGTGTCGGAGTCGACCCCGGGAACGAGTTGACGCATTCGGCTGGCCGCCGCGGGAGTCAGCGCGGCCGAGATCTTCCCGCGCGTGTAGGCACCGAGGTACGTGACCCGGTCCAGGCCCTCCCCGATCCGGCGCAGCGCGTGGCGCGCCCCCGGGGTCTGGGCCCACGCCGCCTCATGCCCGTGGGTGATGCCCACGCTGGTGTGCACCCCCGCGGAGGCCAGCCGGGGTGCGAGCAGGCCCAGGGGCGCCGCAGCACCGAAGACCACGCGGTCGCACCCCTCGGCCCGTGCTATCTCCCGGGCGCGGCGCAGCACCGTCGGCTCCGGGACCATCAGCGATGTCGGGTGCCGGACCACGGGGAAGGGCTGCTCGGCATCGAACTGGGCGTCGCCCTTCCACTTCGGTGCGTAGACCACGACCGACCCCTCGGGCTGGCGCACCAGCACCCCGTGGACGAAGGCCTGGATCCCCCCAGCCCTCGGGGGGAAGTCGTTGGTCACGCAGAGCACTCGCATGGGCACATCTTGACCCATGCACCCCCACCACGCCCGGACTCAGGCCGACGCAACGCCCCGAACCGGGTCCCGCTCCCCGGCCGACCCTCCCGGGACCATCCGCAGCGGTGGCACCAGCCCCCCATCGGCGAGCACGGCCAGAGCGCTCTGCTCGGCCGAGCCCAGGCCACCCGGTGGGCCGAGCAGGAACGTCACCACGCAGTCGTCACAGGCCAGATCCCGCATCTGGCACCCGTCGCAATCGATGATCATGAAGCCCTCCCTCACCCCCCGGTGTCCTGCCCAGGACGCTACGGGAGGGGTCTGACAGAGCCAGCGAGACGACCACCAGGGCACCTGTCAGCCAGAACTGGTTGTAGAAGGCCTGCTTGTTCACGAGGTTGGCCACCAGCAGCAGCAGGGCCAGCCAGCGCAGCAGCTCCGCCAGGCCCGGCTGGCGCCGGTGGACGACCGCGACCACCGCGCCGAGCGCGCCCAGGACGACCAGTCCGGTGAGCCAGAACGGAAGCGTCACCCCGAACACGTTGAGCGCCAGCAGGTAGAGGGTGTTGGCGAACAGGATCGCGTGGAACGACACGAGCAGGGTCACGGTGTCGTGCAGGAAGTCCTGCGGTCCGGCGAGGAACCAGGGCGCGATGAGCAGGCCGGTCAGCGCCCCCGTGGCCAGCGCCCGCCGCACCCCGAAGGGTCGCCAGACGAGCAGGACGGGCAGCAGGAGCGCCAGGTGCTGCTTGCTGGCGCACGCCAGGGCCAGCGGCACCACCGCCCACCATGCCCGGTCCCGGTCGACCAGCACGGCCCACCACACGACCCCGGCCAGCAGGAGCGGCTCGGTCCAGGACTGGTCCACCTGGGTCAGGGTGCCGGGGGCGAACAGGACCAGGGCGATGACGGCGGTCGCCCGCCAGCGGGGGCCCGGCGCACCCCGTGATCGGGCGGCCAGTGCCCAGATGCCCACGGCCGCGACGAGGGTCCAGACCACCAGGGCCCAGCGGACGTCCCCGGCCAGCCATCGACCGGGAGCCAGGAGCACAGCCGTCCACGGCAGGTAGGTGAACGCATCGTCGACGCCCGGCGAGCCGGACCACGTGACCTCGTAGAAGCTCACCCCACGCCGCAGCGCGTCGCTGGCCTGCTGGAGGGTGACCCAGACGTCGATCCGCGGTGCCGGATCGGTGCGGATCGCCACCACGCTCACCACGAGGAACCCGAGCAGGGCCACGACCAGGGCCGGGCGCGCCGGCCCCTCACGTCCCGACCACAGCAGTCCGGCGACCACGACCGGGACGACCACCAGCACCGCCCTGGCCACCGCCAGCCCCGTGCCGTCCAGGTAGGAGAACAGGGGCACGAGCAGCGTCGCCAGGGCGCTGCCCGCGAGCATCACGGCCACCGCCGGGGGCGTCAGGACCACCCGGGCCCGACGCCACTGCCACACCGCGAGCGCCGCGGCCGAGGCCGTCAGCACGACCACGATGGGCACCTTGAACCGCACCACGCTCCACTGGAGCGCCGAGAAGTACGCGAGCCAGGAGACCGCGAGGACCAGCGCGCGAGTGCCGTCTGCGCGGGCGGGCATCAGCTGTCGGGCCGGGCCACGACCTCGATCGCCGCACCGCTGCCGCACCAGCGGCAGCTCACCGACTCCACCGCGTCGCTGAGGACCTCGACGGACTCCACCGTCGGCTCTCCCGCGAGGTCGAGGTGCCAGAACTCCCGGGTGCGCGCCTGGCGCACGACGTCGAAGCGGGTCAGGTTCCCGCACTGGGCGCAGCGCCAGCGACTGGCGGGATCCGGGACAGTGAGGTCGGGCATGCGATCGGCTCCTGGGTCTGCCCGACGGCCAGCTCGCGCGCCGGGGTGAGGACTTGAAAGCCTACCCGCCCCGGCGTGGGACTCACGTCGATGTCGGACCCCACACCTACCGTGGGGCCATGAGTCCGACCACCCAGTTGACCTTCGACGACCTCGGCCCTGCGCTGAACCAGGTCACGTTCGTCGTGGTCGACCTGGAGACCGACGGGGGCAGCCCCGACGGTGCGGGGATCACCGAGATCGGCGCCGTCAAGGTGCGCGGCGGCGAGGTGGTCGGGCAGTTCCAGACCCTCGTGCACCTCGGCCGACCGCTGCCGCCGTTCATCCGCGCCCTGACCGGCATCACCGACGACATGCTCCGTGGCGCTCCCCCGCTGTCCGCGGCCCTGCCGGCGTTCCTGGAGTTCGCCCGGGGTGCGGTGCTGGTGGCTCACAACGCCCCCTATGACGTGAGCTTCCTCAAGGGCGCCTGCGCCCGCATGGACATGCCCTGGCCCGACCCGCCGGTCGTGGACACCGCCCGCCTGGCCCGCCATGTCCTGACCCGCGACGAGGTGCCCAACTGCAAGCTGGGCACCCTCGCCCGGCACTTCCGCACCGAGGTGACCCCCAACCACCGCGCCCTGGCCGATGCCCAGGCAACCGTCGACGTCCTGCACGGCCTGATGGAGCGCGTCGGCAACCTCGGCGTCCACAGCCTCACCGAGCTGCAGGGGTACAGCAGCCGGGTGCCCGATGCCCGCCGGCGCAAGCGCGGCCTGGCCGACGGCCTTCCCGACGGGCCGGGGGTCTACGTCTTCGAGGACGCCCAGGGCGCGGCGCTGTACGTGGGCACCTCCCGCTCGATCCGCCGGCGGGTGCTGAGCTACTTCACCGCCGCCGAGCAGCGCCGCCGGATGACCGAGATGGTCGGGCTGGCCACCAAGGTGGTGGCCGTGCCCTGCGCCACCCCGCTGGAGGCCCAGGTGCGCGAGCTGCGCACGATCGCCGCTCGTGCCCCTCGATACAACCGTCGATCCACCCGACCGCAGAACGCCGTATGGCTCAAGCTCACCGTCGAGCGATTCCCCCGGGTCAGCGTGGTCGGCAAGGTCCGCGACGATGTCGCCCGTGGGGCGCGCTACATCGGCCCGTTCACGAGCCGCCGGACGGCCGAGGCCGCCGCGGAGGCCCTGGCGGAGGCCCTCCCGCTGCGCACGTGCTCCCAGACGCTGACGAGTCGGCCGAAGGCGTCGGCCTGTGTCCTGGCCGATCTGGGCCGGTGCCCGGCCCCGTGCGTCGGGGGCGTCACGACGCAGGAGTACGCCGCCCTCGTCGAGCGTGCCCGCGTTGCCCTGGGCAGCGACCCGGCCGAGGTCGTGGCGGCCCTCAGCGCCCGCATGGACGTCCTGGCCGCACAGGAGCGCTACGAGGAGGCGGCCGCCTGGCGCGACCGGCTCAGCGCCCTCCTGCGCGGCGTCGACACCGCCACCACCAGCGACATCCTGGGCCGGACACAGCAGGTCGTCGCCGCCCGCCCGACCGACGACCGCGGTTGGGAGGTCCACGTCATCCGTCACGGCAGGCTGGCCGCGGCCGGAGTCATCCCCGCCGGCACCGACCCCACCGGTCCGCTCGCCGCGATCCTGGCTGCCGCCGAGGAGGTGGCCGCACCCCTACGGCCCACCACGGCAGCGCTGCCGGAGGAGACCCAGATCCTGGCCCGCTGGCTCTTCTCGCCCGGCGTGCGCCTGGTCAACCACGAGGGGCCGCCCCTGGCCCTCCCCCTGAGGGGAGCGGCCTCGCGCCGCGACGCCTTCGAGGTGGACCTTCGCGATCCGGTGCTGGGGCTGGTCCGCTAGGTCGCGGTCAGTGCTGGTGCTCGGCGATCTCAGCCGCGGCCTGCGAGCCGGACTCGACTGCTTCGTGCAGCTCGTGGTCGATGTGCACCTGAGCCGCCGCGAGCTCCTTGTCCGTGGGCAGCGGCACGTTGTCCGCGTAGAAGAACCGGGACCACCGTGACCTGCGCTTCAGCTTGCGCCCAGCGGGGTTGGCCACCCCGTTCTCGTCGACGGCCTCCGGCAGCGCCAGCGGCTCCACATCTGTCTTCGACAGGATCTTTGCCCGGTACTCCTCGTCCACGGGCTCGTGGATCTCCAGGAACTCGCCGCTGGGCAGGCGCAGCACACGTCCCGTCTCCCGGCCGTGCAGGAGCAGGTCGCGATCCCGGCGCTGCAACGACAGGGCCATCCGCTTGGTCACGATGAACGCCACGACCGGCCCGACGAAGAGCAGGACCTGGAGGACCCGGATCATCGTGTTGAAGCTCAGGTCGAAGTTGTAGGCGAGGATGTCGTTGCCGCCGCCGATCATGAGCACGATGTAGAACGTCAGCATCGCCGCACCGAGGGCGGTGCGGGTGGGCGCGTTGCGCGGTCGGTCGAGCAGGTGGTGCTCCCGGTTGTCCTTGCCCGTGGCGTAGCGCTCGATCCATGGGTAGGCCCCGACCAGCACCAGCAGGAGTGGTGCCAGGACCATCGCCGGGATGATCAGGTTCAGGCTCAGGGTGTGGCCGAACGCGACGATCTCGATGGGCGGCATCAGCCGCAGCGCACCGTCGAGGAAGCCGACGTACCAGTCCGGCTGCGAGCCGGCCGTGACCTGGTCGGGGATGTAGGGACCGTAGGCCCAGATCGGGTTGATCTGGAACAGCCCCGCCAGCGCCACGATCGTGCCGAACACGACGAAGAAGAAGCCACCGGCCTTGGCCATGTAGACCGGCATGAGCGGGTAGCCCACGACGTTGTCGTTGGTCCGACCCGGGCCGGGGAACTGCGTGTGCTTCTGGTACCAGACCATCATGAGGTGGGCGGTGACCAGCCCGAGGATCAGCCCCGGGACCAGCAGGATGTGGATGCCGTACAGCCGCGGGATGAAGGCTGTGCCGGGGAACTCGCCGTCGAAGAGCAGGAACGAGAACCACGTACCGATCACCGGGGATGCCTGGATGATGCCCTGGGTGATCCGCAGGCCGGTACCCGACAGCAGGTCGTCAGGCAGCGAGTAGCCCGAGAACCCGGCGGCGATGGCCAGCAGGAACAGCACCACGCCGATGACCCAGTTGAGCTCGCGGGGCTTGCGGAAGGCCCCGGTGAAGAACACCCGCAGCAGGTGGATCGCGATCGCCGCCACGAAGAACAGCGCCGCCATGTGGTGGATCTGGCGGATCAGCAGGCCCCCGCGCACGTCGAAGGAGATGTCCAGGGTCGAGGCCATCGCCTCGCTCATCTTCACGCCCTTCAGGGGCGCGTAGGAGCCGTCGTAGACGACCTCGATCATCGAGGGCTTGAACCACAGCGTCAGGTACACCCCGGTGAGCAGGATGACGATGAACGAGTACAGCGCGATCTCGCCGAGCATGAACGACCAGTGGTCCGGGAAGACCTTGTTCAGGCTGCGCCGGATGAAGCTCGAGTTGCCCAGGCGGTCATCGACCCAGCCCGCGCCCTTGCCCCCGGTCTCATACACCACACTCATGAGCGCTCCCAGAAACTCGGTCCGACGGGCTGTTGGAAGTCACTGACGGCAACCAGGTAGCCCTCGTCATCGACGGTGATCGGCAGCTGCGGCATCTGACGGGCCGCAGGACCGAACACCACGTTGCCCGAGTC
This sequence comes from uncultured Actinomycetes bacterium, assembly GCA_963774745.1. Taxonomy (GTDB): domain Bacteria; phylum Actinomycetota; class Actinomycetes; order S36-B12; family CAIYMF01; genus Prado023. The sequence continues at coordinate 111,274 of CAVZGE010000003.1, read as the reverse complement.
GGCCAGGTCGAAGGTCGACTGGTGGCACGGACACAACAAATGGTGCGTCCGCTGCTCGTAGAGCGCAATCGGACATCCCACGTGGGTGCAGATCTTGGAGTAGGCCAGGATCCCCTGGTAGTCCCAGGCCTCCCCCTGCTGGGAGACGATCTCGTCGGGAACCATCCGCACCAGGATGATCGCGGCCTTGGCCCGGGCGTTGAGGTTGCCAGTCTCCTCCTCGACGTCGTGGAGGTTGGCGGGAACGGCTGCGACCAGTCCCCCGACGGGGACGTCCTCGGGCTTGAGTGGGTTGAGCTCGACGTCGGTGACGATGCGCACGCCCGTGCCCCAGATCGTCCGCTCCAGCTGCTCGGCCGGGCTGGGCGCTCCCTCGGGCGACGTGTACAGGTCGCGCAGGAGGATCACCAGCGGGAGCGGGAGCACGAGCATGGCGCCGATCAGCGTGCGCCGGATGATCGGCCGCTGGGCGAAGCCGGAGTCGGCCAGCCCGCGATCGAACGCCTCCACGGCCGCCTGGCGCTCGTCGGGTGCCGAGCGCATCTCGTGGCGCATCGCGACGACCTCGTTGCCGGGCATGAGCTTGCGCGCCCAGTGGATCGCACCCAGGCCGATCAGCAGGATGCCCAGGCCGAGGCTCAGCCCGAGGGCGACGTTCAGGGCCCCGATGGGGCCGAGGAACGGGATCACGACCCCGGCATCCACGGGGATGACGACGTAGGCGACGACGGACGCCAGGATCAGGACGGCTGCCAGCACGAAGAGCGTGGCCACCTGGCGCTCGGCCCGCTTGGCCGCGCGCGGGTCGACGTCGGTGCGTCGCGGGTGGTGGGCGCCGGTCGCCGTGACGAAGTCCGGCTGGGTCTCGGTGGAGTCACTCATCGGACCTTGGCTCCGATCCAGATGGCGAACCCGGCCATGATGCCGAGCGCAAGGGTGAACAGGAGTGCACCTTCAGTGACCGGACCGAACGAGCCGAGGGACCACCCGCCCGGCTGGGTCTGGGTCTGCAGGTGTGCGACGTACTTGAGGATGTCCTGCTTCTCGCCCGACCGTCACGGTGCCGTCGCCGAACACCGGCATGTTCTGCGGACCGGTGAGCATGGCCTCGTACACCTGTTGGGGCGTTGCCTCCATCAGGCTGGGGGCGTACTTGCCCTGGGTGAGAGCCGCCCCCTTGCCGGCGAAGTTGTGGCACTGCGCGCAGTTGGTGCGGAACAGCTCACCGCCGACGGCGAGGTCGGCGTTGGTGGTGTCGAGCTGCTCGGCCGTCGGGATCGCGGGACCGGGACCCAGGGCGGCGATGTAGGCGGCCAGGGCCGCGATCTCCGGCTCGGTGTAGCTGGGGGCCTTGCGCTCCACCTGCACGGTGGGAGCGGCCAGCGGCATGCGCCCGGTCGACACCTGGAAGTGCACCGAGGCCGCGCCGGCACCGATCAGGCTGGGCGCCACGCTGGTGCCCTCGGCATTCAGCCCGTGGCAGGACGAGCACCCCTCGAGGTAGAGCGCCTTGCCCTCCTCGACAGCGGTCTCGCTGTGCGGGGCACCGGCGGCACGGGCTGCGGTGCTCGTGTTCACGAGCGCGTAGATCGTGCCGATGATCGCGAGGGCGCCGAGCAGCAGCAGCATCAGCGCTGCCGGGTGCCTGCGTCGGGCTGCTTGACTGTTCACTGGCCTACCTCTGCAGGGTTCGGGTTGCGGGGGCGGGGACGACCGGGGCGGGCACTACTGGAGCACATAGATCGTGAAGAACAGGGCGATCCAGACCACGTCGACGAAGTGCCAGTAGTAGCTGGTCACGATGGCCGCCGTCGCCTGCTCATGGCCGTACCGCCGCGAGGCGTAGGACCGGGCGAGGACGAACAGGAAGGCCACAAGGCCGGCCACGACGTGCAGGCCGTGGAAGCCCGTGGTCAGGTAGAACGCCGAGCCGTAGGCCGAGGACGACAGGGTCAGGCCCTCGGCCGTGATCAGGTGGGCGTACTCGAAGACCTGGCCGCCGATGAAGATCGCGCCCAGGAGGAACGTGAGCATGTACCAGCGCTGCATGCGGTGCAGGTCGCCGCGCTCCGCGGCCAGGACGCCCATCTGGCAGGTCACGCTCGAGGACACCAGGATCAGGGTGTTGACCGTGGCGAACCCCACGTTGAGGAACTGGGTCTCCTCGGCCCAGACCTCGGGGTTGGTCGAGCGGAGCGTGAAGTACATGGCGAAGAGCCCGGCGAAGAACATCAGCTCGCTGGACAGCCAGATGATGGTGCCCACGGCCACCTTGTTCGGGTGGGTCGGGTGGGCACCTGGGTGCGCGGAGGTCACAACGGTTGTCGAAGCCACGGGCGCAGTCTGTCAGATGTGCCCCGGCGATCCCACCCGGACCCCGGTCGCGGGCGTCGCGTGTCCTGCCCTGCTCCGCTCACCCTGCTCCCCGACCAAGTAGCATCCCACCAGACGCAACCCACAGGAGTCCCCATGCCCAGCCCCCAGGCCCCCCGATCGCTGCGGGTCATGGTCTACAGCGACGACCTCACCGTCCGCCGCGCCGTCGTCACCGCCCTGGGCACGCGCCCGGATCCGGACCTCCCCGACCTGGAGTTCGTCGAGGTCGCGACCGGCCCCGTCGTGGTGCGCACGGCCGACGCCGGCGGGCTGGACCTGCTGATCCTCGACGGTGAGGCCACGCCGACCGGCGGGCTCGGGCTGACCCGCCAGCTCAAGGACGAGATCCACCGCTGCCCGCCCATCCTCGTGCTCACCGGACGGCCGCAGGACGCCTGGCTGGCCACCTGGTCGCGAGCCGACGCCGTCGTGGGCCACCCCATCGACCCGGGCCAGCTGGCCGAGGCCGTGTCGGGGCTGCTGCGCACGCGCGTTCCTGCGGCCACGCGCCCGTGAGCCAGGCGCCGCTGACCGACTGGGTCGACGTCCTCGAGGCGCTGCTCGCCGGTGAGGACCTCAGCGCCCCCACGACAACGTGGGTGATGGCCGAGATGCTGACCGGGTCCGCTCCCCCGGCCAACACCGCCGCGTTCCTCGTGGCCCTGCGCGCCAAGGGGGAGACCGCACGCGAGGTGTCCGGCCTGGTGACCGGCATGATGAACGCCAGCGTGCCGCTGGACATCGAGGGTCCGGTGGTGGACACCTGCGGCACGGGCGGCGACCGGTCGCACACGGTCAACATCTCCACGATGGCCGCCGTCGTCGCTGCAGCCGCCGGGGCACGGGTGGCCAAGCACGGGAACCGGGCGGCCTCCTCCCAGAGTGGGTCGGCCGACATGCTCGAAGCGCTGGGCGTGGTCATCGACCTGCCCGCTGCGGCCGCCGCGGAGGCTGGCCGCCGATTGGGGATCACCTTCTGCTTCGCCCCGGTCTTCCACCCCGCCATGCGCCACATCGGGCCGATCCGTCGGGAGCTGGGCATCCGGACGGTCTTCAACGTCCTGGGGCCCCTGGCCAACCCCGCCCATCCCGCGGCCCAGGTGCTGGGCGTCCCGACGGAGCGGATCGGCGAGCTCATGGCTGGCGTGCTGGCCAGCCGGGGGACGAAGGCCCTCGTCGTGCACGGTGACGACGGGCTCGACGAGCTCACCGTCTACGCGACGTCGACCGTCTGGGACCTGACCGGGGATGAACCCCGGCGGGTCGTCCTCGACCCCACCGCCCTCGGGATCCCCACCCCGGCGCCCGACGCCCTGCGCGGTGGATCGGCCCGGCGCAACGCCACGGTGTTCCGAACCCTGCTGGACACGCCCGACGATCCCGCGGTCGCCGGCATCCGCGACGCCGTCTGCCTGAACGCCGCGGCCGCCCTCGTGGCCTATGCCGCGGCCGGCGGCGCCCTGCCCGTCGACATCCCCGACGCGTCGGCCGATCTCGACGTGCGCATGGCCGCGGCCCTGCCGGCCGCGCGGGAGGCGCTGGCATCGGGTGCCGCGCGTGCGCTGCTCGACCAGTGGATCAGCACCAGCCAGGACCTGCAGCCGTAGGAGGCGTCGATGGCCAAGTCCTCCCGCCAGCGCGCGATGCCCAGCACGCCGCAGGAGCGTCCGGCACGTGCGCCGGCCGCCGCACCCCTCGGCGAGGGTGCGCCGCCGCCCACCGGGCGGACGACGGCGTCCCGCCCCGCGCCCGTCGAGGCCGGGTACCTGATCACCGGCACGGGCTGCACGGCGGGTCATGTGCGCGGCCAGGAGCTCGACGCCGGACGTCTGGGCGTCGTGCCCAGCAGGAAGCGGGCTCGAATCGGCTTCGGGCTGGTCCTGTGGTGCATGGCGGGCATGGCCTTCCTCGCCACAGCCGGCATCACCTCGTGGACCTGGTCCACCCTGATCGCCCAGGTCGCCATGCTCTGGCTGGCCTTCGCCGCCTTCGTGGTTCGCCGCGCCGGGCACCGCAAGCGCTGCTGGCGCACGCGGACCTGGCGACACGCGTGGGGCGGTCTGGCCCCGGGGGCCTGACACGCAGGACCGGGATCAGGCAGGACCGGGATCAGAACTGGCGCTTGGGACCCTGGTAGTACTCGAAGACCCAGTAGGCCGACGACATGATGATCAGGACCGCACCCGCAGCCACGATCCACGCCGCGAACGCCAGGCCGGCGAACGTGATGGCCGCTGAGGCGCCCACCAGGAGCGGCGCCCAGGAGTGCGGGCTGAAGAACCCGTAGTCCGGGTCGGCATCCCAGATCTCGGCGTCGGCGAGGTCCTCGGGCTGGTCGGGCAGTCGCTTGGCGGTGACGACCAGGTAGAAGCCGATCATCGCCGAGAGGAAGCCGGTCAGGACCAGCGCCACCGTGCCGGCCTCGTCGTGGGACATGATCCAGTAGACGCCGGCGACCAGGAGGTAGAAGACCGCACCCCCGATGAAGAGCCTGCCTGCGAGCCTCACGAGATCTCCCCCTTGGCCGTGGACTTGGCCTCGAGCGAGGCCAGGTAGCCCGCGGAGTCCCACTCGGCGAGCTCTGGATGGTGCAGGTCGAACGCCGGGCGCTCGGAGCGGATCCGCGGCAGCGACACGAAGTTGTGCCGAGGGGGTGGGCAGGAGGTCGCCCACTCCAACGAGCCGCCCCAACCCCACGGGTCGTCCACGGTGACCAGCGGCGCGTGCCGCCAGGTGCGGTAGACGTTGTAGAGGAAGAACAGCGTGGAGACACCCAGCACGAGCGCGAAGGCCGAGGAGACCTGGTTCTCGAGCGTGAAGCCGTCACCCGGCAGGTAGTCGCCGTACCGGCGCGGCATTCCCTCCACGCCCAGCCAGTGCTGCACGAGGAAGGTCCCGTTGAACCCGATGAAGGTCAGGGCGAAGTGCCACTTGCCCAGGGTCTCGTCGAGCATCCGGCCGTAGAACTTCGGCCACCAGAAGTAGAACCCGGCGAACATCGCGAACACCACCGTCCCGAAGACGGTGTAGTGGAAGTGCGCGACCACGAAGTAGGAGTCGGAGACGTGGAAGTCCAGCGGCGGCGAGGCCAGGATGATGCCCGTCAGGCCACCGAAGAGGAAGGTCAGGAGGAATCCGATCGCCCAGAGCATGGGTGTCTCGAACGTCAGCGACCCGCCCCACATCGTGCCGATCCAGTTGAAGAACTTCACGCCCGTGGGAACGGCGATCAACATGGTCATCAGGGCGAAGTACGGCAGGCTGACGGCACCCGTGACGTACATGTGGTGGGCCCACACGGCCATCGACAGCGCGGCGATGGCGATGGTGGCGAACACCAGGCCCTTGTAGCCGAAGATCGGCTTGCGGCTGAACGCCGGGAGGATCTCGGAGATGACGCCGAAGAACGGCAGCGCGAGGACGTAGACCTCGGGATGGCCGAAGAACCAGAACAGGTGCTGGAAGAGGATCGCCCCGCCGTTCTCCGGCAGGAAGACCACCGAGCCGAACTTGCGGTCGATCTCGAGCACCACCAGCGTGGCGGCGAGCACCGGGAACACCATGAGGATCAGGACCGAGGTCAGCAGCACGTTCCAGGTGAAGATCGACATCCGGAACATCGTCAGGCCGGGCGCGCGCATGGTCAGGATGGTGGTGACGAAGTTCACCGCACCGAGGATCGTGCCCACGCCGCCGAGGGCGAAGCCCAGGATCCAGAGGTCGGAGCCGATGTTCGGCGAGAACTCCGCGCCGGACAGCGGGGTGTAGAGGAACCAGCCGAAGGCGGCCGCCCCACCGGGTGTTGCGAAGCCGAAGAGGACGATCAGGCCGCCGAAGAAGTACATCCAGTAGCCGAGCATGTTCAGCCGCGGGAACGCCACGTCCGGGGAGCCGATCTGCAGCGGCATCAGGAAGTTGGCGAAACCGACGAACAGTGCCGTGGCGAACAGCAGCAGCATGATCGAGCCGTGCATGGTGAACAACTGGTTGTACTGCTCGAGGGTGAGCATCTGCAGGCCCGGCTGGGCGAGCTCGGCGCGGATGGCCAGGGCCATCACGCCGCCGATCAGGAAGAACGTGAAGGATGTGCCCATGTAGAGCCGGCCGATGGTCTTGTGATCAGTGGTGGTGATCACCGAGACGATCTTCTGGCCCAGGGACCGCTCACGCCGGGCGGACCCGGCGCTCACCTCCGCAGGACGGTCGTTGAGCAGCGTCACGGCGTCACCTCCGGGTAGCGGTCGGACTCCCAGTAGCGCTCCCCCTCGCGGGAGATGCGGTCGGTCTCGATCGATCCGACCTGGCCCTTGGCCCGCAGCTCGGCCATGTGCCGGTCGTACTCGGCGCGCTCGACGACCTTCACCGTGAACAGCATCCGGGCATGGTCGACCCCGCACAGCTCGGCACAACGACCGGCGTAGGTGCCGACCTTGTTCGGCGTCACCTCGAACTTGTTCAACCGGTCGGGGAACACGTCCATCTTCATCAGGAAGGCCGGGATCCAGAACGAGTGGATGACGTCCGGGCTCTGCAGCTCGAAGACGACCGACTCGTTGACCGGCAGGTACAGCGTGGGGGTGTCCTCGACCTCGGCGGTGCCGACGTCGTAGACGTCGTCCTCGACGTAGTTGAAGGCCCAGCTCCACCGGAAGCCGACGACACCGATCGTGTTGTCCGGGTTGGCCGAGACCTTGGTCAGCTCCATCTGGTCGCGCGCCGTGAAGAAGAACATGCCCATGATCATGACCAGGGGGACGATCGTGTACATCACCTCGAGCGGCACGTTGTACCGCATCTGCTTCGGGGCTCCGTCACCCTCCTTGCGGCGGAAGCGGATCGCTGCGAAGAGGATCAGGCCGCCGGTCAGCAGGCCGACGACGGCAACCGCCACCCAGGCCCCGAACCAGAGGCTCTCGATGATCGGCGCCTGCTCGGTGGCGCCCTCGGGGGCATTCAGGGACAGCGCCTCCTGTGCGCTGCACCCGGACGCCAGCAGGGCGATGGCCGCGGCTCCTGCCCCGGCCCCCCACCGGCGCATCGACCGGGAACGGTCGGTGCGATCTGCTACCACGTCTGGTGATCCCCTCGACTGGTTGGGCCAATCCGCGCTGTGCGGGCACAGGCGCGCCTCGGACGCTGAACGGGGCGAGACTAGCGCAGGAACCGGCTGCGGTGCCACGGGGGTCACCGATACCGTGTACGGCATGTCGCGGTCCTTCGATGCCGCCTCCGGCCTGCCCCTGGGGCCCGAGGCCAGGCGCGCCCTCGACGCTGCGCTGGACCACGGGTGGGCCGATCCGGCGCGCCTGCACCGCGATGGTCGGGTCGCCCGGCAGCTGCTCGACGCCGCCCGGGCCTCGGTGGCCACGTGCATCGGCGCCCTGCCCCAGGAGGTGGTCTTCACGGCGTCGGGAACCCAGGCCGTGCACATGGGCCTGCTCGGGCTGGCGCGGGGCCGGCGGAAGGTCGGCTCGACCGTCGTGGCCAGTGCGGTCGAGCACTCCGCCGTGCTTCGGGCCGCAGACTGGGTCGCACCCGGTGAGGACCCCGTGCTCGTCCCGGTCAACCCTCAGGCTGAGGTTGAGGTGAAGGCCCTTCGCAGGGCCGTGCGGGCCCCTGGGGTCGCGCTGGCAGCCGTGCAGCACGTGAATCACGAGGTCGGGGCCATCCAGCCCCTGGAGCAGGTGCACGAGGCCGCTGCTGCCGCCGGGGTCCCCCTGCTCGTCGACGCATGCGCGGCGCTGGGGTCGGTGCCGGTGACGCCGCACTGGGACGTGCTCGCCGGAAGTGCCCACAAGTGGGGTGGCCCCGCCGGCGTCGGCATCCTGGCGGTGCGCACCGGGGTGCGGTGGCGCAGCCCGGTGCCCACTGACGAGGCGGGCCGCTGGGCCGGGTTCCCCGACGTCCCCGGTGCGGTGGCGGCCGCGACTGCCCTCGAGCAGGCAACAGCGTCCCTCGGCCACACGGCGACCCACCGAGCACGGCTGCTGACGATCCTGCGCGAGCGGGTCCCCGCCCTCGCGCCGGATGTCCTGGCCCTGGGCCGGCCCGGCTCGGCGCCGCACATCGTCTGCTTCACCATCCTCTACGCCGACGGCGAGGTGCTGGTCTCCGAGCTCGACCGTGCCGGATTCGCGGTCAGCTCCGGCTCGGCGTGCACCGCGGACACGCGCCGGCCCAGCCACGTGCTGGCGGCCATGGGGGCGATCACCCACGGGAACCTGCGGGTGAGCCTGCCCCCCGAGGCCACCGAGGCCGACGTCGCCGGCTTCCTGACCGTCCTGCCCGCAGCCATCGCAGCCGCCCGGGCCTCGGCGGGTCGGGCCAGTTCGTGAGGGCCGCCGACGCCACGGTCGAGGCTCGCGGCGTGCTCTGCCCGGTCCCGATCATCCGCCTGGCCCGGACCGCCGCCGCGCTGCCGGCCGGCAGCCTGGTGGAGCTGCTCACCGACGACCCGGCGGCCGAGTACGACGTTCCCGCGTGGTGCCGGCTGCGGGGGCACGTCCTGCGTGGTCACCGAGCTGCTGGCCGAGGGAGCCGATCCCCGGTCGACCGAGGACCCTGGGGCGGGCGGGCCCGAGCCGCACACGGTCAACGAGCACCCGGGTCAGCCCCTGCGCCACCTGATCCGCCTGGGCGGAACACCCGGTTCGCCCGTCCCCGGTTCGCCCGCCCTGGGCTGATCGGCCAGCACCGGCCGACACCCGAGCGCCGCCGGCAGCGCGCGCAGGTAGACGGCGCGCGGCACCTGCACCGCACCCAGCGAGGCCAGGTGCGGCGTGCACCACTGGACGTCGATGACCCGGCGGCGGTCGCCATCGGCCCCGAGCAGCTCGGCGAGGGCCACCACGGCGGCCTTCGAGGCATCCGTGCGCACGTGGAACTTCGACTCCGCGGCGAACAAGCCGCCCACCTCGACGCCGAACAGCCCCCCGGCCAGCTCACCCCCGGCGTCCCAGACCTCGATCGAGTGCGCCCACCCCAGCTGGTGCAGATGACGATAGGAGTCCGCGTACTCAGGGCTGATCCAGCCGTGCGGGCGGCGCGGATCCGCGCAGGCGGCCACGACGTCGGCGAAGGCCCGGTCGATGCTGACCTCGAACCGGCTCAGGGCCCGGCGCAGCGACCTGCCGACGTGCACCTGGCCCGGGAGCAGGATGCCCCGCGGGTCCGGTGACCACCACCCGAGGTCCGGCCCGTCGGCCATCGCGAACAGCCCGCTGCGGTAGCCCGCGAGGAGCATGCCCGGCGAGAGGTCGGCGCCGAGGGCCACAAGCTCCTGGCCCGCGGGCATGTCCTGCAGGTCAGGCAGCACCCACCGCGGTACCCCGGGCTCGACGGGCACGGTCGTCGATCAGGGCCTGGCCAGGCTGATGTGCATGCCGATCTCCTCGGCGGCCTGGTCGCCGTAGGCCTCCCGGATCCGCAGCAGGAACGAGCGCCGCGCCAGCTCGTACTCCTGGGTCCCGATGCTCTCGATGACGTGCGTGGCCAGCAGCGACCCCACCTGGGCGCACCGCTGCAGGGGCAGGCCCCAGGCCAGGCCCGCGAGGAAGCCGGCACGGAACGCGTCCCCGACGCCGGTCGGGTCCGCCTTGTGGGTCTCCTTGGGGGTGGGCACCTGGATCATGTCCGCGCCCTTGCGCTCGATGCGCACGCCGCTGGGTCCCAGGGTGGTGATCCGCGTGCCCACCCGGTCGAGGATCTCCTCGCTGCTCCACCCGGTCTTCTGCTCGGTGAGCGCCGCCTCGTACTCGTTGGTGAACAGGTAGGCCGCCCCGTCGACGAGCTGGCGGATCTCGTCACCGTGCATGCGGGCCAGCTGCTGGGAGGGGTCGGCCGCGAACGGGATCCGCCGGTAGCGGCACTCCTCGGTGTGGCGCATCATCGCCTCGGGGTCGTTGGCCCCGACCAGGACCAGGTCCACGGTGCCCACGCGCTCGACGACCGGCCCGAGCTCGATGTCCCGGGCCTCCTGCATGGCCCCGGCGTAGAACGTGGCGATCTGGTTCGCGTGCTCGTCGGTGGTGCACACGAACCGGGCCGTGTGCCGCACCTCGGAGACGTGCACGGACTCGGTGTCCACACCGTGGCGCTGCAGCCACGATCGGTAGTCGGCGAAGTCCGGGCCGACGGCCCCCACCAGGATCGGGCTCAGGCCGAGCACGCCCATCCCGAAGGCGATGTTGGCCGCCACCCCGCCGCGACGCACCTCCAGCTCATCGACCAGGAACGACAGCGAGATCTTGTCCAGCTTGTCCAGGACGATCGAGTCGGCGAACCGACCCGGGAAGGTCATGAGGTGGTCCGTGGCGATCGAGCCGGTGACGACGATCCGCATGCGTGGGTGACCCCCTGGTCGGTCGGTGGCGACGCAGGTGACCCTAGCCGGTCAGGTCAGTGGAACGAGTCACCGCACGCGCAGGAGCCGGTCGCGTTCGGGTTGTCGATCGTGAAGCCCTGCTTCTCGATCGAGTCGACGAAGTCGATCGTGGCGCCGGACAGGTACGGGGCGCTCATCCGGTCGGTCACGACCTCGACCCCGCCGAAGTCCTTGCGGACGTCGCCGTCGAGGGAGCGCTCGTCGAAGAAGAGCTGGTAGCGAAGGCCGGAGCAGCCACCGGGCTGAACGGCCACGCGCAGCGCGAGGTCGTCGCGGCCCTCGGAGTCGAGCAGGGTACGCACCTTGTCGGCGGCAACCTCGGTCAGGACGATCCCATCGCTGACGGGGGCGGTGGTCTCGGTGCTGGTCTCGGCGGTCATCGGTGCCCTCCTACTGAGCATCGTGGCGGTCTACATCGGGGCAACGCGAACACGTCGTGCGGCATTCCCGGTGCACCCATGCTGACACGAGTTCGGGAGTTCGACCAACCGCGCGCCGCCGCGTCGGGCCCATCACGGGCCGCCGTCCGGTCGGCGATCAGCCCCGCGACCAGGTGCGGGCGGCGCGGGCGGCGGCCCGGGCCACGCCCTGGGCATGGGACTCCCCCGGGTCCGCGGCGGCCGGGAACGCTGCGGCCACGCCGGCCGTGATCCACTCGCGACGGCTCACCTCGACCCGTCCCGCCAGGACGAGCACCGGCACCGCGCGCTGCAGGGCGCAAGCGGCCACTCCCGCCACGACCTTCCCGCGCAGCGACTGCCAGTCGAAGGACCCCTCCCCCGTGATCACGAGGTCGACGCCCTCGATCAGCCCGGCGATGCCGGCGGCCTCGAGCACCGTGCCGATGCCCGGCACCCGCTGGCCGCCCAGCCGGATCAGGGCGGCGCCGAGGCCGCCCCCCGCACCGGCGCCGAGCGCAACCGCCGCGGAGCGCCCGTCGACAGTCCGCCCGAGCAGGGCCGCCCAGTGCGCCATCGCCACCTCGAGCTGCTCGACCTGCTCCGGGGTCGCACCCTTCTGCGGGGCGAACCCGCGAGCCGCCCCGCGGGGACCGAGCAGGGGGACGTCGACGTCGGTGGCGACCTCCAGCGTGATCCCCGCCACGGCGTCGAGGGCCGGGCCGAGGTCGAGCCGGGTCAGGTCCGCCAGCGCGCCACCGCCCCCGGACAACACGCCGGGAGGGTGCGACGTGGCACCGAGGGCCTCAAGCAGGCCGGCTCCCCCGTCGCAGGTCCCTGTGCCCCCCACGCCGACCACGATCCGGCGCACCCCTGCGGCCCGGGCCGCGGCCACCAGCTCACCCACGCCGCGGGAGGTCGTGCGGGTGGGGTCGCGCTGGTCGGCCGGGAGGAGGTGCAGTCCCGCAGCGCTGGCGGACTCGATCCACGCGGTCCCGGCGTCGGTCACGAGGTACCCCGCCTCGACGGGCGTGCCCAGTGGTCCGGTGACCGGCATCACGTGCCGCACCCCGCCTCGTCCGGCGCCGATCGCGTCCAGGAATCCAGGCCCCCCGTCCGACAGCGGACGCAGGACCAGGTCATCGCCGGGCGCCACGGTGGCCCACCCCTCGGCCATCGCCTGGGCAGCCTCAGCGGCCGAGAGCGTGCCGGTGAACGAGTCCGGACAGATCAGCACCCTCACGAGGCGGAAGTCTGGCATCCGCGAGGGCGGCCCGGATCGCCAGGGGAACGCTCGGAGGATGGGCAACGTCCGGCCGCTCCATCGTTCGCAGCTGTGGAGGGAATGCGACCCATCGGTGAACGTTGGACGAACTCCGCAATCGGCGCCCCTCCTTCGCCGGGTCGGTGGTCAAGCGCGTAGTAGTTTCTGCTGATCCCCGGCTCCGAGCGTGAAGGACAGCCATGAGACACCCGACCCCCCAGGACCTGCTGCGTGTGCCGCTGTTCGCCGACCTGCCGGCCGACGCGGCTGAGGTCCTGGCTCCCCGGTTCGACGTCGAGGAGTATGACCCGGGGCGACCAGTGGTGCTCGAGGGCAGCTCGGGGTATGCCTTCTACGTCCTGGACGCGGGGCAGGTCTCGGTCACCCACGACGGCCACGAGCTGCGGACGCTGGGCGCGGGGGACTTCTTCGGCGAGATCGCCATCCTCGGTGGGGGTCGACGCACGGCGACCGTGACGGTCACCGAGCAGGCCACGGTGTGGAAGATGTTCGGCACTGCGTTCCGCGAGCTGGAGAGGATCCGCCCGGATGTGGGCGTCGCGCTCCAGGAAGCGATGCGGCAGCGGCTGGCAACGGGGTAGTCGCGAGGCTGCCGGGCCCGTCGAACGAATGCATCCGCTGCACGGCGTGCACTGGAGAACGTTCCGTGCCGCCCAGGTCCTCCACGCCGTGCTCGCCGACCGGATGGTCGAGTAAGGGTGGCGACTCTGTGGAACGATGGAGGCCCGCCGCACGAGGAAGGCCCCCGCGATGACCGACACGGCTGCCTGGACCGAGCCGCAACCGACCCCGCTGGCCCTGCTCCTGCTCGGCCAGGGCACCGACCTGGACACCGAGAAGGGCGTCGAGTGCCCGGGCGCCCTGCCTGCGGCCTCGGACCCCGGCCTGGTGGAGCGGGCCCGACGCGCACGTGCGGCCCTCGGATCGCGCGCCTACATCCTGGGCCACCACTACCAGCGCGACGAGGTCATCGAGTTCGCCGACGTCACCGGGGACTCCTTCAAGCTCGCCCAGCAGGCGGCTGCCCACCCGGACGCGGAGTTCATCGTCTTCTGCGGCGTGCACTTCATGGCCGAGAGTGCCGACATCCTGACCACCGACGACCAGCAGGTGATCCTCCCCGACCTCGCCGCCGGCTGCTCGATGGCCGACATGGCCGAGATCGGGCAGGTGGAGGACGCGTGGGAGCGCTTCGTCGACCTCGGCCTGGCGGAGGCGACCATCCCGATCACCTACATGAACTCCACCGCCGCGATCAAGGCGTTCACCGGGCGCAACGGGGGCACGATCTGCACGTCGAGCAACGCCCGTCAGTCCCTGGAGTGGGCCTTCGAGCAGGGCGAGCGGGTCTTCTTCCTGCCCGACCAGCACCTCGGGCGCAACACCGCGGTGCTCGACCTGGGCCTGAGCCTGGACGACTGCGTCGTGTACGACCCGCACAGGCCCGGCGGCGGCCTCACCGACGAGCAGATGCGCACCGCGAAGGTCGTCCTCTGGCGCGGGCACTGCTCGGTGCACGGACGGTTCACCGAGGCCGTGGTCGACGAGGCGCGCGAGCGGATCCCCGGGGTCAACATCCTCGTGCACCCGGAGTGCCGCCACGAGGTGGTCCAGAAGGCCGACCACGTCGGGTCCACCGAGTACATCATCAAGGTCCTGGACGCCGCCGAACCCGGCTCCGCGTGGGCGATCGGCACGGAGCTGAACCTGGTGCGGCGGCTGGCCCTGGCCCACCCGGACAAGCAGGTCACGTTCCTGGACCGCTCGGTCTGCTACTGCTCGACGATGAACCGGATCGACCTGCCGCACCTGGTCTGGGCCCTGGAGAACCTGGTCGCCGGCAACGTGGTCAACCGGATCGTGGTCGACGCCGACACCTCGCACTGGGCCCGGGTGGCCCTGGACCGGATGCTGGCCCTCCCCGGGGTCGGCGCCACCCCAACGCCGGACTGAGTCGCGGTGGGGCGCTACAGCCCCGGGGCGCCCCAGATCGGGAACCAGCGCGACAGGTCCCTCTCCACCGCCAGCTCGTCGCGCAGCAGGTCGCGGATCTGCAGCTCGAGCATGGTGTCGCGGGTCTGGCCGCCCGCCGGGGCGAACGGGTAGAACGAGCCCTGCTTGAACAGGTACACCATCGCCAGCGGCCGCCCGCCCGGCCCGGTGAACATCGAGGTCGAGCACAGCAGCTGCGGGCCGAACCCGCTGTCCTGCAGCGACACGTTCACCGCGTGCAGGTGGGTGACCAGCGCACCCACGTCCGGCGGGTCGGTCGACACGACCATCCAGGTGTAGCCGTACTGGTCGGCGGTGAGCTCCACGGCCGGGTTGCCGGATGCGGCCAGCAGTGCCTCGATCTCGGCCTGGACCTCGGCGAACGCCCGCCCGTCGGGCACCCGGAAGGCCACGGCCCCGGTGCCCGTTGCCTCGAACCCGAGGCTGGCCGAGAGGGTGATGGCCGCGCTGGGCAGGCCGAAGATGGCGTCGAGGTCGGGGCGGGCGGGCTTCCGCCGGCCCATGATCGAGTCGAACATGCCCATCTACTGGCCCAGCTGGGCGGAGATCCGGGCCAGCTGCTCGAGGCGCTGCGCCAGGGGCGGGTGCGTCGAGAACAGGCTGGCCATCGACTGCCCGCCCCCGAAGGCCGGGGTGATGAAGAAGGCGTTCATCGACTCCTTCGCCCGCAGGTCGCGGGTCGGGATGGCACCCATGTCACCGCTGATCGTCTGCAGGGCGCGGCCCAGGGCTGCGGGCCGCCCGGTGAGCAGGGCGCCGGCACGGTCGGCGGAGAGCTCGCGGTACCGGGAGAGCACCCGCACCAGCAGGAAGCTGACGAAGTACACGACGATCGACACGACCATGATCAGCAGGAACGCGAAGGCGCTGTTGCTGTCGCTGTCGCGGCGCCGGGTCAGCCCGCCCCACATCCACGAGCGGGTCAGGAACCCGGCCAGGACGCCCACGAACGAGGCCACCGTCATCACGAGGACGTCCTTGTGGGCCACGTGCGCCAGCTCGTGGGACAGGACACCCTCGAGCTCCTCGGCGTCGAGCCGGCGCAGCAGCCCGGTGGTGACGCAGACGACGGCACGCTTGGTGCTGCGCCCGGTTGCGAACGCATTGGGCATGTCGGTGTCGGCGATCGCCACGGTGGGCTTGGGCATGTCGGCCATCGCGCACAGCCGGTCGACTATGGCGTGCAGCTGCGGCGCCTGCTCGGGCGTGACGACCCGGGCCGACATCGAGAACAGGGCGACGCGGTCGGAGAAGAACCACTGCGCCCACGCCGACCCGCCGGCGATGACCAGGACGAAGAACGAGTTCATCCCGGCGTAGATGAGCACCGCCATCAGGGCGACGTACAGCAGCCCGAGCACGAACATCGTGCCACCCATCCGGGCGGTCAGGCCCCGATCGGGTGCGTACCGGTTACGTGCCATGGCGCGCTCGCGAGCCTCCCTGGCGCCCTACTGCGCGGCCGGACCGGCGGCCGGCGGAGCGGGGGGCGGTGGCGCGGGCAGGGCAGCGGGCTCGTCGGCGATCACGGCATCGACGACCTCGTCGGCGGAGGGCGCAGGGCCGACCGCTGGGGTCGAGGCGGCGGCGGTGACGGCAGCCGCGGGCTCCGCCCCGCCGAGCTGGGCCTTCATGGCGGCCAGCTCGTTCTCGACCTGGTTGTCGGCGGCCAGGCGCTCCAGCTCCACGGTCAGCGAGTCCTTGCCACCGGACACCTCCAGTGCCCCGGTCGCCATGAGCTCCTCCATGGCCCCGGCGCGGGCCTGCATCTGGGCGGTCCGGTCCTCGGCCCGCTGGATCGCCATGCCGACGTCGCCGAGCTCGCTGGAGATGCCGGTGAACGCCTCGTTGATGCGCACCTGGGCCTCAGCCGCGGAGTAGGTGGCCTTGATGGTCTCCTTCTGCGTCCGGAAGGCCTCCACCTTGGTCTGCAGCTGCTGGGAGGCGACGGTCAGCTTCTGCTCCTGGACGGTGAGCTGCTCGAGCTGGACGTGCAGGTCGGCGGTCTGCTGGCTGAGCCCGGACTTGCGGATCAGTGCCTCGCGGGCGAGGTCCTCACGACCAGCGGCCAGTGCAGCGCGGGCCTGGTCGTCGAGCTTGGCCAGCTGCTTGTCGAGGCTGGCGATCTGCAGCTCGACCCGCTTGCGGCTCGTGGCGACGTCGGCCACCCCCCGGCGGACCTTCTGCAGCATCTCGAGCTGCTTCTCGTAGGAGTAGTCCAGGGTCTGGGCGGGATTCTCAGCCTTGTCCATGGCCGCGTTGGCCTTGGAGCTGAAGATCATCTTGAAACGCTGCCACATACCGGCCATGGTTCGCTGTCGCTCTCTTCCCAGGCGGCACGCCCGCCGATGCCCACAAGCCTAACGCCACACCGGTTGGCACGACGTACCCTTGCTCCGTGAAGTTCCTCTCCCGCACCTCCCCCGCGCCGGCTCCCGCGGCCGATGCGCAGCCCGCCTCCACCGTCGGCAAGGGGCACCCGACCCCGTCGCGCAAGGAGGCGCAGGCCCAGCGCAAGCAGACCCTGAAGGTCTCCGCGGATCCCAAGGCGGCCAAGAAGGAGGCCAAGGCCCGAGCTGCCCAGGAGCGCCAGGCCTCCCGGGCAGCACTTCTGGCTGGCGACGAGAGCTCCCTGCCAGCCCGCGACGCCGGGCCGGTCAAGCGATTCGTCCGGGACTTCATCGACAGCCGCTGGGCGGCCGCCGAGCTGTTCATGCCCCTGGCCCTGCTGGTCCTGGTGGTCGGGCTGCTGCCATGGCGCAGCTGGGGCCTGGACAACGCCCAGGGCTACGTCTCGATGCTCTGGCTGATGCTGACCCTGTTCATCCTCGTGGACACCACCCTGCTGATGATGCGGCTGGGCCGGGAGCTCAAGAAGCAGTGGCCCGCGGACGCCGAGCGCAAGGGCGCCACGTTCTACGGCCTCATGCGCGTGCTGCAGATCCGCCGGCTGCGCCTGCCGCCCCCGCGCCTTCGCCGGGGGGGCAAGCCGGTCGTCCCGAAGTAGTCCGACGGACCCGGCCGGCGGTGGCCGCTGTCAGCCGGTTGCCCTAGGGTCGGGCCCATGGAGCATCGCCGGCTGGGGGCAAGTGGACTGTGGATCAGCGAGATCGCCTACGGGAACTGGTTGACCCACGCCTCCCAGGTCGCCGAGGACGAGGCTGCCGCATGCGTCCACGCGGCGCTGGACGCGGGGATCACGACGTTCGACACCGCCGACGTCTACGCACAGACCGGCGCTGAGGCCGTCCTCGGCCGGGCGCTGGCCGGCCAGCGCCGTGAGGGCCTGGAGATCCTGACCAAGGTCTACTGGCCGACCGGTCCCGGGCACAACGACCGCGGGCTGTCGCGCAAGCACATCCTGGAGGCCTGCGAGGGGTCGCTGCGCCGGTTGCAGACCGACCACATCGACCTGTACCAGGCCCATCGATTCGACCATCACACACCCCTCGAGGAGACCCTGCGAGCCTTCGACGACCTGGTCCGGGCCGGCAAGGTGCTCTACGTCGGGGTCTCGGAATGGCGCGCGGAGGAGATCCGCGCGGCGCTGGACCTCGCGGCCCAGATGGGGCTGGACCGGATCGTGTCCAACCAGCCGCAGTACTCCATGCTCTGGCGGGTCATCGAGGCCGAGGTGGTTCCCGAGTGCGAGGCGGCGGGCATCGGCCAGGTGGTCTGGTCGCCCATGGCCCAGGGAATCCTGACCGGGAAGTACCTGCCGGGACAGCCCGTTCCCGAGGGATCCCGGGCGACGGACCCGACGGGTTCGGGGTTCGTGTCCCGCTGGTTGCGCGACGACGTCCTGACCCGGGTGCAGGACCTGCGCCCGCTGGCCGACCAGGCCGGCCTCACGATGGCCCAGATGGCCGTGGCCTGGGTCCTGGGCAACCCGAACGTGTCGACCGCGATCGTGGGTGCCTCACGTCCTGAGCAACTGGCCGATTCCGTGCGCGCCAGTGGGGTCGTGCTCGACGCCGATCTGCGGGCGGCCATCGACGCCGTGCTCGGGGACGCGGTCGTGCGCGACCCCGCGCGCACGGAGTCCCCGGCCGAGCGGCCCTGACGAACCCACGAGGAGGACCACGATGGGGTGGACCTGGCAGTACCAGTCCGGGCAGGGCGCGCCGATCCCGGAGTCCGCGGCCCAGCCGGCCGATGGCTTCCCGACCCAGGCTGACGCCGAGACATGGGTGGGCGAGGTGTGGCGCGACCTGCTCGCCGAGGGCATCGACTCGGTGAGCCTGTTCGAGGACGGTCGTCTCGTCTACGGACCGATGAGCCTGCATCCCTCGCACTGAGGGCCGGCTGGGGCGTCAGCGCGGCTGGGGCGTCAGGGGTTCGGCGTGATCTCGACCTCGGTCCGTGGCGCGCATCGGGATCCAGCCGGCAGCGTCCGCTGGTAACCATGGTCGATGCTCTGGCACACGATGGCATCCGGGCCCACCTCGACGGGATCGACCCGCGAGGAGGCGGTGACGACCAGGGCGGAGGCGGCAAGCCCCACCCCAGCCAGGGACAGCGTCAGCAGCGCCATGGCGGCTCCTGGTGGCACCCGGGGCAGACCCGGATGAGGGCAGGCTAACCACATCCCACACCCTGGAGAAGACCCCCCAGGGTATCGATCTGACCGGTGCGGGTCCCCTAGCGTGGCGCCATGAAGCTGCCCCATGGATTGTTCGGATGGATCGACCTCATGACCACCGATGTTCCCGCCGCGAAGACGTTCTACGGCGAGTTGTTCGGCTGGACCAGCCAGGACCTGCCCATGGGGCCTGACTACGCCTACACCCAGTTCTCCAAGGACGGCAAGCTCGTCGCCGGCATGGGCCCGATGGCTCCCGGTGGCCCGGAGATGCCCGTCGTGTGGAGCTCGTACGTGATCGTCGAGGACGCCGACGCGATCGTGGCCGCGTCGACTGCGGCGGGCGGGCAGGTGATCGCCCCGGCGATGACCATCATGGACCAGGGCCGGATGGCGGTCATCGCCGACCCGTCGGGCGCCGCCGTGGGTGTCTGGCAGCCCATGGAGCACGAGGGCGCCGAGCTGTTCAACGCACCGGGTTCGCTGACCTGGAACGAGTTGCAGACACGTGATCTCGACGCCGCCATGGCCTTCTACGCAGAGGTCTTCGGCTGGCTCTGGGAACCGGGGCCGGATGCCGGCTACCAGATGGCGTCCACCCCCGTCCCCGGTGCCGAGCCGCGGATGAACTGTGGGGCGATGCCGATGCCACCGGGGGTTCCCGAGGAGGCCCCGAGCTTCTGGGCGGTCTACTTCGCCGTCGAGGACTGCGACTCCTCCCTGGCCCTGGCCGAGTCACTGGGCGGCACGGTGTTCCTGCCCGCGATGGACATGGGTCCGGGTCGCTTCGGCGGGGTCCTGGATCCGATGGGCGCGATGCTCTTCCTCGGACACTTCCCCCAGAGCTCGCAGTAGCCGCTCACCGGCGCCGGAGGACACCGCGGCGCGCGGCGGCTGCTCGTCGGTCGGCCTGCCAGGGGCCGTCCACAGGTCGGTCGCCGGGATCTGGCGTTGTCGGAGGGGTGGAGTACGGTTCGTGCATCGGTTCGAACGGATGTACGGGTGCGGGGGACGGGGAGACCCTGATCGAGGTGGCCCTGGCTGCGCCATACCTGTCACCGAGTGCAACCACCACCACCCACCCCGACGACAACCACGCCCAGGTCGCCTGACCGGGCTGAGCGCACTGACCCTTCAGGGAGAATGGCGAGATGACGCAGCCAGCCACCACCCTCGGTGACACGTCCGCTCCAGCCGGCCGGGGCGGCGACGCGTCGTTGCGCGTGCTGCGGGAGGTGTTCGGGTACGACCGGTTCCGCGGTGCACAGGCCGAGATCATCGACCAGGTGGTCGCCGGCGGGGATGCCCTGGTGCTCATGCCCACGGGTGGGGGCAAGTCGGTCTGCTACCAGGTCCCGGCCCTCGTCCGACCCGGCCTGGGCGTGGTCGTCTCACCCCTGATCGCGTTGATGCAGGACCAGGTCGATGCCCTGCGCCTGCTCGGCGTGCGCGCCGCCTTCCTGAACTCGAGCCTTGATGCGGCGGGGGCAGCCGAGGTCGTCCGCGCCATGACCACCGGCGAGCTCGACCTCCTCTACGTCGCCCCCGAGCGCCTCGTGACCGGGGGATTCCTGACCCAGCTGGAGCGGATCGATGCCGCCCATGGCATCGCCCTCTTCGCCATCGATGAGGCGCACTGCGTGTCCCAGTGGGGCCACGACTTCCGTCCCGAGTACCTGGGCCTGTCGGTCCTTGCCGAGCGGTTCCCGGACGTCCCGCGTGTTGCGCTGACAGCCACGGCCGACATGCTCACCCGGGCCGAGATCCGCCATCGGCTGGCCCTCGGGGAGGCACCGGAGTTCCTGTCCAGCTTCGACCGGCCGAACATCCACTACACGGTCGTGGAGAAGGGCAACGTCCGCGACCAGCTGCTCGACTTCCTCGCCACTGGCACCGTCGCCGGGGAGGCGGGGGGGAGCAACCTGATCGGGTCCTCAGGGATCGTATACTGCTCGTCGCGCAAGAAGGTCGACCAGACCGCCGCATGGCTGACGGCGCAGGGAGTCACGGCACTGGCCTACCACGCCGGCCTGGACCAAGCAGAGCGTCGCGCCACCCAGGACCGATTCCAGCGCGACGACGGAATCGTCGTGGTCGCCACGATCGCCTTCGGGATGGGGATCGACAAGCCCGACGTCCGGTTCGTGGCGCACCTGGACCTCCCCAAGAGCATCGAGGCCTACTACCAGGAGACCGGCCGGGCGGGCCGCGACGGGGCTCCGGCCCAGGCCTGGATGGCCTATGGGCTGGCCGATGTCGTACTGCAGAAGTCGTGGATCGACGCCTCGGACGCCCCGCTGGAGATCCGCCGGGTCGAGGCAGCGAAGCTCGACGCCCTCCTCGGGTACTGCGAGGCTGCCTCCTGCCGACGGGCGATCCTGCTGGACTACTTCGGGGAGCGCACGGGGCCGTGCGGCAACTGCGACACCTGCCTGACACCGCCCGAGCTGTGGGACGGGACGGTGGCCGCGCAGAAGTTCCTCTCCGGCGTGATCCGCACAGGGCAACGCTTCGGCGCCGGGCACATCATCGACCTGCTGGTGGGCAAGCCCTCGCCGCGCATGGTCGAGCTCGGCCATGACCAACTGCCGACCTTCGGGGTCGGCGCCGACCTCGACGCCACCGCCTGGCGCGCGGTGGCCCGCCAGCTCGTGGCCCTGGGGCTGCTCAGGGC
Organism: uncultured Actinomycetes bacterium; assembly: GCA_963774745.1. Taxonomy (GTDB): domain Bacteria; phylum Actinomycetota; class Actinomycetes; order S36-B12; family CAIYMF01; genus Prado023. The sequence continues at coordinate 89,563 of CAVZGE010000003.1, read as the reverse complement.
AGATTCCCAGTCCTACGGGGCGTTGCGCGTCACCGACGCGGCCGAGCCCGTGCTCCGCGGGCAGGCACGCCTGGACCTGCGCCGCACCACCGCGAGACCGCCTGAGCGCGCCGCGCGGCGCCGGGCGGCCGGGTCGAGGGCGTCCGCACCCGCTGCTGCCCTCGACCTGACCGGGCCGGACGCCGATCTCTTCGAGGTGCTCCGCACCGAGCGCAAGTCGATCGCCGAGGAGCAGGGCGTCCCGGCCTACGTGGTCTTCCACGATGCAACGCTGCGTGAGATCGCCACCCGACGCCCGGGCACCGCCCGGGAGCTGCTCGGCATCCCCGGGATCGGCACAGCCAAGGCTGAGCGCTACGGCGAGCGCATCCTGGCCGCGGTGGGCCGCCAACCCACGGAAGGCAGCCCGGACCTGCCCGGACCACCGGGAGGGTGAACCGGCCCCCACGCGGTCCAGCGCGGCCGCGCCCTGGGGCTGTACCGTGGCCGAGCATGTCGGTCTTCCACCCCGAGGTTGGCAACTTCGCCGGGCACCTGTCCACCGTCGGTCGGGCAATCGACGACTGGCTCGACTCCGACATGCCCGATGCCCTGTCGTCCGACGTCGACTGGCAGTCCCTGCTGTCCGGACCGGTTCCCGAACGGGGCCTCGGCGCCGAGGCAACGATCGAGGAGTACGTGCGGCTGATCGTGGGTCACGGGCAGCGGCTGACCTCGCCGACGTCGTGGGGGTGGATCACCACCGGACCGACCACAGTCCCGTCCGCGGTTGCGGCCGGGGCCATGGCTGCCGCGCCGCAACGACAGACGATCTCAGCGTTCTCGCAGGTCGAGGAGCTCTCCCTGGAGTGGCTGGCCGCGGTCTGCGGGCTGGCGCCGCACATGCGCGGGGTCTACTCCAGCGGCGGCTCGACCGCGAACCTCGTGGCCCTCGGAGCCGCGCGCCAGCACGCGCTCGAACAGGCGGGTTACGACGCCTCCGACCTGGGCCTCGACGGGCGACGCCTGGCCATCTACACCTCCACCCAGGCCCACCACACGGTCCAGCGCGCCGCCGGGGTGCTGGGCATCGGCCGTTCGTGCGTGCGCGCCATCCCGGTGGACGTCCAGCGGAGGATGGACCTCGGTGCGCTGGCCGCAGCCCTGGACCGCGACATGCGCGCCGGGATCCTGCCGGTGGCCGTCGTCGCGGCGGCCGGAACCACGAACACGGGCGCGATCGACCCCCTACGGGGAGCCGGCGACCTGGCGCACGCCCACGGGGCGTGGTTCCACGTCGACGGCGCCTACGGGCTGCCCGGGATCCTCGATGACCGAGTGGCTCCCCTCTACGACGGACTCGAGCTGGCCGACTCGGCCATCACGGACCCGCACAAGTGGCTGGGCGCCCCGGTGGGGGTGGCCGCCACCTTCGTGCGCGACCGCGCCATCCTGCACCGCGCCTTCACCCAGGAGCCGGCCGACTACCTGGAGGGGGCCTTCTCCACCGACGACGTGCAGTCCGGCCTGGACAGCATGGGGATCCCCTACTTCGACTTCGGGGTCGAGCTGTCCGCTCCCCCGCGCGGCGTGATGGTGTGGGCGATCCTGCGCGAGCTCGGCGTGGCGGGCCTGCGCGCCCGGATCGTCACCGACAACGACTTCGCCCGACACGTGGCCGCTCGCGCCCACGAGCACCCGCGGCTCCAGGTCCTCGCCGAACCGGTGCTCTCGATCTGCGGGTTCCGCTACCGCACCGACGCCGACCACGACTGGGACTCGGTGAACTCCCGGATCCTGCGTCGCCTGGCGCGGGAGACCTCGATCGTCGTGAGCTCGACGTTCGTGGACGGCAGCTACGTCCTGCGACCCTGCTTCATCAACGCGCGCACGACCACGGCGCACGTGGACGACTTCCTCGAGGCGGTCGTCGGATTCGGTGACGAGATCACCCGGTGACCCGGAACTTGCGCGATCAGAGATTAGCGATATATCGTTGTACCTGTCGTTGAGCGGTTGCTCCGACATCTGACAACGAAGGAGGACTCGCCATGAACCGCGAATCCCACACCACAGACCACCACCCCCGCCGCCACCGGCACCATGACGACCCCACCTCCCAGTCCGAGCCGTTCGGCGACGGAGTCCCCAACGAGCCGGGCCCCGCACGGGGCCGCGGACGGGGGCATCGCCACGGCGGCGGCCGGGGATCCGGCGGCCCCAGCTTCGGCCCCGGCGGCCCGGGCGGCTTCGGCCCCGCCGGTCCCGGGGGCTTCGGCCCCCGCGGCCGGCGCCGGCGCCCCAAGGGCGCAGTCCGGGAGGCCATCCTGTCCCTGCTCGCCGACGGCCCCGCCAACGGCTACAGCCTGATGAAGCAGATCGCCGAGAGGGCGGAGGGCGAGTGGAGCCCGAGCCCGGGTTCGGTCTACCCGACGCTGGCCCAGCTCGTCGACGAGGGCCTGATCGAGGCCACAGGCACCGGCAAGGGCACCGATTTCGCGCTGACCGACCAGGGACGCGAGTACGTCGCGGAGAACGCCGACGAGCTGGCAGCCATCTGGGCCGACAGCACGCGAGGCGCCCCCACCCGCGCGGCGATGCGCGACAGCATCGGCGCCCTCATGGGCGTCGTGCAGCAGTTCCGGTTCGCCACCGACGACCAGCGCCAGCAGGCCGCCGCCCAGCTCGACGAGACCCGCCGCGCCCTGCATCGGATCCTGGCCGAGTAGGCGCCGGGCACGACCCGCACATCGACCCGTTCCCCACGGCTCAGTCCGCGGGGAACGGGTCGGTCTCGTTCAGGCCAGGCGCTCCATGTCCCGGGAACCCGACGCCCCAACCCCTTGAGGTGAGCCTCACCTCACCTGTAGCGTCGTGGCCCTGTGCAGGCCGCTGGGCATCCCTCCCGGTGAGCCTCTCAAGAGAGGTGGTGGCTGATGCCACCCACATCACGGCGTCACTCCAGCGCCAGTCCGCCGGCATCGCGGGGTCGCCAGATCCTGGACCTCTCCCCGGAGCCGTTGGACCCCCAGCCCCTGGACCAGGTCAGCCCGATCGCGGGCGCTCACCGCTTCCGGCTGCTGCGGCCGACCGACCTGGTGGCCCTGGACATCCTCGCCCATGGGATGGACCTCGTCGCCGATGACGCCGGCGTCGGACTCGTCCCACGCGCACCCAAGGCACTGCTGGAGGTGCGCTACACGTTCCAGCACACGCTCGAGGCGGCCGAGCCGGAGATGGCGGTCCCACCGCCACCCACCCCCGTGCCGGTTCCCGCCCGCGCCGCGTTCGGCAGCCGCCTGGTGTTCGCCGTCGAGCCCACCGACCGCATCGAGTACAGCGTCGAGGGCGTGCTGGCGGCCATGAGCCGGCTGCCCCTGGTGGTGGTGCCCCTGGCCACTCCCCGGGCCTTCCCCCGCCGGTTCCGGATCACCGACTACGCCGGGGTGGTCAGCTCCGTGGTGCTCCCGGGCGGCGTGCGGCTGCTGCGGACCTCAGTCGGGCTGGTGCTCGCCCCCGCCGCTGCAGAGCGGGGCACCCGGGCACCGGTCCGGGGACGGGCGCTGATCGCGACGGCGACATCGCTTCGCACGGCCCGCGCACTCCTGGCCACCGAGCGCGCGGTGGACCTCAGCGGCCTGGACCTCGGCACCGGGGGGACCGGGCTGGGCGAGCTCACCTTCCGCCCCCCGCTGGTCCGCCCGGTGCGCAGCGCCCCCCGATCGCCGCGACCGGGCGAGACCTCGATCGAGGCACCGTTCCGCCTGCTGATCTCGCCGAGCGTGCTCGGCGGGTTCGCGCACGCCATCGCCCCGGCTGCAGTTGCCCCCGACCCGGGCCGCCCGCGAGATCCCGAGCGGGTGGAGCTGTGGCACAGCCGGCTGGGCGTGCGTCGCGTGGCCGACGACGGGGTCGTCACGGTGGACGAGACCCGCGACCCGCAGAAGGCCGTCCGGGCTGTCTGGACCCGTGACCTCGACCAGCCCGCCCCCGACGTCATCGGCTTCCTCGCCTCGCTGAAGGGCCAGAACCGGGAGAGTCTCGTACGGCAGAGCGCTGACCCGCGGATCGCCCCGCCGCAACCCGTCGAGGCCGACCGGCTCTACCTCAGTGCCCTCGGTGCGTGGCTGGAGCTGCATGGGCGGTGGACGACCACGCCCTATGCGGAGCTCGGCCTGCCCCCCATCGAGGCCTGGGACCACGAGGCGACCAGCGGCCGCGACCAGTACGTCCGGGTGGTCGAGCCCTACTACCTGTTCCCGTTCGGCCACAGGTGCAGCCTCGTGACGATCACCGAGCGCAAGATCAAGGACCCCGTCGGCCCGCAGGCGCGGCTGTACCAGCGCAAGTTCATCACGATCGCCGAGCCCGTCCGTGGGTTCGACGACCGGACGATGCCCTTCCTGCAGGTGCGGATCCGTCCCCTGGTGACGCCCAACCTCGACTTCCAGCTGCCCCTGACCGTCCCGCCGAAGGTCGCCGGGACGGTGGGCGCGTACGGCGATGCGCTCTTCTGGCCGACGGTCGGCGGCGCGAAGTACCGATTCGTGCTGGACTGCCTGGACCATGACGGGCGCCGCGTGGTGGTCCGGGCTCCCCTGCTGGCCGTTGCCTCGCAGCTCGGGAACGCCACCGAGAGCGCCGACATCGTCGCGGCCTACACCGGCGATCCGGAGCGCCCGATCCCCGCCGACGGCCAGTCGGTGGCCATGGCCCGCAGCAACCGGCCCGGGGACACCGCCTTCGAGACCGTGACCCTGCGGTTCGCCGGCGACCCCGGACCCCGCGGCAGCCAGACATCGACCCCGCACCTGGCGGAGTCCGACATCGTCATCCCGGCGATGCGCCACCTCGCCCCCAGCAGCGACCCGGTGACCGTCTCCTACGCCGGTGCGTACCTGACGGCCGGCTTCGAGGGTGCGAACGCATCGGCCCAGGTGCTGCTCGCGCTGAAGACGATGACCCAGATCTCCTTCGGCGGCGGCACCGACCGGTCGGGTGGGTTCGTCCAGCCGGACCTGCCGGTGCGTGGGCTGTCGCGGGCGATCGGCGTGGTCGGCGACATCGACTCGGTGGTCAACCCGCCGAGCCCGGCGACGGCGTTCGACCCGGCGAAGTTCCTCGACGGGGTCCTGCCCAAGCTGTTCGGCCTGTTCGAGCTGACCGACATCCTCGCCGCCGCGGGGCTGGACAGGGCACCCTCCTTCGTCACCGACCAGCTCGACCGGATCGCCGCGCTGCTGGCCGACCTCGACGACCTCGAGGGCTCCCTGGACCGCGCTGTGGCGCGCCTGGTCGATGATGCGTCGAAGGCTCCCACCACCGCCCTGCGCGACCAGGCCGCCCAGGCACAGGCCCGGGTCGCGGCCGTCCAGGCGACCTACGGCGACCGGCTGGCCGAGCTCCACGACGCCATCGAGGGGCTGATGGCCCTCGACGGCCCCAGCGACCTGTCGGCGGTCACCACGGCCGTCGCCGACCTGCTCGACACGATGGCCGGCTTCGTCACCGACCTGGGCACGACGGTCCGCACCGTGCCGCTGCCGCCCTCGGTCAAGGCCGAGCTGGAGCGGCTGGTGGCGGCACTGTCCCCCCTGCTCGACGCCGCCGAGATCGCCGGCACCATCCAGGCGATCGCCGACTTCGTCAACGGGCTGGACCCCTCGAACCTGGCCGTGCGGGCCCGGTTCCAGTGGCGCCCCACGCTCAGCAACTTCCCGGCCTCGGCCACCGACCCGGACGATGCGCTCTTCTTCGTCCGACCCGACGGCTTCCTGCTGTCGGTGGAGGCGCGCGCGTCGGGCACGGACGGCGTCGGCGTCGACGTGCTGGCCGAGCTCAGCGACTTCGGCCTGAACCTGTTCCCGGGGGCCTCGCTGCTCACCATGGGGTTCGACCGCCTCGCATTCCGGGCTGCCAGCGGGCGCAAGCCCGAGGTGGACGTGGTCTTCACCGGGATGCAGTGGCAGGGCGTCCTGAGCTTCATCGAGACCCTCAAGGAGCTGGTCCCGTTCGACGGCTTCTCCGACCCGCCCTACGTCGACGTGCGCCCCGACGGGGTCACCGCCGGGTTCGACCTCGCCCTGCCCAACGTGGCCGTGGGCGTGTTCAGCCTGGAGAACATCAGCCTGGGCGCCGACGTCCGCGTGCCGTTCCTCGGTGATGCGGTCACGGTCGGCTTCAACTTCTGCACCCGGGAGAAGCCGTTCCGGATGACGGTCATGTGCATCGGCGGCGGTGGCTTCGTCGGCCTGCGGATCTCCCCCAAGGGCCTGGTCGTCCTCGAGATGTCGCTGGAGGCCGGTGCCAGCCTGTCGATCAACCTCGGCGTCGCCTCGGGATCGGTCTCGATCATGGTCGGTCTCTACCTGCGCCTCGAGGGCGACGAGGGGTCACTGACCGGGTACTTCCGGATCCGCGGCGAGGTCGACGTCCTGGGCCTGATCTCGGCGTCGATCACCCTCGAGCTGTCGCTGACCTACGAGTTCGCGACCGGGAAGATGGTCGGTCGGGCCTCGATCAGCATCGAGGTCGAGGTCTTCTTCTTCTCGTTCTCCGTCGAGGTCAGCTGCGAGCGGCGGCTGGCGGGCTCCAACGGTGACCCGACGTTCGCCCAGATCCTGGGCGTCCCCGAGGACGGCACCCCCCTGACGGCGGTCCCCACCGCCTGGTCCGACTACTGCGCAGCGTTCTCGGGAGTGTGACCAGATGGCCACCGAGTCCTTCCTCGTCACCGCCCTGCCGCACAGCGCCGACCCGTCCGAGAAGGTGCACGTCTCGCTGTTCGTCACCCATCGGCTCACCCCGGACGGGGCGCAGGGGGTCGTCGGGGACTTCCCGACCATCAGCGACTGGACAGCGCGCCTGGCCCGCGCCCGCGTGCGTCTCGTGGGGCGCACGAGCGGCGGCGGTCTCGTCGGGATCCCGGTCACCGCGGACCTGTCCGCACTCACCGACCGGTTGTGGCCCCTGGTGTTCCCGGCGGACCTGCCCGTGCGGCCGTGGACGACGCGTGACATGACCGATGCGCCCTGGCGGACCTTCCCCGCGCACCGGATGCAGCAGCACGCACTGCTGGTCCACGCCGCGGGGATGTTCTCCTCCCCGGTCGTGTCACCGACCGTCCGGGGCAACGCCCTGACCGACCCCATGCTCGGGGCGATCGGCTACGGCCACTTCCGGCGGGGGCTGTCCGTCGATGACCTGCTCCGGGGGGCGTCCGACATGGACTCGCGCGCCACCAAGCTCCTCGACGAGGTCTCCGGGGGTGGACTGGTCGGCAGGGGCCTGGGCACCCCGGGCAACACCGCAGCCGAGGGCGTGGCGCCGCTGACCCTGCTGGCCGCCGACGCGCACCGGGCGCGGCGCTACTACCAGCGCCCGGAGGAGGCCACCCCCCATCAGGACCGGCCCACCCCCGGAGCCCAGGGGGTCCCCCTGGCGAAGCCGGATCCGGACTTCCACGCGCGCGCCGCCATGATCGGCGACCTGTCCCCCCTCCTGCGCCGCCTGGGCCTGGTCATCGACCTGCACGTCGACGACCTGGCCACGCTGGCCGAGGTCGTCGCGATCCAGGCCACGCTCGTGCTGCCCCGGCACGAGAACCCCGTGGTCAACCAGCCGTGGACCGCATGTGCGGTCTCCGGCCGCTCCTTCAGCGCCACCTCCGCGCGTGGCGACTACGTCGGTGCGCTGCTCAGGCTCGGTGACGAGGAGCGCTTCCGGGTGCTGGACCTCGACCCGGACGCCTCGGGGCTCAAGCTCGAGCAGTACATGCGCACCCTGCCGCGGCTGCTGGCCACCGAGACCAACGGGGACCCGACCACCTCGGCTCCCCCGACCCTGCGCGCCACGGGCTTCGCGCTGGCCCGGGTCGATCGGGCCCAGGACCTGCACGACCGCCTGTCCGGGGCACCCGGCCGCGATGCCGCCCTGATCGCCGGCACGGCACCCCCGCTGCACCTCGAGGACGTCGCCCGAGGGGTCCGGCTCGAGGTGTGGGACGACCTCTCCGGGGTCTGGCACTCCCTGCACCGGCGGCTGGTCGACGTCGAGATCGAGGGAGCCGGCGAGGTCCTCACCGACACCCCGGACACGGGCTTCCTGCAGGGGGCGGCGCTGACCCGCGCGGACGGCCCCGATGGAGGCGTGCCCGGAGCGCCGTACCACTCCCATGAGGTCCTGGCCGGCTGGGACGGCTGGTCCCTGGCCGCCGCCCGCCCCGGCAAGGTCGTGGTCCACGAGGACGGGCAGGAGGTCCTCAAGGACGCCCCGGACCCCGATCCGGACCCGGTGAACCCGGTGGCCACGACTGCCCGGGTGGAACCGGCCACGCTCCCGCGGCTGCGCTACGGACGGACGTACGCGTTCCGGGCCTGGGCGGTCGACCTCGCCGGCAACAGCGCCCCGCACGATGTGGCCGGACCGGACCGCGCCGGCCCGCGTGGGGCGGATCGAGCACCGCGCCCACGAACGGACGAGCGGCTGCGCCGGGTCGCGGAGAAGGTCGCCGGCGCCCGGCTGGCCGGACTGCCCCTGGACGCCACGACCACGCCCGGCCAGCCGGCGACCGACGCCGGGCTGAGCGCGGTGCGTGCACAGATCCGCGTGCTGCGCCCGTTCGTCGAACCCGGTCCCCGCCAGGGGCAGGGGGCCGCAGGGCTGGACCTCACCGAGATCAGGCCCACCGGCGTGGAGCAGCTGGACCTCGTCGTGCGCGAGCGCCTCGCCCGCCGCAGGGAGCGACGCGGACAGGTGACAGCGGGTCGGCGCGGCCAGATCGAGGGGCTGTTCGCCGAGCAGGCCGCCGCCCTCCCCCGCCTGATGGAGCGCACCGAGGCCCAGACACCGACCGCGATGTACGCCGCGGCACTGATCGCCGCCGTCTCCACGCAGCAGGAGCTGTCCGCCGGAGCGGCTGCCACCCTCGTGGCCCTGGCCGACCTCGTGACCACACCACGACCGTTCCTGCGCTGGGACCCCGTCATCGAGCCGGCACTCGTGCCCCGCCACCGGTACACCGAGGCGGAGTCCCTGCTCACTCTCGTCGTCCGCTCGGGCGTCGAGGGCCCGGCTGAGGACGGGCTCACCCTGACGGTCGTGCCGCCGGCCGTGTTCGCCACGCAGTCCCAGGCAGAGCACCCGGAGCTGGACCTGGCATGGCGAGCCGACTCGCAGCGCCATGTCGCCCCACCCAAGACCAGCCAGTACGAAGCGGAGCTCCACGGCATGTTCGACGCCGCCATCGGCAGCGGCGACCCAGCCGCGCTGACCGCCGCGCTGGCCATGGCCCTGCGGGAGTCCGGGACGTTCCTGGACCCCACCGTCGCGGATCCGACGACCCCCGGTGCACGGCTGCCGCAGCCGGGGATCGCCTTCCACAGCGGACCCACGGCGGAGGTCCCCGACGCCGCCACGCCCGAGGACCTCCGCCGCGGGGATCCGTTGACCCCGGGGCAGTACGTGGTGCACGACGTGGACGACCTGGTGCTGCCCTACCTGCCCGACCCGATCGCCACGGGGCTGTCCCTGGTGTTCCCGGACGCCGGCCAGGACCACCACCTGGCCGGGCTGTTCGCGGTCGAGGGCGTGACCCTGCGCTATGGCGGCGACTGGCCGTTGCGCCGCCCGCTGCGCTTCGTCCTGGAGTCCGGGCCTGCCCTGTCCGGGCAGGTGGACGGTGACGCCGTGCGGTTCGCCGTACCCCCGGGTGAGCAGCTGCGGATGCGGCTGTCCTCAGCCCTCGACCGCTCCGCGCTGGACCTCCTGGGCCTCTGGCGCTCGTTGCCCGCCCAGGTGCGTGCGATCGAGGTGCTGGCCGAGGCCGCAGCGGACGGGTGGTTCTGGTGGCTGACCCCGGCCACGGAGGTCCGCCTGGTGCATGCGGTCCCACGTCCCGTCGAGGCGCCGCGGCCGACTGTGCTGGTGCCCCTCCGGCTGCCCGGGGACACCGCCGTGACCCTCATCGGCGGCGTGGACCTGCACGGCCCCAGCACGCAGCGCCTCGACGTCGAGGCCACGTGGAGCGAATGGGTCGACGACCCGACCAAGCCCGGACCCACCCGGGTCGACGCGGTCGCCGCGGCGGCCAACACCACCGTCGGCTACGAGGAGGACCTGGTCATCCTCGGCGGTGCGGACCAGGAGGTCCCGCTGCCCGACGGGACCTCGGTGCACGTCCATCGCGCCGTCCACCAGCTCGGGGACACCCGGCACCGGACGATCGACTACCGGATGCGCGCCACGACCCGGTACCGCGAGTACTTCGACCCGCGCACCGTGCCGACCCCCGAGGACCTCTCCGTCCTCGGTCCCGTCCGGGCGCTGGACGTGCCCAGCAGTGCCCGGCCGGCCAAGCCGGTGGTGGCCGATGTCCTGCCGCTCTTCCGGTGGTACGAGCAGACCGAGCCGGAGCAGCCGTTCGCCCGGCGCCGGACACGGCGCGCCGGGCTGCGGATCCACCTCGAACGGCCGTGGTACTCCTCCGGCGACGGTGAGCTGCTCGGCGTGGTCCTGGCCTTCGGGAACAACCCGCTGGCCGACGACCACGTCAGCCAGTGGGGCGCGGACCCCGTGTTCTGGCAACAGGGCCCCGCACTGCGCTCGGTCCTGCCCCTGGTCGATGTCGCCCACCTCGTGGGGCTCGACGACCGCATCGAGGGGGGCCGGCCGGTCGGTCCCCCGGTCCCGCACACCCTGAGTGACGTCCCGGGCAACCCGGCCGTCTGGGTGCTCGGGTACCGCCCGGAGTACTCCCCCGAGCGGGGGCGATGGTTCGTCGACGTGGCCCTGGATCCCGGGTCCGCCTTCGGTCCGTTCGTGAAGCTGGCCGTTGCCCGCCTCCAGCCGAGCTCGCTGCCCGGGCTGCACCTGTCACCTGTCGTGGCCTGCGACATCGTGCCGCTGCCCGTGGAGCGGACCGCCACCCTCTCCCGGCCGGACATCCGGACAGCGCGGGTCATCGTCACCGGCCCGGTCGGGGTTCCCGGCGGCCTCACCGATGGGCACACCCGCGGGTTCGCGCCGCTGCTCGCCGCATCGCGGACGGTGCGGGCGCGGCTGGAGACACGGGTGCCGGGGGTCGCATCGGACCTCGGCTGGCGCACGGTGGCCGCCCTGGACCTGCCGGTGCTCGGCTTCGAGGGGACGATCGTGTCGTGGTCGGGCAGCCTCGACCTGCCCGAGGATCTCCCCCCGCGCCGCCCCGGGAGCAGCGAGACCTGGCGGATCGTTGTCGAGGAGTGGGAGCGGCTGCCCGCGGACGCCCCCGCCGGCAGCTCGACCCGCCTGGTCTACGCCGACCACCTCCCGCTGTAGCCGCCCGCGGCCGGCGCCGGGGTCCCTCAGGCGCGCAGGGCCTCGGCCAGGTCGGTGAACTCCTGCACCAGCAGGTCCATGTCGGCGCTGGTGTGGGCCAGCGACACGAGCCACTGCTCGTCGAGCCCCGGCGGGGTGAGGATGCCGCGGTTGACCCCCCACAGCCAGCTGAGCTCGGCGATGCCGAAGTCCGTGCGCTTGTAGTCGCGGTAGTTGCGCACCGGGGCGGTGGCCCAGGTGACGGCCCCCTTGACCCCGAAGCCGACCGTCTGCGCGGGCAGCTGGTACTGGGCGATGACGGCGTCGATGGCATCCAGCGCGTCGTCGTTGAGCTTCTCCGCGGCGGCAAGGGCCTCGTGCGTGCAGACCTCGTCGACGGCAGCGGCCGCAGCCATCACCAGCGGGTTGCCGTTGTAGGTGCCGAAGTGCGGCATGCGGTTGTCCGAGACCGTGGCCATCACCTCGGCCCGCCCGCCGAACACGGCCAGGGGCAGGCCCCCGCCGACGCTCTTGGCCAGGCAGACCAGGTCGGGGGTGACGCCCAGGCGCTGCGACGCGCCGCCGTACCCCGCGGTCAGGCCGGTCTTCACCTCGTCGAACACCAGCAGGACGCCGTGGCGGTCACAGGCCGCGCGCACGCCGGCCAGGTAACCGGCATCGGGCACGACGATGGAGATGTTCTCCAGGACCGGCTCCATCACCACCGCGGCGATCTCGGCGGCGTGCTCGGCGAGGATCGCCTCGAGGCGGTCGAGGTCGTTGTAGGGCACCACGTGGACGGTGCCGGCCTCGACATCGAAGGGGGTGACCGGGATCGGGGCATCCTCCGGCCCGGACTCGGCGACATCGGGCTTGACCGAGACGGACAGGGCGTCGTACCCGCCGTGGTAGCCACCCTCGATCTTGATGATGGCGTGGCGCTCGGTGAAGGCCCGAGCGGTGCGCACCGCGTACATCGTGGCCTCGGTGCCGGAGTTGGTGAAGCGCAGCTGATCGAGGCCGAACCGGCGCTGGAACCGCTCCGCGACGGCGGTGGCCGACGGCGAGGGCGTCACGAAGAGGGTCCCGGTCTCCATCGCGCCGATCACGGCGGCGACGACCGCGGGGTTGAGGTGGCCGACGAGCATGGCCCCGAAGCCCATCGAGAGGTCGAGCAGCGCCCGACCGTCGACGTCGGTGAGCCACGCGCCCCTGGCCGACGTGATCGAGATCGGGTACGGGTCCCAGTGCTGGAACGACGACGTGACGCCCAGCGGCAGCGACTTGAGCGCCTGGGCGTTGTGCGCCCCGGAACCGGCTGTGTTGCTGGTGAACCGCTCCCACTCGGCGGCGGTGAGCGCCTCGACCCGGGACTGGTCCAACGGCGTGGACGACGCCGGCAGCGTCCTGCGTGTGGCGGGGTCGTGCGCGGGCCAAGCGGCGGGGGCGGCGGTCACGGGCGCGTCAGTGGTCATGCGGCGGTCTCCAGTCATGGGGCTGCGAGGGATGGCAGCAGGCTATCCGCCCACCGCGGCGGTTGCGCACGCACGCCGCCCAGCGCGGGCGCCGACGCCTGCCCCCTCAGCGCGGGCGCCAGCGCTTCCAGAGGATGGTCGCCGCCGCGCGGGGCCGGCCGTCCCACACGATCTCGGCGTCGACGGTCGCCTGGTCCTCGTCGGCCGAGGTCACGACGGCGCGCAGCTCCAGCGACGGGCCCAGGGGGACGGGGCGCAGGTAGCGCAGGTCCAGGCCCGCCGTCACGTACAGCAGCGGGGCGCCCTGCTGCGGCTGCATCCCGAGCTCGTCAGCCCGGTCGAACACCGCCGCCCCGCTGTGGCAGTCCAGCACCGTGGCGATGATCCCGCCGTTGAGGAAGCCGAACCCGTTGTCGTGCTCCGGCCACGGCTGGAACTGGGCCGTGACGAATCCCTGCCCCGGGTAGCTGCGCAGCTTGAGCCCCCTGGGGTTGGCATGCCCGCACCCGAAGCACGTCAGCTGCGGGTAGAGCCGCTCCTGGATGCTCAGTCCCTGGCCCATCGATCGTCCCACCCACTCCTCGTCGAGACCCCCAGCATCCCGCACGCGCGGACGCCACCGACCACCGGGGATGGGCCTAGTCTGAGGCGATGGATGCCGACCTGAACACCCGATGCTTCTGGGTGGCCTCGGCGCCGGCTGACTACCTCGAGTACCACGACAACGAATGGGGCTTCCCCGTCGCCGACGACCGACGCCTGTTCGAGAAGCTCTGCCTCGAGGGCTTCCAGAGCGGGCTGAGCTGGCTGACCATCCTGCGCAAGCGCCAGAACTTCCGCTCCGCGTTCGCGGGGTTCGACCTCGAGGCCGTCGCCCGGTTCACCGAGGACGATGTGACCCGGCTGCTGGGCGACGCCGGCATCGTCCGCCACCGGGGCAAGATCGAGGCGACGATCGGCAACGCCCGCGCGGCACTGGACCTGGTCGCGCAGGAGGGTTCGCTCGCGGCCCACATCTGGGCGTTCGAGCCAACCCCGGCACACCGCCCGACCCGCTACCGCGCCGAGGACGTGCAGGCACTCACGACGGCGCCCGCGGCGATCGCCCTGTCCAAGGACCTCAAGCGCCGGGGATTCCGCTTCGTCGGCCCGACGACCATGTACGCGTTCATGCAGGCGATGGGACTGGTCAACGACCACACCGAGGACTGCGTCACCCGCACGCTGGTCGAGGAGACCCGGCGGGGCTTCACCCCGCCTGGGGCGTGACGCTCGGAGCGCGAGCGCGGCTCAGAGCGCGACCGGCGAGTCCCACACCCGGGTCCGGCGGTCAGCGCCCGCGGGTGCTGCGCAGCTCGTCCATCAGGGCGTACCGCCGCTCGGCCGCCGGGACCGAGTGCTCCGCGATCCAGGAGGCGGTCAGCAGGGCAGCATCGTCCCCGGCATCCGAGCGCAGCCCCTCGACGATGCCCCGGACATCCTCCGGGCTCTTGTTCTGGCTCATCTTGGCCTTCGCCTCGACCCGGGTGAGCTGGAGCTCGATCCCGACGATCGCACGGAGCATCCGCTCGAGGTGGTCGGCGGGCAGGTGGTCGAGCGTGTACTGGGTCTCGTGCGCCCGGGTGAGCCGGCGCACGGCAGCCTCGGTCCACGCCGCGTCGTCATGGACGATGAGCCGGCCGTAGGCATGGACGGTCAGGTAGTCCCAGGTCGGCACGACCGTGCCCGCGAGGCCCAGGGACGGCAGCCAGCGCGGTGAGATGTAGTGGTCGGCCCCGTGGATGATGACCATCGCCTCGCCGAGGACCGGCTCGGAGCACTGGCGGTTGTTGCGGGCCACATGCGTGATCAGGGACCCGTGCTCGCCCGCGTCGGGGTCGAACACGAACGGCAGGTACGTGGCGACCAGCCCCGACCCGTGCGCGGTCACCAGGTCCGCCGCCCCGGCGCCGGTCAACAGCTCGTGCACCTGGTCGTCGGACATCGCGAAGTGCTTCGGCACGTACATGCCCCCATTCTCCCTGCTGGCAGATCTCCCCTGCTGGCAGACTGCCACCCATGACGAGTCCCTCGGAGCCGAAGGCCAGTCGCGCCGACCTGCTCGCGGTCTATGACTCGCTGCTGCGCACCGATGCCGAGATGCACTCGGCCAGTCGTTGGGACCGCGACGGCCCGCTGTTCCGGGGGGTCTTCGCCGGCGGGTCCGGCTTCGTCACCTATCGCGACCTGGCTGGGCACGACGGCCCCGCCGACGGCGACCGACTCGACGCGCTCATCCAGCGGACCATCGAGCACTTCCGCGACGAGTCGGTGCACTCGTTCGAGTGGAAGACCCGGGGCCACGACCTCCCCGCCGATCTGGGCCGCAGGCTCGAGGCACACGGCCTGGTGGCCGAGGAGCCCGAGACCGTGATGCTCGGGCAGGCCTCTGCGCTGGCTGTCGACGTGCCGGTTCCCGACGGTGTGGCCGTGCGCCGGATCGGGTTCGACGATGGCGGGCGGCAGGTGGCGCGCAGCGTTGCCCTGGCCGACGTCCAGCGGGCCCAGGCGATGCAGGTGGCGGTGTTCGGCTCACCGCCGCACTCCCCGAGCGAGGCGCTGCTGGCCGACCTGCTCGACCCGGAGCAGGGCGTCGAGCTGTGGGTGGCCGAGAGGTACCGGGATGACGGCACGGCCGAGGTGCTCAGCGTCGGACGCCTCGACGTCCTGCCCGGCACCGGCTGCGCCGGACTCTGGGGCGGCGCGACGATCGAACCCTGGCGCGGTCGGGGCCTCTACCGCGCGCTCGTGGCAACGCGGGCGCGCTCGGCGATGGCCCAGGGATGTCAGCTGCTGCACAGCGACTGCACCGAGAACAGCCGACCGATCCTCGAGCGGTCGGGGCTCGTGGCCGTGACCACGACGACCCCCTACGTCTGGACCCGGGGCGACTGAGTCCAGCGCCCCCGGCGGAGTTCCGCCACGCATGGCAGGCTGAGGCCATGGTCGACCTCGCGGGCTCCTGCGTCCTCGTCGCCGGGGCCACGGGAGGCCTCGGCGCACCCCTGAGCCGGCATCTTGCGGCGGCCGGCGCCCAGCTGACCCTCACGGGTCGCGACGCCGACCGGCTCGCGGCGTTGGGGCTCGATGCGCTGTGCGTGCCCGCCGACCTGCGCCGGGCCGGGGCCGCCGAGACGGTGGTGCAGCGCGCTGTCGAGCACCACGGCCGACTCGACGGCGTGGTGTTCGCCGCGGGGGCTGTCGCCTTCGGGGCGGCCACCGAGACCCCCGACCAGGTGCTCGTCGACCTGTTCACCCTCAACACCCTCGCGCCCATCCGACTCCTGCGCGCAGCACTTCCCCACCTGCAGTCCTCGGCAGCCGGCGGCGGCTCCCCGTTCGTGGTGCACATCAGTGCTGTGGTGGCCGAGACGCCGATGCCGGGCATGGCCGGCTACTCGGCGTCCAAGGCAGGACTCGCCGCATTCGACGCGGCCGCCGCGCGCGAGCTGCGCCGCTCCCGGATCCGTCTGATCGACGCGCGCCCCCCGCACACCGAGACGGGCCTGGCCGACCGACCGTTGTCCGGCACTGCGCCACGCCTGCCCGTCGGGCTGGACCCGGATGCGGTCGCCGCCCGCATCATCGCGGCGGTCGTGGCCGGCGAGACCGACCTGCCCAGCAGTGCGTTCCACTGACAGGTTCTCGACCTTCCTCACGGAGATCAACGGTGCAAGGATGGTTCGACCATCCATCCCCCTCAAGGAGGCACAGTGAGCGTGTACAAGGTCGTCGAGATCATCGGGACGAGCCCCACGTCGTGGGCGGACGCTGCGCTGGAAGCCGTGAACACCGCGAAGGAGACCCTGCGCGACCTGCGGGTCGCTGAGGTCATCGAGCAGGACATCGACCTCGCCAACGGTGAGGTCCTCTTCAGGACCAAGCTGAGCGTGTCCTTCAAGTACCAGGGCGACTGAGTCCCCAGCGTGGCGGGGTCGCGGGGCTCACCGCCGGCGACCCCGCCGCGCAGGCTCGTCAGTCGAAGATCGGGCAGAACGTGTTGAAGGCCGCCTCGCAGAAGTGCCCCGGGTCGTTGAACCGGAGGTTCTGGTTCAGGCCACTGATCGCGGCCATGTCGGCCTCGGTGAGGGCCAGGTCGGCGGCCCCGAGGTTCTCCTGCAGCCTGGCGACGGACGAGCTCTTGGCGATCACGTTCGTGCCCCGCTGCAGCCCCCACGCCAGGACGACCTGGGCCGGGGTTGCACCCATCCGGTCGGCGATCCCGCGGACCACGGGGTCCTCCAGCGCGGACTGGTTCTCCCGGGCCATGCCCAGGCTCACGTAGCTGCCTGCGCCGAGCGGGGAGAAGGCCGTCACCGCGATGTCGTACTGTGCCGCGAAGCGCACGAGCCGCTCCTGGGTCAGGTAGGGATGCATCTCCACCTGCAGGACGGCTGGAGGGATCAGGGCGCCGGCGAGCAGGTCCCTCAGGAACCCGGTAGTCATGTTGCAGACGCCGAGGTCTCGGGTGAGTCCGGCCTCCCACAAGCCCTCCATCGCCGCCCACGTGGACGCGATCGGGACGTCCTCGAACTCCATGTGGGGGGACTCAGCCTCGGGATCGAACAGCCACTCCGGGGGATAGCGCTGCTCGAACGGCACGAAGCGCAGCGAGATCGGGAAGTGGATCAGGTAGAGGTCCAGGTACTCCAGGCCGAGGTCGGACAGGCTCCGGCGGATCGCCGGCTCCACGTGCTCCGGACGGTGGTAGGTGTTCCAGAGCTTGGACGTGATCCACAGGTCCTCGCGGGACACCAGCCCCTCGTCGATGGCCCTCGCGATCCCCTGGCCGACCTCGACCTCGTTGCCGTAGTCGCACGCGCAGTCCAGGTGGCGGTAACCGGCGGCGATGGCGGCATGGACCGTCTCCGCGCACACATCTCGGGGGATCTTCCAGGTGCCCAGGCCCAGCGCGGGCATCTGATCGCCAGTTCTCAGGGTGAGGTTTCTCATCGGCCCAGCATGTCAGCCCGGGGCCGCCCACGGCCGGCCGTGGACTGCCCCGGGGGACGTCACCTCACTTGGTGTACAGCAGGTGCTTGGCCTTGTCCACGCCCGTGTCGACCATGCCCTTGGTCTTGTCCAGGCCGGTGTCGACGAAGTCCTTCGTCTTGTCCAGGCCGGTGTCGAGGGCGTCCTTGGTCCGGTCCAGGCCGGTGTCGAGCATGTGCTTGGCCTTGTCCAGGCCGGAGTCCGCAGCATTCCGCGCCGAGTCCAGGCCGTCCTCGACGGTGTGCACCGCGTGGTCGACCTCGGCCTGGGCCTCACCAGCCATGCGGTCGGCCTTGCCCTCGGACTTCAGCTCCTTGTCCCCGACAACGATGCCCGCGACCTCCTTGGCGTGGCCCTTGACCTGATCTGATGTGGCACCCATGGTGCGCCTCCCTTGCTCTCCGCGGCCGCGCCCCGAGTGGACCTCGGCCGACTGCGCGATCCAAGCGACCAGGACCAGGGCATGTGCGGGGCATTCGGATCCGACACGGATGATCTGCGCATGCACGGTCAGTGGATCACCTCGATCTGATTCCACAGTAGCCCTGTCCCCGACTGCGGCGAACAGGCGCCATCCCCGATGGGGTCGGCGAAGCCGCGCGCCCGCACCCGCGGGTTACGAGCCGACCTCTACGCCGATCGCGAGCGCGGCTGCCCGGAAGACCGCCAGAGCAGCTGCGCTGAACAGCACGAAGGTGATCTCGAGGTCCTCGGCCGCCTGGGCCTCGGCCAGCGCGATCGGGGCGGCGAGCTCCACCGGGTACCCGTAGACACCGGTGGAGATGGCTGGGAACGCGATCGAGCGGGCACCGAGCTCCCGGGCGCGGGCGATGCTGGTGCGGTGCGCCGACGCCACGAGCTCGGGGTCGGTGGGAGATCCCGTGTAGACCGGCCCGACCGTGTGGATCACCCACCGCGCGGGGAGGTTCCCGGCGGTGGTGGCCACGGCCTGACCCGTCGGCAGCCCGTCAGGCAGGAGTTCGGCGCGGATCCGCCGGCACTCGGCCAGGATCGCCGGTCCCCCGGCCCGGTGGATCGCCCCATCCACACCCCCGCCGCCGAGCAGCCCGCTGTTCGCCGCGTTGACGATCGCATCAGCCGGGAAGGACGTGATGTCACCCACGATGAGCCGCACTGTCATGGGCGCCAGTGTGCCTGAGGCGCTGCCCCGGTCGCGGCCGGAGCGGGGCAGCCGATGGGATAGCCTGTCGGCGCACGACAACCACAGTCCGAATCCAGGGGAAGCCGGTGTGAATCCGGCGCTGTCCCGCAACCGTGAGCCCGGCCCTCCCCAAGGGCAGAGCAAGTCGGAGCACCTGGCGGACTGGGGCTCCGACACCGTCCGAGGACGACGGTGGAGCCCGGACAGGGCCCTGTGCCCGGCCGGACCCACCCTCACCCTGGGCCTTACTGAAGGGCACCTGGTGAACACCACCACTCCTGGCCGCACCGCGGCCCTCCTGATCACGCTCCTGGCCGCAGCGCTGGCGACCGTGGCACTGGCCGCCCCAGCGGAGGCGGCCGCCTACCGCTACTGGTCCTACTGGCAGGGCGCCACCGGCACCTGGGTCGCGGCCCAGACCGGGCCGGGCGACTACACGCTCGTGGACTCCGACGTCCAGGGCTGGCGCTTCACGGTCACCGCCGAGACGCCCACGCAGGGCCCTGACAACGCACCGGTGTTCGCCGACCTCTGCCCGGACCTGTCCGCGGCCGGTGCCACTGCGGGCCAGGTCCGCGTCGCCGTCGTCATCGACGCGGGGTACGCGGCCGACGCACCGACGGGCCAGGCCCCGCCCGCCGATGCCGTCTCCTGCGTCACCGTCCCCGAGGGCTCGACCGGCAACCAGGCCCTGGCCGCCGCGGGAGCCGTCACGGACGACAACGGGCTCATCTGCTCGATCAACGGATACCCCGAGGGCGAGTGCGGCACCGAGGTCTCCGACGCCGATGCCGCCGCGGCCGCGACGGCTGCCAAGGACGAGCAGCCCAATCCCGCGGTCGTGACTGCCGGGACGGCCACCGACGACGCCGCAACGACCAGCGACTCCGGCGGCAGCTCCTGGGTGGGGTTCGCCCTCGGGGCCCTCGTCCTGGCGCTGCTGCTCGGCGCCGCGTACTGGATCCCCCGGCAGCGCCGCCGCTCCCGGTCCGCCCAGTAGGCCCTGCGATGGCCCTGCCCACCACGACCCGACCCGGGCCCGCGCCCGCGGTCAGGGCCGGCGGCCGGCTGCCCCGCAGCCTGCACCCGCTCGCGTGGTGGGCGTGGGCCCTCGGGCTCCTGGTCGCTGCCTCGCGGACGACCAACCCGCTGCTCCTGGGACTCATCCTCGGCTGCGTCGCGGTCGTGGTCTCCGCGCGACGGCCCGAGGCAGCCTGGGCGGGAGCGTTCTCGGCGGCGCTGCGCCTCGGTGTCGTCGTGGTCGTGGCCCGTACCCTGCTGCAGATCCTCCTCGGCGCCCCGGTGGGGCTGACCGTCGCGTTCACGCTGCCGGAGATCGCCCTGCCCGACTGGATGGCCGGCGTCCGCCTCGGCGGGCTGGTGACCTGGGAGTCGTTCCTGATCGGGCTGACCGAGGGCCTGCGGCTCGCGGTCATGATCGCCTGCGTGGGGGCGGCGAACTCCCTGACGCCGCCGAGCCGGCTGCTCCGCTCGGTCCCGGCCGCCCTGTACGAGGTGGGCGTGGCCGTCGTCGTCGCCCTCACCTTCGCCCCGCACCTGCTGGCTGACGCCCGCCGGGTCAGCGCTGCCCGGCGGCTGCGCGGGCATGACGAGGGACGCATCGCGGCCTTCGCCCGCTCCAGCGGCCCGGTCCTCGACGGCGGCCTCGAACGGTCCATCCAGCTCGCTGCCGCGATGGACAGCCGCGGCTACGGCCGCTCGGGCCAGGTGACCCCGCGCGAGCGGCGCACCCAGGCCGGGCTGGTCCTGGCCGGCTTCGCGGGTGTGCTGGTCGGGCTCTACGGGCTGTTCGACTCCGCGGCCCCGCGGCTGCTGGGATGGCCGCTGCTGGCCGGCGGAGCCGTGCTGGCGGTCCTCGGACTGCGGGCTGCCGGCCGGCGCAGCCCGCGCACCGCCTACCGGCCCGATCCGTGGCGCTGGCCCGAGTGGCTGACCGCCGGTGCCGGGGCGCTCGTCGCCGTCGTCTTCCTCGCACGGTCGCCCACTGCCCTGCTGCTGATGACCACCCCCCTGACGTGGCCGGAGCTCGTGGTGGTCCCGACCCTCGCGCTGCTGGTCGCCGTCGGCCCCGCGTTCTGGACGCCACCGCTGCCCACCTCGCAGCAGCCCCGCATGGCAGGAGACCACCCGTGACCAGCGCGATCCGGTTCGAGAACGTCAGCGTCACCTACGAGGGTGCCGACCGCCCGACGCTGCACGGCGTCGAGCTGGACATCCCCGAGGGCGAGCTGGTGCTGGTCGTCGGCGAGACCGGGTCGGGCAAGTCGACGCTGCTGCGCTGCCTCAACGGCCTGGTCCCGCACTTCACCGGCGGCACCCTGGCCGGCCGGGTCACCATCGCCGGCCGCGACACCCGGACCCACCCCCCGCGCGAGCTCGCCGACGTCGTCGGCATGGTCGGCCAGGACCCGCTGGCCGGCTTCGTCGCCGAGATCGTCGAGGACGAGCTGGCCTACGGCATGGAGTGCCTGGGCATCGAGCCGGACACCATGCGCCGCCGCGTCGAGGAGACCCTGGACCTCCTGGGCCTGGCCGACCTGCGCCACCGTGCGGTGACCTCGCTGTCGGGGGGGCAGCGCCAGCGTGTGGCCATCGGCGCGGCGCTCACCAGCCACCCGCGGATCCTGGTCCTCGACGAGCCGACCTCCGCGCTGGACCCCGGTGCCGCCGAGGAGGTGCTCGCCGCACTCCAACGGCTCGTGCACGACCTGGGCATCACCGTCGTCCTGGCCGAGCACCGCCTCGAGCGCGTGGTCCAGTACGCCGACCAGGTGCTGGTCGTGGCCGACGGGCAGGTACGCACCGGTGAGCCGGCGTTCATGATGGCTGGGGCGCCGGTCGCCCCACCCGTGGTCGAGCTCGGCCGGCTCGCCGGCTGGGACCCGCTGCCGCTGTCCGTGCGAGATGCCCGCCGGGCCGCGGGCCCCCTGCGCGCCCGTCTGCGCGCCCTTCCGGCGCCGGTGGATCCGGGTCCCGGCACCCCGGCGCCCGTGCCGGACGATCCCGAGGCAGGGCGGGTCCGGGTGCGCACCCTGACCGCCGGGTACCGCGGCGTCCCCGTGCTGCGCGAGATCGACCTCGAGGTCGTCCCCGGCGAGGTGCTGGCCCTGATGGGCCGCAACGGCGCGGGCAAGTCGACCCTCCTGGCCACGATGGCCGGCATGCGCCAGCCGAGCTCCGGGACCGTCCGGATGGGCGGCGCCGATCCGCGCACCCTCACCGGGCACGCCCTGCTGAGCACCGTCGGGCTCGTGCCACAGGAGCCCGCGGACCTGCTGTACGCAACCACGGTGGGCCGCGAGTGCGGGGACGCCGATGCCTCGGCCCACGCTGCTGTCGGGACCGCCGCCGGGATCCTGTCCGCGCTGGCCCCCGGGATCGACGCGAGCCGGCACCCCCGGGACCTGTCCGAGGGCCAGCGACTGGCCCTGGCCCTGGCGGTCGTCCTGGCCGCGGGGCCGACGATCCTGCTGCTCGACGAACCGACCCGCGGACTGGACTACGGCGCCAAGCGCCGCCTGATCGACTTCCTGCACACTGTGCGTCGCGCCGGGCACACCGTGGTGCTGGCCACCCACGACGTCGAGCTCGTCGCCGAGGTGGCCACCCGGGTGGCCGTCATCGCCGACGGCGAGATCGTCGCCGACGGCGCCACCGGGGCGGTCGTGCGCAGCTCTCCCCTGTTCGCCCCCCAGGTGGCCAAGATCCTCACGCCCGAGCCGTGGCTCACGGTCGGCCAGGTCGCCGAAGCGCTGGCGGAGTCGGTATGAGGACCCGCGCCCTGCCGTTCTCGACCCGCAGCGCGGCGGCGGTCGCCGCGACTAGCGCCGTCGGGCTGCTGGCGTTCATCTGGCCGATGCTCGCCCCCCGGGGATCCGAGCTGCTGGCCCACGCCACCGACGCCCCGCTGGTCTTCGGGATGCTCGTCCCGCTGCTGATGGCGGTGACCCTCAGCCTGGTCGCCGACGGGGCGATGGGGGCCAAGGCCGTGGCCCTGCTCGGGGTCCTGGCCGCGACGGCAGCCGCCCTGCGCGCCCTCGGGGCCGGCATCGCCGGGCTGGAGCCGATCTGGATCGTGATCGTCCTCGGCGGCTACGCCCTGGGCGCCGGGTTCGGCTTCGTCCTCGGCGCCGTGTGCATCCTGGCCTCTGCCCTGCTGACAGGCGGGGTCGGCCCGTGGATGCCGTTCCAGATGATCGCCGCCGCCTGGGTCGGACTTGGTGCCGGGATGCTGGCGGGACGACTGCCCGCACGTGGTGAGATCCCGCTCCTGGCCGCCTACTCCTCGGTGGCCGCCGTGGCCTACGGGTGGTTGCTCAACCTGTGGTTCTGGCCCACGGCCACCGGGCTCCCCGAGGCGCTGTCGTTCGTCCCGGGGGCCGGCGCGGCGGTCAACGTGGCGCACTGGTTCCGGTTCAACCTGACCACCTCGATGGGCTATGACCTGCCCCGCGCGGCGCTGACCGCCACGGTGGTCCTCCTGCTCGGCGGCCGAGTGCTCGCGGCGTTGCGGCGGACCAGCAGGATCGCCGCGTTCGACGCCTCCCCCACGTTCGAGCCTCCCGTCGTGGTCGCGGCGCCGGCCGCCGACATCGAGCCGATCCGCTGATGCGCATCGACGTCCTCGGCACCGGCAGCGCCGACCGCTGGCCCAACCCGTGGTGCGCGTGCGAGCGCTGCGGGTGGGCGCGCGGGACCGGCGTGCACCGGGGCCGGACCAGCGCCCTCGTGGACGGCTGCCTGCTGCTCGACCCCGGTCCGGACGCCGGTTCCGGCGGCGTGGACCTGACCGGCGTGCGCACGGTGCTGATCACCCACGACCACCCCGACCACCTCGACCCGGCGTTCCTGCTCGCCTGGTCCTGGGCGTCCGGCCCGGGGCTGGTGGTGGCCGGACCGCCCGAGGCGATCGATCGGTGCCGGGACTGGGTGGGGCCCGACGCCCCCGTCGAGTTCCGGGCCCTGGCGGCCGGGGACGACCTCGTGGTCGACGGTTCCCACGGGATGCTGCGGGTCCGCGCCCTGCCCGCCGCCCACTCCACCGGTGGTGGCCGCGACCACGACGGAACCGCCCTGCTGTACGAGGTGGCGGGCCCGGCAGCGGCCCTGCTGTACGCCACCGACACCGCGGCGCTCCCCCACGACGTCCTCGCCGGGCCCTACGACATCGTCCTGCTCGAGCTGACCTTCGGCGACACGACCGACCACGGCAGCGCCCACCTCGACCTGCCGGCGTTCGGCCACGAGGTCGCCCGGCTGCGCGCGGACGGCCGGCTCGCTCCGGGCGCCCGGGTCGTCGCCGTGCACCTGTCGCACCACAACCCGATCGACCTGTCCCAGCGGTTGGCCGCGATCGGCGCCGAGATCGTCCCCGACGGCACCGTGCTGCGGGTCGGCCAGGTCGGCCAGGTCGGCCCGGTCGGCCGGCGCGTGGGCCGACGGCTGCTCGTCACCGGCGGTGCCCGCAGCGGCAAGAGCCACCACGCCGAGTCGCTGGTGAGGGGCAGGGCGCCGGTCACCTACGTGGCCACCGCGCCGGCCTACCCCGACGACCCCGAGTGGGTCCACCGGATCGAGAAGCACCGGCACCGCCGGCCGCCGACCTGGCGGCTGTGCGAGACCGCACAGGTCGCCGACGTGCTCCGGGAGGCAGAGCCCGAGGAGACCGTGCTCGTGGACTGCCTGACGCTGTGGATCACGGCGGCCGTCGACCACGCCGACGCCTGGGACGACGCGCCCGCCGCTGGGACGGCCGTCGATGAGGCCCTGGCCGAGCTCCTCGACGCACTGAGAGCCACCCCGGCCGACGTCGTGCTCGTCACCAACGAGGTGGGATCCGGGATCGCCCCCGCAACCGCCTCGGGCAGGCTGTTCCGCGACCTGCTCGGCGGCGTCAACAGCGCCGTGGCCACGGCCTGCGACGACGTGGTGCTCGTCACCACCGGGATCCCACGAACACTGAAGGGACGGTCATGGACGACCTCGACCTGAGCCGCTGGAGCGAGGCCATCGTGCCCGCTGACGAGAGCGCGCGGGCGGCGGCCCTGGCCCGCCAGGAAATGCTGACCAAGCCGTCGGGCGCCCTCGGGCGGCTCGAGGACGTGTCGGTGTGGCTGGCCGGCGTGACCGGCCAGTGCCCCCCGCCGTCGCTCCGGCATCCGGCGCTGGCCATCTTCGCCGGTGACCACGGGGTTGCCCGGACCGCCGGCACGAGCGCCTACCCACCGGAGGTCACCGCGCAGATGGTGGCCAACTTCGTGACCGGCGGGGCCGCGGCCACCGTCCTCGCGCGGGCCCACGGGGTCACGGTGCGCGTCGTGGACGTCAGCGTCGACGTCGACTGGGTGGCAAGCGGCCTGCCGGTCCCCGACGAGGTGACGGCCCATCGGATCCGGCGCGGTAGCGGGTCGATCGACCGGGAGGACGCGATGACCCGTGCGGAGTCCCTCGCCGCCCTCCTGCTCGGGGCGCGGGTGGCCGACGAGCTCATCGATGAGGGTGCGGACCTGCTGATCGCCGGTGACATGGGGATCGGCAACACCACCCCGGCGGCGGCGCTCGTCGGCCTGCTGGCCGACATCGAACCGGCGCGCGTCGTGGGCCGCGGAACCGGGATCGACGACACGACGTGGATGCGCAAGACCGCCGCGGTGCGCGACGCGATGCGCCGCGGCCGTCCGGTGAAGGGCGACCCGGTGGCGCTGCTGGCCACCTGTGGCGGGCCCGACCTGGCGGCCACGACGGGGTTCCTGCTGCAGGCGGCCGCCCGCCGGACGCCAGTCCTGCTCGACGGCGTGATCTCGTGCGCCTGCGCGCTGGTCGCCCACCGGGTGGCGTTCCGGGCCAGCCAGTGGTGGTGCGCCGCGCACCGGAGCACGGAGCCGGCGGCGGCCGCAGCCCTCGCCCGGCTCGGCCTCGAGCCCCTGCTGGACCTCCGGATGCGCCTGGGCGAGGGGTCGGGGGCGTTGGTCGCCCTGCCGCTGGTGAGCGCGGCCGGGGACCTGCTGCGTGAGATGGCGACCTTCGAATCAGCAGGGGTCACCGATCGCGACTCGGAGGCGCCGGTCCCGGCGGACGTTCCCGGGGGCGCGACGGCATGAGCCAGACCGATCCGATCCGGTTCGCCATCGGGACGTTCACGCGCATCCCGGTGCCGCCCCCGACCGAGGTGAACGCGACGGTGGCAGGCCGCGGCCTGGCCCTCGCGCCGGTCGTCGGGGCCGGGATCGGGCTGGTCAGCGGGGCGCTGCTGCTCGTGACCGGCGTGGATCTCGTCGCCCGCCTGCTGTCGGCCACGCTCGTGGTGGCCGTGGCCGCGTGGCTCACCCGCGGACTGCACTGGGACGGCCTGGCCGACGTCGCCGATGGGCTGGGCAGCGCAGCCCCGCCCGAGGGAGCTCGCGCGATCATGCGGCGCTCGGACATCGGGCCCTTCGGGGTGCTCGCGCTCGGGTTCACGATCGCGCTGCAGGTCCTGTCGATCGCGCAGCTTCCTGCTGGTGCACCGGCGCTGGCCGCCTGGGTCCTGGCCGTGACCCTCGGACGGCTCGCGGTGGCCGTCGCGTGCGGGCCGTGGGCACAGCCCGCACGAGCCGAGGGGCTCGGAGCCCTGGTGATCGGGTCGGTCACCCATGCCCGGCTGGTGATCGTCGGGGTGCTCTGCGCCGTCATCGCCGTCGTCGCTGCGATGTCCGGTCCACTGCCCTGGTCGGCGGCGCTCGTGTGGGGTCCGCTCGCGGCGATCGGGGTCGCACTCGGGTTGGCGCAGGTCGCCCAGCGCCGGTTCGGCGGCAGCACCGGCGACGTCCTGGGCGCGACCGTCGAGCTGGCGACGGTCGCCGTCCTGCTCGTCCTGGCGCTCCAATGACCTGAACCCGACGAGGCTGGGCCCGGCCGGGGTGTAACGGCGTGCGGGCAGCCGGGAACATGGGGACATGAAGAGACTTCCGATCCTCGTGCTGGCCATCGCGATGCTCCCTGCCTGTGCCCGGACCACCGAGCCCGGCGCAGGCGACGCGGACCCATCGAGCGGGGCAGCCGGTGGCGACTCCGCCGTGAGCTCGGACATGGTCACGCCCGTCGGCGGCGACCTGCGCATCGGCACGCCCTGGTACCTGGTGGGCGGGATGCTCGAGTCCTCGACCGAGGCGGAGGTCACCCTGACCTTCGAGGAGGCGAGTGTCGGCGGCCAGGGTCCGGTGAACACCTACTCCGCCGCGTACGAGGCCTCCGCAGACGGCCGGCTCGAGGTCGGGGGATGGGTCACGACCCTCATGGCCGGCCCGGAGCCCGACATGGCCCTCGAGGCGGAGCTGCTGACCCTCCTCGAGGAGGTCGATGGCTACACCGCGGTTGGGGCCGGGGAGCTCTACCTGTTCGACGGGGACCTGAACGTGCTGACCTACTCCGCGGCACCGGTCGCTGAGGACCCGATGACGCCGCCGGATGCCGCCGTGTCGATGGCCACCGAGATCCTGGGGATGACCGAGTCCGCTGCCCAGTCGGCGGTGCAGCGCGCGGGGTTGACGCTGCGGGTGGTCGCACGTGAGGGCACCGGGCTGGCCGTCACCGACGACTACGACGTGCGCCGCATCAACGTCGCGATCGTCGACGGGACGGTCACCGAGGCCACGATCGGCTGACCCGGCCCCGATCGACGGCCACGGCCGGCTACTTCGGGGACGACTCCACGAAGGGCAGCCGGACGATGCGCGCCGGCACGGCACGCCCGCGGATGTCGATCGCGACCTCGTCGCCGAAGGTCAGCGCGGGGTCCACCAGGGCCAGGGCCACGCCCGCCTTCAAGGTCGGGGAGAACGTGCCCGAGGTGGTCTCCCCCGCGGGCGCCCCATCCGCGTGCAGCACGGCCATGTGGGCCCGCGGCACCCCCCTGCCCTCCAGCAGCACTCCGCGCAGCGCCCGTGGCCGACCCGCGGCCCGCTGGGCGACCAGGGCAGCCCGTCCCACGAACTCCGGCTTGTCCCAGCCGACCGCCCATGAGAGTCCCGCCTCGACCGGCGTGATCGAGGGGGACAGGTCCTGGCCGTGGAGGGGGTACCCCATCTCGGTTCTCAGGGTGTCCCGGGCCCCGAGCCCGCAGGGGGTCGCCAGCCCGGCCAGCTGCTCCCAGAGCGCGGGCAGGACCTGCACGCCGAGGATCACCTCGTACCCATGCTCACCGGTGTACCCCGTGCGGCAGACCACGGCCGTCGTGCCGGAGAACTCGGCGATCGTGAAGGCCATGTAGGGCAGGTCCTCGCCGGACGCCAGCAGCCCGAGTCCGAGCATGACCTCACGGGAGCCGGGACCCTGGATCGCCAGGATCCCCTCGGCCTCGTGCAGGTCGGTGAGCGTGACGTCCTCGGGCAGCCCTCCCACCAGCGCGTCGCGGACCTTCGCGGCGTTCGCCGCGTTCGGCACGATGCGCACGACGTCGTCACCGAGTCGGTAGACGATCAGGTCGTCGACGACCCCACCGGCGTCGGTGCAGAGCATCGAGTACTGGGCCTGGCCGGCACCGATCCGGTCGAGGTCGTTGGCCAGGATCCGGTTCAGGGCGGCCGCGGCCCCGGGGCCGGACACCACGAGCTTGCCCATGTGCGACACGTCGAACACGCCCACGGCCGTGCGCACGGCCGTGTGCTCGGCCACCACCCCGGTGGGGTACTCGATGGGCATCTCCCATCCACCGAAGTCGGCCATCTTGGCCCCAGCGGCGCGATGGGTCTCGGTCAGGGCGGTTCGGCGCAGGGTCACGCGCGGCAGCCTACGCGCAGCCGCCAACCCCGCGCCCGTTCCTGTCGATCCGCCCGCCGTCGCCAGGGACCTCAGCGGACCTCGCGGCAATTCGCGTCGAACCACCCCACGGATCCCGCGGCCTTTCGACACGAACGGGCGCGAGGTTGCGCTGTGACGGCTGCAGCCGGACCACAGATCGGCACTTTCGACACGAACGGGCGCGAGGTTCGGCGGATCCACCTGCGCGGGGCCCGGACCACCACATACGGTGGAGCCATGACACCTCCCACCCTGACCCTGAGCACGTCCCTGCGTGGCCCCGACCTGCTCGTCGTGGGCATCGCCCAGGGGGCCGACGGACCCGTGATCGCGGCCACCGCCCTGTCCGCGGAGCAACAGGTCGCACTGGCCGGTGCTGCTGCAGCGATCGGCGCCACCGGCAAGTCCGACGAGGTGCTGCGCCTTCCCGGGGAGCCCTACGACCTGCCCCCGATCATGACCACCGGCCTCGGCGCCCAGGCCGAGGCCTACTCCGCCGAGGCCCTGCGGCGGGCAGCTGGGGCCGCCCTGCGTGCCGCCGCATCGAGCACGGTCGCGGTGGCCCTGCCCACCGGGGACGACTCCAGCCTCGTGGAGGCGGTCAGCCTCGGGGCGTTCATCGGCGCGTACCGCTACCCGGGCAGGCCCGCGGGCGAGAACCCCCGCCCGACGCCCACGACGCTGACCGTCCTGGTCGGGGCGACCACGGGACTCGAGCCCGCGGTGACACGCGCCCAGGTGATCGGCGAGGCCATCCACCTGGCCCGCCGCCTGGTGGACACCCCGCCCGGGCACCAGCCTCCGGCGGCATTGGCCGCCGAGGCCGTGGCCGCTGTCGAGGGCATGGCAGTCGAGGTCGAGGTGCTGGACGAGAGGGCCCTGCAGGAGCAGGCGTTCGGCGGCATCCTCGCCGTGGGGCAGGGCTCGGCGAACCCACCCCGCCTGGTCCGGATGTCGTACTCGCCGGCCGGGGCCGGCGCGCACCTGGCGCTGGTCGGCAAGGGCATCACGTTCGACTCCGGCGGGCTCTCGCTCAAGCCGCCCGCCGGGATGGTCACGATGAAGTGCGACATGGCGGGATCCGCCGCTGTCCTGGCGGCCGTGCGGGCCATCGCCCAGCTCGGGATCCCCCTACGGGTGACCGCCTACCTGGCGATCGCCGAGAACATGCCCAGTGGCGCCGCCCAGCGCCCGGGTGACGTCATCACGGCGTACGGCGGCAAGACCGTCGAGGTGCTCAACACCGACGCGGAGGGTCGCCTGGTGATGATGGACGCCCTGGCCCGGTGCGCCGCCGACGAGCCCGACGCGATCATCGACGTGGCCACGCTCACAGGTGCCCAGGTGGTCGCGCTCGGCTCTCGGATCGCTGGTGTCATGGGCAACGACGACGGGTGGCGCGACGAGGTGCACGCCGCCGCTGAGTCCGCCGGCGAGCTCTCGTGGCCGATGCCGATCCCGGAGGAGATGCGCCCGTCGCTGGACTCCCCGGTGGCCGACCTGGCCAACATGGGCGAGCGCAACGGCGGGATGATGACGGCCGCCGCGTTCCTGCGGGAGTTCGTGCCCGAGGGCGTGCCGTGGGTGCACCTGGACATCGCCGGACCGGCGTTCGTCGACGGGTCTGCCTGGGCCTACAACGGCAAGGGCGCCACCGGGTACGGCGTGCGGACCCTGGTGGCGGTCGCCGAGCGGATGGCCGACCAGCAGGGCTGAGCGCACCACCCGTCGGGTTCTCGGCCATCTGGGGCGCCCATGGGCCGCCGCGAGGCGGCAACTGCTGGCAGGATGTGCGTGCGACCCGCGTACGTGGGGCGCGCAGATCCAGCGTCCTCGATGAGAAAGGTCCCCACGTGGCCGACAACCAGTTCGATGTCGTGATCCTCGGTGGCGGCAGCGGCGGCTACGCCTGCGCGCTGCGGGCATCCCAGCTCGGGCTGTCCGTGGCCCTGATCGAGAAGGACAAGCTCGGCGGCACCTGCCTGCACCGCGGCTGCATCCCGACCAAGGCCCTGCTGCATGCGGCTGAGGTCGCCGACACCGCCCGCGAGAGCGAGCAGTTCGGCGTCAGCACGACGCTCAACGGGATCGACATCGGCAAGGTCAACTCCTACCGCGACGGTGTCGTGGGCCGGCTGTACAAGGGCCTGCAGGGGTTGGTGAAGAGCCGCGCGATCACCTACGTGGAGGGCTCCGGCCGGCTGACCTCGGCGAACACCGTGGAGGTCGACGGCACCGCGTACACCGGGCGCAACCTGGTCCTGGCGACCGGTTCGTACGCCCGCAGCCTGCCCGGCCTGGACATCGGCGGCCGGGTCATGACCAGCGACCAGGCGCTCACCCTGGACTACATCCCGAGCAGCGTGATCGTGCTGGGCGGCGGGGTCATCGGCGTGGAGTTCGCCTCGGTCTGGAAGTCCTTCGGCTCGGAGGTCACCATCATCGAGGCGCTGCCCCGGCTGGTCCCGGCCGAGGATGAGGCCTGCTCGAAGGCCCTCGAGCGGGCGTTCCGCAAGCGCAAGATCCGGTTCACCACCGGTGTGCGCTTCGCCAGCGTGACCCAGGACGACAACGGCGTGGTGGCCACGCTCGAGGACGGCTCCACGCACTCGGCCGAGATCATGCTGGTGGCCGTGGGCCGCGGCCCGAACGCGAGCGGAATGGGCTTCGAGGAGGTCGGCGTCTCGATGGAGCGCGGCTGGGTCCTGGCCGACGAACGCCTTCGCACCAACGTCCCCGGGGTGTTCGCCGTCGGCGACATCGTGCCCGGGCTGCAGCTGGCGCACCGTGGCTTCCAGCAGGGGATCTTCGTCGCCGAGGAGATCGCCGGGCTCAACCCGCCGGCGATCGACGAGCTGGGCATCCCGCGCGTGACGTACTGCGAGCCCGAGATCGGCTCGATCGGCCTGACCGAGGCGCAGGCCAGGGAGAAGTTCGGCGCCGACGCGGTGGAGTCCTACGAGTACAGCCTCGGGGGCAACGGCAAGAGCCAGATCCTGGCGACCACCGGCTTCGTCAAGCTGGTCCGGCGCATCGACGGACCGGTGATCGGCGTCCACATGGTGGGCGCCCGGATCGGCGAGCAGATCGGTGAGGCGCAGCTGATCTACAACTGGGAGGCCTACCCCGCTGAGGTGGCGTCCCTCGTGCACGCCCACCCCACCCAGAACGAGGCACTCGGCGAGGCGCACCTCGCACTGGCCGGCAAGCCCCTGCACGCGCACGCCTGAACCCGTTTCCGACCATTCATTGAGGAGTCCGCAGATGTCGGTCACCGTCACCATGCCGCAGCTCGGCGAGAGCGTCACCGAGGGCACCGTCACCCGCTGGCTCAAGCAGGTCGGCGAGGAGGTGCGCGCCGACGAGCCACTGGTCGAGGTCTCCACCGACAAGGTCGACACCGAGATCCCCGCACCCTCCTCGGGCATTCTGCTGTCCATCGCCGCCGGCGAGGACGAGACGGTCGCGGTCGGGGCGCCGCTCGGCGTGATCGGTGCGGCCGGGGAGGCCCCCGCGGGTGCCGCGCCGGCAGCGCCTGCGGCGCCCGAGGCGGCCGCACCCCCGGCGCCGGCTCCCGTCCCGGCACCTCCGGCTCCGGCACCGGCTGCCGTGTCGGCGCCCGCACCTGCCCCGGCCGTCGCTGCTGCCCCTGCTCGACCTGCTGTGGCGCCTGCTGCCGCAGCCGCTGCAGCGGCCCTCGGGTCGGTCCCACCGGACCCGAACCCCCCGCGCTCGGGCAGCCACGCGGTCCCCGGATCTGAGACACCGGTCGTCCTGCCCGCGCTCGGCGAGTCCGTGACGGAGGGCACCGTCACCCGATGGTTGAAGAAGGTCGGCGACATGGTGTCCGCCGACGAGCCCCTGCTCGAGGTCTCGACCGACAAGGTCGACACCGAGCTGCCCGCTCCCAGCTCCGGGATGCTGCTGGAGATCCGCGTCTCCGAGGACGAGACCGCTGAGGTCGGCCAGACGCTGGGCGTCATCGGCACCCCAGCACCCGCCGGGGCACCGGCAACCGCACCGGCGCCCGAGGCGGCGCCGGTGGCGGCGCCCGCCCCCGAAGCCGTGGCCGAGCCGGCACCCGCACCCGCGGCTGCCCCTGGCGCGCACGCCAGTGCCGACGCTCCCCCTGTCGGGGCGCACGCCGGCGCTGCACCGTCGGACCTGTACGTCACCCCCCTCGTTCGCAAGCTCGCGGCCCAGGCCGGTGTGGACCTGTCGACCGTCCAGGGGACCGGGGTCGGTGGCCGGATCACCAAGCAGGACATCTTCGACGCCACGCACCGCCCTGCCGGCGCGGCCCCCACGGCCCCGGCCGCTGCCCCCTCCGCCCCGACCCCCGCTCCCGCCGCTGCCCCGACCTCCGCTGCGGCCCCCGCCCCGACCCCCGCCGCCTCCGCCCCGACCCCCGCTCCTGCTGCCGCTGCGACCCCGGCCCCCGCGGCGGGGACGCCCGCGCCTGCGGCGCCACCGGTCGCGGGCGCGCGCACGGAGAAGCTGACGCGCCTGCGCAAGGTGATCGCCGAGCGGATGGTCGAGTCGCTGCACATCTCCGCCCAGCTCACGACGGTGGTCGAGGCCGACGTGACCCGGATCGCTGCCCTGCGCGCCCGGCACAAGGGCTCCTTCGAGGCCCGTGAGGGCGTGAAGCTGTCGTTCATGCCGTTCTTCGCCAAGGCGACCATCGAGGCGCTGAAGGCCTACCCCGTGGTCAACGCCTCCATCGATCAGGCCGCCGGAACCGTCACCTACCACGACGCCATCCACCTGGGGATCGCCGTGGACACCGAGCGCGGCCTGCTCGTGCCGGTGGTGCGCGACGCCGACGACCTCAACCTCGGCGGGCTCGGCCGCAAGATCGCCGACGTGGCGGAGCGGACCCGGACCAACAAGGTGTCCCCCGACGAGCTGTCCGGTGGCACGTTCACGATCACCAACACCGGCAGCCGTGGGGCCCTGTTCGACACCCCCATCGTCAACCAGCCGCAGGTGGCGATCCTGGGCCTCGGCGCGATCGTGCGCCGCCCGGTGGTGGTGGTCGACGAGACCGGAGCCGACTCGATCGCGATCCGCTCGATGGTCTACCTGGCGCTGACCTACGACCACCGCCTGGTCGACGGGGCGGACGCCGCGCGCTTCCTGACGACCCTCAAGGCCCGACTGGAGTCCGGCGACTTCGAGGCGGAACTGGGCTGATGCGGATCGCGGTGACCGGGGCCTCCGGGCTGATCGGAGGGGCCCTCGTCCCACACCTGCGCGCCGACGGCCACGAGGTGGTCCGCATGGTCCGCCGCGCGTCGGGAGCGACCGACGAGGTCACCTGGGATCCGATGGGCGGCACGGTCGATCTCGTCGGCCTGACGGGGGTGGATGCCATCATCCACCTGGCCGGGGCCGGCGTGGGCGACCATCGGTGGACCGACGAGTACAAGGCCACCATCCGGGACTCCCGATCCGTGGGCACGGCCACCCTGGCCACTGCCCTGGCCTCCATGGACCGGCCTCCCTCAGTTCTCGTCTCAGGCTCCGCGATCGGGTTCTACGGCGACACCGGTGACGACGAGGTCGACGAGAGCTCGCCCGCCGGGGCCGGCTTCCTGGCCGACGTGGTCGTCGCCTGGGAGGCCGCTGCACAACCGGCCCGCGACGCCGGGCTCCGGGTCGTCCACCCGCGCACGGGGTTGGTCGTGGCGGGCAGGGGTGGCGCGTGGGCAAAGCTGTGGCCGCTGGTCCGGATGGGCGTGGGGGGCAGGTTCGGCTCGGGTCGTCAGTGGTGGTCGTTCATCTCCCTGCGCGACGAGATCGCCGCCCTGACCTACCTGCTGGACCACCCCCTGGAGGGACCCGTGAACCTGACGGCCCCCAACCCGGTGACCAACGCCGGGATGATCACGGCCATGGGCCAGTTGCTGCATCGTCCGACGCTCCTGCCGGTTCCGGCCAAGGCGCTACAGGTCGCGCTCGGGGAGTTCTCCTCGGAGATCCTCGGCAGCGCCCGGGTCCTGCCCGCGCGCCTGGTGGAGTCGGGCTTCGAGTTCCAGGACCCGACGATCGACCGTGCCCTGGCGTACGCCTGGGCGGCGCGCTGACGGTCACGGGGCGCCACCGATCGGGGCACCTCCGGCCGGGGCACCTCCGGCCGGGGCGTCCGCCGCTCCTGAGGACGCCTCGACCCCGCCTTCGATGTCCCCGGACTCCCCCGATCCGACCGGCGCGACAGCGACCACCCGCCAGCCTGGATCCCGCTCGGAGGGCTGACCCGGTGGGTCACCGCCCTGCGGTCCTCCGGGCAGCCGGCTGAGCGTGATCGCCCATCGCCGTGGCCCTGCTGGCTCGACCTGCGCGACCACCGCACCGGTCGAGTCGGCCAGGGAGTAGCCGGTGCGCTCGTCGACGACCTGCAGCCGCGCCTGCGCCCCGTCATGGGTCACTCGTTCGACAGCCAGGACCCGGGAGGCCAGGCCCTGGGGACGCAGGCCGCGCCCGGTCAGGTCAGCCAGCAGGGCAGCGTCCTCCTCCCACGCGCGGGACCCGGCCTGGGCGTAGGTGGGCAGCAGCGCAGGGGCCAGCTGCGTGAGGGTGCGCACCCGGCGAGCGTCCAGCTCGGCCAGCACGGCCCACCAATCGGGCGACTCTGGCTCCTGCGACCCCGCGACCTGCTCGGCAGCCCCCGGCGTCAGGCTCGCCGGGGAGGGCGATCGCACCGGATCGCCGGTCACGGCCGCGCCATCCCCCGAGCCCCCGGTCCGAGCGGCGACGCCGGCGTCGATCCCTGCCGCCCGCGCGACTCCGACGATTGCCACGAGCGCCACCATCGCCAGCCCGATGGCGCGCCACGGGACGGACCAGCCGCGGCCCCGACCGCTCGATCGGCGGTCCCCCGCCGGACCGGCCGTGGGGTCCCCATCGTCGTGCCGCACCCCCGCCTCCCCCATGGACGGCCCGCGCATCCCTCGCCCCGTGAGCCCCAGCGCGGCCGGTGCCCCGTCGCGCTGGTGGACCCCGGGGATGCTGCTGCGCCACCCGATCGGCCCATCGCTCCCCCCATCCACGCCCGAACCCTCCCCCGCGGGCGACGATCCGGCAATCGGTCGTCCACAGGCCGCAGGTACCCACCCCTCGGGATACGGTGACGACGTGAGGATCCAGGTCATCGCCACCATCGAGCCGATGGACTACCAGGAGGCCTGGGACCAGCAGCGTGCCTGGCACGCCCAGGTCGTCGAGGGCACGATGCCCGATCGCCTGTGGCTCCTCGAGCACCCGCCCGTCTACACCGCGGGCCGGCGCACCGAACCGTTCGACCGCCCGTTCGACGGCACGCCGGTCATCGACGTGGACCGCGGTGGCAAGATCACCTGGCACGGACCGGGGCAGCTCGTGGGGTACCCGATCGTCCGGCTTCCCGATCCGATCGACGTCGTGGCCCACGTCCGCCGGATGGAGTCGATGCTGATCGACGTCTGCGCCGAGCTCGGCGTCACCGCGGGTCGGGTCGAGGGCCGATCGGGCGTCTGGATCCCCGCCGATGCGCGCGGGGCCGTGCGCAAGGTCGCCGCGATCGGCGTACGTGTCTCCCGGGGCGTGACCATGCACGGCTTCGCGCTGAACTGCGACCCCGACCTGAGCTGGTACGACCGCATCGTCCCGTGCGGGATCCGCGACGCGTCCGTGACCTCCCTGTCGGCCGAGCTGGGCCGGGACGTG
The DNA here is from genome assembly GCA_963774745.1 of uncultured Actinomycetes bacterium. Lineage (GTDB taxonomy): Bacteria > Actinomycetota > Actinomycetes > S36-B12 > CAIYMF01 > Prado023. The sequence goes on along the minus strand of CAVZGE010000003.1, from coordinate 53,116 downwards.
CCGGTCGCCGAGGCCCGCCGACTGGTCACCGAGCGCGCCGACGCCCTGCTCGATGCGCAACCGACGGCGCGTGCCGGGCGTGACGCGTAGGCTCTGGTCCGTGACTGCTGCACCTGACGGCCGACGGCTGCTGCGCATCGAGGCGCGCAACACCGCGGTTCCCATCGAGCGCAAGCCCGAATGGATCAAGACCCGCGCGCGGACGGGTCCGGAGTTCATGGCGATGCGCGAGCGCGTGGCTGGGGCAGGGCTGCACACGGTGTGCCAGGAGGCGGCCTGCCCCAACATCTACGAGTGCTGGGAGGACCGCGAGGCCACCTTCCTCATCGGCGGCGCCCAGTGCACCCGCCGCTGCGACTTCTGCCAGATCGACACCGGCAAGCCAGAGCCCCTCGACCGCGACGAGCCCCGTCGGGTCGCGGAGTCCGTGGCCACCATGGGGCTGCGCTACGCAACGGTCACCGGCGTGGCCCGCGACGACCTGCCCGACGAGGGCGCCTGGCTGTACGCCGAGACCGTTCGCGCGATCCACCAGCGCAACCCCGGGTGCGGCGTGGAGGTCCTCATCCCGGACTTCTCGGCCAACCCCGCACTGCTGGCCGAGGTGTTCGCGGCAGCCCCCGAGGTGCTGGCGCACAACCTGGAGACCGTTCCCCGGATCTTCAAGCGGATCCGTCCGGCCTTCCGCTACGAGCGCTCCCTGGACGTGATCACCCAGGCGCGGACCGCCGGCCTGGTCACCAAGTCCAACCTGATCCTGGGCATGGGCGAGGAGATCGCCGAGGTCCACGACGCCCTGGCCGACCTGCGCGCTGCCGGCTGCGACCTGATCACGATCACCCAGTACCTGCGGCCCACCCCGCGGCACCACCCGGTGGAGCGCTGGGTGCGTCCCGAGGAGTTCGTGGCGCTGGCCGAGGTCGCCCGCGAGCTCGGCTTCCTCGGCGTCATGAGCGGGCCACTGGTCCGTTCGTCCTACCGCGCCGGGCGGCTGCACGCGCAGGCCATCGAGGCGCGCACCGCCGGGTAGAATCCCGCCCATGTCGAAGATGGGCAATCGCGTCCGCGTGATCCGTGACAACTACCGGATGGCCAAGGAGAACGACCCCAAGCTGGGATGGATCCTGCTGGGGATCCTGGCGCTGGGCATCGCGTTCACGGTCGGCGTCATCGCCGCCTTCGGCAACCCGTTGACCTGGGCCATCGTCGGCTCGTCGAGCACGATCGTCATCCTGTCTATCGTCTTCAGCCGACGCGCCATGAGCTCGGCGTACCGGTCGATCGAGGGCCAGCCGGGGGCGGCCGTGGCGGTCGTGCAGAACATGGCCAAGCAGGGCTGGGGCATCACGCCGGCCGTGGCCGCCAACAAGCAGCAGGACCTGGTCCACCGTGCCATCGGCCGGCCGGGCATCGTTCTCATCGGCGAGGGCACCAGCCCCGCACTGCCGTCGCTGATGGCCACCGAGCGCAAGCGCACCGCCCGGTTCGTCTCGGAGGCGCCGATCACCGAGATCACGATCGGCTCCGAGGAGGGCCAGGTCGCGATCGCCAAGCTCGACAAGCACCTGCGCAAGATGCCCAAGGTGCTCGCGCCGGGTGAGGTCACCACGCTGCGCAAGCGGTTGGATGCCCTGGCCAGCGCACCGGTCCCGATCCCCAAGGGCCCGATGCCCAAGAGCGGCCGGGTGCCGCGCGGCGGCAAGCTGCGCTGAGCGCACCTGCGCGCACCTGGGCGCGCGACAGGGATCGCCCTCAACCTGACGTGGGTTGCGCCTGCGCGACTCTCGGCGCCGCGTCCACGGCCCGCGTGCCCCCCGTGCTGCCCCGCGTGGGGTCCGTGCCGAAGGTCCGCCGGTACCGGCTCGGGGCCGTCCCCCGAAGGCGCCCGAAGTGGTGTCGGAGCATGGTCGCGGAGCTGAAGCCGCTGAGGCGCGCCACCTCCTCGATCGACAGGTCACCGCCCTCGAGCAGGTGGTCCGCGGTCTCGACCCGCTGGCGCAGCACCCAGTGGTGGGGAGTGGTGCCGGTCTCCTCCTTGAACCTGCGGGCGAAGGTCCTCGGCGACATGGCTGCCCGATCGGCCAGGACGTTCACGGACAGGTCCTCGTCCAGGTGGGCCTGGGCCCAGTCCAGCACCGGGGCCAGGCTCGTGGCGTCCACGGGGCGCACCGGACGGGCGACGTACTGGGACTGCCCGCCGTCGCGCTGAGGTGGCACGACCATCCTGCGGGCGATCGCGTTGGCGGCAGCCCATCCGTACGACTCTCGGACGAGGTGCAGGCACAGGTCGATCCCCGCGGCCGTACCCGCACTGGTGAGGACCGGGCCGTCCTGGACGTACAGGACGTCGGGCACCACCTGGATCGCCGGGAAGTCGGCGGCGAACCGCTCGGCGTACTTCCAGTGGGTCGTGGCCCGGCGTCCGTCCAGGAGCCCGGCGCGGGCCAGCACGAAGGCGCCGCTGCACAGGCTCATGACCAGCGCGCCCCGCTCGATCGCCGCACCCAGCTGCTCCACCAGCTCCATCGTCGGCTCGTACTCCAGGCCGAGGGCGGGGATCACGATCAGGTCCGCGCTGTCGAGGAATCCCAGGCGGTGCTCCGTGACGATCTGGAAGCCGGTGGAGGTGCGGATCGGACCTGGCTCGGGAGAGCACACCCGGAAGTCGAACTCGAGCCCGATGTCCGAGCGGTCCATGCCGAAGACCTCACACGGGATGGCGAACTCGAATGGCGACACGCCCTCGTCGACGAGGACGGCGATCCTGCGAAGCTCGGGGACTGTCTCGTCCAGGGATCTGGTCATGGTCCCATGGTGCCACACGAGGTGGCGGAAAGTCTACGAAACATGGCATTCCTGCCACTGGTGGCCGGATCCATGCGACAGCAGACTTACTGCCATGACCACCATCATCGCATTCGCACTCCTGATCCTGCTGGCGATCGCCAGCTACTTCTTCGGCACCGACTCCCGCGGACTGGCCGACCACGACTGGGAGTCGCTCGGCTCCTGACGCGCCCTGCGCCCGCACGCCGTACGGTTCTGGCATGGAACGCACGCACGCGGCCCCGCAGACCGGCGGCCCCGGCCCCACGCATCGCGGCCAGCGACTCGGCCTTCCCGATTCCGGGCCCGGCTCGATGGCCACGACGGGCAGGCGGGTGCTGGCGCTGTTCATCGACTGGATCGCGGCGATGCTGATCTCCCGGGCGCTCGTGGGTGATCCGGAGACCGTGCTCGAGTCGTTCGCGACCCTGGGCATCTTCGCCCTCGAGGTGAGCATCCTCACCTGGCTGTCGGGATCGTCGTTCGGCCAGCGGCTCGTGGGCATCCGGGTGGTCGGCCGCACGCGCCGCCTGGGCCTGGTCGCATCCCTGCTGCGCACCGCCCTGATCTGCATCGTGATCCCCCCGGTGATCTGGGACGCCGATGGCCGCGGGCTGCACGACCGCGCCGTCGACAGCGTCGTCGTCCGGGCCTGACCTTGCGCCCCTGAGCGCCTGTCCGGGACCCCCCGCGGCGCAGGCGTAACCGGCAGGAAACAATGGGGACACGGACGGGAAATCGGGCCCTCATAGCGTCCAGAGCGCAACGGCAGCCCCGTGGCTGCCAATCCCGGACCCACACCTGGGTCGCACCACGCGCCCCTGCAACCAGGAGGTTGGTTTGTTCAGCACCGCGGACGAAGTCCTCAAGTTCATCAAGAAGGAGGACGTCAAGTTCGTCGATGTCCGCTTCTGCGACCTGCCCGGCGTCATGCAGCACTTCAACGTGCCCGCTGAGGGGCTCCCGGAGGAGTTCTTCACCGAGGGCCAGATGTTCGACGGATCCTCGATCCGCGGCTTCCAGGCCATCCACGAGTCGGACATGAAGCTCATCCCCGACCTCGGCAGCGCCTTCCTCGACCCCTTCCGGGCCGAGAAGACCCTCATCATCAACATGTCGATCCGTGACCCGTTCACCGACGAGCCGTACAGCCGCGACCCGCGCAACATCGCGATGAAGGCCGAGGCCTACCTGCAGTCGACCGGGATCGCCGACACCGCGTTCTTCGCTCCCGAGGCCGAGTTCTACATCTTCGACTCGGTGCGCTTCGAGACCAAGCAGAACGCCGGCTACTACTTCATCGACTCCATCGAGGGCAAGTGGAACTCGGGCACGGAGTACGAGGAGGACGGCACCCCCAACCGCGGGTACAAGACCCCCTACAAGGGCGGCTACTTCCCCGTCCCGCCGGTCGACCACTTCGCCGACCTGCGCGACCAGATGAGCCTCATGCTCGCCCAGGTCGGGCTGACCGTCGAGCGCGCCCACCACGAGGTCGGCACCGCCGGCCAGGCGGAGATCAACTACCGCTTCGACTCGCTGGCCAAGGCCGCCGATGACGTCATGAAGTTCAAGTACGTCATCAAGGGCGTGGGCTGGGAGGCCGGCAAGTCCGTGACCTTCATGCCGAAGCCGATCTTCGGTGACAACGGCTCGGGCATGCACGTGCACCAGTCGCTGTGGAAGGACGGCAAGCCGCTGTTCTACGACGAGGCCGGCTACGGCGGCCTGTCGGACATGGCGCGCTGGTACATCGGCGGCCTGCTCAAGCACGCGCCCTCGCTGCTGGCGTTCACGAACCCGACGGTCAACTCCTACCACCGCCTGGTCCCCGGCTACGAGGCCCCGGTCAACCTGGTCTACAGCCAGCGCAACCGCTCGGCGTGCATCCGCATCCCGATCACCGGCTCGAACCCGAAGGCCAAGCGCATCGAGTTCCGCGTGCCCGACCCGTCGAGCAACCCGTACCTGGCGTTCTCGGCCATGCTCATGGCCGGCCTGGACGGGATCAAGAACAAGATCGAGCCCCGCGAGCCGGTCGACAAGGACCTCTACGAGCTGCCCCCGGACGAGGCTGCGGACATCCCGCAGGTCCCGGGCTCGCTGCCCGAGGTGCTCGACGCGCTTGAGGCCGACCACGCCTACCTCACCGAGGGTGGCGTGTTCACCGACGACCTGATCGAGACCTGGATCGCCTACAAGCGGCTCAACGAGGTGGACCCGATCCGCCTGCGCCCGCACCCGCACGAGTTCGAGCTGTATTACGACATCTGATCGGAAACCGGCTCTGACCTGCGACGATGCCTGCACAGATTCCGGCGTAGTCCAACCGTAGTCCAAAACGCTTCAAGATCAGGCCCACGTTGGGGGCTCCATCCGCACCTGGATGGGGCCCCCAACTGCGTCAAGCGAAGCAGCCGGGTGCCCGCCCCGACGCATCTACGGACCCACCTCCGGAACCGTCGCTACGGCCGCTACACCACCCACGGCGACGTCCAGGTTCGTGCTCGAGACCGGCGCATCGGCAGCCGCTCGGAGCGGCCGAATCCGGGAAAGTCGCACGCGTGGACCGCCCACCCGGAGCGAGCCAGCGTGTCGAGGGCCCGCCGGCACCCGGTGAGCCATCCCCCAGCAACAGCAGCGGCCACGCCGCGGGGGCGGACCCGGAGGAAATGCGGGCTGCAGCACGCAACACGGCTCGCCGGCCCACTACCGTCGGCGCACATGGGTGCTGACCTCGAGGTCGTCGAACTCGGACCCGAGCACGTCGACGACTACCTCGCCCTGTTCGATGCCGCCTTCCGGGAGTTCCCCGACTGGGCGGGGTGCTACTGCGCGTTCTACGACGCCCCCGCGGGCCAGCCCTTCGATCCGGAGAAGGAGGGCGCCCAGCACCGCGCAGACCGAGCAGCACGCATCCGATCGGGCCGAGCCCACGGACTGCTTGCCTACCGCGACGGCGCCCCGGTCGGCTGGTGCAACGTCGCGCCCCGCAGCCAGGTACCCAACCTGCGCAAGTTCGCGGACGCCGTCGTCGATCCGGCCGACGAGCCGGCGGTGGTGATGTGCTTCGTGATCCACCCCGACCACCGGGGGCAGGGCGTGGCAAGCGCCCTGCTCGAGGGGGCGCTCGCCGCCGCCCGCCGATGGGGTTCGCCCTGGGTGGAGGGCTACCCGGCTCGCCCCGATGCCGACACCGACGGCCTGCCGTGGGCGGCTGCCTTCTACAAGGGTCCACTGCGCATGTACGAGGCCGCCGGGTTCGCGGTCACCCGCGACATGGGCGACTGGCTTGTCGTTCGCCGCGACGTCCCAGCGGGCTGAGCTGCTCGCTCAGGTGCCGTAGCCTCGCGCAGGTCGACCACGACCGTCGGGTCGCCGTTGGACGCACCGGCCGGCACGGCGGCACCGCCCGCGCGCCAGAGACGACCGCCCGCCCCCGCTGCGATCACGCAGCCCGTCGAGCATCTCCATGATGCGATCGGGGCAGCACCCCGCGTTGATGCCGGATGCTTCTGGATGATTCCTACCCCGAGGTGCGCAGTGGGGGGAGCAGGTGTTCTGCGGTGGGCGTGCTGGTGGTGTAGGCGAACGCGGCTTCCTCGATGGCCTGGTCTTCGGCGGTGAGGCGGTGTTGGTGTTGGCGTTCGTGCTCGGCCCAGGACGGGACGGCGAAGATCTCGAGGAACTGGTTGGGGCGTTCGCCGATGCGGTAGAGCTCCCAGCGGAACGCGCCGCTGCGTAGCCGGGAGCGGCGCATGTCCTGCATGGCGGCCAGCCATGCGGTCTCGTGCTCGGGTGGGACGTGGTACTCGACGATGACCTGTACGGGTCCTGCGTCGGGTTCGGGGGCGATGCCGAGGCTGGGGTCGTTCCAGTACTCCAGTGCTGCCCGGTCTGCGGCCTCGGACTCGGGGATGCGCACAGCGAGGCCGGCAATGCTGCCCACCGCGACCAGTGCCGATGCGGTGTAGACCGCGGTCGAGAGGCCGGCGTACTGGGTGAGCGCGCCCCACAGGGGGGAGGCGAGGGCCATGGTGCCCAGGAAGCTCATCAGGTACACGGCGATGGCGCGGGCGCGTACCCAGTGGGGCAGGAACAGTTGCAGCTCGGCGTTGACGGTGGACACGGTGGCGGTCCATGCGTAGCCGGCGATCACCAGCAGTGGGATCGCGGCGACCAGGCCGGGGGCGAGCATGGTCCCGGCCAGGGCGGCGGCGTAGGCCAGGCCCACAAGGCTGAGCAGGGCGTTGGACGACAGGTGGGCGGTGAGCCTGCCCAGGGTCAGCGCGCCGAGGACGGCCCCGGCGCCGAGGGCGGCGAACAACAACCCGTACCCGCCGGCCTGCAGGCCGAGCTGCTGGCTGGCGATCAGGGGCAGCAAGGCCCACAGCGCCGCGGCCGGGGCGACGAACATGGCCAGCCTGCCCAGGATCACCCGGACCACCGGTTCGTGGCGCACGTAGCGCCCGCCGGCACGTAGGGCGGGTAGGAACCGTTCCCGGTTCCCGGCCAGCGGTGCGGGGCGCCGCCAGGCCAGCAGCACGGTGGCCAGCACGCCGGCGCACAGGGCGGTGAACCCGAAGACCGGCGGCACGCCCCAGGCGGCGATGATGAGTCCAGCGATCGCCGGGCCGGCGGCGCGGGCCACGTTGACGCTCACCATGTCCAGCCGGGTGGCTGCGGCCAGCTGGGAGCGGGGCACCAGCTCGGCGATCAGGGGCTGCCAGGTGGGCACCTGGAACGCCAGGCCGACGCCAGCGGCGAACATCAGCGCCAGCATCAGCCCCGGGGTCATTCGCCCGGCCGCGGCCAGCACGGCCATCACCACGGCCACGACGATGACGTAGGCCTGGGTGGCGAGCAGCAGCCACCGGCGGTCGAACGCGTCGGACAGCACCCCGGCCGGGAGGGCCAGCAGCACCACGGGCAGCTGGGTGGCGGTCTGCACCAGGGTGACGATGGTGGCCGCGTTCGGGTCGTCGACGAACAGCCATTGCGCGCCCACGGTCTGGGCCCACATACCCACGCTGGCGACCACCACCCCGAGCCACAGCCACGCGAACGTGCGCTGCCGGAACGGCGCCAGCGCGGACCCGCCTGCGGCCGCGCCAGTCGGGGTGCTCACGAGGGCCCCGAGGAGGTGTGGCCGGTCTCGGCGGGCCGGGGGGAATCCGACTCGGCCTCGGCTTCCTTTGCCGCCGCCCAGCTGGCCAGCAGCTGCAGGGACTGGTCGGTGCCGGTGCCGGGTTGGGGGGTGTAGACGAGGATCGACAGGCCGTGCTCGGCGAACAGGTCGAGTTCCTGGTAGGTCAGGTGCAGGTCACCGACGAGCCGGTGGTGGAAGTGCTTCCTGCCGGTGTAGTGGGCCTTGACGTTGTGGGCGGCCCAGCGGGTCCGGAACTCCTCGGAGCGGGTGGACAGGACCCCGACCAGGGCGGCCAGGTCGGGGTCGTGGGGGTCGCGCCCGGCGTGGGCGCGCAGGATCGCGACGTTGTCGTCGGCGGCCCGGTCCCAGTCGTCGTAGAACTCGTGGGCGCGGGGGTCCAGGAACACGTAGCGGGCCAGGTTCGGCGGGGTCACCGGGTCCTCGAAGACCTCGGCGTACACCGCGCGGCCGAGCAGGTTGGCGGCCAGCACATCCATGCGGGGGTTGCGCACGAACGCCGGCCCCCCGGTGAACGCATCGAGGGTGGCCTGCACCTCGGGGCGTATCCGGTGCCGGTGTCGGGCCGCGCGCCGTCGGGCCGGGCCCTGCGCGCGGGCCAGGTCGTGCAGGTAGGCCCGTTCGGCGTCGGTCAGTTGCAGTGCCCGGGCCACCGCGTCGAGCACCGCGGTCGAGACCCCGGTGAGGTTCCCGCGTTCGAGGCGGATGTAGTACTCGATGCTGACCCCAGCCAGGTCGGCAACCTCACGCCGGCGCAGCCCGGGGACCCGCCGCAGGGTGCCGTCCTCGGGCAGGCCGACATCGGCTGGGCTGATCCGGGCCCGACGGGTGACCAGGAAGTCGCGCACCTCACTGCGATTGTCCACGGACCCGACCCTACGCACGCCACCCCGGGCGTGGGAGTCACCGCCGGTACCCCTCACACCAGGGACTCCCACGACCACCCCGGGCTCTGCTTCCCTTGACCCAGGAACACCCGACAGGAGACCGCCATGCACCACGCACAGCTCGCGCCCTTCCCCAGCGGCTTCCTCTGGGGTGCCTCGACGTCGGCCTACGAGGTCGACGTGCGCGACCTGGCCCGCACCAAGAAAGAACGGAGAACCCAGACATGACCACCCCAACCCCGGGCTACACACCCCGGGCGGCCACCGGCCAAGCGAAGGCACCCGCCACCCAGCCCATCGCCGCCGAGGCATTCGAACCGACCGAGGGCACCGTCCTGCGCTGGCTGGGCATGGCCGGGTTCCTGATCAACAGCCGCGGCACCACGCTCATGATCGACCCCCTCCTGGAGGGCTTCGACATGCCGCTGCTGATCGAGATGCCCATCGACGCCGGAGCCGTGCCGCGGTTGGACGCGGTCCTGGTCACCCACAGCGACAACGACCACTACAGCGTCCCGACCTGCCGGGCGCTGGCCGGGGTCACCGGCGCCTACCACTCCACCGGCTACGTGGCTTCCCTGATGACCGGGCACGGGCTGCCCGGGCACGGTCACGGAATCGGCGAGTCGTTCACCGTCGGGCCGGTGCGCGTCGAGCTGACACCAGCGGACCACGCGTGGCAGAACTTCTCCCCGAGACACAAGACGCGCACGTTCGAGCCTGAGGACGCCTGCGGGTTCTGGATCACCACCCCGGACGGAACGATCTGGGCGCCCGGGGACTCCCGGCTGATCCCCGCCCACCACCTGGCCATGCCCGCCCCCGACGCCCTGCTGTTCGACTTCTCCGACAGCGACTGGCACTTCACCCTGGCCGGCGCGGTCCAGATGGCCAACACCTACCCCAACACCCCGCTGCTGCTGCACCACTGGGGATCGGTCGACGCCCCCGACTTCTCCCCCTTCAACGCCGACCCAGCCGTCCTACACGACCGGGTCACCAACCCGCAACGCATCCACATCCTCGCCCCCGGCGTGCCGTTTGCCCTCAAGCCCATCAACACATGACGGTCCTCCTGGGCGTTGGGACTGCCCAACGTGCGCGACAGGCGGCCGGAAGGGCGCAGCATCCGTTGCCTCAGCAGAGGGCGAGGCTGCGGTCGGGTTTGGGCTCCTATCGTCCGACCATGCCCATCATGGCGTCGTTGTAGCGGTTGCCGGCTACGCCGACCTCTTCGGCGAGGTGGTCGAGCTCGGTACGCTCGTCGGCGGACAGCGCCACGGTCGTGGCCCCGGCATTCTCCTGGACCCGGGACAGCCAGCGCGTGCCCGGGATGGGGACGATCCACGGGTGCTGGGCCAGCAACCAGGCCAGCGCGACCTGCCCGGGGGTGGCGCCCCGGCCCTCGGCAAGGGCGCGGACCCGATCCACGAGGGCCTGGTTGGCGGCGAGGTTGGCCGCCTCGAACCGGGGCACCCGGCGGCGGAAGTCATCCGCCGCGAACTGTGTGTCCGTTGACACGGTGCCGGTCAGGAAGCCCTTGCCCAGCGGGCTGAACGGCACGAACCCGATGCCGAGCTCGGCGCAGGTGGGCAGGACCTCCGGTTCGGGGTCCCGCGTCCACAGCGAGTACTCGCGTCGTCCGGATGGTGCCCGGTCCTCCGAGGTGGCGACGGCGAATGTCGCTCCCAGCCACCGCGTCGTCCTTGACCAGCGCTTGGCGGGCCGCGATCTCCGGTCTGGCGTGACCTTGAGCGTGAGGGCGAGCCTCGGACCGTTGACTCTGCGCTAAGGGCAGCCTAGCCTTATAGAAGAGGTGGAGGTGTTGGGGCGGCTGCAAGCCCGCCGCAAGGGCAGTGCCAGCACCGCAGAACCCCCACCCCCGGCGAGACGGGGGTGGAGGAGGTCGGCCATGGCACATGCAGAGTCAGGCGGCGCCAGCAACCCGCTTCGGTCAGCGCTCGAGGCCCTGGGCTACCGGGTGGAACTCGCACTGCTCACGCTGTTCGGCCCGGCGCAGTTGGACGACGCCCACGACCCCGTGGCACTGCTCCGCCGAGGTCATCGGGAGCACCACCCGAACATGCATTGGGCGGGTTGATCGGCGATGAGCACGATGCCCACCTCAACCAGCGCACACGGCGTGCCTGAGGACGCGTACGCCGCAGAGGTCTGGGAGGACGAGTCGCCGGCCGCCACGGCCAGCATGGGCGGCGAGGACGGCCCAGCAGAGGCCACCTGAACGCCCGCACGAGCCGGCGCACATCAGGCGCGAGCTGTCGAGTCCACGCTGGAGATGACCACCGGGTATGCCGGACGCCCGTGCGGCCTGCGGCCTGCGGACCGACGGCCTGAGCCCACCGGCCCCAAGGCCCTACCGGCGAAGGTCGCCCGCGAGCATGATGAACCCATGACGAGGATCCTGATCGTGGCCAACCAGACACTCGGATGCCCGGAGCTCGAGGAGGCACTCGAGCCCTACCTGGAAGTCGGCTCCGTCGAGTTCACCCTGGTCGCCCCCATCGCCGCCATGGAGGGGGAGCGCCAGTGGGACTACCCCACCATCGACCGTTACATCCCCACCCCCGAGCAGATCGCGCATGCTCTGGCGGGGGGTCGCCTGGAGCACGAGCTCGACCGGCTCAGGAAACTCGGTGCCAGCGCAGGAGGTGAGGTCGTCGACCACGACCCGGTTGCACGCGTCCGGGAACTGCTCACGGAGTTTCAGTTCGACGCCGTGATCGTCTGCACGCTGCCGACCAAGCTGTCGCACTGGCTCCGCGTCGACCTTCCGGGCCGCCTCGCCCGAGCAACCACCGTCCCCGTGCTCCACATCCCAGGCTCTGCCGGGCCGTCGTTGTAGGGACCGCACCGCAGTCCTGGTTCGCCTGCCATCGCAGGACATTGCCTCGACGGGGCGCTACCTTGCGCCCGGCAGTACCACTCGGGTCAGGAGGGCCCGGCCTCGTCAACCAGCGCTTCGGCGGCCCGCTCGTGCAGCCGCTCGCGGACGTCGTCCGCGGAGTACGAGTTGCGTTGACGTTCGTCACGGGCGATCACCGCACCCGTGGCCGCCACGCCTGCCATCCCCGCCAGCCCGACCCACTTCCACCACTGCATCCCTCTACGGTAGCGGGCGTGGACACCACGAGCATGATGCTGGACGACGCCGTCGCCCACACCCGGACCGGGGACATCTGGCTGTTCCGCGGGGGGAGCGCTGCTGACAAGGTCATCCGCATGGCGACCAACGCCCCGATCAACCACGTCGGGATGGCCGTCGTCCTCGATGACCTGCCACCGCTGATGTGGCACGCCGAACTCGGCCGATCCCAACCTGATGTGTGGACCGGCCGTCATCAACGCGGGGTCCAGTTGCACTACCTCCACGAGGCCGTGCGCACGTGGCATGACAAGTACGGCCAGCGCGTCTGGCTGCGCCAGCTCCAGGCGACGATCACACCCCAGATGGAGGACGCAGTCCTGAGGAGCATCGCCCAGCTCGACGGGACGCCCTTCCCGAGCACTCCCGCCCTCGCCGGCAGGTGGATCAAGGGCCGCGCGCGAAGCCAGGCGTCACTGGAGACACTGTTCTGCGCGGAAGTGGTGGCCACGACCTACACGCGGATGGGGCTGCTCGACAGCCCCCGACCCGAGAACTGGTACGACCCAGGGAGGTTCTGGAGCGGTGACCGCCTCGACCTCACGGGGAACGCCGTGCTCCGGCCCGAGGTGAGCGTCATCGTCCCACCCCTTCCGGGCGATGAGGATCCTTCCAGTGTCCAGAGCGCCCGCCGCCGCAGGGACGCGGCCCGCGACTGGTGGCGCGCGAACGGCGTGCTGGTGCAGCGCGAACGGCTGGGCGAGGGCCTGCGATCACTGGCCGCAGGATCCTCGGCAGCTGATGAAGCAGCCCCACCAGGAACGCAAGCCCATGCCGGCGGCGGTGTACTGCCCAACTGAGCGGGGGTGAGCGCCCGCGATCTCCTCGGCGAACTCCCGCCGCGCTGCCTGCATCGGATCCTCAGTGGCAGCGTCGTACTCACCCTTCGGGATCGACCAGCCGCCGTCGTCCTTCGACTCCCAGAATGGTCCGCCCATGTGCCCCAGGAACACGCGCACCTCACCCGAGTCCGCATGGCCGAACGCGAGCAGGGCAGCGCTGGTCCGGGGAGGCACATCCCCACCAAACACCTGAGTGCGCCCACACGCATCCCGACCGGTCAACTCCTTCAGCCCGGCAGGAGACCCACCCGTCGAGCCCGGCAGGAGACCCACCCGTCGAGTGGGCCGTCGAGTGGGCCAGTCTCGTGTGCTCGAATCGTCGACCGTGGGACCTTGCGACGCGGGGACTCAGCCCGGTGGCGTCGGGCCGCAACGTTTCGTGGTGACTGATCCGGCCGGCGCGGAGATCGGGCAGATCAACCAGCGGCTCCGGGTGGTCCGCGAGGCCTTCGAGCTGGTCGTGGCCGGGCAGCCCGGTCCAACGGGCGATGGCCCTGACGGCAGCGATCGCCATGGACATCGCCCTCTACCAGCGCTGAGTCATCCGGGGCCTCCCAGGCGGGGGCGCGTCAAGCGGGCGGACGTGGAGGGGCGGGTGCCCATGACCGTCCAGTTCGGCGTCCGGAACATTCGACTCCGCTAGCCTCCCAGACGTGTCCATGGTGCTGGCGTGTGGTGTCGCAGTGCTCGACGTGCAGCAGACCGTCGATCGCCTCCCGGGTCCCGACGAGAAGCTGGTGGCCAGCGATCTGCTGGTCGCCTCCGGAGGCCCGGCAGCCAACGCCGCGGTGACCGCTGCCGCACTCGGGGTCGGTGCGCGGCTGGTCACCAGGATCGGCGACTCACCCCTGGGCACGCTGATCAGCGCCGACCTGGCCGCACACGGTGTCGACGTGGTCGATCGCGCCGATCCGCTGGATCAGCCCGCTGTCTCCACCGTGCTCGTGACGCGCGGCAGCGGGCAGCGGGCGGTCGTCTCGGTGAACGCGTCGTCGGCCAGGGCCAACCCTCCCGACAGTGGTCCTGAGGCAGCGGGCTGGGCGGGGGCACTCGTGGAGGGCATGGATGCGATCCTCGTCGACGGCCACCACCTGGACCTCGCGGTGCCGCTGGCCGCAGCAGCCCGGGCTGCCGGCCTCCCCGTGCTGCTCGACGGCGGGTCGTGGAAGCCGGGCCTTGAGCGGCTGCTGGTCCTTGTCGACATCGCCGTGATCTCCGCGGTCTTCCGAGTTCCTTCCGACCTGGGAGGCGGCACTGGGCGTCCGGGGAATGACGTGTTGGCCACGGTCCGCGCCCTGGGCCCGCCGGTGGTCGCGCGGTCGCGCGGCCCCCTGCCGATCCAGGTGCTCACCGGCGACGGCCGCGCCGAGGTCCCGGTGCCGCACGTCGAGGTCGTCGACACCCTGGGCGCCGGCGATGTCCTGCACGGGGCGCTGTCGGCCTGGGTGGCCGCGCGTGGGACCCGCGACCTGCTCGGCGGGCTGGCCTGGGCAGCGCGAATCGCCGCGGACTCGTGCACCGCGCCCGGGGCCCGGGGCTGGCTGGCCGACGAGCAGCCCCTGGCCCACCACCGGCGGTCCCTGACCCCTGACCGGCCTTCTTGATGCAGACTGGCCTCACCGACGGCGATGCGCTCGTAGGTCGGCCGGATGTGAGCACGTGGGTGTGCGTGCTGAGGGCTGTCCTCGGACGGGTGCGTCCATGGCCGAGTACGCCGCGCTGTTCCGCCTGGCGCACAGCTACTGGGCGCTCACCGGCCTGAGTGTGAACGGTTCCCCGGGGGCCAGGACGTGGATGCGTTGCGGGTTGGTGACCAGGTCGTGCAGGACGGCGGGGTCGCCGTTGAAGGGTGAGAAGTCCGGGGCGTCCACCGATCCCCAGTGGTGCAGCAGCAGCGGGGTGTCGGGGTAGACAGCCACCGAGTCTGCGGGATCACCTGGGTGACGATCGTGCTCACCCCCGCCCCGCCGCGACCGGTGCGCACCCGAGTACGCCGCACGACCAGGGACCAGCACAGGACCCGCTGGCGACCGCGCTGACCATCAAGGCCGCTCACGTGGTCAATGTCCGAGCTGTACTACGACATCTGATCGGCAATATTGCGCTGACCTGCGATGATGCCTGCACGGATTGCGGTGTAGTCCAACGGTAGTCCAAAGCGCTCGAAGTTCAGCACCACCCGCAGCCAGGGTGGAGGCCAGCGCAGCTCCTAGCCTGCTGAGCGGGGTGACTGAAGTCACGTTGCCGTCGAGGACCCGGCGGGCACATAGGGGCGACAGTCGATGACGAGCAATTGCTCAAGCGAAGGGGATCCAGTGTTGAGGGCTACGTGGACGGTGCTCGGCGGTTGCGTCGCGGTGGCGCTCGTCATTGGGGCGGCAGGGGCTCCTGCGACAGCGGCGGCGAAGACCTCGGTCCAGAGCACGGATCTGTCCACGCTCTGGGAGGTTTCCCACACCGGGCGTTGGATCGTCGGTGCCAACGCCGCGGGCGGCGCGATCATCGACCGCACGAGCGGGCAGCGCACCCCCACCAATACGGGGTACTCAACCTCAACAGTCGTCCGCGACAACCCGGCCCTGACGCTCGAGCGCCACTCGACTGTCGACGTGCTCGATGCCGACGGAGACACCGTCGGCTACCGCAGCGGCCCGGTCTGGCTGACCAGCGCTGCCTCCGGCTCGCGCGTGCGAATCGACAGCGATTCCGCTGGGAAGCCACTCGAGCCCGCCTGGACGCCGTCCGAGATTGACGAACCCAGCCTCAACGACACGCCGTCCGTCCTCGTGTCATCCGCCTCGGTGACACGTGACGGGACGATGGTCGCATTCTGCGCCAACTACGAGGTCCGGAACCGGTTCACCCTGTACGTCAAGGACACTGCTTCCGGTGCCCTGACCAAGCGGGCCGAGGAATGCGGGGCTGGCGGTCCCGATCCGGGCGGCGAGTACGTTCAGGTTGACGCGCCCGAGATCTCCTTCGACGGCAAGGTGATCCACCTGGGCGGAGCGGTCTACGGCGAGCGCGGTGAACCGGACACCTACTTCTACCCGGACACACTGGTGTTCCCCAGGAGTGGCAAAGCGACCCGGACCGTGAACGGGAGCGGCAGCATGACCCGTGATGGCAGCACCGTGTTCATGCGGATCGGTGTCCGTCCCTTCGGCACGCCGGACAAGACCGGCGGCAAGGTCGGGACCTACAAGGTCGCCACAACGAAGGTAACGAGGCTCTCAGGTCGGTACACGATCTACGGCAACGACGCGTTGTGGTTCTCGGCGTTCGACAAGGCGACCTGGCGTGGGCGCTACGTCATCCACGGGAACAAGTCCTCGGTCATCGACCGCAAGACGGGCAAGGTCTACGACTATGGAAAGGTGATGCGCCGCCATGGGTACCCCCCGAACCGTGTCACCACCAGCAACTCGTGGCACTCGGGACCGATGGTCTCCGGTGACGGCAAGGTCATCTTCGCCAAGAGTGGTGGGAAGTACGTCGCCGTGGACTGGCGGTGACATCAGCGCCCTCGCGGGGGCCGGATGCAGAGCACCGTCAGGACGACGCGCCGAGTCGGTGTCGGACCACCCTCCGGCGCAGGGTGGGCGATGCCTCGACCTCGTAGCCGGCGTCGAGGAACACCTGGAGCAGCCCGACCGACGCCTCGTCCCAGATCACGGTCTTCCCCGGCAGGGGCTCGGTGGGATAGCCCTCGAGGACCCGAGCGCCGACCTGTCTGCCGTACTCGACGGTCGCGGCGGCGAGCTCGTACATCAGCCCCTGTCGACGGAAGCCCTTGCGCACGACGAAGCAGGTGACCGACCAGACGCCCTCGAGGTCGGGATCCATCCGCATCCACGACTTCTGCCGGGCCCAGATCCTCGGGTAGTTCTCCCGTGGCTCGACCGCGACCCAGCCAGCGGGCTCGCCGTCGACGTACCCGACGAGGCCGGACGTGGGGCCGCTCGTGCCGCAGCCGGCCTGCTCCAGGAGCGCGGCGTCGCGCTCGTCCTGGGTCGTGTCCCGCCAGATCCAGCCCGGCACCTTGAGCGCCTGGCAGCGGCACCTGCGGGCGCCGCCGGCGTCGAACACGGCCTCGACGTCCTCGCTCGTCGCGTCGTTGGCCGGGCGCCAGCTGAACTCGGGCATATTGCGAGACTAGTGGCTTCGCTGTGGTCTGGGCCGTGACCTCCGCGCTGTTGTTCCGTTGGCAGGGAGTCACTCTGGCCCCCGATGGGCTGCACGTGCACGATCCCGGGGAGTACCCCAGATGGCAGCCCGGGCGGGGCTGGGTACCTCAGCGCACGAAAACGGTCCCGGAGTGCGGGGTGTTGTCGCTCGCGGTCCCGACGAAGACGGTGAACTCGCCACGCGGGACGACGAACGCGTTCGTGCCGGGGTCCCACACCGATAGGGGGTGGTTGGTCGCAGCGGGGTCGATCGTGATGGTGACCCGATGGGACTCCCCCGGATCGAGGAACACCTTTGCGAACCCGACCAGGCGCTTGGGCGGCTGGTCCGTGCTCGGTATGCCGAGGTAGACCTGCGGGACCTCCGCGCCTGCGGACGTCCCGGTGTTCGTCACCGTCAGGGATACCTCGATCGGCTCGGTGCCGTCATTGTCGGTGCCGGTGAGGACCACATCGGACAGCTCGAAGGTCGTGTACGACAGGCCGAACCCGAACGCGAACAGTGGCGCGATGCCTTGGGCCTGGAACCAGCGGTAGCCCACCTGGCGACCCTCGGTGTAGCGGATGACTGGGTAGCCGCTGCCCTCGTCGGTGCCGGGGTAGCGGACCGGGTCGCCGTGGTAGAGCGTGTCGGCCTCGGTGGCGGGGTAGGTGGTGGGCAGCTTGCCCGACGGGTTGACGTTGCCGAACAGCAGGTCGGCCACGACGTGCCCGTCCTCAGCGCCCTGGTTCCACGCCTCCAGCACCGCAGGCGCCCGGTCGAGCCACGGCATCAGCACCGGCGAGCTGTCCTTCAGGACGACGACGGTGCGGTCGTTGAGTCCGAGCAGCTCGGCGATCATGCGGCTCTGGTCGTTGGGCAGGTGGGAGTCCGGTCGGTCAACGCCCTCTGTTGCGACGAGGCCGGCCATGATGATGACGGTGTCCGCCTCCTTGGCCGCAGCCTTGGCCTCGTCCAGGTTGGACAGGTCGTCGGCGACGGTGACCTTGCTGACGGTGGCGTCGGACCCCATCGCGGCCAGGACGTCGCGCATGCCGTCGACCGGTGTGACGGTGTACAGCGGGTCGACCTTGGACGAGCCGCCTCCCCCCTGGCAGGCGTCGTCGACGTACTCGGACTGCCCGACGATCAGCACCCTGCCCGCCGACGCGGCATCGAGCGGTAGGAGCCCGCCGTCGTTCTTCAGCAGGACCGCGACCTGCTCGCCGATCCGGCGGGAGATCGCGCCGTGGCCTTCGGCGTCGATCTCGCCCGGGGCGTAGGGGCGCTCGAACTGCCCGAAGCGGAACATCTGCGTGAATCGGCGCACGAGCGCTCGGTCGACCGTCTGGATCTCGAGGCTGGTGTCCTGCAGGGCGGCCTTGACGTTGGCCTCGTTGAGCCACTTGGCGTCGGGCATCTCGTGGTCCATGCCGGCGTTGAGCGACGGGGCGGCCGAGCGGCAGCTCCAGAAGTCGGACTGCACATAGCCCTCGAAGCCCCACTCGTCGCGCAGGATGGTCGTGAGCAGGTACCGGTTCTCGGTCGCGTACACGCCGCGCACGCGGTTGTAGGCGCTCATGATCGCAGCGATCCCGGCGTCCTTGACCAGCATCTCGAAGGGCAGCAGGTACAGCTCGCGCAGCGTACCCTCGTCGACCTCGACGTTCGTGCGGAAGCGCTCGTACTCCTGGTCGTTGACCACGTAGTGCTTGCCCATCGCGATGACGTCATGGGACTGGATCGCCTTCGTGACCTCGACGCCCATGACGCCTGACAGGTAGGGGTCCTCGGAGAAGTACTCGAAGTTGCGCCCGGCGATCTCGGTGCGGTGCAGACAGACGCCCGGGCCCTCCAGCACGTGCTGGCCCAGGGTCGCGGTCTCCGAGCCGATCAGGTCGCCGTACTGGCGGGCCAGCTCGGGATCGAACCCGGCGGCAAGCGCGATCGTCATGGGCAGCGACGTCGCCGGCGGGCTGGGGGTGCCGTCGCCCATGCCGACACCCACCGGGCCGTTGGTGATCCGGAACCGGGGGATGCCCAGCTCGTCGATGGCGGCCACGTGCCGGTCGATGCGGATCTGGGCGGCCAGGCGGTCCATCTCCTCCTTGGTGGTCGCCTGCGAGACCAGGGAGTAGATGTCGATCGTCGCCATGTTGCCGTGCAGCTGTTGGATCTTCTGCTCGAGGGTCATGGCGGCGACGAGCAGCTGGGCCCGCTCCCGGGGCGCCAGGGAGGTGTCCGTCCAGGGCTGTGCGGTCGTGTCCGACATGGGTGTGCCTCTCGCTTCTCGGGGAGGAACCTCACGAAGGGCCCGTGCGGCCCTGCGTCGGTTCGGTTCGGGTCTGGCTGGTGGTGGTCAGTCCCGCCCGGCCCGCACGGCGTCGACGATCGCCGCGACGATGGCATCCAGGGGGATCCTGCTGGTGTTCATCACGAGGTCGTAGCGCTCCGGCAGCAGCGGGTCCCAGCCGTAGAGGACCTGCGACATGTCGGAGCGGACCTGGTCCTCGCGGACCTGGCGCTTGGCTGCCTGGTCGACGGTGATCCCGGATTCCGTCGCAGCCCGGTCGATCCGGTCCTCGACCGCCCCGGTGAGCAGCACGTGCAGGGTGTTGGGGCGGTCGGCGAGGATGACGGCGCCGTTGCGTCCGAGGATCACGCCACCCTCGTCGGCGTACTGCCAGACCTGGCGGTTGTTGTCCATGACCAGGTCGTACTTCTGCCGCTGGGTGGTGGCCACGTCGCGGCCGTCGAACCCGCCGTACGCGCCACCCAGGACGGAGAACACCTGGGCCAGCACGGCTCCCTGCTCGGTGACGGAGGCCTGACCGGCCTCGATCTCCTCGGAGCTGAACGCCTGCTGGTGGAAGGGCAGGCCGAGGGCCTCGGCCACCTTGTGTCCCACGTAGTCGGCGCCGGCGCCGTAGTACTCGAAGATGGTCACGACGGGCTTGTCGGAGGTCCCGGTCGTCTCGTTCTGGTTCATCTCGTTCTCCTTCGTCTTCAGGTGGTCGTGCGTCCCTGGGACGCGATGACGGACTACAGATCCTGTATATGCGCTCGGTGCGTGACGGCGCCCCTGGATGCCATTTGTTGCCGTGAATCGGGGCATATCGCCGCACGCGGCCTCAGCCGGCGTGGCGGGCGATCTGGGCCTTCGCCGTGGCCAGGACCGCCTCCGGGGTGAAGCCGAACTTGGTGACGAGGTCCTTCAGTGGTGCCGAGGCGCCGAAGGTGGACATGCCGATCACGGTGCCCTGGGGCGCGTAGCGCTCCCAGCCCAGGGTTGAGCCCTGCTCGACGGCCACGCGGGCCTGGACGGCCGAGGGAAGCACGGATTCCCGGTAACGCCTCGTCCTGCCGGTCGAAGAGCGCCCAGGAGGGCATGCTCACGACGCGGGCGGCCACGCCCTCAGCGGTCAGTGCCTCGTAGGCCTCCACCACCAGCGCGACCTCGGATCCCGAGGCGATCAGGATGACCTCCGGTGCGCGCCCGTCCTGCGGATCGGCCAGGACATAGGCCCCCCGGGCCAGGCCGGAGGCCGGCGCGTAGCGGGCACGGTCGAGGGTCGGCAGCGCCTGGCGGGACAGGAACAGCGCAACCGGGTCGTGGCGCATCGGCATCAGCACACGCCACGCCTCGGCCACCTCGTTGGCATCAGCGGGCCGGATGTCGACCAGGCCCGGTACGGCGCGCAGCGAGACGATCTGCTCCACCGGCTGGTGGGTGGGCCCGTCCTCGCCGACCCCGATCGAGTCGTGGGTGTACACGTGGACCACCGGGATCTCCATCAGCGCCGAGAGCCGGATGGCACCGCGCTGGAAGTCCGAGAAGATCAGGAACCCGGCCTGGTAGGGCCGCACCTTGGACAGTGCAAGACCGTTGGCGATGCACCCGGCGGCGTGCTCACGCACCCCGAAGTGCAGGTTGCGCCCAGCCCGGTCGGCGGCGGAGAAGTCGCCGGCCCCCTCGAAGGTCATGAGGGTCTTGGTCGACGGGGCGAGGTCGGCCGAGCCGCCCACCAGCCACGGCACCCGCGCGCCGACCGCGTTGAGCACCGTGCCGTTGGCCTCGCGACCCGCCAGGCCCTTCGGGTCGGCCGGGAACGCCGGGATGTCGGCGTCCCAGTCGTCAGGGAGGGTGCGCAGCTGCATCCGGTCCAGCTGGTCGGCCAGGTCCGGGTAGTGCGACCGGTACCCCGCGAACAACTCGTCCCAGTCCTCGCGCAGGGCGCGCCCGCGGGCCCCGATGCCGGCAGCGGAAATGCTGCGTACACCTCGTCAGGGACGAGGAAGTTCGCGTCCTCGGGCCAGCCGTAGAACCGCTTGGCCCCGCGGATCTCCTCCACCCCGAGCGGCTCCCCGTGCGCCCCGTGGGTGCCCTCCTTGGTCGGTGCGCCGTACCCGATCCGGGAGTCCACGATGATCAGGGTCGGGCGGTGGGACTCGGCCTTGAAGTTCGCGAAGGCACGGGCCAGCATCCGCCGGTCGTTCGCGTCGCCGACCCGCGTGACGTTCCAGCCCAGGCCGATGAACTTCGTGGCGATGTCGTCGCTGAAGGCCAGGGAGGTGCTGCCCTCGATGGTGATCTCGTTGTTGTCATAGATCCAGCACAGGTTGTCCAGCTGCAGGTGCCCGGCCAGGGACGCGGCCTCCTGGGCCACGCCCTCCATCATGCAGCCGTCGCCGCCGACCGCGTAGACGTCGTAGTCGAACAGCTCGAAGCCGGGACGGTTGAACGTCGCCGCCTGCCACTTCGAGGCCATCGCCATCCCGACGCTGGTGGCGTACCCGGTGCCCAGCGGCCCGGTGGTGCACTCCACCCCGGCGGTCCACCGGTACTCCGGGTGCCCGGGGCACTTGGAGTCCAGCTGCCGGAACCGCTTCAGGTCATCCAGGCTGACCGACGCCTCACCGAGGGTCTCGTACTTCGGGTTCACCGAGTGCACGCCGGTCAGGTGCAGCAACGAGTAGAGCAGCGTCGAGGCGTGGCCGGCCGAGAGGACGAACCGGTCGCGGTTGGCCCAGATCGGCTGCTCCGGGTCGAAGCGCAGGAACTCCTGCCACAGCGTGTAGGCCACCGGCGCCAGGGCGATCGGGGTGTCCGGGTGCCCGGAGTTGGCGGCCTGGACCGCGTCCATGGCCAGGGTCCGGATCGTCGCGACCGCCAGCTCGTCGGGGTCAGTGATGGTCATGGTGCTCGTCATGGGGGCTCCGTTCGTCGTCTCGTGCCGTGGCGGGGGTTGCGCGGCACCGCATTGCTCGAGTCTGGCTGGTGGGGACATCCGGTGGCATCCGGTTGCCACAAGTTCCACACGCTGCTGGACGCGACTACGGAGCGAGGGCCTTCCCCGGGGCCAGTCCGGCTGATCCCGCGGCGGCGATCGCGGCGGCGAGGACGTCACGGACCGGCAAGCCGACCCGGCGGGCGACCCCAGCGACATCCTCGTACTCGGGTGTGGCCGAGGTGATCACCCCACCGCTGTGGCCGATCTTGATGCGCACCGTGTCACCGAGGACCTCGACCGGTCGCCAGGTCCGGGCCAGGGCCCACTTGCTGACGGCGCGCTCGCGGACCCCGAGGGTGGGGACGAGCGCGAAGACGCGGGTGCGCAGCTCGTCGACCCGGGTCGGGTCCACCAGCACGCAGAGGGTGTGCGCGGGGCGGCCCTTCTTCATCAGGATCGGGATGAGCCACGCGTCCGAGGCGCCGGACACCAGCAGGTCGTCGAGGACGCTGGGCCAGACCCGGGGGTCGAGGTCGTCGACGTTGGCCTCGATCAGCACCGCCCCGCCCGCCTCGGCGGTCTCCAAAGCGGTGTGACCGGGCGCCGGGGATCCGAGCACAACACGTACGACGTTGGCGTGGTCCTGTGGGTCGCGGGTGCCGGCGCCCACCCCGACAGCTGCCACGGTCAGGGCGGGCAGGTCCTCGCTCGCGTCGCCCAGGACGCTCACGAGGGCCATGCCCGTGGGCGTGGTCAGCTCCCCCGGGCCGCCGGACAGCACCCGCCACCCCGCGGCCAGCTCCAGGACGGCCGGCACCGGGACGGGGATCTGTCCGTGCGCGGTGCGCACGTGTCCCGAGCCCAGGGCGATCGGACCTGCGGTGACGCGAGTGACGCCGAGGTCATCCAGGGCGGCACAGACCCCGACGACGTCGGCGATGGAGTCCCAGGCGCCGACCTCGTGGAAGTGGACCTCGGCCACGGGGATCCCGTGCGCGCGAGCCTCCGCCTCGGCCAGGCCGGCGAACACCGAGACGGCGCGCGCCCGGACGTCCTCCGGCAGGAGTGCCGCCAGGATCATCGCGCGGATGTCGGCCCAGCTGCGGTGCGGCAGGTCGGCGACCAGCGCCACGACGTCGACCTTGGTGGCGCGCATCCCGGCCCGGCGCACCTCTGCCACGTCCAGGCGCACCGTTGCGGGCATGACTGCGTCGATGGCCGCCTGGCACGGCTCGAGGCTGGCGCCGGCGTCGATCAGGGCGCCGAGCAGCATGTCGCCGGCGACCCCGGCGCTGGCGTCGACCCAGCAGTGGCGGGACATGTCCGCGCCGGTCACCGGGGGGCTGCGATCTGCGCGGCGAGGTGCCCGGCGCCGTAGCCGTTGTCGATGTTGACCACGGCGACCCCGGGGGCGCAGGAGTTGAGCATGGTCAGCAGGGCGGCCAGCCCCTCGAACGCCGCCCCGTAGCCCACCGAGGTGGGCACCGCGATGACGGGCACGCGCACCAGCCCGCCGACGACGCTCGGCAGGGCGCCGTCCATCCCGGCGACCACGACGATCACGTCGGCGCTGCGCAGCAGGTCCAGGCGGCCCAGGACGCGGTGCAGGCCGGCGACGCCGACGTCGATGACGAGCTCGGCGCGCCGGCCGAGGTGGGTCGCCACGAGCAGCGCCTCGCGGGCGACGGGGAGGTCGGAGGTGCCGGCGGCGGCGACGACGACGAGGCCGCCGGTCGGTTCGGGCGCGGTCGCCGGCCACATGACCAGCCGCGCCTGCGCGTCGTGTCCGGCGTCCGGGAGCTCGGCCGAGCACCGCTTCGACGTGCTCGGGCGCGGCGCGGGTGAACAGGGTCGGGGTTCCTCGCTCCCGCACTGCGGCGGCGATCGCCCGCACCTGCTCAGCGGTCTTGGACTCGCAGTAGACGGCCTCGGGGTAGCCCCGGCGGGCGGCCCGGTCGTGGTCGAGCTCGGCCATCTCGACGAGGTCGGTCAGCGCGGGCGGGGCTTGCCACTCATGCTCAGCCATGGACGGAGACCAGCGGGAGGGTGAAGGCCCCGGACTGGATCCCGGCCATGTCCAGCGCCACGAACCGGAAGCCTGCGGCCCGCAGGGCTGCCTGGATCCGCGTGCGACACGGCTCGCCGACGGCCCGGCTGAGGTCCGCCACGGGCAGCTCGATGCGGGCCACGTCGCCGTGGTGACGCACCCGTGACTCGGGGAATCCGAGGTCGCGCAGGGCGGACTCCGCGGCCTCGACCTGGCGGAGCTTCTCCGAGGTGACCTCCTCGAAGTGCGGGATGCGGGAGGCCAGGCACGGCGCGGCGGGCTTGTCCGCAGCAGGGCAGGTCCAGGGCCCGGGCGACGGCGCGCACGTCTGCCTTGGTCAGCCCCGCGTCGGCCAGCGGGCGGAGCACTCGATGGTTGGTGGCGGCCTGGGAGCCGGGCCGGTCCGGTCTGAGGATGTCGTCGGCGTTCTCGCCGTAGGCCACGGCGGTCAGCCCGTACTGGGTGACGACCTCGTCGGAGATCCGCGTGAACAGCTCGTCCTTGCAGTGGAAGCAGCGGTCCGGGCCGTTGGCGCGGTAGGCGGGGCTCTCCCCCTCGTGGGTGCGCGACCTCGACGAGGGGAACCCCGATCACCGCGGCGACGGCGCGGGCGGCCCGGTGCTCGTCGGTGGCCAGGCTCGCCGAGACGCCCAGGATCGCCAAGGTGCGGCCCGGCCCGAGGGAGCGCGCGGCAAGTGCGAGCAGGACGGAGGAGTCGACACCCCCGGAGAAGGCGACGCCCAACCGGCGCTGCGCTCCGATGGCGTCAGCCACCTGCTGGGCGGCGCGGGCGTTCGCGCCATCCAAGGGGCGGGACCACGCCGGTTGGTCGGGGTTCGGGGCGAGGCGAACGGCTAGCGCCGCCGGGTTGCCCGGGGAATTGCTCATCACGGCGACGCCTCCTCGGCTGGTTGCATCGGCTGGGGCTGCTGCCGCGCCGGTCCGGTCCCCACCCTGCCCCAGCGCCCAGCCCGGTGCCAACCGGTTGCCCGGCGACTGCCGGGCTGTGCGTGGAACATCGGGTCAGTCACCGGTCATGACGGCAACCGTGGCGGCCATCAGGTGCGACTGGCCCGGGTCGAGGGTGATCGCTGCGTCGAGCACGTTGCAGGTCTCGATGCACAGCATCTGGGTCCACTCGTCGTCACCGAAGTCCCCCATCGCGGCGGCCTTGGCATGCCAGGGGTTCCAGACGACCGCGTTGGCCGAGCCTGTGGCGGTGATCGCCAGGGTCCGCGCGCCAGCGGCGTCCTCGACGAGGATCGACCCGGGCTGCTCGTACACCCGGTCGGTCTCACCGACGATGGCCACGGGCGCCCCCTCCGCCTGCGAGGGGCCAGTCCCGGCCAATCGGTCGAGGTACCCGCGGTCCTCGAGGCCGCGGATCGTGGCCTCCCGGACGTCCGCCACACCCAGGTAGGTGTGCAACGCCTCCTGGAACGTGACCGCCGAGGCGCCGGTGTTGGTCACCTCGAGGGCCAGGGTCAGCGTGGCACCCACCGTCACGGTGTACCGGGCGCGGAAGGCGTGCGGCCAGGCGGAGACCTGGTCGGCTGGGACGTCGGACTCGGACAGCTCGAGGACCAGGACCACGTCCGAGCCCTGCTCCCGGGCCTCGACCAGGGTCCATGACGTAGTTCGGGCGAATCCGTGCAGGGGTCCGGTGCCGGAGGGGTGCGGCCCGAACCAGGGGAAGCACACCGGCACCCCGCCGCGGATCGCCGACCCCGGCGCGAAGGTGCTGTGCTGGCTCATCCAGAGGACGGGGTCGTGCCCCTGCGGCGCCCATGCGGTCACGTGCGCGCCCTGCAGGTACACCTCGGCCGAGCCGGAGGCGCCGGTGACCACCAGCCGCGGGAGACCCCCGTTCCCGGGCTCGGCCCTCACCGAGCCCGGGAGCGAGACGATGCCGGGCATCTCAGGCCTCGATCTCGGTGTGGTCGCCGGTCCACTGGGTGTGGAACGTGCCGGGCTTGTCCACCCGCTTGTAGGTGTGGGCACCGAACAGGTCGCGCTGGCCCTGGATGATCGCGGCGGAGGTGCGCTGCGCGCGCAGCCCGTCGTAGTAGCTCAGCGACGAGGCGAATGCCGGGGTGGGCACGCCGTTCAGCGCAGCCTGGGACACGATCCGCCGCCAGGACGCGACGCCGCTGCCGACGGCCTCGGTGAAGTAGGGGTCGGCCAGCAGAAGGGGCAGGTCGGGCTGGCGCTCGTAGGCCTCGGTGATCCGGTTGAGGAACCGCGCGCGGATGATGCAGCCGCCGCGCCAGATGCGCGCCATCGCGCCCCGGTCGATGTTCCAGTCGAACTCCGCGCTGGCCGCAGCGATCTGGTCGAAGCCCTGCGAGTAGGCCACCACCTTCGAGGAGTACAGAGCCTGGCGCACGTCCTCGATGAAGCCGGCGCGGTCGGTGATCTGCCACGTCCCGGCGTTGGCCGGAAGCACCCCGACGGCGGCCTCGCGCTGCGGCACGGAGCTGGACAGGGCGCGGGCGAAGGTGGCCTCGGCGATGCCGGTGATCGGCACGCCGAGGTCGAGGGCGTTCTGCACCGTCCACCGGCCGGTGCCCTTCTGCCCGGCCTGGTCGAGGATGACGTCGACGAAGGGCTTGCCGGTCTCGGCGTCCACGTGCGCGAGCACCTCGGCGGTGACCTCGATCAGGAACGACTCGAGGTCACCGGTGTTCCACTCGGCGAAGATCTCGGCGATCTCGGCAGGCGAGGCGCCCAGGCCCTGGCGGAGCAGGTCGTAGGCCTCGGCGATGAGCTGCATGTCGGCGTACTCGATGCCGTTGTGGACCATCTTCACGAAGTGGCCGGCGCCGTCAGGGCCGACGTGGGTGCAGCACGGCACGCCGTCGACCTTCGCGGCGATGCTCTCCAGCATCGGGCCGAGCGCGGCGTAGGACTCGACGGGCCCGCCGGGCATGATCGAGGGTCCCTTCAGGGCACCCTCCTCGCCGCCGGAGATGCCGGCGCCGACGAAGTGCAGGCCGATCTCGCGCAGGGCGGCCTCGCGGCGCCGGGTGTCCGGGAAGTGCGAGTTGCCGCCGTCGACGACGATGTCGCCTGGTTCCAGGTGCGGGATCAGTGACTCGATCGCGGCATCGGTGCCGGCACCGGCGACGACCATCAGCACGATCCGGCGGGGCCGCTCCAGGCTGGCGACGAACTCCTCGACGGTCACGGTCGGCACGAACGAGCCCTCGGTGCCGTGCGCAGCCATCAGGGCGTCGGTGCGGCCCCGGCTGCGGTTGTGGAGCGCCACGGTGTAGCCGCGGCTGGCGAAGTTGCGGGCGAGGTTGCTGCCCATCACTCCCATGCCGAGCACACCGACCTGGGCGGTGGCTGTCGAGGGGGCGGGGGCGCTGTCGGTGGTCATCGGGTTCACAGTCCTTCGTGGTTGTGGTGGGGATGCGTGATGCGTGGTGGCGGTTGGGGATGTGGGGAGGGGTCCGGGCTGTGCGGGGCGGCGGGTGCCGGATCCCGCACAGCCCGGGGGGTCAGGCGGTCGAGGCCTCGCGGGTGGCGCGGCGGGTCGCGATCTCGCTGACGATCTGGCGGTACACCTTGTCGGTCAGCGGGTAGAACCACATGACCAGAAGCGACACCAGGATGAACCCGGCTGTCAGCAGGCCCGTGGCCAGCTGGACCCCGTGGATGGCCTCGGCGCTCTGGGTCTCTCCGGCCTTGGCGGCGGCGGAGTTGAAGCCGACGTAGCCGAGGGCGAATGCACCGGCGGCGCCGCCGATTGCCTGACCCATCTTGCGGGTGAAGGAGAACATCGCGTACGTGGTGCCCTCGGTGCGGATCCCGGTCTTCCACTCGCCGTACTCGACGGTGTCGGCCTCCAGGGCCCACATCAGGGTGTTCACCCCGCCCATCCCGATGCCCAGCAGGAAGAAGCCGACCAGGGACAGGACCGGGACGCTGGGTGACAGGAAGGCCAGGAGCAGGCCGGCCACGACGCCCACGAAGCCGAGGATGATGAAGCCGTTGCGCTTGCCGATCATCCGCACGATCTTCGGGATGAACGCGGCGACCAGGAACGTGCCGACGACCTGCGCCACCGCGTTCCATGCGATGTACGTGGCGTCGTTGAGGACGTAGAGGGCGTAGTAGGCGCCCAGTGCGCCGATCGCGGTCATCCCGGTGAGGAAGGCCAGGCTGCCCAGGCACAGCCACAGCAGCGGCTTGTTGTGCCGCAGGGTGCCGAAGCTCTCCTTGATGCTGGGGGCAGCCACGTCGCGCTGGACCTGCTCCTTGCAGTTCATGACGTTCCACAGGTAGAGCGCCATGCCCAGCACCACGAAGATCGCGGTCGTGATGAACAGGGACTGCTGCAGGCCCGACGGGTCCTTCGCGTACTTCTTGATCTGCGGGGCGACGACGAACGAGAGCATCAGGATCGTGATGTTGGAGCCCCAGACCCGCCAGCTGGCGAGCTTCGCGCGCTCCGTGGGCACCTGGGTCATCGCCGGGGCGATCGATCCGTAGGGGATGTTGACCATGCTGTACAGGGTGCCCATGACCGCGTAGGAGACGTAGGCGTAGATCAGGGCCTGCGACTCGGAGATGTCCGGGAAGAAGGTCTTGGCCGAGAAGATCGCCATGCTCGACAGCAGCAGCGGCAGCGAGAACCAGATGATGAAGGGCCGGAACTTGCCGAAGCGCCCAGGCTTCTTGGCGTCCACCATCCGACCGGCGAACAGGTCGGCGAACGCGTCCCAGAAGCGGACCAGCAGGAACATGGTGCCGATCGCGGCGCCGCCGAGTCCGACGACGTTGGTGTAGTAGAGCAGCAGGAACGACGAGGCCATCGCGAATGCGAGGTTGTTCGCCGCGTCACCGGTGGCATAGCCCGAGTACTGGCGCCAGCCCAGCTTCTTCGGGGTGGTGGCCACCAGGGGGGCGGCTGGGCTTGTGACAGCCATGGGAGGTTCTCCTTCGGGGGTCGGGCCCGGGGGGCCCTCGGTCGGGGGTGTGAGCCTTACGGGACTCATTCAGCCACCCCCCGAATGCGACCGGCAATCGGTTGCCACCTGTTGTCGGCGAAGGGATCAAGGTCGGTTTCGGAGATCCCTCGGGCACCCACGACAAGCGGTTGCCACAAGCGGTCGGTCCCCTCTAGCCTGCGAATCGTGCCCACCGAGGACCTCCCGACGCGCCCGACCCAGCCCACACCCGACCAGGAGGTCGCGGCCCAGCAGGTCCCTGGCCGGCGGAACTCTGCCCCGACCATCTACGACGTGGCCCGGGTGGCCGGGGTCGCGCCGTCCACGGTGTCGCGGACCTTCGCCCGGCCCGGCCGGGTGAATGCCGACACGGCGGCCCGGGTCCGGGCGGTGGCCGACGAGCTCGGGTACCGGGCGAACCCGATCGCCCGGGCCCTGTCGACGTCGAGGACGCGCATGCTGGCCCTGATGGTCTCCGACGTGGCCAACCCGTTCTACTCCGAGCTGATCCGCGGCGCGCAGATCGCGGCGAGTGAGGAGGAGTACCTGGTCCTGCTGGCCGATGCCCAGGAATCCCCGACCCTCGAACGCGAGGCACTCGAGCGGCTGATCCCCGTCGTCGACGGGATCGTGATCGGCAGCTCGCGGATGTCGGACTCAGGGCTGCGCACCATCGCCAAGCAGATCCCGCTGATCGTGCTGAACCGGGAGCTCAGCGACGTGCCCAGCGTCGTGACCGACAACACGGCCGGGATCCACGCCGCTGTCGAGCACCTCCACGACCTCGGGCACACCTCGATCACGTATGTCGCCGGTCCTGAGGCGTCCTGGGCCGATGGGGCCCGCTGGCGGGCCATGCGCGACGCAGGCGCGGAGCTCGGGGTGCACACTCACCGCGTCGGCCCGTTCCCGCCGACCTTCGAGGGTGGCCTGGCCTGCGCCGACGCGCTGCTGGCCCATCCGCCGACTGCGGCGATCTGCTACAACGACCTGATCGCCATCGGGGCCATGGCCACGCTGCGGCGGGCGGGCCTGCGCGTGCCCTCCGATGTCAGCGTCATCGGGTTCGACGACATCCTCACCGCCCGGCTGGTGTCCCCGCCGCTGACCACCGTCGCCGCGCCCGATGCGGTACATGGGTGCCACCGCCGTGCGCAACCTGCTGGCCCTCACCCGCGGGGCCCATCCCCGGGCCGGACGGGCGTACGTCATGCCGGTCAAGCTCAAGATCCGGGGGTCGACCGCTCAGCGCAGGCGGAACAGGACCTCACCGGCGTTGGGCACGACGAGAGTCTCCGGGTCGGCCTCGTAGGCCGCCAGGTCGAAGTCCGCCGGGGCGATGTACCCGAGGTTGGCCCCGCGGACCTTGTCCTCGGGGATGCCGGTGACCAGCGTGACGTCGACGCGGCACCGCTCCCCCGCCACCTCGTCGTAGGTCCCTGCCCCGCGCAGGTGGGTGCTGTGGGCCAGCACCCCCCAGTGGATGTCCTTGAACCGGTCCCACTGCTTCACGAAGTAGTCCCGGCAGTGGTACCCGATCTCGTAGATCTCGGTGTGCACCGCGGAGATCTCGGTCACATGCGGGGCGTACAGGATGACCTCGCCGCCGTCGGCGACGACGGGCTCGAGCTTGTAGAAGCCCTTGGCCGCGGTCCAGATGTCCTCGTACTTGGTCGGGATGATCGACACGACCCGCTTCACCGGGGCGTCCAGGTAGCGCACGTGGGTCTCCGCCGACACCTCGGCAGCGGCGGCCCAGGCCGTCTCGGTGGTGCCGAAGGTCACCGCGTGCAGGTCCGGGGTGCCGGACTTGGCCACGACGCACAGGGCCAGCTTCTGGCTGGGGATCATGTCCGCGGCCTCGTTGATCAGCGCCCGGACCGGGGTGATCCCACGGGTGCCGATGATCTCGGAGCTGGTGATCAGCGCCCCCACCCAGTGGGTGAGGTCGATGATCTGCTGCCCGGCGATGCCGGGGAAGAAGTACTTGTTGCCCCCGGAGAACCCGACGACCTCGTGCGGGAACACCGGGCCCACGACGAGGGCGACGTCGTGGTCGACGACCGCGCGATTGAGGGCCACCTCGGCCGGGACGCTCAGCAGGCCCCCACTGAGCTCGCTGACCCGCTCGGGGGCTGATCGTGCCGAGGGTGACGAACGTCTCGGGCTTCCACCACTCGTGGTTGAGCACCGTCATGCCGGGGTAGGTCCCCTCCAGCCCGCCCTCGCCGTATCCGAGGTGCTTGGCGATGGCCTCGTCGGACATGGCGACGTGCGTGCCGAGCGCGATCAGGGCAGTGAGCCGGCTGGCCCGCCCCGCCAGGGCCTCGTGCACGCTGCGCAGGAGCAGCGGCAGCGGGCTGCTGCGGGTCCCGTCGGGGATCACCAGGCACACGCTGCGCCCGTCCAGGTCAGCCTCGGCCAGGGCCGCGAGGATGAACGCGCGGACCTCCTCGGAGGTCAGGGTGCTGTCGGGCCCGCCGACGACACGGGCCCGGCGGGCGAGTGCGGTGACGAGGTCGAGGGTGTCGGTCATGGCCTCACCCTGCCCCCGCTCGCGGGTGGGACGCAAGGGCGGACGGCAACAGGCGGCAACCGATTGCCGGGGATGCGCCGGGGCCGACACCATGGCGGACATGGCCACCCTCACATTGAACCCAGACCGCCTGCTCCCCGCCGACCCCACCACCCGCGACATCGCCCGAGAGCTCTACGCCGCTGTCCGCGACCTGCCGATCATCTCCCCGCACGGGCACGTCCCCCCGCAGTGGCTGGCCGACGACACACCGTTCGACGACCCCACGTCGCTGCTCATCACCCCGGACCACTACATCAACCGGATGATGCACGCCCACGGCGTGTCGCTGGCCGACCTCGGCGTCGGCCAGTCGGAGTTCACCCCGGAGCAGTCCCGCAACGCCTTCCGGCATCCTGTGCTCGCACTGGAAGGCCTACCGCGGCACCCCGGTCAAGTTCTGGTTCGAGTCCGAGCTCGCCGACATCTTCGGCATCGACCTGGTCCCCTCCGCGGAGACCGCCGACGAGATCTACGACGCGATCGACGCCGCGCTCGAAGACCCCTGAGTTCCGACCGCGGGCGCTGTACACGCGTTTCGACATCGAGTTCATCGCCACCACCGACGACCCGTGCGACGACCTGCGCCACCACCAGAAGCTGGCCGAACGACCCCACCTGGGCCGGCACGGTCGCCCCCACGTTCCGCCCAGACAAGTACCTCGAGCCGGCCACCCCGGCCTGGAACGGCCTGGTCGACACCCTCGGCGAGGTCAGCGGCATCGACACCGGCACGTACTCAGGCTGGGTCGCGGCCATGGAGGACCGGCGAGCCTTCTTCAAGGCCAATGGCGCGGTGTCGACTGACCACTCGCACCGCGATGCCCGCGTCGAGCCCCTCGACGATGCCGAGGCTGAGGGCCTCTACGCGCTGGCCCGCGCCGGGACGATCACGGTCAAGCAGGGTCACAAACTCCGCCGCAACTTCATGTTCCAGCAGGCCAGGATGGCCTCCGAGGACGGCCTGGTCATGACCATGCACCCGGCCGTGTACCGCAACCATCACACCCCGACGTTCGAGACGTACGGCGCTGACGTCGGGGGCGACATCCCGATGGGCGTGGAGTTCGTCAACGCGCTGCAGCCGATGCTGTCCGCGTTCGGCACCGCCCCGAACTTCCAGGTCGTGCTGTTCACCATCGACGAGACCGTGTACTCCCGCGAGCTCGCGCCGCTGGCCGGCTTCTACCCGTCGGTCTTCGTGGGGGCGCCGTGGTGGTTCATCGACTCCCCCGAGGCGATGAACCGGTACCGCAGCGCGGTCACCGAGTCCGCCGGCTTCTCCCGGACCTCCGGCTTCATCGACGACACCCGCGCGTTCCTGTCCATCCCCGCACGGCACGACACCAACCGGCGGATGGACTCCGGCTTCCTGGCCAAGCTCGTCGCCGATCACCGACTCACCATGGACGAGGCCCTCGACACCGCCCACGACCTCGTCGTCACCAACCCCCGGAAGGCGTTCAAGCTGTGACCACCACCGACCCCACCGCCGCTGCCACTGGAGTTCCCCTGTCCCGTGCCACCGGCCACGGCCGACCCGCGGCCCCCGTGCGCATCGTGCACGTCGGCCTCGGCAACTTCTTCCGGGCCCACCAGGCCTGGTACACCGACCAGGCACCCGACGCCGCCGACTGG
Source organism: uncultured Actinomycetes bacterium (assembly GCA_963774745.1). Taxonomy (GTDB): domain Bacteria; phylum Actinomycetota; class Actinomycetes; order S36-B12; family CAIYMF01; genus Prado023. The sequence goes on along the minus strand of CAVZGE010000003.1, from coordinate 19,618 downwards.
GGCATCGCCGCCTTCACCGGCCGCTCCGCGGCGATGGCCGACGCGCTGAACCCCCAGGACGGCCTCTACACGCTGATCACCCGCGCCGGTGACGGTGACACCTTCGACGTGATCTCCAGCGTCTCGGCAGTGCACGCAGCCGCCGACCACGAGGCCTGGCTGGGGTACTGGTCCTCGCCCGAGCTGGCCGTGGTCACGCTGACCGTGACCGAGGCCGGCTACATGCGGGCCCCCGACGGCTCCCTGGACACCTCCCGTGCCGACGTCCAAGCCGACATCGCCGCGCTGCGCGCCGACCCGATGGCCCCGGCGACCACCGCCCCGGGACGGATCGTGTCCGGCTACCTGGTCCGCCGGGCGGTCGGCGCCGGCGCGATCGCGATCGTGCCGTGCGACAACCTGCCGGACAACGGCCCCGCGCTCAAGCGCGTGGTGGACGACCTCATCGCCGCGGTCGACCCCTCGCTGGCTGACTGGGCTGCCGCGAACGTGGCCTTCGGCACGACGATGGTCGACCGGATCACCCCGGCCACCACCGACGAGCACCGCGCGGCCGTCCTGGCCGCCCGGGGACCTCCTACGAGCCGTTCCGAGTGGTTCGGCGAGTTCCCCGGGCGCCGCGGTGGAGTCCTCGCCCTCGGTGTCGTGGACGCATCCCCGGTGCCCACGGAGCCCTTCAGCGAGTGGGTCATCGCCGGCGACTTCCCCAAGGGTCGCCCGCCTGGGACGCCGCCGGCGCCTTCGTCGTCGACGATGTCGTGCCCTTCGAGCAGCGCAAGCTGTGGCTGCTCAACGGGTCGCACTCCCTGCTTGCCTACGCCGGGACGATCCTGGGCCACGAGACCGTAGCCGACGCGATCGCCGACCCGGTGGCCCGCGGCTGGGTCGAGCAGTGGTGGGACGAGGCCTCGGGCCACCTCACCCTGCCCGCCGAGGACGTGACCGCCTATCGTGCGGCACTGCTCGATCGGTTCGAGAACCCGAACATCCGCCATGCGCTGGCCCAGATCGCCGCCGACGGCTCCCAGAAGATCCCCGTGCGGATCGTGCCGACCCTGCGCGCCGAGCGCGCGGCCGGTCGGGTCCCGCAGGGCGCAACCCGGGCGATCGCAGCGTGGACCTGCCACCTGCGTGGTGTGGGTGCCCCGGTGAAGGACGCGCGGGCTGCCGAGGTCACACCGTTCGGCGAGGGCACCCTCGAGGAGTCCGTGGACGCCGTCCTGGGCTTCCTGGGAGCGGACCTCGCGGCCGATGCCGACGTGGTGGCCGCGGTGCTCGCCCACGCCAAGGACCTGACTGCGCGGGTGTGACGACCCCGCACCGTACCCGCCCCACTCAACCCACGACCTCCCGGAAGGGGAACTCCACCATGGAACTGCGACAGGACACCGCCTGGGCGATGGCCGTGCCCACGAGCATGGGCGTGCGCATCACGCCCGACAACGGCCAGCCGGTCCACAGCAGCCGGACCTTCACGATGCATGCCACGTCGGCTGAGACCAACGTCGCGAGCATCGCCTCCCACCTCGGATTGCCGGTGAAGGTCCTGACGGCCTTCGTCGAGGGCAGCCCGATCGCCCAGATCATCAAGAGCGACCTCGCGGCCCGGCACATGACCTACGAGGGGCCAGAGGTCCCGCAGGGCGGTGCGTGGGGCTACCGGCACCAGTTCAACATCGCCGACAGCGGGGTCGGCAACCGCGGGCCCCGCGTGCACAACGACCGTGCCGGCGAGGTCGGCCGCACGCTGAGCGTCGCGGACTTCGACCTCGACCGGATCTTCGGCGAGGAGGGCGTGCAGGTCCTGCACCTGTCGGGAGTCATCGCCGCGCTGTCCCCCGAGGCGAGCACGTTCTGCCTCGAGCTGGCCCGCGCTGCCAGTCGACATGGCACCCGCATCTCGTTCGACATCAACCACCGGGCGTCGTTCTGGGAGGGCCGTGAGGAGGAGCTGGGCGCGGTCTTCGCCGAGATCGCCGGGGTCTCGGACATCCTGATCGGCAACGAGGAGGACTTCCAGCTCGCCCTGGGCATCGCTGGCCCAGAGGCCGGCGGGGAGGGCCTGGCCTCGAAGATCGAGGGCTTCAAGGAGATGATCGGCCGGGTCCGGCAGGCCTATCCGAACGCGTCGTGGTTCGCCAACACCCTTCGCGAGGTGGTCAGCGCGAACCAGCACCTGTGGGGTGGCCTGATCCACGCGGACGGCCAGTTCCACGTGGCCGAGCCCCGCGAGATCGGCGTGCTGGACCGCATCGGCGGCGGCGACGGGTTCGTCGGCGGGATGCTCTACGGCATCCTGCGCGGCTGGGAGCCGGAGCGCTGCCTGCAGTTCGGCTGGGCCAGCGGCGCCCTGGCCGCGACCTTCCTCACCGACTACGCGGTTCCTGCCGACGAGGACCAGGTCTGGAGCATCTGGGCCGGCAACGCGCGCGTTCGCCGATGACCGGGCAGGCGCCCGACAGCCCCACTGCGGCGAGCAGGACCGTCCCCGATCAGATCCTTTGGCAGCCCCACGCCCCATCGGCGCTGAGTCGTTGACCACGTCACCGTGCAGCTCACAGCCTCCAGCGGGTGCGGGGGGTGCGGGTGATGGTCCAGGGGGCGTGGTTGTTGCCGGGCCAGGGGGTCCCGGGTGGGGCGCCGGATTCCGGTCGAGGCACAGGCTCTCGGCCGGTCGCGGGTTCGATGGTCCACATGCCGAGGTCGACCTGGCGGTGATGCGCCCAACAGACGAGGGCCAGATTGTGTAGGTCGGTTGTCCCGCCGGTAGCCCAGTCCTCGACGTGATGGGTCTGGCAGGCTTCGGCGGGGATGTCGCATCCGGGGATGATGCAGCCCTTGTCCCGGGCGGCCAACGCCCGCCGCTGCGCCGCGGTGGCGGTGCGGGCGGTCCGCCCGACGGCGATCGGCATGCGGGTGCCGAGCAGCACCGCAGCGAGGGCGGAGATCCGCTCGGCAGCCGTTGGCGCCCCACCCGGCCCACCGGGGACGATCCCACCCAGGCCGGGTGCCCCGACCCTTCCTGGACCGCCGAAGTGGGCTGCGGTGGTGCTCCCGGCAGCCGGACCGCCGGCCGGACTGCCGGCCGGACTGCCGACCGGACCGGTGCCGGTCGCCGCGGCGATCAGGTCAGCGAGGGTGCCGGGGCAGCCCCCGGGGTTGATCAGGATGGGGGTCACCTGCGCGTCGCACGCGGTGAACCGGGCCTCAGCATCGGTGAGGGTGTGTCCGCGGGAGGTGGTCCAGATCGGGTCGCCCATCACGGTGGTGTCCAGGGCGACGGACACCGACACCGGCAGCCCGCCGCGGGTCGGGATGGTGCCGGTGGCGTGGGCGGCGTTGACCAGGGCGACCAGCCCGTCGGCGCGGCGGGCGGAGGCGGGGATGTGGTCGGCTTCGGATCGCAGTCGTTCGGCGAACGCCTCGACGGCGGCGATCACCGCTTCGCCCTCGACGCGGGGCAGGGTGCCGGCCAGGACCACCGTGTCCCCGAGTACGGCGAAGGACAGAGACCTGGTGTCGTAGGCCGCGGTCTCGTCGGGGTCGGGGTCCGGGGGTGGGTGCAGCAGTCGGGTCGCGGCGGTCATGAACCGGGCCACCCCCGCCGGGGACAGCTCACCCCACCTGCTGGCCAACTCGTCGATCACCGCGACCAGTTCCTTGGGTTGCAGGGGGCCGATCCCGCGGGCGATCGCATCCACATGATCGGTGGTGATGACCCCGGCCGCCCACGCCGCTGCCACGACGGGTGGTCGGCGGCCAACGCCCCCGCCCGGGCCAACCGGCGGGCCAGCGGCTGTGCCCACCGCCGCGCCCCCAGCATCGCCCCCGGGCCGACCAACGGCAGGCAACCCGCGGTGGTGGCGGCGTGCATCCGGCGGGCCAGCTCGTACTCCACGGCGGCGTACGCCCCGGCCAGCACCTCCACATCCGCGTTCGGCCGCTCACCTGCCAGCAGGCCCATCCCGGGCAGATCCCCGCACGCGCAGGCCGTGGCCTGCGCCCACAGGTCGACCACCTCCGGCGACGCCGACCCCACCGACCCGACCGCCCGCAGGTCCACCACCTGGTGGTGATCCACTGTTGTACTGCTCACCCCAACCTCCCCCGTACGAACTGATGTTCGAACACTAGCCCGGGCGGCTGACATTGCCAGAGGTACTGAACGGGGCTGTGGACAAGTGCGTCCCCGCCCGGCACTCGCGTCCCCGATCTCATCGGCGGACTGCACCGCTCGCAGCGCGTCCTGGCGACCGCTCGGCACGCAGCCGGCGTTGTCTGCGCCCTCCGGCGCGACGAGACACACACACGACCGCCGTATGGATCCCCTCCGGGAGGGGCCCATACGGCGGTCCAGTGCCGCAGCTCAGCGCAGCCTGCGCACCTCAGCCACGGTTCAGAGGCGGGCCTGCCACTTGTCGGCCCAGACCAGCTCGTTGGGCGTGCCCTTGAACTCCGAGAGGCCCATCAGCTTGTCGACCGTCTGCCGGATGGTCTCGGGGTTGTTGTGGTAGGCGTTGACCAGGCACTTGACCATGGTCGCGTCGTGCAGGTGGGTCGTGTAGTTCAGGGAGACCATGAACGTGGGGACCTCCCACACGTACCACGGGCACTCGTTGCTCATCGCGAGCTTCCAGCGGATCCGGTAGTTGTTCTCCGCCCCGTACCCGACGATGTCGGCCACGATCAGCGCGGCGTCGACCTCGTCGCGGTACTTCAGCGTCGGGCCCTTGACCCGGGTGTTGCCATCGTTGACCGTGACCTCGAACCCGCGGCCCTCGAGCTCGGCGACGAACGCGTCGAGGGTGGAGGAGCCCGCCTCGTAGATCCCGCCGACCTCGCCGGACAGGTAGTAGAGCCGGATGCGCCGGTGCTTGACGGGATCCAGGGGCAGCTGGTCGAGGGTGTTCTTGACCAGCGTGATGCCCTTGTCGGCGGCGTCGGCACGCATCTGCAGGTGCTCCTCGCACCCGACGACCGCCAACTCCTCGGGGGCCTTCTGCAGCGTCCCGTCCGCGGCCTTCACGTGCAGGTTCAGCTTCGCCTTCAGGCCCAGGATGCGGCGTACCGCGTCGTCCATCCGCTCCGCGGTGATGACGCCGTTGCGCAGGCCGGCGAGCATGAACCCGTAGTCCTCGTCGATGTCGTTGAAGAACAGGAACATGTCGCACCCGGCGGCGATCGCGGCGGGCACGTAGTCCTCGCGGCGCATGGCCGAGCTCATGCCGAGCATGTGGCTGGCGTCGGTGATCACGACGCCGTTGAAGCCGAGCTGGGTCTTGAGCAGGCCCTGGAGCAGCTCGGGGGCCAGGGTGGCGGGCAGGATGTCGGCGTCGGCCAGCGACGGGTCGAGCTTCTTCTGGTACTCGGGCAGGGCGATGTGCCCGGCCATGATCATCTCGACCCCGTTGTCGATGTGCGTGCGGTAGACCCTCCCGAACGAGTCGTCCCACTCGTCCGGGGTCAGCTCGTTGATGCCCAGGACCAGGTGCTGGTCGCGCTCCTCGGTGCCGTCGCCGGGGAAGTGCTTGATGCACGTGACGATCTCGCGCTCGGCGGTCAGGCCCTCGATGTAGGCGCTGGTGTGCCGGATGACCGTGTCGGCGTCGGTGCCGTAGGCGCGGGTGTTCACGATCGTGTTGCGCCAGTTGTAGAGGATGTCGACGCAGGGGTCGAAGTTGACGTTGACGCCCAGCGCAGTCGCCTCACGCGCGGACACCAGGCCGGCGTTGTACGCCACGGTCGGGTCACCGGACGCCTCGCACTGCGCGCCCGAGGCGATGTAGGTCCCGTCGGAGCAGGCGCCGTTGCCTCCGGAGTCGCAGTTCGCGGCGATCAGCAGCGGGATCCTGGAATCGGCCTGCAGCTGGTTGAGCAGCGCCTGCACCTTCGCCGACTCGCCGCCGTGGTACCGCGCGCCGCCGATGTGGTACTTGGCCAGGATCTCGGCGTTGGTCAACGTGTTGCCGCTGAACATGTCGGCGCCGAAGTGGAACAGGTTGACGAAGACCTGGCCGACCTTCTCCTCGTCGGTCATCCCGGCCAGGGTCTGCTCGACCCAGTCGACCTGGGACGGGTCGAGGCCGTAGGGCGTCGCGGTGAGGTCTACGAGCGTGGGCATGGGATGCCACCCTTCTTGTGCGTCGTGTGCGGTTGGTTGCGAGTCGTCGGGGAACTGCGGCTACTTCGAGACCACGGGCTGAACGAACGTCCGATTGCCCGAGACGGTCTCCCACGGCACCTCCGAGGGCAGGTAGGACTCGAACTCCTCGATGATCGACTGCTGGTAGGAGCCGGCGAACGTGCCGTCGAGGAACTTCGGCAGGGCCTCGTCCGTGAAGCGGATCCAGGACTCCTTCTCCTTGCCCGGGTTGATCGGGTAGTACAGCGACGCCCTCCTTGGCGGCCGCGTCACGGTCGCCCGGTGCGTCGCCGATGAGCATGATGTGCTGGTCGTCGGAGTACTTGCCCTTGGCGGCGTACTGCACGTGCTGGGCCTTGGAGCCCATCTCCTGGCCGGCGATGACCCGCACGTACTTGGCGAGGCCGTGCTCGTTCCACTCGCGGACGAGCGCCTCGACCGGCGTGGCGGAGACGGTCATGCGTCCACGTCGGGCTGCATCGCCTCGAACGCCTCCCGCACCCCGACGAAGGGCCCGCAGTTGTGCACCATGTCGGCGATGGCGGCGTTGACGCCGTTGCCCCACCGGATCGCCCGCTCGATCTCCTCGGACGGGTGCTCCTTGGCGAATGCGGCGATGCCCGTGTCGGACAGCGGGTACGGGGAGTCGAGGAACGCCTGCAGCTGGGTCCCGGACGGCACCACGAAGCCGCGCTCGGCGACCTCGATGCGGTCGCGCAGCAGGTCCAGCACCTGCTTGAGGGCGATCCACCGGTTCAGCCCGCGGGTCGTGGAGTGCAGGTTGACGAACACGGCCGTCTCGCGGGCCAGCGTCGAGATGGGCTGCAGGTCCCAGTACTTGATGTAGCAGGGCGTGAAGCACTCCAGGTGCTTGATGTCCATGGCGTCGAACGCGCAGCCATCGGAGTCCACCCCGACGAAGAAGTCGTGACCGGGGACGAAGTCGACCAGGACCTGCGCAGCGGGGGGGTACTGGGCATCAGACGGGCGTGCGCTCACGACAACTCCTCGATCGGCGATCGGACTCTGCCAGCCGGTGGTGCTGGCTGGTATCGAGTACACGGCCTTCGGGGTCACCGGGGCAATCAGTTGCCTTCGGTTGCCACCCGGGGAGCGCCTCGGTCTCCGACGGCCTCGGTATCGCAGAAGAGGACCTGCTCGGCGGCGGTCACTCCGGAGGCGGGGATGCTCGGATCGCCGGCGAGCAGGCGGGCAAGCGCCGCCCGCTTCTCGGACCCGGTCACGAGCCAGAGGATGCCCCGGCCCGGGCGAGCCGTGAGTAGGTCATGGTCATGCGACGCCGCCCCCGGTTGCCCCGAAGAACACGAGTGCCTCGGAGTCGTTGGTGCCTCGAGCACCACTGGACGCCGCGGGCTCCGGCAGGGAGGCACCACGCTCGTCGCTATCGCTCACGCCTGCCGGCATAGGCCGGCACCCGCTGAGACCACCGGCGAGGAGCGGGGGTGGGTGCAGGGGAGGCAACCTCCGGCAACCGCTGGGGCGGTTCCGACCTGACCGGCTAGCGTCGAGGACGAAACGAGGGCCGGAACGCCCCGCCGAAAGCCCGCAGAACGAGTGGGCGAAACCCGCGCCTCACCATGCCATCAACACCCGCCCGCAGACGAAACAGGAGCACCACATGAACACCAACCTGTCCGCACTCTCCCAGGCCGGCGTGGCCGTCTGGCTCGACGACCTGTCCCGCGACCGACTCGAGGACGGCAGCCTCGCCCGCCTGGTCGAGGACATGGCCGTGGTCGGCGTGACCACGAATCCCTCGATCTTCCAGGCGGCGATCACGGGCTCCGGTCGCTACGACTCACAGGTCCGCACCCTGGCCGAAGCTGGTCACGAGGTCGATGAGGTGGTCCGCGCCCTGACGACCGATGACGTGCGCGCGGCCTGCGACCTGCTGGCACCGGTCGCCAAGCGGACCGGCCATGTGGACGGACGGGTGTCCATCGAGGTCGACCCTCGGCTGGCTCACGAGACCGAGCTCACCCTGGCCCAGGCGCAGGAGCTCTGGGCAGAGATCGCCCGGCCGAACCTGCTGGTCAAGATCCCTGCGACCCGCGCCGGTCTGCCCGCAATCCAAGCGGCGATCGCCGATGGGATCAGCGTCAACGTCACCCTGATCTTCTCCCTCGAGCGCTACCGCGAGGTGATGGAGGCCTACATCGCCGGCCTCGAGACCCGGCACGCAGCGGGCAACGACGTGGCGGAAGTCGAGTCGGTCGCCAGCTTCTTCGTCAGCCGCGTCGACACCGCCGTGGATCCGCTGCTCGAGGCCATCGGCACCGACCAGGCACTGGCCCTTCGAGGCAAGGCTGCCGTGGCGAACGCGAGACTCGCCTACAAGGAGTACCAGCGGGTGTTCAGCGGCGCCCGGTGGGAGGCACTCGTCGCGGCTGGGGCCCGGCCGCAACGCCCACTCTGGGCCTCGACCGGTGTCAAGAACCCCGCCTACTCCGACACCATGTACGTCACCGACCTGGTGGGACCCGGGATCGTCAACACCATGCCCGAGCCGACCCTGCTGGCCGTCGCCGACCACGGGACCATCACCCCCGGCACGATCCAGGGTGGGGACCCGGATCCGGCCGAGGTGATGACGGCCCTGGCAGCCGCAGGGATCGACATGGACGCGGTCACCGACGCACTCGAGGCCGAGGGCGTCGCGAAGTTCGAGCAGGCGTGGGCCGAGCTCCTCAGCTCGATCCAGGCCGCGATGGCCTGAGGGCCCCACTCCACAGCGGGTCACCCATGCAGCCCTCGACCGGGATCCTCGACTGAGCCCATCAGCTGAGGATCTCGGCTGAGCCGACGATGACCAACCCTGCGTCGACAGCGGCCCAGGACACCGCAACCAGGGCACGGGCCAGATCCAGGTTCGCGTCCTCCCACGGTCCCTCGCACCACGGGAGTTCGCGCCTCGTCCGGCAGCCACCACGTCGCATTCCCGGTGTCGGCCTGCGACCGCCCGGAGACTCCCGGCACGGCGCCGGGTTCGACTCCCACCTGGGCCCGGACCGCCCTGGCACCGGACCGCCCGACCAGACTGTCGGCGTCTCTCTCCACCGTCACGGCGGGCTGAGGCCCGAGCAACCCGCGCAGGTCGAGGTCGAGGTACGTGGGCCGGAACCGCGGCTCGACGCCGAGCAGGTCCTGCCAGTCAGTGACACCCGTGAGCACGAGCAGCGAGGGGATCCCGGTGGCGTTCGCCCCCTCGATGTCCGTGTCGAGCCGGTCCCCGACCACGATCGGACGCAGCGCCCGGGAGCGCTCGACCGACTCCTCCATCAGTGGGGGAAGCGGCTTGCCGGCCACGAGCGGCTCGGCTCCGGTCGCGTGCCGCAGGGCGGCGACCAACGACCCGTTGCCCAGCACCCGGCCTCGTGGACTCGGGATGGTCGCATCGACGTTGGTGGCGACCCACACCAGCCCCCGCTCGATGGCCAACGTCCCCTCTGCCAGCTGCTTCCAGCCCACCTTCGGCCCGAAGCCCTGCATCACCGCCACCGGATCGTCATCAACCGACTCGACCGGGACCAGTCCCCGCTCCCGCAGCGCCGCGGGCACACCCGGCCCCCCGATGCCCAGCACCCTAGAACCCGCAGGCAACCGATCAGCGAGCATCCGCGCACCAGCCTGTGCCGAGGTCACCACATCGCCGGGCTCGGCACGAACCCCCAACTCGACCAGATGCTCGGCAACCACCTCAGGTGGGCGGGCCGCATTGTTGGTGACGAACACCGACCGCATCCCGTGCAGCGCCGCGGCGGAATCGAGCGCGGCCGCGGCGTGCGGCACCGCCCCCTTGCCGATGTACACGACCCCATCGAGATCCAGCAGCGCGACATCATGGACTGCGGCCAGCGGCTTCGGGCAACTGCCGAACACATCCGGTCCTTCGAGGGGATCCGCACCTTCGGCCGCCCGCCCATCCTGAGCCGGGTACGAGCCACGCCCATCGACCATCGCAGGTCCTCTCGACCTCACCACCCTACCGAGAACGGCACGCCCATTCCGTGGGGAAGGAGCGGCGCTTCCCCGACGGCCGTCGGGACACATTGCCAGGACCGGGGCGCCGAATCGTCCGGTGCCGCATGGAGCGGCGGACTACGGCTGCAGGTAGACATTTGGGCTACAAATTGGGCTACGGCCGTGAGCCCGACTCCCGGGATCGCCCACCCCATCGCCGTTCCCGCTCCCACCAGAGGAGGTGAACTCCATATCGCGCCCGGATTCCCCTACCGCACTGCTCGATCGGCTAGCAGTCTTGCGACGCGCGCACTCCCTCGATCGACGTGTTGTAGGTGTCCATGGCGGCCTTGTAGGCCTGTGCGGCCTCGGAGACTGAGGACGTGGTGCTGGGGATCGCCCGGATTGCGTCCCTGAATGCCTTGTCCGCTGACTGGATGTCAGCACGCACGGAATCGGACAGGTCGTTCGAGTCGCGGTAGGCCGTCACCGCGGCCTCGACCACGACCTGGCCCTGGTCACTGATCTCGTTGCGGGTGGAGTCGCCGCTGGCCACCATGTCCTTGAGGGTCGACAGTTCACTGAGCACTGTCTTGGAGCTGGTGCAGTAGGCCTCGCTGGCCGCCGCGGAATCCGTCGTCGTTCCTGACGTGCACGCCGAAGCGGACAGGGCCAACCCGATGCTTGCCAGTGACACTGTGACCCTACGAAGCCTGCTCATCCCGTGACTCCTCACCCTGTCGGCACCTGTCTCTTGTGTCCCCGCACGCCGGCGGCTGTGTCCCCTCTGCCCGCCAGGGCCGCCCCGAATCTCCGAGCCTCAACATCGGCTGGAAGCCAGTGCCGTCGGGGCGGTGGTTTCCTGCGCAAACTACACCCGGGAGCAACCACGGCCGGACCAGAGTCCCCGGTGCAGTCAGGTCTGGGGTTGTGCGCACGCCCGAACCAGGGAGGCCCCGCCGAGCTGATGGCCGAAGCCATTCAGCTCGGCCGGGCCACTCTCAGGCCGGTGCCGAGCCGGACTCCGCCGGGGGCGCGTCAGCCGGCTCGACCGCCGTCGGCTCGGCGTCGTCGGTGGCGTCGGCTTGCTTGGCTGCTGCCTTGATGTCCTGGGCGAGGACCTTGTCGACGGCGTGGGACACGATCGCGTCGGCGGTGGCCATGGCGTTGCGGATCTCCACGGCGCCGGGGTCCGAGACCAGGGCAACGAGGCCGGAATGCCCGGGGGCGATCGCGTTCTCCAGTTGGTCGGCCAGTTCGCTGCGGTGGTGCAGTTCGCGGGCCTTGCCGGTGGCCGCACCCACCGCTCCCAGGGCCACTGCGCTGCCGAGGATGGACGGCGGGAAGATCACCCCGAGCACGACTCCGCCGACGACGCCCCACTTCAGCCCGGACTTGGTGGAGTGGTCGGTGGCCTTCTGCACCTCGAGCTTTCCGTCGGTGTCGCGCTTGACGACGATGACGGCCTCGATCTCGACGGTGGCACCGTCCTCGACCGCGATGAGCTGCTCGTAGGCGGCCCACGCGGTGTCGGTGTCGCTGAAGTCGGCCACCAGCAGGGTGTAGGCCCCATCGGTTACCACGGCACCGACCACGGTGGGTTCGGTCTCGGTTTCAGCCACCGCGGACTCGCTGGCCGGGGTGGGGGTTGGGTTCTCAGTCACAGGTTCTCCTTGGTGGTGGGTGGAGCCGTCGCCTCAGGCGAGGGCCTTGGCCTTGAGCGCGTCGAACTCCGCCTGGGTGATCGCCCCGGAGTCCAGGAGGCCCTTCGCGCTGGCGATCTGCTCGGCCGGGGTCGAGGACTTGGCGGCGACGGTCTGGATGTACTTCTCCTGGCTGGCCTGGGAGTCGGCCATCTTGGCCATCTGGCGCTCGTTCATGCTCTTGCCGCGGGCGATTAGGTAGATGAACGCCCCGAACCAGGGCACGAACACCAGGAGCAAGGACCAACCGACCTTGCCCCATCCGGACAGGGTGTGGTCGGCGAACAGGTCCATGATGCAGCGGAACCAGATCATGATCGCCGCGATCATGATGAAGAACCAGAAGCTCCACAGGAGCACGTCCCAGAAGCTGGTCGAGTTGAAGTCCATCTGAAGTGCCTTTCGTGTTGTGGGACTACGGGGGTGAGAGCCCGGCTGGTGCCGGTCCCGGTCATGCGTTCGGTCAGCCGGCGGCCATCTGGTCGATGCACACCGCGACGGCGAGCAGCAGCGCGGCGTTCTGCCCGGGGGCAACCTCGACGCCGTAGGAGTCGCGGACCCGGAACCACTTCTTGGAGACCTCGGCGACCTTGGTGCCGCCGGACTCGATCTCGAACTCGTGGTCGGTGATGTTGCCTTGCGCGGTCATCTCCGCGCCGCCGGCCAGCTCGACGGTGAACCGCTCGCGCAGCGGGGAGATCATCGCCTTCTTCACCGTGGCCACCGTCGCCCCAGAGGCGTCCTGCACCTCCATCACGTCGCGGACCCGGACCGGGCGGTCCTGGATCTTCATCAGTTCGGCGCCGTTGGGGTCCTCGATGACCAGGGTCTGGCGCACCCGCAGCGCCTTGCCGTTGACCTTGAACGCCCGCCGCCCGGACTCGTCCTCGATCCAGAAGTCGTCTCCGATCGACAGCATCTTCTCGCGCATCTGGTACCGGTCAGCGTTCCCGCGGGCACCGAAGGTGGCCCGCTCCTCACGCCTGTCCTCGCGCCTGTCATTTCCTCGCATGGTGTCTCCTTGGTTGATTCCGTCGGCCACCGTCGTACGACCCGCGCTGCGGGCGGCGTCGTTGTCCGAACCTTGACCGGTCACCATTGTAGACAGCGGTAACCGCCAGTTACCGCTGTGCCTACCCTAACCTCGTTCGGGCGGGTCCTGATCCGGCGCCCTCGCGGCGGCCAACCAGGTGGTGGCGCGCTCATGGGCGTCGGCCAGGGAGCCGTCGAGCTCGTCGCCCTGGGCCAGGAGGCTCACCGACTCGGGCAGCCCAGCGGACCGCAGTTGGGCGATGGTCTCGGGCTGCAGCCCGCAGACGATGAGGGTGCCGCCCGCGCGGGCGACACCGTTGGCGTAGTTCTCCAGGGCGGTGACGAAGGTCAGGTTCGTGCGCAGGTGGCCGTGCAGCCGCAGGACGACGGCGCTCGGTTGCCCGTCGGTGCCGCTGGCTGGTGGCTGGGGCAGCTGGGCGAACAGCTCGGGGACGGATGCGAAGGTCCCGGATCCCTCGATGTCCAGGACGGTCACCTGGCCTGGGACCAGCTCGGTCGGGATCGGGCCGCGTCGCCACCGGCCGGGGGCGATCGGTTCGAGGGCGACAAGGTGCGTGGTCTTCGAGCTGTTGATGCCGACCAGGAGCAGGGACAGGACCACCCCGATCAGCACGGCGATGTGGATCGGAACGAGCAGGGTGGCGGTCATCGTGATCAGGGCAGCGGCCGCCGACGACTTGCTGGTCTGCCAGGTGCGGGCCAGCGCCCTGGGCTTGAGCGATCCGTACCCGGCCAGGATCAGCAGCCCCGCCAGGGCCGGGATCGGCACCGCGGACAACGCGGGGCCGAGTGCGACGACGAACACCAGCATCCACAGCCCGCTGAGGATGACCGCCCATCGGGTGCGCCCGCCGGCCATCACGTTGAACGCCGTCTGCCCGACGCTTCCCCCGACCGGGATGCCGCCGACCAGGCCCGAGGCGAGGTTGGATCCGCCCTGGGCGTAGAAGTCGCGGGTCACAACGTTGCTCGTGCCGTCGGTGTTCGGGTAGGCAGCCCCCACTCCGGCAGCCTGGACCAGGACCACGATCGTCAGGGCCGCCGCCGAGGCGACCAGCGTCGGGGAGATCAGGCCGGGGTCGGGCAGCACCAACGGGGGCAGGCCGACCGCGATCGCACCCGACGAGGACTCCACGGTCTCCACCTGCGTGCCGGTGACTTTCAGCACCAGGGTGGGGAACACGATCCCGATCAGGGGGGCCAGCGACACCAGCTTCCCCCGCCCCAGGGCGATGCTGATCCCGATCGCCGTCGCGGCCGTGAGCACCGACGCCCGGTCGAAGGACTGCCACTGGCGCAGGGTGTTCAGGGCCTTCTCCAGGGTCGATCCGCCGCTGGTGGTGACCCCGGTGGCGTCGGCGAGCTGGCCGAGGATCAGGATCAGCCCGACACCGAACATGAACCCGCCCATGACCGAGGCGGACACGAACCGCATCAGCTTGGCGAACCCCAGGCGGGTGGCCAGCAGCATGAACGCGCCGGCCAGGATGGTCAGGGTCGCCAGGGTCTGGGTCGGGTCGGCTGGTCCGGCGTTCATCACCTCGGCGGTGGTCACGGCCGCGGCCGAGGTGGTGGCGATCACCATCACCGTGGTCGATTGCAGCAGCCCACCGGCCGCGGGCCCCGCGAAGGACGCGTACAGCCCGGCCATCGGGTTGGCCCCGGCGAGCACCGCGGTGGCCATCCCGTCGGGCACGGACCCGATCGCGCCTGCGAGTCCGGCCATGGTCTCGCGGCCCCAGGGGACCCTGGTCACAGCTCCTCCTCGATCTCAGCCGCGCCCGAGTCCTACTGGCGCATCATGGCCACGCGCAGGTCGGCCTCGGTGTCGGCGATCAGCTCCCCGGACAGGTCGAGGGTGACCCGCGCGATGGTGCCGGTGAACGGGAACGCGCCGGTGTACTCCTCGGGTGCGGCGGGTTCGCCGCCGTCGTAGCCGCAGGTCAGGCCCTGGGTGCCGAACATGCGCAGCACCGAGAACGGCATGTCGATGCTGGCGACCAGGTCGCCGTTGACGTAGAGCTGCCCGCGGGCCGGGACGCCGTGACCGATGCTCGGGTCGGGTGCCCCGGTGGGCTCGAACTCGTAGCGCAGCTCCACGTCACCCTCGGGCAGGAGGTCCGGGGACATCAGCCAGAACCGGTCGCGGCCCAGCCAGTTGTAGAGGAAGTGCAGCTTCTGGTCCTTGACGAAGAACGTGTACCCACCGGTCCGCCCGCCGTTGGCCAGCAGCACGCCCTGCGCCCCGCCGGGGGGGATGACGACCTCGGCGGTGATGCTCCACGGCCGGTTGTACGTCTTCGGGGTGGCGGTGAACGGCACCGACGCCCCACCGGGGTAGAACACGAACCTGTCCCGCGGGCCGGCGATCGTCGGCTTCTCGATGGTCAGTCGGTACAGCACGTCACCGTCGAGGGGCAGGACCTGGTACTTCTCGGCCTCGGCCCACCACAGGTCGACCAGCTCGGCGAGCTTCTCGGGGTGCTCGGCGGCCACGTTGCGGGTCTCCGACCAGTCCTCGGTCAGGTCGTACAGCTCCCAGCCGCTCGCCTCCAGGGCTGGCCAGGCCGTCTCGGCGGTGATCGGGGAGCCGAACCGCAGGCCCTGCTCGGCGGCCTCGGTGAACGTGGGCCCGGGCCACGGGCACACCGCCCGCCAGCCGTCGTGGTAGATCGCGCGGTGGCCCATCATCTCGAAGTACTGGGTCTGGTGCCGGCTCGGGGCGGCACGCGTCGGCGAAGGTGTGGGCGAAGCTGACGCCCTCGATCGGGGCCTGCGGCACGCCACGGATCGCCTCCGGTGGCTGCACGCCGAGGGCGTCCAGGACCGTCGGGACGAAGTCGATCACGTGGGCGTACTGCGAGCGCAGCCCCCCGCCGTCGGTGATCCGCGCCGGCCAGGACACGATGCACGGGTCGCGTCGTGCCGCCCCGGTAGGTCTCCCGCTTCCAGCGTCGGAACGGGGTGTTGCCGGCGTTGGTCCAGCCCCACGGGTAGTGGTTGCAGGTCTCCACCCCGCCGAGCTGGTCGATCATCGCCAGGTTGTCCGCCAGCGACTCGGGGGCGTTGTTGAAGAAGAACATCTCATTCAGCGACCCGACCGCCCCGCCCTCGGAGCTGGCCCCGTTGTCCGACACCACGATGACCAGGGTGTTGTCCCGCTCCCCGATCTCGGCCAGGAAGTCCAGGATCCGCCCGAAGTGGTGGTCGGTGTAGTCGACGAACCCGGCGTAGACCTCCATGAACCGGGAGGACAGCCGCTTGGCGTCGGCGGACAGCGACTCCCACGCCGGCACGTCCGGGTCGTGCGCGGACAGCGCGGTGCCCGCGGGGATGATCCCCATGTCGATCTGGCGCTGGTGGACGACCTCGCGGTACTCGTCCCACCCGGAGTCGAACTGGCCCGTGTACTTGTCGGCCCACTCCTTGGGCACGTGGTGCGGGGCGTGGCCCGGCGCCGGTGGCGTAGTACAGGAAGAACGGCTTGTCCGGGGCGGTGGTGTGCGCGTCCTTGATGAACTCGATGGCCTTGTCCGCCAGGTCCGCGCTCAGGTGGTACCCGTCCTCGGGCAGCGCGGGCTGCTCGACCTCGTGGTTGTCGTAGGTCAGCTCGGGGTACCACTGGTTGGTCTCCCCACCCAGGAACCCGTAGTACCGCTCGAACCCACGCCCAGCGGCCACCGGTCGAACGGCCCGGCCGCCGTCGTGTGCTCCGCCGGGGTCAGGTGCCACTTGCCCACGCAGAACGTGTTGTAGCCCAGTGGCAGCAGCATCTCCGGGCAGCATCCCCCGGTCGAAGGGCAGCATGCCGTTGTAACCCGGGTAGCCGGTGGCCGCCTCGGTGATGCACGCCAGATCCCAGGGAGTGATGGTTGCGCCCGGTCAGCACGCACGCCCGCGACGGCGAGCACAGCGCCGTGGTGTGCATGTTCGTGTACCGCAGGCCCTCGCGGCCAGGTCGTCCAGGACCGGGGTGTCCACCAGACCACCGAACGGCGACAGCTGGCCGAAGCCCACGTCGTCGAGGACGAAGAACACGACGTTCGGCGCACCCTCAGGCGGCCGCGGGCGGCTCCGGCCACGCCGGGCTGGACGTATCGGTGGTGCGGCCGATGACCCCGGGGAACGGGGTCCCCTGTCGGGTAGGTGCTGATGGCCATGACTCTCCTCGATGACAGCGAGTTCGACAGGGTGAACCGTTCGCTACCATACCCCGCGTCCGATCGCCATCCCCGGCGACCAGACGACCGCCCCGATCCTCCCGACAGCCGGTCGCGGTCGGTAGCCCCGAGCCCCACCCTCGACAGGATCCGGCTGCGAGAATGCGGGAGTGCCCACCGACGGCATCGCCTCCGGCCCGGCCGCTGCCGCCCGCCCGCGTCGGGCACCGGCGTCGTTCCATGTGCTCGCGGCGATCTGCAACCTGGACTGCGACTACTGCTTCTTCCTGGCCAAGGAGGAGCTCTACCCGGGCAGCACGCTTCCGGATGGCCGAGCCGGTGCTGGAGGCCTACATCGCCCAACTCCTGGCCGCCCACCGAACCCCCCGAGGTCACCATCGCCTGGCAAGGTGGCGAGCCGACGATGATGGGCCTGGACTTCTATCGGCACGTGCTGGAGATCGTCGAGCGGCATCGGCGCCCGGGGCAGGTCATCGAGCACACGATCCAGACCAATGCCACCCTCATCGACGACACGTGGGCGACGTTCCTCGCCGAGCACGACTTCCTCGTCGGCGTCTCCATCGACGGACCGGCGCACCTGCACGACGTGTACCGGAGGGACAAGGGCGGCAAGCCCACCTTCGACCGCGTGCTCCGCGGACTGCGCACCCTGCAGGCCCACGGGGTCCGGTGGAACGCGCTGACCACTATCAACTCCGCGAACGAGGACCACCCCCTGGAGGTATACCGGTTCCTGCGCGACGACCTGGGTGCGAGTACATCCAGTTCATCCCGATCGTGGAGCGGCCCTCGCCCGGAGAGGATCCCGACCGGGAACCAGGTGACCGACCGCTCCGTGAGCCCGGGCGGCTACGGATCGTTCCTGTCCGCGGTCTTCGACGAGTGGGTCCGCCGCGACGTCGGCCGGGTGTTCGTGCAGATGCTCGACACCACCCTGGCCAACTACCTCGACGTGCCCGGCGGCATGTGCGTGCACGCCCGCACCTGCGGCACCGCCGTGGCCCTGGAGCACACCGGCGACCTGTACTCGTGTGACCACTTCGTCGAACCCGACCACCTGCTGGGCAACATCACCGACATCCCGATGCTCGAGCTGATCAGCTCGCCCAAGCAGGTCGCCTTCGGACAGGCCAAGCACGACGACCTCCCCGCTACTGCCGCACCTGCAGCGTCCGGTTCGCCTGCCACGGCGGCTGCCCCAAGGACCGGTTCACCACCACCCCCGACGGCGAGCCCGGACTGCACTACCTGTGCCCGAGCTTCAAGGCGTTCTTCGCCCACGTCGACAAGCCGATGCGGTTCATGGCCGGAGCCCTGCGCACCGGGCGCCTGGCCGAGGAGGTCATGGCCTGGATGGCCCGGACGGATGCACGGGCAGCCCCCCAGATTGACGTCGATCGGTCCCCCGCGGTGCCCGCGCTGCGGGTCGAGGCGTGACCCAAGTGGCAACGGTCTGTCTAACTGGGTTGACTAGGACCATGTGTCCGATCGAGCCTGATGACCTGATCGACAGCAGCCAGGTGGCCCAGGCCCTGGGCCTGACCCATCGGCACAGCGTGTCGACCTACCGCCGTCGGTACGCCGACTTCCCCCGCCCCGCGGTGACCCGGGGGAAGGGGCGCACCAACCTGTGGCTGCGCAGCGACATCGAGGCCTGGCGATCCCCGCACCCTGGCCTCGCAGCGGGTCGCGGCCCGTCTGCCGTGGACCTCAAGCGGGAGGCCATCCTCGACGCGGCCGCCGAGCTCATGGCCACCCGGCCGATCACCGACATCTCGGTGCGCGAGATCGCCGCCCGCGCCGGAGTCCCGCACACCCTGATCTACCGGTACATCGGCAACAAGCAGGACCTGGAACGCGCGGTGATCGACCGAACCATCAACGAGGTGCTCGCGTTCACCGAGGCCAGCCCGGAAGCTGCCCTGGGCGGCCTCGATCGCCTCATCCACACCCTGCTGCACCGCCAGGACAGCCTCCGGGTGACTCATCAACTCGATGCTCACCGAGGACGGTGCAGCTCGGCACACCGACCGGGCGCCGGTGATCGCGCTGTTCCTCGCGTCCCTGCGGTCCGACATCGACACCCGGCGAGCCGCCGGTACGGCCCAACCCACCCCAGTGTTCCCGGCCGCTGTCGCCCGAGGTCGCGGTCGGGGCCGTCGCGGCCCTGGTCGTGGGCTGGGCCGCGTTCGAACCGCGCATCAAGGTCGGCACCGGCCTGACCGAGACCCCCACCGAGGAACTCGCCGCACTGGCCACAGCCATCCTGAACCTCGCGCGCCCCTGAGACCAGGGCCGGGACGGGGCCGGGTCCCCTCGGGGACGTCTCGCCACACCGAAGGGCGACCAGCGCAAACGCCTGGTCCACAATGTCTACACTGAGCTTGGTGTGCGCGGCGACCATGGATTCAGACATCGCCGCCGAGTCGAACGCCCAACCGGAGGGACATCCCATGGACACTGCGCAGACGACCGGAGCTGCCGCCCCGGCGACGGGCCCAGGCGGGCATCGCGACTCGGTGGACCGGCGCCGGGATCGGGTACGGCGCGTGGTG
>CAVZGE010000002.1:0-743149 GCA_963774745.1 uncultured Actinomycetes bacterium | reverse complement strand
CAGCACCACAGCGAAGAGTCGAACGAGAGAGGGCGGTCCCACCCGGGGCCGCCCTCTCTCGTTCATCGCAGGCCCCAGCTCACCAACGCCGGTAGCCTCCGGCCATGTCCAGCAGCGACTCCGAGGGCCACAACCACCGCCCGGTCCTGGAGGTGGCCGCTTCCGGGCATCGGGTCACGACCCTCGAGCTGTTCTTCGACCTCGTCTTCGTGTTCGCCATCACGCAGGTGACCGGGTACATCGCCGAGCACCTGACGCCGGTCGGGATGCTCGAGGGCCTGCTCCTTCTCGCGCTCATCTGGTGGGCGTGGGTCGCCTACGCCTGGCTCGGCACGACCATCCGCTTCGACGAGGGACTCGTGCGGGTCCTGCTGTTCACGGCCATGGGCATGATGCTGGTCATCTCGATCGGGCTCCCCGAGGCGTTCAACGACGCACCCGGCGGCTTCGACGGCTGGCTGTCGACACCCACGGTCCTGGTGCTCGCCTACGCGGTGGTCAGGTTCCTGCACCTGGGCCTGTTCGCCCTCGCGGGGCGCGACGATCCCGCGATGGCCGCCGCGGTCCGGCGGTTCGGGCTGCCCGTGGCCCTCGCGATGCTCGTGCTCCTCGTCGGATCCCTGGTGGGTGGCTGGGCGCAGATCGCGCTGTTCGCGACGGCGGTGGTGATGGACGTCGCGGGCGCGTACTGGGGAGGCGGTGCCGGGTGGGCGCTGAACCCCACCCACTTCGCCGAGCGCCACGGCCTGATCGTGATCATCGCCCTGGGTGAGTCGATCGTGGCCATCGGCGCGGGCGCATCCGCCCTTCCCCTGTCGCCGGCCATCTGCGTCACGGCGCTGCTCGGCTTCATCATTGCCGCGTGCCTGTGGTGGGTCTACTTCGACATCACCGCGCTGGCCGCGGAGCGCAACCTGGCCGCCCTGACCGGGTCTGCCCGCAACCGTGCCGCCCGGGACGCCTACAGCGTGATGCACTGGCCGATGATCGCGGGGATCGTCCTGCTGGCCCTCGGGGTCAAGAAGACGATGACGATGGTCGGCACCGAGCCGGTCGACCTCGCCGGCCACATCAAGCCGCTGGCTGCCGTCTCGCTGGCCGGCGGAGTCGCGCTCTACCTCGCCGGGCACCTGCTCGTCCGGGCTCGTATGGCCCACTCATGGTCCCGACCGCGAGCACTGGCGGCGGCAGCCTGTGCTGCTCTCGCTGTGGCCGCTCCGTTCGTCGCGACCATGGCG
This sequence comes from uncultured Actinomycetes bacterium, assembly GCA_963774745.1. Taxonomy (GTDB): domain Bacteria; phylum Actinomycetota; class Actinomycetes; order S36-B12; family CAIYMF01; genus Prado023. The sequence continues at coordinate 741,911 of CAVZGE010000002.1, read as the reverse complement.
CTGCTCGGGGCGGTCACCGTGATCGTGGTCGCCCTGGTCAACCACGAGTACCGCCGGATGGGGTGGCTGTCCTACCACCTGCGCCACCAGGAGGGTCACGGCGACGGGCACGAGATCCAGCCGAGGCCCTGACCGAGGCAGACCCTTCGTGCGCTCATGCCCTCATCGACCTGCGCCAGGCCGCTTCAGCCGAACACCGGATCCTCCTCACCACCACGGCCGGGTCGGTCGCTCCCGATAGCCGCCGTCGGCGAGGCCTGCGCGCCGTTCGAAGGTGTTGCGCGAGGCGAAGTCGCCGGTCCGCAGCCACGACCATCCCGCGGCGGCCATGTAGGCGACCGGCATGACCACCCCACCGCACCAGGCGTACTGCGTGACGTGACGCTCCTCGTGGTCGAGCAGGTGCCGCGAGACCGCCCCGACCGGATCGCTGCCCGACCCGGGAAGGCTCGACCTCAGGAACACGACGCTGCCCAGGGTGAACGCCGGGGCGGGAGGAACGGGCAGGTGGTAGTCGTGGACCAACCAGATGCCGTTGCGCGCGCGCCTCGGCGATCCCGCAGCCACCCGAGCCAGGAACAGGCCCGCGGGCGTGGACAGGTTCACCCAGTTCGCTACCGACCGCGCCCTGATGCGCGCCCTCATGGAGCTCCTCCTGACCTTTGGGGGAGCCGCTACAGTAGGCCCCTTCGGTCAAGGATGCCGTCATCGCGCAGCGGTGGCAGGGTCACGGACCGTCCCGGCCCGGCGCCCTGTCGAGCCGGTCAAGGGGCCACGCCCCACCACGCCCGCCCCGCGCCACACCGACCCGACCCCGAGCCCGCCGGCTGGGATGCATGCACCGACGAGGAGTTGCCGTGACGACCGCGACCGAACTGGACTTCGGGCCGGCCACCCACCTGACCTGCCGTGCCTGCGGTGAGCGGTACCCGCTGGGCGCCGCCTACGCGTGCATGGAGTGCTTCGGTCCGCTGGAGGTCGGCTACGAGATCGTCGCGCCCACCCGCGAGGAGATCGCCGCCGGGCCCCCGAGCATCTGGCGCTACCGTTCGCTGCTGCCCGTTCCCGGGAACATCGCCGATCTGCCCGGCCTGCATCCCGGGTTCACGAAGCTGGTCCGGGCCGACAACCTCGCCCGCGAGCTGGGCATGCGCCGGCTCTGGGTCAAGGACGACACCGGCAACCCGACGCACTCGTTCAAGGACCGCGTCGTGGCCGTGGCCCTCTCGGCGGCCCGCCAGCTGGGCCTGCAGACGCTGTCGTGCGCCTCGACCGGGAACCTCGCCAACGCGGTGGCCGCAGCGGCATCGCGCGCCGGCATGGGCCACGTCGTGGTGATCCCAGCCAACCTCGAGGCCGGCAAGGTGATCACCACCGCCGTCTACGGCGGGACGCTCATCGCCGTCGAGGGCAACTACGACGACGTCAACCGGCTGTGCTCGGAGCTCGTCGGCGACCCGTTGACCTCCACGTGGGGCTTCGTGAACGTCAACCTGCGGCCGTACTACGCCGAGGGATCGAAGTCGCTGGGCTACGAGGTGGCCGAGCAGCTCGGCTGGCGGCTGCCCGAGCAGGTGGTCATCCCCGTGGCGTCGGGGTCCCTGCTGACCAAGGTCGACAAGGCCTTCGGCGAGCTCGGCCGGCTCGGCCTGGTCGAGCCGACCCCGTACCGGGTGTTCGGGGCACAGGCCACGGGCTGCTCGCCCGTCGCGCAGGCGTTCCGGGCGGGCATCGACGTGATCCGGCCGGTGAAGCCGGACACGATCGCCAAGTCCCTGGCCATCGGGAACCCGGCAGACGGCCCGTACGCGCTTGACGTCGCCCGGCGCACCGGTGGGGCGATCGCCGACGTGTCCGACGCGGAGATCGTGGCCGGGATCCGGCTGCTGGCCCGGACCGAGGGGATCTTCGCCGAGACCGCAGGTGGGGTGACGGTGGCGACGCTGCGTCAGCTGCTGGCCACCGGCCAGCTCGATCCGGAGGCCGAGACCGTGGTCTACAACACCGGCGACGGGCTCAAGACCCTCGACGCCGTGGCCCCGCAGGTCGGTCCGACGGCTACCATTCCCCCAAGCATCGATGAGTTCCGCGCCGCCCTCGGTGGCTGAGGACTCCCGATCCGACTCCCCCGCCCGTCACGACGAGGAGCCCTGATGTCCGTCGCAGTCCGCATTCCCACCATCCTGCGCACCTACACCGCCGGCGTCGCCGAGGTCAGCGTCGAGCCCACGGAACCCACGCTGTCGTCGACGATCACCGCGCTCGAGGTCGCGTACCCGGGCCTGACCGCGCGCGTCCTCGACGACCAGGGCGCGCTTCGGCGGTTCGTGAACGTGTACGTCAACGACGAGGACGTCCGGTTCGAGGGCGGGCTGGACGCAGCGACCCCGGACGGCGCGCAGGTCTCGATCATCCCGGCAGTCGCCGGCGGCTGACCGCAGCGTCGCTCCGGCGACTGCTCCTCGTCCGCGTCCCTCAGGCGACTGCTCCTCGTCCGGATTCCCGAGCGTTCGCGGTCGCAGATCCGGACGAGAACGGACTTGGGCCGCGGAAAAGTGGACGAGACGACCGCCGGGGATGCGGGCCGGCGGACGGGCGGGACTTCTAGAGGTCGATGCCGAGGCGGCGGGCTGAGCGGGCGCGCTGGCGGGTCGAGCGCATGCGGCGCAGTCGCTTCACCAGCATCGGATCGGCCCGCAGCGCGGCGGGATCGTCGATGAGGGTGTTGAGCATCTGGTAGTACCGGGTCGTCGAGCACTCGAAGAGCTCGCGGATCGCCTGCTCCTTGGCCCCGGCGTAGCGCCACCACTGGCGTTCGAACTCCAGGATCCGCAGGTCACGCTCGCTGAGGCCGGAACCCTCGCCGAGGGGCAGCGAGGAAGCCGCTGCGACGTCGACGCCAGACTCCATGACCATTCCCTCCACACCCCGGACGCTGCTCGCGCCCCTGCCTTCGAACCTGCCTCGAGTGTAGGCGAGGCCCCCGACATCGTCCGAAACGTCGGCTGGGCGTGTCGTCCACCGTGCCCGGCGATCAGCCGACCAGGGGGAAGGTCGTGGCCATCACCAGCGCCAGCGGCAGGGACTGGGCAGCAGCAGCAGCCAACGGGTCACGCGCCCAGCCGGCCAGGACGGCCAGCAGCAGCAGGATCGGCACGACCAGCGGAACCGTCAGCGTCAGGAAGCCCGGCGCCCCGAGCAGTGGGACAGCGGCCAGCAGCCCGGCGACGACGATGAGCCGGCTGCCGATCAGGACGACCGCGCGACGCCGGCCGCGGGTTCCGGCGATGATCCGGGCCTCGGCCCAGAACCATCCGCCGAGCACGAGCAGGAGCACCACGAACACCCAGGGGCGCAGGCCGACGAGGTCGTAGGCTGCCCAGGTCAACCGAGCGGGCAGGGCCATGGTCACCGCCAGGATGCCGCCGGCCAGGGCGCCCCATCCCAGTGCACGGGCAGTGCCCACCGGGGCCCCACGACGTCGTCCGAGGACGCCGATCACGAGGGCCCCGACGGCGAACCAGCCCAGCAGATAGCCCGTCACAGCCACCGGGACGAGATCGGTCACGGGTTGTACCGCGGCGGCACCCAGCCCCGCCGCCACAGCAGCTCCAACGAGGACGACCAGCGGCCGGCCCATGCCATCCGAGGACTGCGCGACCGAGCCGGGCCCAGCCCCGCCGCCGGCCAGCGCGAGCAGCGGACGGGCCGCCAGCACCCCGCCCACGAGCACGAGCAGCACCCCGCCCAACCGGGCGTCCCCCTCGGGCTGGCCGTCGCCCAGCCAGGCGGCCACCTCCTCGAAGGACTGCTGCCGGTAGATCACCGAGATGTGCTCCGCACCGGCGATCTCGACCGCCCGCCGGGCGGTCCCCTGCTCCCGGTCGCCGACAGTCTGGCCGGGCACGGCGTCCGGGTAGCCCGCCTGCAGTGCTGCCAGCGCCGCATCGGAGAACCGCGCCGACTCCGCTGATCCCCAGAGGACCAACAGGTTGCGCGGGCTGGCCGGGTCCGTGGGGAGATCCTCGGCGCTGGGCAGGCTGATCGCCACCGTGGCCACGCTCGGGTTGTCCACCGCCCACGCGGTCACCGCGCCGGCGCCCATCGAGTGGCCGACGACCGCGACCGGTGGTCCGGCCAGCTCGGCCGCGGCTGTCACCGCATCGCTGACAGCGCGGTCCAGGGCTCCGTCGTCCAGGGGCACCGAGTTGCCACCGTGCCCGGGGAGGTCGGGCATCACCACCACGTGCCCCGCCCGCGCCAGGGCGCTGGCCATCGGATCCATCATCGCCGCGCTGCCCGAGAACCCGTGCGCGAGGACGACCGCAGGGCTGCGCACCTCGCCCGCGGGCCCGACCACCCGGATCGGCGTGGTCCCGGCCGTCGTGGAGCTGCGCGACACGTCCCCGGTCGAGCCGAGCAGCACCAGCGCGCCGGCGACGATGAACGCCGACGCGGCCAGCAGCCAGCCCACGAACCGTCGCGTCACGGGCCCGATTGTGCCCCGACCGCGACCGCGCCGCTGGCGGTGCGGCCCCGTTGAGCCGCACCGGATGCGGCTGATGCAGCAGGATGGTCCCTCGTGGACCCCACCTTCCTCGCCCATGTCCGCGGCCAGCTCGCTGAGATCACCGAGCAGGGGCTGTACAAGCGCGAGCGGGTGATCACCACCGCGCAGGGCGCATGGGTCGATGCCGACGGCCGTCGCGTCATCAACCTGTGCGCCAACAACTACCTCGGCCTGTCCAACCACCCCGAGGTGGTCGCGGCCGCCGCCGAGGGGCTGCGCACCCACGGGTTCGGCCTGTCGAGCGTGCGGTTCATCTGCGGCACCCAGGACATCCACACCGCCCTCGAAGCCCGGATCAGCGAGTTCCTCGGCACCGAGGCGACACAGCTGTACTCGTCCTGCTTCGACGCGAACGGGGGGGTGTTCGAGCCGCTGCTGGGCGAGCAGGACGCGATCATCTCCGACGCCCTCAACCATGCCTCGATCATCGACGGGGTGCGGCTGTGCAAGGCACGCCGGTTCCGCTACGCGAACAACGACATGGCCGACCTCGAGCGGCAGCTGGTCGCCGCCCGCGAGGGTGGGGCGCGCTTCATCCTCATCGTCACCGACGGCGTCTTCAGCATGGACGGCCACATCGCCGACCTGCCGGCGATCTGCGACCTGGCCGAGGCGCACTCGGCGATGGTGATGGTCGACGACAGCCACGCCGTGGGGTTCGTCGGCGAGCACGGGCGCGGCACGCCGGAGCTGCACGGGGTGGCCGACCGCGTGGACATCCTGACGGGCACGCTCGGCAAGGCCCTCGGCGGCGCCAGCGGCGGGTACGTGTCCGCCCGGAAGGAGGTCATCGACCTGCTGCGCCAGCGCTCGCGGCCCTACCTGTTCTCCAACTCGGTCTCCCCCGCCGTCGTGACCGCCAGCCTGCGCGTCCTGGACATGCTCGCCGACGGTGATGGCCTGCGCGCCCAGCTGCGCGCGAATGCCGCGCACTTCCGCGCGGGCATGACCGACCTGGGCTTCGACCTCATCCCCGGCGAGCACCCGATCATCCCGGTGATGCTCGGCGACGCCCGGCTGGCGGTCGACCTCGCCGCCGGGCTGCTCGACGAGGGTGTGTACGTGACCGCCTTCTCCTTCCCGGTGGTGCCGCGGGGACAGGCCCGGATCCGGACCCAGATGTCGGCCGCGCACTCGACCGAGGATCTCGACACCGCGATGGCGGCGTTCGCCCGGGTCGGCCGCGAGCTGGGGGTGATCGCATGACCGAGCAGATCCCGGCCACCATGCGCGCGCTGGTGAAGGCCCGCCCCGAGGTGGGGCTGTGGATGACGGAGGTCCCGGTCCCCGAGATCGGTCCCAACGACGTCCTGATCCGCATCGTGAAGTCCTCGATCTGCGGCACCGACGTGCACATCTGGAACTGGGACCACTGGGCGCAGCAGCACATCACCCTGGGCATGCACGTGGGCCACGAGTACGTCGGCCGGATCGCTGCCCTCGGCTCCGCGGTCACCGGCTACTCGGTCGGTGAGCGGGTCACCGGCGAGGGGCACATCGTCTGTGGGCACTGCCGGCGCTGCCGGGCCGGGCAGCGGCACCTGTGCAAGGAGACCATCGGCGTCGGGGTGAACCGACCCGGGTCGTTCGCCGAGTACCTCGCCCTGCCCGCGAGCAACCTGTTCCGGGTGCCCGCCGCGGTCTCCGACGAGATCGCCACGATCTTCGACCCCTACGGCAACGCCACGCACACGGCGTTGAGCTTCGACATGGTCGGCGAGGACGTCCTGATCACCGGTGCCGGCCCGATCGGCGTGATGGCCGTGGCGATCGCCGGGCACGTCGGCGCCCGCAACGTCATCGTCACCGACATCAACCCCTACCGCCTCGAGCTCGCGCGAGTCATGGGCGCGACCCGCGTCGTGGACGTCGCGCACGAGGACCTGCGCCAGGTCATGGCCGAGCAGGGCATGACCGAGGGTTTCGACGTCGGCCTGGAGATGAGCGGGAATCCCACGGCCTTCCGCCAGATGCTCGACACCATGGCCCATGGGGGCCGGATCGCCATGCTCGGGATCTTCACCGACGAGGTGGCGATCGACTGGGACCAGGTCATCTTCAAGGGGCTGCGGATCAAGGGGGTCTACGGCCGGGAGATGTTCGAGACCTGGTACAAGATGGCCTCGCTGCTGCAGGCAGGCATGGACCTCTCGCCGGTGATCACCCACCGGTACCGGATCGAGGACTTCGCCGAGGCGTTCGCGGTCACCGCCAGCGGCAACTCGGGCAAGGTCATCCTCGACTGGGGCGTGGAACCAGCCTGACGCCCGCCGGCGCCAGGGCTGCGCAGGGACGTCCGGCGCGGCGTCAGCCCGATGCCTGCTCGGTCTGGCGTCGGGAGCCGAGGTTGGACACGATCTTGCCCAGCGCCGTCACCAGGAAGAGCTGCCCCAGGACCGCCTCGGAGATGGCCAGCGACTGCCCCGGGTTGGCCGCCGGCACCAGGTCTCCGTACCCGGTGGTCGTGAGCGTGGTGAAGCTGAAGAACAGGCACTGCGCGGTGGTCCCCGCACCCTGGTCGCCGAAGAACGGGGTGGCGCCGCCCATCTCCCCGAGGGCCAGGTAGGCGAAGGCATACGTCATGCCGATCAGCAGGTACGCCGCCACCCCGCCCAGCAGGGTCTGGCGGTCGACCACCGGCCGCCGGATGATGTGCTCCAGGATCACGACCGGGGTCAGCGCGTAGAGGGCGACCAGGACGACGAGCAGCGGCCCCTCGGCCAGGGCCGTGGCCCACGCGGCGTCACTGACCGACAGCACGCCCACCACCCCGAGCACGATCACGGCCAGGACGGCCAGGGCCAGCCCGGCGGCCAGGCGCCGGGCGCGACGCGCCTCGCTGACGGTGAACACCAGCCACACGGTGGCCAGCTGCACCAGGACCATCACGAGTCGACCGATCTCGCTGTCCCCCGTGGCCGCGATCAGGTACGACATGATCACCAGGACGATCACCAACCCGTACCGGCCCTCGGCCCGGGCCAGCGCCCTCACGACTCGATCCTCCACGTGGCCCTCCTCGGTGCGCCGTGGGGAGTCTGGCACACCGGATGCGGGCCAGTTGGGCCATGGCCCTGCGCGCCAGCGCGGCGTAGAGTTGGCCCTGCGCAGGATGCCGCGTCAGTGCGTCCTGCCCACACGGTGGGAGATGTGTCGGTGCGCTCGAGGATGGTGACCGCGGCGATCGCACTGGCGGGCGCCCTCGTGCTGTCGGCCCTGCCTGCGACCGCCAACCCCACGGGAGCCGAACCGACGGACACCGGCGTGGTCCCCGCCGCCGGTCCGACGACCACACCAGCGGTGCCGCAGGCGCCGGCCCGACAGCGCACGGCCACGCTGTCGGTCACCTCCTCGGCCTCCGGCATCGGGTGCCGTGACCCTGGTGGCCACCTCGAGCGCGAGGTCCATCCAGGTCAGGTACCGCGATGCCGCCAACGCGAGGCGCACGACCACCGAGAAGCTGGCGCAGGGGCGGGCCGAGGTCACGCTGCCCCCCGGGTCGTCGTCGATCCGGGTCCGGGCCAGGGCCACCAAGAAGCTCACCGCCAGCCCGTGGGTCGAGGTGTCCGAGGCCCCCGATCCCGCGCCGTCGCCGGGGAACACCTACTGGGTGTCCCCGTCGTCGCGCATCCTCGGGAAGCTGGCCGGGTACAAGTCGGTCAACAGGTACACGCGGGACTACTACCTGATCCGCTCCTACATGCAGAGGTTCGAGGCCGCCGGCGGCGGGACGCTCGTCCTCGGTCCCGGGCGGTACGAGATCTCATCGACCATCTACGTCCCGAGCAACACCACCATCCGGCTGTCCGAGGGCACCACCCTGGTGAAGGGGTCGAGGACCGGGACGAAGAAGTTCTCGGCGTCGAACTCGATGTTCATGCTGATCCGCCCGTCCCTGGGCAAGAAGAAGGGGGCGGTCGGTGGCCACGACGGCGCCTCCGGGATCACGATCACCGGGGCCGGCGGCGGACGCTCGGTGATCGACCTGGCCAACGTGCGCGACTCCTTGGCCATCATCGCCGGGCACAACCGTGACGTGACGATCTCGGGGATCACCTTCCAGCGGATGAACAACAACCACTTCATCGAGATGGACGCCTGCGCGGACTGCACGATCTCCGGCAACGAGTTCCTCGACGCCGCCGCCGGCAGCCGCGACACCGCCGAGGCGATCAACCTCGACACCCCCGACCGGCGGACCGGCGGGTTCGGGTCGGTGTGGAGCACGCAGGACGGCACCCCCAACGTCCGCGTCACCATCTCCAGCAACCGGTTCGACGGGATGGAGCGCGCGCTGGGCACCCACAACTTCACTGCCGGGGCCTACCACACCGACATCACGGTCACCGGGAACACGATCACCAGCAACTCCGACGACGCCATCCACATCATGAACTGGGCCAACCCGGTGATCACGGCCAACACCATCAGCTCCAGCTCCGGGTCGGTCGGCATCCGCGCGTGCGGCACCACCAACCCGACCATCACCGGGAACACGTTCGACGACTCCGCAGCCGCGGTGGTGTTCCGCAGCTGCAGCGGCGAGAACGGCACGACGCGCGCCAACCAGGTGACCGGCCAGAACGTGGCCGACCTGTTGTCGAACCTCGTGGGAGCGGACCTGCGCAGCCCCGCCGTCGGCATCCCGGGGCAGGACACCGTGACGCTCGGCGGCTCCGAGATGCCCGCGGGGGTCCCCTCGCAGCCGATCGTGGAGTCGGTGGTGGCCGGCGACCGGCAGGTGACCGCCCGCTGGACACCTGCACTGGCCGACGAGCGCGCACCGATCACCGCCTACCGGATCCGCGTGCGCACCGACCCGGACGGGGAGGCCGTCCAGACGATCGACGCACCGGCCGGCGCCGTCGAGGCCGTCGTCACCGGCCTGGCGAACGGGACGACGCACCACGTGACGGTCGCCGCCGTGAACAGCGCCGGGGAGAGCCCCACCGGCCCGTGGTGCTCGTCGGCCGTGACCCCGCAGGGCCCCCCGTCCGTCCCGCTCGAGGCCACCGGTGGCAGCCTCATCATCGGCACCGTCGGCCTGGGCTGGCAGCCCCCCGCCGACGACGGCGGCCAGCCGATCACCGGCTACCGGGCATACATCTTCTCCGACGCCGCGGCCAGCCAGCCACTGCCCGGGAGCCCCGTGGAGCTGCACCCGGACACCATGGCGCACGAGTGGGCGGGGCTGACCGAGGGTGTCACGTACTACGTGCGGGTCGCGGCCGTGACCAGCCTCGGCGAGGGGCCCGCGACGGAGCCCATCGCCGTGGTCGTCCGGCCCACGCCCGCGGAGGTCCCGCCCCTGCTGTGAGCCCGCTGGATCAGGGCTCGTCGTCGGGGTAGCAGCCGAGATCCGCGGAGTCCGCGTCGGCCGAGACGTAGGCGTCCTCGCGCAGGTGCCGCCCATAGCCGTCGCGACTGTCGTAGCGCGCGATCGCCCAGCCGTCGGCGATCAGCGACAGGCCCGCGTCGCGTGCCCCGACATCCACGTAGCGCAGGAGCCGGCCGTAGCGGTCCATGTCGTCGGTCGCACCGGGTACGAGCGTGACCGGTCGGCCCAGGACCAGGACGGACATCGCCTGGGTGGCCGACTCGTAGCCGCAGGCACCTCGTTCCGGGGTGTCGATGCCGATCACGCGGATCCGCCCGACGCCGTCGACGTCCACGGTGTCCCCATCGACGACGTGGGTGACGATCCCGGATGTCGAGGACTCCCCGGGGACCAGCGGCTCGTCGGCGGGAACCTCCGGGTCGGCACCGCCGAGCGGGCCCGGGGACGTCCCCCCGGAGGACGCGCACCCGGTGGACAGGCCCAGGACCAGGCCCAGGACCAGGGCACGGGCCGCTGGCCGGGCACGGGCCGCATGCCGGAGGCGGGCCGCTGGCCGGAGGCCGACCGGGGTCATCGGGTGGTCGACGGCTGGGCGGCGATCGCGTCCAGCGTGGCGGCGACCCCTGCGGAGGTCTCCAGCGCCAGCACCCAGGCGTCCTCGCCACGGATCCGGGCCGACACCGCCTCGATCATGAGCTGATACGGATCGCAGGCGGGGAACACCTCCTCGTGGGCGCCGCCGTCGTCCACGAGGCGCAGGACGCACGGCTCCCGCCAGGTCGTGAACGCCTGGCCGCCGAACTCGACGGACAGCCCCGGAGCCGCGATGGTCAGGCCCTGGGCCTCGGGGCGCTCGAAGGAGGCGGTGACCCGGGCCGACCCGTTGGCGTGCGTGACGACGGCGGACGTCGTCAGGTCCACCCCGGTCGGTCCGAGGTGCCGCTCGACCGCGGCGACGTCCACCGCATCTGCCGAGAGTGCCGCCAGCGCAGCCGAGACCACGTAGCAGCCCACATCCAGCAGCGCCCCACCGCCGCGTGCCGGATCCAGCCGGTAGTTGTCGGCCGGGACCCCCGGGAACGTGAACCAGGCACGGACGTCCCGGGGGCCCGTGATCGGGGCGACGAGCGCCTCGATCCGCCGCGTGCGCGGATGCCACCGGTTCCACGCCGCCTCGACGAGGAGCAGGCCGGACCGCTCGGCCGCGGTCCGCATGGCCGCGACCTCGCCGGCGTCCATCCCCAGGGGCTTCTCGCAGAGGACGTGCTTGCCGGCCCCGAGGGCGAACTGGACCCAGTGCAGGTGGTCGCTGTTGGGCAGGGACACGTACACGGCGTCGACGTCGTCACGGGTGCAGATCTCGGCGTACGACCCGACCGACCCGACGGGCTCGAGGGCGGCCGCCCGGACGGCGTCGCGGGCACCCACAGCCTGGAGGACCGCGCCCTGCGCCGCGTGCACGGCCGGGGCCATCCCCTTGGACGCGACGAACCCGGCCCCGAGGAACCCCCACCGGACCGGTCGGGGCGCGCTCACCGCGGGACCACCGGGCGGCCGTGGTCGGCAGCGGACGCCGAGGCCGCCTCCATGACCGACAGCACGCGCCGGGACTGCTCGCCGGTGACGGTCATGGGCAGCCCGAACAGCAGCCTGTCGGCCAGCTCGCGGTGGAACGGGTGGGCCGGACCGGCCGGCGTCGCCACCCGGGTGATGCTGCCGTCGGCCGCGTGCAGCTCCAGCTCGGGCGGGGAGTCTGCCGGGGCGAGCCTGTCCTCGACGAGGGTGCCGATGTCGCTGCGGGACACGATCCGCTCCGCGCGCCAGGTACCGACGATGGCCCCACGGGTCCCCAGGACGTACCACCGGGGTTTCATGGCCGCGGCGAGGTCCGAGTGCGTGAACTCCGCCTCGACGCCGTCGACGAAGCGGATCGTGACGCGCGAGTGGTCGGCGTTCGTCACGTCGAACCAGTGTCGCTTGTGGCTGGCCGCGGTGACGTGCTCGATCTGCGTGGGCACCAGGTCGAGGACCTGGTCGAGCAGGTGCGAGCCCCAGTCGTAGAACGCCCCACCGGACACCCCCTCGTCGGAGTGCCACAGGTTGCACGGGTGCCCGTAGCCGCCGACGAACGTCTCGATGTGGAACACCTCGCCCAGGTCGCCGCGGGAGACCGTGCGGCGGACCGCGAGGTGGTCCGGGTCGAACCGGCGGTTCTGGTAGACGACCGCCAGCAGGTCCGCGGCAGCCGCGGCCGCCAGGACCTCGTCGGCCTCAGCCGTCCGGATCGCGAACGGCTTCTCCACGACGACGTGCCGGCCGGCGGCGATCGCGCGCAGGGCCCACGTCGCATGCGAGCTCGGCGGGGTCGAGACCACGACGAGGTCCACGTCGTCGCGCTCGAGCAGGGCGGCGGCCGAGGTCATCGTCGCGACCCCGGGTGCGGCGGCCTCCGCGTGCTGGAGGCGCTCCAGCGACGTGTCGCAGACAGCCGTGAGGGTCAGTCCGTCGATGGCCCGAACGGCGCGGCTGTGCTCATGGCCGATGGCCCCGTAGCCGAGCAGGCCGACCCGGACCGCCTCCGGAGCCGGCTGCCCGGCCATCTCGCGCAGCACCTGGACCAGCAGCCGGGTCGCGTCGGGATCGGTGACCGCGTCCGGGGTCGTGCCCATGGTCCAGGCGGCCGTCGCCGTCGAGGGCCGCCAGGTCAGCACCGGGTGGTCGGTGAGTCCAAGGCGAGCCGTGCGCAGCACGCGGACGTCGTCGGCGATCCGCTCGACGGTGGCCACCTGGCCGCTGAGGTGCTCGTGCTCGTCGTGGTGCGCGTGGTCTCCGTGGACGTGGAAGGCGGAGTACAGGCGCTGCCCGTCGGGGCCCATCCGCAGCCGCACGGGATGCACCGGCGAGCTGGTGCCCGGATGCAGCCCGGCCGCCTCGGACAGGACCCCCTCCGGGTCCGCACGCATGAGGCTCGGACCCGCGAGCAGCACGCGCACGCCGGGGTCGGCCAGCGCCCGCGTCAGGCTGGGGTCAAGGGGGCGGTCGGCCCACACGATGACGACATCCGCCGCTGCCAGATCGGTCGCGGATCCGGGCTCCCCGGCGTCGCGGATCCCCGTGGATGCCAGGCGCTCCCGCCACCTGTCCACAGCCGCCGCGAGCGGAGCCGAGCCGAGGTTGACGATCCAGGCTGCAGTGACCACATCCGGACAGTAGCCGACCACCGAGGGGAGCGCCGCTGGGCGCCCGGCGCTCCCCGCCGGAGCGCGGGCGCCCCGGCCCGGACCGACTCATTACCCTTGCCTCGTGGCGCGCAGGACAGGCTCGGGATCGGCGGCGCGGCGCGGCGCCCCGTCCGCGCGGGGGGTGGACCTGCTGCTGGACCGTGACGGGCTGTGGACCACGGCCCCCGGGGATGGTCCCGCCACGATGCGCTCACTGCCGATCGGCGGCGGGATGGCTCCCGGGCGGGTGTGGGCGGCCCCGGTCGATGCGCGGCTCGGGCAGCGCGTGGCCGACCTCCTTGATCCGGGATCGGCCAGTGCCCCCGGCCCACCCACCCTGCGGGCCGTGGCGCTCGCACGTCTGGCGGCAGCCGCCATCCGGGCCGCCGACGAGTCACCCGTCCCCGTCCCGGACGGTGCTGGCTGGCGGTGGCGGGCGGCAACCGGTCCGCCGCTGGCGGGTGCGCTCGACGCCGCTGTGGTCGCGTGCCTGGCCGCCGGTGTGGTGGTCGATGACGAGCCTGAGGCGCGGCTGCGCGCCTTCGTCGACGCCGTGGTGGACGCGCGCATCGCCGCGGGCCTGGTGGACCCGGACCTGTCGATCCACCTGGATCCGGCTGCCTCCGGCCAGCGCGGGGCCCTGCTGTGGGCCGATCATGTGATCGCCCGGGCGGGGGCGAACGCCCGGATCGCCCTGGTGCTCAGCCCGCCGGGCCCCGAGGCATCGACCGGCACCGGCGCTCCGGCCCGGTGGTCCCTGGCGCCGTTGGCCATCCGTGTCGACGAGCCGACCACCCGGCTGCCGTGGGGCAGCGCCGACCCGGCGCTGTTCGGTGCCGCGCCCGACCCCTGGGCGCGGTGGGCCGACACGGAGGCGAGCATGCTGCGCCGGGCGTGGGGCGCCCGCCTGCCCGAGCTGGTCGAGGGGCTCGCAGGCAGGTCGGCCGTCGGCCTGGCCGACACCGACGTGCTGGAGCTCGTCGACCGGGTGGCACCCCGGGTGCAGGCCGCGGGGTTCGACGTGATCGCCCCGGGCGGGCTGCTGCACCCGTCGCCGGTACGCCGCCGGTTGGCCTCGGTCGGTTCGGGCACCGGTGCGCTGGGCGTGGACGGGCTGGGGCTGGCGGCCGAGGTCCTGGTCGACGGTGAGCGACTCACCGCGGAGGACCTGGCCGCCCTGGCGGCGTCGAAGTCCGAGCTGGTGTCGGTGCGTGGCCGCTGGTTGCGGATCGGGCCGCAGGACGCCCAGCGCCTGGCGGCACTGGCGCGACGGCTGCGCCGGCCGGTGACCCCCGGCGATCTCCTGGCCGACGAGGCCTTCGAGGGCATCGAGCTCGACGCCGCCGAGGTCCTGCCCGCCGGCTTGCGGCCGGCGCGCCCGAGGCCCGTCCCCGACGGCGTCCAGGCATCACTGCGGCCCTACCAGCGGGCGGGCCTGGACTGGTTGTCGTGGCTGGCCGACAACGAGGTCGGCGGGATCCTGGCCGACGACATGGGACTGGGCAAGACCCTGCAGGTGCTGACCTGGATCCAGGCCGACCACGTGGGTCCGACGCTGGTCGTCTGCCCGGTGACCCTGGTGGACACCTGGGCGCGCCAGTCCGCCCAGTTCACCCCGGGTCTGCGCGTGCGCTCCTTCCATGGCACCGCCCGTGGGTCGCTTGCCGAGGCGGCCGCCGACGCCGACATCATCGTGACCACCTATGGCCTGCTGGCCCGCGACGAGTCCCTGGCACAGGTGCACTGGCACCGGGTCGTCCTCGACGAGGCCCAGGCGATCAAGAACCCGGACACCCGGGCCGCCCGCGCGGCGCGCACGCTGCGCGCCACCCACCGCCTGGTCGTCACCGGGACCCCGGTCGAGAACCACCTGGGGGACCTGTGGTCGCTGATGGCCTTCGCCCATCCGGGGCTGCTCCCCCGGCGCAAGCAGTTCGCCGCGCGGTACGCATCCGGCGATCCCACCGAGGTCGCCCGCCTGCGCGCCGTCGTCGGGCCGTTCCTGCTGCGCCGGGTCAAGACCGATCCCGGCATCCTGCCCGACCTGCCCGATCGTCAGGTCATCCGCGCGGACTGCACGCTGACCCGGGAGCAGGTCGGCGCCTACGAGGCGGTCGTGGCCGACATGATGGGCGCGCTCGAGGAGCTCCGCCGGGCCGCGGCGTCGGGGGGTACGGCGGACGCGGCGGGTGGGCGGGGACCCGCCGGCGCCGATCCGGAGCTGATGGGCCGTCGGGCCGCCGTGCTGGGTGGGATCGCGCGCCTCAAGCAGATCTGCGTCCACCCCGCCCTGCTGACCGAGTCCCGGCACTCGCTGGGAGAGCGGTCCGGCAAGGTGACCCGCCTGGTCGACCTGTGCGCGCAGATCGTCGACGAGGGGCAGGCCGTGGTGGTCTTCACCCAGTTCGCGTCGTTCGTGCCCGACCTCGCAGCCCACCTGCGCCATGCCCTCGGCGTCGAGGTGGCGACCTTGACGGGCTCCGACAGCCGGGCAGCCCGCTCGGCGACGGTCAGCGCATTCAGCGAGCCCGACGGCCCACCGATCCTGATCGCCTCCCTCAAGGCTGGTGGCACCGGGCTGACGCTCGTGCGCGCCAACCACGTGATCCACCTCGACCGCTGGTGGAACCCGGCGGTCGAGGACCAGGCCTCGGACCGGGTGTGGCGCATCGGCCAGCACCAGAAGGTCTCGGTGCACGTGCTGGTCTGCCCGGGGACGTTGGAGGACCGGATCGACGAGGCCCTGTCGGCGAAGCGCTCGCTGGCGGCGTCCGTTGTCCGGTCGACGGAGTCGGCCATCACCGAGATGTCCGACGCCGACCTGTCCGCCCTGGTGGGCCTCGTCCGGGAACGGGTCCTGGAATGAGCCGGGCGCGCTGGGGCAGCTACTACGACATCCCGCCGCGGCGGGCGGTCGAGGGCGGGGTCGTCGTCCCCAAGCCCGGGAAGGTCAGCGATCCGCTGGCCGTCGAGCTCGTCGCCGCCGCGGAGATGGAGAGCGCCCCGCAGATCCTGGCCCGCGGACGCACCTACGCCCGCGCCGGACAGGTCGTGTCCCTCCAGGTCGAGGCCGAGGGCTTCTCCGCGCAGATCCAGGGGACGGGGGCCACGCCCTACGAGGTCCGCCTGGCCCGGACCACGATCTCCGGCTCGGACCGGGTCGCGGCGGACTGCACCTGCCCCTATGGATGCGACGACGGGTGGTGCAAGCACGCGGCGGCGCTGGCCTACGTGGCAGCGTTCCTGCTCGATCGCGATGCGGCGGCGCGAGCGGCGTGGAGCGGGTCGCCCCCGACCGCAGGATCGGGCGACAGCACCGACCCCGGGAGCGTCCCCGGGAGCGTCCCCGGGAGTGTCGCTGGGGCTGCCGTGGTCCCGGCGACCGCACTCGCGCTCGGCGCCGACGACCTGGCCGCACTGCGCAGCCCGATGCCCCGCAGGGATGCCGGCCAGCTGCTCGCAGCCGCCGAGGCCCTGGTGCCGCACCCGTGGCGGTGGCCGTGACCGAGGATGACTCCCAGCACGAGCTCACGTCTGCCGGAGGCCGGCACCGATCACCCCCACGAGAGGACCGCACAGTGTCACCGAGTTCCGAGCCGCTGGTGGAAGTGGGCCCCACGGCGCAGGCGGCCGCGACGGCCGCAGCCCACGAGATCGCCCGGCGGGCACGTGCCGCGGTCTGCGACCACGGGTCATTCACGCTCGCGGTGTCCGGGGGGCGCAGCCCGGCGCACATGCTGTCCGCCCTTGCCGCCCTGGACATGCCCTGGGCGGTGACCACGCTGTTCCAGGTCGACGAGCGGATCGGCCCTGCTGACGACCCGCTGCGCAACCTGACCGGCCTGCGCCGGGCGCTGCCGGAGGGTTGCCCCGCCAGGGTCGTCCCCATGCCCGTCGAGGACGCAGACCTCGACGCGGCGTGCCGGCGCTACGCGGAAGCGCTGCCGCCCGCCCTCGACCTGATCCACCTGGGCCTGGGCGCCGACGGGCACACCGCGTCCCTGATCCCGGGAGACCCCGTCCTGGCAGTCACGGGCGCGGACGTCGCCCTCACCGAGGTCTACCAGGACCGCCACCGGATGACCCTGACCCTCCCGGTGATCGGCCGCGCGCGCGCCATCCTCTGGCTCGTGACCGGTGCCGACAAGCGACCTGCCCTCGCGCAGCTGCGCGCCCATGACCGATCCATCCCGGCCGCCTTGATCGCCAACCCCGACCAGGTGCTGTTCTGCGACGCCGATGCAGCGGGGACTGGGTGGTCCTGACGTAGCCGATCGCCGCTCTCGGCCCTAGTGCGGGTGCCGGTGGTGGAGGTCGGGGTAGTGGGGGTGCTCGTGCCGTGCCGGCGGATGGCGGTGACGGACGGGGTCACCGGGCACCGGCTGCGCCGAGGAGTCGTGCGGATCTCCGGGCTCAGGAGGATGGGCGTGCTCGAGGGCTTCGTGGCGGTGGGCATGCTGGTGCCGCTCGGTCAGGTGCAGCCACACACCGACTGCCATCAGCGCGCCGGCCGCCAGCAGTTGTCCGGTGACATCCTCGCCGAGCAGTGCCACAGCCAGGACAGCGCCGAAGAACGGGGCGACGGAGAAGTAGGCACCGGTGCGGGCCGCTCCCAGGGTGCGAAGCCCGTAGACGAACAACGACAGGCTCACCCCGTAGGCGGCGCACCCGGTGAGCATGGCCGCGGCCACCACCCCGGGCGCCGGCAGCACCTCGCCGCGCACGACCAGGGCCAGCAGCAGGTTCACGGATCCGGCAACCAAGCCCTTGGCCATGGCCAGCCAGGTGGCGTCGGCGTAGGACACCCGGCGGGCGAGGTTGTTGTCCACCGCCCACAGCAGGCACGCTGCCAGCACCGCCAGCGACGGCCACAGCGCGCCGAAGTCCGGCCCGGTGCCCGGCCAGCTGAGCACGACCGCGCCGGCGGCGATCACGGCCATGCCGGCTGCGACGCGCCGGTCCACGTTCTCCCGGAAGACGATCCATGCCAGCAGTGCGGTGAACACGGATTCGGCGTTCAGCAACAGCGACGCACCGGAGGCCGGCATCGCGGACAGGCCCGCCATGAGCAGCACCGGCGCCACGATGCCGCCGGCGACGATCGCCCCGGCGAACCAGCGCCAGTCACCGGATGCGAGCCGTACCCCCGGAGCCCGTCGGGCGCGGCGGTACAGCGCCAGCCCGAGCCCCGCCCCCGCGTACAGCAGGCCGGCCAGGAGCCATGGGTCAGTCCCGTCCAGCAACAGCTTCGCCGCCGGCGCGGAGGCGCCGAAGAGCAGGGCCGCGGCCAGCGCTGCCAGCACTCCGCGCTCCCGTAGCGCCGCGACCGGACCGATCACGTCCTCATGGTAGGCGGCCGAGCACACTCAGGAGCCCGCCGGAGCCTTCGGCTACAGCTGGATGCCCGCGACCGGGGCCCCTGCGCGCTCGTACACGAGCCAAGTCGCACCCTTCGGGAACGCCTGCGGCGGCTGCGCGACTCGGAACGCCGCCGGCACGCCCGTGCCGTCCGGGAAGAGCCGCTTGCCCGACCCGAGCGTCAGCGGGTACAGGAACAGGTTGAGCCGGTCGACGAGGTCGGCCTCGAGCAGCGACCGCACGAGAACGCCGCTGCCGATCACGTGGATCTCATCGAAGCGGTCCTTCAGGGCATGCACCTGCGCGACCTCGGACAGCGCCGTGGTGCCCGCCCACGCCGGATCGGTCAGCGAGCGCGACACCACGAACTTCGGCACCGCGTTGAGCTTCGCCGCGAACGGGTTGTCGGGGCCCTGGTTCGGCCAGTAGCCCGCGAAGATGTCGTAGGTCGTGCGGCCGAGCAGCAGCGCGTCCATGCGCTCGATGCCGGCGGCGACAGCAGCGCCCACCCCGTCGCCGGCGTACTGCGCCTGCCAGCCGCCGAACTCGAACCCGCGCCCGCGGTCCTCGTCGGGGCCGCCGGGCGCCTGGTACACACCGTCGAGGGTGATGAACAGGTCGACGGAGATGATTCCCACTGCGAGCTCCTTCGCGTGCATGGCGACCGGGGGCCGCCGTACTCGTACATCGATCGGGAGGGCCCGGCATCGACCAGCGCCTGGGGTCAGGCTAGCGACGAGACCAGGGGCCTGTCACGGGCTGCGCGAACAGCCCTTCGCAAGGCCCCAGGGACGGGCAGTGACGCGCGGGGCCGCCTCGAGTGCCACCGATGTCATCCCGTGGGCGTACATCCTCCCCCGATTGCCCGGGTATGAGGGAGTCAGCCAAGCCACCAGCCATGTTCGGTAGGAGTCACCTTGAAGCAGTTCGTCACCGGCCTCATAACCTGCGCGCTCCTCGCCGCGCCCTTCGTCATGGCATCGCCGGCCGGGGCCGAGACACTGCGACGCAACGGCGCCAGGACGGCAACGATCACCGCGCAGGGCGCACCCGCCGACGCGCGGATCAGCAAGGCGACCATCACGGTCAAGAAGGGCCGGAAGACCGTCGCCCGCAACAGGACGTCCTACCGTGCGAGGAAGGGCACCTACACGGTGACCTCGACCACCACCTACGTCACCGCCCCCACCACGACCACGGGCCCTGACCGGCGCATCCAACTGCCGGCCACCGTTGTTCGTGGAGCCGACACGCGGGTCACGTTGCCCGACACGCAGGTCACGTTGCCCGACACGTACCAACAACTCCCTGACCGCGTGGTCGAACTCCCTGAGCTCGTGGTCAAGAGGCCGGTCACGTACTGGGGAGACAGGACTCGGACGTGCGTCATCACGTCGGTGATGCTGGACGTGAGCAAGTGGTCATGGCAGGCGGTCTACAACCAGTTCAACCCCTCATATCCGAACTACATCGTCTCGGGTCCTACGGCAGGTGCCTGGACCTACGAGTGCACGGCCACCGTCAACAACCGTTGGGACGACAAGGGCGAGGACATCACGCGCACGTGGTCAGGGCACCACGCGACGACGTGGAACATTGCGCACCACACGATGGGCGGAACAACGGTGTCCGCCAAGGACCGGGCCACCTTAATCGCGAACTCAGGGAAGTACGTTGCTGACCCAGCCCTCAACGATGACGTCCGTTCGGCGTGGCATGGACCGTTCGGGGACGACGTCCCGACGGTGGATCGCTACGAGTTCGCTGGCTACGAGACGGTCCCCGGTGAGGTCATCACCATCCCCGGTGAGGTCATCACGATCCCTGGTGGAACCACCACGATCCCAGGCGAGATGGTCACGGTGCCCGGCGAATGGATCACCGTCCCCGGCGAGACCATCACGCATCCCGGCCACACGCACACCATCAGCAGCACCCGCACGGTCCGCGTCCGCTGACAGGGCAAGGGAGCTCCGCCGAGCATCACGCCGATGCTCGGATATCTCCTCGTCCAGCGCGATCTCGATCGCACCTTCCCGTTCAGCGCTCTGAGCTGCACATCTGGCGCACGGCGTCCCCCGCGACGTTCAGTTCGTCGCCTCCACACGTTGGATGACAGCCAACGAGCGGGGCCAGCTCAACCGGCTGGAGCGCACGTCACGGAAGCCTCCTGCCAAGGCCGACTCGGCGAGTCGAGGAGCATGGGTCTCGAACGTGCCCCACCAGTCCGGGAGGTCGTAGATGATCGCCCGGCCGCCGGGCCGCAGCACCCGGCGGACCTCGGCGAATCCCGCCTCTGCATCCGGCCAGTGGTGAACGGAGAACGAGCTGGTCACCAGGTCGACCGATGCATCGGCCAGCGGGAGGGCGGCGACGTCGCCGACGC
This sequence comes from uncultured Actinomycetes bacterium, assembly GCA_963774745.1. GTDB lineage: Bacteria > Actinomycetota > Actinomycetes > S36-B12 > CAIYMF01 > Prado023. The sequence continues at coordinate 721,038 of CAVZGE010000002.1, read as the reverse complement.
AGACGTGCACCCGGTAGTCGATGCCCTCGCGGGCGACGCGTGCTGCAGCGCGGGTGGCCATGGCGGTGTCGATGTCGACTGTGGTGACCCGCGCAACGGGGAACTGCTCGGCCAGGGCCACTGCCAGGCCGCCGGGCCCAGCGCCGATGTCGACGGCGTGCAGGGGGGCCTCACCGGTCAGGCTGTCCCCCAGATCGATCGCGATGGCGCGGTACACGCCGGTCAGCACCCGGCCGAAGGTGGCCTCGTAGGCGCTGGCGCCGGGGGCCGAGCAGGTCGCCCACCCGGGGTCCGGGCGCCGCCCTGCTGGATCGCCGTGGTGGCGGGCCGAAAGTACGTGACGACTGGCCACCGCCACCGCCGCTGCGCCAAGAGCACCACCGATGAGCCATCGCCGCGCGTGCATGCCTCCAGCATGCTCCACCGTGCTCGCTGGGGTCCATGGGGAACCGCGCATCGACCGGCCTGCGGGTCTGGTGACTTCCGGCCCCCGTTGCGGGACATTCGCCCTCGCCCATTGCCACCGACGGTCGGCCACCATGTGGGGGGTCGGCGCGGTGCCGGCCCTCGCGCAGGTCGCAGACCCTGCCCAGGAGAGACGCGGTGGGCACCCCGACGGGTGCCCGGGCCGCTGAGGATGCCGATGACGAACCTGATCTCGCAGAGCGCGGTCCCCGCGGCGAGCCGTCCGGCGGCCACCAGGCCGCCCTGGCCCCCGAGCTGGGTGCTCAAGGTCGTGATGGCAGTGACCGGCCTCATGTTCGCCGGCTTCCTGCTGTTCCACATGGCCGGCAACTTGAAGGTCTACCTCGGCGCGGAGGAGTTCAACCACTACGCCGAGTGGTTGCGGACCCTGTTCAACCCGTTGATGCCGGGCCAGAGCTTCCTCTGGATCTTCCGGATCGTGATGCTCACCGCGTTCGTGGTCCACATCTACTCCGGGACCACGCTGTTCGTCCGCGGTCGGCGGGCCCGAGGTTCCCATCGGCGAACGGCCATGCCGGCCAAGCGGTGGTCGGTGCGCTCCATGCTCATGACCGGTGCGATCATCGCGTGCTTCGTCGTCTTCCACCTGCTGGACATGACCATCGGGAAGACGGCGGCCAGCACCGAGGGGTTCACCCACGGCGACGCGTACGGCAACCTCGTCGCCAGCTTCGAGCGCCCCGCGGTGGCCCTGTTCTACGCGCTGACGATGCTGCTCATCGCGATCCACCTGGGCCACGGCCTGTGGAGCGTGGTCAACGACCTCGGCGCCACCGGGCAGCGCACCCGCCAGGTCGGCCTCCTGCTGGCCGGTGTGATCGCGATCGTGATCGCCGTGGGCAACATGACGATCCCGATCGCCGTGCAGATGGGGTGGCTGGCATGACCGAGCAGATCGGCGACAGCCCCGGCCCCGTCCACGACGGAGGCGATCGACCTCGATGTGCTGCGCACCATCGGCACCCCACTGGACGGCCGCGTGCCCGAGGGGCCGGCCCCCCTGGCCTGGGACGACCGGCGCCTGCACTACGACCTGGTCAACCCGAACAACCGCCGCAAGTTCACCGTCATCGTGGTCGGGACGGGCCTGGCCGGCTCCGGCGCCGCCGCGGCACTGGGCGAGCTGGGCTTCAACGTGGAGTGCTTCACCTACCACGACGCCCCGCGCCGGGCCCACTCAGTGGCAGCTCAGGGCGGGATCAACGCAGCCCGTGCCCGCAAGGTCGACAACGACTCCGTGGATCGATTCGTCAAGGACACCGTCAAGGGTGGGGACTTCCGTGGCCGGGAGGCCGACGCCTACCGCCTGGGCGCGGAGTCCGTGCGGGTCATCGACCACATGAACGCCATCGGGGCTCCCTTCGCCCGCGAGTACGGCGGGCAGCTGGCGACCCGCTCGTTCGGCGGCGTGCAGGTGTCGCGCACCTACTACACCCGCGGGCAGACCGGCCAGCAGCTCCAGGTGGCCGGGGCCAACGCACTGCTCCGCCAGGTCGCCGCGGGCACCGTGACCCTGCACACCCGCCAGGAGATGCTCGACCTGATCGTCGCCGACGGCCGTGCACAGGGCATCGTGGTCCGTGACCTGGTCACCGGGGAGATCCGGGCTGTCACCGCCCACGCGGTGGTGCTGGCCACCGGCGGCTACGGCAACATCTACCACAAGAGCACCTTGGCCAAGAACAGCAATGCGACCGCTGCCTGGCGGGCCCATCGCCGGGGCGCGCACTACGCCAACCTGTGCTTCATCCAGTTCCACCCGACGGCGTTGCCCCTGTCCAGCGAGTGGCAGTCCAAGACGATCCTGATGTCGGAGTCCCTGCGCAACGACGGCCGGATCTGGGTGCCCAAGCAGGCCGACGACACCCGCAGGCCCGGGGACATCCCCGAGGACGAGCGGGACTACTACCTGGAGCGGCGCTACCCCGCATTCGGCAACCTGACCCCCCGCGATGTGGCCTCGAGGGCCGCCCGCGAGCGGATCGACGCCGGGTTCGGCGTGGGTCCGCTGAAGAACTCCGTGTACCTGGACTTCTCCGACGCCATCGCACGCCTGGGCCGGGAGACGGTCTACACCCGGTACTCCAACCTGTTCCACATGTACCAGCAGGCGACCGGCGACGACCCGTTCGAGACCCCCATGCGGATCGCCCCGGGCGCACACTTCGCCATGGGCGGGCTGTGGAGCGACTACGACATGATGACCTCGGTCCCCGGCCTGTTCGTCGGTGGCGAGGTCGGCTGGGGCTATCACGGCGCCAACCGGCTGGGGGCGAACTCGCTGCTCTCGGCATGCGTGGACGGCTGGTTCACGCTGCCCTACTCGGTGCCCAACTACCTGGCCGGCCTGCTCGGCCAGCCACCCCTGGCTCCCGACCACCAGGCGGTGACCGAGGCGCTGGCCGACGTCGAGGCTCGGGTCACGCGGCTGCTGGCCAACGAGGGGACACAGGGCCCCGACCGCTTCCACAAGCGCCTGGGCGAGCTGCTCTACAAGTACGCCGGCGTGACCCGGACTCCCGAGGGCCTGACGCAGGGCATCGCCGAGATCCGGGAACTGCGCGCGGAGTTCTGGGCCGACGTGCGCGTCATGGGCACCGGGGACCAGCTCAACCAGGAGCTCGAGCGCGCCGGGCGGATCGCGGACTACCTGGAGATGGCCGAGCTCCTGTGCCTGGACGGCCTGGATCGCGACGAGTCCTGCGGGGCGCACTTCCGGGCCGACCACCAGACCCCTGACGGTGAGGCCCTGCGCGACGACGACGACTGGTGCTTCGTCTCGGCCTGGGAGTCCCCGACGACACCGGGCGGCGTGTTCGTCCGCCACGACGAGCCGCTGCGGTTCGAGGCCGTCCCGCTGCAGACAAGGAACTACAAGTGAAGCTGACCCTGGACGTCTGGCGACAGGAGTCGCGCTCGGCCGTCGGACGCTTCGAGACCTACGAGGTCACCGACGCGACCCCGGAGATGACCCTGCTGGAGCTCGTCGACCGGCTGAACGACCAGCTGGTCGACGAGGGCCGCGAGCCGGTGGCCTTCGAGTCCGACTGCCGTGAGGGGATCTGCGGCTGCTGCGGCATGACGGTCGACGGCAAGCCCCATGGGCCACAGGACAACACCCCCTCGTGCGAGCAGCACGTCCGCTCGTTCACCGACGGGGAGCGGGTCGTCCTCGAGCCCTTCCGCTCGGAGGCGTTCCCGGTGATCCGCGACCTGATCGTGGACCGCTCCGCCCTCGACCGCGTGATCCAGGCCGGTGGCCATGTCGCGGTGGATGCGGGGACTGCCCCCGATGCCGACGTGCTGCCGGTCACGTTCGAGACCGCGGAGCTGGCCCTGGACTTCGCCGCCTGCATCGGTTGTGGCGCGTGCGTGGCCGCATGCCCGAACGGTGCGGCCTACCTGTTCACCGGATCCAAGCTCACGCACCTGGGCCTGCTGCCCCAGGGCAAGCAGGAACGGGGCACTCGCGCCGTGGCCATGATCGACCAGATGGAGCACGACTTCGGACCCTGCTCCACCTACGGCGAGTGCACCGTGGTGTGCCCGGCAGGGATCCCGCTGACGGCCATCGCCGCGGTCAACAAGGAGCGCATGCGCTCGGTGTTCCGGCGCCGGGCCACCTGACCCGCCACAGCGGCCGCCCGGCGCCCGCGCGGGGCACGCTCGCGGGGCTCAGCGGGCCTGACCTGCCTCGGTGGCTCCCGGGACGTCGAGGAGTCGCCCGGTGCGCACGTCGTAGAGGAAGCCGTGGATCGGGATCCGCCCGGGCACAAGGGGGTGGTTGCGGATCCGGGTCACGTCATCGACCACCGACTGCTGGGCGTCGCTGATGGTCAACCAGTCGATGGAGGCCCCCTCCGCGGAGCCCGGGCCGGCACCGACGTCGGTGAAACCATCCGGGCCCAGGGCCGCGGTCTCCAGGCTGCTGGCCAGCAGCCCGCGCATGACCTCGTCGGTGAAGAACTCCATCCCGCAGTCCGTGTGGTGCACCACGAACCACTCCTGGGTGCCCAGCAGCTTGTAGGAGATCACCAGGGACCGGATCGCGTCGTCGCTGGCCCGCCCCCCGGCGTTGCGGATCACGTGGGCATCCCCCTCGGCCAGGCCCGCGTACTTGGCCGGATCCAGTCGGGCGTCCATGCACGTCAGGATCGCGAAGCCCCGAGCCGGCGGAAGGGCAGCTCGGAGCGTGCTCCGAACGACGAGGCGTAGGAATCGTTGGCGGACAGGACCTCTTCACGAACAGACATCAGGAACCTCTCATGGGACGGTGCGCGACCGGGAGGGTGGCCGCACAGAGGGCGGGACGCGACGTTCCGCAGGATCCACGAGTGCCTGGCTGGCGGTGGCCCCGCGTCGCGACACGTCGGTTCGAGTGCGTCGACATCGGCCGACGGCGCCGTGCGCGTGCAGGTCAACGGCGACAGCAGGCGCTGCTTGTGCGCCCGAGATCGACGTGGCGACGGGCCACGAGGAGGAGCAGCACGGCGCAGGCCATGGACCAGACCCTAACCCGCGCACCGCCGCGCCGCGACCGGTCCATCCTCCGGGGCCGGCACGAGACCGTCACGCCAGTCCGCGGCGGGCCCGCAGGTGCTTGGCCGCGGTGGTGAACAGGCCGTCGACGATCATGCCGAGGGTGAGGATGACCAGCATGGTGGCCAGCAGGGTGGCCGATTGGGAGAACTGCCGGGCGAACTCGAGCAGCCCGCCGAGGGAGGGCCGTTCGGCGATGATGACCAGCAGCTCACCGGCCATCAGGCTGCGCCACGCGAAGGACCAGCCCTGGGTCAGCCCGGCGACGTATCCGGGCAGGGCCGCGGGCAGCACGATGTCGCGGTAGAGCGACACCGGCCCGGCACCCAGTACCCGCCCGAGGCGCAGGAACGACGGGGGCACGTTGTCGATGCCGGTGATCACCCCGTTGGCGATGCTCGGGGCGGCACCGAGGACGACGACGAACAGGATGGCGCGCTCGTTGAGGCCGAACAGGAGTATGGCCAGCGGGAACCAGGAGATGCTGGGCATGGTCTGCAGGCCGGTGATCAGCGCCCCGACGGCCATCCGCAGCGGGCGCGCCCTGGCGACCGCGATGCCCACGATGGTGCCGATCAGCAGCGACACCAGGAACCCGACGATGGCGCGGCGCAGCGTGGTGGCCACGGCGGACCAGAAGCGTTCGGTGCCGAGCATCTCCCAGAGCCGGGACAGGGTCTCGGCTGGGGAGGCCAGCGCGTACTGGGGGCGCCACCCGCTCCAGACCACGAGCTGCCAGGTCGCCAGGACCAGCAGGACGGCCAGGCCCTTGGGCCAGGTCCACGCCCACAGTGAGCGCAGGATCGCCGGCGCGCGCCGAGTTGGGGCAGCGGGGCCGGTGTCGGTGTTGCGCAGCTCGATGACGCTCATGCCAGGGGTCCCCCTCCGGATGCGGCGCGCAGTCGTGCGGTCAGGTCGGCGGCGCGGGTGGCGATCTCGGCGGAGTCCATGTGCCGGGGGTGGGGCAGGTCCACGGTCTGCTCGTGGACGATCCGCCCGGCGGCCATCAGGACCACCCGGTCGGCCAGGCGGACGGCCTCGCGCATGTTGTGGGTGACCAGGATGACGGTGAGCTTCCGCTCTCGGACGACGCGTTCGATCTCGTCGTGGAGGTGGTCGCGGGTCATCGCGTCCAGCGCCCCGAGCGGCTCGTCCATCAGCACGATCCGGGCATCCTGGGCCAGGCACCGGGCCAGGGCCACCCGCTGGCGCATCCCACCGGAGAGCTCGTGCGGTCGGCGCTCGGTGGCGTCCCCGAGGCGGACCACGTCGAGCAGCTCCCGGGCCCGGTCGGCCCGATCGGCGCGCTGCACGCCGCGCAGCTTCAGGGCCAGCTCGACATTGCCGCGGGCGGTCAGCCAGGGCAGCAGGGTGGCGTCCTGGAACATCAGCGCCACCCGCCCGTCGGCCGCCAGGGTGCCGGTGGTGGGGGCGTCCAGACCGGCGACGATCGAGAGCAGGGTGCTCTTGCCGCACCCGGAGGCCCCGATCACGGAGAGGAACTCGCCCTGGTCGACGTGCAGGTCCACGTCGACCAGGGCGCGCACGGTGCGGTCGCCGGAGTGGTAGGCCTTGGAGATCCCCCGCATGCGCAGCGCGGGGGGATCGCTGCGGCCCTCCCCCACGGGCGAGTGGATGGTCATCGTCGAGCTCACGGGGTCGCGACCTCGGGTTCGCCGGCCGCGGCCAGTGCCTTGTTCAGCAGGGTGAGGTCATACAGCGTGCCGGGAAGGCCGCCGGCCCTCTCGACCTTGTCCGCCTCCAGGAGCCCGACCGCGATCGCGTCCTCCGCGGAGGCCTTCAGGGTGGCCGGCAGCGGGTCGGCGGTGAAGGTGACGTTCCTCCACGCCGAGGTCAGGACGTCGGGGGCCAGCGACGACCCGGTCAGCGACTTCAGGCTCGCGTTGGCCGCCTCCGCCGAGGCCTGCGGGTCGTCCTTGATGGCCTTGAGCGCGGCGAGGTGACCGTTCGAGGAACGCCTGGACCGCGTCCGGGTACTGCTCGAGGAACTCGGTGCGCACGATCACGTTCGTGGTCACGAACTGCCCCTCCGGCCAGAGCGTCGCCTCATCGACCAGCACCTTCGCACCGGCCTTCAGGTACTCCGAGACCCAGGGCTCGGGCACCCACGCCCCGTCGATCTGCCCGGAGGCGTACGCGGCCAGGCCCTCGGCGTTGGCCTGCGGGGCGATCGACACGTCCCCGCCACCATCGACGTCCGAGGTCAGGTCCTGCTCCGTGAGCCAGGCCCGCAGGGCCACGTCCTGAGTGTTGCCCAACTGCGGGTGTCGCGATCGTGCGACCCTTCAAGCCCGCAGCATCCGTGATCTCCGGGCGAACCACCAGAGCCGCTCCCCCCGAGGCTGCCCCGGCGATGACCCGGACAGCCTCACCGCCGGACTCCGCGTAGGCGTTGATCGTCGGGTTCGGCCCGATGTAGGTGATGTCCAACGACCCCCCGAACAACGCCGACACCGCATCCGGGCCCGCGTTGAACGCCGTCGGGGTGACGGTCAGGCCCTGCTCCTTCAGGGCCGCCTTGAACAACCCGTCCTGCAGGCCCACAAGCGCCGGGCCGTGGGTCAGGTTCGGGAAGAAGCCCAGCCGGATCGTCTTGATCTCCGCAGGCGGGGCACCAGAGGCTGTCGGGTCGGCCGCGCTCGTCGAGCAGGCCGCCAGGCCCAGGGCAACAACGGCGCTGGCGGCCACTCGAAGGGTTCGCGTGAGGCGTGTCATGGTGTCAGGCACCTTTCTCGGGTTCTCCTACTGATTTAGTAGGCAATGTAGGGAACGGGGTGCATGCCCGTCAAGTCCGTCCTGGGCGTTTCCCTCCTGAATGTCCGAGGCTGGACTGGACGGCCGCGAGCCAAGGCGCGAGCCGGATCGCACCAGTCCCGGCGCGGGCTTGACACTGGTTCCCCGGGAGCGCTACCTTCCTCACAGGTCGCTCTGCGGCCCGCGAAGTCTAGGGTTGTTACTGCAGCAGCAGGCAAAACCTGAACTTTGATGAGTTGTCGTTCCTTGGAACGCAACGCGTCAATGTTCAGGTTTTTTTGTTGCCCGAAATCGCCCTCGGCGCGCCCACCAGCGAATTTCGAAGGAGTAGATCGTGGCAACAGCGACGAAGTACGACCTCCTCGCCGAGGAGATCCTGCGGGGTGTCGGCGGGGAGCACAACGTGGCGTCAGTGACGCACTGCGCGACCCGGTTGCGGTTCCAGCTCAAGGACCGGGACAAGGCTGACAAGGCCGCGGTGGAGAACACCAAGGGTGTGATCACCGTGGTCGAGGCCGGTGGCCAGTTCCAGGTCGTGATCGGCAACACGGTGAACAACGTGTACGAGTCGATCGTGGGCCAGACCTCGATCACCCCGGGTGAGGGCGGCACCTCCGGTGGGCTGCTGGCCAAGGCGATCGACCTGATCACCAGCATCTTCACCCCGTTCCTGTGGGTGTTGGCCGGCACCGGCCTGATCAAGGCGTTCCTCGCGGTCGCGGTGAAGATCTGGCCGGACTTCGGTGCCAGCGCCTCCTACGCGATCCTGTTCTCCGCCGCTGATGCCACGTTCCAGTTCCTGCCGATCTTCCTGGCGATCACCTCGGCGAAGAAGTTCGGCGCCAACCTCTACACCTCGGTGGCCATCGCCGGGGCGCTGATCTACTCCTCCACGATCGCGGTCATCCCCGGTGCGGACGGGGTCACCACCACGCTGAGCGGGTACGCCACCTCCGGTGGGGAGCTGACGTTCTTCGGGATCCCGGTGCTGATGATCTCCTACCTGTCCGGGGTCATCCCCACCATCCTGGCCGTCTACGCCCAGTCCAAGCTGGAGAAGGTGCTCAACCGGGGCATCCCCGAGACGTTCCGCAACTTCGTCGTCCCGATGCTCACCGTGGCCATCATCGTCCCGCTGACGTTCATCGTGATCGGCCCGATCGCCGACAAGGCCGGCTCGACGATCTCCGACGCCGTGGACTGGGTGTGGAACCTCTCACCGATCCTCGGTGGCGCGATCCTGGGCGCGTTCTGGCAGGTGTTCGTGATCTTCGGGATCCACTGGGGCTTCGTGCCGATCATCGTCCAGAGCCTGTCCGAGACCGGCTACTCGCTGATCGTCGGCCCGCTGTTCGCCGCCGTCCTGGCCCAGTCCGGTGCCGCCGCCGCCGTGTGGCTCAAGACCCGCAACAAGGAACTCAAGGAGGTCGCCGGCCCGGCCACCATCTCCGCGTTCCTGGCCGGCATCACCGAGCCCGCCATCTACGGCGTCACCCTGCGGCTCAAGAAGCCGTTCATCTACGCCTGCATCGGTGGTGCCATCGGTGGCGCGATCATCGGCGGCGCCGGCTCAGCCCCCGTCGGGTTCGTCCTGCCCGGTGCGATCACCATGACCGCCGCCATCGACGGCCCCGGCAACTTCACCATGTTCGTCATCGGCGTGGCCGTGGCCATCGCGGTCGCGTTCGCCCTGACGATGGTCCTCGGGTTCAAGGACATCCCCGAGACCAAGCACGTCGCCGGACCCGAGGCCACCACCGACGAGGGCCTCGTGGCCTCCGAAGCCGCCGCGATCACCGCCCCCGTGGCCGGCACCGTCGTGCCCCTGGCCGCGGTCCCCGACCCGGTGTTCTCCTCCGGAGCCATGGGCAACGGCCTGGCCGTCCTGCCCACCGAGGGCAAGGTCTACTCCCCGGTCACCGGAACCGTCACCGCCCAGATGCCCCACGCCTACGGCATCACCGCCGACAACGGCATGGAGGTCCTGATCCACATCGGCATCGACACCGTCAAGCTCGAAGGCACCCACTTCACCCCCAAGGTGACCAAGGGCCAGAAGGTCACCGACGGCCAACTCCTCGCCGAGTTCGACATCGACGCCATCACGGCCGCCGGGTACAACCCGATGGTCATCATGGTCGTCACCAACTCCAGTGACTACGCCGCCGTCGTCCCGATCGCCGAAGGCCAGGTCAGCGCCAAGGAACTCGTCCTCGACGTCGTCAACTGACCGACGCACAACCAGGAAGGGTGGGTCGGCCGGAACGATCCCGGACGGCCCACCCGGCCTGCACGTCGCACGCGCGACACCCCTGAGCATCCAGGCAGACTGCCCCTTCACGTAGAGAGCGAGAGGACGACCATGACCACCAGCACATCCACCCCATTCCCGAAGGGCTTCCTGTGGGGCGGGGCCACCGCCGCCAACCAGCTCGAGGGCGCCTACGACCAGGGCGGCAAGGGCCTGTCCATCCAGGACGTGACGCCCCAGGGCGGGATGTCCCCCAGGGTCGCCGAGCCCACGCCGGACAACCTCAAGCTCGAGGGCATCGACTTCTACCACCGGTACGCCGCAGGACATCGCCCTGTTCGCCGAGATGGGCTTCTCGGTGTTCCGCATCTCCATCGCGTGGTGCCGGATCTTCCCCAAGGGTGACGAGCTGGAGCCCAACGAGGAGGGCCTGGCGTTCTACGACCGGGTCTTCGACGAGTGCGCCAAGCACGGCATCGAACCGCTGGTCACGATCAGCCACTACGAGACCCCGCTGCACCTGGCCGAGGCCTACGACGGCTGGGTGTCCCGCGACCTCATCGGGTTCTACGAGCGCTACGTCCGCGTCCTGTTCGACCGCTACGGGTCGAAGGTCGAAGTACTGGCTGACGTTCAACGAGATCAACTCCGTGCTGCACATCCCGTTCATGAGCGGGGGCATCAACACCCCGAAGGACCAGCTGTCCCCATCCGATCTCTTCCAGGCCGCCCACCACGAGCTGGTCGCCTCCGCCCTGGCCACGAGGATCGCCCACGAGATGATGCCCGAGGCCAAGGTCGGCTGCATGGTCATCTCGATGCCGATCTACCCGCTCACCCCGGACCCCGCTGACGTCCTGGCGGTCATGCACGCCGACCACGCGAACCTGATGTTCGGCGACGTGCACACCCGCGGGGCCTACCCCGGCTACGCGCTGCGCTACTTCCGGGAGAACGGCATCACCCTGGACATCACCGACGAGGACCGCGAGATCCTGACCAACACCGTGGACTTCGTGTCGTTCTCCTACTACATGAGCATCTGCGAGACCGCCGACCAGGCCAAGAAGACCAAGGGCCAGGGAAACATCATGGGCGGCGTGCCGAACCCGACCCTTGCGGCCTCCGAGTGGGGCTGGCAGATCGACCCGGTCGGCCTGCGCCTGGTGCTCAACCAGTTCTGGGACCGCTGGCAGAAGCCGCTGTTCATCGTCGAGAACGGCCTCGGGGCCAAGGACGAGCTCGTCGAGGTCGACGGCGTCAAGACCGTGCTCGACGACTACCGGATCGCCTACCTCAACGACCACCTCTACCAGGTCGGCGAGGCCCTCGCCGACGGCGTCGAGCTGTGGGGCTACACCACCTGGGGCCCGATCGACCTCGTCAGCGCCAGCACCGCGCAGCTGTCCAAGCGGTACGGGTTCATCTACGTCGACCGCAACGACGACGGCACCGGCACCCTCGAGCGGTACAGGAAGAAGTCCTTCGACTGGTACGCCGAGGTCATCGCCACCAACGGCGCCGCCCTGGTCGGACCAGCCTGATCCACGCACCACGCACCACGCACCACCCCCGACCATGATCCATGTGGGTTGAGTGGCCACTTGGCCACCGAACCTGGATGGATCATGGTCGGGGGCACGGCCCGCACGCCCCACGATCCGACTGTTGCGCACGCAAAGGACCTCCACCATGACCCGCAAGGCTGTCTTCCTCGATGTTGATGGGACCCTGCTCAACGATCGCGGGCTGGCACCGGACAGCGCCGTCACCGCCGTCCGGCAGGCCCGTGCCAACGGGCACCAGCTGTTCCTGTGCACCGGTCGGTCGATGGCCGAGCTGTGGGGCGAGATCATGGACATCGGGTTCGACGGTGTGATCGCCGCCGCTGGCGGGTACGTCGAGGTCGCCGGTCAGGTCCTGCACCACCAGAACGTTCCGATCGACCAGGTCGCCCGGGTGATGGACTTCTTCGACGCACGCGGGATCAACTACTTCCTCGAGGCCAACTCCGGGCTGTACGGCAGTGCCACGATCAAGGCCCAGATGCGCGAGGTCCTCTACGGCGGCGTCACCGACGAGAACGTCCTGGCCGAGCTGGAACGCGGCTTCGCCCCGTTCATCGACCACCTCATCGTCGGGGCGGACATGCTCCGCGACGACATCAACAAGATCTCCTTCCTCGGCTCCGACGTGCCCTTCGAGACGATCCGGGCCGAGTTCGCCGACGCGTTCGACGTCATCCCGGCCACCGTCCCCCAGTTCGAGCCCAACAGCGGGGAGCTGGCGATCGCCGGGGTCCACAAGGCCGGCGCCATCGAGATCCTCCTGGAGCACCTGGGCATCCCGGTCGCCGACACGATGGCCTACGGCGACGGGCACAACGACCTGGAGATGCTCGCGTACGTCAACATCGGTGTGGCCATGGGCAACGCCCACCAGAAGGTGAAGGACGTCGCCGACGACATCACCGGCAGCCCCGACGAGGACGGCCTGCTCACCAGCTTCACCAAGTACGGTCTGATCTGATCAACCAGTGGCTGCGGTCGCAGCCGAGTCGCCCGAGGAGGTGATGACGAATGCTCCGGGTGAACCGGGTGATCAACAACAACGTCATCAGCGTGCTCGAGGACGACCGCGAGGTGATCCTCACCGGCCGCGGGCTGGGCTACCAGCAGCACCCCGGCGGGACCTACGACCCCGCCCGGGTCGAGCGGCGCTTCGTCCTGGACGACGATCGGTCGGCTGAGGGGTTCACGAACGTCATCGCCGAGATCCCCTACGAGGTCCTGGTCCTGTCCAACCAGATCGCCGACCACCTCAAGGCCACCCTCGACCTGACCCTGACCAGTGCGATGCAGCTGGCGATCGCCGACCACATCCAGTTCGCGATGCAGCGCCTGGCCTCGGGCCAGCGCCTGGAGCATGCGATGCTCTGGGAGCTCAAGAGCACCTACCGCAAGGAGTTCACCGCCGCGCTGGAGATGCTGGAGATGATCCACGCGGCGACCGGTGCGGTGATGCCGGTCGACGAAGCGGCGTTCCTGACCATGCACCTGGTCAACGCCGAGCTCAACGGCGACATGTCCACCACGCTGAGCACGACCACCGCGGTGCAGGACATCGTGGCCCTCGTGCGCGACCAGCTCGGTGTGCCGCTGGAGCCCGACTCCGTGGCGTACGCGCGGTTCCTGACCCACGTGAAGTTCGCCGTCCGGCGCATCGAGGACGGTCAGCTGCTCGTCGGCACCGACCTGACGCTCTACGACATGGTGCGGGTGCAGGACCCCGAAGCACACGAGTGCGCCCTGGCAGTGGCCGCCTACGTGCGCGACCGCTACGGGCTGGACCTGCCCGAGGAGGAGCTGCTGTACCTGATGGTGCACGTCAACCGGCTGCGCCACCGCGACGTCCCGGCGCCGTGATGGGTACCGACGATCTCGCCGCGGGCATCGTCGCCGGCGTCGGCGGGGCGACCAACATCCGCTCGGTCGGCCACTGCACCACCCGCCTGCGCCTGGTACTGGCCGACCGCACCGCCGCCGACCGGGATGTCGTGCGCGCCCTGCCCGGGGTCATGAGCACGGTCGAGCGTGGCGGTCAGTTCCAGGTCGTGATCGGTCAGCACGTCGGGCCAGGTCGACACCGTGGTCCGCTCCCTGGTCTCTGCCGCGAAGGACGGTGCGCCGGTCGACGAGGCGCCCTGGCCATGACTCCGGTCGACCGCGCCTTCGACCTGCTCACCGGCACCTTCCACCCACTGCTCTGGGCGCTCGTCGGGTCCAGCATGATCAAGACGTTCCTGGCGCTGGCCGTCCAGCTGGGATGGATCAGCACCACCAGCACGACCTACGCGATCTGGTCCGCCGCGGGCAACGCCGCGTTCTACTTCCTGCCCGTCCTGGTCGGCATCACCGCGTCGCTGAAGCTGGGGGCCAACCCCTACGTGGGCGGGACGATCGCCGCGGCGCTGCTGCACGCGGACTTCACCGGGATCGGGCCGGTGGGCACCGGAGGCGACCTTCCTCGGCCTTCCGGTCGTCGTCATCGACTACGGCTCGTCGGTGTTCCCCGCACTCATCGCCGCGATCCTGCTGTCGATCATGGAGAAGTCGCTGCGCCGACGACTGCCGCGCAGCCTGCACCTCATCCTGATCCCGACGATCTGCCTCGCGGTCCTCGTGCCGGCCACCGCGATCCTGTTCGGCCCGGTCGGCACCTACGTCAGCGAGGCGCTCTCCGCAGGCGATCGGCTGGCTGTGGCGGCCTCAGCCCCGCCGTCGCCGGGGCGATCATGGGTGGCCTGTGGCAGGTGTTCGTGATCTTCGGCGTGCACTGGGGATTCGTGCCCGTCATCGTCAACGACCTGTCCGTCCAGGGGTACTCCCTGCTGACCGGACCGCTCGTCGCCGCGGTCCTGGCCCAGGGGGCTGCGACCCTCGCCGTGATGTTCCGCACCCGCAACGCCGAGATGCGGACCCTGTCCGGCGCGGCCGCGGTCAGCGCCTTCGTGGCCGGGGTCACCGAGCCGGCGATCTACGGCGTCACCCTGCGGCTGCGCAAGCCGTTCATCTACGCCTGCATCGGGGGCATGGTCGGCGGCGGGCATCGCCGCAGCCGGCGGCTCCGCGGCCAACAGCTTCGTCTTCCCGGGCCTCATCACCCTGCCGGCCTACATGCACGTGGGCAACTTCACCCTCCAACTACTCGGCACCGCCACCGCCGTGGTGATCGCATTCGTGCTGACGCTGATCCTCGGCTTCGAGGATGTTCCGAACTCCCCGGACGCCGAGGCGAGCGCCGGGCGAGGTGACCGGCCCGGGAGCCACCGCCACCCGGCCGAGTCGACCCGCCGACACGTGCCCGGTCCCGGCCCGGCCCCTCACCGCGCCGGGACCCCGGATGGGCCAGGCAACCCATCGCCCCGACCGTTGACCCGACTCTCCGCACGGCCCCGGGGTCCGGCACCGTCATCGTCGCCGCACCGCTTCACGGCGAGGTCCTGGCGCTGTCCGAGGTGCCCGATCCCGTCTTCGCCCGTGGGCTGATGGGTGCCGGGGTGGCCATCCGACCGACCAACGGGGTGCTGCGCTCCCCCGTCGAGGGGACCATCACCTCCGTGGCCCGGGCCCGCCACGCTGTGGGCATCACCTCCGATGACGGGGTGGAGATCCTCCTGCATGTCGGGATCGACACGGTCCACCTCGGTGGCCGCCCCTTCGAGACGCTGGTCACCCAGGGCCAGCGCGTCCGGGTCGGCACCCCGCTGATCCTCGTGGACCTTGACGCCCTGCAGGCCTCCGGGTGCGAGACGGCCACGCCGATCGTCGTGACGAACTCCGCGACGTTCGCGTCCGTCGACGTGGTGGCCGGAGATCAGGTCACCGTCGGGGAGCCCCTGCTCCGGGTGACCCCGAGGGATGTCCCCTGATCAGACAGGAGGACTCGCCACGAAGTTCGGTCTCACGTATGCGGACGGGCGCACGGCCGGGCTGAGCAGCCGCCCCGAGGACATCCGCCGCGCCCACGCGGTGCATCCGGTCACGTGCTGATCGGTGGCTGCCGGTAGTGGGCGGTCACGGCAGCGTCCGGATCGATCCTGGCGAGGATGGCGTCGGCTATCGCGGTCAGCTCGATGATCTGGGCTGGGCTGAGCGCGTCGATGACGTTGTCCCGGACGGTGTCGACGTGGCCGGGGGCGGTGTCGACGACCTTCTCCCAGCCAGCTGCGGTGAGCCGGGCGTTGGTGGCCCGGCCGTCCTCGGGGCAGGGGAACCGCTCGACGAGGTGGCGTGCCTCCAGCCGCGCGACGACGTGGGACAGCCGGGGCAGGCTGGCGTGGGTGCGTCGGGCGAGCTCGGTCATCCGCAGCGTCCGCTCAGGTGCTTCGGACAGCATCGACAGGACCCAGTACTCGAAGTGCGTGAGGCCGGCGTCGCGGCGCAGCTGGGAGTCCAGCACGCCGGGCAGGAGCTCGACCACGGCGGCCAGCCGGATCCATGCCGCGCGCTGCTGGGCGTCGAGCCATCGAGGTTCCATGCCCCCATGATGCCTTACTTGACGCGACAACCAAAGTCCCGTAGGGTCTTACTTGTAACAACAACTAATCACTCGACCCGAACGGAGCACACCATGAGCAACGTCACCATCATCGGCACCGGGAACATGGGCCAGGCCATCGCCGGCCTGGTCACCAAGGGCGGGCACACCGCCCAGATCCTCGGCCACACCGACACCGATGTCGTCACCGGCGACATCGTGATCCTGGCCGTCCCCTACGCCGCCCTGGCGGACGTCGTCGCCACCCGCGGTCCGAGCCTGGCCGGGCGGGTCGTGGTCGACATCACCAACCCGGTGGACTTCGCCACGTTCGACTCCCTGCTCGTGCCCGCGGACAGCTCGGCCGCCGCCGAGCTCGCCGCCGCCCTTCCCGAGTCCCAGGTGCTCAAGGCGTTCAACACCACGTTCGCCGCGACCCTGGCCACCGGCACCGTCGGCGGGCTGACCACCACCGTCCTGATCGCCGGCGACGACACCGACGCCAAGGCCCAGCTGGCCGCAGTCGTCACCGCCGCCGGGCTCAACGCGATCGACGCCGGCACCCTGCGCCGCGCCCGCGAGCTCGAGGCCATCGGCTTCCAGCAGATCTCCCTGGCCGTCGGCGAGAAGGTCTCCTGGGTCGGCGGGTTCGGCATCGCGGCCTGACGCCCCCTCCCAGGGCGCCGTGCGGGCACCGGTTCCGACCGGCCCGCACGGCGCCCCGCGCCAACTGCACCCCACACGTACCCTGAGCCCATCGGCAACAGTTCGAGAGGTCCGAAGATGACCGCCCACCCAGCCCCCGCCGCCGCCTTCGACGCGTTCCTGCGCCAGGACGCACCGGCCAGCCGCGCCCAGCAGCGATGGACCCCAGCAGACGGCCCGATGCCCGCCCTCTACCTCGGCCATGGCGCACCGCCGCTCTTCGACGACGCGCTGTGGATCAGCCAGCTGTTCGCGTGGTCCCAGGCCCTGCCGAAGCCGACCGCGATCCTGATCGTCAGCGCGCACTGGGAGTCAGCTCCCCTGAGCCTGTCCGCGACCGCGGCGAACACCCCGCTGGTCTACGACTTCGGCGGCTTCGACCCCCGCTACTACACGATGACCTACCGAACCCCCGACGCCACGGCCCTTGCGACCCGGGTCCGGGCCGCGATGCCCGACGCCGAACCGGTCCACCAGCACACCAGCCGCGGCCTGGACCACGGCGCCTGGGTGCCCCTGAAGATCATGTACCCCTACGGCGACGTGCCCGTCCTGCAGCTGTCCCTACCCACCCACGACCCCGCCCGCCTGCTCGACCTCGGCCGACGCCTGCGCGACCTGCGCGCAGAAGGAGTCCTGGTCATCGGATCGGGCTACATGACCCATGGCCTGCCCTACCTCACCGCCGACATGTGGTTCAACGGAACCGTGCCCACCTGGTCCGCCGACTTCGACCACTGGGCCGCCGACGCCCTCGCCCGCGGTGACCTGGACACCCTGACGAGCTACCGCAGCCAGGCACCTGCCCTGCGCTACGCCCACCCCACCGTCGAGCACTTCACCCCGCTGTTCATCACCCTCGGCGCCGCAACCGACCCCGAGACCCCGGTGCAGACCACCATCGAGGGTTACCTCTTCGGCCTGTCCAAGAGATCCCTCCAGGTCGCCTGAGCCCGACCGTTCTGGACCGCCGCTGGGTCAGGTGCCCGGCGCCGGCGTGGTGGGGGCGGGCTGGGCTGGTCGGACGAGGACTGCGTCCTCCAGGCGGGCGACGACGGTGAGGTCGGCGTCGATGCCGGTGGTGGCGATCCGGTGCAGGATCGCGTCGGACACCTCGGTGAGGACCAGCTCGGCCCCGGTCCCGCGCAGTTCCCGGCCGAGCTCGGCCAGGGTCTGGGCGCCGGTGTAGTCGATATCGGCCATGGCCGCCGCGTCGATGACCAGCACCTTGACCGGTGTCGCCGTCGCGGCCACGTCCGCGCGCACCCGCTGGCCGAAGTAGGTGGCGTTCTCGAAGAACAACGGCGCGCTGAACCGGTACACGAGCACGTCATCGAGCTCCCCAGGGGCCGGGAGCTTGACCCGGGACTCCAGCCGGGGGATCACGTGCCCATCGGAGAGCAGGACCGCGTCGTGCGGGTGGTACTGGCGGCGCAACCGGTCGATCAACGACAGGACGATCGCCAGGAAGATCCCCTGCTCCACCCCCACGAACGCCACCACCAGCAGGGTGACCATCGCGACGAGGAACTCCGGGCGGCTCGTGCGCCCAACCGCGCGCAGGGTGCCCACCTTGATCAGCTTGATCCCGATGGTGAACACCACGGCATCAAGCACCCCGGAGGGGATGTACTCGAACAACCCGGTCAGGAACAGCAGCACCAGCCCGACCGTGACAGCCATCGCGATGTTGACCACCTGCCCCTTGCTGCCCGCGGAGTCCCCTGCCGCGGTCCGCGGCGGGGAGCCGTTGATCGCGAACCCCGAGGTGAACGCGCTGGCCAGGTTCGCCGCCGACAGCCCGACCAGGTCCCCCTTGACGCTGTCGGTGTACCCGTTCTTCTGCGCGAAGCTGCGCGCCACCGCCGCGCTCTGGGCCAGGATCACCACCGCGATCGAGAACGCGCTGGCCGCCAGGGTGGCGAACTCCCCGGACTGGAACGCCGGGACGGTGAACCCGGGCAAGCCGGCGGGGATCGACCCAACACTGTCCACCCCACTGGCCGCGGCATCGATCACCACCGCCACCACGCTGAACAGGGTCAGGGACACCAGCGCGGCGGGCAGCTTGGGCATCCGCGCCTCGAGCCCGAGCATCACCACGACGGTGCCGAACGCCAGGGCGGCGGTGGTCCAGTTGGCCTGGTCGAGCTCGCTGAGGGTCTGGGTGAGCTTGTCCCAGGTGCTGCCGCTGGCCGGCACCCCGAGCATCCCGGACAGGTTGCCGATGATCAGCGAGACACCCACGCCCGACAGGAACCCGGCCAGCACCGGCTGGGAGATCAGGTCCGCGAGGAACTCCAACCTGGCGACCGCGAACAGCAGCAGGAACACAGCGGTCAGGATCGCCAGCACGCCGACCGCCGATGCGTACTGCGCGGTCCCCTGGGCGGCGACCAGGCCAGCGCCGGCCGCGACCAGGGCCGCCGTCGCCGAATCCGCCCCAACCACCAGCTGCCGCGACGAACCGATCAGGGCGAACACCACCGCCGGCAGCAGGGCGCAGTACAGGCCCGTCTGGATGGGCAGGCCCGCGATCTTCGCGTACCCCAGGCTCTCCGGGATCGCGATCGCCGCCACCGTGACCCCGGCGATCACGTCACCACGCAGCCAGCCCCTGTGGTACCCCTTGAGCACGCTCATCTGGTCTCCTACGCTGCACTGTCGGTCATGGCGCCGGCGAGGTCCGACCCGGGGATGCTACCGAGTCGTGGGGTCGGTAGAGCCGCTCGGCCGCATCGGGGCCGGCCGCCGGGCACCTGCTAGGCGTCGAGCGGTGCTCCTCCGCCCTCGATGTCGGAGCGCTGCACGCGCCCCTCCCTGATGGCGGCGAGCAGGGCCCGGAAGTCGTGGGTGTTCTGGTCGGCGTAGGTCCCGGCGAACTCGATCATGGCCCTGTCGAAGGAGGCCCCAGATCCCAGGTAGGCGGCCAGGGCCTTGGGGGCGCCGGATCGGGCGTGTGCTCGGGCCAGGGTCCAGCCGCAGATCCGGGCGTAGGCGTGGAACCCGACCAGGTCCATGGTCTCCAGGTCCGCGGAGGTCTTCCAGTCCCACATCTGGCGGACGTAGAAGTCGATCGTGTCGCCGCCGGGGGTGGTGGCCTGGGTCCAGCCCAGCAGGACATCGCTCGCGGCCTGGATGATCCGCTGCCCCTCGACCACGCGCTGCCCGTGGTGCGTGAACTCGCTGGCCGGCAGGACGGATTCCAGGACCGAGGGCCCGGCCTGCTTGAGCTGCAGGACCAGGTCGTCGTTGTCGTCGTCGTCGTTGACCAGCAGGGCGATGAAGCACCTGGTCCCCACACTGCCGACACCCACGACCTTGCGGGCCGCATCCACTGGGTGGAAGCCGCGGATGAGCGCCGCCCGGTCGGGCGACAGGGTGGTGGTGTAGTTCACGAGCACCGCATCCATGTAGGCGCGGACGAGGGCCCCATCGGTGGTCTGCGCGATGTCCTCCAACGACACGATCTGCGGCGGCTGGCTGATCAGTCGCAGGGCCCCGTCCTGGCCGACCCGGGTGTAGCGGGAGACGGCCTTGCTGCTGGTCCGGGACTGTCCCTTGTCGATCACCTTGCGCATCTTCGCGACCCGGTTGTCATCGACCTCCGTCGCCCACTTGGCCAACAGATCCTGTGCGGTCATCCGGGCGTACCACACGTCCAGTCGCGTCATCGCCGCGAACTGGGCCACCGACGTGCGGTAGGTCACCGCGACCGCGCCGACCAGCTCGTCCTGCTGCGCCGCGGTGAACCCCTTGTGCCGGGCCGCGACGGCGAAGCTGGCCGCCAGCCGCTGCACGTCCCACTCGAACGGGCCGGGCAGGGTCTCGTCGAAGTCGTTCAGGTCGAAGATCATCGTCCGATCCGGCGACGCGAATCCCCCGAAGTTGGCAAGGTGCGCGTCCCCGGTCAGCTGCACGGTCAGGTCGGTGTGCTCCCGGCTGCCCAGGTCGCAGGCCATGATGGCCGCGGCACCCCGGTAGAACGCGAACTCCGAGGTGGTCATCCGCTCGTAGCGCAACGGCACGAGGTCGGCGAGCCGGTTGGCCTCCTGGGCCTGCAGCAGCGCCACCGGATCAGGTCGATCGGGCTGCGTCACCCACGCACCCAGGCGAGACCGTGGAACCCGCTTGCGCGCCTGCCGGCCGGCCTCCCACTGCTTGGCCTTCGCACTCAGGGGCGAAGCGATCGACTCGGACATGGGACCTCCCGGGCGTCAGGTTACGCCAGCATCATGCGCGCGTCTCCGGATCGGGGAGTTCCCGGGCGACGATCGGGGCGAGGCCGTCGTGCAGGACCTGGATCAGCTCGATGGTCTGCTCGTCGCGCACGACCTTCGGCGCCCCATTGACGATCGAGTCGTGCACACCGTCATAGATCCGGGCGTAGTCACCGACCTCGGAGACCACCTTCTCCTCGTGGTAGCCCCCCTGGTCGTCGTAGTAGGTGAGCGTGCCGTAGTGCTCGGGCAGGTCCACCCCGAACCCGGGCTGACCGGGCTGGTAGAACACCTTGAGGTGCTCCTCCTGCCGGTCCTTGGTGTGCTTGACGAACATCCCCCTCGTTCCGTAGACGACGAAGCTGGGCCGGTCCTTGACCCGGAAGTAGCTGGACT
Source organism: uncultured Actinomycetes bacterium (assembly GCA_963774745.1). GTDB lineage: Bacteria > Actinomycetota > Actinomycetes > S36-B12 > CAIYMF01 > Prado023. Next base: position 699,627 of record CAVZGE010000002.1, on the reverse strand, counting down.
TCACCGACACCTTCAGCGTCCCGTAGTACAGGTCGAGGTCGAAGTAGTCGTTCATCCGCCCCGGCCCGAGCAGCTGGCGCACGTCGTAGCGCACCTCGTCCGGGTGCCCGAACCAGCTGAGCACCTGGTCCACGGTGTGCACCCCATGCCCGTACAGGAACGAGCCAGCTGCGGAGAACCCGGGCACCTGGTGGGTGGGCACCTCCGGGCGGTAGTAGTCGTAGTGCATCTCCACCTCGAGCAGGTCCCCGAGCACCCCACTGGCCACCACCTTCTGCGTGGTCAGGAAGTCCGAGTCGAACCGCCGGTTCTGGTAGCACTGGAGCAACAGCCCCTGGCGTTCGGCCAGGTCGAACAGCTCGCGGGCCTCGCCCGGGGTCTGGGTGAACGGCTTCTCCACCAGCACGTGCTTGCCCCGCTCAAGGGCCTCCCGGGCGAACTGGGCGTGGGTGTCGGTGTGCGTGCACACCACCACGAGCTCGACCTCCGGGTCGTCCCAGACCGCGTTGATGTCATTCACGTACTCGACGCCGTCCACCCGGGGCCATGCCGAGGTGCCTCGCGAGTAGATGGTCCTCACCCGGAGGTCCTCACGCGTCAGGACGAACGGCAGGTGGTAGCGGTTGGTGCTCTTGCCGTTGCCGATGTAGGCGATCGTCAGCATCCCTGGTCCTCCCGGTCATCACCGTGCGGTGTCCCTGCCACGACGATGCCACAGGACAGCGGTGCACGGCGTCCGGCACGTGGGCGGTCCGGGTCGGCGTGGGCTGGCCACCGGCCCTGCGTCCGGCTCAGCCACGACCTGGGCAGCCCGCTTGCCGGGATCAAGGCCTGCGTCGAGACCCTGCGCGCGCCCGCCCAGACCGCGAGAGCCACTACCTGCGGGTCCACGTCGCCCAACTGCGACGCAAGCTCGAACCGGACCCGGCGCGGCCGCGGCACCTCCTCACCGACCCAGGATCGGCTACCGCCTCGTCACGTGAGCCGAGCTGGGTCTGGGGGGGTAACGGGGCGACCTGGCAGCGGCTGGCGCGGATCGTGCGCTGCCGGCCGGCCGGGTCCTGGAGCCCGACGAGCGTGCCGACCGAATCCCCGGCTCGCCAGGCGACCCGAGTCCTCAGCTGACACCCTGGCGCTGTGCCGGATTCCTTCGATTCACGATGCCGTCAGGCCGCGATCGCCTACGTCACCGCCCTTGCGGACACGTCCGGCGGCGTCGTGACGCGCGATCAGCTCGAGTCGTTCATGTTCGAAGGCCAGCAGGTCAAGTTGATCGACCAGAGCCGCGGGATCCGCAACCCCGGGCAGCTCGATGCGACGATCTCGATCATGTCGAGCCCAACGGGCCCGTATGCCGACAAGCAGGGCGACGACGGCTTCTTCCGATACGCGATCCGCAAGGGCGATTGGGCCCGCGGTGACAACCGCAAGCTCCACGAGGCCTTCGACCAGGCCCTCCCGCTGATCTGGCTGCAGAAGCTTCGCAACGCCGTGTTCGTCCCGCTTGCTCCCGTGTACCTTGTGGGCGCCGAGCCCGGACTTCGCCAGTACGCGGTGGCTGTCGGGGAGGACCTCCGCTGGGATGCGGGCCACGAGAACCCCTCCGCTGTTGAGCGCAAGTACATCGAGGTCCTCGCGCGCCAGCGGGTGCACCAACCCATGTTTCGCGCCCTGGTGATGACCGCATACGCGCGCTCGTGCGCGGTGTGCGAACTGCGCCACGTCGAGTTACTCGACGCCGCCCACATCACAGCCGATGCTGACGAAGCGGGCATCCCGGTGGTCACGAACGGGCTTTCGCTGTGCAAGATCCACCACGCGGCGTTCGACAAGGACGTGCTGGGCATCTCACCGAACCTGAAGGTTCATGTCTCGACCGCAGTCCTCGACGAGGTGGACGGCCCGATGCTGCGCCACGGCCTGCAGGCGTTCCACGGCCACAGCCTGCGCGTCGTACCAAGCCGACGTGTCGAGCGGCCCGACCCCGATCGCCTCGACGCTCGCTTCACCGAGTTCCTCAAGCGCGCCGGCTGAGGCTGCCGCGAGCGACACCGTCACCGCGCCATCCGTCCCAGCCATCAACCGTCACGCCCACGAGTCACCGCCACGGACAAGGAGACCCCAGCAACACAGACGAAGTCCCGGGACACCTGTGAACGGTGTCCCGGGACTTCACATCAGTTCAGTTCAGTGGAGGTGCCGGGAATCGAACCCGGGTCCATCGGTGTCTCTCAGGGTCTTCTCCGGGCGCAGCCACGCTGGTGTGGTCTTGACCTCCGCGCTTCGTGTGGCACTGCGCGGTAACACGGTCCAGCAACTGTTAGGTGTTCCGTCCCGCCCCGTTACCGGGCGGGTTGGTGAGTCTCCTTGATGACGGCGGAGTCGGGGCGGAGACGCCCCCGGTCCACCGGTCGCTTATCGCTCAGGCCGCGAGGGCCACGTGTGAGCGTGCGACAGTTGCGTTGGTGTTCGCAATTGTTTGTTGGCAGGTCGTTCTCGAGATAACTGCCATCCTCGGCCCGCTTCTCCCGTCGATCACATCCGACGTCGAAACCTGTCACCCCCCTGTTGAGTTGTCACCGGCGAACCGGCTCCTCCAGAGTAGCGCCACCGCCTGACATAAGCCAACGCCGCGACCGCGCCACCGGCGGCCGGACCCGCGCCGCCCGGGCTAGTGCCGACCCTTGAGGTGCCGGCCCATCTCCTTGGCGATGTCGCGGTTGGCGTCCCGCTCGGCCAGGGTCTGGCGCTTGTCGTAGGCCTTCTTGCCCCTGGCCAGGGCGATCTCCACCTTGGCGTAGCCGTCCTTGAAGTACAGCGACAGCGGCACCACCGTGTAGCCGCTCTCCTTGAGCTTGCGCTCCAACCGTTCGAGCTCGGCGCGCTTCATCAGCAGCTTGCGCACCCGCCGCGGCGCGTGGTTCGTCCACGTGCCGTGGGTGTACTCCGGGATGTGCAGGCCATGGAGGAACAGCTCACCATCGTTGAACTGCGCGAACGCGTCGACGATGCTGGCGCGGCCCGCCCGCAGCGACTTCACCTCGGTGCCCACCAGGACGATCCCGGCCTCCCACGTGGCATCGATGTGGTAGTCGTGACGCGCCTTCTTGTTCTGGGCGACCAAGCGCCGCCCCTGTTCCCGCGGCATCAGCAGCGAACCGGTTCCTTGTCGCCGGCCCCGAACCAGCCCAAGGGGTTGTAGGGGGTCCCGCCGACGTGGATCTCGAAGTGCAGGTGCGGCCCGGTGGAGTAGCCGGTGCTGCCGACGTACCCGATGACATCACCCTTCTTCACCGTCTGGCCCTCCTCGGCGCCGAAGCGTGACTGGTGGGCGTACATCGAGAACAGGCCGTTGCCGTGGGAGATGAGGGTGTGATTGCCGTATGGGCCGCCGGTCGCGTTGATCACGACGATGCCGGCCGCGGTGGCGCGGATGGGCGTGCCGCTCGGGGCGCCCAGGTCCACCCCGGTGTGGCAGGAGCGGTACCCGTAGACCGGGTGCACGCGCGGGCCGACGCCCTGGCCGACCCGTACGCCCTCGATGGGCCAGCGGAAGCCCTCCACATCGGTCGGCACGAAGCTCAGCGACCCGCCGCCGGCGAGCCGGGCCGCCTCCGCGGCTGCCTGCTTGGCCAGCAGTGCGGCGATGCGCTGCTGCTCGGCCTGGACGGACTTGTACTGCTTGAGGACCTTGGCGCGCTCGGAGGCGGCGATGTCCAGTGCCGTGGCCTTCTGGGCGACGAGGAGGTCCACCTTGAGCTTGGCGGCCGCGGCGCGGTCCCGGGCGATGCTGGCCTCGCTCAGGGCGATCGCGGCCTGCTGGCGCTTGTCGTCGACCTGCTGGCGCAGCACCTCGAGCCGGGCCTCCTTGAGGGCCAGCTCCGCGCGGATCCCGGCCATCTGCGCCAGGGTCTGGTTGTTGGCCCGCGACACCGCATCGAGGGCCTGGGCGCGATCGGAGAGGTCCGTCGGTGACTGGGCCGTGATCAGCAGGTCGAAGTCGGCGAACGCACCGTTCTGGTAGACCGCGCGGGCGAGGTTGCCCACCCTGCTCTGCAGGTCCTGGATCTGGAACTCGACCTCCGCGCGCTCCTGCTCGGCCCGGATCGCGGCCGCTGTGGCCTGCTCGAGCTCGGCCTGGGCGGCCCGGTCGGCCTCCTCGGCAGCCGTCGCGGCTGCCCGCGCCTGCGTGAGCTCCTCGCGCGCAGCGGGCAGCAGCGTGCGGACCTCCTGCAGGTCCTGGATCGCCTTCTCCACCTCGGCGTTGGCTGCCCGCAGGTCGTCACCGGCCGCCGCGACGGCCGCATCGACCTTCTTCTTGTCCTCCTCCGGATCAGCCGACGCCGGCCGGAGGGTCCCGACGCCGAGGGCGAGCACGACAGCGGCGACGAGGGCCACAGCCCGCTCTGCCCGCATCTGCCCACCCCTCATGCCTCATGCGCGCCCTCGAACGGCGCATCCATCCAGAGTACCGCCCATCGGCGCCCTGTCCACGTCATCGACCGGCCCGTGCCAGTTCCTGAGCCGGCCCGTGCCAGTTCCTGAGCCGGTCAGACGCGCAGGTACCGGCGCAGGGTGATCAGGGCCGCCACCGACGCCAGCGTGACCCCGGTGAGGAACACCACCACCGACACCTGGCCCCAGACGTCCCAGCCGACGAAGTTCGTGAACTGGAAGCTGGGTGTCAGCACCCCGTCGACCAGCACCGCCTTGAGCAGGGCGAGCAATCCGATCGCCACCAGCGCCCCCACCATGGCGGCAAGTGCGGCCTCGAGCAGGAACGGCAGCTGGATGTAGAAGTTGGAGGCGCCGACCAGCCGCATGATGCCGGTCTCCCGACGCCGGGAGAAGGCGGCCACCCGGATCGTGTTGGCCACCAGCAGGACGGTGGCGAGCAGCATCATCCCGGCGATCACCAGGGCGCCGGTCTGGAACCCGTTGAGGATGGCGAACAGCTTGTCCAGGACCCGGCGCTGGTCGTTCACGGAGTCGATGCCGGGGCGACCGATGAAGGCACTGGCCACGACGTCGTACTTGGTGGGATCCGACAGCTTCACCCGGAACGACTCGGGCATCTGGTCGGGGGTGATGTTGGACAGGATCGGCGCGTCCTTGAACTGCTCGGAGAACCGCTCGAAGGCCTCCGCGGAGGACTCGTAGTAGACCTCCTCGACCAGGGGCGCCAGCGACTCGAGGTCGGCGCGGATCTCCTCGCGCTGGGCCTGGGTGACCGGGCCCTCCGCGCACGAGATCACCTCGGAGGTCGACCCGCACAGGTAGATCGACACCTGGACCTTGTCGTACCAGTAGTCCTTCATCAGGTCGACCTGCGAGCGCACCATCAGCCCGGCCCCGAACAGGGCCAGCGACACGGCGACGGTGATGACCACCGCGATCGTCATCGTCAGGTTGCGCCGGATCCCGGTGACGACCTCGCCCATCACGAACCTCACGCGCATCGGAGCCCCCCGATCCGGCCGCCGGGCGTCATCGGGTGACCCCGTACACGCCGCGGGACTGGTCGCGCACGACGTGGCCGTTCTCGAGCTCGATGACCCGCTTGCGCATCTGGTCGACGACGGCGGCGTCGTGGGTGGCCATCACCACGGTGGTCCCGGTCCGGTTGATCCGATCGAGCAGGCGCATGATGCCCACGCTCGTGGCGGGGTCGAGGTTGCCGGTCGGCTCGTCGGCGATCAGGATCATCGGCCGGTTGACGAACGCCCGGGCCACCGCCACGCGCTGCTGCTCGCCACCGGAGAGCTCGTCGGGGTAGCGCCCCTCCTTGCCGGCCAGGCCCACCAGGTCGATCACCTCGGGCACCACCTTGCGGATGTGCGCGCTGGGCCGGCCGATGACCTGCAGCGCGAACGCCACGTTCTGGTACACGGTCTTGTTGGGCAGCAGCCGGAAGTCCTGGAACACGGCGCCGATCTGGCGGCGCAGGTGCGGCACCTTCCAGTTCGGCATCCGGCTGAGGTCCTTGCCGGCGACGTACACCCCACCCGACGTGGGTCGGTCCTCGCGCAGCACCAGGCGCAGGAACGTGGACTTGCCCGACCCGGACGCGCCGACCAGGAAGGCGAACTCGCCCTTCATGATCTCCAGGCTGACGTCATCGAGGGCTGGCCGCATCTGCGTGGGGTAGTGCTTGGTGACGTTCGCAAAGCGGATCACGCGTCAGACTCCCGGGGCGGATGGCTGCGCCGTGCGGCGGATGGGGCGGCGCTGCGGCAAGTCTACGGGCGGGTTCGCCCGTCGGGGCGCAGGCCACTGCCTCGTCGTGGGGTCAGGCGCCTGCGCGTCCCGCGCCGGATCCGCATCGACAGCTCAGCGGCGAGCTCGCGGGTCGTCGGCGCCGTCGCAGGCGACGTCGGGCCTGCCGCCTGCCTCGCAGCAGCAGCCTTCTGGGCTGCCTCCGCCGCCTGTCGCTGGGCGCCCCGGATGGCCCCGAGCACGGAGGCCACCGCCGCGCTGATCGGCAGGTCGGCCGGCGCTGCCGTGACCCCGTCCACCCCGTCGGCGCCATCCGGGCCGGGTCGACCGCCGCCGACCTCCTGGCCGAGGACGGCGAGGTCCCCGTGGACGACCACCCCGAGCGGGGCAAGGGCAGCGGCCACCTCGCGACCGTGCGCGGCGACCCGCCGCAGGACCTCGGCGGGGTGCCGATGGCGGCCTCGCCCGGATCGGGCCGGCGGCTCTCCACCATCCCGGCCGCGGCGCCGGTCCGGATCGTCCGCTGGTAGGTGGGCCAGTCCCAGTCGGAGCTGACCTCGTTGAGCGAGCGCAGGAGCTCCGCCTCGGCTGCCGTCATCGACCGGTTGGAGTCCGCCGCCTGCTCGTCAGGGACCCCCTCGGGCAGGTCGAGCAGCCCCCGGAACGTCCGCAGCAGGAACCCCCGATCGGCGCCGTCGAGGCACACCAGGTGCACCCGGTGCGCTCCCACGAGCCCGGCCCAGCGACCCACGATCGCGGGGTAGTCGTTGCGCAGCCAGAACCCTGAGCGCCGCGCCCCCGGCTCGAGCTCGGCGACGACCTGGTCCAGCCACTGCTCATAGGTCGTGGTCCATCCGGACTTCAGGTACTGCTGCCACGACGAGCTGAGCAGGGCGGCCATCGGCCGCATCGTGAACACGACGTGCACACGATCCGGCCCGAGGTCGGCCACCATCCGGGCGGCTGCGTCGTCGGGGGTCAGGGCGAAGCTCTCGCTGGAGATCAGCACCCGGCCCGGGTGCCGGGTGGCGGCTCGGGCCAGTCGTTCCCAGTCCCGCGGGTCGGGATCCCAGCCACCCTCACGGCCGACCCCCCAGGTCCGTTGGGTCATCGCCATCGCCGCCGGGTGGTGCGAGCGCCGACGTCCCGGGTAGAGCACCCCGTGCTCGAGCAGTGCCGGTCGGCTGGCCGCGAACGCTGACTGCAGCGCCGTGGTGCCGGTCTTGTGGAACCCCAGGTGCAGCAGGATCGCGTCCCCGGGCAGCGGCTGCAGGCCCGTCATCTCACGCGCCGCCCTGCCGACGCCAGCGGATCCCCGCCTCGATGAACTCGTCGATCTCCCCGTCGAGCACGGCTGACGTGTTGCCCGTCTCGTACTCGGTGCGCAGGTCCTTGACCATCTGGTAGGGGTGCAGGACGTAGGAGCGCATCTGGTTGCCCCACGAACCGGAGGTGTCGGTCTTCAGCGCGTCCATCGCCGCGCGCTCCTCGATCCGGCGTCGCTCGAGCAGCCGGGCCTCGAGCACCCGCAGCGCGGCCGCGCGGTTCTGGATCTGGGACTTCTCGTTCTGGCAGGAGACCACGATCCCGGTCGGGATGTGGGTCATCCGCACCGCCGAGTCCGTGGTGTTCACGCTCTGCCCGCCCGGTCCCGACGAGCGGAACACGTCCACCCGGATCTCGTTCTCGGGGATGTCCATGTGGTCGGTCTGCTCGGTGACCGGGAGGACCTCCACGGCCGCGAACGACGTCTGCCGTCGGCCCTGGTTGTCGAACGGCGAGATCCGCACCAGCCGATGGGTGCCCTGCTCGACCGAGAGGGTGCCGTAGGCATAGGGCGCCTTGACCGCGAACGTCGCGGACTTGATGCCCGCCTCCTCCGCGTAGGAGATGTCGTACACCTCGTAGGCCCAGTCGTGGCGCTCGCAGTACCGGGTGTACATCCGCAGCAGCATCTCGGCCCAGTCCGCGGCATCGACGCCGCCGGCCTCCGAGCGGATCGTCACCAGGGCCTCGCGCTGGTCGAACTCCCCGGCCAGCAGGGTGCGGACCTCGAGCTCGGCCACGGCCCGCCCGAGGTCGCCGAGCTCCTTCTCCGCCTCGGCCAGGGAGTCCGCATCGGCCTCGCCCTCAGCCAGCTCGACGAGGATGGGCAGGTCGTCCAGGCGCTGGCGCAGGGCCGAGACCTTGCGCAGCTCCCCCTGGACGAAGGACAGCCGCGAGGTCACCTTCTGCGCGGCCGCTGGGTCGTCCCACAGATCGGGCGCCGAGGCCTGCGCCTCCAGCTCCTGAACCTCGGAGCGCATCGCCGGCAGGTCGAGCACCGTCTCGATGCTCGACAGGGTGGTCTCCAGCTCAGCAACCGCCACGGAGAAGTCAAGTGCCATGAGGCACAAGCCTACCCGCGCGCCCCGCGCCCACCCGCCGCGCTGAGCGGCTCCACCTCCGTCCGGGCCGCTCTCTCTGCACTTCTCCGCGAACTCTCCCGAAATTCTTGGAGAGTGAGCGGAGAAGTGGAGAGTGGCGCCAGGTGGGCGCGATCTCCCCGCGGCGGGCAGCGTCAGCCGCCCTGGCTGGCCAGGGTGCGGATCACTCGCAGGGCCACCGACAGGGTCGGCCAGGTCGAAGCTCTCCTGGGTGCCGATCTCGGCCAGGGTCGCCCGGGCACGGCCCAGGCCCTCCGCGTAGCGCTCCTCCCACGTCGTGACCCGGTCGATCGGCGTCCCACCCTCTGGTGTCGCGCGCACCACCCTCGCGGTCAGCGACGCCAACGCCCCGTAGAGGTCGCTGCGCAGCGCCGAACGGGCCAGTGACGACCACCTGTCGACACGCGGCAGCGCGGTGATCCGCCCGAGGAACCGGTCGACCTCGTAGCGCTCGGAGATCGTGAAGTACAGGCGCGCGACGCTCGTGGGCTCCTCGCCGGTGCGCCGGGACACCTCCACGATGTCCAGCAGGGAGAACACGTCGAGCAGGGCGGCCACCTCCGCCGACAGGTCAGCCGGCGCACCGGCGGCGACGAAGTCCGAGACTCGCCGGTCGAGGCGCTCGCGCTCGACGCCGACGAGGAACTCCGGGATCTGCCCGGCGAGGTCGGCGACCGCGGCACGGAACCGATCGATCTCCCCCGGCACGTCCAGCGTCCCGCCGCGGGTCTGCAGCAACCAGCGGGTCGAGCGATCCAGCAGCCGCTGCACCTCGCTGCGCAGGGCGTTCAGCGCCGCGGTCGGGACCACCCCGCCGTGGGAGTCGATCCGGTCCCACAGGTCGGGCAGGTCGAACACGCCGCAGGTCACGGTGAAGGCGCGGGCGATCTCCGCCGGGGCGGCACCGGACTCCTCGGCCGCACGCAGGGCGTAGGTGATCCCCCCGCGGTTGACCAGCTCGTTGACCAGCCCGGTCGCGATGATCTGGCGACGCAGCGGGTGCGAGGCCAGGTGATCGGCGAAGCGCTGCGCCAGGACCTCGGGGAAGTACCCGGACATCCACGGCGCCGTGAACCCCTCGTCGGGGACCGTGGACTCGAGCAGCGCGGCCTTCAGGTCGAGCTTGGTGTAGGCGACCAGCACCGCCAGCTCGGGCTTGGTCAGTCCGCGACCCTCGAGCACCATCGTCGCCAGGGCGGCATCGCTGGGCAGGGCCTCGAGGCCCCGGTCGAGTCCGGCGGTCCGCTCGAGGCTGCGGATGAGCCGCCCCAGGGCGGGGGCCATCGCCTGCCCATGATGGGCCTCGAAGGTCAGCAGGACGTTCTGGTCGATGTTGTCCGCCAGCACCATCGCGGCGACCTCGTCGGTCATCGACTGCAGCAGGGGGTCGCGCTCCGCGGGGTCCAGGTCACCGGCCGCGGCCACCCGGTCGAGCAGGATCTTGATGTTCACCTCGTGGTCGGAGGTGTCCACCCCAGCGGAGTTGTCGATGGCATCGGTGTTCAGCGCCACGCCGGCAGCGGGCTGCCTCGATCCGGCCCCGCTGGGTCAGCCCGAGGTTGCCACCCTCGCCCACGACCCGGGCGCGCAGGTCGGCGCCGTTGACCCGGATGGCGTCGTTGGCGCGGTCGCCGACGTCGGCGTGGGTCTCGGTGGACGCCTTGACGTAGGTGCCGATCCCCCCGTTCCAGAGCAGGTCCACGGGCGCGGTGAGGATCGCGCGCAGCAGGTCGTTGGGGGTCATCGCCCCGGGCCCGCCCGCGATCCCGAGGGCTGCCGCCGCCCGGTCGCTGACCGGTATCGACTTCGCGGTCCGCGGGTACACCCCGCCCCCGGCGGAGATGAGCGTCGCCGAGTAGTCGGCCCACGAGGACCGGGGCAGGTCGAACAGCCGCCGGCGCTCGGCGAAGGACACCGCAGGATCCGGATCCGGGTCCACGAAGATGTGCCGGTGGTCGAAGGCTGCCACCAGGCGCAGGTTCGCCGACAGCAGCATCCCGTTGCCGAACACGTCGCCGCTCATGTCCCCGACGCCCACAGCCGTGAAGGTCGTGGTGTCGATGTCCGGACCGACCACCCGGAAGTGCGCCCGGACCGACTCCCAGGCGCCCCGGGCGGTGATGCCCATCGCCTTGTGGTCGTAGCCGGCCGACCCGCCGGAGGCGAAGGCGTCCCCGAGCCAGAACCCGTACTCGGCGGCGACCCCGTTGGCGATGTCGGAGAAGGTCGCGGTCCCCTTGTCGGCGGCGACGACCAGGTAGGGGTCGTCACCGTCGTGGCGCACGACGCGCTCCGGGGGGACGACGTCATGGCCCACGAGGTTGTCGGTGAGGTCCAGCAGCGAGCCGATGAAGACCTTGTACGCGCCGATGCCCTCGGCCATCCAGGCGTCGCGGTCCTGCGCCGGATCGGGCAGCTGCTTGGCGAAGAAGCCGCCCTTGGCCCCGACTGGGACGATGACCGCGTTCTTCACCGCCTGGGCCTTGACCAGGCCCAGGACCTCGGTGCGGAAGTCCTCCCGGCGGTCCGACCAGCGCAGGCCGCCACGGGCCACCTTGCCGAACCTCAGGTGCACGCCCTCGACCCGCGGCGAGCACACCCAGATCTCGTACTTCGGCCGCGGCTCGGGGAGCTCGCGGATGTGCGCCGGCTCGAGCTTGATCGCCAGCGCCGGGCGGTTCGCCTGGAAGTGGTTCGTGCGCAGCGTGGCCCGGATCAGGTCCAGGAACGAGCGCAGGATGCGGTCCTGGTCGAGGCTGGCCACGTCGTCGAGGGCACGGGTGATCTGGGTGCGCAGCTCGTCGGCGCGCACGGCTCGATCGGCCACCAGGTCCGGGTCGAAGCGCGCGTGGAACAGCTGGACGAGCAGGCTGGCGATCTTGGGGTTGGCCAGCGCTGCGCGCTCGATGTACGCCTGGCTGAATGCCGACCCGGTCTGGCGCAGGTAGCGGGCGTAGGCACGCAGGACCGAGATGCGCTGCCAGTCCAGGCCCGCCTCGGCCACCAGCCCGTTGAAGCCGTCCGCCTCGGCCCGGCCCTGCCAGCACGCGAGGAACGTCTGCTCCCACATCCGGCGGACCCCGCCGAGGCGCGCCGACCCGGTCGCGTGCACGCCGAAGTCGAAGATGAAGGCCCCGCCCGGGGCGCCCTGGGCGTCGGCGCGGACCAGCCGGAAGGGCTGCTCGGTGACCACCTGGACCCCCAGGCTGGACAGGACGGGCAGCACCTCGGCCAGCGAGATGTCCATCAGGGAGTACAGCTTCAGCCGGGCGTTCGCCTGCTCGCCGCTGGCCTCGGCCGCCGGCTGCAGCGAGACGCGCAGCGGTTCGGCCTGCGTGAGCTGCTCGATCTCGGACAGGTCGGCCACGGCCTCCCTGGCGGGGGTGACCGCGCGGTAGGCCTGGGGGAAGCCCTGCGGGTAGCGGGTCAGCAGCGCGTGCGCGTCGGCCTCCGACGATGCCGCCACCAGGGCGATCGAGAGCTCGTCGTCCCAGGACAGGACCACCTCGGCGATGCGCGCCTCGAGGGCGTCGGCATCCACCTCGGGGACCGACTGGCCACGGGCCACGCGGACCACGATGTGCAGCCGCGCCAGCACGGACTCGGTCACGCGCGCGGTGTAGTCCACGCTGACCCCACCGACAGCGTCCATGAGGACCCGCTGGATCCTCAGGCGCACGTCGGTCGTGTAGCGGTCACGCGGCAGGTACACCAAGCAGGACAGGAAGCGCTCATAGGCGTCGCGCCGGACGAACAGCCGCGTGGCCCGGCGCTCCTTGAGGTTCAGCGCCGACTCGACGATCGTGGTGAGCTCGTCGGTGTCGATCGCGAACAGCTCGTCGCGGGGGAAGGTCTCCAGGAAGGCCATCAGGTCGCGGCCGCCGTGCGAGCCCCGGCCGAACCCGAGGATCTCCCGGACCCGTCGGACCTTCCGGTTGATCACGGGGATGCCCTCGACGGTCTGGGTGTAGGCCGAGGCGGAGAACAACCCGATGAAGCGGTGCTCGCCCACGACGCGCCCGACCCGGTCGAACATCTTCACCCCGACGTAGTCCAGGTAGACGGGGCGGTGCACCGTCGACCGCCGGTTCGCCTTGGTGACGATCAGCAGCCTGGGCTCCAGCGCCTTCTGCCTGACCGCCGGTGACAGCTCGGAGAACGAGCCCGACTCGGGGCGCTCGGAGCGCAGCAGCCCCAGGCCGCTGCCGGGTTCCTCGACGAGCATGAGCTCGGCCGCGCCGGCCTCCTGCCCGACCAACCGGTACTGCCGGTAGCCCAGGAACGTGAAGTGGTCATCGGCGAGCCAGTTGAGCAGGTCGATCGCCTCGCTGACCTGGTCCGCGGAGACCCCGCGGGGATGCTGGGCGACCAGCTGCGCGGCCAGGCCGCGCGCCTGGCCGACCATCCGCGGCCAGTCCAGGACTGCCCGGCGCACGTCACCCAGGACCCGGCGCAGGTTCTCCTCGATCGCCGCCAGCGCCGCGGCATCGGGCTGCCAGTCGACCTCGATGTGCATCCACGACTCGAGGCTGCCGACGGCGTCCTCCACCGGGAGGGTCGGCTCGGCGTCGGCACCCGAGCCGGGCGGATCGGCGCGCAGCAGCGCGCCCGCATCGTCGCGCGTCACCGCCACGATCGGGTGGACGACGAGGTGGATGCCGACCCCGAGCCGGTTGAGCTCGGCGCTCACGGAGTCGACCAGGAACGGCATGTCGTCGACCACGACGCTGATCACGGTCCGGCCACATGTCCACCCGCTGTCGGCGACCGTGGGATTGACTGCGCGGACGATGGCCTGCTGGGGCTCGCGCTGCCGGGCCACCTCGATGAGGTGGGTCACCGCGCCGACGACGGCCTCCGGATCCCGTGCCCCGATGTCGCCCGGGTCCACATGCCGGTAGAACAACGACGCGAGGCGCTCATCACGCGCCGACGACCAGCTGTACCACTCGGCGAACCCCACGCCCACGTCCCATTCCCCTCTCGATGCGCCCCCGCCCTGCCACCTTCGCACTGCCGCCCCCGCCCAGTCGACCGGGCCAGCCACGGCCGCCGCGCCGGCCGTGGTCGCCGCCCGTTCGGGCCTATAGTCCTGCTAGCCCAGTCGTCGGCCCGCTGCCGGGCCGGTCGCCGATCAAGGAGCACCCATGGCCAAGAGGTTCGCCGGGGACATCCACTTCGATGTCGCACCGGACGTTGTGTTCGCCGCCCAGTCCGACCCGCACTACGTGGTCTGGAAGCACGAGCACATGGCCGCCTTCGACGTCTCGGCGACGGTGGAGGAGGACGGCTCGCACGTGATCATCAGCTCGTCGCGCAAGCTGCCGGCTGAGATCCCGTCGACCGCCCGCAAGTTCGTCGGCGACTCGATCCAGATCGACGAGGTGCACACGTGGGCGCACCCGGATGTCGACGGGTCACGGCACGGCACGGTGAAGGCCTCGTTCGGTGGCGCGCCCATGGAGGTCTACGGGACCATCGAGCTGCACGCCAAGGGCGCTGGATCGGTCCTCAGGGTGGTCATCCACGCCAAGGCGCACATCCCCATCGTGGGCGGGAAGATCGAGAACGTGGTCGGCGAGCAGTTCATGCGGGCCCTGCGCAAGGAGCAGCAGATCTCACCCCAGTGGTTCGCCGAGTAGCCGCTCAGGCTGTTCAGCACTGTCCCACCCGGCGCGCCACGCAGCCGCACCGGCCGATACGGTTCCGGCCATGGCCGTCTCCGAGTCCCTCAGCGTCACCGTCAACGCCCCCGTCGACGAGGTCCTTGCGTTCCTGCTGGACATCGACAACCAGAAGAACTGGTTCCCGGGCAACACCGACTCCGAGGTCCTCGAGCGGGATGCGGCGGGGCGACCCACCAGGGCGCGGCTGGTCAACGACGTGAAGGTCGCCAAGGACGAGTTCCAGCTGGACTACACCCACAACGACGCGGGGTTCTCGTGGACCCTGGTGGCGCCCACCAAGGTCCAGAAGAAGCAGGCTGGCTCGTGGTCCCTGGCCGACAGGGGCGGGCGGACCGAGGCCACCATGGACCTGACGGTCGACACCTCGCTGCCCCTGCCCGGGTTCGTGCAGAAGAAGACCGTCAAGGACACGCTCAAGGGCGCCACCTCGGCCCTGGCCAAGCAGTTCTGAGTCCCGGACCTCTGAGTTCAAGCGGTTCTGACCCGCAGGTCGCTCAGCGCTCCAGCAGTCCCGGGATCTCCTGGACCCCGAACCACGCGAGCTCCGTGCTGAGGACGGCGGCGGTGTCACGGCGGTCGACCGGACCGACCAGGGTCACCCACCCGTCCTCGACCGCGGTGACGGCCTCCGGCACGTCCACCGCGAGGACCACGCCACCATCGAGGTCGGCGAGGTCCTCAGCCGCTGCCAGCTGCGCCTCGTACTCCCACTCCTCCTCCTCGACGTCCGGGGAGCCGGCGCGCCACGAGGGGTCGACCACGCACGCCCGCAGCGGCCCCTCGAGCCGGCCGGCTGCATCGAACACGGCCAGCTGCGCCCACCCGACCGGGACATAGGCCCGCATCAGCCGACCGACGCGAGGTGGTCCGGGCCCATGTGGTCGGGATCGCGCAGGGCCTCGATGGATGTGCGGACCGAGGTCTCCAGGACGTGGATCCGCTTCTCGAAGTCCATCAGGTTCCCGCCGATGGCTGCCAGGTCCTCAGCCCCCGGGCCCAGGACGGTCACGTCCGTGCCCCCGGCGCGCACCTTCTCGACCTCGTTCAGGCAGCGCTTGGTGACCTGCACGCGCCACGTCCGCTCGAGTCGGGCGAGCAGGTGGTCGGGGCGGTCCATGTGGAAGCTGACCATCGGGGCGATGACGTAGACCTCGTCGAGGCCCATGTTGGCCAGCAGGTCCACCGACGTCGCCGACCAGGCCCCGCCGTCGACGTAGCGCCGCCCGTCGATCTCCACCGGGGAGTACCAGGCGGGGATGGAGCAGGAGGCCTGGACGGCCAGCGACAACGGTGCCTCGGGTGCCGTGGGCTGGCCGAACACCACCCGCGTGCCGGTGGCGTAGTCCATGGTGACGATCCACACGTTCGGGTGCGGCGACCACTGCCCGATGGGCGTGAAGCCCTCGATCAGGTGGCCCACCCGGTCCAGGGTCTTGGAGCCGGTCGGCAGGAAGGCGGACAGGAACGCGGTCGGCGGCATGCGTCGCATCCGGAACCGGTTCAGGCCGGTGCGCATCAGGGCCCGGGAGCCGGGCTCGAGCTTGGGCCGGCCGGGACGCGATCCCCCGGTGACGGCCTCGATGTCCCAGCTGAAGCCGGCGATCGGCCCGGTCAGGACCTTGTCGCCACGCTCCTGTGCTGCCAGCTCCTCGACGGTGGCGCCCGCGCCGAGCAGGGCCGCGAGCACCGAACCGGCCGACGTACCCACGATGATCTCGGCGTCGCGCGGCTCGAAGCCGTGGACCACCTTCAGCGCGGACAGGGCACCGACAGCCCAGGCCCCGCCGAGCACGCCACCGCCGCCGAGCACCAGGCCACGCCTGATCGGACGCTCGACCGACGCCATGGGCGGCTCCTCCTTGATGGGACCACGAAGCGCCGGATCGACCCAGCGCACACAGGTGTGCCCACATTACGCCCCCGGGCATCCCACCGTCGCGCGGGGCCGGGAATCCCTACTCCGTCGGCTTTCTCGGCCGTCGGGCCTTCCCGCTGAGGGTCACCGTGGCCAGCATCTCCTCGATCGCGTCGTCGATGCACTGGGCCAGCACCTCGACGTCCGGCAGCGCCTCACGATCGGCGTTGAGCCCGAAGAAGACCCCGCCGTCGTAGGACGTGAGGCCGATCGACACCGCCTGGCCGCGGGCCAGCGGGACCACGGGGTAGGCCGCGAGCATGAGTGCGCCTCCCGCGTACAACGGGAACTGCGGACCGGGGACGTTGGTGATCACCACGTTGTAGACCCGACGGGACAGCCCGGACACGACCCTGGCCCCGAGCGAGTGCACCGTGGGCGGGGTGAACGAGGCGACCCCTACCAGGGCGGTGGCCCCCAGCATCTGGCCGGTCTCCTTGAGCATGTCCATCTCGAAGCGCACGCGCTGCAGTCGGATGACCGGGTCGGGCTCCCCGATGGGCAGGTCGCACAGGAACGCGGCGATCTGGTTGCCCGAGTTGTCCCCGGGCGTGCGCACGCTGACCGGGACCATGGCCCGGATCGAGCTGCTGGTGGTGACCGGCTCGGCCCGAGTGAGCATCCAGGCCCGCAGGGCGCCGGCGAGGATCGTGAGCACGATGTCGTTGATGGTCCCGCCGTGGGCGCGCTTGATCCGCTTGAGCTTCTCCAGGTCGGTCTCGGTCGTGGCGTAGCGCCGGGCACCACCGATGGACACGTTCAGCGGGCTCGCGCTGGCCGGGCGGGCCATCGTGCGCGCCGCCGCCGCGAGCCCGACGACGCTGCGCCCGAGCTGGCCCACGGTCTCCTGGACGTCGATCAGCCCGGTGCGCACCGTGTCGACGACCGCCTTCGGGGAGCGGGCGATCTCGTTGACCGCACCGGCCACGAGCTCCACCGACGACGGCTCGCGCAGCGGGCGCCACGTGTCCACCGGCACGTCGCGCGGCTCGGGGCTGGCATCGAGGATGACCTGGCCGATGTCGACCGCCGTGGCCCCGTCGACCATCGCGTGGTGGGTCTTGGTGAGGATCGCGAAGCGGTCGTCCTCCAGCCCCTCGACGAGGTACATCTCCCACAGCGGGCGCGCCCGGTCCAGCGGCCGGCTCATGATCCGCGCGACGAGGTCGTTGAGCTGGTCGTCGGTGCCCGGGCGTGGCAGTGCCGAGCGGCGGACGTGGTAGGTCACGTCGAACTGCTCGTCGTCCACCCACACGGGGTTGGCCAGGTGACCGGGCACCCAGCGCACGCGCTGGCGGTAGCGCGGGACCAGGGCGATCCGGTCGCGGATCAGCCGGACGAGCCGCTCGTAGTCGAACCCACCCTCGGGCACCTCGAAGATCGCCACGCCGCCCACGTGCATCGGGGTGGTCAGCTCCTCCATGTACAGGAAGGAGACGTCCAACGGGCTCAGGCGATCACTCATCACGCACTCCTCGGGTCCCATTCGATCCGGCATCCAGACGGCCATGGGGGCGTCATTCATCTTGCCCCATGGGCGATCCCGACGCCCACCGGCCCGCCACGGTCCCCGCAGCGTGCCCCCGACCGGGGCGAATTGGGAAATCGCAGATGGCTCCCGTATGCTTATCGCCGTCCCCGACCACCAGTCAGGGTCGGTACGGCAAGCAGTCCCGGCCCCATCGTCTAGTGGCCCAGGACGCCGCCCTTTCAAGGCGGTAGCACGGGTTCGAATCCCGTTGGGGCTACGACCAGCCCATCGGGTTGCACGGCACGACCGCGGTCCCCGGACCGTGGAGCACAACGGCCTCGCGGCAACGCAGGGCCCCGTAGCGCAGTTGGTTAGCGCGCCGCCCTGTCACGGCGGAGGTCGCGGGTTCGAGTCCCGTCGGGGTCGCTCCGGTCACCGGTTCCCAGTTCGTCGGAACCGACCGGCCAGGTAGCTCAGTTGGTACGAGCGTCCGACTGAAAATCGGAAGGTCGGCGGTTCGACCCCGCCCCTGGCCACCGCGAAGCCCCTCATGTCTCCCCCGTCGTGAGGGGCTTCGCCCTTTCCGGAGCCGGGTCAAGTGCCGCTCGGTGTGCCATAGCGCTGCACAGTCTTGTGCCAACTCTGTGCCATTGTGCCAATCCTGTGCCACGGAGGACCTCCTCGCGCAGCTGGCTGCAAGCGCAGGAGTTGCACGACTGGGAGCCGATGCTGAACGAGGTACAGGTGCAGTCGAGGTGACCGGCCGATCAGGTGCCAGTTGCACAGCCCTCCGCCGACCTCAGGGCGATCTGGTCGTCGCGAAACAGTGGCAGGGTCACGGGAAGCGACGCCCGCCCCAGGGGCGTCCATCCGCCGCGTCGCGGCCCCGTCGTCATCTCCACTGATGGCGCCGACGTCGTCGTGGGGACCAGCCTGCGCGGGATCCGAACATCCGGCTTCCCGCCACACTGGCGATCGAGCCCGCCTCACGAGGGAGCCAGGGGCCAGCGTGCGAACGCCGACAGGGCAGCCGGTGTCGTCGCCGCGTAGCATGCGGGCGGTGATGACACGTACCAGCACTGTGCTGACCCCTGATGGCCGGGCCCTGTGCGTCGAGTCAGGCGGAGCCCCGGCGGGCAGGCCGATCCTGGTGCACGGGGGGACCCCGAACTCGCGGTTGATGATGTCGTCGTGGTTGCGCGATGCTGAGCAGCGCGGGATCCGCCTCATCAGCTACGACCGTCCGGGTTACGGCGGCTCCACGGCGCAACCCGGACGCAGCGTGGCTGACTGCGCGCAGGACGTCCGAACGATCGCCCAGGCCTTCGGTATCGACCGGCTCGCGGTATGGGGCTTGTCCGGTGGCGGTCCCCACGCTCTGGCCTGCGCCGCGCTGCTGCCCGACTTGGTGACCGCCGTGGCTTCGCTGGCTTCCCTCGCTCCGTACGGCGGTGAGGGTCTTGACTACTTCACGGGCATGGGCCAGGCAAACGTCGAGGACATTCGGCTCATGCTCGACGACCCGCGGGCCGCGCGGGAGAAGGCCCACCAGGATCGGCTGGACACGCTCGCCGCAACACCCGAGGGACTGCACGAGCTGATGGCCTCCCTCCTCTCCCCGACGGATGCGGCGGCGCTGACCCTCGAGATCGCGACCGAACTGGTCGCCGCAGACCAGTCGGGCCTGGCGCCCGGGGACGAGGGTTGGTGGGAGGACGGAGTCGCTCACCTAGCGCCGTGGGGCTTCGACGTCTCCGACATCAAGACTCCCGTTCAGTTGTGGCACGGTGCCAATGATCAGTTCGTCCCGTTCCAGCATGGACAGTGGCTCGCAGCCCGGATCCCCGGCGTCGACGCGCACCTCTCGGACACCGACGGTCACCTCACCTTGGCAGTCAATCGGGTCCCAGAGGTCCAGTCGTGGCTACTCCAACACCACTGAGCGGATCGGATCGGCCACCTATCGGCTCCTGTCGGGCGTGCGTCGTTTCCGGCCCGCATTGCGCGAACGGGGCCTTCGCGCTGCTGGGTGTTTCAGCCGGCGTCTGTGAGTTCGGACTCGATGCTGGCCATGATCGGGGGGAGGTCGTGCTGCAGGGTCCGGCGCACGATGTCTGTGTCGACGAGCAGGTAGCCGTGGGCGATGCGGTTTCGCATTCCCCACATGAGCGGCCATGCGTCGCCGAACAGCCGATCCCGGGTCGGTGTGTCCAGCCGGGCCAGTGCCTCCACGCCAGCGGAAAGTCGCATGCAGACTGCGTCGATCACCAGCTGGTCGGCCAGGTCTCCCTCGGCATGTTGGCGCATCAACGCGAAGTGGGTTCGAGCCTCCCGCAGCGATTCCTCCGGGGTCCGGGTCACAGGGCAACGGCCTCGGCGAGGACCAGGTCGCGCAGGTCCGGTCGCAGGGACGCCGCGGGGATCAGGTCGACGGGGGCGCCGAGCAGTTCCGACAGGCGTCGTTCCAGTGCGCCGAGCTCCATCAAACTCATCGGGGTGCCCATGTCGAACAGCAGGTCGATGTCGGACCCGGTCTGCTCGGTGCCCGTGGCGACCGAGCCGAACACCCGCACGTTGCTGCCTCCGGCCTCGTCGATGAGTTCCCGGACCTCGCGGGCGTGCTGACGCAGCTTCAGTGCCTGTGGACCGCGGCCGTGGAACCGCAGCAGGCGGGACACCTCGGGCTGGCTGCGCCCGATCAGCGTGGCGATCTGAGCCTGGGTGAGGCCCTGTCGTGCCGCCTCGCGAACGGCGTGCACCAACTCGGCGCGGGCGTCGCGAACCGCCTCGTCGCTGCGTCGGGCCACTTCCACCAAATCCAGTGCCATCAGAAGACAATAGCAGGTGCTATAAAGGCCGGACGCGCATCACCTCGGCGCATCCCCACCCGCGACCTTCCGCCGCGTGTCGCGCGCTGCCCAGGGCTTGAATTGGGTGCCCGTCCGATCGTGGGCACAGGGCGGTCGGCAGGCTGGCTGTGTTGCCACTTGCCTGGCTCGTGATACCTACGGCTGCTGGGCGGGGGTGACGGTGAACAGGTCGCCGGGTTGGCAGTGCAGGGCGTCGCAAAGCGCGGTCAGTGTGGTGAGCCGGATGGCGCGGGCGTTCTTCAGGATCGAGAGTCTGACCAGGCTCAGGGCCATCCGTTCGGCGAGCTCGGTCTGGGTGATGCCGCGGGTGGCCAGCACCGTGTCGATGTGGCAGACGACGCGGTGGTCCTCGGCGGGGGTGGGGGTCATGTCAGATGTGACACGGCGACCGTACAGCCACAAGCGAACCACGTCCGAGCGTCCGAATGAGAACGGAAGGTCGGCGGTTCGACCCCGCCCCTGGCCACCGCGAAGCCCCTCATGTCTCCCCCGTCGTGAGGGGCTTCGCCCTGTTGTGGAGCTGGGAGGCCGCCGGCAGGGGCCTGCGGCGCGGTTGATGTGATCAGGCGCTCCGGCCTATCGCAGGCCGAGCTCGTCGAGCTGGTCGGCCAATGGCTGGGCCAGCGTCTCCACGAACGTCGCGGTCAGGTGGTCGCGGTCGCGCCACCGAAGGATGTTGTCGACCACCGCTGGGCATGTGCGCGGGTCGCACACCTCGTCCAGGAGGTCGACATGCAGCACCCCCGGGATCCCGTCGAGGGTCCGCTCCTCCCATGACGTGCCCAGGGCCGCCGGCGGGCGCGCGAAGTCGCATGCACTGGGATCGTCCATGTGCGCGCTCACGCACTGCGGAACGTCGCGATCGGGGAACGGCGTGTCCCGGATCGTCACGACGGTCATGCCCAGGTCGGTGAGGGTCCGGGCGATCTCCTGCTGCCCCGCCGCGATCGGCCCGGCGCTGGCCGCCTCGTCGAGGACCCGCCCGTCCTCCTGGACGACGTACTCGTGCATCCCGGACAGGAAGACCACCGTGCCCCTGGGCATGGCGCGCACCTGGCGATACACCTCGTCGCGCCACACGGTGCACTCGTCGTAGACGCGGTCCCACTTGCGCGAGTAGAGGGTCACCAGGGAGGCGGGGCAGGAGGTCTTGCCGAACACCTGCAGCGCGACCCCGGCCTCAACGGCGTTGGCCTCCAGGGCGGGGAACCACTGCACGGCATGCGAGTCGCCCCACAGGACCCACTTCGACGTGGCGGCCGTGTCCCCGTAGATGCACTGCTTGACCTCGGTCCAGTCGAACAGTGCCTGGCATCGATCATCCCGGATGCGGTTCACGTCGAACCGGGCCCTGGCCGGATCCGGCACGATCGCATCCGACGGCACCCCTTCGGTGATGACGGGCGGCGGGTTCGTCCCGGGCTGTGGCAGGCGGGCCGCGGCCTGCCCGGCGACCAGCCCGACGGCGATCAGTGCCGCCCCCAGGAGCAGCGACCGCGCCGAGGACCCGGACAGGTATCGGCTGCGCCGGGCGGGATCCTCCACCAGGTGGAACGTCACCCACGCGACCACCACGCTGGTGAGGACCACCAGCGCGGTCCTCAGGGCGTCCATCTCCCCGAGCACGAAGGGGGCCAGGACCAGGAACGGCCAGTGCCACAGGTAGATCGAGTAGGACAATCGGCCGATCTCCCGCGGCAGTCGGCCGCCGAGAGGGCGACAGGCCCCCGGCAGCCCCGGGGTGTTGCCGGCGAACAGCACCGCCGCTGCTCCCAGCACCGGGGCGAGTGCGGCGACCCCCGGGAAGGGCGTGTCCTGATCGATGACGAACGCCGCGATCACGATCGCAGCCAGCCCCAGCCACGACAGCGCCGCTGCCGCACGCCCGGAGAGGGCGACGCGAGCGGTCGCGAGCACCGCCATGAGCCCTCCGACGGCCAGCTCCCACGCCCGCGAGAACGTGCCGTAGTACGCCTCGACCGGGGTCGACCGGATCTCCACCAGCGACCACGCGAACGACACGATGGCGATGCCCAGCAGCACGGCACCGGCCGTGCGCACCGACCGCATCCGCCCGATCCCGCCGCGTCGCCGAAGCGCGAGCACGGCGACCAGGAGGGGCGGCCAGACCAGGTAGTACTGCTCCTCGACCGACAACGACCAGAAGTGCAGGACGGGGCTCGCGGCCCGGTCCGCGGCGAAGTAGTCCAGCGCCTGCTGGGCGAACCACCAGTTCGCATAGAACCCCGCGGCTGCGGTGACGTCGCGGCCGGTCTCCATCCGCTCCAGCGGGCTGACGAGGAGGAAGGACGCGGCCACCACCGCCACCAGGACCAGCGCCGACGCGGGCAGCAGCCGGCGGGCCCGACGAGCCCAGAAGTCCGCCAGGAAGATGCGCCCCTCCCGCCGCGCCTCGGCGAGCAACAGCCTGGTGATCAGGAAGCCGGAGATGACGAAGAACACGTCCACCCCGATGAAGCCACCGGTCAGCGGCCCCCAGCCGGCGTGGAACACGACGACGAGGAGCACCGCCACGGCGCGCATCCCCTCGATGTCCGGCCGGAAGTCCGAGGGCTTCACGCCGTGGCGGGTCTGCAGCGCCGCCAGGCTCAGGACCATGGTCGAATCCTAGGGACTCCCGGATCCGGGGCTCAGCCGGCGGGGCCGCCCGCGGCGCCCTCACCCGGGTGGCTGTCCACCCAGTCGTGCATCGCGTCGACGGCCCGCTCGGCGTCCGCGCAGGGGGCGCAGGGGATCACCGCCGCCGTGGTGTCGTCGCTCACCGAGACCAGGAGCGACTCCTGCACCGCCTGTGCGCCTGTCCCAGCCCCCTCGCCGGGACGCGCCGCGAAGAGCACCGCGTTGACGGAGTCCGCGTGGCGCCGGACGCGGAAGACGACTCGCCCGGTCTCGACGTCCCAGACCTGGATCAGCCCGTCGTCGGTGCCGGCCGCCAGGAGGTGGCCGTCGGCGCTGAGCGCCGGCCGGCTCGAGCTGAGGCCCGGCAGCTCCAGCGGGCCCACGACGTGCTCGCCCCCGGTCTCCCAGACGTGGAGGTCCCCGCGCCAGGTGCTCACCGCCACACGGCTGCCGTCCCCGGAGAAGACCGAGTGGACGGCGCCCAGGGTGCACCCGCGGGCGTCGTCCGGGCAGGGCAGGTCCACCGGGTCAGGGGCCGGATCGGCATCCCAATCGCCGATCTGGACGCCACCCTCCGTGGTGAGGGCCACCCACCCGCCGGTCGGGTCGAACGTCAGGCCCGAGGTGGTGCCGCGGCGCCCGAGCGTGTACTCCCAGCGCTCCCCGGTGTCCACGTCCCACACATGGATCCGCCCGCGGGAGTCGCCGCCGGCGACCATCGACCCGTCCGCGCTCAGGCTCAACGAGTCGACCGGGACCCCGTCGGGCACCGGGTCGAGCGTCCGGACGAACCGGGCAGGCAGGTCCGGCTGCTCGGGGTCCCAGCGCCACAGCTCCGGCGGCGCGGACTCCTCGTACAGCACGATGCCCTCGAACAGGTCCGGGCCCGTTCGCAGCAGCACCTGCCGCAGCAGCCTGCCCTCCGGCGGCTCGAACGTCCCCTCGGTCGCGAAGTCGACCTCAGCCGGCGACGCGGCATCCACGCGCAGGCGGTGCAGGGCCGCGTGGTCGCTGCTCACGGTGACCAGGCACTGGTCCCCGTCGCCGGCCTGGACTGCCCGACAGGACTCGCCGCTCGAGGCCTCGAGTCCGATGACCCAGTCCCGATGCTGCTCGTAGCGACGGGTCTCGGGCAGCCGCCAGATGCGGGCCGTCCGGTCGACTCCGGTCGAGACGAAGACCCGGTCGGTGGGCCCGACGGTGGCGAGGTCGAGAGCCGCCCCGGCGTGCCCGAGGAGCTCGTACACCGGGTGGCGGGCGCTGGACGTGGCCCACGACGGGGTCACGGTGGACCAGTAGTGGATCGCGCCATCCGCCCCCGCCGTGAGGATCCGCTTGCCGCGACGCACGGTCACGGCCGAGTACACCCAGTCGGAGTGCTGTGGCAGGGCGGGGCGCCACGCCTGCTTGCGGAGGTCGAACTGGCGGGCGGTCTTGTCGAAGGCGACGGTGGCGAACCACTGCCTCTCATCGATTCTCAGGTCGTTGACGGCCTTCATGATCGACCCCTGGTGCCGCCCCAGCGCGGGGCCCGCCTCCCAGCGCCAGACCAGCAGCACCATCGGCTCGTTCATCGCGCCCGTCGCGGCCACGGCCAAGCCCGGTGCCGCGGCGAGGAGCACCTGGTCGAGCCGCACGTCATCGGGGATCGGGTCGGAGGCGAACAGCGGCGCCGAGCCATCGGCACCCCACACCTTCAGCCGCCGGTCCCCACCGTCCAGGGCCACGACGGTGTCGGCCACCACGGCCGTCGACCATGGCGCCTCGACGTCGAGCTCCCGCACGACCTGGCCGGTGCCGGCGTCGAGGACACCGATGCCGTCCCACGCCGAGACCGCCACCTGGTCGGCGTCGTCGGCACCGGTCAGGAACTCGATGTCGTACAGGTCCGCGCCGCCGACATCCATCCCTGTTGCGATCCCGGTGCTCGTGGCCACCACGAAGGCCTCAGTCCGGGTCGCGACCCCGATGAGGCTGGCGTCCTCGTTGACGCTGGCATGCGTGATGATCTCGTCGGCCAGGGACTCGCCCTTCAGGTCCGCCCGCACCCACTGCCCCGTCGCCGGGTCCGCGATGGACCGGACCGTGAGCCACACGGTGTCCCCGGACGTGTCGAGGACCACGACCTGCTCGCCATCAGGGGTGACCAGCACCTGGTCCGCGCCGCAGGGTCGCTCCGCCGGGCACCAGGCCGGGTCCGTCACCATCTCGTAGCGCAGCGCGCCGCTGGCCTTGAGCACAGCTTCAGCGGTCTCCTCATCGTCAGTCCCCTGATCGGCGTCCACCGAGAGGCGCAGGCTCTGCGTGGGGTCGCTGTACAGCAGCTGCTCGGCCTCCAGGAGGGTGGCGCGCAGGGTCTCCTGCGTGCGTACGTCGCGCTGCAGCTTCAGTGCGAACAGGGACAGCGCCCCGATCGCCAGGAGCAGGGCACCGAGCCCGATCGCCACGAGCCGGGCCCGGCGCAGCCGCCGCCGCGTGGCGCTGGCCAGGGCCAGGGCCTCCTCCCGCTCCCGCACGAGCTGGGCGGCGGCGCGGCCGGCGTCATATCGCTTGCGCCAGTCGGCGACCGCCAGGGCCAGCACGTCGTGGTAGATCTCGTACCGGGTCGGGCCGGCCACGCCCTGCGGCGGCGGCACCGCGCGGACGATGCGCTGCTCACCGGAGCCCAGCGCATCCAGGAGGTCCTGGACCTGGGTGAGGGGCCAGGTGGTCCACTCCGCGAGGTCCGCAGCGCTCAGCGCCACCTTGGCCCCGGACGGGGTCACGAGGTGGTGGAAGGCCGCCGCGGCGAGCTCCCGGTCGGATGCTGGCAGGTCCGCCATCACCTCGTCGAGGTGACGTCGCACGATGCTCTCGGCGCCGCCCAGGTCGACGAGGGTGGACCGGCGCAGGGCCGGGGACCCGACAGCACGCTCGGCCGCCCAGAGCTTGGTCAGGACCAGCTGCAGGTAGGGACTCTCGATGGCATCGCGCGCGGCGCCGGAACCGTGGCCGGGGCCGGGACCCGACCGGGACCTGCGCCGGGACCGGGCCACCTGCGCCGGGAGCGACCAGCGCGCCGCCGGCTGCGTCGATCCGGCCCTGGTGCACCTCGGCGAGCAGCAGGTCGAGCAGGTCGGGCTCCACCGACATCCGATCGGCCGGATCCACCAGCCCGTTGTAGGCCTCGACCGGCCTGAGGACCGCATCACGGGCTGCCTGCGCGGTCAACGGCTCCAGCCGGAGCACATTGCCGAACAGCTCCGGGATCCGGGCCTTGAACCGGTCCAGCTTGGCCAGGGACTCCTCCCGCAGGGAGAGCATGACGTGCACGGCCAGCCGATCGTCTCGAACGAGCGCCGCGAGCGCATCGACGATGCCCCCGGACTCCGGCTCGACCGGGTTGTAGAGGAAGTACTCCTCGAACTGGTCGAGGATCAGTCGGATGCCGGCGCACCCGGTGCCCGCGATGACCGCGTGGAACCACTCGGGCGCCAGGGTCGCAGCGGGGCTGTCGGGAACCGGCCGGGCACCAGGGGTCCGCGCCACCGCGACGCGGACCGCCTGCGTGATCGCAGCGTGGGCGTCGATGGACCACTGGCGGACGTAGACCGTGATGAACCCGGGACTCCCGAGATCATCGAGCATCTCCTGGTTGCCGCGCCACGCCTGCGGCAGGACGCCGGCGCGCAGCACGGACGTCTTGCCCGCACCACTGCGCGCATACAGGATGGTCAGGCGACTGGCGGCGAGGTTGGCGCTGATCAGGTCGCGCTCCCGGTCCCGTCCGAAGAAGAACCGCTCGTCATCCTCGCGGAAGGGCACCAGTCCCACGAAGGGACACGTGGGCGCATCCCCCGGGGCAGGTCCCAGGGGGGCGGCGGGGGCGACGCCGACCCCGGACATCATGCCCGCCGATCCTCGTCGGCGATGCGTGCCTCGACCTGCTCGACGAACTCCTCGAGGCGCACCGGCATGATCTCCACCCCCCGGCGGTCCCACGATGTCCGGTCCACGTCGTCCGGGTTGGCATTGACGGCCCAGGAGGCATAGGTCCGGCCCGCCTGTTCGGTCCACAGCCGGTACAGGATCGCCCGGACGTTCCAGTCCCGCAGGCCGTACCCCAGGAACAGGAAGTGGCTCTCGACCAGTCGCTGCTGGATCAGGGCGGGGAGCAGCGAGCTCACGTCCGAACGTGTCAGGTAGTCGATGTAGTGGTCCTCGGTGATGACGAAGCTCTCCACGTACTTGCCCGCCGCGGGCTCCTGGCCCTCTCCCGTGGGGTTGCGCCGAACCGCGCCATGGATCTTGACGATGAGCGCCCTCTGGTCGAGGTTCAGGTCGTAGTACTCGTTGGGGACGCGGATCACCACGGGTTCAGCACCTCGGGGCACGTGCAGGAAGCGGCCGCGGTCGGGGCCGTCGGCGATGTAGGTCAGGACGTCGAACTCCTCGTCGGCGTCGTAGAAGGCCTGCTCGAGGGCGTCGTCGTAGTTTGTGGTCACCAGGATCATCCGCGGGCGATCGCTCTCGCGGGTCCGCCTCGAGATCCCGGCGAGGAAACGGTGCAGGCGCGTCGGCGGGTAGTGCGAGTCGAAGACGTCGTGCAGCTCCTCGATGAGGGGTCCCTCACCCTCCCGGGCGGCGAGGTACTGGGCGACCCGTGCAAGGTCACCCGCCTCGTTGGCCGGCAGCCGGACGATCCGGTTGAGCTCCTGGGCCAGCTCACGACCGCTGGGCAGGTAGCGTCCCCGCTCGTACCCGGCCTCCGCGGGACGCTCGCACAGGTTCGCCCCCGCGCCCAGCACGGGCACGACCTTGCCCTTGAGCAGCCTGCGCGTGATCGTGTCGTAGGTGCGGCTGAGATCGTCGACCGGCATGGCCACCTCCGACCCGGCACCCGGGCTCAGTCGGCGACCTGACTCCCGTGCCCGGTGTGCGGAGCACTACAGGACCGGCATACCACCACGGGGTCACCGGTGTCCATCCCCATCCGCCTACTGCTTCGCCGGGCCGGGGGGCCCCGGCACCCGACGACGCAGGTGGGAACTGATGCGCTGTGCCTGTGGGTCCAGGATGTCCAGGATGTCGACGAGCCGGCCCTGGACCTCCCGCAGGCGGACCGCGCCGAGCTCACCGGACCCCGCGATCGCGGCGATGTCGGCACGGATCGGCCGGCACCAGCGGTCCAGCGACGGATCGTCGACCGCCGCCACGAACTGCGAGTAGCCCATGCACGCCCACCGCGGTTCACGAGGTCCCGGATCGAGGGCCTGGACGAGCATCACCTCACCGAGTGCTCGCTGCTCCCCCCGGAAGATGCGGAAGGTGCGATCCGGGTTGCCCAAGCTGTCGGTGAACCGATCGCGGACCTCCTCGAGGGTCCTGACCACCAGCTGATCGCGCTGCGCGTGGCTCGGATCGAGGAACTGCGCCTCGCGACGCAGGATCTCGACCCAGCAGAAGTACTGGGCGAACACGTACACGGTGTGCAGCTCGGCGTACTCGCGCTCCTCCGGGGTGTTCGCCGGCCCCTGGAAGCGCCCGAGGAAGTCCATCTGCAGGATGTTGTAGATCCGGGTCTCCAGGTTGAAGACGGCCTGCAGCAACGGCTCGCGGAACCGGATGGCCAGCTCCTCGGCGCCGGCCAGTCGTTCGGCCCGCGCAGCGCGGCGGCCGTACCAGACGCTGACGAACGCGCCGACGGTCGAGATCACGGCGGTCAGCACGGACACCTGCCACGCCTGCACGGCCATCACTCCCTCCGGTCCGAGGCCCGTCGGACCGCCCGCCTGCGCGAACCACCAGGCGACCCGGGGGCGACACACCCCGAGTCTGGCAGCCGCATCGACCCGGAGGTCGGATGAGCTGCTCGGAGCCGTCGAGGGGTGCGCCGGTGAGCCTGCCGCGGTCGGCGCGGCTCCCCGTGACCACGCGGACGGGTAGGGTCACCGCCGTGGCCGCGGAACCCGCACCCCCGGATCCGGCCGGGTCGCACCCACCCTCGTCGCCCGGGACGGCCGCCCGTGGCACATCCGCCCGCGAGATCCTGCGGCTGGCCGTCCCCGCGTTCGGCGCGCTGGTGGCCCAGCCGCTGTTCACGCTCATCGACGCCGCCATCGTCGCCACGCTCGGAACCACCTCCCTGGCCGCGCTGGGGGCCGGTGCCCAGGTCTTCACCACCGTCACCGGCCTGGCGATCTTCCTGGCCTACGGGACGACGGCCGTGGTCGCCCGGCGGGTGGGAGCCGGTCAGGTCGCCGCCGGGATCAGCGACGGGATCGAGGGTGTCGCCCTGGGCCTGGCACTCGGACTCGCAGCGACCGCGGGGACGTGGATGCTGGGCCCACAGCTGCTGGCGTGGATCGGCACCTCCCCGGCCACCACCCCCGAGGCCCTGGCCTACCTGCGCACGATCAGCCTCGCATTCCCCTTCGCGCTGGCGGCCATGGCGGCGATCGGGGTGCTGCGCGGCCTGCAGGACACCGCGACGACCCTGTGGGTCACGCTCGCAGCGGTGGGCACGAACCTCGCACTGGCCGCCTACCTGGTTCTGGTCGCCCGATGGGGGATCACCGGGTCGGCGTGGGCCACGGTGGTCGCCGAGGCCCTGGCTGCGGGGCTCTTCCTCGCCGAGCTGGCGCGCAGGGCGCGACGCCACGGGTCCTCGCTGCGACCCAGCCGGTCGGGCGTGCTGGTGGCCGCGCGCGGGGCGGTCCCGCTGTTCTGGCGCACGGTGGCGCTGCGCGCCGTGTTCGTCCTGGCCGTGGTGGTGGCGGCCCGGCTCGGCGACCCCCAGCTCGCCGCCTACTACGTGACGTTCACGATCTGGTACCTGCTGGCCCTGGGCATGGACGCCCTGGCGATCGCCGGCCAGGCCCTCCTCGGCCGCCACCTCGGGGCGGGGTCCGTGGGGACGGCCAGGGCGGTGACCTGGCAGATGACCCGCTGGGGGGTCTGGCTCGGGGTGATCCTGATGGGCGTGGTCCTCGCGGCCCGACCCTGGGTGCCCGAACTGTTCGGCGACGACCGCGTGGTCCAGGCGATGGTCGCCTCGGCCCTCGTGGTGGTCGCCCTCCAGCAGCCCCTGGCGGGAGTGGTCTTCGTGCTCGACGGCGTGCTGCTCGGCGCTGGGGACGCCCGCTTCCTGGTGTGGGCGCAGGCGCTGGCCCTGGCGGCCTTCGCCCCCGCCGCATGGTGGGTGCTGCGCACCCAGGGCAGCGTCACTGCGCTGTGGTGGGCCCTCACGCTGTTCATGCTCGCGCGCGCCGGCGCCTTCCTCTGGCGGGTGCGCGGCAGCGCGTGGCTGGTGCCGGGGGCCACCCGCTGACGGGGCGGATCCCCGGCCCGACGATCTGCAGTCGTGCGGCTGGCGGACTACCCGGCGGGGGTGTCCTCGGTCATCCCGTTGCGCGGTGCCGGGATGCTCTCCAGGAGGCCGCGAACCTCACTCTCGAGGTAGCGCCGGTGCCCGCCGAGCGTGCGGATGGACGTCAGCTTGCCGGAGTTCGCCCAGCGGGTCACGGTCTTGGGGTCGACGCGGAACAGGGCTGCGACCTCCGCGGGGGTGAGCAGCGGCTCCACTTCCTGCTGTCGTGCTGCCATCACGGACTCCTCGGTGATTGTTCACAGAACGTACTCAAACGGGCATCTGCCCTGAGCATGACACCGAGACCCACGCCGCATCAACACGGGGAGGGCATTTTCGCAGGGCATTCCGCACCCACGTGTGACGCCACGCCGACGGGTGCTCGATGGACGGGCGACACGTGAGACCGGGGATCATCGCCATGAGACGGGCGCGCGCACCCGGGGCCGGGTAGTATGTCCTCGATCACGCCTCCTGCAGGCAGGCGTGGAGATGTGTCACGCCGGAGCACACGCACCGCCCGGGATCGCACCGGAGGAGGGGGTCGAGCCATGGGGCGCGGCCGAGCCAAGGCCAAGCAGACGAAGGTGGCCCGCCAGTTGAAGTACGGCGGTCCCACCACGGACCTGGAGCGACTCCAGGCCGAGCTCGCAGGGTCCGCACCTTCCGAGTCCGACGAGAGCGACGACTTCGCCGAGGACTCCGACTACGACGATCCGTACGCGAAGTACGTGGAGGACGACGACGAGGACGAGGACGAGGCGCAGCCCCACGCCCGCTGACGCGCGGACCTGACTGGTCCGAGGTGCGCGGCCCTGGGTGTGCCGCGTGGGATCCGGCCCAGGTCGCCGCGTCGACGGCGGCCCCTCAGGCGTGCTCGCCCACCAGGGCGACGGTTCCACCCACACCGCCCTTGGCCGGGGCGTCGGAGGTCTCGCCCCCGGTGGCAGCCCGCACGTGACCGCAGACCCACGCGTGCACCCCGCGGGCAGCCAGTCGACGCACGCCGTCGGCAGCCGCCTCGGGAGCCATCAGGGCAACCATGCCCAACCCCTCGTTGAACGTCCGCTCGCGCTCGGTCAGGGCCACCCCACCGAGCTCGCCGATGAGGCCGAAGATGGGCGGCGGGGTCCAGGTGGCGCGGGCGATCTCGGCGTGCAGCCCCTCGGGGAGGATCCGCGCGACATTGGCCGCGATCCCACCGCCGGTGATGTGTGACACCGCATGCACCCCACCACCGGCGATCAGGTCCAGCACGTCCAGGGCGTAGATCCGGGTCGGCTCCAGCAGCTCCTCGCCCAGGGATCGCCCCAGCTCGGGCACATGGCGGTCCAGGGCCCATCCCGCGCGGTCGAAGAGCACGTGGCGCGCCAGGGAGTAGCCGTTGGAGTGCAGGCCGCTGGAGGCCATCGCGACCAGGACGTCGCCCTCGCGGACCCGGTCCGGGCCGAGCAGCTCGTCGGCCTCGACCACACCCGTGCCGGCCCCGGCGACGTCGTACTCGTCGGGCGCGAGCAGGCCGGGGTGCTCGGCGGTCTCTCCCCCGACCAGCGCCACGCCGGCGCGCCGGCAGCCCTCGGCGATGCCGGTGACGATCGCCGCGACGCGCTCGGGGACCACGCTGCCGACTGCGATGTAGTCGGTCATGAACAGCGGCTCGGCACCGCACACCACGAGGTCGTCGACGACCATCGCGACCAGGTCGATGCCGATGGTGTCGTGGACGTCCATGCGCCGGGCGACGTCGATCTTCGTGCCGACGCCGTCGGTGGACGTGGCCAGCAGCGGACGGCGGAACCGGGTGAGCGCCGAGGCGTCGAACAGGCCGGCGAACCCGCCCACTGCGCCCACGACCTCGGGGCGCTGGGCGCGGGCGATCGCGGTGCGCATCAGCTCGACCGCGCGCTCCCCGGCCTCGACGTCGACGCCGGCTGCGGCGTAGGTGGCGCCCTGGGCTGGAGCTCGGTCGGGGGCGGGGCCGTCGTCCGTGGTGCTCACGGGGCGGACACCTCCTCGGGCTCCAACAGGTACTTGCCCAGGAGCTCGGGCTCGGGCAGGGCGATCGGGTACACGCCGTCGAAGCACGCCCGGCACAGGTTCTCCGCACCCAGGCTCGTGGCCTCGGTGAGCCCGTCCAGGGAGACGTAGCCCAGCGAGTCCGCACCCAGCGAGGCGCGGATCTGCTCCACGGTGCGGTCGTTGGCGATCAGCTCGGTCCGGGTCGCGAAGTCGATCCCGTAGAAGCACGGCCAGAGCACCGGCGGGCTGGAGATCCGCACGTGCACCTCGGCAGCCCCCGACTCGCGCAGCATCCGGACGATCGCCCGCTGGGTGTTGCCCCGGACGATCGAGTCGTCCACGACGACCAGGCGCTTGCCCTCGATGACGTCGCGCAGCGGGTTCAGCTTCAGCCGGATGCCCCGCTGCCGGATGGTCTGGGAGGGCTGGATGAACGTCCGCCCGACGTAGGCGTTCTTCACCAGGCCCTGGGCGAACGGGATGCCGCTGGCCTGCGCGTAGCCGACCGCGGCCGGTGTCCCGGACTCCGGCGTGGGGATGACCAGGTCGGCCTCGACGGGGTGCTCCCGGAACAGCGTCCGGCCGATCTCCACGCGGGTGGCGTGCACGCTGCGGTCCGAGATCCGGGTGTCCGGTCGGGCCAGGTAGACGAACTCGAACAGGCAGCCCTTCGGCTCGGCGGGGGCGAACCGGTCGCTGCGCAGCCCGCGCTCGTCGATCGCGATCACCTCGCCGGGCTCGACCTCGCGCACGAAGGAGGCGCCGAGGATGTCCAGCGCGGCGGTCTCGGAGGCGACGACCCAGCCGCCGCGCTCCAGCTGACCGATCACCAGGGGCCGGATGCCCTGCGGGTCACGGGCGGCGTACAGGGTGGTGTCGTCCATGAAGACCAGGCTGTAGGCGCCGCGCACGTGCGGCAGCTCGTCGACCGCAGCGCTGAGCATCGACTCGCCCTGGTGCGCGGCCAGCAGCGCGCTGAGCAGCTCGGTGTCGGAGGTGGAGTGCATCAGGGTGCCCAGGGGGAGGGCGCCGGAGCGGGTCTCGGCATCGGCGACGCGTTCGGCGAGCTCGTGGGTGTTGGTCAGGTTGCCGTTGTGGCCCAACGCCAGATGCCCGGTGGCGGTCGAGCGGAAGGTCGGCTGGGCGTTCTCCCAGACGCTGGAGCCCGTCGTGGAGTACCGGCAGTGGCCGATGGCCACATGCCCCTGCAGCGAGGCGAGCACACCCTCGGTGAAGACCTGGGAGACCAGGCCCATCTCCTTGTAGACCATGATCTGGTGGCCGTCGCTGACCGCCATGCCGGCCGACTCCTGGCCCCGGTGCTGCAGGGCGTAGAGGCCGAAGTAGGTGAGCTTGGCGACCTCCTCGTCGCGTGCCCAGACCCCGAAGACGCCGCACGCGTCCTGCGGCCCCTGGTCCTGGGGGTCGAGTTCGTGGGTGAGCATCCCATCGCCGCGCGGCACGGGTGCAGTCTAGGTGCCCGGGCCGGCTCCGGGGAAAGCCACGGTCCGAGGGGCGTAACCTCGGGTCCCGTGCCTGCTGCCCGGATGCCCGTCCTGCTCGTGGTGGCGGCCGGGGCGCTGTTCGGGACCGCGGGCACGGCACAGGCCCTCGGGCCCGACGGCAGCACCCCGCTCGGCGTGGGGATCATCAGGATCGCGGTCGGTGCCCTCGTCCTGCTGCTGGCCATGCCGCTGCTCGGATCCTCGCCCCGACGGCTCGTCCCGCTCTGGCGCACGCCTGCCATGCTGGTCACGGCGAGCACGGCCGGGGCCTACCAGCTCTTCTTCTTCGCCGGGGTCAGCCGGGCGGGCGTGGCCCTGGGGACGCTGGTCGCGGTGGGCAGCGCGCCGCTGTTCGCCGGGCTCGTCGGCTGGGCGGTCCTGCAGCACCGACCCAGGCTCGGCTGGCTGGTCGCCACCCTGGTGTGCCTCGTCGGCCTCGGCCTGCTCACCGCCCCCGGACTCGCCAGCGGCAGTGCGCTGGGGTTCCTGCTGGCCCTGGGGGCAGGCCTGTGCATCGCCGGCTACAACGTGGCTGCGCGGATCCAGCTGGACCGGGGCGTGGCGGCGCTGGAGGTCCCGACCGGCAGCTTCGTGCTGGGCGGCGCACTCCTGCTCCCGCTGCTGGCCACCCAGCCGCTGGGCTGGATCGCCACCCCCTCCGGCTCGGCCATGGCCCTCTACCTGGGAGTCGCCACGATGGGGCTGGCCAACGTCCTGCTCACCCGGGGCATGCGCACCCTGAGCCCTGGTCCCGCGACCACCCTGATGCTCACCGACCCGGTCGTCGCCACCGTGCTGGGCGTGGTGGTGCTCGGCGAGGAGCTGGTCACCCTCGAGGTCCTCGGGGTGCTGGTGATCCTGGCCGGCCTGTTCCTGCAGGGCGTGCTGGCCAGTCGGGCGTCGGAGCCCGAGCCGGAGCCGGTCCCGGTGCTGTGAGGGTGCCTGCCCAGCGGGGGGCGCCGTTGGCCCCGGCCACCTGATAGGACTGCCCCCGTGGAACCGTTGATGGGGCTGGCCGTGCTGGGGGTCGCCCTCGGGGGCCTGGCCCAGTCCATCACCGGGCTGGGGTTCGCGCTCGTGGCGGCGCCGGCGCTGATCGCCGTCCTGGGACCCCGCCAGGGCGTGGGCGTCGTGGTCCTGCTGGGCACCCTGGCCTCCGTCCTGCCGCTGATCGGGCACTGGCGGCGAGTCCGGGTGCGTGACACCGCGACCCTGCTGGTCCCCACGCTTCTGGCCACCCCCGTGGTCGCCGCCCTGCTCGGGGGCGTGGACACCGCCACCGTGGCCATCGCGGCGGGCCTGGGCGTCCTGCTCGGGGTCGTCGCGCTGTGGCGAGGGTTCACCTGGGCTGGTCTCGTGTCCCTCCCGGGGGCCGTCGGGACCGGCATCGCCAGCGCCGCGCTCAACGTGATCGGAGGGGTGGGGGGACCGCCGGTCGGGCTGTACGCGGCGAACGCAGGCTGGGATCCGCCCGAGTCCCGCGCGAGCCTGCAGGCGTTCTTCCTCGTCCAGGGGATCGTCACCGTGGCGGTGGTGGGGCTGACCTGGCCTGATGCATGGATGCTCGGCGCCCTCATCATCGGCACCCTGGCCGGCACGTGGGCCGCTCCGCGGATCCCTGAGCCCGGCGCACGCCTGGCGGTCCTGGGAGTTGCGGCCTTCGGCGGCGTCGCGCTCATCCTCGGCAACCTGTGACGGGCGTTGGGCTCGCCGGGTGAGCACGCGCCACCGCGGGCTCAGATCGTGACCAGCGGCAGCCAGGAACCCAGGTCCGCGCGTTCACCACTGGCCCGGATCCGTCCGGCGGCCTTGGCCTGGGCCCATGTCGTCGTGCCGGTGGCCAGGGCCAGCCAGGTCGCGGGGTCCATCTCGACGACGGCCGAGGGGGTACCCCGGCGGTGCACCGGGCCGGGGATGGCCTGCACCGCGGCGAACGGCGGGATCCGCACCTCCACCGAGTGCCCGGGGGCGCGATCGGTCAGGACCTGCAGGGCGTACCGGACCGCCAGGCGTGTTGTGGGCCGGTCGGCCAGGTGATCAGGTGTCGCGGCAGCGACGGCCCGCACGGCGGCCAGACCGTCGGCGTCGGGGATCCGCGTGCGAGCCATGCCCCGATTCTCCCCGACAGGGGAACCGCCTGAGGTTGCGAGGTGCGGCTCAACCGACGGCGCGTCGGCCCTCGGCGGCGGCCGTCACGATCCTGGTGATCCGGGCGGCCCGGGTGTCGGGGCGCTTCGCGCTGATCACGAAGTACAGGTTCTGCTTGCGCGCCCCCGGCGGCATCGCGTCGAAGAACTCGCGCGCGGCGGGAGTGGCGTCCAGTGCCGAGGCCAGGTCCTCGGGGATCTCGAGACGTTCGACGGAGTCCAGGATCGTCCACGACCCGTTCTCCTTGGCGACCTCGACCGCCCGAAGCCCCCGCTCGGTCATCTGCCCTGCCGGGATCAACCGGGACAGCCGCTCCTTGTTGCTCGCCGACCAGGTTGAGGTCGGCTTGCGCGGGGTGACCAGCTGCAACCCGAACCGCTCGTCCCGGGTACGGACCGTGGAGTCGATCCACCCGAAGCAGAGCGCCTCCTCCACGACCTCGTCGTAGGTGGGCGCCGGATCGTCGTTGCCCCGCCGGGGCATGAGCAGCCAGATCCCAGGGGAGGTGCCAGCGTTCGCCGCCAACCACGCACGCCATTCGGCGCGCGACGTGACCCGCACGTGCTCGAGGTCGTCGAGGCGCATTGCCGCAGGGTAACCCGGCCCACGCGCGCCGGCCCGGCGCCGGCCGGCGCCTCCCCAGCCACCCCCGACCGCTCGTCTCCCGTCACCCGTCACCCGCCACGACCGCCCGCACCCCGCACCGCCGCCTGATCGCTCGCGTGCCGGCCCGGCTCCCCCGGCACGATCCTCGCGGGCGCTCCGGTCGATAGCGCCCCTGAGGGTCAGGGCCTGGCCGAACCTCGCGGTGGTTCCCGTCGAAAGAGCGGGACCGGGACGCCCCCATTAGACGCGAACGACCGCGAGGTCACCCCGGCGGAGCGCATTCCGGCCCGCGGGCCCTCGGGTTCGACGACTTCGGGCGCGAGGTTGGGCCAGTTCAGCCGAACAGGGCTGGAAGCGTCGCCGCGCGCAGCTCGCGGACCTCGTCGAGCGGGAGCACCACGGTCTGGCCATGGACGCCGTCGACAACCAGCGCCTGCCCACCGTCACCGAGTCCGGACTCCGCGCCGATCCCCGAGTCCACGACGCCGATCCGGGTGGCGGCGAACCCGCGGGCGGCGCACATCTCGGTGAACCGCAGCTCCTCGGAGCGCGCCACGACGACGACCGCCCGGGTGGCTGACTCCGCGAGCAGGAAGACGAACGGGTCGAGCCCGTCGGGGACCCAGCAGCGCGCCCCGACACCGGCGCGCAGGGCCATCTCCACCAGCGCCACCGCGACACCGCCGTCAGACACGTCGTGCGCGGCGGTGAGCATCCCGTCGCGCGAGCCGGCAACGAGGATCTGGCCGAGCTGGCGCTCTGCCTCGAGGTCCAGGTGGGGCGGCATCCCGCCGAGGTGTCCGTGCACGACGTGGGCCCACTCGGACCCGCCGAACTCGTCGTGGGTCTCGCCGAGCAGGTAGATGAGGTCCCCGTCGGGCCCCCACGCCATCGGTGTCCGCCGGGCGACGTCGTCGATCACGCCGAGCACCCCGACGACCGGCGTCGGATGGATCGCCACATCACCGGTCTGGTTGTAGAACGAGACGTTGCCACCGGTGACCGGAGTGCCCATCTGCAGGCACGCGTCCGCTAGCCCGGTGACGGCCTGGGAGAACTGCCACATGACGCCCGGGTCCTCGGGCGAGCCGAAGTTGAGGCAGTTGGTGATCGCCAACGGGACGGCGCCCGAGACGGCCACGTTCCGGAAGGCCTCCGCGAACGCGAGCTGTGCTCCGGCGTAGGGGTCCAGGGCGGCGAACCGGCCGTTGCAGTCCGTGGCCAGGGCCACGCCCAGTCCGGTCTCGTCGTCGATGCGGATCATGCCTGAGTCCTCGGGCTGCGCCAGGACGGTGTTGCCCTGGACGTAGCGGTCGTACTGGTCGGTGACCCAGTCCTTGGCGGCCAGGTTCGGCGAGGCGAACAGCGTGAGCAGCGTCTGGCGGATCTCGGCCGCCGTGCCCGGGCGAGCCAGGCGCTCAGGCGTGGGGGCGTCATCCTGGCGCGGGGTCAGCCACTCGGGCCGGGCCAGCGGGCGGTCGTAGACGGGCCCCTCGTGGGCCACGGTGCGCGGGGGGACGTCCACGATCTGCTCGCCGTGCCACTCGATGGTCAGCCGGCCGGAGTCGTTCACCTCGCCGATGATGGCCGCCTCGATCTCCCACTTGGCGCAGATCGCCAGGAAGCCCTCGACCTTGTCGGGGCGGACGACGGCGGCCATGCGCTCCTGCGACTCGCTCATGAGGATCTCCTCAGGGCTGAGCGTGTGGTCGCGCAGCGGGACGCGGTCGAGCACGACGTGCATGCCACCGTCCCCGTTCGAGGCCAGCTCGGAGGTCGCGCACGAGATCCCCGCCGCGCCGAGGTCCTGGATCCCCTCGACGAGGCCGGAGTGCAGCACCTCGAGGGTGCACTCGATGAGCAGCTTCTCCATGAACGGGTCGCCGACCTGCACCGCCGGTCGCTTGGTCGGTCCGCCGTCGGTGAACGTCTCCGACGCGAGGATCGAGGCGCCGCCGATCCCATCGCCACCGGTCCGGGCCCCGTAGAGGATCACGAGGTTCCCCACGCCCCGGGCCGATGCCAGGTGGATGTCCTCGTGGCGCATCACGCCCACGCACAGGGCGTTCACGAGCGGGTTGCCCTGGTAGCACGGGTCGAACACGACCTCGCCGCCGATGTTCGGCAGGCCCAGGCAGTTGCCGTAGCCACCGACGCCGGCCACGACCCCGGGCAGCACGCGCCGGGTGTCGGGGTGGTCGGCCGCACCGAAGCGCAGTGGATCCATGACCGCGATCGGGCGGGCGCCCATGCTCATGATGTCGCGCACGATCCCACCCACACCCGTGGCCGCTCCCTGGTAGGGCTCGACGTAGGACGGGTGGTTGTGCGACTCGACCTTGAAGGTGACCGCCCAGCCCCCGCCGATGTCCACGACGCCGGCGTTCTCGCCGATCCCGACGAGCAGGGCATCGGTCTCGGGCTTCTTCTCCCCGAACTGGCTCAGGTGGACCTTCGAGGACTTGTACGAGCAGTGCTCGCTCCACATGACCGAGTACATCGCGAGCTCGGAGGAGGTCGGGCGGCGGCCGAGGATCTCGCAGATCCGGTCGTACTCGTCGGGCTTGAGTCCGAGCTCGGCGAAGGGCTGGGCGGCCACCGGCTGGGCCTGCGCGGCGGCGACTGTGTCGGTCATGCGTTCGCCCCCTGCGTGGCGTCGGCCATCGACCCGCCACCGGCGAGGTGGGCCAGGATCGAGGTGAAGAACCCCAGCCCGTCGGTTCCCGGGCCGGTCAGGGCCTCGACCGCGTGCTCCGGGTGCGGCATCAGGCCCACGACGTTGCCCGCCTCGTTGCAGATGCCGGCGATGTTGCGCTGCGAGCCGTTCGGGTTCACGCCCGCGTAGTACGCGATGACCCGGCCCTCGCCCTCGAGGGTGTCGAGGGTCGCGTCGTCGGCCTGGAAGCGGCCCTCACCGTTCTTCAGCGGGACCACGATTCGCTCGCCAGCCTCGTAGTCCCGGGTCCACGGCGTGGCCGCGTTGGCGATCTCGAGCTCCTGGTCGCGGCAGACGAAGTGCAGCCCGGCGTTGCGCGTCAGCGCCCCCGGGCAGCAGGTGGGACTCGCAGAGGATCTGGAAGCCGTTGCAGATCCCGAGCACCGGGAGCCCGCCGTGGGCGGCGTCGATGATGGAGCCCATCGCCGGCGCGAACCGGCTGATGGCCCCGCAGCGCAGGTAGTCGCCGTAGGAGAACCCGCCGGGCAGCACCACGGCGTCCACGGCGTGCAGGTCGGCGTCGGCGTGCCACAGGGCGACGGCCTCAGCCCCGGCGATCTGCACGGCGCGCGCCGCGTCGCGGTCGTCCAGCGACCCCGGGAAGGTCACGACGCCGATGCGCATCAGGCCTGCTCCCCCACGGCCGGGGCCTCGACGTCGACCGCTGCGGACCGGCCACCGCCACAGCCCTCGCCACCGCAGGCGCACCCGCCCTGGTCAGCACCGGCATCGGCCTCGCACGGAACCCTCGGCCCCCGGCTCGCAGACGCAGTCGTCGCAGTCGCAGGCGACCTCCTCGCCCTCCTCGTAGATCTCGTAGTCCTCGATCACGGGATTGCTCAGCAGCGAGCCGGCCAGCTCGTGCAGCCGTTCGGAGAGCTCCTCGTCGACCTCGCCGTCGACCTCGATCTCGAAGCGCTTGCCCTGGCGGACCGACGCGATGCCGGTCAGGCCCAGCCTGCCGAGGGCTCCCATCACCGCCCGGCCCTGCGGGTCGAGG
Source organism: uncultured Actinomycetes bacterium (assembly GCA_963774745.1). GTDB lineage: Bacteria > Actinomycetota > Actinomycetes > S36-B12 > CAIYMF01 > Prado023. The sequence continues at coordinate 659,060 of CAVZGE010000002.1, read as the reverse complement.
ATCTCGGGCTTGAGCATGACGTCGACGACGACGCGGGCCACGGCAACTCCTGGGGGTGCGGCGAGGATGCTGGGGCACAGCCTACTTCGGCTGCCCCGTGGGCCCGACCAGGCCGGGCCCGCGCGCCGACGCCGGTCAGGCCGCCGGGGTCGAGCGCTGGGCGCGTCGGCGGCCGATCCGACGGATCGCCGCGAACGCCCACCAGACCAGCCCCACGAGGATCGACCAGGGCGATCAGGGGCGCCAGCAGGGCGGCCAGCGCGAGGCTCAGGGAGAAGCCGTCCTCCACCACGCTGGCAACCGGGCCACCCACGCCGGCAGTGGACACGTTGATCACCGGCCGCGCGGCAGCCTTCGTGGAGTGCACGCCCAGGGCGGTCAGGAGCCCGAGGATCACGGCCAGCGCCTGCGCCCACTGCCAGTCCGCACCCGCCGCGGCCGCGGCGAACAGGACGGCGCCCGACGCCGGGCGGATGAAGGTCTGGACCGCGTCGTTGACCGAGTCGACCGCGGGGATCTTGTCGGCCAGGAGCTCGACTGCCAGCAGGACGCCGATGATGACCAGCGCCGGGGTGCTGCCCAGGACGTCGTACGGGTCGCCGAAGCTGATGACCTCGAAGCGCACCAGCAGGCCGGCGACCATCAGGGGGATGTAGGCGTTCAGGCCGGCGGCGACGGCCAGTCCCAGCCCGGTGATCAGGATCGTCGCGGCATCCATGGGACTACTCCCGGTCGGCGGCGGCCTGGGGGGTGCCCGCGCCCATCGAGGAGAACAGCTGGGCGGACTCCGCAGCGTCCCACTTGATCACCCACTGGCCGTTCTCCCAGTGGTCGGTGTCGTCGATCGGGACGGTCGTGACCTCGCCGCTGCCCGAGGCGATCCGGCCCATCCCGAGCCCGAAGGAGCCCAGGTTGACCATGCCCGTGCCGTTGTCGACCAGCACCGAGTCGAGCATCGCGTTCACGATCGCCCACTGCCGGAACGGGTTGACCAGGGTCTGCCAGCTGAGCATCTCGTCGACCATGAGGGCCATGTACTGGCGCTGGCGCTCGATCCGGCCGAGGTCGCCCTTGGGGTCGGCGTAGCGCATCCGGACCCAGGCCAGGGCGTCTCCGCCGTCGAGGGTCTGGCAGCCCGCCTGGACGTCGAGCCCGCTGTTCTCGTCGGAGATCGCCTCCTCGAAGCAGACGCCGATCCCACCGACCGCATCGGTCAGGTCCACGATCCCGCCCATGCCGACCTCCATGTAGTGGTCGACGTGCAGCCCCGTGTTGTACTCGATCGTCTGGCTCAGCAGGGGCGCCCCGCCGTAGGAGAACGCGGCGTTGATCTTGCCGCCACGGTCGCCCACGTCGCTGCCGTCGCTCGCGGTGTGCGCCGGGATCGTCACCCAGGAGTCCCTGGGGATGGAGACCAGCGTCGGGGCCTGGCCGAGCTGCTGGTGGACCAGCATGATCGTGTCGGTGCGCTGGCCCTCCGTGTTGCCGGTGCGCAGCTCGCGCTGCTCCTTCCTGCTCAGGCCGTCGCGGCTGTCCGAGCCGACGAGCAGCCAGACGGTCCCATCGGTGTCGGCGATCGGATCCGGCGACAGGGCCTCGACCTGGTTCAGGGACACGGCGGCGTAGACGACCAGCGCGCCCAGCCAGAGGACGTAGGCCACGACGGCCCACTTCAGGATCCGCCAGATGGACCAGCGCTTCCGGCGGCGGGTCGGCGGTGCCGGCCGGGCGATGGTCGGCTGGGGGGGTGCCGTGGACCCGACGGCCCCGGCGGCGGGCGCCACGGGCGACTCGGGCAGCTGGTCAGCACCGTCCTGGGGGTCGACCGGCAGGTCCTCCCGCTGCGCGGCCCACGAGCCGTTCGGCAGCCGTCGGTAGAGGGTGGAGCCGGTCACCGGCCAATGATGACACGCGGGAGCGCCTGCTCCGAGCAGATCCACCGTCGCGCAGGGCAACCGGGCGGCGTTCACCGCGCCCCACGGGGGTCGGCGTCAATAGTCTGGGGGTTCGTGCGTGGCCGCCCCGCCACCACACGACCAGGAGGTGCCATGACCCACGAGCGCGCCGGACTCCCGGCACAGGACAGTGACCTCGTCGACGTCGCGAAGCTGATCACGCTGTACTACGCCGACCAGCCCGACCCGGACGACATCGACCAGCGCGTCGCCTTCGGCACGTCCGGCCACCGGGGGACCAGCCTCAAGACCTCATTCAACGAGTTCCACATCCTGGCCACGACCCAGGCGATCGTGGAGTACCGGACGATGCAGGGCACCGACGGGCCGCTGTTCCTGGCCAAGGACACCCACGGCCTGTCCGAGCCCGCGTGGGTCTCGGCGATCGAGGTGCTCGCCGCGAACGACGTGGAGATCCGGATCGACAGCCGGGACGGGTACACGCCCACGCCCGCCCTGAGCCACGCGATCCTCGCCTACAACCGCGGGCGCACCGACGGCCTGGCCGACGGCATCGTGGTCACCCCGTCGCACAACCCGCCGACCGACGGCGGCTTCAAGTACAACCCGCCGGACGGCGGGCCGGCCAGCAGCGAGGCGACGGGCTGGATCCAGGACCGCGCCAACGAGATCATCGCCAACGGCATGGCCAGCGTGCGCCGGATCCCGCTGAACACCGCCCTTGCCCAGGACAGCACCGGCACCTACGACTTCCTCGACGCGTACGCCCGCGACCTGCCCAACGTGCTCAACCTCGATGCGGTGCGCGAGGCCGGCCTGAAGCTCGGCGCCGACCCGATGGGTGGGGCGGCCGTCGCCTACTACGGCTACATCGCCGAGATGCACGGCCTGGACCTCACGGTCGTGAATCCCAAGGTCGACCCCACGTGGCGGTTCATGACGCTGGACTGGGACGGCAAGATCCGGATGGACTGCTCCTCGCCGTACGCCATGGCCTCGCTCGTCGCGCTCAAGGACTCCTACCGGGTGGCGTTCGGCAACGACGCCGACGCCGACCGGCACGGCATCGTCACCCCGGGTGCCGGCCTGATGAACCCCAACCACTACCTCGCCGTGGCGATCCAGTACCTGTACGCCAACCGCCCCGGCTGGCGCGCGGACGCGGCCGTCGGCAAGACCCTGGTCTCCTCGTCGATGATCGACCGGGTCGCCGCCGACCTCGGGCGGCGCCTGGTGGAGGTCCCGGTCGGGTTCAAGTGGTTCGTCCCCGGCCTGGTCGACGGCTCGTTCGGGTTCGGCGGGGAGGAGTCCGCCGGGGCGTCGTTCCTGCGCAAGGACGGGACCGTCTGGACGACCGACAAGGACGGCGTCCTGCTCACGCTGCTGAGCGCGGAGATCACGGCCGTGACCGGCAAGGACCCCTCGGAGCACTACGCCGAGCTGACCGCCCGGCACGGCGCCCCGGCCTACGCGCGCGTGGATGCCCCAGCCAACCGGGAGCAGAAGGCGAAGCTGGCAAGCCTCTCCCCCGAGCAGGTCACGGCCACGGAGCTGGCCGGCGAGGCCATCACCGCCCGGCTCACCGAGGCACCCGGCAACGGGGCGAAGATCGGCGGCCTCAAGGTGACCACCGAGAACGGCTGGTTCGCCGCCCGCCCGTCGGGCACCGAGGACGTCTACAAGATCTACGCGGAGTCCTTCCTCGGGGCCGAGCACCTCGCCCGGATCCAGAGCGAGGCCCGCGACGTGGTGTCCGCGGCCCTCGGGGGGTAGGCCGCCACACCCCCGAAGGTCCGGTAACGCCGGGCACCACGGCGGGAACATAGGGGTATGGGCACCCAACAGTTCGAGGACGAGTGGCTGGTCGACCTCTTCGGACGGCACTCGCGGGCCGTGCTGGCCTACGCGCGCCGGCGGCTGGACTCCGCGGAGGACGCCGAGGACGTTGTCGTGGAGGTCTTCGCCACCGCATGGCGTCGTCGGGACGTCGTGCCCGACGAGGCGCTGCCCTGGCTGTACGCCACGGCCGGCAACGTGATCGCGCACGTCATCCGGTCGGACTCCCGGCGCACCCGGCTGGGGACCAAGCTGGCCACGGTGCGCCCGCTGCACTCCCCTGAGGACGACCCCGCCCAACAGCTGGTCGATGCCGCCGCAGCCCACGACGTGGTGTCCGCCGCCCTCGACGACCTCTCGGAGTCCGACGCCGAGCTCCTGCGGCTGTGGGCCTGGGAGCAGCTCGAGCCGGCAGAGATCGCCGAGGTCCTCGGCTGCTCGCCGGGAACCGCGCGGACCCGGATGCACCGGGCTCGCGCGCGGCTGCGGGAAGCCCTGGTCCAGCGCGGCGTCAGCGGTCCGGGGGTCGACGGACCCGGCATCCCGCCACCGCCACAGGACCCCCCGCCATCCGGCACCACTGCCCACGACACCACCATGACCACCCCTCACGGCTCGGAGGCCACCCGATGAACACCCAGAGCACCGAGGACCGCGCGGACGAGGCCCTGCGGGCCCTGCTGACCCCGGCCGATCCCGAGGCTGGCGAGCCGCAGCCCGTCCCCACGCACCTGCTGGACCGCGTTCGGGCCGCTGCGGCGGTCGGTGCGGCACCCGCAGCGGACAGCGCACCCGCCGGGACCTCGAGCGCCGCCACCTCCGGCACGGTGCACCCCTCGTTCCTGGCGCGGCACTGGCAGGGGATGCTGATGGCGGCCGCCGGCGTGGCGACGCTCGCCCTGGCCGCAGGCACCGTCCTGCCCGGCCTGACCGCCGGCGGCGGCTCGGACTCGACCGCCAGCATCGGCGTCTCGGACTCCTCCGGCGGCGGCGAGTCGCTCGTGGGCGTGAACGCGGACAAGGGCAGCGCCGTCGACGGCAGCGTCGCCGCCCCGGAGGTGGCCGCGGACTCGGCGGTCCCCGCCGAGGCGATGAGCCCCACCACCCGTGTCCCCGGGGCCGACACGACCGACGAGGCCCTGGTCCGCTCCGGCTCGGTGCTCGTCGGCGCCGAGGATCCCGAGGCAGCCCGGGACACGTTCGTGGCGACCATCCTGGCGATGGGCGGGCGGGTCACCTCGGAGTCCATCGTGACCGAGGGTGGCGGCGGGGCACAGCCCTACGGTCCTGACATCGCGATGTCCAGCGACATGGGGATGAGCTACCCGTACCCGTGGTACCCCAGCGGGCCGGGGATCTGGCTCACCGTCCAGGTCCCGGTGGATGACTACGACCAGGCCATGGAGGCCGCGCGCGCCGCCGGCGAGGTCGTGCAGATGCAGCAGTCCACCTACGACGTGGGCGCCCAGGTCGCCGACGTGGACGCGCGCATCAAGGCCCTGGAGGCGTCCCTGGCGCGGTTGACCGCCCTCATGGACGAGGCCACGGACATCACCGACGTGATCACCCTCGAGCAGGCCATCTCCCAGCGGCAGTCCGAGCTCGATGCCCTGCGGGCCCAGCAGCGCGACCTGGCCAACCAGACGGCCATGTCCCAGATCAGCCTCACCCTGATGAGCCCGGAGGACGCCCAGAGCTCGGTCGACCCCCAGCCGCAGCAGACCTGGTGGGAGTCGTTCCTCGAGGGCCTGGCCCAGTTCTGGAGCTGGTTCGGCCAAGCACTGCTGATCATCTCGCCGCTGCTGATCGCCTTCGGGATCATCGCGTGGGTGCGTCGTCGCCGCGCCCGCCGGACGACATCGACCACGCAGCCGACGTCACCGGAACCGGCCGCAACCCGATCCCCAGAGACCGCGCCGGCGCCGGATCCGACCAGCTGAACGACCCAGCGGGGCAGGGCTGGAGCGACGAAGGCTCGTCACCGGGTCGAGGGGTGACGAGCCTTCGCCATGCGACGTCCTGAGCCCCAGTCGGGGGGCTGGCGGGACGATCCGCCCGAAACCTGTGTGGACCGGGCATCTCCAGACGTTACTGCGCATCGCCCTTCTGGGCGGCGATTTCGGCGCGGATCTGGTCCATGTCGAGGCCGCGGACGGCGTCGATGACCTGCTCGAGCGCGGGCGCGGGGAGGGCGCCGGGCTGGGCGAAGACCAGCACGCCCTCCCGGAACGCCATCAGCGTCGGGATCGAGGTGATCTGTGCGGCAGCGGCCAGGGCCTGCTCGGCCTCCGTGTCGACCTTGCCGAACACGACGTCGGCGTGCGTCTCCGAGGCGGACTCGTACACGGGGGCGAAGTTGCGGCACGGGCCGCACCAGGCAGCCCAGAAGTCGACCAGGACGATGTCATTGCCCAGGACGGTCGACTCGAAGTCCGTGGCGGTCAGGGTCACGCTTGCCATGTCAGTTCCTTGCACTCGGCGTCGTTGGTGTCAGTGTCGGGTGTATACCCCGGTAGGTATGCAACCACACCTGGCGGCCAGGATATTCCGAACCGGGCACCCGGGCAGTGGCGCTCTCGTGGACAATGGCCGGCCATGGGACGTCGGGCACTGCGCGGGACCGTGACCCGCACGGTGGCCGGCGGAGAGGCCACCCTCGTGCCCGATCCCGACCTGGCCGAGGGCTGGATGCTGCTGATCGAGGGGACGCAGCAGTCCCATGTGGACCTGGCCGACCCGAGCCGCCTGGTCTTCGAGTACATGCGCCGCATCGGGCACGTGATCGACCTGCTCCCCCCCGGTCCGCTGCGGGTGGTGCACCTCGGCGGTGGGGCGATGGCCCTGGCCCGGTACGCCAGCGCGACCCGGCCGCGAACCCGCAACCTGGTCATCGAGCACGACGCAGCGCTGGTCGAGCTGGTGCGCGCGCACCTGCCCTGGCCGCGGGAGTACCAGATCCGCGTGCGCACCGCAGAGGCGCGCGCCGCCCTGGAATCGCTGCCCGACGGGTCCGCCGACCTGATCATCCTCGACGTGTTCGCCAGCGCGCAGACCCCGGGCAACCTCACCTCCGTGGAGGCCTTCGGCCACGTCCGGCGCACATTGACCCCGGGTGGGACGCTCGTGGCCAACATCGCCGACGAGAACCCGCTGACCTACGCCCGCAGGTACGTGGCCGGCGTCCGGGCCACCTTCGACCGGGTCGTGGTCGCCGCCGAGCCGGCCGTGCTGCGCGGGCGCAGGTTCGGGAACCTGATCGTCGTCGCCCAGTCACCCTGGGCCGAGCCCCTGGACATCGCAGCACTCACCCGGCGCAGCGCCGGGGACCCGTGGCCCGCGCGCGTCCTGCACGGCGCGGAGCTCGAGGCGTTCCTCGGTGACCACCCGCCGTTCACCGACGCCACGGCGACGGGCTCGCCGGCACCCCCACCGGGGGTCTTCGGCTGAGGCCACCGAGCTGGCGGCTCAGCGCAGCTCGAGGTAGAGGATCGTCGCGCCCTGCGGCTCGCCCGTCGGGGACAGCGCGTAGCCCGGGATGGTCCCGAGGGGTACGTAGCCCAGGCCGCGGTAGAACTCCTCCTCCGGGCCCCCGGCGACGCAGTCCAGGGTCAGCAGGGTGAACCCGCGCTCGCGAGCCTCCGCGGCCGCGGCGTCCATGAGCCGGGTGGCCACGCCACGGCGCCGGTCGGCTGAGTGCACGAGCAGCTTGCTGACCTCGGCCCGGTGCGGCTGGTTCGGCGCGACCGCGGGGTTCAGCGAGACCGTGCCGACGACCTCACCCGCATCCCGGGCCACGAGCAGGACCCGCCGGCCCGAGGCCACGTCATCAGCCTGGGACCGCCACCATGCCGCACCGTCGGCAGCCGTGAACGGGAGCATGAAGTTCACCCCCGCACCGGAGGCCACGGCGTCGGCCACGATCTCGCCCAGCCGATCGCAGAGGTCCGGGAAGTCCTCGGGATCCAGGACCCCGATCGTGACCGAGTCCCCGGCGTAGCGCGCCGGGTCGATGATCGACTGCCCGAAGGGGAAGTCGACGACTGGCCGCCAGACGGCGTCCGCGCCCTGGATGAACAGGCTGAGCCGATCGACCTCGAAGGCGGCGCGATATGCCAGCAGGGCCTCGTGCGCCTGGTCGAGCCACTGCTCCTCGAGATCGTGGGCGACGGTCACGTGCGGGTGGAAGGGGAAGTTCAGGGTGCGGTCGAGGGGACCGCGCCGCACCGCCGCCTCAGCCTCACGGACCTCGGACTCCCCCAGCACGATCGGGACGAACACCACCTGGGACACCGGACGGAAGGTGCCCGCCCCCTCGAGGACGAGCGGGAACGGCACCATCGAGGCGGCCTGGACCTGCAGGTGCGCCAGGATCTCGGCGAGGTGCTCCTCGTCGGCCACCTGGGTCGGTGGCACCAGGGTGATGTGCGCGACGATCGCGTGCGCCAGCGGGTCGCCGAACCGCTCCCGGTAGGCGCCCAGCTCACCGAGGAACGGCTCGGGGATGGGCAGTGCGACACCGATGGTCAGCGGCCAGTCCTGGGGCTCGGCGCCGAGGACGTCGGCCGGGACCACGGGTGCGACGCTCATCGGCCGGTCACGAACCCCAGGTTCTGGTACACGTCGGCCAGCGTGGCAGCCGCGACCGCACGCGCGCGGTCCGCACCCACCGACATCTGCCGGTCGAGCTCACCCGGGTCGTCCATCAGCTCGGCCACGCGGGCCTGGAACGGCTCGGCGAAGGCCAGCACCGCCGCGGCGGCCTCCTTCTTCAGGTCCCCGTACATCCGCCCGGCGAACTCCGGCTCGACCTGTGCGACCGTGCGGCCGGTGTAGGCCGCCAGGATGGTCAGCAGGTTCGACACCCCCGGCTTGGTCCCCGGATCGAAGCGCACCTCGGTGTCGGAGTCGGTGACCGCGGACTTGACCTTCTTCTCGATCGTGCGCAGCGGGTCGAGGAGGAAGACGCACCCAGCTGGCACGGACTTGCTCATCTTGGACGTCGGGTCCGACAGGTCGACGATCTTGGCCGTGTCCTTGACGATCAGCGGCTCCGGCACGGTCAGGGTCTGGCCGAACCTGCCGTTGAACCGGATCGCCAGGTCCCGGGTGAGCTCGAGGTGCTGGCGCTGGTCCTCACCGACCGGGACGCCGTTGGCCCGGTACACCAGGATGTCGGCGGCCTGCAGGATCGGGTAGGTGAACAGGCCGACCGAGGTGCGCTCGGACCCGGCCTTGGCCGACTTGTCCTTGAACTGCGTCATGCGCCCGGCCTCGCCCGTGCCGGTCAGGCAGGCCAGCACCCACTGGAGCTGCGTGTGCTCGGGCACGTGGCTCTGGACGAAGAGCGTGGACTCCTCGGGGTCGATCCCCGCGGCCACCAGCTGCGCGAAGGCGAGCCGGGTCCGGCGGTGCAGCGTGGCCGGATCGTGCTCCACCGTGATCGCGTGCAGGTCCACGACGCAGTAGAAGCAGTCGTGGGTCGCCTGCAGCGGGACCCAGTTGCGCACCGCCCCCAGGTGGTTGCCGATGTGGAAGGAGTCGGCGGTCGGCTGGATGCCGGACAGGATGCGCGGTCGCTGGGACATGGCCGACATTGTCGCAAAGATCTCCCCGCATCCCGACCCCACCGGCTCGTGCCCACGCACGCGGGGGTCAGGCGGGCCCGGCGTCCGATCCGGCCGGCGCGGTCGGCTCCGCGGGGGCGATCCCCGGGGTCACCCGCAGCCTGGCGATCCGCCGGCCATCGAGCGCGATCACCTCGAACCCGGCACCGGCGCCCCGCAGCTCGTCCCCGATCCCGGGCAGCCTCCCGAGCTGGGCGACGAACCACCCGGCGACGGTCTCGTAGGGGCCGTCCGGCAGCACGACCCCCGACTCCTCCTCGAAGTCCTCGAGGTTGAGCAGCCCGTCGACCTCGAACGGCGCCCCCGTGCGCTGGGCGTGCGGCTCGCTGGCACCCTCGTCGTACTCGTCGTGGATGTCACCGACGAGCTCCTCGACGAGGTCCTCCAGGGTCACGATCCCGGCCGTGCCGCCGTACTCGTCGGCGACGACGGCCAGGTGGTGCCCGCCGCGGCGCATCTCGGTCAGCGCGGGGATGACCTGCTTGCTCCCGGGGAAGAACGCGACCTCGCGGGCCAGATCCTCCAGGCGCACGGATCGACCGACCATCGACGGGGTCAGGATGTCGCGCACGTGGACGAACCCGAGCACGTCGTCCGGGGAGTCCCCGATCACCGGGTAGCGGGAGTGCGGCATCTCCGACACCAGGGACGCGGCCCGGAAGGCCGGCAGCGAGGCATCGAGGAAGGCGACCTCCGTGCGCGGGATCATCACCTCGCGCAGCTCGGTGTCACCGGCGTCGAAGACGTCGTCGATGAGCTCGCGCTCCTCGGCGGTCAGCTCCGTGTGCGCCGCGACCATGCCGCGCAGCTCCTCGCCGGTGATGACCTCCCGCCCGCTGTCGGGGTCCAGCCCGAGGATCCGGACCATCACGTTCGTCGACGCGGAGAGGAACCAGATGAAGGGGCGCGACAACCGCGCGATGAGGTCGATCGGCCCGGCGATCGCCAGGGCGATCGACTCGGACCTGGCCAGGGCCAGCCGCTTGGGCACCAGCTCGCTGAAGACCAGTGAGATGTAGACCAGCAGGATGGTCGCGCCCACGAACGCGATGGAGTCGGCCACACCCTGGCGCACTCCCGCCGACACCATCCAGCCGGCGACCACCGGGGCGATCCGGTTGGCACCGAAGGCAGCGGAGATGAACCCGGCCAGCGTCACGCCGACCTGGACCGCCGCCAGGAACCGGTTCGGGCTGTCCATGAGGGTGCGCAGCCTCGGGCCCCGACGTGGGTCGGACTCGACGAGGCGGTTGATCTGGCTCTCCCGCAACGAGACCAGGGCGGTCTCGGACGCGGCGAAGAATCCCCCGATCAGGGTGAAGATCAGGATGATCGCAAAGGTCGTGCCCAGCTCGCCCACAATGCTGGGAAATGTAGCGCACCAAGCGTGCGGCGGGCAGCGGAGTCGGGTCCGCGGTGGCCTGCCGGGAGCACCGCCCCAGGGTCGGGGGGCTCCCCGATGGATGCACGCCGCGATGCGAGAACCGCGTACCGTTGGTCCATGAGTGCCGACCAGCCCACCCCGAACGCTGCGACGCCGGCGCGAGTTCGCACCACCCCGGCACCTCAGGCTGGGTCATCGAAGTCGGGGTCCCAGAAGTCGGGGTCGACCAGGGCTGGGTCCCCGAAGGCTGGGTCCCCGAAGGCTGGGACCCCGAAGGCTGGGTCGTCGAAGGCCGGGTCGCCCAAGGCATCGGCACCCAGGGCCGGGTCGCCGCGGGCGGGCGCGAGCGGAACCCGCCCGGGCATCGACAGCCCGGCGAGCCCTGGGACCCCCGGCCCGAGCCCCGCGACATCCGGTCGCACACCGACCCGGAGGGCGAACGCGACCGGTTCCGCCCCCGCAGCGGCGCCGCCGCCGCAGCCCCGCCCCGCAGCCACCGCGCAGACGGGCGCGGACCCCCGGCCCGCACCCACCAGGACGACCCGCTCAGCCACGGGAACCCGCACGTCCAGCACCCGGACCCCGGCACCGGCCGTCGACCTCTCCGGCGCCCCGGAGAAGGAGCCCGCGACCACGCGCGCGTCTGTCCGGCGGACCGGGACGAGCCGGACGGCCACGAGCCGGGCCGCCCGGCGCCTGAATGATGAGCCGCCGGCCCGAGCCCCACGGGCAGCCGGCCATTCGGCCGTCGAGGCGCTCCTGGCCGACTATCCATCGGACCGGGCCACGCAGGCACCCGCTGCGCACCTGCCGCTCGATGGCACGCCGGTGCCCGCCGCTTCGACCCCCCGGCCCACCACCACCCTGACCACGCGCCCGGCGTACCCGCCGGTCGAGGACGTGGCCCTCGGCGTCATCTCGCTGCTCGCCGACCGGGCCTGGCGGGCCGGTTCGTGGGGCATCGCGATGGCCACCGGGATCACGATCCGCGCCGCCGACGTCGTGCGGGCGATCTCGCCCACGTTCGCCACCGAGCTCGCTGACGCTCGCCTGGCATCCCTGGCCGAACGGGGCCGCGCCGTGCGGGCGGAGCGCTCCGAGGCGATGAGCACCGTCGTGACCAACGCCATCACCACGGCGGCCACCAGCGACGCGATGCGCCAGATGTCGGTCGCGGCCATCGAGGAGGCGACCGACGACGTGCTCGCGGTCGTCCTGCCCGCCATGCTGGAGGCGGTCACCGAGCTCGAGACCCAGGAGAAGCTCGACGAGCTGATGGCCGGCCTGCTGCTGCGCCAGCTGCCCAGCGCCCTGGAGAAGACCCTGCCCGGGGTGATGATGCGTACCGCGACCAAGCCCGCCGCCGGGCTCAACGCCTTCCTCAGCGGCGTGCTGCCCAAGGGCTGACCGGACCGGGACCCACGCGCGGCCGCCCGAGCCCGTGGATGGCCCCGCCACACGTGCGCTGGGTCCCCATCCCCCCGGGATAATGGCCTCCCGTGTCCCTCCACGTGGTGACGGCGAACGTCAACGGCATCCGAGCGGCCCTGCGCCGAGGTGGCCTGGAATGGCTGGCCGCCTGCGGCGCCGACGTGGTGTGCCTGCAGGAGGTCCGGGCAACGCCGGAGCAGGTCGCCGAGGTGCTCGGGGCAGCGGGGCTGGGTGACTGGCACCTGGCGCTGGCGCCCGCGGCCAGGAACGGCCACGCGGGAGTGGCCCTGCTGGCCCGGGCGCCGCTGAGCGATGTGGTGATCGGCCTCGACCGCCACGAGTTCGCCGACCAGGGCCGGTGGGTCGAGGCGAGCATCGCGGATCCCGCTGGCGGGGCGACCGTGCGGGTCGCCAGCGTCTACGTGCACGCCGGGGAGGCCGAGGGGCCGCGAGCAGAGGAGAAGCAGCGATTCCTCAGCGCGATGGGGTCGTGGATGGCCGCGCGGTCCGACGAGGCGGCGCTCGTGTGCGGCGACCTCAACGTCGCCCACACCCAGCACGACATCAAGAACTGGCGCGGGAACCGGGGGAGGGCGGGCTTCCTGGAGTCCGAGCGCGCCCACCTGGACCGCTGGTACGGCGCGCCGCCCGACGGCCTGGGCTGGGCGGACCTGGGCCGGCGCTTCGGTGGCCAGGGTCCGGGGCCCTACACCTGGTGGTCGTGGCGAGGCCGGGGGTTCGACACCGACGGCGGCTGGCGGATCGACGCCGTGCTCGCGTCACCGGCGATCGCCGAGCGGGCGACCGGGGTCACCGTGCACAAGGCGGCCAGCTACGCCGAGCGCTGGAGCGACCACGCCGCAGTGTCGGCGACCTTCGACTGATCCCCACGCGGGCCCGATCGGACATCGAGCCGTCGTGCTGTCGATTGCGACCCTCAGACGGTCGGATTCGACAGCACGACGCGGGTCAACCGGCCAAGGAGGCGAGGATCGCGTTGAACGACGCACTCGGGCGCATCACGGCCACGGTCAGGGCGTCGTCCGGGCGGTAGTAGCCACCGATGTCCACCGGATGCCCCTGCACGGCGATCAGCTCGGCGTCGATCGCCTCGGAGTGTGCCACCAGCTGCTCGGCCGCGGGAGCGAACAGGGCGGCGAGCTCGGCATCCTCGTCCTGGGCGGCCAGCTCCTGGGCCCAGTAGCGGGCCAGCCAGAAGTGGCTGCCGCGGTTGTCGATCTGCCCCACCCGCCGGGCCGGGGACTTGTTCTCCTCGAGCAGGGTCCCGGTCGCGCGGTCCAGGGTGTCGCCGAGGAGCTGCGCCCGCGCGTTGCCGCGGGCCCCCTCATGCCGGAACGACTCGGCGAGGGCGAGGAACTCCCCGAGGCTGTCCCAGCGCAGGTAGTTCTCGGCCACCAGCTGCTGGACGTGCTTGGGGGCCGACCCGCCCGCACCGGTCTCGAACAGCCCGCCGCCGTTCATCAGCGGGACGACGGAGAGCATCTTGGCCGAGGTGCCCAGCTCGAGGATCGGGAACAGGTCGGTGTTGTAGTCGCGCAGGACGTTGCCGGTGACCGAGATCGTGTCCTCGCCGCGGCGGATGCGCTCGACCGACAGCCGGGCTGCCTCGACGGGCGACAGGATCCGGATGTCCAGTCCGGCGGTGTCGTGCTCGGGCGAGGTACGCCGCCACCTTGGCGATGAGGGTGCGGTCGTGCGCGCGGCTGTCATCGAGCCAGAAGACCGCCGGTGTCGCCGAGGCGCGGGCACGGGTGACGGCCAGCTTGACCCAGTCACGGATCGGGGCGTCCTTGGTCTGGCACGCCCGCCAGATGTCGCCGGCCGCGACGTCGTGGGCCATCAGGACCTCGCCGGCGGAATCGACGACCTCGACCCGGCCCGGGGCTGCGATCTCGAAGGTCTTGTCGTGGCTGCCGTACTCCTCGGCCTTCTGCGCCATGAGCCCGACGTTGGGCACCGAGCCCATGGTGGTCGGGTCGAACGCGCCATTGGCCCGGCAGTCCTCGATGACGGCCTGGTAGACCCCGGCGTACGAGCTGTCGGGGATGACCGCGAGGGTGTCGTGCTCCTGGCCGTCGGGGCCCCACATGTGCCCGCCGATGCGGATCATCGCCGGCATGGACGCATCGACGATGACATCGCTGGGGACGTGCAGGTTGGTGATCCCCCGGTCGGAGTTGACCATCGCCAGCCTGGGGCCCTCGGCCAGCCCCGCCTCGAAGGCCGCACGGATCTCGGCTCCGTTGGGCAGGGCGTCCAGCCCGTCGAGGATCGCGCCCAGCCCGTTGTTCGGCGACAGGCCGGCGGCCTCGAGGTCCGCGCCGTAGGTGGCGAACACCGCCGGGAAGAACGCCCGGACGACGTGGCCGAAGATGATCGGGTCGCTGACCTTCATCATCGTCGCCTTGAGGTGCACCGAGAACAGCACGTCCTCGGCCTTGGCGCGGGAGATCTGCTCGGCGAGGAACGCCTCCAGCGCCGCGACCTGCATCACGGTGGCGTCGACGACCTCACCGGCGAGTACCGTGAGGCCGCCCTTGAGCACGGTGGTCGCGCCGTCCTGTGCCACGTGGCGGATGGTCAGGACGTCGTCGGCGGGCAGCACGACCGACTGCTCGTTGGCACGGAAGTCGTGGGCCCCCATCGTGGCCACCTCGGTCCGGCTCTGCGGGCTCCAGACGCCCATGGAGTGCGGGTGGCTGCGTGCGTACTCCTTCACCGCCGAGGGCGCCCGGCGATCCGAGTTGCCCTCGCGCAGCACCGGGTTGACCGCGCTGCCCTTGATCCGGTCGTAGCGGGTGCGGATCTCGCGCTGCTCGTCGGTCGCCGGATCGTCGGGGTAGTCCGGCAGGGCGTAGCCGAGGGCCTGCAGCTCGGCGATCGCCGCCTTGAGCTGGGGCATGGACGCCGAGACGTTGGGCAGCTTGATGATGTTGGCCTCGGGCGTGGTCGCCAGCTGGCCCAGCTCGGCCAGCGCGTCGCCGATCCGCTGCTCCTCGGTGAGGTACTCGCCGAAGACGGCCAGGATGCGACCGGCCAGCGAGATGTCGCGGGTCTCGACCTCGACCCCGGCCGAGGATGCGAACGCCTGCACGACCGGCAGGAGGGAGTACGTGGCCAGCATCGGGGCCTCGTCGGTGAGCGTGTAGATGATGGTGGCCACGGTGCGGCGTCCTCACGATCGGCGGATCGATGTCCCGATGACCCTAGCGGGAACGGGCACACCGCGGAGGGGCGGGGCGGACCGGCTCAGGTGGCGGCCCGAAAGTGCCGACGGGGCGCCCGATCGGGCTGGCTCAGCATTCGGTTGGGGCGCACCGACCCGAACGGGTGAATCAGGGGCGATTCGGGTGCACTTCGCACATTCCGGCGCTCTACCCTTGAGACATGAACACATCAAGGACAGGCATGCGTACCGTCCTCGCCGCCGCTGCTGCGGGTGCACTCGTCATGGGCTCGGCCAGCGGCGCCGCGATGGCGAAGGGGAAGCCGGACACCTCCACCATGAAGGGTGTCATGAAGGTTCGGATGGTCAACATCCACAACGGCACCTTCGATCTCAAGTCCCCGGCCAGCGTCAGGGCCAAGGTCAACGTGTGGGACTCGGTCAAGAAGATGGAGCCCACGTCCGTCACGGTCACGCTCGCCGAGTACACGGCGAAGGGCGGCGAGATGGTGCTGGACGGCCTGACCGTCACGTCACCGACCATGAGCACCAAGGCGGGCATGGACAAGAAGTCGAAGAACTACTACGGCGCCATCGACCTGGGTGCCCTGGCCAGCAAGGTCACGGCGGTCCCGGTGATCCTGTGCCTATCCAAGGTCACGCTCGAGGTTCCGACCGATGTCACCCTCGGTGGTCAGCGGAGCCAGGTCACCAAGAAGATCGGCCGGGACTGCATCACCGTCGTCAACACGACCCCGATCCCCTGATTCACACCCAGCCAGTACTCCGACACCTGACTTGCCTGAAGGGGTCGACCGCGACGATCGCGATCGACCCCTTCGGCCGGTCCGGCCTCCTGCGGTCGTCCAGCTGCGGCGCTGCTGCTAGGGCGAACGCGGCCTCGATCCCAGCACCGCGGCCAGCCCGACGACCATGATCACCGGCACCACCAGGAAGGCCGTCACGACCCCGACCTGGCCCGCGACCGCCCCGAGGCCGAACGGGGCGAGGCCGATGGCCACGCCGAGGAAGGGCATGGCCAGGGCCATCGCCCGATCCGACTGATCCGGCATGAGCAGGACAGCCCGGTCCAGCAGCAACGGGTAGATCACCGAGATGCCCAGTCCCACGACGAACAGCCCGACGGCTGCCAGGGGCACCGCCCCAGCCCGCCAGAAGACCGCGAAGCCGATGAGGCCGATCAGCCAGCCCCCGACGAGCATCGCGTGCGCAGGCAGGTGCAGGGCGAGCCGCGCCCCGAGGGTGCGACCCACAGCGACGCCGGCCACGGGAGCGCTCATCGCGGCAGTGACCGTCCCGACCGTGGCGCCCGTGTTCTCCAGCAGCAGCGAGGACCCCCAGTAGTTGACCGCGAACTCCGCTCCCGCGGCTGCGGAGACACCGATCATCACGACCCAGATGGCCCGGGGCACGCCACGGTCCGACCGCTCGACCCGCGGTCCCGGAGCTGTGCCGGGACCGCGACCCGTGTCGTCCCCGGCCACCACCGTGGACCCGCTGGACACCACGGCCGCGAGCGCACGCCCGCTGTGGATCTCCAGCGCCCGGTCCTCGGCCGTACGACCGGCGCCGGAGGCCTCCCCGGCCACCGGCGGCCCCGACGCCCCCCGGCCACGACCGCCGTGACCCCGCCCGCGGATCGCCCAGGCCATGGCCAGGCACAGGGGTGCGGACAGGGCCAGTCCCACCCGCCAACCCAGCCCGATGGTCAGGAACACCCCCATCAGCAGGGGCGCGAACAACCCCACCCACGCGGCGGTGCCGTTGGCCTCGGTGAGCACCGTGGGGGCCACGTCCGGGTGGGCGTCGGCCAGGGTGGCGTTGGCGGCCACGGCCGCGACCGCCCCGCCCGCGCCGGCGATGAACGCCCCGAGCAGCGAGACGGGGAGCACCGGGGCGACCAGCACGGCGAGCACGCCGACGGCCATCACCAGGAGCGCGCCGACGATCGCGTGCCGCCGGCCCCAGCGCGAGATCGTCGGGCCTGCCAGTGCCCCCGCGGTGAGCAGGGCCGCGGCCATGGCCGTCCCGTGGAGCGCGGCCACCTGCGGGGTGATCCCGAGGTCGTCGGCGATCAGCGGTGTCGCCGGGCCCACGCTGTACACGAAGAAGGCCGACACCCCGTTGACGGCGTAGAGCAGCCACGTGGCGCGGGTCCGGATCAACGCAGGGGGCATCCGATCAGGCTATGCCCGGAACCGGGGCACCGGATCTGCTGGCGACCGAAGGCCTCTCGCCCGGCAGTCCCAGGGCTGTCACGACCACGTGATCAGCCCTCGTGAGCCGCCCTGGACAACCGGTCCCTGACGGCCACCGCCAGCGGCCCCTCCCGGGGATCGGGCAGCACCGCCACGACCACCGCCAGCCCCGACGCATCGGCCCGCCGGAGGGCTGCATACAGGCTGCGGGCGTACTCGTCGGGGGTGTCCGGTGACCCCAGCCGCGTCCAGCCCTCGGGCGTGGAGACGGACGACGGGGCAACGAGGCCCGTCGGGCCGGCGACGGCGGCCACAAGGTCGTCGGTGCTGACGAGGTCGGGCTCCACCAGGAGCACCTGTGCCGACGGCGCGTAGTGCGACTCGAGGGTTCCGGGCGCGCGGACGTCGCCGACCCCGGGAGACCCGGGCGCCACCTCGACCGCCTCGAGGAGCCCATCCACGCTCGGCTCCCGATCCCCGGGCCACCGATCGGCCGCCCCTGCGTCACCCCCGGCCAGGGCCGCGTCGACCTGCTCCTGGCTGATGGCCCCGACCCGCAGGACCCGCGGCGGGGTGGCCGTGCAGTCGACGATCGTGGACTCGACGCCGATCGCACACGGGCCGCCGTCCACCACCAGGTCCCGCGCTGGGTCCATCCGGGCACCGACCTCGGCGAGGACATCCCCGGCCCGCGTCGGGCTGACCCGGCCGAACCGGTTGGCGCTGGGGGCAGCGACCCCGCGCGCCGGATCGCCCGACGTCCGGGCCAGCTCCTCGAGGCATGCCCGCGCCACCGGATGGTCCGGGCACCGCAGGGCCACGGTGGCCTGGCCGCCCGTGATGAAGTCCCCGGCGCGTTCGCTGCGGGCCACGACCACCGTCAGCGCACCCGGCCAGAACACCGCCGCCAAGCGCTCGGCTGCGGGGTTCGGTCCGGCCGACCACCCCGCGAGTGCCTGGCGACCCTGCACGTGCACGATCAGCGGGTGGTCGGCGGGACGGCCCTTCACCCGGTACACCCGCGCCACCGCGGCCGCGTCCTGGGCGTCCGCGGCCAGGCCGTACACGGTCTCGGTGGGCAGCCCCACGATCCCCCCCGACAGCCACGCGCGCGCGACCCGGGAGGCGACGTCGGCGTCCGGCGACCCGTCATCGCGCAGGCCGTCGAGCAGCGGGATGTCCACACCCAGGATTCTACGGTCGACCCCGACGACGACCCCACGCTCGACCCCCGGTCGACCAGCGGGTCGAGACCGGGCCGGGGGCCTCTGCGGCGTTCGCTTGCGCGTCGTCTTCACTACGTTCCGGGGCCCCACCCGGCCGGCTCCCAGACCATGTCGTCGCGGCCCGGCCGGGCCTTGACCGGATCACCCCGGATGGCCCAACCTGCGCCACCTGCGCTCAGTTCTGCAGGCGGGGGTCCCCGTGGCAGCGCTTGAACTTCTTGCCCGAGCCGCACGGGCACAGGGCGTTGCGGCCCACCCCGGCGAACTCGTCGGCACCGCCGCCGACCACGGTCGCCTCGCCGGTCTCCGACGGGGCTGTGTACTGGACGCGGTCGGGTCGGCGCGGACCCAGACCGGCAGCGTTCAGGTCGGCCAGCGGATGGCCGGCCTGGGCACCGACTCCGGCCGCGGCACCGACCGCCGCTCGTGGCGGCCTGGACCCGGCCGGTTGGCCCGACCCGGCGGGAGCGCCCGCGAGCGCACCCCCGACGACCTCCTCGTCCACGCCCTCGAGCTCCTCGTCGAGGTCCTCCTCGGGCTCGTCCTCCGCGGCGGACTCGACGGTCACCTCGAGGTTGAACAGCAGCCCGACGGTCTCCTCCTGGATGGAGTCCATCATCGCCCGGAAGAGGTCGTACCCCTCCCGCTGGTACTCGACCAGGGGGTCGCGCTGGGCCATCGCGCGCAGGCCGATCCCGTCACGCAGGTAGTCCATCTCGTAGAGGTGCTCACGCCACTTGCGGTCCAGGACCGACAGGATCACGCGACGCTCGAGCTCGCGCAGGGTCTCGGTGCCGAGCTCCTCCTCACGGGCCTCGTAGGCGGCGCGAGCATCGGCCAGGATCTCCTCGCGCAGGAACTCGCGCGACACCGCCGAGCGCGAGCCGCCGGCCTGGGCCTCGACCTCCTCGATCGTCACCGCGACCGGGTAGAGGGTGCGCAGCGCGCGCCACAGCTCGTCGAGGTCCCACTGCTCCGGGTAGCCCTCGGCGGTGGCCGCGTCGACGTAACCGGTGAGGGTGTCGGTCAGGAAGTGCTGCACCTGCTCGTGGATGTCCTCGCCCTCGAGCACGCGGCGGCGCTCGGCGTAGATGACCAGGCGCTGGCGGTTCATGACGTCGTCGTACTTCAGGACGTCCTTGCGGATCTCGAAGTGCTGAGCCTCGACCTGGGTCTGCGCCGATCGGATGGCGTTGGTCACCATCTTCGACTCGATCGGCTGCTCGTCGGGCACGTTGGCCCGCCGCAGGAACGCATCGACCATGTCGGCCTTGAACAGGCGCATCAGGTCGTCCTGCAGGGACAGGTAGAAGCGCGACGCACCCGGGTCGCCCTGACGCCCGGACCGGCCGCGCAGCTGGTTGTCGATGCGCCGGGACTCGTGGCGCTCGGTGGCCAGCACGTAGAGCCCGCCGAGCCCGGTGACCTCGACGTGCTCCGCCGCGAACGCCTCCTGCGCGGCGTGCAGCGCTGCCGGCCAGGCGGCCTCGTACTCCTCCGGCGTCTCGCTGGGGGTCAGGCCCTGGTTCTGCAGCGAGAGGTCTGCCAGGAAGTCGGCGTTGCCGCCCAGGATGATGTCCGTGCCGCGGCCGGCCATGTTCGTGGCCACGGTGACCGCGCCCTTGCGCCCGGCCTGGGCGATGATCGCGGCCTCCTTGTCGTGGTACTTGGCGTTGAGGACCTGGTGCGGGATCCCCTCACGGCGCAGGTACGTGGAGAGCTTCTCGCTCTTCTCCACGCTCACGGTGCCGACGAGGATGGGCTGGCCGGCCTTGTGCCGCTCGGCGATGTCGCCGACCACGGCGTTCCACTTGGCATCCTCGGTCCGGTACACGAGGTCGGCGAGGTCGGCGCGGATCATCGGCATGTTCGTGGGGATGGTCACCACGCCGAGCTTGTAGATCTTGTTGAACTCGTTGGCCTCGGTCATGGCCGTGCCGGTCATGCCCGAGAGCTTCGTGTAGAGCCGGAAGAAGTTCTGCAGGGTGACGGTCGCCAGGGTCTGGTTCTCGGCCTTGACCTCCACACCCTCCTTGGCCTCGATCGACTGGTGCAGCCCCTCGTTGTAGCGACGTCCGGACAGCATGCGACCCGTGTGCTCGTCGACGATCATGACCTCGCCGTTCATGACCACGTAGTCGCGGTCGCGCTTGAACAGCTCCTTGGCCCGGATCGCGTTGTTCAGGTAGCCCACCAGCCGGGTGTTCACCGGCTCGTAGAGGTTCTCGATGCCCAGCCAGTCCTCGGTCCGCTCGATGCCGGTCTCCAGGACGCCGATCGTGCGCTTCTTCTCGTCGACCTCGTAGTCGACGTCGATGCGCAGGCGCGTGGCGAGCTTGGCCATCTCCTGGTACCACTTGTCGGCCTCGTCGGAGGGTCCGGAGATGATCAGCGGGGTGCGGGCCTCGTCGATCAGGATGGAGTCGACCTCGTCGACGATGGCGTAGTGATGGCCCCGCTGGACCATCTCCTCCTTCGACCACGCCATGTTGTCGCGAAGGTAGTCGAAGCCGAACTCGTTGTTCGTCCCGTAGGTGATGTCGTAGCTGTACTGGACACGCCGCTCCGGCGGGGACATCTTCGACAGGATCACGCCGACCTTCAGGCCCAGGAACCGGTGGACCCGACCCATGTTCTCCGCGTCGCGGTGGGCCAGGTAGTCGTTGACCGTGACCACGTGCACGCCCTCGCCGGACAGCGCGTTGAGGTAGGCCGGCAGGGTCGAGACGAGGGTCTTGCCCTCACCGGTGCGCATCTCGGCGATGTTGCCCAGGTGCAGTGCGGCACCACCCATGATCTGGACGTCGTAGTGCCGCTGGCCCAGGGTCCGCTTGGCGGCCTCACGGACGGTCGCGAACGCCTCCGGCAGCAGTGCGTCGAGGGACTCGCCGTTGGCGATCCGGTCACGGTAGGCCGGCGTCAGGGCCTTGAGCTCCTCGTCGCTCATCGCCTCGAAGGCGGCCTCGAGGGCGTTGACCTGCTTGGCGATGGCCTCCAGCTTGCGCAGGAGCTTGCCCTCACCTGCGCGCAGGATCTTGTCGATGATGGCCACGCGGGCCCCTCTCGCAACTCGGGTGCACGTCCCCCGACGCCGTGCTGCGCGGGGCTCATAGACCCCCCATCGTAGTCGGCCGTGGGCCAGCGGCGACCGCGATCCGGCCGGGAGCCGGGCCCCCGACCCGGGACCGGGCCGATGCGCGTCAGCCGGTCAGGTCCACCAGGCCCCGCCGCAGGCCGGTGGCGACCGCATCCGTGCGATTGGCGACCCCGAGCTTGCGCATCACCGAGTGCACGTGGTTGCGCACGGTGTGCTCACTGATCGCCAGGCGCTGGGCGATCTGGGCATTCGTGGCGCCCGTCGTCAAGCCGCGCAGCACCTCCAGCTCCCGGCGACTCAGCTCGGGCGGGCGCTCCCCGGACACCTCGGCGAGCAGCTCACCGCGCAGGACGCCGGCCAGCGGCGCCGCCACCCAGTTCTGCCCCCCGATCGCCGCCGCGACTGCAGCGACCAGCTCCGCGGGCGCGCACGTCCGGTGCACCAGGGCCAGGGTGCCGGACTCCATCGCCTCGACCATCCCCACGGACTGCGCCCGCCTGATCACCATGACGAGCGCGACATCGGGCGCCAGGGCGCTCACCGCGGCGGCGACGTCGGTGCCGTACGGTCGCAGGCCCAGGCCCGCATCCACCACGGCGGCCGCGGGCCGCAGGTCGGGCACCTGCGTCACCCAGGCCGGCGCATCGGGATCGGGGACCGCGGGGTCCAGCGTGAGGGCCTCGTAACCCGCGGCCCCCAGGACACCCGCCGCCCCGGCAGCGAAGACCGGCTCGGCGTCGATCACCAGCACGCGCTCCGGCGATGCCGCCCCACGCGAGCGTCCCGACCCCCGGGAAGCCCTACTGTCCCTCCCGAACGGCCTAGCCGTCGGTCCCGCCCTCCAGCCTGAGCAGGCCGTAGTTGTAGCCACGGCGGTGGTAGACCACGGACGGGGCCCCGGAGTCGCGGTCCCGGAACAGGTAGAAGTCGTGCCCGACGAGCTCGAGGGACTCCACGGCCTGGGCCACGGTCATGGGCTGGGCGACGTGCTCCTTGAGGCGGACCACGATCGGGCCCTCCTCCCACACCGTCCCGTCGTCGGGCTCCGTGTCGGCGGCCGCCGGCTCGATCGACTCCGGCACGATGTCCGCGGCCGGCACCACCACGACCTTCTCCGCGCGACGATTGCGCTTGCGATCCGCGGCCCGGCGCAGTCGTTCCTCCAGCCGCGCCAGGGCGATGTCGGTGGCCGCGTACTTGTCCTGGGCGTGGGCCTCGGCCCGGATCACCGGGCCGGTCCCGCGGCACGTCAGCTCCACCTCGTAGGCGCGATCGGCCTGCCGGGGGTTGGGCTCGAAGGACACCTCCACGTCGACGTGGGCGATGGGCAGCCCGAACCGGTCGACCTTGCCGACCTTCCCCGCGACATGCTCGCGGAACCGATCCGACACATCGAGGTGACGACCCCTGACGACGATGTCCACGTGCCCTCCGACAGTTGGCTGGACGCGCCCTGCGCGTCAGCGTGATGACTACCTCCCGCACCCACCACGCTAGTCGGCATGGGCCGCCGAC
This sequence comes from uncultured Actinomycetes bacterium, assembly GCA_963774745.1. Lineage (GTDB taxonomy): Bacteria > Actinomycetota > Actinomycetes > S36-B12 > CAIYMF01 > Prado023. The sequence goes on along the minus strand of CAVZGE010000002.1, from coordinate 635,625 downwards.
GCACGGTGCCGAGGTCCCGGCGACCACGTGACGGTCGCTGCGCAGGTCACCGCTCGACCGGTCGCGGCCAGGGCCCGAACCGCCTCGGCCAGGGTGGCCCCGGTCGTGCTCACGTCGTCGACGACCACGACCACCCCCGGCGGCAGGTCGAGCGCGCGCAACGATCCCGCCACGTTCGCCCGCCGCTGCTCGCGCGAGAGGCCCACCTGGTCCCGGCTGCTGCGCGCGTGCTCGAGCCCCGGGCACCGGTTCGCCGGGATCCCGGACCCGCGCAGGATCCGCGCGGCCCTGCCAGCCAGGACAGCCGTGTGGTCCGACCCGCGTGCCCGGACGGCACTGCGCCGCGAGGGCACGGGGACCACCCACACCGGAACCCCCCGGGGTGCCCCCGCGTCGGCGAGGGCGTCCCCGAGCGCGCGGGCCAGCATCGCCGCCAGGGGAGTGGCCAGCCGGCGGGCCTGGTGGTCCTTGAACGCCACGACCGCCCGCCCGGCCGGTCCAGCATGCTCACGGGCCGCACGACAGGGCACGGGCCCGGGGACGCGCAGGGAACCGCCCGCGCAGGCCTGCGCGCACGGCGGGCACCAGGCCAGGCCGGGGACACCGCAGCCGGCGCACTGCTGCGGGACGACCAGGTCCAGCGCCGCCCCGGAGACCCGCGCCCACCAGGACAGCGCCGAGGCGGTCATCCGGGGTAGGCCACCGATCGGGCTGCACCCTGGGGGCGCCACTGCAGCCCGACGTTGGCGAACAGGAGCTCGCCCTCACCGGCCACGAGCGTTGCCGCGCCCGGGGCGCCGGTCACCTCCAACGGGTCCGGAGGGGCTCCGAGCAGCTGGGCCTCACCCGTGCCCACCCCGATCCGCAGGACCTGGGGGCTGCTGGTCTCGGTGCGCCCGAGGACGTCCAGGGTGACCGAGTTGCGCCAGGTGACGTCGCGCACCTCGGACACGGACGTGGCGATCCGGCGCACCGATCCGATCGCGATCCCCGCGGGCGACTGCTGGATCACCCCGAGGTACAGCACCTCGTCGGCGACCAGCACCACGCGCGTCCCGTCGCGGGCCAGGTGCACCGAGGTGATGGACCCCGATGCCATCGCCGGCTCGACCACGACCTCCTGCGGCAACCCGTTGGGCACCAGGCGCAGGACCCGACCGGCGTCGGTGAACCACGCCCGGCCATCGACGTCGAAGCTCGCGCCGCCGATGCTCCGACCCTGGATGCGCTGCTCGGTGATGCCACGATCCAGGGGGAGGATCCACAGCGCCCGCCGGTCCGGCTCGACGGCGGCCGCCGAGAGCTGGTCCAGCGCCACGCCGAGGTCGACCAGGGACTCGGCATCCGGGACCTCGAGGGGCACGACCGTTCGGCCGGCCTCCGCGACCCGGACCACAGCAGGTCCCTCCAGCACGAAGTAGGGCAGCCTCGAATCCCCGGTGGGCCCGGTCGCCAGGCTGTCCGGGCTGCGCTCCTGCCACACCGCACGATCCATCAGCTCGGGGGTATCGGGGACGTCGTAGGGCTCGCCGCCGACCTGGAGTCGGACGGCGGTCACCTCGGGCAGCTGCGTCAGCGTCCACGTCAGCTGGGCGGCGAGGTCGCGGCGCTGGGCGTCGGTGGCCGCCAGCGCCTGGTCGGTGAGCTCCACCAGTGCGACCCCGTTGCTGACCGGGACCGCGCCCAGGGCAAGCTCCGTCCCCGGCGGCGCACCCGTGCGGACACCCGGTGCCAGCCAGTCGGCCGGGCCCGCGATCACCCGTTCGGCCAGGGCCGTGGGCAGGCTTGGGCCGACGACCGGCAGGAGCCGGCCATCGGGGACCAGCGCGCCGCTGCGGGTCGAGGGGTAGTGGACCTGGTACTGGCGGTAGGCGCGCCGTAGGTCCGTGTCGCTGACCAGGATCCCCGGCGGCGGGTCGGAGATGCGCCACTGCGGGATCCCCGAGGCGCCATCCACGACCTGCTCGAGGCTGAAGTCGATCCGCTCCGTGGCAGCCGGGTCGACCGGATCCAGCGTGCCCTCGTCGTCCAACCGGTTGGTGATCGCCAGACGCGCGGCGATCTCGCCGTCCTCGCCCTCAGAGAGCTCGAGCGACGACTGCTGGTAGACCGTGGTCGCGGCGTCGGGATCCCAGTCGCCCGACGCCTCGGGCGTCAGGTAGCGCCGGGCGATCGCGTGGTCGGACTCGAGGCTCGCGTTCGCCTCGAGGAACCCGCGGACGATCTCGGTCGGGCTCGCGCCGACGCTCGGGGGCGCGGCGATCACCCGGATGAACTGCGAGGACTCCCCCGCGTCCACGACCGGTCCCTGCTCGATGGGCCCGGAGGTCGGGACGGCTGCGCAGGCGGCCAGGCCCATGCCCGCGACGAGGGCCACGAGCGCTGCCCGCACGGGCGTCCGGCGGCCTGGCGCAGGGCGCCGGGGGCCGGCAGTGATCGGGGCCCGCATGGGCGCGGTCATGTGAGGACCACCCCCTCGGGAGCCATCGGCAGCCGCAGGGTGAAGGTCGCGCCCTGCCCCGGCTCACCGGACGCCGACAGGGTCCCGCCATGGGCCCGGGCGTCCCCGAGGGCGATCGACAGGCCCAGGCCAGTGCCACCGACACGGCGCACGCGGGACGGATCGGCTCGCCAGAACCGGGTGAAGACCTGGGTGATCTCCTGCTGGGTCAGTCCCACCCCCTGGTCGGTGACGGCCAGCTGGGCCTCCGTGCCCTCGAGCATGACCTCGACGATCACCGGCCGGCCCATCCCGTGCTCGAGGGCGTTGGAGATGAGGTTGGCCAGGATCCGCTCGACCCGCTGTGCATCGCAGGGCACCACGAGGGTGTCCAGGCCGAGCACCTCGACCGGGCTGTCGAGCTCCCTGGCCAGGGGTTCGAGCGCGGCAGCCACCCGCTCGGCCATGGCCCGCAGGTCGACCTCCTCGTAGTCCAGCTGGACCGAGCCGGCGTCCTGCCGCGAGGTCTCCAGCAGGTCGGCGAGCAGGGCCTCGAACCGGTTGAGCTGGTTCTGCAGCAGCTCAACCGCCCGGGCGTCGTCCGGGGGGAGCTCCTGGCGCTTGTCGTGCAGCAGGTCCGCGGCCATGCGGACCGTGGTCAGGGGCGTGCGCAGCTCGTGGGAGACGTCGGCGACGAACTGCTGCTGCACCGAGGACAACGTCTCCAGCTCGTCGATCTGCGACTGCAGCGTCCCGGCCATCTCGTTGAAGCTCACGGCCAGCTGGGCCAGGTCGTCCTGGCCGCGCACCCGCATCCGGGCCTCGAGGTGACCGGAGGAGAACCGCCGCGCGGTCCGGGCCGCCTCATGGATCGGGGAGACGATCATGAACGTGACCAGCGTTGCCAGTCCGGCCAGGCCGAGGATGATGAACAGGCCCGCCACCGCTGTCGCGTTGCGCACGAGCGCCAGGGTCTCCTGCTCGGTGTCGAGGGGGAACAGCTGGTACAGCTCGTAGGGCCCGACCCCCCGAACCGCCAGCGGGGCTCCGACCACGAACCCCGGGACCTCCCGGCCGTCGGTGTAGCGCATCGTGGTGTAGGTCCAGGCCTGGCGCTGGCTGCCCGAGACGATGGCCCGCATCTGCCCGGGGACGCTCGTCTCCGAGATGAGGCCCGTGCCGCGCTCGGGCGTCGCACTCAACCCGGCCGGCTCGGAGGCGAGCACGAGGACCTCGAAGAGCCCGGCCTGGGCGCCGCGCGCGGCCATGGCAGCCACCACCGCATCGATGGTGCGCGAGGCGGGCACGTCGCTGCCCTGCGCCGGGGTGGCATCGAGGATGCGCTGCGCCTCGCTGCGGGCAGCGGTCGCCTCGGCGAGCGCACTGGCCTCCTTGGACCCCAGGACACCGGCGGAGATGTTGCCCAGCAGGGCGGGCATGAGCAGCACGAGGACCAGGGTGGACCCGACGATCGTGCCCAGGACCACCCGGAAGCGCAGGGACGCCCGCCATCGCTGGCGCAGGTGGCCGGGCAGGGCGCGGACCCGGTGAAGCATCAGGGCGGTCCCGCGCGGTACCCGACGCCGCGCACGGTCACGATCACCTCGGGGTTCTCCGGGTCGAGCTCCACCTTCCCGCGCAGGCGCTGGACATGGACGTTGACCAGCCGGGTGTCCCCGGCGTGCTGGTAGCCCCAGACATCGGCGAGCAGCTGCTCGCGGGTGAACGCGAACCCGGGCCTGGCGGCCAGCGCGAGCAGCAGGTCGAACTCGAGCGGGGTGACCGAGATGGCCTCTCCCGCGCGGGTGACCGAGTGCGCGCCCCGATCGATGACCAGGTCACCGATCCCCAGCACCTCGTTGGCCGTCTCCTCCAGCCGGCGCAGCCGGGCATCGATGCGGGCGACCAGCTCCTTGGGCTTGAAGGGCTTGACTATGTAGTCGTCGGCCCCGGCCTGCAGGCCCTCGACGATGTCCAACGTGTCCCCACGCGCCGTCAGCATCACGATCGGCACCGTCGACTCGGCGCGCAGCCGTCGGCAGACCTCCAGACCGTCGAGCCCCGGGAGCATGAGGTCGAGCAGGACGAGGTCGGGGGACTCACGGTGGAATGCGGGCACGGCGTCGGTGCCGTTGTGGCAGAACACCGGCTCCATGCCCTCGCTGCGCAGCACGATGCCCAGCATCTCGGCCAGATCCATGTCGTCGTCCACGACCAGCACGCGCGCCTTCACAGGCACATGGTGGCATCTGTGGGCACAGGCTTGCCAACGGCTGTCCACATGGGACGATCAGGACATGTCGTCCCTGACCCCTCCACCCGGTCCACCCGACCCCGGCAGTGGGGGGCCGCCATCGGGCTGGTCCCCCGAGCAGCCCCCTGCCTGGCCCACCCAGGCCGTGCCTCCGGGCGGCCCACCCGGGTACGGGCAGGTCCCACCACCCGGGTACTCGCAGGTTCCCCCACCCGGGTACTCGCAGGTCCCCCCACCCGGGTACGGGCAGGTCCCCCCACCCGGGTACTCGCAGGTCCCCCACCCGGGTACGGGCAGGTCCCCCACCCGGGTACGGGCAGCCGCAGTGGGGCCAGCCGGCCCCCTGGGGTCCGCCCCCGCCCGCGCCGAAGCCCGGCATCGTGCCGTTGCGCCCCCTGGGTGTCGGTGAGCTGCTGGACGGGGCCCTGGGCCTCATCCGCAGCAACCCCCGAACGGTCCTGGGGCTGGCAGCGGTCATCTCGGCGGTCTCCGCGCTGCTGCAGACGATCGGGCTCTGGGCATCGCTGCAGTTCCTCGACGTGACCGAGCCGGTGGCCGGTGCCACCGAGGTCGACGTCGCTGCCGAGCTGACGGCCCTGGCCAGTGGGGGGGTCGCTCAGCTCGTGCCGGCGCTGGTCGCCGGCTTCCTCCAGGTGCTGGCCAGCGGGCTGTTCATCGTCCTCGTCGGGGCCGCGGTGCTCGGCCGGCGGCTCGATGCCAGCCAGACCTGGGCCAGCCTGCGGCCCCGGATGCTGCCCCTGGTCGGGGTCACCCTCCTGATCAGCCTCGGCGGTCTCGTGGCCGTGGCCCTCATGGTCGGGGTGATCGTGGCCCTGGTGTTCGCGATCGCCGAGGGGGCGATCATCCCGGGGCTGCTCATCGCCGTGTGCGGGACCAGCGCATTGGTCTACGCCTACGTGAAGCTGTCGCTGGCCTCTCCCGCGCTGGTGATGGAGGGGGTCGGAGTCGTCACGTCGATGAAGCGGTCGTGGGTCCTCGTCCGGCGCTCGTGGTGGCGGGTCCTGGGCATCCTGATCCTGTCGGCGATCATCACCAGCCTGCTCACGACCGTCGTGACGGTGCCGATCACGCTGGTCGCCACGCTGGTCAGCGGCTTCAGTGAGTCGCTCGTGCCCACGGTGCTCGCCTCGGGGGTGGCCACGCTCGTGGCCGGGATCATCACCCTGCCGTTCAGCGCGGCCGTGACGGGACTGCTCTACATCGACCTGCGCATGCGCCGGGAGGCCCTGGACATCGAGCTCGTCTCGGCCGGCGTCCGTCCCTCGGGCGACCCGTTGGCCGCCTACCGGACGCACCGACCCTGACGATGCTCCCAGCTCTCCCCCACGGCCGGGATGTGGCCGCCCAGGTCCCCGTGGGTCGCCCGGCCGGGACTCCCGTGGACGTACCGGTCGACCTCACCCGCGACCAGGCCCAGCGCCTGGCCGAGCTGGAGCTGGCCGATCCGGCCTACCGGGCTGCCCAGCCAGGGCTCATCGAACGGGCGATCCGCTGGCTCGTCGAGTGGGTGGAACGGGTCGCTGGTCGGGCGGCCGAGGCCGCACCGGGGGGATGGTTGGGGATCCTCGGGCTGGTGCTGCTGATCGTGGTCGCGGCCCTGTTCATCCGGTGGCGGATCGGCCCCGTGAGCCGCTCCGGGGCCCTGACCTTCACCGTCGACCCGGGGATGAGCGCGGCCCAGTACCGTGCGCGCGCCGGCGAGCTGGCGGCATCCGGCCAGTGGGAGGATGCCGTGGCCGAACGGATGCGTGCGCTCGTGCGCGGCAGCCAGGAGCGCGGCCTGATCGATGCCCATCCCGGCTGGACCGCTGACGAGGTGGCCGAAGAGGTCGGCCGGCGGGTGCCCGATGCCCGCGCCGCACTCGAGCTGGCGGCGCGCACGTTCGACGAGGTCCGCTATGGCGGCCGACCCGGATCCCCGGACGCGTACCGCGCGGTCGCAGACGCTGATGAGCGGGTCGCGGTGGGCAGCGTCCTGGGATCGGGCGGCCCCACCGCGGTCACGCCGGGGTCGCCGAGGTCGGTCCCTGACGACGGGGTCGGGGTCCTGTGAGCGCCCCGGGCCCGGTCCCAGCACCAGCACCAGCACCAGCACCAGCACCAGCACCAGCACCCACCCCGGCCGGCGCCCGGCCCGCCACCCCCGCATCGGGACCGCCGGATTTCGACGAGACCTCGTGGGACCGAGCCCGGCGCTGGCGTCCCACAGGTCGCGGCCTGGCTCTGGCCGCCCTGCTCCTGCTCGCCCTGGGCGTCCTCATGGTCACGACCTCGCGCCGGACCGGCTACCTGGATCCGGCCGCGGTGGATCCCGCCGGCTCGCGGGCAGTGGCCAACGTCCTGCGTGACCAGGGCGTGGTGGTCACCGACGTGCGCACCGCCGCGGACGTCGCAGCGAACGCCCGCGGCGCGACCGTCCTGGTCACGGACTCGACCCTGCCCACCGCCGGGATGATCTCCGACCTGCTCGACGCCGGACCTGCCCGCGTCGTCCTGATCGAGCCGCTCCCGGGATCACCGGCCCTGGAGCGGCTCGCCGCCGGGACCGAGGTCAGCGACGTCCCCGGCGACGGCCCCGTCGAGCCGGGCTGCCGCGTGCCGGCCGCGCGCCGAGCTGGCAGCGCCGAGCTGCCCGGGTTCCGGTACGACGCGCGGGCGTGGATCCCGGCGGGCGAGGCCTGCTACGACCGACCTCAGTCCGCCGCCCTGCTGGTCATTCCCGCCCGCGCCGGTCGCCCGGAGGTGGTCGTGCTCGGCAGCGCACACCCGCTGACCAATGCTGGCTTCGACGCCCAGGGCAACGCCGCCCTGGCCCTGGGCCTCCTGGGCAGCACCGCAGAGCTGGTGTGGTGGCGTCCGTCGCCCAGCGACCCCGCGCTCGCCGGGCAGGCAGGTGCCAGCATCGCCGAGCTCCTGCCGACCTGGGTCGTCCCCGTCCTGATCGAGGTGCTGGTCGCCTGCGCACTGGTCGCCTGGTGGCGGTCGCGGCGGTTGGGTCGGCTCGTCGTCGAGCCGCTGCCCGTGGTCGTCCGGTCGGGCGAGACCACCGCGGGCCACGCCCGGCTCCTGCATGCGCACCACGCCCGCGCTGAGGCGGCCAAGCACCTGCGGGCGCGGGCCCGGGAGCGGGTCCGGGTGCGCCTGGCCCTGCCGCTGGGGCTGTCCGAGGCTCGGCTGGTCGCGGCTGCCGCCGCGCGAAGCGGTCGCCCACCCGACCAGGTGGGTGCACTGCTGTACGGTCCGGAACCGACGACCGACGCCCACCTGGTGGCGTTGGGGCACGACCTGGAGGCACTGATGGTGGAGGTGGGCGGGGCATGAACGGCACCGATCCGAGGGAACCGCTGATGGCGCTGCGCGCCGAGGTGGGCAAGGCCGTTGTGGGGCAGGACGCCGCCATCACCGGGCTGGTCATCGCCCTGCTCTGCCGGGGGCACGTCCTGCTCGAGGGGGTCCCGGGGACGGCCAAGACCCTGATGGTCCGGGCGCTGGCCGCCAGCCTGTCGTTGGACAGCAAGCGGGTGCAGTTCACCCCCGACCTCATGCCCGGCGACGTCACCGGGTCGTTGGTCTACGACAACCGGACCTCCGCCTTCTCGTTCCGACCCGGTCCGGTCTTCACCAACCTGCTGCTGGCCGACGAGATCAACCGGACCCCGCCGAAGACCCAGGCCTCGCTGCTGGAGGTCATGGAGGAGGGCCAGGTCACCGTCGACGGGGTCGCCCGGCCGTTGCCCGACCCCTTCCTGGTGGCGGCCACCCAGAACCCGATCGAGTACGAGGGCACCTACCCGCTGCCCGAGGCCCAGCTGGACCGGTTCCTGCTGATGCTCTCCGTCCCGCTGCCCGAGCGCGATGCCGAGTTCGGGGTGCTGGCCCGGCACATGGCGGGTTTCGATCCGCGCGACCTCGCGGCAGCGGGTCTGCGACCCGTGGCCACGGCCGACGACCTGGTCCGGGCGCGGGAGGCCGTCGCCACTGTGGGGATCTCCCCCGAGGTCACGGCGTACGTCGTGGACCTCGTGCGCGCGACCCGCACCTCCCCGTCCGCGCAGCTGGGGGTCTCCCCCCGCGGCGCGATCGCCCTGCTGCGCACCGCGCGAGCCTGGGCGTGGCTTGCCGGCCGGGACTACGTGACCCCGGATGACGTGAAGGCCCTGGCCCGACCGGCCCTGCGCCACCGGATCAAGATCCGGCCCGAGGCCGAGCTGGAGGGCGTGACCGCCGACGCCGTCATCGAGACCGTCCTGAACAGCGTCCCGGTCCCGCGCTGATGGTCCTGACCGGCCGGGCTGCCCTGCTGGCGCTGGTCGGCGCCGGCGTGGTCGGGCTGCTCGTCGCCGGCGGGGTGCCTCCCGGGGCGGCGCTGGTCGCGGTCAACGCGGTCGTCGGCCTGCTGCTCGTCCTCGACGCGTTGCGTGCCCCGGGTCCGCGCGCCCTGGCGCTGGTCCGCAGTGGGGACCGCAAGGTCCGCCTCGGGCAGGTCGCCCACGTGCACCTGGCCGTCACGAACACCGGTCGGCGACGGTGGCGCGGACACCTGCGCGATGCGTGGGCACCCACCGCGAACGCCACGATCGACGGGGTCACTGACCGGGCGGTGCTCGACCTGCGGCCAGGGGACACCGTGCGCCTCGACGTCGCGCTGCGCCCGACCCGGCGCGGCGACCGGCCCACCGACCGGGTCACCCTGCGGTCGCTGGGCCCCCTCGGCCTGGCCGGGCGGCAGCGCAGCATCGAGGTGGACTGGTCGGTGCGGACCCTGCCACCCTTCAGCTCCCGTCGGCACCTGCCCTCACGCCTGGCCCGCCTGCGCGACATGGACGGCCGCCAGGCCATAGCCGTCCGCGCCCAGGGCACCGAGTTCGACTCGCTGCGCGAGTACGTCCCCGGCGACGACGTCCGCTCGATCGACTGGCGGGCAACCGCCCGTGCCGCCGACGTCATGGTCCGCACGTGGCGCCCCGAGCGCGACCGCCGGGTCGTGATGGTCCTCGACACCGGTCGCACCAGCGCAGTGCGGATCGGCGACGAGACCCGGCTGGACATCCTGATCGACGCCGGGCTGCTGCTCGCTGCGCTGGCCGGGCGGGCTGGTGACCGCGTCGACCTGGTCGCCCACGACCGGTCCACGCGGTTGCAGGTCAGCGGGGGCAGCGGTCCGAGCCTGCTCCCCCGCCTGGTCGACGGCATCGCCACGCTCGAGCCCGAGCTCACCGAGACCGACTACCGCGGGTTGGTGTCCGCCGTGCTCGCGCGGGTGCGCAAGCGGGCGCTGGTCGTGCTGTTCGTCGCCCTGGACCGCCCAGCGATGGAGGAGGGCCTCATCCCGGCCCTCCCGGCCCTGACGACCCGGCACACGGTGATCGTCGCCTCCGTCCGCGAGCCGGCCCCCGCCCTCCTCGCGAGCCAGGGGCACGGGGATGCGGCTGGGGTCTACCTGAGCGCCGCCCGGGCGCGGGCGGACCTGGATCGGGCGCACGTGGCCACGGTGCTGACCCGGATGGGGGTGCGGGTCATCGAGGCCACGCCCGCCGACATCGCCCCGAAGGTCGCCGATGCCTACCTCGACCTGAAGGCCGCCGGCCGGCTCTGACCTGTGCTCGTCGAGCGGCTGGCCGCACCGTATCGCGGGCGGTCAACCGGACATCGGGGCCAGGTCGGTGACCCCACCGTCGGCCGTGATGTCGCCGGTGAAGCCGGCTCGCTCGCCCCGGCGGCCGTAGACGCCCACGTAGGCCAGGAACCCGCCCAGCGCGAGCGTCCCGATCCCGATGCGCGCCCAGGTCGGCAGCGATGACGGGGTCACGAAGGCCTCGATGACCCCCGACACGGCCAGCACGACCACCAGGCCCATCGCGATGGCGACCGCGGCCCGGCCCTCCTGGGCCAGCGCGACGCTGCGCGGTCGGGGTCCGGGATCGAACCACTGCCAGCCCAGGCGCATGCCGGCCCCGGCCGCGACGAACACCGCGGTCAGCTCGAGCAGGCCGTGCGGGGCGATGAGGCCGAAGAACACGTCGCCGCGGCCGTTGGCGACCATGAGCCCGCCGACGATCCCGACGTTGATGGCGTTCTGCGCCAGCACGTAGACCGCGGGGAGCACGAAGAACGCCCCGGCGATCAGCACGAGGGCCGAGACCCACGCATTGTTCGTCCACACCTGGGCGGCGAAGCCCGCGGCCGCATCCGAGGAGTAGTAGGCCGCGAAGTCCTCGTCGACGAGCTGGCGGATCGCCTCGGGCGTGCCCAGGGACGCCTGGACGGCCGGGGAGCCGGCCACCCACGCGCCCACCAGCACGGCCACCACCGTCGACGCCAGGCCGGCCGCGAGCCACCAGTACCGCGCGCGCCACACCGCAACGGGGAACCCCACCCGGAAGAACTCGAGGAACTCCCGCCACATCGGGGCATGCGAGCCCGTCACCCGTGCCCGGGCCTGGGCCACCAGCTGGGTCAGCCGCCCGACGAGGGCCGGGTCCGGGGCGGCGCTGCGGACCATCGACAGGTGGGTGGCGGTGCGCTGGTAGAGGTCGACGAGCTCGGTGGCCTCCGCCCCCGTGAGCCGGCGCCTGCCGGTCAGCTCGCCGAGGCGCGCCCACTCCGGGCCGTGCACCCTGGCGAAGGCATCGACGTCCACACGGGCAAGGGTAGGGGGTGGTGCGAGGATGGGCGCGTGGCCAACCTGATCACCGGGGATGCGATCACCCTCGACCTGCGGATCGCCGGGCTGCCGTCGCGCTCGCTGGCGCTGGCCGTCGACCTGACCATCCAGGTGGGCCTGCTCATGACCGGCACGGTGCTGGCCAGCTGGGTGTTCTCCGCCGGTGGCAGCCCCGGGGCCCAGGCGGCGGTCACCCTGACGGTCGTCGTGCTCGCGCTGGTCGGCTGGCCGACGATGGTGGAGACGCTGACGCGCGGCCGGTCCCTGGGCAAGATGATGATGGGGCTGCGGGTCGTGCGCGACGATGGTGGCCCGATCCGGATGCGGCACAGCCTCGTGCGCGCGCTGGCCATGGTCTTCCTGGACCTCTGGGTCACGTCCGGGGTGGTCGGCGGGCTCAGCGCGCTGGCCTCGGCACGGTCCAAGCGGATGGGCGACCACCTGGCCGGGACCATCGTGGTGGGCGAGCGGATCCCCCGCCAGGCCACCGCCCACCAGGACATCATGATGCCGCCGCAGCTGACCGGCTGGGCGGCCGGGCTCGACCTGGTGGCGGTCCCCGACGGCCTGGCCCTGAACGTGCGCACCTTCCTGCACCGAGCGCCGTCCCTGGACCCGGCAGTCCGGGTGACGACCGCCGAGCGCCTGGCCACACAGATGGCCGGCTACGTGCGGACGCCCGCCCCGGCCGGCACCCCTGCGGAGGCCTACCTTGCGGCCGTCCTGGCAGAGCGCACCCGACGGGCGTCGCTCGGTGCGCCGCCGAGCGGGTGGGGCGATCCACCCGGATGGCACACACCCGCGACGCCCGCAGCTGCCCCGACGCCGCCATCAGCCCACGCGCCCGGGCCACCCCCGAGCGCACCTCCTCCCGTGCCGCCGACGGGGTTCACGCTGCCCCGGTAGGCCAGACAGCACGAAGGTGGGGGGTTGTTGCCCCTAGAGGAGCAACAACCCCCCACCTTCGTGGGGATCCGTCCGGTCCGCGGTGCGATCAGTAGCGGTACATGTCCGCCTTGTACGGGCCGGCCACGTCCACGCCGAGGTACTCGGCCTGCTCCTTGGACAGCTCGGTCAGGCCGACGCCCAGGGCGTCGAGGTGCAGCCGTGCGACCTTCTCGTCGAGGTGCTTGGGCAGGACGTGCACGCCGATCGGGTACTGGTCGGTCTTCGTGAACAGCTCGATCTGGGCCAGCGTCTGGTTCGTGAACGAGTTGCTCATCACGAAGCTGGGGTGCCCGGTGGCGTTGCCCAGGTTCAGCAGGCGACCGGCCGACAGGATGATGACCGTGTGCCCGTCGGCGAAGCGCCACTCGTCGACCTGCGGCTTGATCGGGTTCACCGAGACCCCGGGGTAGCGGTGCAGGCCGGCCATGTCGATCTCGTTGTCGAAGTGGCCGATGTTGCCCAGGATCGCCTGGTGCTTCATGCCGGCCATGTGCTCGGCGGTGACGACGTTCAGGCAGCCGGTCGCGGTGATCACGATGTCGGCGATGTCGAGCACGTCCTCGAGGCGGGCCACCTGGTAGCCGTCCATGGCGGCCTGCAGCGCGCAGATCGGGTCGATCTCGGTGACGATCACGCGGGCGCCCTGGCCGCGCAGGGACTCCGCCGAGCCCTTGCCGACGTCGCCGTAGCCGCAGACCACCGCGACCTTGCCGCCGATCAGGGTGTCGGTGGCGCGGTTGATGCCGTCGACCAGCGAGTGCCGGCAGCCGTACTTGTTGTCGAACTTGCTCTTGGTGACCGAGTCGTTGACGTTGATCGCCGGGAACGGCAGCGAGCCGTCGCGCGCCATCTCGTAGAGGCGGTGAACGCCGGTCGTGGTCTCCTCGGTGACGCCCTTGATGCCGGCGGCGATCCGGGTCCAGCGGGTGGTGTCCTCGGTCAGCGACCGTCGCAGGACCGACAGGACGACGGCGTACTCCTCGGAGGTGGAGTCGTCCGCGTTCGGCACCAGGCCGGCGGCCTCGAACTCCATGCCCTTGACGACCAGCATCGTGGCGTCGCCACCGTCGTCGAGGATCATGTTGGGGCCCTCGGTGGCCGCCCCGTCAGCACCCGGCCAGCGCAGGACCTGCTCGGTGCACCACCAGTACTCCTCCAACGTCTCGCCCTTCCAGGCGTAGACCGGGACGCCCTGGGGGTCCTCGGGGGTGCCGTTCGGGCCGACCGCGACGGCAGCCGCAGCGTGGTCCTGGGTGGAGTAGATGTTGCACGAGGCCCAGCGGACCTGCGCACCGAGGGCCACGAGGGTCTCGATCAGCACGGCGGTCTGGATGGTCATGTGCAGGGAGCCGGTGATCCGGGCACCGGTCAGCGGCTTGGTGGTGCCGAACTCGGCACGCATCGCCATCAGGCCGGGCATCTCGTGCTCGGCGAGGCGGATCTCGTTGCGGCCGAACTCGGCCAGGGACAGGTCAGCGACCTTGAAGTCGTTCATGGAGCTCCTCGTTGCGGTGCGGCGCGGTGCGCGCAGTGTGGGGAGCCGCCCGGGGGCGGCCTTCCGGCGAACGTCCACGAGGCTTCGATGGTTCGCACCCGACGGCATCACCGTCGGAACCACCATTGTCGCATCTCCTGCGCGATGCCACCAGCAGGTGCGCGCAGCTAGGAGTCCGACACCTCAGCACGCTCCACCGCGGCGGTCCCCGCGGGCGCCCTCTCGATGTCGGGCTCCACGTAGATCCACTTCGCTGTCGGGACCGCCGCGCGCACGCGCTGCTCGGCCTCGTCGATGGTGGCCGCCAGCTCGTGTGCCGGCACGTTCCGGTCGACACCGATCTTCACCCCGACCAGCAGCTCGTCCGGACCGGTGTGCAGCGTGCGCATGTGGATGATCGAGTCGACGCCGGGCTGCTCGCCGAGCGCGGCCCGGATGGCCGACTCCTGCTCGGGCAGCGCGGACTCCCCGACGAGCAGGCCGGACACCTCGAAGGCCAGGAACACCGCGATGCACAGCAACAGCGTGCCGATGGCCAGCGAGCCGACCCCGTCCCAGCGGGCGTCGCCGGTGATGACCGCCATCGTGATGCCGAAGATCGCCAGCACGAGGCCCAGCAGCGCGCCGAGGTCCTCGAGCAGCACCACCGGCAGCTCGGGCTGGCGGGTGTCCTGGATGTACGCCTTGAGGCTCCGGTCGCCGCGGGACTTGTTCGCCTCGCGGAAGGCGGTCCGGAACGACCACGACTCGAGGGCGATCGCGATGAACAGGACCGCGTAGGCCACCCAGACCATGGTCAGTTCCTCGGGATGGCTGATCTTGTGCCATCCCTCGTACAGCGAGAACATCCCGCCGAGCATGAACAGGATGATGGCCACCACGAACGCGTAGACGTAGCGCCGCCGGCCGTAGCCGAACTGGTGCTCGGCGTCGGGTGCCGCCAGCGAGCGCTTGCCACCGATCAGCAGCAGCGCCTGGTTGCCCGTGTCGGCCACCGAGTGGATCGCCTCGGAGAGCATGGAGCTCGATCCGGTGATCGCGTAGGCGCCGAACTTGGTCACCGCGATGCCGCCGTTGGCGATCATCGCGGCGATGACAGCCTTGGTCCCGCCCTCGGTGCTCACTTCCCACCCTCCCGGGTGGCCAGGTCGGCCCCGACGCCCTGGGGACCGGGTGTCGCCTCGTCGAGGAGCATCACCGGGATGTCGTCGCGCACCGGGAAGCTCGTCGCGCACCGCGTGCAGACCAGGGCGGTGGCGTCGGCGAGGTCAGCCGTGTCGGGCTCCACCGGCGCATGGTGCTCGCACGGGCAGGCCAGGATCTCCAGCAGCACCGGGTCGATGTTCACTGCTGGCCTCCCTCGTCACGGATCAACCCGAGAACCCTATCGCGCAGGGCCTCCAGGGCTGCTTGGTCGGGCGCCTCGGCGTTCAGGCGCAGCAGCGGCTCGGTGTTGCTCGGCCGCACGTTGAACCACCAGTCCGAACCGGTGACGGTCATCCCGTCGAGGTCGTCGAACGTCACGCCGGGCTCGTCCTCGAAGGCTGCGCGAACCCGGTTCGTGGCAGCGGATGCGTCGGCGACCACCGAGTTGATCTCCCCGCTGGCCACGTAGCGCTCGTAGGGCGCCAACATGGACGACAGGGTGGTTCCCCCGGGCGATCCGCCCAGGGCGGCGATGGTGTGCAGGGCGGCGAGCATCCCCGAGTCGGCGTTCCAGAACTCGCGGAAGTAGAAGTGCCCCGAGTGCTCACCGCCGAACACCGCGCCGGTCTCGGCCATCCGGGCCTTGATGAACGAGTGGCCCACCCGCGTGCGCACCGGGATCCCGCCGTTCTCCCGGATCACCTCGGGGACCGCTCGGGACGTGATCAGGTTGTGGATGATCGCCGAGCCGGGGTGCTTGGCCAGCTCGCGGGCGGCGACCAGCCCGGTCAGGGCCGAGGGTGAGACGAGTGCGCCGCGCTCGTCGACCAGGAAGCACCGGTCGGCGTCCCCGTCGAAGGCCAGCCCCACGTCGGCGCCCTCGGCAAGGACCGCGGCCTGCAGGTCACGCAGGTTCTCGGCCTCGATGGGGTTGGCCTCGTGGTTGGGGAACGTCCCGTCGAGCTCGAAGTACAGGGCCACGATGTCCAGCGCAGGCAGGTCGAGGACGGCTGGGGCGGTGTGCCCAGCCATTCCGTTGCCCGCATCGACCACGACCTTCAGCGGCCGGATCGCCGAGAGGTCGACCAGCTCGTGGAGGAACGCGGCGTAGTCGGACAGCATGTCGCGGTGGGTGATGGCTCCCGCCGGATCGCCTGAGGCGGGGACCGGCCCGGCGACCAGCGCGCGGATCTCGGCCAGGCCCGAGTCCTGCCCGACGGGGGTGGCCCCGGCGCGGCACATCTTGATCCCGTTGTACCGGGCCGGGTTGTGGCTCGCGGTGAACATGGCGCCCGGGAGGTTGAGCCGGCCCGCGGCGAAGTAGAGCTGGTCGGTGCTGGCCAGCCCGATGTCGACGACGTCCACGCCCTGGCCCGTGACCCCGGCGCAGAAGGCCGCCACCAGCTCCGGACCGGATGGGCGCATGTCCCGGCCCACGACGACGGCACCCGGTCCGCCGGCTGACCGGCTGGCGCCCACCACCTGGGCGAAGGCCGCTCCCACCCGCTCGGCGAGCTCGGCGTCGAGCTGGTCGGGGTAGACCCCGCGGACGTCGTAGGCCTTGATGATCTGGGTGAGGTCGCGCACGGCCGTCACACTAGCGCTCCGGCCGCTGCCGACGTGCCCCGATGAGCGGGCGCCGGGCCGGCCGCGCGACCACAGCCGCGGATCAGCGCACTAGGGCATCGCGGCTGCGTCGTCGATGATATCCACCGAGCGCAGCACACGCAGGTGACCCCTGCGGCCGACCTCCACCATGTCCGGCACCGCGATCCGCGGGCGGGCTGCCTCGCGCACGGCATTGGCCAGCGCCTCGAGGTCGTCACTGCTGGGGCGCAGGGCATCGGGGTCGGGCTCCAGGCGGACGACCTCCCACCCGCGCGGCACGGTCATCCGCTCGCTGTGGATCTGGCACAGGTCGTAGCAGTGCGGCTCGGCGTACGTGGCGAGGGGACCGAGCACCGCGGTCGAGTCCGCGTACACATAGGTCAGCGTCGAGACGGCAGGCCGCGCGCACGACGGCTTCGAGCAACGACGAACTGGGCTCACAGGGGCAACCTACTCCGAGGGGCTGACATCGTAGATCACCCGCGCCCCGAAGTGGGCCCGTGTCGCACCGGGGACCCGATCACCCGACGGGCGCCAGGATCCCGAGGTCCTCGCGGACGGCAACGGCCGTCACCGACGACGCGGCGGGCCACCAGGGGTACCCGGTCGCGAGGGGCAGGTCCGCGTCGAGGGCCACATGGGACACCGCTGCCGGCCCCGACCCCGGATCGGAGCGCCAGCTCAGGGTGATCAGCCCCGCCACGCCAGCCTGGCCGCCACCTGGCACGACGATCGATCGCTGGCCGCCGGCGGGCACGGTGACCGGGATCGACTCGGCGCTGGCCGGCTGGTCCGGCAGGACCACCTCGGGCAGGGTGGGCTCGCGCACGACACCGGACGTTGACCCCCCGGCCTCATCGGTGGTTGCCGTTGCGGCCCCGGCCTCATCGGTGGCTGCCTGATCGGTGGCTGCACCATCCTCGGCACCCGCGGCCCCTGCCGGCGGCCGACCGGTCAGGCCGGACACGTCGTCGGACTGCATCGCGATCACCGTCAGGGTTCCCCGAACCTCTGCGTCCGGCGCCGCGACGGTCACCGTTGTGGTCACCCCAGGCCCCGTGGGCACGACCGCGGCACCTCCGAGCGGGTCCGGATCGCCGATCAACGGCACGGCCGAGAGCCACACGACCTCGCGGCGCGCACCTCCCCACGCCGCGCGGGCGCCGCCCGTGACCGGGACGTCGGAGGTCAGGTCCAGCGTCCCCGAGCGCCCGGCCAGCACGCGGGTCAGGTCCACCCGGATGATGGCCCCGGCAGGGACGGCGATCGCCGCCAGCCCCTCGACGGCCGTGGCCCCGGTCGCGGTCAGCAACCGGGGTGTGACGGTCGCGAACTGGGTGCCTGGGTTCACCAGGACCAGGTCGCGCGCCCCGTCGCCCTCGGGGATCCCGGCCACGACGAGCCGGCGACCCGGCGCCTGCGCTGCGGGGATGAAGTCGACGCCCCGGGGGCGGTCCTCGCTGGGGACGGCGACGTCCCGGACGGCGGCGGCGACCCGCCCACTCGTGGCGCGGACCTCGATCGCGAGCAGGTCCTCATCGGGGGCCAGCGCGTCGAGCCTGAGCCGCACGTTGGACCTGGGGCCGAGATCGATGCCCTTGCCCGCCAGGGCCTGGACCGGCCCGGCCCCGGAGTACAGGCTGATGTCGAACCGAGCCGGCTCCTCGGCGGGGTTGCTCACCAGGAGCGCAGCCCCGCGCCCGAGCTGGGACCCGGCACCCACGAACCACCACTGCGGTCCCGGGGGCGGGCAGGCGACGGAGGACAGGCCCTCGCTGGTGCCGGTCACCTGCCGTGCCAGGACCCCGGCGAGGCCCGACGGCGCCCACGATCCGTCGGCCTGCATCAGGATCGGTGGCTGCGAGCGCGCCACCGTGCGCAGCGCGACCGGCTCGCCGGGGCCGGCCAGCCGGACCAGATCACCGGTGGCGGCCATGGGGCGCAGGACCGCGGACCCGGGGCCCTCGGCCGGACCGGCGACCACGGCTGCGAGCACGTTGATCGCCTGCCCCGCACCGGTCAGCTCGGGGCAGGCCAGCACCGCGCTGCTCACGGGTCGGTACGCCGTCTCGGGCACCGCCGGATCGGCCTGCGGGGCCAGGGCAGCTGCGACCAGCCCCGCACCCACCAGGCCGCCGAGCAGGACGCGGATCATGACGGGACCTCGGCTGCGATCGGGGCCGCCCCATCGACATGGTCGACCGAGTCCGGCTGGTCGTCCGGCCGCCCGTCGGCATCCGGCACGGCCTCCGGAACGGCCTCCGCGTCCGGGTCGAGCGTCCGGCGCTTGGGCAGGGACAGGACGAGGAGCCCGAGGAACACCACCAGCTGCAGCCCGGCCGCCACCGGCCACCAGCTGCGGTGGGCCACCGAGAGGTCCCCGGTGGTGTCGATCGTGGTCGCGAGCATGCCGCGCGCATCGGCCACGAGGTCCAGCGGCTGCCCGGCCAGTGAGCCCCGCCATCCGGGGTCGGCCTGCTCCGCGACCACCAGCCGTCGGGGCACCAGGGTCTGCGGGTGCAGCACGACGTCGATGGTCGTGGGGCTCGTGAGCACCGGTACCTCCACCGGGTCGCCGGCTGCCGGGGCGGCGGCGACCGCGCCGGAGTCGGCCAGCTCGGCACGGCTCGGGTCGCCGGCCACGAGCCACAGCGACTGCTCCGGGGCACGAGCCAGCTGGCGCAGGCCGATCGTGGCATCGAGCTCGGTCACCACCGGGTCCTCCGGCGGTCCGTCGAAGACCACGAAGCGGATCGCTCGGCCGCCCAGCTCCTGCTCGACCTCGCCGCTGGCACCGGACACGAGCCCGGCGACCGCATCGTCGAACGCGGGGTCCACGACCGACCCGGCAAGGGCGTCGGCGTCCCCCAGGAGCGCCTGCGGCCCCGCCGCGACCGCGTAGCGCAGCTGGCCGTCTGAGCGCTCCAGCACCAGGGACCGCGGCCGCGCCGGGGATTCGGCATCGAGGCTCACGACCGGCGGGATGCCGGTCCCCGTGCTGACCGACATGGTCCCCGGCGCCACCAACCACCCGACCACCAGGACGCCGATGCACACCACCCACGCCAGTGCCAGGAGGTCGGCCGCCAGCCCCGGCCGGCTCGCCACCTCCGCCACGAGCAGGGCCAGGACGGCGCCGGCCAGCACCAGGAGCACGCCGGGCCAGAGCATGCCGTCAGCGACGGCCGGCCATCGCTGCCCAGCGACCGGGTCGAGCCAGGCTGCGGCCGCCAGCAGGCCGGCCGCGGTCGTCAGCAGGACCAGCGAGCGGGCCGAGAACCGGGCGACGGCGACCGCGGCCACAGCCACGAGCAGGAGCGGGCACCCGGCCCATGCGACCGAGGTGGGCCCGCCCGGGGCCAGCCCCCAGACCCAGGGTCCCGGGGTGCCCAGCGCGGGGTCATTGACGCCGAGCTCGCCCAGCGCCAGCCAGGGCGCCCGGACGACCCGCGGTGCCCACAGGGCCAGGAACAGCCCGGAGACCCCGAGGATGATCAGCCCGGTCCGCACCGGCCACCGGCCGAGCCGGACCCCGATCCAGCCCAGCACGCAGGCGACGGCCACGAGCAGGTAGACCGACGGGGCGAAGGCCACGAGGACCCCGAGCATCGTGCCCGCGGCCAGGGCCGGGCGGATCCCGGGAGCGCCGGTGCGGGCGCGGGCGAACGCCCGCACGCACAGCCGGGTCGTCGGCGGGGCGAGCAGGAGCACGGCCACCGTCGAGATACGACCGCCGGCCATGGCCGCCACCCCGGCCGGCAGGACCGCGTACGCCAGGGACATCGGGATCCGGTGACGGCCCACCACCGTCGCACCCAGGCTCAGGTAGCAGCTCAGGAACGCCAGGGGGACCGCCAACCCGAAGGCCAGGCGCAGCACGAGGTCGACCGAGCCCAGCAGGGGAACGCTCGCGGCCGAGAGCAGCGGGAGGTAGGCCGGCATCGGCAGGGCGGTCCCGAACCGGGCGGGATGCCAGCTGGCCAGGTAGCCGCCGAGCAGGTCCATCGCCCCAGGGGCAGGCAGGAGCCCCCCTCCCCGCAGGGTTCCCGCGCCCAGGAGCTGTCCTGGCTCGCGCACGAACGCGACCAGTGCCAGGACCCCGGCGATGGCCAGCGGATGCCAGATCCGTCCCGGCGGTGGCCACCAGGTCCGGGTGGTGGTCCGCCGCGACCCGGCGGCCCAGCTGTCCAGGGAGTGCGCCAGGGCCGCGCCCCGGCTGGCCCGGACGTGCCCCGGACGGGTCAGGTCACCGACCGGGGGGCGCCGCAGGCTGCGCCGGGCACGCCGGATGCGGCCCGGATGGCCGAGGATGCGCCACGCCCCGGCGATCTCGGCGGTGGCCTCCTCAGGTTCACGCGTGATCAGCAGGGCGATGACCCGGACGGCCGTCGACACCCACGCGCGCAGGTAGCGCCACGGCAGGGCGGCCGCAGGGGCCTGGCTCAGCTCCAGGATGAGCTGCCCGGCCCGGGACGCGCGCCGGGGGTGGCGCAGGCCGGGGGTGGTCCGCACCCCGCGGTGGCCCGCCTGGCGATGGGCGAGCACCGCAGCGGGGACGAAGGTGACCTCCGCGCCAGTGGCCCAGACCCGCCGGCAGAGGTCGGCCGGGCCGGCCCAGTCGCCCACCGCCGGGTCCATCCCGTCGAGGTCGCGCCACGCATCGGCGCGCACGAGCATGCCCGCGGAGTCCCCGGCGTAGACGGGCCGGTCCACGTCGTACTGGCCCTGGTCGCGCTCGTTGGGTTCCAGCGGATCGACCACCGGGGTTCCCGGGGCCCACCTGCTGCCCACGCCGACCAGCCGGCCGGGATCCGACCAGGCGACGGTCTTGGGGACCAGCACGGCTGCCGCCGGGTTGCGGTCGGCTCCCCGCAGCAGCGCCCGGAGGCACCCGGGCTCCGGGGCGGAGTCGTCGTGGACGATCCAGTACCAGGCGACGGGCCCGTCGGCCGACCCCTGCGGGTCCGCGAGCTCCGGCGGGTCGGCTGCGCGGCCGACGCCGGATCCGTCGACCCTGCCGGCCCGTGCGACGCCCGCGGCCAGGGCAGCGGCCAGCCCCGGCTCCTCGACCAGGACCCGCGTGCCCGCCTCGAGGAGCGCCGCGCTGCCGTCCACCGAGCCGACGTCGATCCCGATCAGGCGATCGACCGGCCGCTCCTGGCCGGCGATCCCGGCCAGCGTCCGCGGCAGCCACTGGGCGCCATCGCGGCTCAGGACCAGCGCGGTCACGTGGTGGCTGCGCGCCACCACCCCTTCGTCTGTGGGGGGCAGGAACCGATCGAGGGCGTCGACGGCACCGGTGTCGAGATCCTCGACCTCCCCACCCGCGCGCTCATCGATCCCCACGGGGGCCCACGCTAGCGCCCAGGCGACCCGGCGCCGGGCAGGTGAGCGATCAGACGGCGAGCTTCTTGAGGCGCCGACGCTCGCGCTCGGACAGCCCGCCCCAGATGCCGAAGCGCTCATCGTTGGCCAGGGCGTACTCCAGGCACTCGACCCGCACCTCGCACGACCCACAGACCCGCTTGGCCTCGCGGGTGCTGCCACCCTTCTCCGGGAAGAAGGCCTCCGGATCCGTCTGTGCGCACAGGGCCTGCTCCTGCCAGGACGCCTCTTCGATCTCCAGCAGGGGGATGACCTCAGCCTCGAACATTGTTCCTCCTCGACCCTGTGTGATCCGGCTACCTGCGGGGCCCGACCGCCACGCACGGTGAATCACATAGGTGAAATTACACGCATGGATACCCGGCGAGTCAAGACGGGCGGCGAACCTTTTCTGATATGCGTCAACCTGTGACGAAGTCGGTCACTCAGTGCGAGCAACACGTGCCCGATGTGGTGGTTTTGACCGGGTCTGCTCGGGTTCCACGAGATGGCACGATGTGTCGATGACGTTCCGTGCCGCGCCGTCGCCCACCGGCTGGGCACGCCGGGACCGACGCCCGGACCGACGCTCGCACCGACGACTGGACCGGCCCCGGGGTCGGCGCACGGGGGGGCGCCTGGGGGCGGGCCGGTGATCCCGCAGTCCCAGGAGCGCCGGTGGCGGCCCTCCTGGCCGATCGACCTCGTGACGACCCTCGGGGTGCTCAGCCACGGCCGTGGAGACCCGACCATCCAGATCATCGGGCGCGAGGTGTGGCGCACGACCCAGACCCCTGCTGGGCCCGCGACGGTGCACTACGCACGCCAGGGCGGCGAGGTGCTCGCCCGCGCGTGGGGTCCAGGAGCCGAGCTGGAGCTCGACGCCCTGCCCAGGGTGCTGGGCGCCGACGACGACCCCCAGGGCTTCCCCGCCGACGCGCATCCGGTGATGGCCGCGGCACACCGGCGCTTCGGGCCGGGGTGGCGCGTGCTGCGCACGACCCGGGTGGTCGAAGCCCTCGTGCCGGCAGTCCTCGAGCAGCGCGTGACCGGGGTCGAGGCCAACCGGGCGTGGGCGGGCCTGGTCAGGAGGTTCGGTGAGCCTGCCCCGGGACCGGCGGGATCCGGCAGCGACCGGGCGGCGGGGAACGGCCCGATCGTCGGCGGTGCCGGGAGGCTGGGCAGCTCCGGGCTGGTGGTCGCCCCTGATGGTCCCGGCTGGGCTCGGATCCCCAGCTGGGCCTGGCACCGGGCCGGCGTGGACCCGGGACGCGCACGCACGATCATCACGGCCGCGGGCCGAGCCGACGCCCTCGAGCGGATGTCCGGGCGGTCGCCCGAGGACGCCCGCCAGGCCCTTCGGTCACTTGCGGGAATCGGGGGCTGGACCGCCGCCGAGGTCGGCGTCCGGGCGTGGGGCGACCGCGATGCCGTCTCGTTCGGCGACTTCCACCTGGCACGCGCCGTCGTGCACGCCCTGACTGGGCGCACGGACGGCGACGACGACCAGCTCGCCGAGCTGCTCACGCCATGGGCCGGCCAGCGGGCGCGGGCGGTGCGCCTGCTGCAGCTGCACAGCGGGCATGCGGCTCCCAGGCGAGGACCACGCGCCCCGATCACCGACCACCGAGCCAGGTGACGCACTCAGGAGCGGTCCCGCCGTTGTCCACCCTCGGCGGTGATTGATCCGGATTCGCGTCTATCCGTGACCGCGGAGGCGGACGAACCCGACCGTGAGCCACTCGATGGCGGACCGATCGACGTACCGGCCACCGGTGGCGGTGGGCCGGCTCGGCCTACCGGTCGGAGGAGAAGCGCACCGCCGTCTCGCCGAGGGCGACACCGGGCCAGACCCGGGCGCCGGGGATGAGCTCGTTGCCGGGGCCGATCATCGCGCGGTCGCCCACGACGACACCGTCCAGGGACGCCCCCGCGCCGATCACCGCCCCCGCACCGACCACACTGTCGCGCACGACGGCGCCGGCGGCCACGACCGCCCCATCGAAGAGGACCGATCCGATCACCTGGGCGTGCGGGCCGACGGTGGCCCCCGACCCGACGACCGTCCCGCCGCCCAGCTCCGCCTTGCGCGACACCTCCGCACCGGGCATCACCAGGAACTCCCCCGTGCGCCCGGGGACCGCCGGGGACGGGGCGATGCCACGCACGAGGTCCGCCGAGCCCTTGACGAACGCCAGCGGGTTGCCCAGGTCCAACCAGTACCCCTCGTCGACGACGCCCTGCAGCCGCGCGCCCTCGGACAGCAGCCGCGGGAAGATCTCCCGCTCCACCGAGACGGGCCGCCCGGTGGGGATGTCGTCGATGACCGAGCGCCGGAACACGTAGCAGCCGGCGTTGATCTGGTCGGTGATGATCTCGGCCTCGGTCTTGGGCTTCTCCAGGAAGGCCGTGACCCGGCCGTCGGTGTCGGTCGGGACGAGGCCGAACGCCCGGGGGTCGGCCACTCGCGTCAGGTACAGCGTGACCGCGGCCCTGGTCTCGGCGTGCACGGCGAAGAGGTGGCGCAGGTCGACCCCGGTCAGGACGTCGCCGTTGAAGACCATGACCGGATCGTCGGGCCCGGACTCCAGGTGCTCGGCCACGTGCCGGATCGCCCCGCCGGTGCCCATGGGGTGGTCCTCGACGGCGTAGACGAGCTCGACCCCGAACTTGGCACCATCACCGAAGTAGTCGCGGAAGACCTCAGCCTTGTACGAGGTGCCCAGCACGATCCGGGTCACCCCGGCCTCGCGGGCGCGGGCGATCTGGTGCTCGGTGCAGGGGACCCCGGCCACCGGCAGCATCGGCTTGGGCGTGTTGATGGTCAGGGGGCGCAGGCGGGTGCCCTGGCCCCCGACGAGCAGGACGGCTTCGGTCATGGGGCCAGAATCCCCCACGGGCGGGGTCCGTGGCCAGCGGGACCGCCGGTCACCGGGACCGCGGATCAGATGCCGGCGCGCCCGGTGACCGCCTCGACGGCGCGGACGCGGGCCGCCTGCTCGGGGGTCAGCCCGGTCCCGAGCACGACCGAACCGAGGCCGAGCAACGGCTCGACGGCGACGGCGTGGAGGAGCACGGCCTCCGCGGTGTCCTCGTCGACCCAGAGCCGGGCGACCGGCGGGGGATCCGGGGGCCGTTGGACCTCAGCCCACGGGATGGCCGCACCGCCGACCAGCAGGCTCGCGGCAGCGCCGGCAGCGGGCTCGGGGCTGAACTGGTCGGGATGGGCGCGCACCTCGACGCCGATGTCCACGACGTCGGCCGGCACGCCACCGGGCACCGGCAGGCCGAACGCGTCGCAGGAGCAGGCCAGCACCTCGTCAGCGCCGGCATCGGCGCCGGCGGCGATCGCTGCGAGGCCCGCCGGACCCACGATCCGCACGTCGACCGTTCCGGCCAGGTCGCGGCCCACAGCGGCCCCGACCGACAGGGCCGCCAGCACCCACACCGGGAGCTGCCAGTGCCTGGGCAGGTCGATGCTGACCGCTGCCCCCGGGGGCAGCCCCAGGCCGTCGCGCAGCAGCGACGCGGCCTTCGCCACCGCGTTGGCCGTGCTCGCCACGGACAGCTCGATCCGCGAGTCGGGGCCTGCGTAGTGCGTGACCCACGGGCGGGACCGGTCCGGGTACCGCGCGAGGAGGTCGTAGGGCGTGGCAACCCTCAGGTGGCCGTCAGGGCTCACGTGTCGGGGCTCATCGGGAGGGGATCACTTCTTCACGCGCACGTAGTCGCTGGCTGCCCGCTTCGATCCGACCACGATCCGGTACCGCCCCGACTTGGTCGCCTTGACGCTTGCGGTGGCCCGACCGGCGGTGGTCAGCCCGGAGCCGACCGCCTTGTACTTCTTCGCGCCGCTGGCCTTGAACTGGACGGTGAAGCCGACCCCGGCCGGCACGGCCCGGTACTTCTTGTCGGTGTACTTCGCGGTCACCTTCGAGGTCACCTTCACCGTGCGGCCCCGCTTCACCGGCTCAGGGCTGGCGTTGGTCGTGCCCACCTTCCGGGTGCCCGTGGCCGTGGGCCCCACCGCCGGCTGGCCGGTCGCGGCCCCCGGCGGCGCCCACGCCTCGCCACGCAGCACCCGGCTGGTGGCCCCGAGGACCTGGTCGCTGAGCTGGGCGGCGGGCGCCGTCGTGATCGTCGCACGCAGCCCCGGGCGCGCGCTGATGAACGCAGCGAGCTCAGCCGAGAGCACGGGACTGGGCGTGAGGAGCATCGGCACGCCGGCCGCCGCGGCGACCGTGGCGCTGGCCCATCCCTGGGGTGCCTCCGGGAGCAGCATCACCGACTCCGTCGCCGGGAACGCCGCACCGATGGCCAGGGACGCCGAGACTGAGTCCCCGCCAGCAAGCCGGTCCGTCGAGCCAGCGGGGATGGCCGCGTCGGGCAGCCCCGTGGAGGCGGCGACGGTGAACGTGCGTCCGGCGAGTGCCGCCACGGTCTCGGCCGGGACCGAGGTGGGCCCTGCGATCAGCACCGGGACCCCACGGGCGGCAGCCAGCGCGGACCCGGCCAGGGCATGCGCGGGCGAGCCCTCCGGGGAGACGAGCACGGCTGAGCTGGACGCGGGCATCCGCCCGGCGACGGCAGCTGCGGTCGCCGCGTCGCTCGCCCCGGCCAGGCGCGTGACGGGCACGCCCAGGGCCCGCACCGCGGCCTCGGTCGCCTCCGACACCACGCCCGGTCCACCCACGATCAGCACCTCACCCCGACGCGCCTGGATGTCGGCCGCCACCTCGGGGGCCAGGGACGTGGCAGGCGTGAGCAGCAGGGGTGCGCCCAGCGTGCGGGCCAGGGGCGCCGCAGCCACACCCGCGGCCAGTGCCGCGGTCCCGGCATCCGCCGGACCGGTCAGGACGACCGCCGCGCTGGCAGGTGCCGAGACCCGACCCCAGAGCACGGAGGTGGCCGCCGGGGACGCTCCCGCGACCCTGCTGGCGTTCGCGCACGGACCCCAGGCCCCGCCCGGCGCGGGGGCGATCGTGAGGTCCGAGGTGACCGTGGCCACGGGCGTCGCGTCGGCCGCGACCCCGGTCATCCGGATCGTGTAGGTCGCCGGCAGCACGGGTGCACCCGCTGAGTCCAGGAGGTCCCAAGCGACGGAGAACGGTCCGGGGCCGGCCGTGGTGCCGGTGTAGGTGCGCACCGGGGTGTCGGAGCACGGGCTGAGGATGTCCGCCGTCCAGGCCACGGCACGAGTCGCGTCCGAGGTGAACGTGAAGCCCGGGGTCGCCCCGGAGGTGATCGTCTGCGCGGCCGGCGACGGCGCGGAGATCACGACGTCGGAGTACGCCGCCCCCATCGCCCGGATCGCGGGCAGCTGGGCCTGCAGGTACGTGCCGGGGCACTTGGTGTAGTTGACCGTCTGGTGGCTGGACACCGCTGAGATGCTGGCCGTGGAGCCCTTCGGGTAGCGGGTCTTCTTGATGTACCCCGCCGAGACGAGGTTGACCGTCGCCCCCGGGTTGACCCCGTACAGGCCCAGCTTCCAGGCGAACAGTCGCGCGATCGAGTCCGTGATCGCCGCCATCTCGGCGGCCGCCGGGGAGAAGGTGTCGAAGTTGCCCAGGGCGACGACGGCGAAGGTGTTCTCGTTGAACCCGGCCGTGTGCCCACCGAGCACGGCCCGGTCCATGCCACCTGCGCGCCCCTCGTACAGCCGGCCGAACCGGTCGACGACGAAGTTGTAGTCGATGTCGGAGTGCTTCAGGGACTTGGTGTGGTAGGCGTAGATGGCCCGGACCTGCGAGGCTGCCTGGGCAGCGCTGTAGTTCGACGTGGACGCCGTGTGGTGGATGAAGCCGGCCCGCACGGTGGGCGTGTAGATCGGTGCCCGGTTGCGCCAGGACTCGTTGGCGCCCCACTGGGCGCGGGTCACGATCGGCGGCTGCCCGACGCTGGCCTGGGCGGAGACCCGGCTGCTGCGCAGGTCCGAGGCCGCGCTCGGGGCGTTCACCAGGGTCAGCTCGGTGCCCCTGGGCAGCCGGCCGGAGGGGGTGTCGATCCGGACCTGCGCCTTCCGGGCATCGGTGGTCATCAGGGGGTCGGTTCCCGGTCGGGCGCCCCGGGCCTCCGCCGACCCGGGATCGGGACCGTGCTCCGGGTCGACATGCAGCGTCGTCCAGCGGCTCCACCCGGCCTTCTCCTTGACCCGGACCTGCACCGAGGTGCCCTCGGGGAAGGCAGCGTCGGCGGTGACCGCCACCAACGACGCCGGCTTGGCGATGGTCACCGATGCCGCCGCCGCGGGCTTCACCGCGACGTCCACGGCCAGGGCGCCGACGGTCCCGTGGTCGTGCTCCTCGGGTTTCGGCGCCGCCGCCAGCACGGCCCGGTTGAGTCCCGTGAGCGCGACGGACGTGACCGACGGCGAGCGGACGTCGGCGGCAGGGGCCGCCTGCACGGTCGCGGCCTGGGCGGTCGTGGCCTGGGCGGTCGCCGCCTGGGCGGTCGGTCCCGGAGCGGCGGAACGGGCCGCGCCTGCGGGCATCGCGGTCAGGGCCGGGAGCAGGACGGCCACGCCGATGGCCAGCGCCAGTCGACCTGCGGGCGTGTGACAGGTTCCGGGCATGTGGGGCCTCCCACCCGGGCAGTCCCCCCCGGGTCGTCGCTCTGCGTGTCGGACAACCGCAGTCTGGACCTGCTCGTCGGCGAATCAGGCCATGGCGTCGTAACTTTCCGTTATCGAACCGTGAGTTTACCCATGCTTATCTGGTCAGTCACGTACCCTTATTGCGTGTCGGGTCACTCGCGGTCAGGTCGCCATCGCGTCCTGCGCGTCCTGGCCGGCGTGGCATCGGCCGGGGCCCTGGCCGTGACGGTGGCCGCCGGGTCGGCGACCATCGCCGTCGGGCGGCTCGAGGACAACGTCACGAAGATCGACATCAGCCACCAGGTGGGCCAGCGACCGGTCGACTACGGGGACCTGTCCGAGGGGCCGGTGACGTTCCTGCTGATGGGGTCCGACCAGCGGACCGGCAAGGGCAACAAGGGCTACGGCAGCTTCGAGGGCGCCCGGTCGGACACCACCATGCTGCTGCACGTCTACCCCGACCGGGATTCCGCCGTGGTCGTGAGCATCCCCCGCGACACGGTCGTCGACCTGCCCTCCTGCAAGGACTCCGACGGCACGGTGCTGCCGGCGTCCCGCGACCGGTTCAATGCCGCGTTCGACCGCGGCGGGCCGGGGTGCACCCTGAAGGCCGTCGAGGCGATGACCGGCCTGCCCATCGACCACTTCGTCGTGCTGGACTTCAACGGCTTCAAGAAGGCGATCGACGCCCTCGGCGGGGTCGAGGTGTGCCTGACCCGCCCGCTGCAGGACACCAAGTCCGGCGTGGACCTCCCCGCCGGGCGGACCCGGGTGAACGGTGAGGACGCGCTGGCCTTCGTCCGGGTCCGGCACAACATCGGCGACGGCTCGGACATCAGCCGGATCAACCGGCAGCAGATCTTCCTGTCGTCGCTGATCCAGGAGGTCACCGGCTCCGGGCTGCTCACCGACCCGCTGCGCGTCTGGCGGGTCCTCACCGAGTCCTCGAAGTCCATCGCCACCGACACCGCCCTGGCTGACTCCGACGGGCTGATCGCGCTGGCCGCGAGCCTGTCGGGGCTGCGCCCGAAGGACGTCTCCTTCGTCACGCTGCCCTGGCTGCCCAACTCCGACGGCGCGACGATCGTGACCGACCAGCCCAAGGCGGACGCGATGTGGGCGGCGCTGGCCGACGAGCAGCCCTGGCCGCCCCCGCCCACGAAGGGCGCGGACGGCAAGAAGCTCACCGCCGTCCCGGCGAAGGTCGTGGTCGACGTGCACAACGCGACCGGCGTGGAGGGCCAGGGCTCACGGGCGGCCGAGGGCCTGGCTGCACAGGGTTTCGTGATCGGCGCCATAGACGCCCGGGACAAGGGCTCGAGCCGGACGACCATCCGGCACGCCCCCGACCAGCTCGAGGCAGCCCGGACCCTGCAGGCCGCCGTTCCCGGATCGATCCTGCGCGCGGAGCCCGAGCGGGGAACGCGCCTGGACCTGACCCTCGGCGCGACCTACGACGGGGTGTCGGCGGTCCGCGTCAAGGCGAGCGCGACCGGCTCAGGGGTCGGCGGCAACCAGCCCACCACGACGGCCGCCCAGGACATCTGCACCGGCTGAGCGCCCTCCCGCAGGTGCCCACCGGACCACTGATGGGCGCCCGTCGCCGGATATCGTGTCGGGTACCCACCCCCGCAGGAGGACCGTGTGGACAAGACCGTCGCCAGCGCCGCCGAGGCAGTCGCCGACATCCCCGATGGCGCCACCCTGGCCGTCGGCGGCTTCGGCCTGTGCGGCATCCCCAGCGCCCTGATCGCGGCGCTCCTCGAGTCGGGCGTCACCGACCTCGACGTCGTGAGCAACAACTGTGGGGTCGACGACTGGGGGCTCGGCCTGCTGCTCGCCGAGCGCCGGATCCGGCGGATGACCTCGTCCTACGTGGGGGAGAACAAGGAGTTCGAGCGGCAGTTCCTCTCCGGCGAGCTGGAGGTCGAGCTGACCCCGCAGGGCACCCTGGCCGAGCGGCTGCGCGCGGGCGGGGCGGGCATCCCGGCGTTCTTCACCCCGGCTGGGGTCGGCACCCAGGTCGCCGACGGCGGGCTCCCCTGGCGCTACGACGGCTCCGGCGGGATCGCCGTCGCCTCGCCCCCGAAGCAGACGGCTGAGTTCGACGGGCGGACCTACGTCATGGAGCGCGGCATCACCGCCGACTTCGCGCTCGTGCGGGCCAGCCTGGCCGACACGCTGGGCAACTGCGTCTTCGACACCAGCACCCGCAACTTCAACCCGCTGGCCGCGATGGCCGGGCGGATCACCATCGTGGAGGCAGAGCGCGTGGTCGCCCCCGGCGGGATCGATCCCGCGTCCGTGCACCTGCCCGGGATCTTCGTGCAGCGGGTGCTCCCGCTGGGTCCCGAGGACGTCGCGGCGAAACGGATCGAACGGCGCACCGTCCGCACGGGGGCGACGTCCTGATGGCGCTCACCCGTGAGGAGCTCGCCGCCCGCGTCGCACAGGAGCTCGTGGACGGCCAGTACGTGAACCTCGGCATCGGGCTGCCGACGCTGGTGCCCAACTACCTGCCGGCGGACGTCTCGGTGGTCCTGCAGAGCGAGAACGGCATCCTCGGCGTCGGCCCCTACCCGACCGAGGAGCAGGTCGACCCCGACCTGATCAACGCCGGCAAGGAGACCGTCACCATTCTTGCCGGTGCCAGCTTCTTCGACTCGGCTCTGTCGTTCGGGATGATCCGCGGCGGGCACGTGGATGCCGCGATCCTCGGCGCCATGCAGGTGTCGGCGCGGGGCGACCTGGCCAACTGGATGATCCCGGGGAAGATGGTCAAGGGGATGGGCGGGGCGATGGACCTCGTCCACGGCGCCAAGCGGGTCATCGTGATGATGGAGCACGTGGCCCGGGACGGCTCGCACAAGATCGTCGACGAGTGCACGCTGCCCCTGACGGGCATCGCGGTGGTCCACCGGATCATCACCGACCTGGCCGTGCTCGACGTCACCCCCGACGGGCTGGTCCTGCGCGAGTGCGCCCCCGGAGTCAGCGTCGAGGACGTCCGCACGGCGACCGGCCCGCAGGTCATCGACGCCACCGGCTGAGGGGGCGGCGGTCGCCACCGGCTGAGAGGGCGAGCCCGCCGATGCGGGCGGGCCGACGCCCCGGCGCGGCTCAGCGGGCCCGCGACCGCCAGGGCGCCGGGAGCAGCGCTGGCACGCGCGAGGCGTAGACGGAGAACTGCCAGCCGAACTTCTCCTGCAGCATGCGGTCCTCGAAGTCGGCCTTGACGTGGAGCACGACGGCCAGGGCTGCGAACGCCAGCAGCGACAGGACCCGTCCGGTCGACAGCGTCACGCCCAGGGTGGCCGTGAGGACCGCCGCGTACATCGGGTGCCGGATCCAGGCGTAGATGCCGTTCACGCGCAGGGGCGTCGCCGCGTCGGGCACGGGATGCACCCGGGTGTCGGACCCCATGGCCAGCAGGGCCAGCCCACCGACCACCGCCGCGAGGCCCAGGCAGACCAGCCCCACCGGGCGCAGCTGGCCCGAGCCGACCACGGGTCCCACGGGGAGCAGGCACAGCAGGATCAGGCCGAACTGGGCGGCCACCAGGAGGTTCCCGATTCGTCGATGCCGTGCGGTCCACTGCATGCGAGCCCTCCCCTCCGCGCTGATCCGCGCGTCCGCCCGTCGTGACATCGTCCGGTTGGCTGCCATGGTGTCCTCCTGCAGGTTGTCGTCTCAACCCGGTGATCACAACCCGGGGGATGGCCCCGGACTCCCGACGGGGACGCCCCAGGGGACCCCCACCAGTGGCCACAGCTCGGCCGACCGGCTCGCGCCGCGCGCCCTGGTGACGCGCGTCACGATGGCACAGGCGGCGGCGCCCGACCCGGATGACGCGCCGAGCGGGGGATGTGCGGCAGAATCCGCACCGGCGGCGGTCGCGTGGTCGCCCGTCCGGAAGGGGCACACGATGGGTCGGGTCAGGTCGTTGGGGCTGCGCGCCTCCCGGGGCATCGGCTGGCGGCTGACCCTGGCCGGCACGCGCCTGAGCTCACGTGCGGTGACCGAGGGCGAGGTCGACGCCCGTGGCGAGTCGATCGACGCCTCGGCCCTGCTGCGCAACGGCTGGACCGCGCCGCCGGTCGACGCCCTGTTCTACTTCCCCGACACGGCCTCGAAGATCTACCAGATCGAGCAGTGGCTGCCGGTCATCGGCGCCCACAGCGGGGACCTCAACTTCGGGATCGTCACCCGGGCCCGGTCCTCCTGGACCGAGCTCATGGGCCGCGAGCTGCCGGCACCGAGCTTCCTGGCACTGCCCTTCCCGGGGCTCATGGACCTCTACCGCGTGCTGCAGCCGAAGGCGATCATCTACCCCAACAACGGGCTGCGGAACTTCCAGTCGCTGGTCTGGCCCGAGGCCGTGCACATCCACGTCAATCACGGCGAGTCCGACAAGGTCTCGATGGTGTCCAACCAGGCCAAGGCCTACGACAAGGTGTTCGTCGCCGGCGAGGCGGCCGTGCGCCGGCACCGCGCCGCACTCGTGGACTTCGACGAGTCGACCCTCGTGAAGGTCGGGCGCCCGCAGCTGGACCTCAACCCTGCGCCCACGCTCGCCCCGAGCAGCCGGCGCACCGTCCTGTACGCGCCCACGTGGGAGGGCGAGGACGAGATGAACAACTTCACCTCCCTGGACCGCTACGGCGAGGCCCTCGTCGGGGCGCTGCTGGCCATCCCGGACGTCCGGGTGATCTACAAGCCGCACCCGCGCGTGGTCCTCAGCCTCGTGCAGGCTGTCGCCGCGGCCCATGCCCGGGTCGTGGCCCGCATCGCCGCCGCAGCCGCGGCCGATCCCGACGCCGGCCACGAGTACCGGGCCGACGGCGACATCCTCGCCCTGTTCCCCCGGGTCGACCTGCTCGTGTCGGACATCTCCAGCGTCGGCCTGGACTTCCTGTACTCCCGCGCCGAGGCGCCGATCGTGCTCACCGACCGGCGCACCAACCGGGCGGGCCTGCTGCGGGAGGCGCCGATCGCTGCTGCCGCGCACATCATCGACGCCGACTCCATCGGGACTGCGCAGGCGGACATCGCCGCCCTGCTGGCCGACGACAGCCTCGGCGCCGAGCGGGCCCGCCTGCGCGCCTTCTACTTCGATGACGCGGCCCCCGGCGAGAGCACCCGGAAGTTCCACGACGCGCTGCTCGCGGCCATCGCGGAGCATCAGTCCGGGCTGGCAGACATGCGCCGGCTGGCCGCCCACGGCACCTGGCCCTGAGGCTGTACGTGACCCGTGTGACCCCTGTTACCTGTGTCGGAAATGCCGGTTGCGCCCTGCCAACCTCAAGGCGCCGATAGGTCGCACCTAACGCGTTGCGCCGTCTGGCGGGGCGGTTTCCCTGAGACAATGGTCCTTTGGCAGAGTCGGAACACGGCCGCTGCGCGGCCACCACGAGGAGCATCGATGTCCCAGGTCCAGGTCACCATTCTCGCCGCCGGCATGGGCACGCGGCTGGGTCGACCCTTCCCCAAGCCGCTGACCCGCCTGGCCAACGGCCAGACGATCATGGAGCAGCAGGTCGAGAACATCAAGGGCGTCTTCGGTGAGGACGTGCGGATCATGATCGTGGTCGGCTTCAAGAACGACAGCGTCATGGAGCACCAGCCCGACGCGGTGTTCGTCTACAACGAGCTCTACGACCAGACCAACACGTCGAAGTCGCTGCTGAAGGCGCTGAAGGCCTCGCACGAGGGCTCGGTGATCTGGATGAACGGCGACGTCGTCTTCGACCGGGTGATCCTCGAGCGGCTCACGCCGTTCATCGTCTCGGGACGCTCAGCGGTCGCCGTGAACACCTCGGCTGTCGCCGAGGAGGAGGTCAAGTACACCGTCGACGACCGTGGGCACGTGCGCGAGCTGTCCAAGACCGTCGTCGGCGGCCTGGGCGAGGCCGTCGGGATCAACCTGATCGGCGGCAAGGACAAGGCTGCGCTGATCCGCCAGCTCGAGGCGTGCGAGGACCAGGACTACTTCGAGCGCGGCATCGAGCTCGCGATCGCCAGGGACGGCGTCGAGGTGACGCCGGTCGACATCTCGGACCTGTTCGCCGTCGAGGTGGACTTCGAGGGTGACCTGGAGCGGGCGAACGCCCGCTGAGCAAGGACCCCGCCCGGTGTGGCGGGGTGGCGCCGATGCCAACACAGGGGAAGGGGAGGCGCGATGAGGAAGGGCCTACGCAGCACGGGGGTGGTGCTCGGAGTCCTCGGGCTGCTGCTCGGGACGACGGCAGGGAACCCGGCGATGGCGTCCCCGGACGACGAGCTCATCTGGGAGCAGGGCGTCGTGACGTCCGTGGCCGACGGGGACACGATCACCGCCAACCTCACGAGTGGCTCCGGGCTCCGCGGGGAGCAGCGCATCCGCACCATCGGGGTCCAGGCCCCGGAGGTCGCCCACAACGGGACCCTGGCCGAGTGCGGTTCGGCCCAGTCCACCCAGCGGCTGCGGGCCCAGCTCCCCCCCGGGGCACCGGTCCAGACGCGGTCCGTGCAGGTCACGTCCAACGACGACTACTCCGGCGGCCGCATCGTCCGCTCCCTGTACGCCCAGGACGAGGAGGGGAACTGGTACGACAGCTCCCGGGGGACCGTCAGTGAGGGGTGGCTGCTCTGGTTCCCGCTGGCGGCCGACTCGACGAACAAGCCCGAATGGGCGCACAACCTGGAGTACCGGGTGCTGGCCGACGACGCGGCGGCCCGGCCCCAAGGGCTCTGGACCCCCAACCTGTGCGGTGGCGCGCGCTACCCGGACATGAACATCCGGGTGTGGGCCCGCTACTACAGCACCGAGAAGGTGTTCGTCGAGAACAACAGCCCGTACCCCATCGACCTCAGCGGCTGGATCCTGCGCGACTCGGCGATCAGCGCGTACCGCACCCTGCCTGCGGGCACCGTGATCCCCCAGGGTGAGGTCCGCGAGATCTTCTCCGGCGACCTGAACCTGAACAACCTCCCGGCGGTGAACAACGCCTTCGAGGGTGACGCCGTCTACCTGATGGAGCCCGCAGGAGGCGGCCTGGGGACCGGGAACCTGCGCGCGTGGTTCCCCTACCCGTGCAACCCGGACGACTGCGGGGATCCCCAGAAGGGGAAGGTGGAGATCACGGGCGTCCAGTACGTGGAGCCCGCCCCCCAGACCCCCAGCGCCCCGGGTTCCGTGGCGGCAACGGCCAGCACGGACGGCACAGGCTCGATCACCGTTCGCTGGGCGCCTCCCACCGATCTGGGTGGTCCGGCCGTGACGTACACCGTCACCGCCGCGTCACCCAACGACGGCCCCCTGCCAAGTCCGGCGAGCGGGATCACCGGCCTCGAGCACACGTTCACCGGACTGACGCTGGGGCGGGCCTACACCTTCACCGTGACGGCGACCAACACAGCCGGCACGTCGCCGGCCTCGGACGACTCCGGAGCCGTGACTCCGATGGGCGTGCCCTCGGCACCGACGCTGGTCAGCGCCGAGCCTCGCGACACGGCAGCGGTCCTCTCCTGGACCGCACCGGCGGTCACCGGCGGCGCTGAGGCGATCGAGTACACGGCCACCGCCACGAACACCGCGAACCCGGCCGACGTCAAGACCTGCGTCTCCCTCGACGGCGCCACGTCGTGCACCGTCCTGGGGCTGACCAACACGCAGACGTACACCGCCACCGTGCGGGCCCGCAACCCCCGGGTGGCTGGGAGCAGCCAGGAGTCGGGCCCGTTCGGCCCGGTGGTCCCTGTGACGTACACGGACAGCGGCTCGGGCACCGCGCCCGAGCCGCCCAGCGCCGTCACTGCCATCGCCGGCCCCCAGCGGGCCGTCGTCTCCTGGACCCGCCCCGCGTCCGACGGCGGGCGGTTGATCACCGCCTACACGGTCACTGCCATCGGAGACCCGACCAAGAAGTGCGACACCGTGGGCGAGACGTCCTGCGTGGTCACCGGCCTCACCCAGGGACAGGGCTACCAGTTCCGGGTGGTGGCCAAGAACGTCATCGGACAACAGCCCTCCAGGGGAGTCGGCCATTGTCGTGCCCTACGGCGCGTACGTCCCGGATCTCGGCCCCATCGCCGGCGACCCGCCCCCTGCTGATCCCGACCCGTGGATCGGCGGGCAGATCGTGGAGCTGACCGCGGCCGCAGACGTCCGGCTCGGTGGGTACGGACTCTGGGACAAGGAGTCCTCCAGCTATGTCAATGGCGGAAGTGTCGAGGACCGGGCGGCCTACCTGTTCCCGATGAACCAGAGGCTGGCGGCCGGCCAGAAGCTGCGCGTGCACTTCGGAGCCACGCCGAGCCCACTGCCCACGCCCCCGGCGAACAGCACTGACCTGTGGACCGGCGAGTCCTCGTTCATCGCTCCGTCCGGCGACTTCGTCGAGCTTGCCAGCCTGAGTCGCTCCTCACTGGACTGCGAGATCACGCCCGGGGGCTCCTGCCGGCCCGCGCAGCAGCTGTCGATCTCCTCATCGCCGGTCGGCGTGACTGCCAGGACGACCCCGTCGAGCGTCACGGTCAACTGGGGAGCCCCGATCTCCCGCGGCGGCTCCCCGATCACGGGATACACCGCAACAGCGTTCAACGCCCCGATCGGCGGATCGCCCATCGCGTCCTGCACCGCAGGTGGCGGGGACCGGAGCTGCTCGTTCGCGGGTGGCATCGGAGGCAAGTACTACGTCGAGGTTCAGGCGCACAACGCGCAGGGGACCTCCGGCCCGTCCTGGCGCGTCCTGGCCGCCCCGCGGACCGTGCCCAGCGCACCGGGGTCGGTCTCAGCCTCCGGGACCCCCGGTGGGGTCAACGTGAGCTGGACACCGGCCGCTGAGAACGGTGCGACGATCACCAAGTACACGGCCTCGGCGTACACCGCGGGCACCGGCGGCAACCCGGTCGGCTCCTGCACCACCAGCAACGGCTCGATGGCCGGCTGCACGATCATGAAGCTCCAGGGCGGCACCCAGTACTTCATCGACGTCGTGGCGACCAACCGGGCCGGCAACGGCGCCCCGAGCAGCCCCCGCACCCCGGGTACGCCCGGACCGGGTGGTGCCGTGAGCACCTACTCCAAGGGCAAGGTGACCGTCCGCTGGGATCCCCCGACGCCCGGCTCCAACACCATCACCGGCTACACCGCCAAGCTGTACACGAAGTCCAGGGGCGGTTCCAAGGTCGGCGAGTGCTCCGCCCCGGCGGGCAGGACGAGTTGCACGACCAAGAAGATGAAGAAGCGCAGCAAGTACTACATCGACCTCACGATGCAGTCGGCAGCCGGCGCCTTCACGGTGAAGCCCCGGATCGTCACTGGCCCGCCCAAGAGGGCGTCCGCCCCGAAGGTGCGCAGCGCCAGCCCGTCGGGCAGGCAGGTCACCATCACCTGGTCCGCACCCTCCTTCAACGGGTACTCGTACCTGAAGGGCTACGGGGCGCGCCTGTACTCGAAGAAGAAGGGTGGGTCGGTGAAGGCCAGCTGCAGCACCGGACCATCGACGACAGCGTGCACGACGAAGGCGCTGAAGAAGAAGGGCACCTACTACGCCTCAGCCCGGGTGAAGAACTCCAAGGGCTGGTCGAAGTGGTCCACGAGGGTGAAGGTCGTCGTCCGGTAGGCCGGGCTCCGGTAGCCCGCGGACCCGCAGGCTGTCACAGCCGCCAGCGGGTCCGCGGGGTTCGGGTGATGGTCCACGGCGCCCCATGGTTCGCAGGCCACGGGGTTCCCGGTGGAGCTCCGGGTTCGGGCCGGGGCACCTGGTCTGCTCCCGAGGCCGGAGTGACGGTCCACATGCCCAGGTCGACCTGGCGGTGATGGGCCCAGCAGAGCAGTGTCAGGTTCTGCGTGTCGGTGTTCCCGCCCGCAGCCCAGTCCTCAACGTGGTGCGTCTGGCAGGCCTCAGCCGCGATCCCGCACCCGGGAATGATGCACCCCTTGTCACGGGCGGCCAGGGCTCGGCGCTGCGCCTGGGTCGCGGTCCTCGCCGTGCGCCCGACCGCCAACGGCATCCGGGTGCCCAGCAGTGCGCACGCCAGTGCGGCTATCCGCTCGCCGGCAGCCAGACCGGCCCGGCGAGCCTCTGGACCGCGAGGCTCTGGGCCCCCACCAACCGCGGCCTGACCGATGGGCTCCCCACCAGCGGCAGCCTCGAGGAGCTCCGCGACGTTGTCGGGGCACGACCCCGGGTCGATCACGATGGGGGTGACCAGTGCGTCACACTCGGTGAACCGCTGCTCGGCAGCAGTCAGGGTGTGCCCTCGCGAGGTGGACCACACCTGGTCCCCCAGGGACGTGGTGTCCAGGGTGACCGACACCGACACCGGAAGCCCACCTCGCGACGGGATCGAGCCCGACGCATGCGCGGCGTTCACCAGGGCGACCAGCCCATCCGCGCGCCGCGCTGAGGCCGGGACATGGTCGGCCTCGGAGCGCAACCTCTCAGCGAACGCCTCGACCGCGGCGATCACCGCCTCGCCCTCCACTCGGGGCAGCACCCCGGCCAGCACCACCGAGTCGCCGGCCAGGGCGAACGAGAGCGACCGGGACTCGTGAGCAGCGGCCTCATCAGGGGTCGGGTCCGGGGGTGGGTGCAGCAGCCGAATCACCCGGGCCACGAACACCTCGACCGCGTGTGGGGACAACTGCCCCCACACAGCGGCCAACTCCTCGATCACCGCCGCCATCTCCCCCGGGGACAACTCATCAGCCCTGCGGGCCAGCGCATGCACATGCTCACTGGTGATCACCCCCGAGGCCCACACCGAGCCCAGGGCTGGATGGGCCACGGCGAACGCACCCGCCGTCGCCAGTCGCCGGGCCCACCGGCTCGACCAGCCGCGGGCGAGCAGGACGGCACCCTGACCCACCAATGGGAGGCTGCCCGACCCCGCGGCCGCGGCCATCCGGCGGGCCAACTCGAACTCGGCCACGGCGACCGCAGAGCACAGCACCTCCACATCTGCAGCCGGGCGCTCCCCGGCGAGCAGGCCCATCCCGGGCAGTTCTCCGGCAGCCAGATCCGTCAGCTCGCGCCACACCGCCCCCACCTCCGGGGATGCCACCGGCACCGCCGCCACCGCCCGCATGTCGACCACGACCGGCGGGCCACCTACTCCCACGACCCCCACACGAACCTCCCCCCGCTCGAACACCTGTACGAACACTACTATCCCATCGCTCCGACAATGCGACCGGACCGAAGAGCATCTGTGGACAGCTGCGCCGAGACGGGTGGATCAGCGAGCTGCAACCCCTGGCGGGCGCCCGTTCCAGCGCTCGTGCCAGGGACAACCCTCGCGGGCCGGACGGCCAGCGACTCGGTCAGCCCTCGCTCCCGCGGCCACCGGGGGGGACCCGGACCCCGCCACGGCTTCGCGTGCGCCCAGCCGCCTCACACCACCGGCGGACGACCGGCCCTGGTCATGGCCCACACCGTCGACCAGTGCATGGGTCGACGGTCACCGGGGTCCATCCGCCAGCCCTCGCGGAACCCCTCCCACCACGCCCCCCGTGCCGCCTTGTCGCGCACGCGCGCCGTGGTGATCACGGCCCAGGTCCCCGTGTAGACCGGGCGCAGGATCGCCGGCAGGTTGCGCCGTGCCAGGAGCACCCGGTTGCGGGCGTTCATGTGCCAGAACTCGGTGTGCCGCCTCGGGTCGATCACCGGATGGTGGATCTCGATGTCGCCGGCGTACCACGGCACGTGGCCGGTGTCCCAGACCCGCCAGCAGAGCTCGATGCCCTCGTGGGCGTAGAAGAACAGCGCCGGCCAGCCGCCGACCTCCTCGAAGATCGATCGCCGGATGGCGACCGCGCCCTCCCACAGGGACGTTGCCGGGCTGGGCTCTGCGGGATCGCCCGTGCGCAGCCGCGGGACCCATCGCCCCGGCGCCGGCCGCCCGGTCGGGTCCTGCACGCGCGGCTGGATCAGCCCGACCTCCGGGCGGGTGGCGAACAGGGCGGCGAAGCGCGCCAACGTGTCCGGCGAGGCCAGCGCTGCGTCGTCGTCGAGGAAGAACAGCAGGTCGCCGGACACCTCGGGCACCCCCGCGTTGCGCCCCGCCGGGATCCCGACATTCTCCGGCAGGGCGTGGCCACGCACACCCGCGGGCAGGTCCACCGGGACCCAGCCGTTGCCCACGACCACGATGTCCGTGGTCACGCCCTCCTGGCCCAGCACGGACTCCAGCCCGCGCCGCAGGTCGTCCGGCCGCTGGCCCATCGTCAGCACGACGACACCGAAGTGCGCGACGTCCTGGCCGCCCACGCCGGATCCTCCCGGGCCGCTCATGCCGGGCTCCGCAGCTTGGTGGACGACAGGATGGCCAGCACGTGCCCGATGACCGTGACGACCGCCAGGACGAGCATCACCAGGACCATCGCCCGGGTGACCGCCAGGCCGCCCACCAGCGCGTCCCCGATGGCCGCGACGAACGCCAGGATGGTCATCTCCACGGAGTGGAAGATCCGGTTGAACGGGAGGAAGCCCACCAACCGGCGCAGCCGAGCCAGCCCCGAGCTCGTCGGGGTCCCGACTCCCGCCACATCCTCCAGGCGGGGAAGGCCCGCGAACGCCCGGGAGACGTGGACCATGTCGTTGAGCGCCTTGTTGAACATGATCAGCAGCGCGAGGACCGCCCCGGCGTAGGCGTAGCCGCCGGGAGCCGTCCACGCGAAGTCCGACCCGGCAGCTCGGATGCCCAGGCACACGGGGATCACCGACTCGGCCGTGTAGTGGCCGATCTTGTCCAGGAAGGTGCCGGCCGGCGAGAACGTGCCACGCCAGCGGGCCACCTCGCCGTCGCAGCAGTCCCAGAGCATCTGCATCTGGCCGAGCAGCAGCGCCAGCATCGCCCCCGGGATCCCCGGGATGAGCAGGGCAAGGCCCGCTGATGCGCCGGTGACGATCATGAACCATGTGACGGTGTTCGCCGAGACACCCGTGGGCAGCAGGACTCGCGTCAGGTACGGCGAGATCCTTCGCAGGTAGACGTCTGCGACCCAGTGCTCGGAGTTCTTCCGGCCGCGCACCGCCGGAGGCTGGGTGACCGCGCGCAGCTCGGCGATCGTGGGCCGCTCGGGGCGCTCGGGGCGCTCGGGCGGCCCTGATCCCGTCCCGGGCTCTGGCACGTCAGGCATGGGTCACATCCTTGCGCGTCATCGACCGGACCCACTGCACGGACGCGACCAGCACGAACAGGAGCCCGAGACCCACAGCCCCCCAGGCGAGCAGTCCCGCAAGGGCTGCCGCTCCCAGGCCGGCAGCCACCAGCACCAGGACCGTCCGGCCGTCCCATCCGAGCCCAGCCAGCACCAGCCAGCGGGGCGGGGAGGACCCACCCAGCGCCCGGTACAGGGTGTCGTAGTGGTGGAACGCGACCGCGAACACCCACCCGAACAGCCACGACCCCTCCTCCGGCACGACCAGCGCGACGGCCAGCCACACGGCCCCCAGCTCGACCACTCGCATCCCAGCAGGCCACGCCCAGCCGAACGCATGGGCCAGCGGCTGGCGCCCCGCGGTGACCCGGTCCCAGACTGGCTGGCCGACAGGCCCCAGGTCCAGCTGTGGCTCGAGCAGCCACGACCCACTGCGATCCGGTGGCTGATGCCAGGTCCGGGACCGCAGGATCCGCCCGGCGGCGGTGTAGGCCAGTGCCAGCAGTCCCAGGCAGAGCATGAGCACGAGCGTCCACCGGGGCCCGATCGTGATCGCCCCGACGGACAGGATCAGCCAGCGCTCGCCGATCGGCATCCGCAGGACCTTCTTGCCCCACCGCACTCGGCTGTTGAGGTTCAGCTGCGCGGACAGTGCCAGGGTCGCGCCCGACCCGGCGGCACCACCGTCGGTCGGGTCCTCGATCGGCCGGCGGGCCACCCAGGACTCACGGATCCGCTGGACGCGGGAGAAGTCGTAGTCCCCGATGTGGCGCACCGTCTGCACGATCATCACCAGGACGGCGAGCAGCCAGATGTCGCGCCCCGACCGC
Organism: uncultured Actinomycetes bacterium; assembly: GCA_963774745.1. GTDB lineage: Bacteria > Actinomycetota > Actinomycetes > S36-B12 > CAIYMF01 > Prado023. Next base: position 593,116 of record CAVZGE010000002.1, on the reverse strand, counting down.
ACCGACCCGGCGGCCAGGCCGGCGTAGGCGACGTACTCCTTGACCCGGTCGCTCGACGCGTCGATCCACGCCCCGAGGTCCGAGAACGAGCGGGTGAAGCGGGCCACCTCGCCGTCGACGCAGTCGATGATGAGCGATGCCTGCATCAGCACGGCGCCGACCAGCAACCCCCACCACGAACCGGTCGCGAACCCAAGTGCCGCGACGAGTCCGACCCCGAGGGAGAACACCGAGATCTGGTTGGGCGTGAGGCGAAGGCGCAACGCCAGTGCCGTCAACGGCTTCGAGGCCCGGCGCAGGACGAAGGTCGAGTAGAAGCCGTCGTCGGGGCGGTTCGCCCGCTCGAGCAGGACCCGGGCCTCGTCGATGCCGGCCAGCTCCCGCTGGGCCACCGCACGCTGGTCCGGCGCTCCGCCGCGCAGCACGGGGCCGACGGAGACCACGGCACCGATCGCGACCTGCGCCCGGACGAGGCCCACGAGGGCGACGTCGATCGGATCGGCCTGCCAGCCGTGCGCACGCGCCGCCGCGGCAGCCCCGAAAAGCGCCTCGGCGGCGGCCGGGACGTCGCGGGCGTCGACGACCAGCGCACCCAGGGCTGCGGCGTTGGGCGCCGTGACGTCGTGGATGGCCGAGCCTGCGCTGGCGATCCGCTTCTGGGCGACGCGCACCGCAGCAGCATCCCCGTGGGCGTCGGCGGCGGATGCCGACCCAACCCCGACCGCTCCGTGGTGGCCATCGGCAGGTGCGCCCTCCCGACCCAGGTCCGCGATCCGGGTCCCAGCGACCTCCACCACCAGTGCGCCCGAGCGCACCGCCGGATCGTCGACGAGCTGCCCGAGGGAGGCATCGGCCACGATCAGGTCGGCATCCACGACCAGGGTCCGCCCGGACAGGCCGCGGGCGAGGGCCTCGAGCTGCCCGGCGCAGTCGCCGTCAGCGAGCACGACGACCTCGGTGACGCCGAGGCGCGCGAGTCGTTGCCCGGCCACCGCCACGGCTTCGGGCCCCGCAGCTCCCGGGCGGACGAGCGCCCTCACGCCTCGAGCTCGCGCAGTCCAGGTGGTGAGGTCAGGAAGCCGGTGCCCCACGCGCCGTGCATCGTGGCGTAGACCAGCGGCAGTCGGGCGCGGGCCGCCGGCGGGAGGCCGCGTCCCGCCACGGCCGCCCCAGCGGTGACCAGGGCCAGGTAGCCGACCGGGGCGAGCCAGCCGACGCGCAGGGCGCGCGGACCGACCGTCGAGCCGACCAGCCCGGCGGCGGTCCCGACGACCACGCCGACCACCGCAGTGGGAGGGGCGAAGTAGCGTAGCGCCGAGGTCCGCGACGCCGTCTCGGGATGGCGGCGCATGACCTCACGGCGCCACCGGCCGTAGTGGAAGTACTGGTCGGCCAGGGACGCCGCGTCCGCCCGGGGGCGGTAGGTGACGACCAGGGCGGGGTTGAACCACACCAGGCCGCCCGTCTCGCGGATCCGGTGGTTCATCTCCCAGTCCTGGGCACGCAGGAAGGTCTCGTCGTACCCGCCGACGCGCGCCAGGGCGGACTTGCGGAAGCACCCGAGGTAGACCGTCTCGGCCTCGCCCTCCCCGCCGCCGACATGGAACGGCGCGGCGCCGACGCCCAGGGGCGTCGTCATGGCCCGGGCCACTGCCTGCTCGAAGGCGGTCTCGCCCTCGGCCTGCATGATGCCGCCGACGTTGTCCGCACCGGTGCGCGCCAACGTCTCCACCGCCGTGGACACGTAGTCCCGGGGCAGGATCGCGTGCCCGTCGACCCGGACGACCACCTCGTAGCGCGAGGCGTGGATGGCGGCGTTGAGCCCTGCGGGGGTGCGGCCGGTCGGGTTGGGGACCAGCACGATCCGGTCGTCGACCACCGAGAGCCGACGGGCGACCTCGTCGGTGCGATCGGTCGAGGGCCCGAGCGCGAGGACGATCTCCAGCGGACCCGCCCAGTCCTGGGTGAGGATGCCGGTCACCGCATGGGTCAGGTGCCGCTCCTCGTTGAGCACGGGCATGACCACGGAGACGCCATCCGGCCACGCTGAGGCTGCAGGTTCGGCCATGGCCGCGACGGTATCGGAGCGCGGCCCCGGAGGCGAGACCCGGGTGTGCTCAGCGCGGTGGTGGCGTGGCGCGGGGGCAGCGGCGGGGCATCGGGCGAACCGACGGCCGGCGGGCCCCGATGCGCTCACCGACCTGGCGATGTCAGGGCCCGGCGCTACGGTGACGGCCCGCCGCCAGCGGGTCGGTCCTGCCGGATGCGTCGCCGAGGGGCCGTGGATCTCGAGCGAGGGGGCACACATGGGAGCCGAGGGTGCGGGGCTGGACCTCCCGCTGAGCGCGACCTTCCCCTGCCGCGCTTCCGCGGCCGCACGGTCCGCGCGGCACCCCGTGGTGATCACCGCGGACTGGTCGGTGCAGACCCCGCACGACCAGGGGCTCGAGCAGATCGCTGCGGCCTTCGGCGGCGGGGTGTCCTGCCTGCCGGCCCTGCGTGCGGTGCTGCCCGGGTTGCGGATGTGGTGGGAGCGCGCCACCCGGCAGGCCGGGCTCCTGGCCCGAACGCTGGATCGCGGGACCACCTGGTTCAGCCAGGACGGGTTCCTGCCCTGCTGCCCGGCACGCGGGTTCGCCGACCCGGCCGAGGCCGCTGCGCACTGCCGTGACGTCCCGCATGTCGCCGCGGCCAGCCGCGTCCACCGGCGCGACCTGCGCAGCCTGGTGTCGAGCCTGGGTCCGGACGCGGACCCTGGGCCGCCGGAGGGCCGCGGGGACTCGCTGGTCGAGCGGGCCTGGGCCGTCGGGCTGCACACGTCCACGGTGGCGGAGCTGCGCGCCGCGCTGGCGGCAGCCGGATGCGCGGAGCCCACCCCGGAGCTCCTCATCGCCCTGGCCCACACGGGCGCGGACGTCGCGTGGGTGGCGCGCACCGCCCGTGGCGCGCCGGACCCCTCGACCGCGCCGTGGGTCGCCTGGACGCCGACCGAGCTGGACGGCCGCGAGCCCCGGGCCCGTTCCGGCTGGATGGCCACCGGAACCCGCCGCGCCGACATCGTGAGCCTGTCCCTGTCCGGGTACGGGCCCGAGGAGGCGCACGCGATCGCCGGCGACTGGGGCATCTCGGTCCCCGGTGCCGCACAGCTCCTGGCCCGATGGGTGCGCTCCGGCTACCGCCCCACGCACGTGCAGCTGGCCTGGGTCGGCGAGGAGGGCGTCGGCTTCCCGCCGGATCCGCCGGCGCCGTCCGCGGTCGAGCGGGTCGCCCGGGCCCTCGGCACACGCCGGCCCGACACCGCACGGTGCACGGAGCTCGCGATCGCGCTCGCACGCTGGGGGACGGTGGCCGACACGGTGGCGGTCCTGCGCCGCGGGGGTCAGCTCCAGCTCGCCCGCCCTGGGGATGTCGGACCCCCGGCCTAGCGTGCATGTCGAGGGAAGGGGAGCCAGGGTGGCCAGGGATCGGATCGGGTACGAGCAGGTGCTGCGGGCGATGGGGGTGTGCGTGGCGACACGGATCCCGTTCCTGCTGTGGGGTGAGCCAGGGGCCGGCAAGACTGCCGTCGTGGAGTCCGCCACCGACTCCGGATGGCATGTCGAGACCCTGATCTGCTCCCACTACGAACCCAGTGACTTCGCCGGCCTGCCCGTCGTCAACGCCGGCCGGGTGGATCTCGCACCTCCGCAATGGGCGGTGCGGGTGGCCGCTAACGAGGGGCCCTCAGTGGTGTTCTTCGACGAGTGGACCACCGCCTCTCCCGCGGTCCAGGCTGCGGCCCTGCGACCGCTCACGCACGGGGAGGTCGGGGCGCTGCGCCTGCCCGAGCGCGTGTCGTTCGGGGCGGCGGCGAACCCTGCGGACGTTGCCGCGTCCGGCTGGGAGCTGGCCGCGCCGACAGCCAACCGGTTCGTGCACATGGACTGGAACCTCCCGCTGGAGGTCTTCACGGAGTCGCTCGTGACGGGGCAGTGGCCCCGGATCAGCGTCCCGGCGCTCGATGCCGGGTACCCGGCCAGGGTCGCGGCGGCCCGGGCGAAGGTGGCGGCCTTCCTCGGCGTCCGGTCCGGGCAGCTCTCGGCGATCCCCAAGGACGCCGCCTCGCGGGGCCGGGCCTTCCCCACCCCACGCACCTGGGACTACACCGCGCGGCTCCTCGCGGCCGCCGACCCCGTGGACGGCGAGGCGATCCGCCTGCTTGTGCACGGGGCCGTGGGGGCACCCACGGGGCACGAGTTCCTGTCGTGGATCTCGGCCCTCGACCTCCCCGACCCGGAGTCCCTGCTCGCCGATCCGGGCGGGGACCTGTTGACGGGGCTTCGGGCTGATCGCGTGCACGTGGCACTGCAGGGGATGCTCGCCGCGGTGGCCACGCGTCCGACACGGGCTCGCTGGGAGGCCTCGCTGGGGGTCTGCGTCCGAGCCGCGGAGCTGTCCGGACTCGACCCGGCGGTGCCGGTGGTGCGGGCGCTGCTGCGGATCCGACCGGCCAGGTCCGCCCTGCCCTCGGGATTGACCGTGTTCGCCGGCCCGCTGGCCCTCGCGGGGCTCCTGCCCTCATGAGCCTCGACCGGCCGGCTGTCGACCTGCTGGCGGCGGCCAAGCTCTGGTTGACCAGCCCGATGCCCCAGGGCGGCCCGGCCACCGGCGACATGCCCTACCTGTCGACTGCCGTCTACTCCCTGGTGGCGATCCCGACCCATGACGTGGCGACGATGGCCACCGATCCGGCTTGGCGGCTGTACGTCAATCCCACCTGGCTGGCGGACAGGCAGCGCACCGCACCCGAGATGGGCGCCGCGTTGGCCCACCATGTCTGGCACCTGCTGGCCGACCACGCTGGCCGGGCCAGTGACATGGGCGTGCGCGGGTCGACCTCCCGGGCCTGGCGGGTTGCAGCCGACATCACCGTTCACGAGGTGGCCGGTGGATTGGCCGAGCGGGCGTCCGGGTCGGCCGGCGCGGGTCCCACCCGGGGCCCGTCCACGTACGGCGGGGTCAGGCCCACGGGTCCCGCCCTCGCGTCCCGGGTTCGGGCGCTGGACGACCACCACCGCCTCATCAGCGCCGCCGAGCTGGGGATGCCGACCGGGCGGGCGGCCGAGGAGTACTACGCCATGCTCACCGGGCTGCCGACCCAGGGGGAGGACTCCGACCACGACCCGTCCTGGGTGCCTCGGGCGCCGACCGGCAGCGCGGATCCGCAGCCGGGGGCCGACGACGCCCGGGCGCCGGGCGCACCGGGAACCCGGGCCACCGCGGCGAGCTCGCCCGCACGGGATCGGCGATGGCGCCGACCCCTCCTGCGGGTCGGGCTGCGATGGGGTGCACCGCGGCTACGAGCTTCCCGAGCTGGCGGACTCCGGTGGCCTGAGCCCCACTGCCGCCGAGGCGATCCGCCGCACCGTGGCCATCGAGTACCAGGCCAACCCGGGACGCGGGGACCTGCCCGGCGACTGGGGCCGATGGGTCTCGCTGATCCTCGATCCGGTGGTGGACTGGCGAAACGTCCTGCGCGCAGCGGTGCGCCGCGGGCTGGGCTGGGCCAACGGTCATACGGAGTACACCTACACCCGCATCTCGCGTCGACAGGCGGCCGCCGGCGCGGTGATCCTGCCGGCACTGCGCCGCTCCGTACCCCGGGTCGGCATCGTCGTGGACACCTCAGGCAGCGTGGACGACGGGCTGCTGGCCCAGGCCCTCGGCGAGGTCGACGGCGTCCTGGCCACGCTCGGGGTGGCTGATCCACAGGTCAGCGTGCTGGCAGTGGATGCTGCGGTGCAGGCGGTCACGGCGGTCCGCCGGGCGGACGCGGTGCGCCTCGCAGGCGGCGGTGGCACGGACATGGCCCTCGGGATCCAGGCGGCGCAGGAGCTGCGCCCACGGGTCGAGGTGATCATCGTCCTGACCGATGGGCAGACCGGGTGGCCGGCGCACCCGGCGGCCGTGCCCGTGATCGCCGTCCTGATCGGTCGTGCACGCGGCGACCTCCCCCGGACGCCGGACTGGATCCAGCGGGTGGAGTGCGTGCGGTGAGTCCCATCGCCGGCCCGCGATGGTGCCGCCGGACACCTCGGTGCGGCACGCCGCAGCTATGCCACCTCGTCGGCGCCCGGACCGAACACAGCATCGACGACCCGCTTCGCCGCGTGTCCGTCGTCCCACGCGTTGTACTTCGCGTTCCATGCCGCGTAGCGCGCGCTGTACTGCGCCACCAGGCCAGGCAGGTCGGCCAGTCGGGCAACGACGTCATCCGAGGTGGCCAGCAGCGGGCCCGGGGCCTCCCCCTCGAAGTCGAGGTAGAAGCCCCGGGAACCCCGGTAGTCGGCCAGGTCGGGGGTCAGGAACAGGATCGGCTTCCCCGTCACGGCGAAGTCGAACATCAGCGAGGAGTAGTCCGTGAGCAGGGCGTCGGCGGCGATGAGCAGGTCCGTCACGTCGGGGTACCGGGTGACATCCAGGGCCCCGGCCGCGACCGACGGGTCGTGGGCCCCGTGCGTGTGCGAGTGCCCACGGAATGCCAACCTCCACCCCTCGGGCAGCTGGGTGCTCGCGTCGAGGTAGTTGACGGGCGCGAACTGGCCGAGCGTGGTGCGCCGGCTGGCACGCCACGTCGGCCCGTAGAGCAGGATCCGTTCGTCCGGATCGGGGACGCCGAGGCGCTCTCGGATCGCCTGCCGCTCCGCACCGCCCGCCGTGACCAACCGGTCATTGCGGGGGTAGCCCGTCGTGAGGATCCGACCGCGGTACCCGAAGGCCCCACCGAGCGCCCCGGCGCTGAACTCGTTGGCCGCCACCAGGAAGTCCCAGGACGCTGCCTCGCGGTCATACAGGGCCAGGAAGGCATCGCTGATCGTGCCCGGGGGCATGTCGTGGCCCAGCCGCTTCAACGGGGTGCCGTGCCACGTCTGGCAGTACACCTGGCCCGGAGCCTTGCGGAAGTACGGCGGGAAGTTCGTGTTGTTCACCAGGTATCGACTGGTGGCCAGGGCCTCGAGCCACTCGGGGGAGCCGTGCATGACCGCCCGCGCGCCGTCGGGCACCGGCATGTCCGGGCGGCTGATGGTCCACAGGACCTGCAGATCGGTCCCCCGGCGCACGAGTTCGCGCTGGATGCCCAACGGGTTGTCGCCGATCACCTTGCCCGCGAACGACTCGAAGAGGACGGCCTCGCGCAGGGGCAGGCCCTGTGCGCGGGTGAAGCCGACGGAGCGCTCGTGCTCCTGCCGACGCCTGCGCAGCGCCTCCCGCACCCGGGCAGGCGTGTACCTGGCTGCTCTGCGATGGGGCGCCATGTGCCGCTCCTGTGCTGGATCGGTGGACTTCCGCGACGCCACGACTCTAGGTTCGAACGGCCCCCGAGGCGCGCCAACACCGCCCATGCGATCGATCGGCGGGATCGACGGTCGTGCCGCCCACCAGGTCGCGGCGGGCCGCGGCCGATCGTCGCGCCGGGACCACCTACTTCAGGAGCTGCCGACCCATCACCATGCGCTGGATCTGGTTGGTCCCCTCGTAGATCTGGGTGATCTTCGCGTCGCGCATGTAGCGCTCCACCGGGTTGTCGCGCACGTAGCCCGCACCGCCGAACACCTGAACGGCGTCAGTGGTGACCTCCATGGCAACGTCTGACGCGTAGCACTTGGCGGCTGCGCCGAAGAAGGTGAGGTCCGACGCCCCCCGCTCGCTGCGCGCGGCCGCAGCATAGGTCAGCGCCCGCGCCGCCTCGACCTTCATGGCCATGTCCGCCAGCAGGAACTGCACGCCCTGGAAGGCGCCGATGGTCTTGCCGAACTGCTTGCGCTCCCGGGCGTAGGCGATCGAGGCATCCAGTGCGCCCTGCGCGATGCCCAGCGCCTGTGCACCGATGGTGACGCGCGTGTGGTCAAGGGTCCGCATGGCGGTCTGGAAGCCGGTGCCCGGCTCGCCCACGATCCGGTCGGCCGGGATCCAGCAGTTGTCGAACAGGATCTCCCGCGTCGGCGAGCCGTGGATGCCGAGCTTGCGCTCAGGGGCGGCAAGGGCGAACCCGGGGTCATCGGCATGGACGACGAAGGCCGAGATCCCCTTGGGCCCGATGCCCGGCTCCGTCACCGCCATGACCGTGTAGTACTTCGAGACCCCGGCGTTGCTGATCCACGACTTCTGGCCGTTGAGGACCCAGCCACCGTCACCGGCCACAGCGCGACACTTCATCGACCCGGCGTCCGAGCCCGCCTCGCGCTCGGACAGCGCGTAGGAGAACATCGCCTCACCGCTGGCCACCTGGGGCAGGTACCGGCCGAGCAGCTCGTCGGACGCCCCCACGAGCAGGGGCATCGTCCCCAGCTTGTTGACTGCCGGGATCAGGGAGCTCGAGGCGCAGACCCGCGCCACCTCCTCGATGACCAGGCATGCTGCCAGCGCGTCGCCGCCCTGCCCGCCGAACCGCTCAGGGATGTGGATCGCGTGGAAGTCGTTGGCCCGCAGGGCCTCGTAGACGTCCCACGGGAACTCCCCGGTCTCATCGATCTCGGCGGCCCGAGGAGCGATCTTGTCCTCGGCCAGCTCGCGGACCGCCGCACGGAGCATCTCGTGCTCCTCGGGAAGGGTGAAGGCGTTGAAGTCAGGGTTCGGGGTGAGTGCCATGCCCCACAGGCTACGCGCGCCCCACGTGCCGATCCCCGCCGGGCGCCCCCTGCATGGACACTCCCCGGATCGGGCACCGGGTGGGCGATCCGGGCTCGGGTGATCCTCCCGACATGCTGACGATTGCGACCTTCTGGCGGTCGGATTCGTCAGCAGTTGGGCAGGCGCCGGTGTGGGCGCCCTCCAGCGCGCGTCGTCGCAGGCAGTGGACACCTAGGCTTGCCCGCGTGAGCGAGCCCCTGAGGATCACCGTCATCGGCACCGGCTACCTGGGCGCGACCCACGCCGCGGCGATGGCCGAGTCCGGCTACGACGTCCTCGGGGTGGACGTCGACGCGGAGAAGGTCGCGGCCCTGGCCCGCGGCGATGTCCCCTTCTACGAGCCGGGCCTGTCCGATCTGCTCGCGACCAACGTCGCTGCCGGGCGGCTGCGGTTCACCACCGACTTCGCCGAGGCCGCCGACTTCGGCGACCTGCACTTCATCGGGGTCGGCACCCCGCAGCACCCGCGCACCAACGCGGCCGACCTCAGCCAGATCGACTCGGCCATCGGCTCCCTGGCCCCCCTGCTGACCCGACCCTGCACCGTCATCGGCAAGTCCACCGTCCCGGTCGGGACCGCCGAGAACGTCCGCGAGCGCCTCCAGGCACTGGCTCCGGCGAGCGCGGACGTCGACCTGGTCTGGAACCCGGAGTTCCTGCGCGAGGGGTTCGCCGTCGCCGACACCCTGACCCCCGACCGCATCGTCATCGGCGTCGCCAACCCCGCAGGTCCCGGCGAGGCACCCGGCCGCGACGAGCAGGTCATGCGCCGCGTCTACGCCCCCATGATCGAGTGGGGCTCCCCGTTCCTGGTCATGGACTACCCGACCTCGGAGCTGGTCAAGGTGGCGGCCAACAGCTTCCTGGCGACCAAGATCTCCTTCATCAACGCGATGGCCGAGGTCTGCGAGGCGACCGGTGCCGACGTGACCCTGCTGGCCGAGGCAATCGGGTACGACGAGCGGATCGGGTCGAAGTTCCTGCGCGCGGGGATCGGCTTCGGCGGGGGCTGCCTGCCCAAGGACATCAGGGCTTTCATGGCCCGCGCCGGTGAACTGGGGGTGTCCGATGCCCTGAGCTTCCTGCGCGACGTCGACGGGATCAACACCCGCCGGCGCACCTCCACCGTGGCACTGGCCCGCGAGCTCGTCGGCGGCCGCTTCGTCGGCAGCCGGATCGCGGTGCTCGGGGCGGCGTTCAAGCCCGACTCCGACGATGTCCGCGACTCCCCAGCCCTGGACATCGCCGCCGCGATCTACACCGCCGGCGGGGACGTGGTCGTGCACGACCCGCAGGCCATGGCCAACGCCCGGGCCGCGTACCCGAAGATGACCTACGCCGCGGACGTCCCAGAGGCCCTCACCGGGGCCGACCTGGTCCTGGTGCTCACCGAGTGGCGCGACTACACCGAGCTGGACCCGGCGACGGTGGTCGACCTGCCCACCACCGCCTCGATCCTCGACGGCCGCAACTGCCTCGACGTGGCCCGCTGGCGAGCAGCCGGCTGGACCTACCGCGGCCTGGGCCGCCCCAACGCCTGACCGGCAGCCCACCGTGCCGTGCCGGGCGCGGCCCGACGTCCACCAGTGTCATGGATGCGGTCCACCTGATGAACCGAATCCCGGACACGAGGGCCGCGATCTCAGCTGCCGAACTCCTCGCGCAGTCGCTGCCCCTTGGCGCGTGCCGCGTCGCGCAACCCGGCCCGGAAGGCATCCATGTCCGGCCAGAGCCGCGGCTCGGCCACCCCCAGGATCCGCACGGCCAGCAGGCCGGCGTTGCGCGCCTGTCCGATCCCCACCGTTGCCACCGGCACGCCCGAGGGCATCTGCACGATCGAGAGCAGCGAGTCCATCCCGTCGAGCAGGGGCAGCGGGACCGGCACGCCGATCACCGGGATCGAGGTCACCGAGGCCAGCATCCCCGGCAGATGCGCCGCACCCCCGGCACCGGCGATGATCACCTTCAGCCCGCGGTCGGCCGCCGACCGGCCGTACTCGATCATGTCCTCGGGCATCCGGTGGGCGGACACGACGTCGACCTCGTGCGGCACCCCGAAGTCGCGCAGCACCTGCGCGGCGTCGGCCATCACCACCCAGTCGGAGTCCGACCCCATGACGACCCCCACCTGGGCCGGGGACACAAGGCGCTCACTCATCGATCACTCCCGTCAGGTAGTCGGCCGCGTGGTGGGCCCGTGCGAGCAGGGACTCCAGGTCGTCACCGGAGACTGTCACATGCCCGATCTTGCGCCCGGGCCGGACGTCCTTGCCGTACATGTGCACCTTCAGCCCCGGGTCGCGGGCCATCACGTGCCGGTAGGCGCAGTACATGTCCGGGTGCTCACCACCCAGGACGTTGACCATCACGGTGTACGGCGCCCGCGCTGCCGGTGATCCCAACGGCAGGTCGAGCACCGCGCGCAGGTGGTTCTCGAACTGGCTGGTGACCGCGCCCTCGATGCTCCAGTGCCCGCTGTTGTGCGGACGCATCGCCAGCTCGTTGACCAGCACTCCATCCGGGGTGTCGAACAGCTCGACGGCGAGCATGCCGACGACGTCGAGCGCCTCGGCGATCCGCAGCGCGACCTGCTGGGCGGCCAGCGCGTGCTCGTCGGACAAGCCGGGGCACGGCGCGACGACCTCGGTGCAGATCCCGTCGGTCTGCACCGTGCGGACCACCGGGTACACCGCGGCCTGGCCCGAGGGGGAGCGGGCCACCTGGGCGGCGAGCTCGCGGGTGAACGGCACGTACTGCTCCACGAGCCACTCCACGCCGGGGGCCAGGGGGTTCCCGGACAGCACGGACGCGGCCTCGTCGGGGCCGTCGACCACCCAGACCCCGCGACCGTCGTACCCGCCCCGCGAGACCTTGAGCACCACGGGCCAGCCGTTCGCGTCGGCGAAGGCCACGACGTCCTCGGCCGAGGCCACCACCGCCCATGCCGGGCACGGCACCCCGGCGGCGCTGATGGCGGCGCGCATGTGGACCTTGTCCTGGGCGTGGGCCAGCGCAGCCGGACCGGGCCGCACCGCCAGTCCGGAGTCGACCAGCGCCGCCAGGATCGGCGCGGGGACGTGCTCGTGGTCGAACGTCACGACGTCACACCCCCGGGCGAACTCCGCCACGGCCGCCGGGTCGTCGTGCGCCCCCCAGCGGATGTCGCCGCCGCCGCGGGCTGCGGATTCCGTGGGGCCGGCAGCCAGGACCCGCAGCCCGATGCCCAGGGCGAGGGCCGCCTCCTGGGTCATCCGGGCCAGCTGCCCACCACCGATCATCCCGACGATCGGGAACCCCAGGGCAGGACTCGGCCCGGACCCCGCCAAGGGACTCGGATGGGGACTGCGCGCCACGGACAGAACACTATCGGCAGCCGCTCGGCACTATCGTGGGCGCGGTTGGGCCAGGGCGAGGAGGAGCACCGATGTCCACATCCACGCCGGAACCACCTCCGGCGCCCGTCGGCCCTGACCTGCGTGCCCTGGCCGACGAGTGGGGCCTGACCTCCAGCTCCGCGCGCCAGCCGATCCGCAGCTACATCGCAGAGCTCTGGACGCGACGGGACTTCATCGTCTCGATGGCCAGCAGCCGGAACACCGCGCAGTACTCCGACACGGTCCTGGGCCGCTTCTGGCAGGTGCTGGCCCCGATCCTCAACGCGATCGTCTACTTCTTCGTCTTCGGCGTCCTGCTCAACACCAGCAAGGGGATCGACAACTACGTCGCCTTCCTGGTGGCCGGGGTCTTCACGTTCACCTACACCCAGCGGGCCGTCACCGGCGGCGCCAAGGCGATCGCGAACAACCGCTCGCTGATCCGCGCCATCCACTTCCCCCGGGCGGTGCTGCCGCTGGCGGTCATCGTCCAGGAGATCCAGCAGCAGATCGTGTCCCTGCTCATCCTGTGCGGGATCGTGTTCCTCACCGGGGAGCCGATCACCTGGCACTGGCTGGGGCTCATCCCGGCGATGCTCCTGCAGACGATGTTCAACGCCGGGCTGTGCATGATGGTCGCCCGATGGACCGCTGCCAGCCAGGACGTCACCCAGCTCATCCCCTTCGTGATGACCACGTGGCGCTACGTGTCCGGGGTCTTCTACAGCATCTACGTGTTCACCGAGACCGCGCCGGCGTGGGTCCGCGACCTGCTGCTGGCCAACCCGGCGACCGTCTACATCGAGCTGGTCCGGGTGTCGCTGATGACCAGCCACTCGGCCCCGGGCTTCCTCTGGTGGTACGCCGCGGCCTGGGGGGTCGGGACCCTGCTCGTCGGCTTCGTCGTGTTCTACCGCGCCGAGGAGTCCTACGCCCGTGGCTGAGCACGCCGAACCGGCACCCCCGGTGGCCCCCGTCGCCGAGCGGGCCCCGACGGTCGTCTGCGACGACCTGAACGTCGTCTACAAGGTCATGTCCCAGGGGGGCTCGTCCTCGGCGGCCGTCTCCGCGCGCAAGCTGCTGCGCGGGCAGGGCCGTGGGGAGGTCCACCGGCGGGTCCACGCCGTGCGCGGCGTCTCGTTCGTCGCCCGCGAGGGGGATGCCATCGCCCTGATCGGCCGCAACGGGTCGGGCAAGTCCACCCTCCTGCGGGCCATCGCGGGCCTGCTCCCCGCGGAGTCCGGGGCGGTCTACACCTCCGGCAAGCCCTCCCTGCTGGGCGTGAACGCAGCCCTCATGCGCGACCTGTCCGGTGAGCGCAACATCCTGCTCGGCTGCATGGCCATGGGCATGACCCGCGAGCAGGCGCTGGCCCGCCGGGACTGGATCGTGGAGTTCGCCGACCTCGGCGAGTTCATCAGCCTGCCGATGACCGCGTACTCCTCGGGCATGGCCGCGCGGCTGCGGTTCGCGATCGCGGCCTCGATGAGCCACGAGATCCTGATGATCGACGAGGCCCTGGCCACCGGCGACGCCGAGTTCCGCCGGCGCAGCGAGAAGCGGATCATGCAGCTGCGCGACGAGGCCGGCACGGTGTTCCTGGTCTCGCACTCCCTGGGAGTGGTCCGGATGACCTGCAACCGGGCGATCTGGCTGGAGAAGGGCCAGATCGTCATGGACGGCGAGGCGAACGAGGTCGTCGACGCCTACGAGGCCATGTACGACCCCGAGCAGGAGGCCCAGGAGCGCAAGCGGCTGCGGGCCAAGAGGCGCAAGGAGCGCAAGGCCGCCGAGGAGGCCGCACTCAAGGTGGCCGAGGAGGCCCGTGCCCAGCGCGAGGCCGCAGGAGCAGTCGCCGCTGCCGGCGCCGAAGCGCTTCCGACCGACGACGCGCGGCCTGCCTGACGGTGCTGGTCACCCGGATCGCACCGACACCCAGCGGGTTCCTGCACGTCGGCAACGCGCTGAACATGGTGCTCACGCACTGGCTGGCGCGCGCTCACCGCGGCCGCCTCCTCCTGCGCATCGACGACTTCGACACCGGCCGTGCGCGCCAGGCCTACCTCGAGGACGTCTTCCGCACCCTCGACTGGTTGGGGATCGACATCGACGACGGACCGTCGGGGCCCGATGACTTCCACTCGTCGTGGTCGATGTCCACGCGCATCAGCTCGTTCCGCCGGGCGCGCGACCGGCTGATGGGCGGGGAGCACGAAACCGTCTTCGTGTGCCGGTGCTCGCGTCGGGACCTCGACGCCTCCGGCCGTTGCGTGGCCGGATGCCGGGAGCAGGGCCTGGACCTGGAGCCTGGCCGCACCGCCCTGCGGATGTCGGTCCCCGGCGGCCCCACTCGCGAGCCCTCCGATGGTCCATTCAGGTCGGGGAGCCCGGCGGGTCGGCAAGCCGAACGGATCACCGGCGGGGGGTGGTCCCGGGGCCTGGCGTTGCCTTCGGGGGACCACGTCCTCTGGCGTCGCGACGACCTGCCCGCGTACCAGCTCGGCTCCGTGGTCGCCGACGAGGACCTCGGCGTGACCGCGATCGTGCGCGGCGTCGACCTGCTGGAGTCCTCCGCCCTGCAGCTGCACCTGGCCGGGATGCTGCCCGCGCCCGGATTCGCCGCCGTCGACCTGCGCCATCACGCGCTGCTCGCCGCACCGGACGGGCACAAGCTGAGCAAGAGTGCCGGCGCACAGGCGCATCCCGTGGAGCACACCGAGCACCTGCGCGAGCAGGTCCGCACCTGGGCCAGGGCGCTCGGCGCCCCGATCGGGATCAGCCGTCCCTGACCCACCCACGGCGCGCGCGAAGGTGCCGGATCAGAGCTCCAGGGCCCGGTCCCCGGTCAGGGTGCTGTGGATCCGGGGACCGTGGGCCTGGAACCAGTCACCGGTCGCGGTGTGGATGAGCACGCCGGTGACGACCGCTACCTGCACCTCGCGGTCCGGCGTCGACGCCGACTCGATCCAGTCCAGGAGGTCACGCAGGTCCTCGTCGATGACCCCCGCGACGGTCTGGGTCAGCTCCACCGGCTCGGGGACCTCCCCGTACACGAGGGCCGTGAGGACGCGCTCGCGCAGGAGGCTCATCTCCGGGTCGACCGGGTCGTACCCCAGGCGCAGCCTGCTGGTGAGCAGCTCGTCGCGGAAGGCCATCAGCGCCCCGCACGTGCGCGACGACACCTCCTGGTGCTCCCGGCGCAGGTAGCCGAACGTGCCGGAGGCGTCGACCCCGATGTGTGCGGCCGCCACGAGCACATAGCGGACGGGCTGCCCCGGCTCCCGTGGGGCGTGGCTTGCGACTGCCGCGATCCCCGTCCGACCGATGGTCAGCAGGCCGCCCAACGACCCCAGCTGGAACGCCGGGCCCCACACCGCCTCGAGCTGGGCGACGAACGGGAAGCACACCTCGTCACGGCAGACGCCCACGGCCAGCAGCGCGGTGTCGGCGTCGAAGCCAGCGCCCAGGCACGCATCGCGCCACGCCGCCACGAAGTCGCCCGCCGGAACCGCCCCGGGGAACTCGTCGCGGATCTGGCGGGCCAGCGACCGGGTCGGCACGGCGGCCTCAGCTGGTGCGGTCCACCGAGATGGTGAAGGCCGCACGGAACGTCCCCCCGCGCGGCACGACCTCCATCGGGTCCTGGCCGGAGAAGGGATCGCTGGCAGCGGTCATCGGCTCGATGCAGATGTGGTCCCGGTGCGACGGCCCGTAGAGGATCGCCCAGTCGTAGCCCATGTCGAAGCGGATCGACATCCGCCGACCGTTGCCGCGGATGTAGGCGGTCGTGCCGTTGGCGACGTCGGCGTACAGGTCGTCCAGGTTGCGGTCACCGAGCTTGCCGATGATGGGTTCCACCTGCTCCCGCGTGCCGGTCGGCAGCTTCGTGGAGTCCAGCGGGCAGCGCTGGGTGAAGGGGATGTAGACGTCCCACTCGCTGCGCTCGAGGCCCGGGATCGACAGGTACGGGTGCCAGCCGAATGCGATGGGCACCTCGTCCTGGCCGGTGGCGATGATCGCCGTGCTGAACGTCAGCGACGTGGCGCGCAGGGTCGCCTTGAGCTCGATGTGGTGCTCGAACGGGAACGCGGCGAAGTCGATCCGCTTCTGGTCGAAGACCAGCCGCGCGGTGATCCATGCCTCGTCGGCGTTGGCCTGCACCTCGACGATGTCCCAGTCGCTGCTGCCGCGCAGCAGCCCGTGGATCGGCTGGCCGTAGACGTCGAAGCGCAGGTTGGGGGTGTTCGGGTTCACGTCGATTCGGCGCACGCCCCCGCCCTCGTGGACGACGGCGTAGGCCATCTTGCCCAGCCTGTTGGCCCACGGCGCGAGGATCGGGACGCCGAACGTCCGCCCGGTCTCGACGTAGCCGGCCAGGCCGTAGCGCTGGCCGAGCATCTCCTCGCCGTCGTGGGTCATCGAGTTGCAGACCATCCCGGCCTTCGGCACGAACGACGCCGTGACGTTGGCCGGGGAGATCAGCGTGACGACCTCGAGCTCGGGGAACTCCGGATGCGGACCTCGGGTGATCTCATACACGTCGATGAGCCTATTGCGCGCAGGCGCTGCGGCACACCCCGGGCAGCCGGTCAGTCGACCGGCATGCCCAGGTCGCGGGCGATCAGCATGCGCTGGACCTCCGAGGTGCCCTCGCCGATCTCCAGGATCTTGGCGTCGCGGTAGAACCGGCCCACGGCCGATTCGACCATGAAGCCGTACCCACCGTGCACCTGGGTGGCCGCGCGCGCGTTGTCCATCGCCGCCTCCGAGGAGTACAGCTTGGCGATGCTGGCCTCCCGGGCGAACGGGAGCCCGGCGTGCATGAGACCGGCGGCCTGGCGCCAGGCCAGCCGGGACAGGTGGGCGCGGACCTCCATGTCGGCGATCATGAACTGGATCGCCTGCCGGCCGGCGATCGGCTGCCCGAACGACTCGCGCGTCTCGGCGTAGGCCAACGACTCATCCACGCAGCCCTGGGCCAGGCCGGTCGCCAGCGCGGCGATGGCGACCCGACCCTCGGCCAGGATCGACAGGAACTGCGCGTAGCCACGGCCCCGCACCCCGACCAGGTTGGCCAGCGGGACGCGCACGTCGGTGAAGCTCAGCTCGTGGGTGTCCGAGGCGTTCCAGCCGACCTTGGCGTACTCCGGGGCCACCTCGAAGCCCGGCGTGCCCGACGGGACGATGATCGCCGAGATCTCCGGACGACCGTCGGCGCGGGTGCCGGTCACGGCGGTGACGGTCACCAGCCCGGTGATGGCGGTGCCGGAGTTGGTGATGAACGACTTGGACCCGTTGATCACCCAGTCGTCGCCGTCGACGACCGCGGTCGTGCGCACGCTGCCTGCGTCCGACCCGCTGCCGGACTCGGTGAGGCCGAAGGCCCCGAGCACCTCACCGGCGGCCATCCGGGGCAGCCAGGTGGCCTTCTGCTCCCGCGTGCCGAAACGCAGGATCGGCATGGCCCCCAGGGACACCCCGGCCTCGAGCGTGATCGCGATCGAGGAGTCCACCCGGGCCAGCTCCTCGATGGCCACGCACAGCGCGACGTAGTCCCCGCCCATGCCCCCGAACTCCTCGGGGATCGGCAGGCCGAACAGCCCCATCTCGCCCATCCTGCGCACCAGGGCCAGCGGGAACTCCCCGCGGCGGTAGTGCTCGCCGATGACGGGGGCCACCTCATCGCGGGCGAAGCGGGCGACCACCTCGCGCAGCTCGTCGTGCTCGGGCGAGAGGTCGAGATCCATGCGGGCCTCCTGGGATCGGGATGGACGGATCCCACGTTAGGCGATGGTGGTGAGACACTTCACAGGGCAGGTCAGGTGTGCGCGCCCGCAGGCGGGGTATGCAGCACACATGGCACAGGTGGACGCACAGGCACCGGCGCAGGCACCGGCACACGTGGGGGTATCGGCAGTGGACGGGCAGGCGCAGCGCCGGGTCGCAGGTGCCGCGCGGCGACTGGGCGCCGAGGTCGCCAAGTTCGGCACGGTCGGGGCGGTGGCGTTCGTCATCGACGTCGGCCTGTTCAACATCCTGCGCGCCGGGATCCTGTCCGACAGCCCGCTGACTGCCAAGACCATCAGCGTGATCGTCGCCACCACGTTCGCCTTCGTGGCCAACCGGCACTGGACCTACCGCGACCGGGCGCGCACCGGCTACGGCCGGGAGACCGCCCTGTTCTTCGCGACGAACGCCGCGGCCCTGTTGATCTCCTGGGGCTGCCTGGCCTTCACGCACTACCTGCTGGGCCTGGACAGCCAGCTCGCCGACAACATCAGCGGCAACGTCATCGCCGTCGGCCTGGGCACCATGTTCCGGTTCTGGGTGTACCGCACCTGGGTCTTCCCCACGCAGGAGCCGGCCGTGACAGCGGTGGTGGACCCCTCGCCGAGCACCTGATCCCCGATTGCGCTCCGGGGCTGGTCGGTCGCGACCTCAGCCGGTCTCGGGGCCCTCGCCCGGCGATCGCCGCCGGGGCGTGACCGACGTGGCCCGCACCAGCCCCATCCCGCGCAGCGGGCGCGGCGCCAGGTGGCGCAGGACGTAGGCCTCCGGGTCGCCCAGCGCACCCTCGGTCGCCGCGTCCACGAGCGTCGACCCGGGCCGGGCGATGGCCGTCAGGCGGCTGGCGAGGTTCACCGTGCCCCCGTAGAAGTCGCCCATGCGGGAGACCAGGTGCCCGGTGGCCAGGCCGATCCGCAGGCTCAGGGCCTCCGCCCCGGGAGCGGTCAGCCGATGCATCTCCGCGGCGATGGCCACGGCGTCCTCGGCGCGCTCGGACACGAACATCACCTCGTCGCCGAGGGTCTTGACCAGTCGCCCGCCGCGCCCCGCGACGATGTCGGCCGCGCCGGACTCGAAGGCCGCCACCATCTGGGCGAGGTCCTCGTCGGCCATCACGCGGGCCAGGCGGGTGAAGCCGGCGATGTCCGCGAAGCCCACCGTGGCCAGGGTGGGCTCCGGCACGGCGTCGGGATCGTCGGCCACGAAGGCCAGCCCCCGACCCATGGCCGCAGCCAGGTGACGACGCCAGGCATGCACCAGGAGGGACTCCAGCCCGGGCAGCACACCGGCCATCCCATCGCCCACCGCAGCCAGGTCGATGGGCTCCCCGGACTCGGCCAGGACCCGCGCCATCGTGTCGACCTGCCAGTCGGCCAGTCGCGACGCTGTCTGCCCGAGGCTGCGCACGACCTCGATCGTGGTCGCCTCGTCGAGGATCCCGTCGGCCACCCAGCTGGTGAGCAGGCACAGCGACTCGACGTCGGTCGCGGTGAACGCAGGTGCCGACCCCACGTCGGCGAAGCCCATGGCCCGCCAGTAGGGCCGGGCCTGGTCGACGTCCAGCCCGGCGGAGGCCGCCGCCTCCTCCCGGGTGAACACCGTCGGGTCGCCCAGGACGAGCTCGGCGATCCGACTGATCTGCTGCTCGCGCAGGCCGGGCTCGGCCGCCCCTGCGCCCGGGGTCACCTCCAGGGGCGCCGCACCTGCGAGCGGCCCGGTCCCGCCAGCCCGCTCGGTCACGTCAGCGCGTGGGAGCGTGGGTCACGTCACCGACGACGACGGCCACCTGGGACCCCTCGGAGTCCACCAGCAGGGCGCCCGTGGGGCTGATCCCGGCGCCCTGGCCGACGAGGTCCTCGGCGCCGGGGCGCACCACGGTCAGCGGCGATCCCAACGAGATGCAGCGCTCCCGGTAGGACTCCAGCAGGCGATCCAGCGAGGCCGAGTCGGTGCCGACGGCGTCCCAGGCCGTGAACCAGTGCTCGATGCGCGACAGCGCCCGTCCGACCAGCTTGGCCCGGCGCGGGCGCGGGACCCCGGCCAGGGTCAGCGAGGTGGCGCCCTCCACCGGGAGGTCGGACTCCGCGAGGTCGACGTTGATCCCGATGCCCAGGACGATGGCCCCGGTCTGCGCGTCCCGCTCGGCCAGGATGCCACCGACCTTGCCACCGCGACCGCTGGGGGCGTCCTCGTCGCGGATCACGAGATCGTTGGGCCACTTCAGGGAGGCCCGCACGCCGGTCACGAACTCCAGCGCCTCGCACACGGCCACACCGGCGAGCAGCGGGAGGACGCCCCACTCATGGTCCGGACCGGTCGGGTGCAGGACGACCGAGAACATCGCCGAGGTGCCCGAGGGCGCCTGCCAGCTGCGGTCCAGCCGACCGCGTCCAGCCGTCTGCAGGTCCGTCACCAGCACGACCCCGGACGGGCACCCGGCTGTGGCGAGGGCGACCCCGACGGTGTTCGTCGAGGCGATCTCGGAGAACACCGTCACGCTGCGCCAGGAACCCCCACCCTTGCGGATCGACTTCACGACGGCGGCAGTCCCGAGGTCGACCGGCCACTGGTCCACGTAGGCGACGCCCGAGGACCGGGGCCGCCCGTCAGGGCCGGGGACGAGCGGGGCGGGAGTGGGGGCAACCGGCCCCGGGGTGGACTCAGACACAGGGATAAGGTACTTCACGCAGGGCATTCCAGGAGAGGGACGAGATGAGCGCCAGCGCACCTGAGCCGAGCACGCCCGAGATCACCAGCGACCTGACCACCACGGCGGGCAAGCTGGCCGACCTGGAGCACCGCCGCCACGAGGCGATCCTGGCCGGCAAGGCCAAGCGGATCGAGAAGCAGCACGCCAAGGGCAAGATGACCGCCCGCGAGCGGCTGCGCCACTTCCTGGACGCCGACTCGTTCGTCGAGATGGACGACCTGGCCCGGCACCGCTCGCACAACTTCGGCGGGCAGAAGAACCGCCCCTACGGCGACGGCGTGGTCACCGGGACCGGCACCATCGACGGTCGCCCCGTCTGCGTGTTCGCCCAGGACTTCACGGTGTTCGGCGGCTCGCTGGGCGAGGTGTTCGGCGAGAAGATCATCAAGGTGATGGACCTGGCCCTGAAGAACGGCTGGCCGATCATCGGGATCAACGACTCCGGCGGCGCGCGGATCCAGGAGGGCGTGGTCTCCCTGGCGATCTACGGCGAGATCTTCCGGCGCAACGTGCACGCCTCGGGGGTGATCCCGCAGATCTCGCTGATCATGGGCCCCTGCGCCGGTGGTGCGGTCTACTCCCCGGCGATCACCGACTTCACCGTGATGGTGGACAAGACCTCGCACATGTTCATCACCGGCCCGGACGTCATCAAGACCGTCACCGGCGAGGACGTCGAGTTCGAGGAGCTCGGCGGGGCGCGCACGCACAACACGAAGTCCGGCGTCGCGCACTACATGGGCGAGGACGAGCACGACGCCCTGAGCTACGTGCGGGCGCTGCTGAGCTACCTGCCGGCCAACAACCTCGAGCGGCCCCCGGTGTTCGGCGAGGAGGCCGACCTGGATCCCACCGATACCGACCTGGCGCTCGACACCCTGATCCCGGACTCCCCCAACCAGCCCTACGACATGCACCGGGCCATCGAGGCCGTGCTCGACGACGAGGAGTTCCTCGAGGTCCAGCCGCTGTTCGCACCCAACATGGTCGTCGGCTTCGGCCGCGTCGAGGGGCACTCGGTCGGGATCGTGGCCAACCAGCCCATGCAGTTCGCCGGGACCCTGGACATCGACGCCTCGGAGAAGGCCGCACGCTTCGTGCGCACCTGTGACGCGTTCAACGTCCCGGTGATCACGTTCGTCGACGTCCCCGGCTTCCTGCCCGGCACGTCCCAGGAGTGGGACGGCATCATCCGCCGCGGCGCCAAGCTGATCTACGCCTACGTCGAGGCCACCGTCCCCAAGGTCACGGTGATCACGCGCAAGGCCTACGGCGGGGCGTACGTGGTCATGGGCTCCAAGCACCTCGGCGGGGACGTGAACCTGTCGTGGCCCACCGGCCAGATCGCCGTGATGGGTGCCCAGGGCGCGGTGAGCATCCTGTACCGCAAGGAGCTGGCCGGCGCCGAGGACCCGGCGGCGACCCGCGCCGAGCTGGAGGCCGAGTACAACCTGCAGCTGGCCAACCCCTACCTGGCCGGCGAGCGCGGCTACATCGACCGCGTCATCCTGCCGCACGAGACCCGGGCCCAGGTCACCCAGGCGTTGCGGGTCCTGCGCAACAAGCGCGAGACCCTGCCGCCGAAGAAGCACGGGAACATCCCGCTGTGAGCACGCAGGAGAGCCCCGAGCAGCCGGGGAGGCCCACGTTGCGCATCGTGCGGGGCGACCCGACCCCCGAGGAGCTGGCGGCCCTGGTGACCGTCCTCGCGGCCGCAACCGGCGGCGAGCAGCCCGCGGGGTCGGCGACCGCCGCCTCGCAGTGGGCTCCTCCTCCTCGGCTCCTGCGCCCGGCTGTGGCGCCGACCGGCTGGTGGGAGTCGTCGCTGCCGCGGTGAGCCGACCGCGGGACCGTGCGTGCGCCGTGGGGAGCCCCCGGGCTGCCACTAGGCTGCCGCCGTGATCTCTGAACGGCCCTTCGCCGATGGTCGGCACACGGCCGTCTTCGTCTTCAACGAGCTCACGTCCGGCGGCGGACGGCTGACCCAGTTCTGGCTCGCCCGGCTGCAGGCCTTCGCCGACGCCGGCTGGGCCACGCACGCCGCCCTGATCAACAAGGATGCCCACCTGCAGGCCACGGTCGCCTCCCTGGTCGCCGATGGTCGGTTCCCCGCGGACACCGCCCTGCACCACTACGCGCTGCGCGACCGCCGGGTTCGGCCCTCCTGGTGGGGCCCGCTGCCCGAGGGAGGGTCGATCGACCCACGGGTCGGGGACTGGCTCGACTGGCTGACCGCCCAGGTCCCCGGCGCTGTCGTGTTCGCGGACTCACCGGCCGCCTATCCCTACCTGTCGGCCATGACCAACCCACAGGTCTCCCGTGTCGCCGGCGTGCACCTGAACCACCTCGCAGCCCCGGGGACGGGCCAGGACCCGGCCATGGCCGCGATGACCCCGCGCTTCGCCGAGCGCTTCGCCGAGCACCAGGACGCGTTCGACGCGCTGGTGGTGATGACCGACGCCCAGGCCGCGGACCTGCGCACGCGGTTCGGCACGGACACCCCCACCCTGGTCATCCCCCCGGCGGTCGCCGGCCCGGACGCGCGATCCGATGGCCGATCCGGGGGCAGCGGTGGACGGCGGATCGTCGCGGTCGGGCCGCTGGAACCCAGCTCCCGCCACGACCACGTCATCCGCGCGGCCCAGCCCGGGCTCCTGGCTGACCCGGACCTCGTGCTGGACCTCGTCGGCACCGGGGAGGCAGGTCCGGCACTGCTCAGCCTGGCCGAGGAGCTGGGGCTGGCAGGTCGCGTCCGCACGGTCACGCCGGGTACCGACGAGTACGCACCGTTCGCAGGGGCGGTCCTCACCGTCTGGGCGGGGCGTCGGGAGTCCTTCCCCGTGGCGATCCTGCGCTCGTTGGCCGCCGGTGTCCCGGTCGTCGCCTACGACGTGGCCTACGGCCCCGCAGAGCTCCTCGCCAGCCCGGAGGCCGGCGAGCTCGTCACCCCCGGGGACGTCGCCGCCCTGACCGCGGCCATCGGTCGCTGGGTGGCCAGCGCTGCGGGGCCGCAGGGGTCCGGCCGGGAGGATGCGGTGATCGCGGCCGCCGGCCCGGCCCTGCGGCGCGCCGAGCCGCACGCGGTCTGGTCCCGCTGGACGGCACTGGCCCGGGAGCTGGCCGACCGGGCCTGCGACCACCGCTCGCCCAGCCTGCTCGTCGAGTCGCTGACGACCACGACCCGGGTGCTGCGCATGCCCGGCGTCCTGGCCGACTCCGCGACCGGGCTGACGGCCTGGTCGTGCGAGCTTCCCGGCCTGCTCGAACCCGCGGGCTGGCTCCTGGACCCGCCCCCCGTGAGCGGGGTGGAGGACCTCGACGACGAGGACCTGCCGGTCCATCCGCACGCCGCGGGTCCGACCCGCGAGGTGGTCGCCCAGATCCGCTCCAACGCGCTGGCCTTCGTGGCCAACGAGACGGGTCCGTTCCGCGTGGAGTTCACCGACGGGACCACCACCGTGCCCCTGCTCACGACCGGCTTCGAGCCGCGGATCATCGCCGCACGGGTCGGGAACGCCACGCTCGAGCGCCAGGCCGATGGCAGCGTGTGGGTCAGCCCTCGGCACGAGCTGCTGATGGCCACCAACGTCGACGGCGGGCTGCTCGTGCGGATCGGCGAGGACGGACCCGCCAGCGACATCACCCACGCGCTGGACTGGGTCGTCGACATCGACTGGGCGAACCTCACGCCCACCGCCGAGGGCGCCACCTTCACCGGGGTCCTGCGGGCCACGAACATCGCCCCCGCCGACGACTCGCCGCCGGCCATCTGCGTCGCCGACGTCGGCGGGTTCTCCCGGACCGTCGGGCTGCTGCACTACACCGCCGAACCCACCATCGAGGGCCTGGACTGGACAGCCCCGGTCGCCGGGGTCATCGAGACCGACCCCCTGGTCGCGACGACGGAGCTGGCCCGCGGAGCACTGGCCCTGCACGTCGGGTTCCGGGGCCTGCTGGTCCCCATCGGTGGGCTGTGGACCCACGGTCGCCGCTCCCCGATGCACCTGGCCTGCCCCCGAGGCATGGTCACCCTGCTGCCCTCGCCGGGGGGGCGGGTGCTGGTGGCACCCGGCCGGGGCCTGCGCGCCCGGGCCTCCGGCGCGATCCGGTCAGTGGTGGCCCGTGGCTGAGCCGGCGGGCCGCACGGGTTCCCCGACCACGGGCGCCGAGCCGCGCCCGGTCCTGGTCCTCGGGTCGGCCTCCCCTGCCCGCGCCACGCTCCTGCGTGCGGCGGGGGTGCGCCCCCACGTCTGGCACAGCCGGGTGGACGAGGACGTCCTGATCGCCGCGGCCGGGACGGTGGCCGTCGACCCCCAGGCACTGACCCAGATGCTGGCCACGGCCAAGGCCCGTGACGTCGCCGACCAGGTCCGTGCCGGCCAGGTCCCCGGGGTGCCCACCGGCGCCCGCGTGCTGGTGGTGGGAGCGGACTCGATGCTCGACTTCCGCGGACAGGTGCTGGGCAAGGCGCGCACGGCCCAGGAGGTCCGCGACCGCTGGGCGGCCATGTCCGGCCACACCGGCGTGCTGGTCACCGGCCACACGGTCATCGACCTCGACACCGGGCGCGAGGTGGAGCGCGCCGTGGCCACGACCATCCGGTTCGGGCAGCCGGATGCCGTCGAGCTGGAGGCCTACATCGCCTCGGGCGAGCCCCTGGCGGTGGCCGGATCGTGCACGATCGACGGCCTCGGAGGGCCGTTCATCGACGGGATCGACGGCGACCACTCGAACGTGATCGGGCTGGCGATGCCCACCCTGCGCGGGCTGCTGGCCGAGCTCGGCGTGCGCTGGACCGACCTCTGGGACACCGCCTGACGGGTGGCCGCAGGATCGCCGGCACGTCCTCCGTAGGATGGCTGGCGAGTCGCCCGGAATCGGGCCCCGGAGTACGTGTGAGGGGTGCGGGAATGAAGAAGGTACTGATCGCCAACCGCGGTGAGATCGCGATCCGGGTGGCCCGTGCGTGCCGGGACGCGGGGATCGCCTCGGTCGCGGTGTACGCCGACCCGGACCGTGACGCCCTGCACGTGAAGGCCGCGGACGAGGCCTTCGCCCTGGGGGGCACCACGGCCGCCGAGACGTACCTGGTGTTCGACAAGATCCTGGACGTCGCCCGCCGCAGCGGGGCCGATGCCGTGCACCCGGGATACGGGTTCCTCTCCGAGAACGCCGACTTCGCCCAGGCGGTCGTCGACGCCGGGCTCACGTGGGTCGGCCCGCCGCCCTCGGCGATCCGCGACCTCGGCGACAAGGTGTCCGCCCGGCACATCGCCGCCCGCGCCGGTGCCCCCCAGGTGCGCGGCACCGCCGACCCGGTCTCCGGCGCCGACGAGGTCGTCGCGTTCGCCCAGGAGGTCGGCCTGCCGATCGCCATCAAGGCCGCCTTCGGTGGAGGTGGTCGCGGCCTGAAGGTCGCGCGCACCATCGAGGAGATCCCCGAGCTGTACGACTCGGCCGTGCGTGAGGCCGTGGCCGCCTTCGGCCGTGGCGAGTGCTTCGTCGAGCAGTACCTCGACAGTCCCCGACATGTCGAGACCCAGGTCCTGGCCGACCAGCACGGCAACGTCGTGGTCGTCTCGACCCGCGACTGCTCGCTGCAGCGCCGCCACCAGAAGCTGGTCGAGGAGGCGCCCGCGCCGTTCCTGACCGACGAGCAGGTCGAGCGGCTCTACAGCTCCAGCAAGGCGATCGTGCGCGAGGCCGGCTACTACGGCGCCGGGACGTGCGAGTTCCTCGTCGGCAAGGACGGGACCATCTCGTTCCTGGAGGTCAACACCCGCCTGCAGGTCGAGCACCCGGTGACCGAGGAGGTCTCGGGGATCGACCTGGTCCGCGAGCAGTTCCGGATCGCCGACGGCGAGGAGCTCGGCTACGACGACCCGCCGCTGCGCGGGCACTCCATCGAGTTCCGGATCAACGGTGAGGACCCGGGCCGCAACTTCCTGCCCGCCCCCGGGGCGCTGACCGTCTGGCAACCACCGTCGGGCCCCGGCATCCGCGTCGACGGCGGCTTCCAGCAGGGTGACGAGATCGGCGGCAACTTCGACTCGCTGCTGGCCAAGCTGATCGTGACCGGCCACGACCGGCAGCAGGCCATCGAGCGCTCGCGGCGCGCCCTGGCTGAGTTCGAGGTCGAGGGCATCGCCACGGCCATCACGTTCCACCGCAAGGTCGTCTCCGACCCGGCGTTCGCGCCGGCCGATCCGGCCGAGTCCTTCACGGTGCACACCCGGTGGATCGAGACCGAGTTCGTCAATGACATCCCGGCGTACTCCGGCTCCGCCACTGAGCTCGCCGAGCCCGGGGCACGGTCGTCGGTGGTCGTGGAGGTGGGCGGCAAGCGCGTCGAGGTGAGCCTGCCCGAGGGGATCTCGCTCGGTGGTGGCGGGGGCTCGACGGCCAAGAAGGCCGCCCCCAAGCGCGCCAGCAAGAAGGCCGGAGGTGGGGCCACCGGCGACTCGCTGGCTGCCCCGATGCAGGGCACGATCGTCAAGATCGCCGTCGAGGAGGGCCAGGAGGTCGCCGCCGGCGACCTGGTGGTGGTGCTCGAGGCGATGAAGATGGAGCAGCCGCTCAACGCCCACAAGGGCGGTGTCATCACCGCGCTGACAGCCGAGGTCGGCTCGACCGTGCCCACCGGCACAGTGCTCTGCGAGATCAAGGACGCCTGAGGGCGCGGTCGGGGCCCGGGGTGTCGCCTGCCGTGGCCGGTACGTGGCAGCGACTACCCGTTCCGGGGGGTGAACGGGCGCAGCTCGTCCTGGCCGGGCTGCACGACCCCGCACATCGACTCCGGGACCTCCCGCCAGGCACCCTCCAGGTCGCCCAGGGGCTCGGAGACGACCAGCCGGGTCTCGTCGGACACCTCGTGCAGCACCGGGTTGTCCGGGTAGGTCTCGCGCAGCATGGCGATGTCCGTGCTGTGGAACAGTGATCGGGACCTCCCCTCGCTGGAGTAGCGGAACGCCCAGATGCAGGTCCCGTCCGTGGTGGCGACCGTCATCTGGATCGGGTACTGCACCCCATGGCGGTGCCCCGTGTCCTCGATGAACCCGACTGCCCGCTCGACGGCGCCCAGCGGGTCGTCCTGCAGGCCCATGGTCAGGGCCAGGTAGAAGAACAGCTCGGAGTCGGTCGAGCCCTCGATCAGGGGGTACAGCGACGCGTCGACCGCGAACGCCAGGTCCCGCTTGACCGTCGCGAAGTCGCGGATCAGCCCGTTGTGCATGAACAGCCAGTTCTGGTACCGGAACGGGTGGCAGTTGGTCTGCTGGATCGCTCCCCCGGTCGAGGCGCGCACGTGCGCGAACACCAGCGGCGAGACCAGGTGCTTGGCCAGGTCCGCGAGGTTCCGGTCGTTCCACGCCGGCTCCGT
The DNA here is from genome assembly GCA_963774745.1 of uncultured Actinomycetes bacterium. GTDB lineage: Bacteria > Actinomycetota > Actinomycetes > S36-B12 > CAIYMF01 > Prado023. The sequence goes on along the minus strand of CAVZGE010000002.1, from coordinate 565,197 downwards.
GCTGTGGAACACCCCGGGGGTGTCACCCACGCCGTACCAGCCCAGGCCGAAGCCGTCACCGTTGGTGGTGGTGGCCCCCATCCTCGAGTGCAGGCTCTGGTCGATCAGCGAGTGCTTCGGCTTGAGCAGCAGCTCCGCGACGGGGATCGCCGATCCCGAGTAGGCCATCCAGCGACACATGCTCCACCTCCGAGTCCGACCCCCTGGTGGCAGTCCTATCAGCAGATGCGGGGCAGTTGCTCTGCCAGCGGGAGGTCGACGACCCGGGTCCCGCCGATCCCGGTCCGGGCCACCACCACGCCGGGGTGCTCGGCCGTGACCGTGCCGATGCGGGTGGCCCCCCGGCCCACCTCGGTCCCGCGCATCACCTCCAGTGCCCGCTCTGCGTCCGCGCCGCGCACGAGCACCACCGCCCTGCCCTCGTTCGCGATGGACAGCGGGTCCAGGCCGAGGAACCCGCAGGCTGCGCGCACCACCTCGGGCACCGGCACCGCACGTTCGATGATCTCGATGCCCGTGCCGCTGGCGTGCGCGATCTCGTTGAGCGTGGCCGCGACGCCGCCGCGCGTGGGGTCGCGCATCATGGCCACGCCCACTGCCGCGACCAGCAGCGCCTGGGTCATCGGCGTCAGGGGTGCGCTGTCGGTCACCACGTCCGCGCCGAACTCCAGCCCGTCGCGGACGCTGAGCACGGCGATCCCGTGCAGGCCGATCGGGCCGGAGAGCAGCACCGCGTCCCCGGGGTGCACCTGCCCCGGGCCCAGCTCCAGCCCGGCGGGGACCAGCCCGATGCCCGCGGTGTTCAGGTAGACCCCGTCGCCGTGCCCGGAGTCCACCACCTTCGTGTCGCCGGTGACGATCGAGACCCCGGCCGCGCGGGCGGCGGCACCCATGGTCGCGGCGATGACACCCAGCTCGTCGAGGGCCATGCCCTCCTCGAGGATCGCCCCGACGGACAGCGCCAGGGGCAGCGCCCCGCTGACGGCCAGGTCGTTGACCGTGCCGTTGACCGCGAGATCGCCGATGTTGCCACCCGGGAAGAACCTCGGGCGCACCACGTAGGAGTCGGTGGTGAAGGCCAGCCTCAGGCCGCCGGTGGCTCCGGGAGCACCGAGATCCAGGACCGCCGCGTCACCGAGCTGGGTGAGGACATCGGCCAGGGGCGTGCCGTCGAAGGCCGGGAGGAACAGGTGCTCGATGAGCTCGGCGGACAGCCGCCCCCCGCCACCGTGCCCCATCACGACGTTCGGGTGGTCGCGCAGCGGGATCGGGCAGGACCACGCGGTGAAGTCCGGTCGACTCATGCGGGCTGCTCCAGGCGGCGGAACTGGTAGTAGGCCGCACACGCCCCCTCGCTGGAGACCATGGGTGCCCCCAGCGGCGTGCGCGGCGTGCACGCGGTGCCGAACGCCGCGCACTCGAACGGCTTGATCAGGCCCTGCAGCACCTCGCCGGCACGGCAGCGGTCCGACTCCCTGGTCACGATCCCTTCGACGTCGAACCTGCGCTCCGCGTCGAACTGCGCGTACTCGTCCGCGAGCCGCCACCCGGAGTCCGCGATGACCCCGATGCCGCGCCACGACCGGTCGCAGACGGTGAACACCTCCTCGACGACGGCCCGGGCAGCGGGGTTGCCGGCCGCGGCGACCGCACGCGGGTAGGCGTTCTCCAGCTCCGCGCGGCCCTCCTCGAGCTGGTGGACCGTGCGCCGGATCCCCTCGAGGACGTCCAGCGGCTCGAAGCCGGTGACGACGATGGGCACCCGGTACTTCGCCACCAGCGGCTCGTACTGCGCCAGGCCCATCACGGTGCACACGTGCCCGGCGGCGAGGAACCCCTGCACCCGACAGGACGGGGAGTCCATGATCGCGGTGATCGCCGGGGGCACCAGCACGTGCGAGACGAGAACGGAGTAGTTGCCGATCCCCAGCCGCTTCGCGACCTGGACCGTCATCGCGTTCGCCGGAGCCGTGGTCTCGAACCCGATGCCGAGGAACACCACCTGCTTGTCGGGGTTCTCCTGCGCGATCCGCACGGCGTCCAGGGGCGAGTAGACGATCCGGACGTCCCCGCCGGCGCTCCTGACCCGGACCAGGTCGCCGGCCGAGCCGGGGACCCGGATCATGTCCCCGAACGAGCAGAGGATGACCCCGGGCATGGACGCGATCGCCAGCGCCCGGTCGATCGTCTCCAACGGGGTGACGCACACCGGGCATCCGGGGCCGTGGATCATCTCCACGCCCTCGGGCAGGAGCTGGTCGATGCCGTTGCGGACGATGGTGTGGGTCTGCCCGCCGCACACCTCCATCAGGGCCCAGGGCCGGGTGACCGTCGCGGCGATGTCGTCGAGCAGCCGCCGGGCGAGCTCCGGGTCGCCGAACTCGTCGAGGTACTTCACGGCGATGCCACCGGGGACGCTTCGCCCTCAGCGCCCAGCGGGCCCATCGGCGTGAGCTCCTGCTCGAGCAGCCCGACGCTGCGCATGAGCTCGAGGGTCTCCAGGGCCGAGGCCTCGTCCAGCCTGGTCAGGGCGAAGCCCACGTGGACGATCGTGTAGTCACCCACCTGCACCTCAGGGACGTAGGCGAGGCAGACCTCCTTGCGCACCCCACCGAAGTCCACGGTCGCCATGCGCATGCCGTGGACCTCCCACACGGTGTCGACCCTGCCGGGCACCCCCAGACACACGGTCGTCCTCCTCGGGGCCGTCAGCGGGCGGACCAGGCCGCGGCAACCGCCGCCTGGCCCAGCGCGAGGCCGCCATCGTTGGGCGGCACCACGCCGTGCACGAGCACCCTCAAGCCTGCCGCCCGCAGCGACCCCTGACAAGCCGTGGAGAGGATGGCATTGGCGAACACCCCGCCGGTGAGGCCGACCGTGTCGATCCCGTGCCGGTCGCGAACGACCATCACGGCCTCCGTGAGCGCCTCGGCCAGGGCCAGGTGGAACGCCCGCGCGGAGCGGGCGGGGGCGACGCCTGCCACGTGATCGGCCACCGCCTGGGCGATCCATCCCGAGGGGTCGAGCACGAGGTCACCTCCGGGTTCGGCGGTCACGACGGGGCCGTGCCGCGCCTCCGTGGGGCGCCAACCGGGGGCACTGTCCGCCGTCGACGCGGCCAGGGCCTCGAGCTCGATGGCGGCCTGTGCCTCGTAGGCCACCTCGTGACGCACGTCGAGCAGGGACGCGATCGCGTCGAAGAGCCGACCCATGCTGGTCGTCGGCGTGCAGTGCGAGCCGGTGGCCAGCATCCGGGCGAGCAACGCGCCCTCGGCCGGGGTGCAGGCCGCGGCGCTCGCGGTGCCCTCCCAGCCGAGCCCGGCGGCGTGCAGGTGGGCCGCCGCGGTGCGGGCCGGATGCCGGATGGCCGCGTCGCCGCCGGGCAGGGTGACCGGTCGCAGGTGCCCGACCCGCTCGACCGAGGCATAGCTGCCCAGCAGCAGCTCGCCGCCCCAGATGGTCCCGTCCGCGCCGTAGCCGGTGCCGTCGAGCACCACGCCCAGGACGGGTTCCCCGGCCGGCACCCGGTGCTCGGCGAGCAGCGACGCCAGGTGCGCGTGGTGGTGGCCCACGAGCAGGTGCTCGATCCCCCGGGCCGCGGCCTGCTCAGCGGCCCACTGCCGCGACAGGTACCCGGGGTGCGCGTCGGACACCATCACCTCGGGTGCGACCCGCTGCAGTGCGCACAGCGTCTGCACCGTGCGCTCCAGCATCGCCAGCGTCCCGAGGTCGGCCGTGTCGCCGATGTGCTGGCTGAGCCAGGCCGTGCCCCCGCGGGCGACGCAGGCCGTCGACTTGAGCTCGCCGCCCACGGCCACCATCGGGGGGCCGGACGACGGCAGGCGCAGCGGCATCGGCGCGTATCCCCGGCTGCGGCGCACCGGCTGCGGCGCACCGGCAACCACCCGGGTGACCGAGTCGTCGCAGGCCACGTGGATGGGGCGGTCGTGGTGGCAGAACACGTCGGCCAGGCCGCTGAGTCGCTGCTCGGCCTCGGTGGGGTCGATGCAGATCGGCTCGTCGGCCAGGTTGCCGCTGGTCATCACCAGCAGCGTCGGTGCCCCGGCGTCGAACAGGAGGTGGTGCAACGGGGCGTGGGGCAGCATCACGCCGAGGGTCCCGGTTCCGGGCGCGACCTCGGCCACCAGGCCCGCATCGATCGCCGGGAGGATCACGATGGGCCGTGCCGCGGAGGTGAGCAACGCCTGCGCGGCGGTGTCGAGCGCGGCCACCCGGCGAACGACCTCGAGGGTCGCGGCCATCAGGGCGAACGGCTTGGCGCCGCGCTGCTTGCGGGCACGCAGCGTCCGGACCGCCGCCGGATCACGCGCATCGCAGGCCAGGTGGTACCCGCCGACGCCCTTGATCGCCACGATCCGCCCCCCCTGCAGCGCGGACGCCACCTCGGCGACGGGCATCGACAGCGACGGGCCGCACTCGGGGCAGGCCGTCGGCTGGGCGTGGAACCGCCGGGAGGTCGGGTCCGTGTACTCGGCCAGGCACGAGCGGCACAGGGGGAAACCTGCCATCGTGGAGCGCTGCCGATCGTAGGGAAGCCCGATGGTGATCGTGTACCGCGGTCCGCAGTTCGTGCAGGCGATGAACGCGAAGCCGTGGCGCCGATCCGTGGGATCGCGCATCTCGGCCAGGCACGCGTCGCAGACGGCGGTGTCCGGTGGGATCGAGGTGACGCCCGGGCCGCCACCGCTGGCGACGATCCGGAAGCCCGGGACCACGCCGACGGCCGGGGGCAGCGGCTCGACCAGCACCTCCTCCACGACTGCGAGCGGGGGCGCCTCCTGGCGCAGCCGGCGCTCCAGCTCGGCCAGCGCCTCTGCTGGGCCCTGGGCCTCGAGGATCACCCCGTCGGCGTCGTTGCCCACGAAGCCCGACAGGCCCAGCTCACCGGCGACGGCGTGGACGAACGGCCGGAAGCCGACGCCCTGGACGACCCCGGTGACCCGCATGCGCCGGCGGGCGGGGCCACTCACCGCGCCGTCCTGGCGGCATCCACCAGCGCTGCGGGCATCACGTCGCGAGGACCACGATCGACCGGTCGGCGACCAGCACGGTGGCGCCGACCGCCGGGGCGTCCGCGACCGCCCGCACGTGATCCGGGGCCGCCAGGGCCGTGTCCACGATCCGACGCCACGCCCCGGGTACCTGGACGGCGAAGTCCAGCGGCTCCCAGTGGGCGTTGACCATGACGTAGAGGTCGCCCTCGCCGTACCGGGCTCCGGACAGGTGCCACGCGACGCTGTGCGACCAGGGCGCGGTGTCGGGCTCGCCGGTGGTGCCGAACCAGCGCACGTCCTCGCGCCAGAACCGGCTCCGCGAGATGCTGCGGCGTCCCTTGCGCAGCGCGATCATGGCCTTGAAGAACTCGTACAGGTCGCGGTGGGAGTCCAGGCGGTCCCAGTCCAGCCAGGTGATCTCGTTGTCCTGGTTGTAGGGGTTGTTGTTGCCGCGCTGGGTGTTGGCGAACTCGTCACCGGCGACGATCATCGGCACGCCGTTGGCCAGCATCATCAGCGCGGCGAAGTTCTTCATCTGGCGCATCCGCAGGGCCAGGACCTCGGGCGGTGCGCCCTCGTCGCCCTCCCACCCGCAGTTCCAGCTGCGGTTGTCCGAGGAGCCGTCGGTGCCCCCGTGGCCGTTGGCCTCGTTGTGCCGCTCGTTGTAGGACACGAGGTCGTAGAGGCAGAACCCGTCGTGGGCCGTGACGAAGTTGATGCTCTGGTAGGGCCGGTACATGTCGTTCGGGCCGTCCGGGAACAGGTCCGCACTTCCGTACACCCGGGACATCAGCGCCGGCACGAGCCCGTCATCGCCCTTGACGAACCCGCGCACGTCGTCACGGAACCGCCCGTTCCACTGCCGCCACATGATCCCCGGGAAGCCGCGGCCCAGCTGGTAGGCGCCGAGGTCCCAGGCCTCCGCGGTCAGGCGCAGGTCGTGGGTGCCGGCCAGGATGCCGATCTCGTTGATCATCGGGGGCATGTCCCCCTCGACGGCGCCATCGGCGTCACGGGTCAGGATCGAGGCGAGGTCGAAGCGGTAGCCGTCGACCCCCATCTGCTCGGCCCAGTGCGCCAGGCTGCGCAGCACCAGGGCGCGGGTGGCGATGTCCGCGGCCTGGGTGGTGTTCCCGCAACCGGTGTCGTTCCAGTACGAGCCGTCAGCCCCGACGATGTAGTACGAGTCGTTGTCGATTCCGGCGAGGTTGTAGGTGGGTCCACTGCGGTCCCCCTCCGCGGTGTGGTTGTAGACCACATCGAGCCACAGCTCGATGCCGGCCGCGTGCAGGGCGTCGGCCATGGCGCGGAACTCGGCCACGGCGTCGGAGTTCGCGTACTCGGAGTGCGGGGCCAGGAAGTTCATCGTCATGTAGCCCCAGTAGTTGCCCTCCTGGGGGTCGAACTGGTGGACAGGGAGCAGCTCGACGACGGTGACGCCGAGGTCCGTGAGATGGTCGATCCTCTCGATGAGGCCACGGAAGGTCCCGCGCAGCTCCTCGGCAACCCCGCTGTTGGGCCGCGCCGTGAACCCCTTCACGTGGACCTCGTAGATCACCATGTCGTGCGTGTGCCGCGGCCCCGGCACGGGCAGGGCCTCCAACGCCCACGCAGCCGTGGGCAGCACCCCGAGGACCGCGCGGCCGTCGTTGGCGTCCTGGCCGCGCGCCGCCTCGCGGGAGAACCCGGCTGGGAAGTGCAGTCGACGCGCGTACGGGTCGCACAGGACCTTCCTGGGGACGAACCGGTGGGCGCCACCGACCGGACCGTCCACCCGGTAGGCGTAGTACGCCGCCCCGGGGACCCGGGCAGCACTGACCAGGCAGTGCCACAGCCGGCCGGTCTTGTTGACGAACGGATCGAGCGGGTACTCCAGCAGCGGCGTGGTCACGTCGTCGGCGGTGTAGAGCAGGAGCGTCACCGTCGTGGCCGTCCGCGAGTAGATCGAGAAGTTCCACGCCGCCAGCTCGTGGACCCACGTCGCCCCCACGGGGACGGGCGCACCCTCCTCGCGCTCCCAGGCGTCTATCGTGCGCAGGTACCCCATCTGCTCGACCATGGTGACCTCCTGCGCCGAGGCTATTGCCTCCCGCGTGCGGACGCCTCGCGCCGTGGGTCGTGCGGCCTACGCGACGAGGGCTGCGCGCAGTGCGTCGATCGTGGCGGTGTCCAGGCCCAGGCCGACGGAGAAGTAGCCCTCGATGGACCCGAACCTGCCGGTCATCTCATCGAGACCGGCCGAGAGGTACGCCGGATCGACGCCGAAGACGGGCACGAGGACCGCGGGATCACCGCCGGCGGCCCGGAACTGGTCGAACACCGGGCGCAGGGCGGGCAGCAGCAGGTCGTTGGTGATCAGGTACTCGGCCATGACCTCCTCGTCGGGGACCCCGAGCAGCATCAACAGCGCCGCGACCGCCCACCCTGTGCGGTCCTTGCCCGTCGTGCAGTGGACGAGTGCCGGGCGCCGGGTGGGCGCGGCGAGGTCGGCGAACAGTGCGCGGTAGCTGGCACGGGCACTGGGCAGTGCGACGATCTCCCGGTAGGCCGCATCGAAGAGGTCCGGCACCGTGCTCCCGGCCAACGCGATGCTGGCCGCCGGGGGATCGGCCAGGAGCGCCATGAGGCTCGCCGGGACCGCCATCGTCGAGTCGGCCAGCACGTCGAGGGCTCGGTAGTCGGCGCCCTCGGGCAGCAGGTCGGGGGCCGCGGCGCGCTCGCCGGCGGTCCGCAGGTCGAACACCGACCGGATCCCCAGGTCGCCGAGCGCCACGACATCGGCCCCTGCCAGTCGCGACAGGTCGGTGGAGCGGTAGAGCGCCCCCGTGACCACCCGCCCCCCGGCGCGCGTCGACCATCCTCCGATGTCGCGCAGGTTGGGGGCAGTTGCCAGGCCCAGGCCCGCCCCCGGGCGCCCAGGCATCGCAGGCCCCGGGCTGCCGGGCGCACCGTCGGTGATCATGGTCCTCCCTCAGTCGAACGCGCGCAGCTGTCGGGCTGCCTCGGCGATGGAACCGGTCATCGACGGGTACACCGTGAAGGTGGCCGCCACCTGGTCGACGGTCAGCCGCTGCTCGACGGCCAGCGCGAGCCCGAAGATGAGTTCGGAGGCGTGCGGGGCGACCACCACGCCGCCGATCACGATCCGCGTCCCGCGGCGGCAGATGACCTTCACGAACCCGTCGGTGATGCCCTGCATCTTGGCCCGGGCGTTGGTCGCCAGGGGCAGTGTCACCACCTCGGCGTTCACCCGGCCGGCGTCGACGTCGGCCTGGGTGTACCCGACAGTGGCGATCTCCGGATCGGTGAAGACGTTGGAGCTGACCGTGCGCAGGTCCAGCGGGGCCACCGCACCGCCCAGCGCGTGCCACATGGCGATGCGGCCCTGCATGGCCGCGACGGAGGCCAGCAGCAGCACGCCCGTGCAGTCACCGGCCGCGTAGACCCCGCGGGCCGACGTGCGCGACACCCGGTCCACCTCCACGTGGCCCGAGGCGGTCGTGCGGACGCCGGCGTCGACCAGGCCGAGGTCCTCGGTGTTCGGCACCGAGCCCACCGCCATCAGGCAGTGCGAGCCCACCACGGTGCGCCCGTCGGCCAGCGTGACCAGCACGCCGTCGGCCGTCCGGACGGCCGACGCGGCCCGGGATCGGCGCAGCACCGTCATCCCGCGGCGCTCGAACACGTCCTCCAGCACCTGGGCGGCATCAGGATCCTCGCCGGGGAGCACGTGCTCCCGGCTGGAGACCAGCACGACCTGCGAGCCGAGCGCCTGGTAGGCACACGCGAACTCCGCGCCGGTGACCCCGGACCCGACCACGACGAGCCGCTCGGGCACCCGGTCCAGGGAGTAGACCTGCTCCCAGGTGAGGATCCGCCGACCGTCGGGACGGGCATCGTCCATGACCCGGGGCCGGGCGCCCGTGGCCAGCAGGACCGCGTCGGCCGCGATCCGCTCGCTGCCGCCGGCCGCGAGCTCGGCGGTCACGACACCCGGCCCGTCGAGGCGTCCCCGACCCGCCACCAGGCGGACCCCGGCACGCAGGCACCGGCCGGCGGTGTCCTGGCTCTGCGCGGCGGCGAGCCCGCGGATGCGCGCGTTCACCGCCGCCAGGTCGACACCCACGGCATCGGCCGCGCCGGTGATCCCCAGCGCCTGGCTGCCGCGCACCTGCGTCGCGGCCTCGGCGACGGCCAGCAGGGCCTTGCTCGGCACGCAGTCGGTGAGCACCGCGGATCCGCCGATCCCGTCCGAGTCGATCAGCGTGACCCCTGCCCCCATCTGCGCGGCGACCAGGGCCGCCTCGTACCCGCCCGGGCCGCCGCCGACGATCACCACCGAAGTCATGGCGCCGATCATCGCGCATGCGGCGCCCCGCGCGCGCCGGGGCGGCACGGGCCTGCCGTGACAGGATCGGTCCCACCAGCACCCACGTCGGATCGGCGGGTGCCGCACCCGTCCGGGAGGCGCGGCGCAGTCGCCGGTGCCGCCCGCTGCACCCCGAATGATCGGAGGATCCATGGCCGTCGAGCCGCCCCTGCCCAGCGTCACGCTGCCGATCCAGGCACCTGCCCCCTGCGGGGACCTCGTGCGCCTGCGCAGGATCGTCGACGGCGAGCCCCGACCGGACTCGTCGAGCGAGTACGACGACTGGGGCACGTTCGACATCCGCTTCGAGGAGGACAGCCACGACCGGGCGATGGTCGAGATCCGCCCGGCGGCGGAGGCCGACGAGCCCTGGATCCCGGTCGGCGACATGAGCTGGCACAGCGAGCTGAACGGGCCCAACCTCGGATCCCGGGCGATCAGCATCGGGGTGGCGCTGCATCCGGCCGCTCGCGGGCGGGGCATCGGGGCGGTGGCCCAGTCGCTGCTGGCCGTTGCGCTGCACCGCAGTGGGATCCACCGCGTCGAGGCATCCACGGACGTGGCCAACGTCGCCGAGCAGCGCTCGCTGGAGCGCGCGGGGTTCGTGCGCGAGGGGGTGGCGCGGGGGGCGCAGGTACGCGCAGACGGCCGTCACGACCTGGTCGTGTACTCCTGCCTGCCCGGCGAACCGGCAGTGACCCCGCAGTGACTCCGGCCACTGCGGATCTTCCGATCGGGCCAGCGGCACCACTACCCTGTGCGACGTGGTCCTCTACGCGGCGTACGGGTCGAACCTCGACCCCCGGCAGATGCTCGAGAGGGCCCCGCATTCGCCCGTCTTCGGCCCCGGGTGGCTCATCGACTGGAGGCTGACCTTCGGTGGCGAGGACCTGGGGTGGGACGGCGCCCTGGCAACCGTCGTGGAGGATCCGGGGCACAGCGTCTTCGTGATGCTCTACGACATCGCCCCGGAGGACGAGCCGCTGCTCGACCGCTGGGAGGGTTCCGACCTCGGGATCCATCGCAAGCTGCACGTGCGGGTCGAGACCCTCGACGGCGACGAGATGGCCTGGCTCTACGTGGTCGACTCCTATGAGGGGGGCCTGCCCTCGGCGCGCTACCTCGGGATCATCGCCGATGCCGCCCGGTCCGCGGGCGCACCCGACGACTACGTCGTGGACCTCATGAGGCGTCCGTGCCAGTAGCGCCCCGCCCGGGCCCCTGGTCGTCCTGACCACCCACCCCACCGAGTCCTGCCGCCGCGGCCGCCAGCCGACGCTCCAGCGCAGCCACCCGCTCGGCCAGCGCCGCCACCTGCGCCGGCGAGTCCCCCACCCCGGGATCCAGCACGGCGGCCCCGCCTGCCCGGCCCGCCCCGGGCTCACCTTCCGACGCCTGGCGCCGACCCCGCACGAACTTCAGGTACCCCAGCACCAGCGACACCACGAGCGCCACGACGAGCACCAGGAACCGGGTGATCGAGTTCCCCGACGCCAGCCCCCAGCCGACCCCGTAGAGCATCGTGAACAGGCCGCCCAGCAGGATGCCGTTGCTCAGGACCGCAACCGAGTCGCCGAGGGCCAGCGCCACGGCCATGAGGATGGTGGCCAGGACGATGAGGATCACGCTGGTGCTCATCCGCCACCGGCTGGAGCTCTCCTCCGACGCTCGCTGGAGGGTGGTGACCTGCGCGTCGATGGCCTTCGTGCGGGCCTTCTCCGCCGTCGTGAGCTGGTCCCAGGTCCGGCACTGCTCGGGCGTCGGGGTGTTGCAGCCGTCGATCGCCGCCCGCTCGTCGTAGAGCGCCTGGATCTGCTCCTGGGACTCCTCCCCGGGATTCGGGTGGAACGTGTACACCCCGACCCCGACGACCGCCGTGATCATCAGCCCGAGGAACACCGCGAAGATCGCCTGGAGCACCCCGCGACCGATGTTGGGTACCTGCTTCGTGTCCTCCATGGGCACCTCCCGGGCGCAGGCTACTCCCGAGGGACCGGGTCGGGCAGGCAGGTGACCGTCGGCTCACCGGGCGTCCTCGCGCCCTACGACGTGAGCCGCTCCCGGACGTCCTGCGCCACGGCAGCCAATCGCTCACCGGCCACCGAACGGGCGCTCGCGACCCCGTCGGCCCCCACCGGGGCCCGGACCTCGAGGTACGCCTTGATCTTCGGCTCGGTCCCACTCGGCCGGATGATCACCCGCGCCCCGTCGATGCCGGCAGCGCCGCCCAGCATGTACTTCAGCCCATCGGTGGGCGGCAGCTCGGCCGAGCCCGTCTCCAGGTCGATCGACTCGACCACGTCCAGCCCGCCGAACCCGGTGGGCGGCTCGGCCCGGAGCGCGGCCATCAGCGCCGGGATCGCCGACAGGTCGGTGAACCGCAGGGAGACCTGGCTGGTCGCGTGCACCCCGTGCGCGGCGGCGAGGTCGTCGAGGACGTCGGGCACGCCGCGACCCTCGGCCTTGAGGGCGGCGGCCATCTCGGTGACCAGCAGGCCGGCCGAGATGCCGTCCTTGTCGCGCACGCCCATCGGGTCGACGCAGTAGCCCAGGGCCTCCTCGTAGCCGAAGGCGAGGTCGTCGGCCGCCCGGGAGATCCACTTGAACCCCGTGAGGGTCTCGCGGAAGCCCAGGCCGGCGTCGCGCGCGATGGCTGCGAGCAGCTGCGAGCTGACGATGGAGTTCGCGTAGGTCCCGGTCACCGGGGCACCGGAGCGCTGCCCGCGCTGCAGGATCCACCAGCCGAGCAGCGCGCCGACCTCGTCACCGGTGAGCATCCGGAACCCGCCCCCGGCCAGGGGGATCCCGACGGCGCACCGATCGGCATCCGGGTCGTTGGCCAGCACCAGGTCGACGTGCGCACCGTCGGCGAGGTCCATGGCCAGGTCCATCGCCCCGGGCTCCTCCGGGTTCGGGAACGACACCGTGGGGAAGTCCGGGTCCGGCTCGTCCTGGGCCACCACGGCAAGGGGGGCGGGGAACCCGGCACCCGTCAGCGCCGCACGCATCAGCGGGCTGCCGACACCGTGCATGGCGGTGTAGGCCACCGAGACGTCCCGGGGCCCCCCGGGCAGGGCCAGCCCGCACACCCGCGCCAGGTAGCTGTCGACCACGGCCTCGTCGAGGGTCGAGTAGTCATCGCTGCGCGGGATGTCGGCCACGGCCCCGACAGCCTCGATGCACGCGGCGATCCCGGCGTCGGCCGGGGGCACGATCTGCGAGCCGTCGCCGAGGTAGACCTTGTAGCCGTTGTCCTGCGGGGGATTGTGCGAGGCGGTGACCACCACACCCGCAGACGCCCCGTAGGTGAGGACCGCCCCGGCGAGCACCGGTGTGGGCAACGGCCTGGGGCAGACCATGGCCCGGAACCCCGCGCCGGCGAGGATCTCGGCGGTGTCGCGGGCGAAGACGTCGGAGTTGTGGCGGGCGTCGAAGCCGATGACCACCGGGGTCCCGCCCTCGCCCTGGTCCAGCAGGTACTGGGCCAGTCCGGCCGCGGCCCGCGAGACCACGACCCGGTTCATCCGGTTGGGTCCGGGGCCGAGCTTGCCCCGCAGGCCGGCCGTGCCGAACTGCAGGGTTCCGGAGAAGGCATCGGCGATCTCGTCGGCGGCGCCCGGGTCACCCGCCTCGGCGGAGGTGATGCGGTCGTTCAGCTCGGCGGCGGTCGCCGGGTCCGGGTCGGCGTCCGCCCACGCTGCGGCCCGCTGGAGCAGGAGGTGGTCGACGGCGGTCACAGCCGGCCCACCACGGTCGCGAGCAGGCCGCCCATGCGCTCGGCGGCCATCTTCCCGGCCTCGAGCACCTCCTCGTGGTTGAGCGCCTCCCCGGTCATCCCGGCGGCCAGGTTGGTCACCAGCGACAGCCCGAGGATCTCCATGCCGGCCTCACGTGCGGCGATCGCCTCCAGGGTGGTGGACATCCCGACCAGGTCGGCGCCCAGGACACCGGCCATCCGCACCTCCGCGGGCGTCTCGTACTGGGGGCCACGGAACTGCAGGTACACGCCCTCGGCCAGGGTCGGGTCGATCTCCTTGCAGAGGGCGCGCAGCCGGGCGGAGTACAGGTCGGTCAGGTCGATGAACGTGGCCCCGCGCAGGGGGGATGCGCCGGTCATGTTGATGTGATCGCTGATCAGGACGGGGGTTCCGGGGGTCCAGTCGGGGTTCAGCCCGCCACAGCCGTTGGTGAGCACGATCGTGCGGCATCCGGCCGCTGCCGCGGTGCGCACCCCGTGCACCACCGCCTCCACCCCACGGCCCTCGTAGAAGTGCGTTCGCCCGAGGAACACCAGCGCCCGGCCGCCCGATGGCGTGGCGACGCTGCGGATCCTGCCCGCGTGTCCGGCGACCGCGGGCGGGGCGAACCCGTGCAGGTCGGTCGAGGGGAACTCGGCCAGGGTCTCCCCGAGCAGGTCGACGGCCGGCAGCCATCCCGAGCCGAGGACGAGGGCAAGGTCATGGGTCGGGGCACCGGTGAGCTCGGCGAGCTCCTGGGCCGCCTGGGCGGCGGCAGCGGTGGGGTCGTCCACGGGCATCGGGGCGGTTGCGGTCATGACGGTGACGCTATCCCCCGCGGGGCCCGGGCCTCTCCCTGAGCGACAGGCCACCCCACCACAATCCCGCCCTGCCCGCAGCGTCCGGGTCGTCCGGGGGTTCCGGGATGGTCGAGGGCGCTGCGCCGGTGGGCGCGGCCGCCCCGGCAGGCGATGGGCGGGGCGGCGGGACCAGAATGCCCCTCATGGCACTGACCCGCTCCGAGCTGGCCCACATGGTCGACCACACCCTGCTCAAGCCCGAGGCGACCCCCGACGACGTCGCGGCCCTCTGCGCGGAGGCCAACGACCTGGGGGTCTTCTCGATCTGCATCTCGCCGTCCTTCCTACCCCTGTCCCGGGGGTTGCTCTCCCCGGAGATCGCCACCTGCACGGTGGTCGGGTTCCCCAGCGGGAAGCACCATGCCGAGATCAAGGCCGCCGAGGCATCCCGGGCAGTGGCCGACGGCGCCGGCGAGGTCGACATGGTCGTCGACGTCGGCGCCATCAAGGCAGGGCTCTGGCGGATCACCGAGAAGGAGGTGGGCGCGGTGCGCGCCGCCACGGATGGCGTCCTGCTGAAGGTCATCCTCGAGACGGCAGCCCTCACCGACGACGAGATCGTCCGCGCCTGCATCATCTGCCAGGAGCTGGGGGCCGACTTCGTCAAGACCTCGACCGGGTTCCATCCGGCCGGGGGAGCCTCCGCCCGCGCGATCTCCCTCATGGCCAACACGGTCGGCGGCACCCTGGGCGTCAAGGCCAGCGGCGGGGTGCGCACGGCGGCTGCTGCCCTGGAGATGGTCGCCGCGGGTGCCACCCGCCTCGGCCTGTCCGGGACCCGGGCAGTGCTCGACGGCCTCGACGGCGCGGCCGACCCGGCGGCTGCGGCGGGCGATGGCTACTGAGGACCGGGTCGACCACCGACGCGTCATCCTGCTGGCGGGGCCCAGCGGCTCGGGGAAGTCCACGATCGTGCGCTCGGTGGGCATGCCCATGGTCTACCTGGACGACTTCTACAAGGCGGGCACCGATCCCTCCCTTCCCCGGCACCCGGAGCTGGACATCGTCGACTGGGACCACCCCGACAGCTGGGACCGTCAGGCCGCCCTCGAGGCCCTCGAGCGGCTCTGCCGCGAGGGCCGTGCGGAGGTCCCCGTGTACGACATCTCGGCCAACGGGCCGGTCGGCACCCACGTCGTCGACGTGGGGTTCCAGGCCTTCGTGGCCGAGGGGATCTTCGCCCCCGAGCTGGTCGCCGAGCTGGCGGAGCGGGGGCTGCTCCTGGACGCGATCGTCGTGCACCGCGACCGATGGAAGAACCTGGTGCGGCGCGCGGCCCGGGACCTCAAGGACCGGCGCAAGCCGCCCGGGACGATCATGCGCCGCGGGCTGCACCTCTACCGGGTGGAGCAGGTGGTGGTCGACCGCGCGACCGCCGCGGGCTGCCGGCCGCTGGGCGCGCGCGAGACCCGCGAGGCGCTGGCGCACTGCCGCGCAAATGCCGCTGACCAGGGCTGACCTTCGGCTCCTGCTTCTGGTAGTCGATCCGGTCGATTGAATCGACCGGATCGACTACCGACTGCCCGATCCGACATCCGGTGCGGTGCGCGCGTGGTTCAGCGCATCATCATGTCGCTCAGCGCCATCGAGGAGTACCCGGGCTTGATCACCTCGTTGATCATCCGCAGCCGCTGGTCGAAGGGCAGGAACGAGGACTTCATCGCGTTGACCGTCAGCCACTGCAGGTCTGCCAGGCCGTAGCCGAAGGCCTCGCAGAGCAGGTGCATCTCCTTGCTCATCGACGTGTTCGACATCAGCCGGTTGTCGGTGTTGACCGTCACGCGGAAGCCCAGCGTGCGCAGCAGGCCGATCGGGTGCTCGGCGATGGATCGGGCGGCGCCGGTCTGCACGTTCGAGCTCGGGCACATCTCCAGCGGGACGCGCCGGTCGCGGATGTAGGACGCCAGCCGGCCGAGGTGGACCGAGCCGTCGGGCTCGCGGGCGATGTCGTCCATGATGTGCACGCCATGGCCGAGCCGCTCGGCGCCGCACCACTGGATCGCCTCCCAGATGCTGGGCAGCCCGAACGCCTCCCCGGCGTGGATCGTGAAGTGCGCGTTCTCCCGACGCAGGTACTCGAAGGCGTCGAGGTGCCGGGTGGGCGGGTAGCCCTCCTCGGCACCCGCGATGTCGAAGCCGACCACACCGGCGTCCCGGTAGGCGACCACGCGCTGGGCGATCTCCGTGCTGCGCGCGGCGGTCCGCATGGCGATGAGCAGTGCCCGCATGACGATCGGGCGGCCCGCCTCGGCTGTGGCCCGCTCCCCCTCGGCGAAGCCGGCCAGGACGGCCTCGATGACCTCCTCGAGGGACAGCCCGCCCTCGATGTGCAGCTCCGGGGCGAATCGCACCTCCGCGTACACGACCCCGTCGGCGGCCAGGTCCTCGGCGCACTCCCGTGCGACCCGGCGCAACGCGCCCGCGCTCTGCATCACCCCGACCGTGTGCGCGAACGTCTCCAGGTAGCGCACCAGCGAGCCGGAGTCGGCGGACTCCCGGAACCAGCGGCCGAGCTCGACCGGATCGGTCGTCGGCAGGTCGGCGTAGCCTGACTCGACTGCCAGCTCGACCACCGTCTCCGGTCGCAGGCCACCATCGAGGTGGTCGTGGAGCAGCGCCTTGGGCGCGCGCTGGCAGGTCTCGAGGTCCAGGGTCATGGCCGACAGGCTATCGGCGCCGAGTGTCCCGGATCGAGTCGTGGGTCACCCGCGGTGCCGGGCGAGCTGGTCGCGGGCGGCGGCCAGGACCGCGTCGGGCGTGAACCCGAACCGGCGCAGCAGCTCCTTGAGCGGTGCGGAGGCCCCGAAGGTCGACATCCCGATCACGGCGCCGTCGGGGACGAACCGCGCCCAGCCCAGGGTCGAGCCCTCCTCGACCGCGACCCGTGCCCGGATCGCCGCGGGCAGCACGGACTCGCGATAGGCCTCGTCCTGGCGGTCGAACAGCTCCCAGGAGGGCATGCTCACGACGCGCGCGGCAACGCCCTCGGCGGTGAGCACCTCGTAGGCATGCACCGCGAGGTGGACCTCGGAGCCGGTGCCGATGAGGATCAGGTCGGGAGCTGAGCCGTCCGGGGGATCGGCCAGCACGTAGGCGCCCCGCGCCAGCCCGGACGCCGGGGCGAACCGCTCGCGGTCGAGCGTGGGCAGCGCCTGGCGAGAGAGGAACAGCGCCACGGGCGAGTGCCGCAGCGGCATCAGGACCCGCCACGCCTCGGCGACCTCGTTGGCGTCGCAGGGCCGGATGTCGATCAGCCCGGGCACCGCGCGCAGCGACACCATCTGCTCGACGGGCTGGTGGGTCGGGCCGTCCTCACCGACCCCGATGGAGTCGTGGGTGAACACGTGGACGACCGGCAGCTCCATGAGCGCCGAGAGCCGGATCGCCCCGCGCTGGAAGTCCGAGAAGATCAGGAACCCGGCTTGATAGGGCCGTACCTTGCACAGCGACAGGCCGTTGGCGATGCACCCGGCGGCATGCTCGCGGACGCCGAAGTGCAGGTTGCGACCAGCCGGCTCGGCCGCGGAGAAGTGCCCGGCACCGTCGAACGTGAGCAGCGTCTTCGTCGAGGGCCCGAGGTCGCTGGCCCCGCCGACCAGCCAGGGCACGCCCTGGGCGACCTGGTTGAGCACCAGCCCGTTGGCCTCGCGCCCGGCCAGGCCCTTCGGGTCGGCCGGGAACTCGGGGATTCCTGCGTCCCAGTCCTCGGGCAGGACGCGGCGCTGCATCCGGTCCAGCTGGTCGGCCAGGTCGGGGTACTGCTCGGCGTACCTGGCGAACAGCGCCTCCCAGTCGGTGCGCAGCGCACGACCCCGGGCGCCGATCCCGGCGTCGAAGTGCGCGTAGACCTCGTCGGGCACGAGGAACGTCTCGTCCTCGGGCCAGCCGTAGAAGCGCTTGGCGCCGCGGATCTCCTCCACCCCGAGGGGCTCACCGTGGGCCCCGTGGGTGCCCTCCTTGGTGGGGGCGCCGTAGGCGATCCGCGAGTCCACGATGATCAGCGTCGGTCGGTTGGGCTCGGCCCGGAACCGGTCGAAGGCGCGGGCGAGCATCCGCCGGTCGTTGGCGTCCCCGACCCGCGTGACGTTCCAGCCGAGGCTGATGAACTTGGTCGCGATGTCGTCGCTGAAGGCCAGGGAGGTGCTGCCCTCGATGGTGATCTCGTTGTTGTCATAGATCCAGCAGAGGTTGTCCAGCTGCAGGTGCCCGGCCAGGGACGCCGCCTCCTGGGCCACGCCCTCCATCATGCAGCCGTCGCCCCCGACGGCGTACACGTCGAAGTCGAACAGCTCGAACCCGGGACGGTTGAACGTCGCGGCCATCCACTTGGAGCCCATGGCCATGCCGACGCTGGTGGCGTACCCGGTGCCCAGGGGCCCCGTCGTGCACTCCACCCCGGCGGTCCACCGGTACTCCGGGTGCCCCGGACAACGGGAGTCCAGCTGGCGGAACCGCCGGATGTCGTCGAGGCTCACCGAGGGCTCACCGAGCGTCTCGTACTTGGGGTTGACCGCCTTCACCCCGGTCAGGTGCAGCAGCGAGTACAGCAGGGTGGAGGCATGACCCGCCGAGAGGACGAACCGGTCGCGGTTGGCCCAGATCGGCACCTCGGGATCGAACCGCAGGTACTCCTGCCACAGCGTGTAGGCGACCGGGGCCAGGGCGATGGGCGTCCCCGGGTGCCCGGAGTTGGCCGCCTGCACGGCATCCATCGCCAGCGTCCGCATGGTGGCGACGGCGAGGTCGTCGGGGTCGGTGATGCTCAGGGCGCTGGCCATGGGGTCTCCATCCGGGTCAGGTGCGGGTGCGCAGGTCGTCGACGTCGAACGCGTCGGGAAGGACCGCGGTCATCGGGAGGATCCCGCGCTGGGTGTGCAGCAGGCAGGTCGGCCCGCCGTGCTCCCACAGCAGCTGCCGGCAGCGGCCACAGGGCATGAGGTCATCGCCGCGCTGGTCCACGCACACCACCGCCACCAGCCGGCCACCCCCGGAGGCGTGCAGGGTCGAGACCATCCCGCACTCGGCGCACAGGGTCAGGCCGTAGGAGGCGTTCTCGACGTTGCAGCCCGACACGACGCGCCCATCGTCCACCAGCCCGGCCACCCCGACCGGGAAGTGCGAGTAGGGCACGTACGCATGCCCCGCCGCCGCGAGCGCGGCAGCACGCAGCCCCGCCCAGTCGATGCCGGACGGGTCCACCTCGGGCCCGGTCACGACTTGATGTACGGGATGCCGTCAGCGGCCGGGGCCCTCGACCGACCGGCGAGGCCGGCGACAGCGAACAACGTCGCGAGGTAGGGGGCCATCAGCATGAACTGGCTCGGGATCGGCGTGCCGATGATGCTCAGCACCTGCTGGAGCTGGTCGGCGAAGCCGAAGAGCAGGGCCGCACCGATCGCGCCGAGCGGGGACCACCGGCCGAAGATCATGGCCGCCAGGGCGATGAAGCCCTTGCCCGCGGTCATGTTCTTGCCGAACGCCCCGACGGATCCGAGGGTGAAGAAGGCCCCGCCGAGGCCGGAGACCGCACCGCCGAGCAGGACGTTGCGGAAGCGCAGCCGGTTCACGTCGATGCCCACCGTGTCGGCCGCCTTCGGGTGCTCGCCCACGGCCCGCACGCGCAGGCCCCAGCGGGTCTTGAACAGCGCGACGTGGACCAGGGCGGCGATCACGTACATCAGGTACACGATCAGCGACTGGTTGAACAGCACGGGGCCGATCACCGGGATGTCGCTGAGGATCGGGATGGCGATCGGCTGCATGACCGGCGGTGAGTTGAACGTCTCGGGGTCGTCGGTCATGACGGCGGTGTAGAAGAAGGAGGTCACGCCCAGGACCAGGGTGTTGACCACGACGCCGACGATCACCTGGTCGACGAAGTACTTCACGGCGAACACGGCCAGGATGGTGCTCACGGCCACGCCGGCGACGACGGCGGCGATCAGCCCGGCCAGCAGGCTGTTCGTCAGCGACCCGACCAGGGCGGAGAGGAACGCCCCGGCCAGCAGCTGCCCCTCGATGGCGATGTTGACCACGCCGGCGCGCTCGCACAGGACGCCGGACAGCGCGCCGAAGATCAGCGGGACGCTGAGCAGGACGGTCCCCTGCAGCAGCCCGGTCAGCGGGATCGACTTGCCGGCGGCCACCGCGGACAGGAACGACATGATGAACGCGACCCCGAAGAGCGCCAGCGCCCAGGCCGGGACCGGCTTGCGCTGGCGGGACCACATGAGGGCCAACCCGGCCAGCGCCAGGCACAGCACGGCCATGACCAGCGAGAAGGCCCGGGAGGGCACGACCAGGTCCGGCAGGGCCAGCGCCTCGCCGCCGAGGGTCAGGTCGAAGGTCGTGGACTTCCCGGAGTCCCCCCGGATCCCGAAGAGGACGAGGGCCAGGATCCCGAAGACGCCCATGATCACCGGGGCCTTGTAGGAGATCGGGCGCAGGACCTCGGGCTCGGCGGCGGCCGGGGCGGGGGCAGTGGCTGTTGCCATGTCGATCAGCTCCTTCTACTCCGGCTTCGGGGCCCGCAGGCGGAAGATCTTGCGGACCAGCGGTGGTGCGGCGATGAACAGCACGATCAGGGACTGCACGACGAGCACGATGTCGATCGGGGTGCCGGTGGCGGCCTGCATCGAGGAACCGCCGGCTCGCAGGCCACCCATCAGGATGCCGGCGAAGACCACGCCGATGGGGTTGCTGCGCCCGAGCAGCGCGACGGTGATCGCATCGAACCCGATCTCGCCGGCGATCCCGTTGCCCAGGGCGTACTCCGTGGCACCCCCGAGGATCTGGTTCATGCCGGCCAGGCCGGCCAGGCCACCGGCGATCAGCATCACGCTGGTCAGCGCACGCTTGACGTTGATGCCGGCGGTGCGTGCGGCGTTCGGGTTGGCCCCGACCGCCCGGAACTCGAACCCGACCGTCGAGCGCTCGAGCAGCCACCAGACGAACGCTGCAGCGCCCAGGGCGAGCAGGAACCCGAGGTTCAGCCGGTAGTCGTCGCCGAGGAGCTTGGGCAGCCGAGCGGACGCCGCCACAGCCGGGCTCAGCGGGTCGTCGCGGCCCGGGCGCTGGAACGCGTCCTTGGTGAGCAGGAACTGCAGGAAGTAGATCGCGATCCAGTTGAGCATGATCGTCACGATCACCTCGTGGGCCCCGGTCTGGGACTTCAGCACGCCCACGATCCCGCCCCAGAGCGCACCCCCGAGCAGGCCGGCGAGGATCGCCACCACCAGGTGGATCGGCAACGGCATCGAGAAGGCGAAGCCGACGTACCCGGCGAAGATCGCCCCCATGATCAGCTGGCCCTGGGCGCCGATGTTGAACAGGCCGGCCCGGAACGGCAGGGCCACGGCCAGGCCGGCGAGGATCAGGGAGGTCGAGGTGTACAGGGTCTCGGTGAACGGCTTGAGCGCGTCGGTGACCGTGTAGGCGCTGAAGTTGATCACCGACCCGGAGAACAGCGCCTTGTACGCCTCGGACACCGCGGTCCAGGCTGCGCTGAGGGTGTCCATGGGCTGGGAGAAGAAGTACTTGGCCGACTCCCGGACGTCCTCGTCGGCGAACGCGATCAGGACACCGCTGATGACCAGGGCGAGCAGGAACGACAGCAGGTAGAGCACGACCTGGTCGACCCATCCCCGCCGGCTGCGCCTCGGCTCCGGGGCGGGCGCGGTGACCTCCGTCAGCAGCTCCGTGTTGCTCACTTCGCGCCCTCCTGGTCCGTGGTCGCGACCCCACCGTGCGCGGCGGCGTCCTGGGGGACCCCGGCCATCATCAGGCCCAGCACGCCTCGGGGTGTGTCCGGGGGGACGATGCCGATGACCTTGCCCCGGTACATCACCACGACCCGGTCGGCCAGCGCGGCCACCTCGTCGAGCTCGGTCGACACGATCAGCACGGCCACGCCGGCGTCGCGCTCGGCGATCACCCGCTTGTGGACGAACTCGATGGCCCCCACGTCGACACCACGGGTCGGCTGGGACGCGATGAACAGCGACACGACCGGCTTGGACAGCTCGCGGGCCAGGACCACCTTCTGCTGGTTGCCGCCCGACAACGACGACGCCGGCAGCTGCACGCCGGTGGTGCGGACGTCGAACTCCTTGGCCTTCTCCTCGGCGTTGGCCGCGATCACCGACGGCTTCATCCGGACACCGGAGGCGAAGGGTGCCTGGTTGTACTGGTCGAGGATCATGTTCTCGGCGATCGAGAACGAGCCGACCAGCCCGTCGTCGGAGCGGTCCTCCGGGACGAACCCGACGCCTGAGTCGAGGATGTGGCGGGTCGTGCGGCCGACGAGCTCCTCGCCCTTGAGCTTCGCGGAGCCGGTGACGAAGTGCTGCAGGCCCAGGATCGCCTGGGTGAGCTCGGTCTGGCCGTTGCCCTGCACCCCGGCGACGCAGACCACCTCACCGCTGTGCACGTCGAGGTCGATGTTGTCGACCACGGCCTGCCCGGTCTCCGAGCGCACGGTCAGGCCGCGGACCGCCAGGACGACGTCCTTCGGCGCCGCCGGGCCCTTCTCCACCTTCAGGCTGACCGCGCGCCCGACCATCATGGCCGCCAGCTCGGTCTCGGAGTCGGTGGGCAGCGCCGAGCCGACGACCTTGCCCCGCCGGATCACGGTGATCCGGTCGGCGACCGCCTTGATCTCGCGCAGCTTGTGGCTGATCATCACGACCGAGCGCCCACTGGCCTTGAGCTGGCGGATGATCTCGAGCAGCTCGTCGGTCTCCTGCGGGGTCAGCACCGCGGTCGGCTCGTCGAGGATGAGGATCTGGGCGTCCTTGACCAGGGCCTTGATGATCTCCACGCGCTGCTGCACCCCCACCGGGAGGTCCTCGACCAGGGCGTCGGGGTCGACCTCGAGGTTGTACTTCTGCGACAGCTCGAGCACCTGGTTGCGGGCGGCCTCGATGTCGAGGAACGCGCCCTTGGTCAGCTCGTGGCCGAGCATCACGTTCTCCGCGACCGTGAAGACCGGGACCAGCATGAAGTGCTGGTGGACCATGCCGATCCCGGCGTCCATGGCGTCACCGGGGTCGTGGAAGTGCACCTCCTGCCCGTCGATGAGGATCGTGCCCTCCTCCGGCCGGTACAGGCCGAAGAGGGTGTTCATCAGGGTGGACTTGCCGGCCCCGTTCTCGCCGAGCAGGCAATGGATCTCGCCGGGCTCGATGACCAGGTCGATCGAGTCGTTCGCGGTGAAGGTGCCGAACCTCTTGGTGATTCCCTGCAGCTCCAGGCGCACGGCTGCCTCCTCCGACTCACAGGTGTGGACTGATCGCACACTAGCGATCACCGGGCCCCGGACTCCTGCTCAGGCCCCGGCGATTCGCCGCGATTCGCCCGGGCACGACGAAGCCCCCCGCGCCGGGCGCAGGGGGCTTCGTCGGGTGATCGGACCGGTCAGCCAGCCTGGGGCGAGTTCGTCGACTCCACCGTGATGGTGCCGTCGATGATCTGTGCCTTGAGCTCCTCGACCTTGGTGTTCAGCTCGGCCGGGACCTTCGACTCGAAGTCGTGGTACGGGGCCAGGCCGACGCCCTCGTTGGCCAGCGTGCCGATGAACGGCGTGTTGGAGAACTGGCCGTTGACCGTCTCGGTGGTGGCGGTCTCCACGGCGGTGGCGATGCCCTTCTCGACCGTGGTCAGGAAGACGTCCTTGTACTGCGAGGCGGACTCGTAGCCGTCCTGGTCGACCCAGACGATGGCGACCTTGCCGCCGGACTCCTGGGCCTCAGCAGCAGCGCCGAGGCCGGTGCCACCGGCGACCGGCATGATGATGTCCGCGCCCTGCTGGATCAGGTTCTTGGCCAGGTTCTTGCCATCGGTCGGCGAGTCGAACTTGCCGGCGAACAGGCCGTCCTGCTTCTCCTTGTCCCAGCCGAGCAGCTTGACGTCCGCGCCGTTGTCCTCGTTGTACTTGGCCACGCCGTCGGAGAAGCCGTCCATGAAGACCGCGACGGTCGGCAGCTTGATGCCGCCGAAGGTGCCGACGGTGCCGGTCTGGCTCATGCCCGCCGACAGGTAGCCGGCGAGGTAGGCGGCCTCGGCGGTGTTGAACAGCAGCGGCTTCACGTTGTCGATCGGCTGGGCGCCGTCGGTGTCGGGATCCCCATCCGGGTTCTCGTCGACGATGGCGAACTTCTCGGTGTCCGGGTTGGCCTTGGCCGCGGTGGCGGTCGCGTCGCCGAGGGAGAATCCGACCGTCACGATGATCCCGCAGTCCTCAGCCACGAGGCTGTTCACGTTGGGGGTGTAGTCCGACTCGGACTTGCTGGTCACGTACTTGACCTCGATGCCCTGGCTGGCCTCAGCGGCCTGCAGGCCGGCCCACGCCGAGGCGTTGAACGAACGGTCGTCGATACCGCCCTGGTCGGTGACCATGCACCCGAGGAAGTCAGCGGCAGCAGCGCTGCCGGAAGCCGAACCCGCGTCCGCGTTCTCGTCCGGGGCCTCACCACAGGCTGCGAGGGCCAGCGCCGCGACGGCGCTCACGGCGAGCAAACGAGTCTTCATACGTTCTCCATCTCATTCCGACGAGGCGCCGATGCGGCGCCAGACCACGTCTGCGCGGAATTTTACCCGCGCCGACGCGATGCCCCGGACCATGTCAAGGGCCATGTCGGACACGATTCGGTCACGATCCGCGTCACCCGGGAAGGGTCGCTTCGCCGGGCGCTCGTGCTCCGCTCCGCCCTGCGCTGCACACCGCACACCTGGCAGGCCGCGAGCGGGTGCCGCCCGTCGCGGGCCGACGCGGGAGGTACGGCTCAGAACACGTCGTGCGGCACGTACTCACCCCACACGTCGCGCAGCGCCGTGCTCACCTCGCCGACGGTGGCGCGCGCCTTGAGCGCCTCCTTCATCGGGTAGAGGACGTTCTCCGATCCGCGGGCAGCCTCGCGCACGGCCTCCAGCAGCGCGCTGATGTCGCCCCGCTCGGCCCGCAGCTTCTCCAGGCGGGCGCGCTGCTCGGCCTCGATCGCCGGGTTCACCCGAAGGGGCTCGTAGGGCTCGTCGGTGTCGATCGTGAACTTGTTGACCCCCACGACAACGCGCTCGCCGGCGTCGATCTCGTTGGCGATCCGGTACGCCGAGCGCTCGATCTCGGACTTCTGGAACCCGTTCTCGATGGCCGCGACAGCGCCGCCGAGCTCGGCGACCTTGTCCATCAGCTCGACCGCTGCCGCCTCGACATCGTCGGTGAGGGATTCGATGGCGTACGAGCCCGCGAACGGGTCGACCGTCTTGCACACGTCGGACTCGTAGGCGATCACCTGCTGGGTGCGCAGCGCCAGGCGGGCAGCCTTCTCGGTGGGCAGCGCGATGGCCTCGTCGAAGGAGTTGGTGTGCAGGCTCTGGGTTCCCCCGAGGACCGCTGCCAGGGCCTGGATGGCCACGCGCACCATGTTCACCTCAGGCTGCTGGGCGGTCAGCTGGACCCCGGCGGTCTGGGTGTGGAAGCGCAGCATGAGGGACTTCGGGTTCCTCGCGCCGAACTGCTCGCGCATCACCCGGGCCCAGATCCGTCGGGCGGCGCGGAACTTCGCGACCTCCTCGAGCAGGCTGGTCCTCGAGACGAAGAAGAACGCCAGCCGCGGGGCGAAGTCGTCGACGTCCTGTCCGGCGGCGATGGCGGCCTTCACGTACTCGATGCCGTCGGCCAGGGTGAACGCGATCTCCTGCGCGGGGGTGGCCCCGGCCTCGGCCATGTGGTAGCCGGAGATCGAGATGGTGTTCCACTTGGGCAGCTCGTCCGCGCAGTAGCCGAAGATGTCGGTGATCAGGCGCAGGGACGCCGCCGGCGGGTAGATGTACGTGCCGCGGGCGATGTACTCCTTGAGCACGTCGTTCTGGATGGTGCCGGTCAGGGCGGAGCCGGGGATCCCCTGCTCCTCGGCGACGATCTGGTAGGCCAGGAGCAGCACCGCCGCCGGGGCGTTGATCGTCATGGACGTGGAGACCTTGTCCAGGGGCAGGCCGTTGAACAGCGTCCGCATGTCGTCGATCGAGTCGATGGCCACACCGACCTTGCCGACCTCGCCGGAGGCCAACGGGTGGTCGGAGTCGTAGCCCATCTGGGTGGGCAGGTCGAAGGCGACCGACAGGCCGGTCTGGCCGGCGCCGATCAGCTGGTGGTAGCGGGCGTTGGACTCCGCGGCGGTGCCGAACCCGGCGTACTGGCGCATCGTCCAGGGCCGGCCGGTGTACATCGAGGGGTACACCCCGCGCGTGTACGGGTACTCGCCCGGGGCGCCGATGAGCGCGGGGTCGGCACCGGCACGCGACTCGGCGTCGTAGAGGGGGGCGAACGGACGTCCGGACTCGGTGGTTGCCATGGCCCAAGGCTAGGCCCGCCCCCCTCGGGAGTCGCCGTGCACCCCGTCCCCTCCGGACGGGACCAAAGGCCCGGATCGCATCCCCCGCCCCCGAACGCGCCCCTGGGCGCACACGCCCGCCCGCCCCGCCCCGCTGCCCCCGGCCGAACGCCCGGTGATCCATTCGGCTTCGGGACCTTCTAGCGTCACCAACCCACATGGATCACGGGGGCGGATCTCGGCGGGACGACTGCCGGTTCACATCCCACCTGTGGACGACTGCTGGACGACGCCGTACTCATGGCGCAGCATCCGGGCATGCCACGTCGCAATCCCCTGCTGGCCACCGCCCTGCGGAGCGCCGAGGCCATCGCCGGGCATCAGGCCGGCGTGTGTACGACGGCGCAGGCGAAGGCCGCCGGCCTGCCCGCCGATGCGATCCGGAGGCTGCTGGCCAGCGGGCGCTGGACCTCGCTGCATCGCGGTGTGCACCTCACTCACCGGGGACCGGCGGGGTTGGCGGCACGGATGTGGGCTGCTCACCTGGCGCTTGGGCCGACGGGCGTTGTCGGCGGCACCACCGCCGCCAGGTACTGGGGTCTGGCAGATGGCGACCTCGCGGCGGACGAGCCCATCACGATGGTGATGCCGGATGGATGCAGCCGCCGGGCCCGCGGAGTGCGCGTGACTCGGGTCCCACGCCCTGACGTTCTGGCCCACCCCGCGCGGGTCCCACCAGTGCTCAGCATCGATCACACCGTCCTGGCTGCTGTGGCGGGGGCCGGGTCCGACGCTGCGGCCGTCGACGTGATCCAGCGCGCCTGCCGGCTGCGACTCACGACCCCCGATCGCATCCTGGCTGCCGCGGCCACGAAGCCACGGCTGCGCAGGAGGCGCCTGGTCGACCAAGTGTGCGCTGAGGTTCGCGTGGGTGTCACAAGTGAGCTCGAGAGGCGCTATCGAAACCGTGTGGCTCGACCCCACGGGCTGCCCCTGGGGAGGGCCCAGGCACCAGCGGACTCGGGCGTGCGCCGCGCGTACCGGGACGTGCTCTATGAACATCACGGGGTGATCATCGAGTTGGACGGTCGCCTCGGTCACGAGCAGGAGTCGCAGGTCCTGCGTGACCAGGGCCGCGACAACCACGCGACCCTCACAGGGCATGCGACCCTGCGCTTCGGATGGCTCGCGGTCGCTGGCGGTCCCTGTCTCGTTGCCGACCAGGTCGGGGAGCTGCTCCACGTCCGTGGGTGGACCGGGGCGATCCACGCCTGCGGACCCACGTGTCGGGCCACGACGTCCCGGACCGCCGAGTCGGCCGCCTGACCCGACCCACCCGGAGCCGCTGCCGCTGCGCACTCCCTCGCCGGTGATCCATTCAGGTTCTGTGGCCTAGAAGGTCGGCAACCCGAATGGATCACGAAGGAAGGGGGCGGGGGCGCGGGCGGGGGGTGGGCGGGACCTTGGGCTGGGGGCTTCGGGGACCGGGGTGGGCATCCTCGCCGGTGCGCCGCCGGGGCTCAGGACTAGACTGCCCACCATGTGGCGGATGCCCCCGCCACGGCCGCCACTTCCGAGCAAGGAGGCTCCACCGATGGCCACTGCGCCTGCGGGGACCCTGTACCGCGGCGGTGAGGGGATGTGGTCCTGGGTGGCCCATCGCATCACCGGCGTCGCGGTGTTCTTCTTCCTCCTCGTCCACGTCCTGGACACCGCCCTCGTGCGGGTCTCCCCGGACGCCTACGACATGGTGATCGCCACGTACAAGACCCCGATCGTCAACCTCCTGGAGGTCGGACTGGTCGGCGCGGTCCTCTACCACGCGCTCAACGGCATCCGGATCATCCTGGTCGACTTCTGGGCCGAGGGCCCGCGGCACCAGAAGGCCATGTTCCGCACGATCGTGGTCGTGTGGGCACTGATCATGATCCCCGGTGCGTACTTCATGCTCAAGCACACCGCCGAGGCACTCTTCGGGAGCACATCATGAGCGTCGAGATCGCCGATCCCCGCAGCGCGCGGGCTGCGCGCAGCAGCAACTACGAGCGCTACTCGTGGCTCTTCATGCGGATCTCCGGGCTCGTCCTGGTCTTCCTGGTCCTGGGCCACCTGCTGATCATGAACATCCTCGACGGCGGCGTGCAGCGCATCAACTTCGGCTTCGTTGCCGGGCGCTGGTCCAGCCCGTTCTGGCAGGTCTGGGACCTGCTGCAGCTGTGGCTGGCCATGATCCACGGCGGCAACGGCATGCGCACGGTCATCAGCGACTACGCCGAGAAGCCGCGAACCCGCTTCTGGCTGCTCACCCTGCTCGCCGTGGCCGTCGTGTTCATCCTCGTCCTGGGGACCCTGGTGATCTTCACCTTCGACCCCACCATCGCCTGATCGGAGAGTGGCGCGAGCCATGCAGAACCACACCTACGACGTCGTGATCGTCGGCGCGGGCGGCGCCGGGATGCGCGCCGCCCTCGAGTCCGGTCCCCGGGTGCGCACCGCGGTGCTGACCAAGCTCTACCCGACGCGCTCGCACACCGGCGCGGCCCAGGGCGGCATGTGCGCCGCACTTGCCAACGTCGAGGAGGACAACTGGGAGTGGCACACCTTCGACACGATCAAGGGCGGTGACTACCTGGTCGACCAGGACGCCGCGGAGATCATGTGCAAGGAGGCCATCGACGCGGTCATCGACCTGGAGAAGATGGGCCTGCCGTTCAACCGCACGCCCGAGGGCCGCATCGACCAGCGCCGCTTCGGCGGGCACACGCGCAACCACGGCGAGGCTGCCGTGCGCCGCGCCTGCTACGCCGCCGACCGCACCGGTCACATGATCCTGCAGACGCTCTACCAGAACTGCATCAAGCAGGGTGTCGAGTTCTACGACGAGTACTACGTCCTGGACCTGCTGCTCAACGAGGTCGACGGCGAGCAGCGCACCGCGGGCGTGGTGGCCTACCAGCTGTCCACCGGCGAGATCCACACGTTCCAGGCCAAGTCCGTGGTGTTCGCCACCGGCGGGTTCGGCCGGGTGTTCAAGACCACCTCGAACGCCCACACCCTGACCGGCGACGGCATGGCGATCGTGTACCGCCAGGGCCTGCCGCTGGAGGACATGGAGTTCTACCAGTTCCACCCGACGGGCCTGGCCGGCCTGGGCGTCCTGCTCACCGAGGGCGCGCGCGGTGAGGGCGGGATCCTGCGCAACGCCTCGGGCGAGCGGTTCATGGAGCGCTACGCACCCACCATCAAGGACCTCGCGCCCCGTGACATGGTCGCCCGCGCCATGGTCCAGGAGGTCCGTGAGGGTCGCGGGGCCGGGCCGCACAAGGACTACGTCTACCTCGACCTCACGCACCTGCCGGCCGCGCAGATCGAGGAGAAGCTGCCCGACATCACCGAGTTCTCCCGCACGTACCTGGGCGTGGACCCGATCACCGAGCTGGTGCCCGTCTTCCCGACCGCGCACTACGCGATGGGCGGCATCCCGACCAACGTGAACACCGAGGTCCTGGCCGACAACGACCGGATCGTCCCGGGGTTGTACGCCGCCGGGGAGTGCGCCTGCGTCAGCGTCCACGGTGCCAACCGCCTGGGCACCAACTCGCTGCTGGACATCAACGTGTTCGGCCGCAGGGCCGGGATCGCGGCGGCCGAGTACGCCGCGACCGCGGACCTCGTGGACCTGCCCCCCGTCGGCGCGAGCCGTGTCGAGGCCATGGTCAGCCAGCTCGTGGAGAGCACCGGGACCGAGCGGGTCGGCGACATCCGCCGGGCCATGCAGGAGACGATGGACTTCAACGCGCAGGTCTACCGCACCGAGGAGACCCTGACCCAGGCCCTCACCGACGTCCGCGCACTGCGCGCACGGTTCGCCAACGTCGCGATCCACGACAAGGGTGCCCGGTACAACACCGACCTGCTCGAGGCCATCGAGCTCGGCTTCCTGCTCGACCTCGCCGAGCTGCTGGTCGTCGGTGCGCTGGCTCGCAAGGAGTCCCGAGGCGGTCACGCCCGCGAGGACTACCAGACGCGCGACGACGCGAACTTCATGGCGCACACCATGGCCTACCGCGATGTCGGTCCGGACGGATCGGTGTCGATCCGCCTGGACTACAAGCCCGTCACAGTCACCCGTTACCAGCCGATGGAGCGCAAGTACTGATGGCCACCGACGCCCCCGCCCCCACAGTCACGGCACCATCCGCTGCCACCGACATCCCGCAGCCGTTCCCGGTGACGATCCGGCTGCGTCGGTTCCTGCCCGACGAGGGCCCCGAGCCGTTCTGGCAGGACTTCACCGTCGATGTGTTCCCGACCGACCGGATCCTCGACGCGCTGCACAAGATCAAGTGGGAGCAGGACGGGACGCTGACGTTCCGCCGCTCGTGCGCCCATGGCATCTGCGGCTCGGATGCGATCCGGATCAACGGGCGCAACCGGCTGGCGTGCAAGACCCTGATCAAGGACCTGAACGCGAAGAAGCCCATCATCATCGAGGCGATCAAGGGCCTGCCGCTGGAGAAGGACCTCGTCGTGGACATGGAGCCCTTCTTCCAGGCGTTCCGTGAGGTGATGCCGTTCCTGATCACCACCGGCAACGAGCCCACCAAGGAGCGCGTGCAGTCCGCCGAGGACCGGGCGATCTTCGACGACACCACCAAGTGCATCCTGTGCGCCTGCTGCACGACGTCGTGCCCGGTGTTCTGGACCGACGGGCAGTACTTCGGCCCGGCGGCCATCGTCAACGCGCACCGGTTCATCTTCGACAGCCGCGACGAGGGCGCTGAGCAGCGCCTGGAGATCCTGAACTCCAAGGAGGGTGTCTGGCGCTGCCGGACCACCTTCAACTGCACCGACGCCTGCCCGCGCGGCATCGAGGTCACCAAGGCGATCCAGGAAGTGAAGCGCGCCCTGATCTACCGCGGCTGAACTCCCGGCCGAGGTCCGCCCACGGGCGCGATCCGGCCACATGCGGCCGCTCAGCGCCACAGGTTGGCCGATACGTGCCGTTCTTGGTCGATGATCGGTGAGTGTGGGCTGCTGCCAGCCGACCGGCACCGTGCGGTGGCCGATCCGGGGATTTCGCGAGCGTCAACAGCCGCGTCGCTCCCCGGAACCGGGCAGGTCCGCACTTAGCCTGTGACGCGTTATGAGTGCCACTTCCCGCGTGCTCGCCGCGCTCACCCTGTCCGCTGCCGTGCTGCTCCCCGCACAGGCTGCCGTCGGCCTGCCGGGGGAGGATCCCGCACCAGCAGTCACGGGCAGCACCGAGGTGAGGACGCCCTCGGGCCAGACCGCGACGATCCAGATGGCGGTCAAGGACGGCACCGTCGCCGCTCCCCCCGTCGCGGCCGACTCCTGGGTGCTGGCCGACCTCGACTCAGGCCAGATCCTGGCCTCGCTGAACCCCGACCTCGTCGTGCGCCCGGCCTCGACGTTGAAGCTCCTGACAGCGCTGACGGTCGCGCCGCGGCTGGCCCCCGAGCAGCCGTACCGCGCCGTCGCGGCTGACGAGGACGCCGAGGGCAACCGCGTCGTGCTGTACAAGGGCCTGACCTACACGGTGGCCGACCTGATGAACGCCGCGCTCATGCCGAGTGCCAACGACGCGGCCGAGGCCCTGGCCCGCGCCAACGGCGGGGTGAAGGTGACCGTCGAGCAGATGAACGCCGAGGCCGCGCGCCTGGGCGCGTCGCGCACCACGGCCAAGAACCCCAGTGGCCTGGACGCTGACGGCCAGGTGACGACCGCCTACGACATGGCGCTCATCGGGCGGGCCGCCCTGGCCAACCGCGAGGTCGCCGACAGCCTCCTGCGCCGCCAGGTCGACTTCCCCGGGAAGATGGAGAACGGCAAGCGCGTCATCTACCCGGTCTACAACCACAACCGCACTGTGGTGAACCAGCGCCTGGAGGGGTACCTGGGCGGCAAGTCCGGCTACACGAGCAAGGCCGGCAACACCATGGTCGCGGGCGCCGAGAAGGACGGACGGCGACTGCTGGTCACCCTGTTCCACATCGGCGGAAACACCTACCGGGCCAGCGAGACGCTGCTGAAGTGGGGCTTCGCCAACGCCGACAAGCTCAGCCCCGTCGGTAGCCTCAGCGACCCCTCCGCGCCCGCCCCTCAGTTCGACCGAGCGATCCTGGCCCTGCCGGAGAAGGGCAAGGCGCCGGCCAATCGGGATGCCGTGGCCTCCGGTGGCGCACCCGCCGCGGACGCCCCGACAGCACCGATCCAGCCGCGCGCCCTGAGCCTTGGGCTGCCCTCGATCCCGATGCCGGGCATGCCCTCCCCGCTGAGCGTCCTGACCCTGCTCGCCGCGGTACTCGTGATCCTGCGCGCCCGGGTCTACTGGATCGGGCACCGCGGCCGCACGGCCTGGACGAGCCTGGACCAGTGGGCCACCACACAGGCGCGCTCCGCCCGTCGGCGTGGGCCGGCCGATCGCCGGGTGCGGGCCTCGGCGCGCTCGGCGGCCGATGAGAGCCTGATCGGCGCCTCGCAGTCCTGACCCGACGGCCCACGTCCGACCGCCCACGTCCGACCGCCCGCGGGCGGCGACCGGCGGCCCACCAGGGTGCGCAAGGTCCAGGGGCTGGCACCCACTAGGTGCCAGCCCCTGGTCCGTGTTGACGGGAACCGCTATGTGCCCGTCACGTCGTGCGGTTCAGTTGTGATGCGTTCCGACACCGTGCGATCAGGCGATCGCAGCGTGGGTAAGCGACTCCTCGATCGCCTCGTCGGTGATCGGGTTGCGCGACTTCAGGGCCGTGACCATGAAGGCGCTCAGTGCGGTGCCCGCCGCGATCGCGACGAGGTACATCAACGGGTTGCTGATCAGCGAGATGACCCAGATGCCACCGTGCGGTGCCCGCAGCTCGGAGCCGAAGGCCATCACCAGGGCGCCGGTGAGGGCGCTGCCGGCCATGAGCGAGGGGATGACCCGCAGCGGATCGGACGCGGCGAACGGGATCGCACCCTCGGTGATGAAGGAGGCACCAAGGAGCCAGGCCGCCTTGCCGTTCTCCCGCTCAGCCTCGGTGTAGAGCTTCGGCCGGAGCACGGTCGAGGACAGCGCCATCGCCAGCGGGGGAACCATGCCGGCGGCCATGACGGTGGCCATGATCTGCAGGGCCGGGCCGTTGTTGTCCGCGATGGCGGTGGTCAGGTTCAGCGTGGCGAAGACGTAGGCGGTCTTGTTGACCGGGCCGCCCATGTCGAAGGCCATCATCAGGCCGAGGATGGCGCCGAGCAGGATCAGGTTGGCACCCGAGAGTCCGGCCAGCCAGTCGGTGAGGCCCTTCTGGACCGCGGCCAGCGGCTTGCCCAGGACGGTGAGCATCAACGCTCCGTTGAGGAAGGTCGCCACCAGGGGGATGATCACGACCGGCATGACGCCGCGGATCGCCTTGGGCACGTTGAGCTGCGACATGAACCGCGCGATGAAGCCACCGGTGAGGCCG
Organism: uncultured Actinomycetes bacterium; assembly: GCA_963774745.1. GTDB lineage: Bacteria > Actinomycetota > Actinomycetes > S36-B12 > CAIYMF01 > Prado023. Next base: position 531,424 of record CAVZGE010000002.1, on the reverse strand, counting down.
CCGACGATGGCGCCGAGGAAGCCGGCCCCGATCGTCCCGGCAGCGACACCCGCGACGAAGCCGGGCACGAGGCCTGGCCGGTCGGCGATGGCGTAGGCGATGAATCCGGCGAGCACCGCGTTCAGGAACCCGAAGGCGACCGCACCGAGGATGAACATGAGCCCGGCCCAGTCACTCAGGTCGAAGAAGCTGAACTGGTCGATGAACGCCTGCGGGTCGGCGTTGACCGCGACGATCTCGTAGCCGCCGAGCATGAAGCTCAGGGCGATCAGGATGCCGCCGCCTGCGACGAACGGGATCATGTACGAGACACCGGTCATCAGGTAGCCGCGCAGGCGGATGCCGAAGTGACCCTCCTCGACCTTGGTGGCCATGCCACCGGAGCTGGCCGACGCCGCAGCGGCAGCTGCGGCCGTGCCTGCGGGGACCGGACCGGCCTCGACTGCGGCAACGGCCTCCTTGATCATCGCGGGGGCGTCGTTGATCGCGCGCTTCACGCCCGACGAGAGGGTCGGCTTGCCGGCGAACCGGGCCTTGTCGCGCACCTCCACGTCGTTGGCGAAGATGACGCCGTCGGCGGCCGCGATGACCTGCGGGTCGAGCTTCTGGAAGCCGCCCGAGCCCTGGGTCTCGATCACGATCTCGTGGCCGGCAGCCTTCGCAGCCTGCTCCAGGGCCTCAGCGGCCATGTAGGTGTGCGCGATCCCCGTGGGGCACGAGGTCACGCCGACGAACTTCATCTTCTTGGTCTCCTTCGGGGCGGGGGCCGCTGCAGCCGCCGCAGCGGGAGCAGCCGCCGCGGCGACCGGGGCTGCCGGCCGCGCGGCTGGGGCCTCCCCAGTGGCTGCGGCGTTGATGGTGTCGACCACGACCTGGGGGTCGGTGGCCTTGAGCAGGGTGTCGCGGAACTCGGGCTTCATCAGCGCTCGCGACAGGCTGGCCAGGATCTGCAGGTGCTCGTCACCGGCGCCCTCGGGCACCGCGATGAGGAAGACCAGGTTGGCGGGGCCATCGGCAGCGCCCCAGTCGATCCCATTGGTGGAGCGGCCGAACACGACCGTGGGCTCGTCGATCCCGGCCGAGCGGGCGTGCGGGATGCCGATCCCACCCTCGATGCCGGTGGGGAGCAGCTCCTCGCGGGCTGCGACGTCTGCGCGAAGTGTCGCCGGGTCGCTGGCCCGGCCGGCGGCCGCTGCCACGGCGACGAGGCGATCAACAGCCGCGTCCTTCGTGGTGGCCGAGCTGTCGAGATCCAACTCGACGAGCTGGGTGGTTGATACCTGCATTGAACTGACCTCCGGTTGGTGTGGTTCTCGGGGTACTGCGTGGGCGTTGGCGTCAGTGCGGTGCTGTGGCGATGGCGCTCACCTCCACAGCGGTCGGGTCGATCAACCCGGCGGACGGGATGCCCGTACCGGGGGTCTGGACTGCCGCGGTGGCCCAGGCGATGCCCATCCGAAGGGCATCCGGGCCGGAGCCACCCGCGTGCAGGAAGCCGGACAGCAGGCTGTCGCCGGCGCCGACCGTGCTCAGGACGGAGACCCTCGGGCCGGTCCCCTGCCAGCGGCCGTTGGCATCGACGAGCACCGCGCCCTTGGAGCCGAGGCTGCAGATCACGGCACCCGCGCCGCGGGCGCGGGCCTCGTCGCATCCGGCCAGGACCTCGGCCTGGGTGCTGAGCTCACGACCGAGGATCTCGCCGAGCTCCTCCTCGTTGGGCTTGATGAGGTCCGGCTTGGCGGCCAGGCCATCGGCGAGCGCCTGGCCGCTGATGTCGAGCGCGAACAGCGACCCGGCGGCGCGGGCGACCGCGGCGACGCGCAGGACGATGTCGGTGGACTGCCCGGTCGGGAGGCTTCCGGCAACGACGACCCATCCGCCCGGGGTGGCCAGCTCGGCAACGGCCGCGACGAGCGCGTCGAGCTCGGCGTCGGAGAGGACAGGGCCGGCCTCGTTGAGCTTGGTGGTGGTCCCGTCAGGCTCGACGACGGCCACGTTGGCCCGGGTCCGCCCGGAGATCGGGATGGCCCGGTGCGGGATCCCCGCCTCGTCCAGCGCGGAGATCAGGGCATGGCCCATCGGGCCGCCGGCAGGGAGCACGGCGATCGACGGGGTGCCGTGGGCGGTCAGGAAGCGGGTGACGTTGACACCCTTGCCACCCGGGTCCTCCAGGGTGGAGTCGGCCCGCAGGACCTCGCCACGAACGAGGGTCTGGAAGGCCATCGTGCGGTCGAGGCTCGGGTTGAACGTGACTGTGACGATCATGCGCGTACCACCTGGGGTCCGGCCGCCTCGATCTCGGAGGTGGCCTCATCGGATAGGGCTGAATCGGTGACGATCACGTCGATCTCGGCGAGATCGGCGACGTGGGCGAAATGGGCCGTGCCGAACTTCGTGTGGTCGGCCAGCAGGATGCTGCGCCGGGCTGAGGCGACGTAGGCCGCCTTGACCGCAGCCTCGGCACTGTCCGGCGTGGTCAGGCCACGGTCGATCGAGAAGCCGTTGATGCCCAGGAAGGCGACATCGACGAAGACCGTGCGCAGGTACTCCAGCGCTGCGTTGTCCACGGTCGCGAGCGTCCGCCCGCGCACCCGGCCGCCGACCAGGTGGACGGTCAGGGCGCTGCGGCTGGCCAGCAGGGAGGCGATCGGGAGGCTGTTGGTGACCACCGTGAGGGCGCGGTCGGCGGGCAGCATCTCGGCCAGGCGGTAGGTCGAGGAGCCGGCGTCGAGGGCGATGGCACCCTCCTCGGGGAGCAGCCCGAGCGCACGCTCTGCGATCCGAGCCTTCTCCGAGGTGTGCACCGACTCCCGAACAGCCAGGGCGGGCTCGAACCCGAAGAGGTCCACGACGATCGCCCCCCCGTGGACGCGGCGGAGCAGCCCGGCGCGCTCCAGTGCGCTGAGGTCCCGTCGGACCGTCTCCGGGGTGACGTCGAAGGACTCCGCCAGCTCGGCGACCTCGACCCGACCGGCCGTGCGGGCCCGGCTCACGATCTCCGCCTGCCGCTCTTCTGCGTACATCCGTATGCCTCCGTCTGTGTCCGTATGGCTGTAGTGAACACCCAACATCCCACGTATGTCAACACCCAGACGGAACGAATCCCACACGTCCGCGTTTTCGCCCTGCACACACCTCTCCGGTGGATCGACGCACTTCGGTAGAATCGGACACAGAGCCACACCCACATCTGACATGGCTCACCCGGTCCCTACCCCGCGGCGCCCATGCCAGACGCGCCGGACCAGACGTGCAGAACCCGCCCGGCGCCCGGCGGTTCCCACCTGGGCGCGGGCCCGAGCAGCCGCTTCCCGACGACCCGGATTCACAGGCTTCTCACAGGCAACTGCCAGACTCCCGCAACCGGGGCCGCACACAATGGGCACCATGAGTCCCCAGCCAGCGCCGGCACCTCCCGCCTCGACCGCCGAGCCCGAGGCCCGGCTCCTGGTCGTCGACGACGAGCCGAACATCGTCGAGCTCCTGTCGGCCAGCCTGCGGTTCTCCGGCTTCGAGGTGCACACGGCTGGCAACGGGACCCAGGCCCTGCACCAGGTCGCCGCGGTGGCCCCGGACCTCGTGGTGCTCGACGTGATGATGCCCGGACTCGACGGCTTCGAGGTCGTGCGCCGGATGCGCCAGGAGGGCCACCACTGCCCGGTGCTGTTCCTCACCGCGCGCGACGCGGTCGAGGACCGGGTCACCGGCCTGACCCTGGGGGCCGACGACTACGTCACCAAGCCGTTCAGCCTCGGCGAGGTCCTTGCCCGGATCCGGGCGATCCTGCGGCGCGCCGGGTTGGCACCGCAACCCGGGACCGAGCAGATGACCTTCGCCGACATCGAGCTCGACGAGGATGCCCACGAGGTCTTCAAGGCCGGCCAGCCGGTGGACCTCTCGCCGACCGAGTTCAAGCTCCTGCGGTTCCTGATGGCCAACCAGGGCCGGGTGATGTCCAAGACCCAGATCCTGGACCACGTGTGGCACTACGACTTCGGCGGCGAGGCCACCGTCGTGGAGTCCTACATCTCCTACCTGCGCCGCAAGGTCGACACCACGGAGCCGCGCCTGCTGCACACGGTGCGCGGCGTGGGCTACGTCCTGCGCGTGCCGCGGGGGTCCTGATGCCCCGCCGCCTGGCCGGGAGGCTGCAGGCCACCCCGCTGCGCTCCCGCCTGGTCGGGCTGCTCCTGCTGCTCGTCGCGGCTGCCCTGCTCCTGGCCGGCGCAGCCACCGTGGCCGCCCTGCGCGGGTACCTGTACAACCAGGTGGATCGCAACCTGGCCGACGTGCTGCGACCAATGGCCAGCGCCGACGCGTTCCCGCAGCCCGACGACGGCTTCGGCCCGCCCCGGCCGGGACCCATCGGCCCCGACGTGATGTACGTGCGCCTGTCCGATGTGACGGGGACGGGCCACGAGGTGCTCTCGGACGTCACCAGCGTCACCGACCCCCCGGTGCTGCCGGACCTGACCGTGGCCGCAGCAACCGCCCGGTCCGGCGAGGGCTACCTCGTCGCCTCGGCGTCCGGCGACACCCGGTGGCGCGTGGTGAGCGCTCCCCTGGCGGACGGCTCGGGCTCGGTGTCGGTGGCCCAGGACATCAGCGGCATCGACGCGACCGTCAACCGCCTGATCCTCATCGAGGTGGCGATCGGGGCCGTCGTCCTGCTGGTGCTGGGCGTCACCGGGCGGATCCTCGTGCGCCGCAGCCTGCGCCCGCTGGGAGTCGTGGAGGAGACCGCGGCAGCGATCGCCGGCGGCGACCTCGCGCGGCGGGCACCGGCGGCCGACCCGCGCACGGAGGTCGGCAGCCTCGCCCGCTCCTTCAACACCATGGTCGACGACCTTGCCGGGGCGCTGGCCGCCCAGCGGGCCTCCGAGGTGGCCGCCCGCGACTCGGCCGGTCGGGCGCGGGCCTCGGAGGCGCGGATGCGCCAGTTCGTGGCCGATGCCGGCCACGAGCTGCGGACCCCGCTGACCTCGGTTCGCGGGTTCGCCGAGCTGTACCGGATCGGCGCGGTGGATCAGGGCGCGGCCCTGGACGACGCGATGTCGCGGATCGAGGCGGAGGCCGCGCGCATGGGCGTCCTGGTCGACGACCTGCTGCTGCTGGCCCGCCTGGACCAGCAGCGTCCGCTGGAGATCACCGACGTGGACATGGTGGACCTCGTGACCGATGCGGTGGCCGCCGCGCGTGCCGGCGCCCCGGACCGGGCGGTGGCGATCCACGTGGCCGAGCCGGCCGTGGGGCTGTCCGTCCCCGGCGACCCCCTGCGCCTGCGCCAGGTGGTGGACAACCTGCTGTCCAACGCGCTGCGGTACTCACCGACCGACCAGCCGGTGGCCGTGCGGGTCGACGCCGTGCCCGGCGAGGGGGGCCGGCCGGGATGGGCGACGATCGCGGTCGTCGACCACGGTGCCGGGATGCCGCCGGAGGTCGCGGCACGGGCGTTCGAGCGGTTCTACCGAGCTGACGCCGCCCGATCGCGGGCTGACGGCGGGTCCGGCCTGGGGCTGTCGATCGTCGCCGCGATCGTCGCCGCCCACGGGGGCAGGGTCGACCTCGACACCGGCGTGGGCCAGGGGTGCCGGTTCACGGTGTGGCTGCCGCTCGGGGCCGCGGGCCACAGCCGGACGCGCTCCACCGGGGTGTTCGACGCCGGCGCCACCGGGACCACGGGGGCGTGACCTGGCCGACTGCGGCTACAGCCGCCCGGCCTCGTGCACCCGGCGCAGGAAGTCCCGGGTCCGCTGGTCCTGCGGATCGTGGAGCAGGGCATCAGGTGCCCCCCGCTCGACGATGGTCCCGGCCGACAGGAAGCAGACCTCGTCGGCCACCTGCTCGGCGAAGCCCATCTCGTGGGTCGCGATGACCATGGTCATCCCCTCGGCCTTGAGCTCACGCACCGTGGACAGCACCTCGTTGACCAGCACCGGGTCCAGCGCCGAGGTCACCTCGTCCATCAGCATCAGGCGGGGGGCCACCGCCAGCGAGCGCACGATCGCGACGCGCTGCTGCTGCCCGCCGGACAACCTGTCCGGGTACTGCCGGGCCTTGTCCGCGAGCCCGAAGCGCTCCAGCAGCGCCATCCCGTCGGCCTCGGCGGAGGCCCGGGAGGCCCGGTGCACCTTGCGCGGTGCGAGCGTGATGTTGTCCAGGACGGTCAGGTGCGGGAACAGGTTGAACGACTGGAACACCATGCCGACCTTGCGGCGGACATCGTCGGGGGCCACCTCGGGATCGGTGATGTCCCACCCGTCGAGGCGGATCACGCCGTCGTCGACGGCCGTGAGCAGGTTGATGCACCGCAGCAGCGTGGACTTGCCCGAGCCCGAGGCGCCGATCAGCACCGTGACCGTGTGCTCGGGCACCTCCAGGCTGACGCCCTCGAGGACCTGTTCGGCACCGAAGGACTTGTGCACGGCTTCGACGCTGAGCACCGGGGGGCGCATGGCCGTCATGCGCCGACCTGGGCGTTCTGGCGCTGGATCGAGCGGTGCATGAACCGGTCCGTGAGCCGCGTCAGGGGGATCGTCAGGATCAGGAACAGGACGGCCGCGACGACGTAGGGGGTGTAGTTGAACGACCTGGAGGACTCGATCTGGGCAGCGCGGATCGCATCCACGACGCCGAGGACCGAGATCAGGCCCGTGTCCTTGAGCAGCGAGACGAAGTCGTTCATCAGGGGCGGGATGACCCGACGGACACCCTGGGGCAGGATCACGTAGCGCAGCGCCTGGCCCGAGGTCAGGCCCAGCGAGCGCGCCGCGGCGCCCTGGCTCGGGTGCACCGAGAGGATTCCGCTGCGCAGCACCTCGGCGACGTACGCCGAGTAGGTCAGCACGATCGCGGCCGTGCCCAGGACGACCACCGAGGACGTGACGCCGGTGAGCCCCAGGGCCGGCACGCCGAAGCCGATGAGCAGGATCACCAGCAGGGTCGGCACGCCGCGGAACAGGTCCACGTACCCGGTCGCCAGGATCCGGAACGGGGCCAGGGCAGGCGCCTTCGAGGTTCGGGCCAGCGCCAGGGCGAGGCCGAGGATCGCGATGAGGACCGTGGCCACGACGGTCAGCCTGATGTTCAGCAGCAGGCCGGTGAAGACCACCGGCAGCACCTCGCGCGCGTACTGCAGGTCGAAGAAGGTGAGCCGCACCACGTCCCAGCCCGGCGAGCTGACCACGACGGCGACCAGCGCCCCGATGACCAGGACGCTGGAGACGCCCGCGACAGCAGTGCGCCGGCGCGACTGGCTGGCGCGCACCCCCCGCCGGCGCAGCTCCTCGGCACTCGGGGTGCGGCCCCCCGTCGGCTGGCTCACCGCAGCTACTGGAGGATGGGTGCGCCCGCGTCCGAGCCCAGCCAGGTCGTCTCGAGCGTGTCGAGCGTCCCGTCGGCACGGAGTTGGTCGACCGCCTGGGTGGTGCACTGGGTCAGGGCGCTGTTGTTCGGCAGCAGGATCCCGAACTGGTCGGTCGTGGTCCCCTCGGCGGCGGGCAGCTGGCCGACGATGACCCCCTCGTCGAGCTCGGCTGCGACCAGGTAGAAGGCCGTGGGCAGGTCGACGACGAGTCCGTCGATCTGCTCGTTCTTCAGCGCGCTGACCGCCGCGGCGTTGTCGTTGAACACCGCCACCTCCTCACCGGTGGCCAGCTGCTGGGCGGCGTCCAGGGACGTCGAGCCGACCGCGGCACCGAGCTTCGCCGACTCGAGGTCGGCCAGCGACATCGCCGCAGCGATCGGGGAGCCGGCGTAGGACACGATCGCCTGGTTCACGTCGTAGTACGACGACGAGAAGTCGACGGCCTTCTCCCGGTCCTCGGTGATGGAGAACTGCTGGAGGTTCCAGTCGAAGTCCTTGGCCCCCGGGGCGATCGCCACGTCGAAGGTCGTGCGGGTCCACTGGATGTCCGCGGGGTCATAGCCCAGCTTCTCCGCGGCGGCGTAGGCCACGGCGGCCTCGAACCCCTCGCCGGACTCCGGGGCGTCGTCCTTGACCCAGGGCTCGTAGGCGGGCTGTCCGGTGGCGATCACGAGCTTGCCCGGCTGCTTGGTCTCGAGCGTCGCCTTGTCGCAGGTGATCCCGGAGGCCGACGCCGAGGGCTCGGTGGCGGTGTCGGCAGCCGGCGAGCAGGCGGTCAGGGCCAGTCCTGCGCCGGCGAGGGCGGCAAGCGTGCGGGTGCGGTTCACGGTGTCCTCCGAGGTCGGGTTGGCACGAGGATACGTGCTCAGGACCCGGCGGCCCGAATCCCGGTGCGCGTCGAGCCCGCATCGGCGGGGACATGCTCCGGCGTCCCGGACGCCCCAGGTCGTGCGGGCAGCAGTGCCCGCACGGCGAGGACCATCGCCGCGAGCAGGGCCACGATCCGCACCGTGTGGATCGCGACCCCGATGACACCACCGTCGATGATGTCGATGTAGGCGAACGGGTAGAGGGCCTGTGCCGCGACCGCGGTGATCGCCACGGGCAGCGTGGCGGTGCGCATCCGCGGGGAGCCCGCAGCCCAGACCAGGGCAGCCATCCCGACCAGCCACACGTTGTACTGCGGGCTGAGCACCCGCGAGGTGACCGTCAGCCAGAGGATCGCGACGAACGCGATGTCGGCGACCGGCGCATGGTCGAGCCGGCCGAGGGCGCGCGCGAGGATCAGCAGCAGCAGCCCGAGGCCCGTGAGCGGGATCAGCCACGGCGCGACCGCGTCGGCGAGCGGGACCCCCACCTCGGAGGATCCGTACCGGAACGCCTCGGGGATCCCCGCATCCCCGACGAACAGGCGGGCCCACACGAACGGCAGCGCGGCGACCGACTCCGTCTGCAGGCCGCGGGCCCCGCCGTTGCCCAGGAAGCCGGCGATGACACCTGGGAACGCCCAGGCCGCGGTGGCCACCACGACCACCGTGGCCAGGGTGGCCCCGAGGGCACCACGCAACCAGTCGCGACGGCTCAGGGCCAGGGCCATCACCGCGGGCCAGACCTTCAGGCCGCCGCCGATGGCCAGGACGGCGCCGGCGCCGACCGGCACGGCCAGCGCCAGGAGGCCGGCCATCGCGGCCAGGGTCGGGATGGAGTCGTAGCGCCCGTAGAGGATCGGGCCGAGCAGCAGCGGTGCTGCCAGCCAGACCGCGTAGCCGTCCCAGCGATCGCGCCGGGCAGCGTCGCGGGCCAGGAGCACGCTGATGGCGATGTCCACGGCGACGAACAGCAGCAGGAACAACCAGGGCTGGGAGCCGAGCAGGCCGATCCCGCCGAACACGAACGCCGCCAGGGGTGGGTACTGCCACATCGGGTCATCCGCGGGCACCTGGCCGTCGGCAAGGCCCTCCCCCCAGCGGGAGTAGACGTTGAGGTCGTCGAAGATGTGCTTCCAATCGTGGTGCAGCATCATCCCGAGGGACATGAGCAGCACGAGACCTCGGGTGACGAGCCACCAGGTCAGGCGGTACCGGCGCTGCGCCAACCGCGGGATGCGCGACTGCAGGGACACGCCTACATAGTGCCCGACCGGAGCCCGACGAAACCCCGGCTGCGTTCCGGAATGCGCGCCGTCGCCGGCGTCGGCCGGTTCGAGCGACTGGTCAGGGCTCGTTCGTGGGGTTGATCACGGCCGGGTCGCTGGGGACCTCGGAGTCCGGGACCACCGGCGCAGGGACCCCGGCGACGTCACAGGGGTCGATCCCCTTGACAGCCAGGACCGTCGCGGCGGCGTCGTTGAGCCGCTCCTGGGTCACGGTCCCGTCCGCCAGCGCCCGGCGCAGCGCGCGGCGGCCCTCCACCGAGCCACCGGGTCCGACGATCCCGAGGTCACCGCCTGCGGCGACGAACCCGACCAGGGCCGCACCCTGGGTCGGCTCCCCAGAGGCCGCCATGCCCAGGGCGTCACTGACGATCAGCCCGTCGAAGTCGAGCTCGTCGACAAGCAGCTCGCCGATGACCTTCGGGGATTGGCTGGCCGGCTGCCGCGAGTAGCCCGGGATCCTCGTGTGGCCGACCATCACGGCCACGTCGACCTCCTGGGGGATGACCCGGAAGGGGATGAGATCGCTGGCGCGCAGCTCGTCGATCGGGGGGCCGACGGCCAGTTCGAGATGCGTGTCGCCGGTGGCGCTGCCATGCCCGGGGAAGTGCTTGAGGACAGGCAGCAGTCCGGCGTCCGCGTACCCCCGGGCGGCGGCCGCACCGTACTCGGCCACCACATCCGGGTCATCGGAGTAGGCGCGCGAGCCGATTCCCGGGCCGTGGCCCACGTCCACGACCGGCGCGAACACGAGGTCGACCCCCCAGTCGACAAGGGATGCCCCATGCTCGGCGTACAGGGCACGGACCTCGTCGGGGGTCATCGTGGTCGCCTGCCGTTGGGCGGACGGGAGCGGACCGATCACGTCGCGGTAGCGCTGGACCTGGCCCCCCTCCTCGTCAGCGGCCAGCAGGGCCCCGTACGGGCTGCCGGTGGTCGCCTCGTCCAGGGCGCCGGCCACCGCGGCCGTCAGGCTCCCGTTGGACAGGATCCCGGCGATCAGGCCGTCATCGAGCCAGCCCTGGACCCGGGTGACGTCGGTCGTCGTGACCAGCATGGTCTGGCCGATCCGCACATCCTCGGGCAGCCGCGCGACGCACGCCAGGACGGGATCCTCCGACGGCTGCGTCCGGACGGGGGCCGACGGCGTGGACCGCGGGCTGGACACAACCGGGTCGAGGGGGGCGGCCGCGGGGCTCGCACCGCACGCGGCGAGGGCCAGCACGCATGCCGTGCCCCATCGAACGACCTGGCCGGGGCGCTGACTCACCCGGCAAGCATGCCATCCGCGACGGACAGGCCCATGCAACCAGCGGGCCACCGGCGCCCGCCGGCGGCGCCCCCGAGCCGGCCATCCCGGTGGATGGCGCGAGTCCGGGGTCGCCGAGCTGGGTCGTGGCTACTCGTCGACCTCGACGACCGGCGAATCGACGGAGTGCTTGCGCACGGACTCGATCCCCTCAAGGGCGGACTTCTTCGAGGCGTAGCCCTGGCTGGCGGCAATGGTCTGGCCGTTGCTGGCCTTGAGCCGGAACCGGAACTTGCCCGCGTTGTCCGTGTAGAGCTCGAACTTGCCCGACATGCATCTCCCCTTCCTGAGAGTCGTGGTCTGCGGTGAGTATGGCGCCACCGGGTGCGCGGATGCGCCGTGGACAGCCTTCGGCCATCCGGGGGAATCCCGATGCCGCCGGCCCCGGCACGGCCTACCGTGGAGCAGCCGTGCGTATGCGGCAGTGAGGGGGCCATGATGGACGCCGACTTCGCGCGCGAGCGCCGCCGGATCCTGCTGGCCCTGATCACGGCCCTGACCGCGGGATTCCTGCCCATCATCATCGGCACCTGGCTGGCGGCCAGGAGGGCCGTGCACGAGTGCCCCGCGCCGACGGACCTGGGGACCTTCGGGTTCAGCCTCGCGTTCGGGGCCATGTCCTGCGCCGCGATCGTCGCCCTGGCGGTCATCGTCATCAACCGCTACCACCGGAGCCTGGTCCGCGCAGCCACCCGCGACCACGTGACGGGGGCGTACAACCGCCAGGCCTTCGAGGCGATGGCCGCCGATGCGATCAGCTTCGCGATACGCAGCGAGCAGCCACTTTCGGTGGTGCTGTTCGACCTCGATGACTTCAAGTACTACAACGACACGCACGGGCACAACGCCGGGGATGCGGCCCTGCGGGAGGTGGCCCGCGTGGCCACGACCGTGGTGCGCCGCAGCGACGTGGTCAGCAGGTGGGGAGGCGATGAGTTCGTGCTCCTGCTGCCCGCCTGTGATGCGACGGCAGCTGCCCGGATCGCCGCGGGCCTGGCCGCGGCCGTGCTCTGCGATGATCCCGGGCCCGCCGGGATGCCGGCGGGGATCTCGATCAGCACCGGCGTGGCCGAGATCCGGGCAACAGACCGGTTGTCGGACCTCGTGGCCCGCGCGGACGACGCCATGTACCGCAACCGCCGCACGCGCCGGGCGGCGACCCAGCGCTGAGCAGTCCTGCGGCCTATGGACGCCGCAACGCGGCCCGGGTCGACCGCTTCAGCTTCGCCATCCGCCACTCGCGGGCCTCGCCGAGGCGCAGCTTGAGCAGGTCGGCTGCCTCGCGCGTGCTCAGCCGCTGGACGGCGGGGAGGTCGAGCTTGTTGATGGCCTGGTCGCTGTCGGGCGCGACGGGCTTGCCGGCCATCGCCCCCGAGATCGCCCCGAGTACGGCCTCGGCGGCGGCGTGCACCGGCAGCCGCAGCGCATCGGTCGGAGGGGCGCCGGCCGGGATCGGGTCCGCCAGGCTGGTGAGGTCCCCGTGCACGGCGATGCCCAGCGCGGCCACCTGCTCGGCGGTCCGGGCACCCACGTCCTGTGCCGCCCGGATCGCCCACTCGGGGGTGCCCAACGGCGCCTCGTCAGGCTCCGGCGTGCGCGCCTCGACCATCCGCAGGATGGCCCCGCGGCGCACGAGCTTCTCGTACTGCGGCCAGTCCCAGCGCTTGGCCCCGCCGGCGTTGACCTGTCGCAGCATCTCGGCCTCGGCCGCGGTCATCGAGCGGTTGCTGGCGCTGAGCTCCGGATCCGGGACGAGCAGCCCGCTGGGCAGCGCGAGCAGGTGCTCGAACGTGCGGAACAGGTAGTCGCGGTCTGCCTCGTCGAGGACGACCAGGGTGACGCGGTCGGGACCCAGCCGCTGGGCCCACCGGGCCATGATCCCGGCATGGTCGTTGCGGCGCCAGAAGTTGGGCGTCGGCGGGCACTCCGGTGGGGCGGCGAAGACGTTCTTCAGCCAGTTCTCGTAGCGCATGGCCAGCCCGTACTTCAGGTACTGCTGCCACGAGGAGGCCAGCAGGCGCGCCATCGGGCGCAGGGTGAACACCGCGTGCAACCGCTCGGCCCCGAGGCGATCCACGATCCGGTCCAGGGCGGCGTCGTCCGCAAGGGCGAAGCCCTCGCTGGAGATCACGACGCGGCCCTCGTGCGCGGCCGCCGCACGCGCCACACGTCCCCAGTACTTGGGCTCGGTTCGCCGGCCGCCGCGCTCCTCCCAGCCCCAGGTGCGCTTCGTGACCACCATTGCTGCCCGGTGGTGCGAGCGGCGGTTCCCGGGGTAGAGCACCCCGGCGTCGAGCAGCTGCGGACGACTGCTCGCGAAGGCCGACTGCAGCGCGGTCGTGCCGGTCTTGTGGAATCCCGCGTGGAACATGATCGTGCCGTCCGGCAGTGGCTCGGGACGGGGGTGCATGCAACCTCCTGGGACGGGCATCGCAGTCGGGCTGCAGGCTACCTCCGGTACCGGTGCCACCCATGGATCAGGCAGCTCGTGGCCGCCCCGCGGGCTCCTCATGGGGCGTCGGTCGGGGGGCCGGCGTCAGGGCCGGATGGTGCCTGTGCCGCGGCGGCCCGGTCGTGGCGCTGCTGGAGCGCCTCGCGGATGTACCGCCGCTGCTGGTCGAGGGGCACCACATAACGCACCTCGGTGGCCAGGACGAGATCCAGGACAGATCGACGCTTCGCGTCGAACAGGCTGACGACGCCGGTGATGATCCACACCACGAACCCGAGCACCCCGACCCATGCCCTGATCAGGGCCCTGACCAGTCCCGGGTTGCGCCCGTCGGGGGTGCACACGCGCGTGCCCACGAGCGCAGAGCCGATGGTGCGCCCCGCAAGCCACCAGCAGACGCCCAGGTAGACCGGCACCAGCGAGGCCGCGATGCCGGTGAGGATTGCGATCAGCCAGTTCGGGGCCGGGTCGAAGACCGTGTCGAGGAGGCTGACGAGCGCGGACAGCCCCTGGCTGACCAGCCACGCCACGAGCGTGGTGTCCACTGCGAAGGCCACGAGGCGGGTCACGGCACCGGCATGGGCGAACTCCCTGCCGGGCGGGGCCGGCGGGACCGGCATGGCGCGCCATGCATTGCGCTGCTCGGCGAGGTTCTCGCGGGTCAGGCGGGCGGGCGTGGTGTCCTCGTCCCCGGCTGCGTCGAGCATCAGGGTGACAGCCGATGCCGGCTGCGGCCGCGGGGACTTGCGCAGCAGGCGCCTCCCGACCCGTTCGACCAGCACGTCGGCGTCCGCCAGGTTCTCGCGGACGGACTCCAGCGCATCGAGGAGCAGGCCCTGGCTCTGCTCGCGGATGAGGTCACGGACCCGGGGGTCGTCGACGATGTCCTCGAGGATCAACGGCACGACCTCGGCCCGAATCTTCGGCATCAGGGCCTCGACGAGCTCCGGGGCCACCTCGTCGCGGATCTTGGGCATCAACGCATCGATCAACCGCGGACCGACCTGCTCCTCGATCCGCGGCATCAGGGCCTCGACAAGCTGCGGGGCGACCTCATCGCGGATCTTCGGCATCAGCGCGTCCACCAGATCCGGGGCCACCTCGTCGCGGATCTTCGGCATCAGCGCCTCGACCAGCTGCGGGGCGATGCTCTCCTCGATCCGCGGCATGAGCGCGTCGATGAGCTCCGGGGCCATCTCGTCGCGGATCTTGGGCATCAGCGCGTCGATGAGGTCGGGTGCCACCTGCTCCTGGAGGTAGGGGACAAGCCCTTCGACGATCCGCGGGACGAGCTCCGCCTCGAGGTAGGGCCGTAGGTCCTCCAGGAGCTTGGGGAGCAGCTCCGCGACCAGGCGCGGGGTCACCCCGTCCACCACCCCGGGCACCGTCACCGCCACCAGGTGCGCGGTCACCCCGTCGATGACCTCGGGGACGGTGTCCGCGACGAGGTGCCCGGTGATCCCCTCCAGCACCTCGGGGACGAGGGTCTCGGTCAGGTACGGCGTGAGTCCGTCGACGATCCTCGGGATGGCCTCCTGGATCAGGTACGGCTCGAGGTCCTCGATGACCTGCTGCGCGGTGGCACCTGTGACCTCCATGGCCGCTTCGCTGACCGTGTGGCCGACCCGGCCGACCGTCGCGTCGAAGGCCCCATCGACGGCACGACGCACGCTGCCGCGCAGCCCTGCGTCCTTCGGTCCGTCGGCCATGGCCGCAGGCTATGCCCGCAACGCTGGGCACGGACGTACGTGCGGGGCCGAACCCGAGCACGTGTCCCGCACGCACCGGCGCACGTGGTCCGCCGCCGTCAGTCAGGCGTCCAGCTCCGGGAACTCGTCGTCGGAGGCAGTCCCGCCCGCGGAGCCCGGCACGCCCCCGACCGCGCCCGCGATCGCCAGGCCCTGCGCCACGGCCGGGCCGATGAGGATCGCGAACAGCACTGTGCCCAGCCCGACCGTTCCACCCAGCAGCCAGCCGACGACGAGGACCACGACCTCGATCCCCAGTCGCACCCGGCCCACCGGCCACCCGGTGCGCAGGTGGATCCCGGTCATCCAGCCGTCGCGTGGGCCGGGCCCGAGGTTGGTCGTCAGGTAGAGCCCGCTGCCCAGGCCGATCATCGCCACCCCGAGGAGCACCAGGGCGAGCTGGGCGGGCCAGTCCGCCGGCGCCGGGACAACGGCGACGCCGACCTGCAGCGCCACCGCGATCACGATCGCGTTGGCGATCGTGCCCAGGCCGGGTCGCTCCCGCAGCGGGATCCACAGCACGAGCACGACGGCGCTGACGAGGAAGGTGGCCACTCCGATCGACACGGGCAGGATCGTGGACAGGCCCTGTGCCAGCACCGTCCAGGGGCTGACGCCCAGCCCACCCTGCACGATGAGGGCCTCCCCGGTGCCGAACGCGTACAGGCCGATCAGCAGGACCAGGAGGCTGGTCGGCGTCGGCGACCAGCGCGAGTGGGAGCGCCAGCGGGTGACCGGGACGGTGCGCGCCGGGCGCAGCCACCCCAGGATCTCCACCCGGCGGACTATAGGCGCCCGAACTGGTAGGACTGAGCCATGAGCGATGACCTGCCCACCGGGATCGAGTTCCAGCTGATGGTCTCCGGCCAGCTGTACCTGTCCAGCGACCCCGAGCTGGTCGCGGCCCGCGCCCGGGCGCGCTCCCTGGAGTTCCGGTTCAACCACACGCCACCCGAGGCCGCCGAGCAGCGCAGGGCGATCCTGGTCGACCTGCTGGGCAGCACCGGGGAGTCCTTCGAGATCGAGCCGAACCTGCACGTCGACTACGGGTTCAACATCCACCTCGGCGAGCGGTTCTACGCCAACGCCAACTGCGTCCTGCTCGATGTCGCCGAGATCCGGATCGGTGACGACACGATGCTCGCACCCGGGGTGCAGCTGCTCACGGCCACGCATCCGGTCGATGCGGCCGAGCGCATCTCGGGGCGCGAGCTGGGCTTCCCGATCACGATCGGCAGCCGCGTCTGGCTCGGCGGTGGGGTCGTCGTCGGTCCCGGCGTGACGATCGGCGACGACGTCGTCGTCGGGTCGGGCGCGGTCGTGGTCAGGGATCTCCCGGACCGGGTCGTCGCAGTCGGCAACCCGGCCCGGGTCGTACGGGAGCTGTGAGGTCAGGGCACCCCCGGTGGATCAGGGAGCGAGTAGCTGCGCCCTAGTTCGGCTGCGGTGGGCCCTCAGGGTCCCCGGGAACGCAGCCAGAATGTGCCGGGTTGCCGACGCCGACGCCGTTGTTCCCGTCGCACTCGTAGCCGTAGTCCGGGTCGGCCAGGTGCTTCTTGACCTGCCCGGGCGGGTTCTTGTCGTCGGCGTTGCCCACCGACCCTGCCTCGTGGGGGGCATTGCCCTGGCCGTTGGCTGAGTCCCCGCAGTCGACGGCGTCCGATGCGCAGCCAGCGCTCGTGTAGGGACCCGGGGCGTTCGCCCCTCCGGTCGGCGCCGCCGACGCCGAGCCCGCCAGGCCGAAACCGGCGAGTGTCAGGATGAGCGCGGCACCTGCTGCCGGCAATGAACGGTTCCTCATCGAAGCCTCCTCGCGACCCGCAGGCCGGTCACTGAACGTGAGATCGGGACCGAGCGGCCCTGGTCGCACGGTAGCGACCGCCCCATGACAGGGCAATGGTGCGGCCGCAGATAGCCCCGATCAGATGACGTCGGGTGACTCTGGGTGATGGGGAAGTGGACGCAGCCGATGGATCCTGGAGGCCTGGGGCTGTGGCTGACCGGCCGGCAGCCCCACGGATGGGCGCGACTCGGCCCCTGCCCCGGTGGAAGAGTTCTGGTGCGGGCCGCACCGCACCCGGGTGCGGTGCTCCCGACAGGAGGTCTCGTGGCGCGGACGCAGTACCAGGCAGTGGTCTTCGACCAGGACGGGACGCTGATCAACACCTTCATCCCAGCCATGCACGCCTACTCCGTGGCCGTGGGGCGGGAGATCACCCTCGTCGAGCTCGAGCCGGTGGCGCACCTCGGTGCGGCGCGCAACCTCGTCAGCGCGTTGCTGGGACACGAGGCCACCGACACCGACGACGACGTCTTCCACGATGCGCTGGCCGAGGCGGTCGCCCGGATCGAGCCCTACCCGGGGATCGTCGACCTGCTCGTCTCACTGCGCTCCGCCGGGGTGGCCACCGCCGTCGCGACCAACTCGGACGCCCGGTCCGCGGCGGTCGTCCTCGGCGCGCACGGGCTCGACGACCTGTTCGACACCGTGGTCACCGTGGATCTCGTCAGCGGGCCCAAGCCCGATCCCGCGATGCTCCACCTGACCCTCGACCGGCTCGACCTGCCGGCCGGCCAGGTCGCGTTCGTCGGTGACAGCCCCGGCGACATGATCGCCGCGCGCGCGGCGGGGATGCTGGCGGTCGCCGCGGGATGGGGCCACCAGACGCACGCCATCCCCGCGGAGCACATCGACCTGCTGGCCCGCACGCCCCACCACGTGGCCCGCCTGGTCCTCGGCGAATCCTGAGCAGCGGGATCGACATCCCTCGCCTCCCGTGATGACCCCCGACTCAGGGGGCCACGCCGGGCGGGCGCGTGGCAGGCTGCCGACCATGAGCACCCCGTGGAGCCCGGGTGACCCCGGCACGCTGTCCGATGGCCGCACCCGTGCCGCTTTCCGGCCCGACTTCCTGTGGGGGACCGCGACGGCGGCCTACCAGATCGAGGGGTCCTGGGACGTCGACGGCAAGGGTCCCTCCATCTGGGACACCTTCACCCACACGCCCGGGCGGATCGCCGACGGCTCGACCGGGGACGTCGCCTGCGACCACTACGTCCGGTGGCCCGAGGACGTCGCGCTCATGGCTGAGCTCGGGGTGAACGCCTACCGGTTCTCGGTGTCCTGGCCGCGCGTGGTCCCGACCGGCGAGGGCGGGGTCGAACCCCGCGGTCTCGACTTCTACGAACGGCTGGTCGACGGGCTGCTCGAGCATGGGATCGCGCCGGTCGTGACGCTGTACCACTGGGACCTGCCGCAGCCGCTCGAGGACCGCGGCGGGTGGATGGAGCGCGACACGGCCCAGCGCATGGCCGAGTACGCCGGCCACGTCGCGGGGCGGCTCGGCGACCGCGTGCACACGTGGATCACCATCAACGAGGCCGTCGTGATCTCCACCTTCGGGTACGCGTTCGGCTCGCACGCCCCGGGCCGCGCGCTGCTCTTCGACTCATTCCCGGCCACCCATCACGTGCTGCTCGCGCACGGCCTGGCCACCCAGGCGATCCGTTCGGCGGCACCGGGGGCATCGGTCGGCATCACCCACAACCTGTCGCCGATGGTGCCGGCCAGCGACTCGCCCGAGGACGCATCCGCCGCGGCCACGCTCGACGCGATCCAGAACCGGACGTACCTGGACCCCTGCCTGCTGGGCAGGTACCCGAGCCCCGAGGAGGTCGGCATCCCGACCGACCGCGCGTGCGTCCGGGACGGGGACCTGGCCACGATCGCCCAGCCGCTGGACGTGCTCGGGGTCAACTACTACAACCCCACCCGGGTGAGGGCTCCCGGCCCGGGCAACCCGTTCCCGTTCGAGCTGGTCGCGATGGACGAGTTCGAGCAGACCGCGATGGGGTGGCCGATCGTCCCCAGCGGCCTGCGCGAGGTCCTCGTGGGGATCCACGAGCGGTACGCCGACGCCCTGCCGCCGGTCATGGTCACCGAGAGCGGTGCGGCGTTCGACGAGGAGCTCGTCGACCAGCCCGCGCCGAGGGTCGAGGACTCCCGGCGCGTGGAGTACCTGCGCGGGCACGTGGCAGCGGTGGGCGAGGCGATCGACGCCGGCGTCGACGTCCGTGGGTACTTCGTGTGGTCGCTGATGGACAACTTCGAGTGGGCCGAGGGGTACCGCCCGCGCTTCGGCCTGGTGCACGTCGACTACCCGACGCAACGACGCATCCCGAAGACGTCCTTCGCCTGGTACCGCGCATTCCTGCGCGACCCGGCATGAGCGCGGAGCCCACCAGCACCCAGCCGGGCCTGCTCCCGGGGGCGCTGGAGGAACCGACCGTCCCGGTCAGGCGTGGCTACATCGCCGCCGTCACCCTGGCCAACCTCGGCATCATGCTGGCGTTCTACACGCCGATCCAGAACCTGCTCCCCCGGCTGGCCCAGGAGGTCGCACCGGACAGCAAGGAGGCTGCACTGGCGTGGATCACCGGCGCGGGGGCCTTCGCCTCGATCGTCTTCAACCCGCTGTCCGGTGCCCTGTCGGACCGCACGACGGCGCGCTGGGGACGGCGCAAGCCGTGGGTGCTCATCGGGGCCCTGCTGGGTGCCCTGGCCATCATCTGCCTGGGACTGCCGGCCACCGTCGCGGGCCTGGCGGTCATCTGGTTCGTGGCGCAGGTCACCATCAACGGCGCGTACGCCGGGCTCACGGCCACGGTCCCCGACCAGGTTCCGGTGCGCCAGCGCGGGCTGGTCTCGGGATGGATCGGGCTGGCCCAGACCGTGGGCGTGGTGCTCGGGGTGGCGATCGTCTCGTTCCTGGTCACCGACCTGCGCGCCGGGCTGGTCGTGACCGCATCGCTGCTGGTCCTCCTGGTGCTCCCGTTCGTCCTGCGGGCGCGGGACATCCCGCTGCGCAGGGAGCAGCAACCCCCGTTCGACCTCGGGCGGTGGCTGCGTGGGTTCTGGATCTCCCCCCGCCGCTACCCGGACTTCGCCTGGGCGTGGCTCACGCGCTTCCTCATGATGCTGGGCAACGCGATGGCCACGCTCTACCTGCTCTTCTGGCTGCAGGACGAGGTGGGGTACGCCGAGCCGGAGCAGGGGCAGACCGTGCTCATCGCCCTGTACGCCCTCGGCACGATCCTGACCGCGGTGGTGTTCGGAACGATGTCGGACCGGTCCGGGCGCCGCAAGGTCTACGTGATCACTGCGACCGGCGTCATGGCGGTGGCCGCGATCATCCTCGCGTTCTTCCCGGTGTTCCCCGCTGCCATGGTGGCCGCCCTGATCCTGGGCCTCGGGTATGGGATGTACCTCGGGGTGGACCAGGCACTTGTGACCCAGGTGCTGCCGCGCGCCGTCGACCGCGGTCGGGACCTCGGGGTCATCAACATCGCCAACAGCGCCCCGCAGGTGCTCGCCCCGGTGATCGCCGCCCCCATCGTCACGAGCGCCGGCGGGTACACCAGCCTGTACCTGCTCACGGCCGCCATCACCCTGCTGTCCGCCGTGCTGGTCACGCGGATCCGCAGCGTCCCCTGACGGCCTGAGCCGTCAGCCCTCGGAACCGTCGACCCCGGGGAGGTGCGCGGGGCGTCCCTGCACGGCGGCGAGCTGCTCGCTCTCCCACGCTCGGACGACGGCTGTGGCCAGCGTGGTGACGTACCCGTCCTGGGCACGAGGGGGCCGTGGGCCCCAACCGCGGACCTGGAACCCCGGCGCGATGTCGACATGCAGGCTCGGCGGGTAGGGCGGCTCCCGGCGCCACATCGTGGACAGGAGGAGCTGACCGGACCTCGCATCCGTCAGGGCGGCCTCGTCGAGGTCCACTGCTGTGCGCATCAGGCGCAGGGCATCGATCGCCGACACCCGGTCCGGCCCGAGGACCTCCGCGAGCACCGACTCATGCGCTGCCACCCTGGCCGCCGCCCGCTCCGAGGCGAGCACGGACTCGACCAGCGTGCTTGCCCCGACGGCGAGCACGACGAAGACCACCAGGTAGACCCAGTCCGCCTGCGCAGCCACGTGCAGGGTCCCGTACGGCTGGATCAGGAACCAGTTGACCGCCAGCGAGGCCCCGACCGCGGTCGCGGCAGCGACCGCCCGTCCGGCGACCAGGGACACCATGATCACCTCGACCAGAACAATGAGCAGCACCTCTGCCAGGCCGACGGGACGCGCGGCGACCGCCCCGATCAGCGTCATCACGACGATGCTCAGCGCGAGCACCACCACCGCGGGCCTCCTGCGCCAACGGGCAGGCATTGAGCGGGATCTGCTTCTCACAGCTCCAGTCTGGGCCGATCGCCCACGCGTCGGGCGCGGCATTGACGGCGCCTTGACGCAATCGACCCGGGACGGGCGGGCCGCGTGCGGTGCGCGTCGGGATCGCAGGCTTGCCGGGACAGATGAAGGGCCGGTCCCATCGAGTGGGAACCGGCCCTGCGGCACTGCGACACTGGCGCGCCTGAAGGGATTCGAACCCCTGGCCTTCTGATCCGTAGTCAGATGCTCTATCCGCTGAGCTACAGGCGCACTGCCCCAAGGGGCCCCCCAAGGTTACCTGACCCGGATGGGGATGGCGAAATCCCGACGAGACCCACGAGCCCGGACAACCGGGACGTGCATCGGAGGCCCCGGGCTGACCCGGGACCTCCGATGGCGCATTCGGCGGAGGCGGAGGGATTTGAACCCTCGATGGGGCTCTAAACCCCAAACCCGCTTAGCAGGCGGGCGCCATAGACCTGACTAGGCGACGCCTCCCCGTCCGACGGACGCCCACAGGGTACCCGAACGGCCGTGGCCCGCGGTAATCGCCGGTCAGCCTGCCAGGCCCTCCACGAGGTCGGCGTACGCCGCCTTGGCGTCGTCGGCCGACATGCCCTTGATCTTGTCCCACGCGTCGTACTTCGCCTTGCCGACCGGATCCGTGAAGCCCGGCCGCTTACCCTCGACATCCCCGACCGTGGCCTGCTTGTACAGGGCGTACATCTGCAGCAGCGTGTCGTTGTCCGGACGTGCGGGCAGGGTCTTGGACGCGTCGGCAGCAGCGGTGAAACGATCGTCGAGCTCGGACATGGATCCTCCTGCGGGGTGGCGATGACCGGCCCATCGTGACATGCCGGCCGACCGGTTGCCCGGCTGGGTGGAGCCGCCCGGCGCGCTGTCCCCGCACGGCCTGTCCCCGCACGAGCCGTCCCCGACGGGCTGCGGCTCCGGGTCGCGCCCACAGCTCAGTGCAGCGGTGCGGGCTCGTCCACCCCGGGTGCGGGTTCGGCGACCGGGCGACCCGCGCCGTGCACCCGAAGCACCAGCGCCCCTGTGGCGACCACGAGGCCCAGGACAAGCCCGCCGGCCACCGCGCCGGGAACCCCGAGCACCTTGCAGATCACCGCCGTGTTGCTCACCAGCACCATGCCGCCGACGCACACACCCAGGATCGCGGTCGGCGCCCGTCGAGCCAGCCGGGCAGCGAACGGCGCGACGATCGCGCCCCCGAGGACCAGTCCGAGCACCGGCACCCACGGCACCCCGGCGTCACCTGCGCCGAACAGGAAGCCTGCTGAGGCGGCCACCGCCACGAAGAACTCGGCCGCGTTCACGGTCCCCACAACGCGGTGCGGCTCGTGCCGGGTGAGGGTCAGCAGCGACGGCGTGGCGACTGGGCCCCATCCGCCTCCGCCGGTGGCATCCACCAGGCCACCGACCAGGCCGACGGGCCAGAGGTGCCGCGTTCGGGCGTTCACCGCGGGGAAGAGGTTCCGACCGAAGCCGAACCGGGCGATGATCACCAGCCCGAGCACGAACAGGATGCACGCCATCCACAGCCGCGCGGCGTTGGAGGCCACAGTGGTGAGGACCACTGCCCCGACGAAGGCGCCGACCACTCCGGGCAGGGCGATCACCGCCAGCACGCGGTAGTCGACGTTGCCCTCGCGCCAGTGGCTGATCCCCGAGACGAAGGTGGTGCCCATCTTCGCGGCGTGGGTGCCCGCCGACGCCGCCACGGCGGAGTAGCCCAGGAGGGTCAGGAGCGTCGCCGAGGTGACGCCGAAGCCCATCCCCAGCGTCCCGTCCACCATCTGCGCGGCGGAACCGACGAGGGCGAAGACCAGGACGGTGAGAAGCATGACGCAACCATACCCGATCGGGAGAGTAGGGAATGCGTGAAACGCGGGAGCCGCGGGCTGGCGCGCGACGAGCACCGGCCGAACGGCCCACCGACGACCGACCGACCGACCGACGAGGCGTCCTACGGGTGCGGGACCGCAGCGATGGCGGCAGCCGTGACAGCGGCGACCGAGTCCGCGAGGTCACCGTCGCCGGCGACGACCAGATCGGGGGACAACGGCTCCTCGTAGTCCTGGCCGACGCCGGTGAGGTTGGGCAGCTCCCCGGATGCGGCCTTCGCGTACAGCCCCTTGGGGTCCCGTGCAGCGCAGACCTCCACCGGGGTCCGGACGAACACCTCGACGAAGTCGCCGGGGGCGAACAGGTCACGCGCGGCCCGGCGGTCACCGCGGAACGGCGACACCAGCGCGACGATCACCACCATGCCCGACTCGACCATCAGCCTGGCGACCTCGGCGACGCGCCGGACGTTCTCCGCCCGGTCCTCCGCCGTGAAGCCCAGGTCCTTGTTCAGGCCGTGGCGGACGTTGTCCCCGTCGAGGACGAAGGTGCGCACGCCCTGGGCGTGCAGGTCGCGCTCCGCGGCGTCAGCGATCGTGGACTTCCCCGAGCCCGAGAGCCCGGTGAGCCAGACGGCCCGGCCGCGGTGCCCGTTGAGGCGCTCGCGTGCCGTGCGGTCGACCACGAAGTCGTGGCTGCGCACGTTGGCCGAGCGCCGCAGCGCGTAGCGCACCATCCCGGCTGCCACGGTGTCGGCGGACAGGCGGTCCACGAGGACGAACCCGCCGGTGTCCCGGGAGTGCTGGTAGGCCTCGAGCGGCACAGGGCGATCGGTGGCCACCTCGACCCGACCGACGTCGTTGAGGCGCAGCACCCGGGCCGCGTCCTCGGCGCCAGTCGTGACGTCGAGGCGGTGGCGCACGCTGGTGACCACCGCGGGGACCACCAGGGGCCCACACACGAGCAGGTACGAGCGGCCGTGCGCCAGCGGCTCCTCGCCGAGCCACACGACGTCGGCGGAGAACCGGTCGGCCGGGATCACCGGGTCACCGGGGGCCGACTCCAGCAGGTCTCCCCGGGTCACGTCGAGGTCGGGCACCAGCTCGATGGCGACGGCGTCCCCGGCCGTCGCGTGCTCGCGGTCGGTCCCGGCCACGAGCAGCCGGCCGACCCGCCCGGTCACGCCCGCGCCCGCCACCGAGACCTCGTCACCCACCGCGAGGTGGCCCGTCACCAGGGTGCCGGCCACGCCGCGGAACCCGTCGGCACGGACCACGGTCTGCACGGGGACCCGGGCCGGCCGGGCAGCCGTCGCCGGCGGGGAGTCGAGCTCGTGCGTCTCGCCGATGGCCGTGATCACCGTCGGCCCGGCGTACCACTCGGTGCGCTCGGAGACCGTGGTGACGTTGTCACCCGCCAGGGCGCTGACCGGGATGACCGTGACCCGGGAGAAGTCCAGCCGGGCGGCAGCTCCGGCCACGGCATCCGCCAGCTGCGAGAACCGGGCGTGGTCGAAGCCGACGGCATCGAGCTTGTTCACCGCGATGATCACGTGATGCACGCCCATCAGCGCACAGATGGTCAGGTGCCGGTAGGTCTGGCGGGTCACGCCGCGGGCGGCGTCCACCAGCAGCAGCGCGACATCGGCGGTCGAGGCGGCCACGGCCATGTTGCGGGTGTACTGCTCGTGCCCGGGCGCGTCGGCGATCACGACCCGTCGGCCGTCGGGCAGGGCCATGTGCCGGTAGGCCACGTCGATCGTGATGCCCTGCTCGCGCTCGGCCTCCAGCCCGTCGGTGAGCAGGGAGTAGTCGATCTCGCCCGCTGGGATCGTCGAGCCCGCGCGGCGCACCGTCCGGGCCAGCTCCAGGGTGTCCTCCGGCACGGAGTCGGTGTCGGCGAGCAGCCGGCCGATCAGGGTGGACTTGCCGTCGTCGACGCTGCCGCAGGCGACCAGTCGGATGAGCCCCATCAGAAGTACCCCTCGACCTTCTTGGCCTCCATCGAGGCACCGCCCTCGCCGTCGATCATCCGGCCGGCCCGCTCGGACTGCCGGGAGCCCTCCATCTCGGCGATCACCTCGTCGAGGGTGGCGGCCGGGGAGTCCACGGCCGCACTCAGCGGGTAGCACCCCAGGGAGCGGAACCGCACGAGCCGCTCGACGGGGACCTCCCCCGGTTCGAGCTGCATCCGGTCGTCGTCGACCACGATCAGCTGCCCCCCGCGGATGACCGTCGGACGCATGGCGGCGAAGTACAGCGGCACGACCGGCAGCCCCTCGCGGCGGACGTAGTGCCACACGTCGATCTCGGTCCAGTTCGACAGCGGGAACGTGCGCATCGTCTGGCCCGGGGACAGCTGGGCGTTGACCGTGTGCCACAGCTCCGGGCGCTGGCGGCGCGGCTCCCAGCGGTGCCCGGGCATCCGCAGGCTGAAGATCCGCTCCTTGGCCCGGCTGCGCTCCTCGTCGCGGCGCGAGCCGCCGATCGCCGCGTCGTAGCCCCCCTCGTCGAGCGCGGCGCGCAGGGCGACGGTCTTCATCAGCCGGGTGTACTCCTGGGCGCCGTGGCTGAACGGGGTGACGCCCTCGGCGGCCGCGTCGGTGTTCGTGGCCACCCGCAGGTCCAGGCCGTACTGCTCGGCCATCTGGCCGCGGAAGGTGATCATGTCGCGGAACTTCCACGTGGTGTCCACGTGCAGCACCGGGAACGGGATCGGCCCGGGCGCGAACGCCTTGGCCGCCAGGTGCAGCATCACCCCGGAGTCCTTGCCGATGCTGTAGAGCATCACCGGGTTGCGGAACGCGGCCGCAGTCTCGCGCAGCGCCCAGATCGCCTCAGCCTCCAGCGCATCGAGCACGGAGTCGGCAACGGACGCATCGCCAGAGGTCATGGAACGATTCTGGCCCATCGCACCCCCGCCAGTGGGCCAGCCGACAGATCGCGTCGGGTTCGAGCGGATCGCGTTCGTCGAGATCCGACCCGATCCCGCTGGGCGCCCAGCAGACCCGACACGATCCGGGGCGCCAACCTGCGCCGGATGCGGCACGCTGTGCTCCGTGGAACTCGAGCGGACACTGGCCATCGACTGCGGCGGGAGCGGGCTGAAGGGCTCGGTCCTGGATCACGACGGGGCGATGGTCGCCGACCGGGTCCGGGTCCCCACGCCCTACCCGATGACACCTGAGCGGTTCGTCGAGGTCCTCTGCCAGCTGGCCGAGGACCTGCCCCCCGCCGACCGTGCCACCGTGGGCGTCCCCGGGATGATCCGGCACGGCCGGGTCATCACGACACCGCACTACATCACGACGAACGGACCGTTCTCCCCCGTGGATCCCGAGCTCGAGCGGGCGTGGGACCACTTCGATGCCCAGACCGCGCTGGCCCGCGGACTGGGGATCCCGACCCGCGTGGTCAACGACGCCGAGGTCCACGGTGCGGCCGTCGTGTCCGGTGAGGGCCTCGAGGTGGTGTTCACGCTGGGCACCGGGCTCGGCTGCGCGGTGTTCGACGACGGGAGCCTCGCGCCCAAGATCGAGCTCTCGCGCTCACCGGTCCGCAAGGGCGCGATCTACGACGAGTGGGTCGGCGACCGCGCGCGCCGGGAGCTGGGCGCCAAGCGTTGGTCCCGGCGGGTGCGCAAGGCGGTTGACGGGCTGCGCCCGATGTTCGTGTGGGACCGGCTCTACGTCGGCGGCGGGAACGCCCAGCGCCTCACCCTCGACCTCGGCGACGACGTCACGATCGTGCCCAACGAGGCGGGCATCTCCGGGGGCATCCGGCTCTGGGAGCTCGGCCACGGCAGCGTCAGCCACCCCGAGGACCACCTCCGCGACGGCCCCGGCGAGGGCTGACCCGGGCAGAGCCCCATCTGGTGGTCGATCTGGTCGCTTGAACCGCCCGGATCGACCACCAGCTCCTGCCAGCCCGGACGCAGGAGTCCTACGACCAAGGTCCGATGGTGCACCAGACCTGCGCCACCACAGACTCGAGGCACCACCCCACCACCAGGAGGAACCTCGCATGAACACCACCACCCGCCGCCTCGGCTCCGCCGCACTCGCCGCCCTGATGATCGGCGGGCTGAGCGCCACCGCACCCGCATCGGCCAAGGACGGCGACGGCCGGGTCATCGTCCGAGGCGACTGCTCCAGCCGCGCGGACTGGAAGCTCAAGGCGAAGCCCGACGACGGCCAGCTGGAGGTCGAGCTCGAGATCGACTCCAACCGGGTCGGGCAGAGCTGGACCTGGACCCTGCGCTCCAACGGATCGGTCTTCGCCTCCGGCAAGCGCACGACCCAGGCCCCCAGCGGCTCGTTCAGCGTCGAGAGGCGGACGTCGGACACCGGTGGGAGCCAGCGGATCTCAGCCACCGCCCGCAACGCGCGCACCGGTGAGGTGTGCCGCGCCTCGTTGACCATCTAGGAGTGACTGCCCCCGCCGGACGGTCACGCGTCCACAATGGGCGCGTGACCGTCCGACGCGAGGTCGCCGTCTCCGCACTGCTGAGCACGGTCGCTGCCGCCTGCATCGGCCTCGGTGGCTTCTGGACCGCCCGAGCCGTGGCCACCGACGAGGCCGTCCACCAGGCCGAGCAGGCCACCGAGATGCTGGCCCGCGCCGTCATCGAGCCGGCAGTGACCGCGGGGCTGGTCGCAGGCGATCCGCAGGCCATCGACCAGTTCGACACGGTCGTCGGCGCCTCGGTGCTCAGCGACCAGATCGTGGCCGCCAAGGTGTGGCGCGACGACGGGACGATCCTGTACGCCGACGATCTCGAGGGCATCGGCACCCAGTTCCCGCTCGCCGACGACCAGCGGGAGGTGCTGGCCACCGGCACGTCGAGCGCGGAGCTCTCGGACCTGTCCAAGGAGGAGAACGCGGACCAGGCCGACTTCGAGGCGCTGCTCGAGGTGTACGTCGCGATCGAGGACCCGGACGGTGGCCGGCTGCTGTTCGAGACCTACCAGTCCACCGCCGGGATCGATGCGGCCACGCAACGGATCCTGCGCGCGTTCGCCCCGGTGGTGCTCGGCGGCCTGGCGCTGTTCGGGGTCGTGCAGGCGCTGCTCAGCTGGCGCCTGGCGCGACGGCTGCAGCGCAGCCAGGAGGAGCGTGAGCGACTGCTCGCCCAGTCCCTGGCCGCCTCGGACCACGAGCGGCGCACGATCGCGGCCGACCTGCACGACGGCGTGGTCCAGGACCTCGTCGGCGTCACCTACTCCCTGGACGCCCTGGCCGACGCGGATGCGCCGCACGCCCAGGAGCTCGGTCGCGGCCGCCACCTCCACGCGGCGCAGCATCCGCAGCCTGCGCTCCCTGCTGGTCGAGATCTACCCGCCCAACCTGCGCCAGGTCGGCCTGGCCGGCGCGGTGGCCGACCTGGTCGCCGCGGGGCCGGTCGACGTCGACGTCGACATCCGGATCGACCCGACCATCGAGCTGCCCGAGCGCACACAGGAGGCGGTGTACCGCGCGATCCGCGAGGCGCTGTCGAACGTCCGGCGCCACGCGCGGGCCGCGCATGCGGTGGTGCAGGTGGAGTCCACCTCGCCCGGCACCGTCGTCGTGACGATCACCGACGACGGTGCCGGGTTCGACCCGGGCAGAGTCGAAGCCGGGCACGTGGGCCTGCGCCTGCTGGCCGACCTCGCGCACGCGCTGGGCGGCACGCTCACGATCGACTCAGCGCCCGGCTCGGGGACGACCGTCGCGATGGTGGTGCCACGATGACCGACGGACCGGACCCCGGGAAGGTCGCGATCCGCGTCCTCGTGGTCGACGACCACGAGGTGGTCCGGGCCGGCCTGAGGATGCTCCTGGGTCGGGCGGCCGGGATCGACGTCGTCGGGGAGGCCGCCGACGGGGCCGGCGCGGTCGATGCCGTCGCGCGCACCTCACCCGACGTCGTGCTGATGGACCTCTCGATGCCGGGGATGGACGGGGTCGAGGCCACCGCCCGGCTGACCGCCGACCACCCTGCTGTCCGGGTGGTCGTCCTGACCACCTTCGCCGACCGCGACCACGTGACCGCGGCGATCGACGCCGGCGCCGTGGGATTCATGCTCAAGGACGCCGACCCGGGAGCCCTGGCCGACGCAGTGCGCAGCGCCGCGCGCGGGGAGGCGCCGCTCGACCCACGTGCCGCGCTGGCCCTGATCGAGCGGCGCCAGGACCCGGCCGCGCCCGGCGGGGGCCGATCCGGCGCGGCCGCGGCACCGCCCGGGGAGGCGGAGGCACCATCCCTGACCGCCCGCGAGTGGGAGGTGCTGGCGCTGATCGGCGAGGGCCTGAGCAACCGGCTCATCGCGCGTCGGCTCGGGATCGCCGAGAAGACCGTCAAGGCCCACCTGACCAGCATCTTCGCCCAGATCGGGGTCACCGACCGGGTCCAGGCGGCCCTGTGGTGGTCGCGCCGCGGCGGCCCAGCGCGGCAGTAGCGGCGGCGCACATCGTCTGCGGCAGTCGATTCGGTCGGTCCAATCGACCGAATCGACTACCGCAACGGCGCGCTCCCGCCTGCTGCCTTCAGGGCCTTGGTGCGCAGCCGCTCGCTGAGGTCGACGGCGCCCGTCCGCTCGGCCGCCAGCAGGCCCTCGAAGGACCCGGGCTCGACCGGCGGGAGCAGGTCGGCCACCGTCACCGCGTGCCCGGGGACGCCCAGGGCGACGACCTCGTCCCCGACGCTGACCACCCCGGACTCCACGACCCGGGCGTAGGCCCCCGGTGCCCGGCGCGCCGTGAACCGCTTCACCCAGTGCGGCTCGGCCATCCGCCACCCGAATGTCGCGCACGGGGTGCGCGGGGCGGTCACCTCCAGCACCAGGCCCGATCCGCCGATGCGCAGCCGCTGGCCGATGCGGGTCCCGCTCAGGTCGATCCCCGCGGTCCGCAGGTTCTCCCCGAACAGCCCGGGCGGGACCTCGCGGCCGAGCTCGCCGGCCCACCAGGCCGCGTCCTCATCGGCATAGAGGTAGACAGCCTGGTCGAGCCCGCCGTGGTGCTCGGTGTCGACCTGCCGGTCGCCGTCGAGCCCGAGGGGGCCGATCACCACCGGCCCGGGGACCGCGCGCTTGTCGATCGCGGTCATCACGTCGGGGTCGGCCGGATCCGGCAGCAGCGCGTGCAGCACGCACACAGCGGTGATGTGGGCCATCCCCGCAGCGTAGTGCGCCGCCGATCCCCGCGGCGGCCGGTCAGCGTCCGGTGGAGCCCCACCGCCGGACGAAGGCCAGCACGTCGGCGGACTGCTCCGGGGTGAGGCCGACAGCCTCGTCCGGGGCGACCACCAGCATCGGCACCGGCGGATCCCCGTAGGTGGACTCGCCCCGGCGATCGGCGCCGAAGTCGTCGACCCACACCAGCGGGTGCCCCGCGAACGCGGCCTGCAGCCCCGCCACCTTCCAGTCGGCGGTGCGGAACGGGAGCTGACCTGAGAGCACCCTCGAGATCTCCAGGACGGGCAGCTCGGGGATGTCGCAGAGGTGGGCGTTGCGCAGGACGGCGCGCTCCCAGGTCGTGGCCCAGACGACGCACGCCCCCGCCGCGATCCAGTCCCGGACCATCCGGCCGTGAGCCCGGTTCACGACCACGCTGTGCAGGAACGGCCCCGGCCCGCAGGAAGCGGACGGATGTAGGGGTGGTGCGGCCAGTTGTCCCGATCGAGCTCGACGAGGTGCTGCTCGAACCCGTCGGGCAGGTCACCGCGGGCGGTGATGTTGAGCACGCCGTCGAAGTCCAGGCCGATGACCGGCTGGCCCGGGGCCACAGCGATCCCCGACGCATGCTCTGCCACGCCCGCCTCCTCGGCTCCCATCGCACCCAACGGGATCGGACCGGGGCTCCTCGGATGGACCAGCCACCGCCGGCCGCGCTGCGATCCGACCCCATCCTGCTCCGTGGCAGGCCTCGAGCACCAGGCCCCGACAGGATGGGGGCATGACCGGACGTCAGCTGCGCGTGGGACTCATCGGGCTCGGGGACATCGCCGCGAAGGCGTACCTGCCGGTCCTGGCCGCCGATCCCGGCGTCGAGCCGGTGCTGATCACCCGCGATCCCGAGCGGCTGGCTGCGCTGCAGTCGACCTGGCGCATCGCTGAGGGATTCGCGACGGTCGCCGATGCCCTGGCCTCGGGGCGACACCTGGACGCCGGGTTCGTGCACGCCGCCACCGCGGCACATCCGGCGATCGCCGTGAGCCTGATCGACGCCGGGATCCCGGCCTTCATCGACAAGCCGCTGGCGCTCACGGCGCTCGAGGCCGACGCGGTCGTCACCCGGGCACGGGCCGCAGGCGTCTCGTTGGCGGTCTGCTTCAACCGGCGGTTCGCGCCCGCCTACGCCGAGGTCTCGCGATGGTCCGGGCTGGACACGGTCGTCCTGACCAAGAACCGCATCGGCCTCGCCGACGACCCGCGGGTCGTGGTGTTCGACGACTTCGTCCACGTCGTCGACACCCTGCGGTTCCTCGTGGCGCCGCACCCGGACGACGTGCAGGTCGTGGCCCGGGCGGGTGCTGACGGCACGCTGGCGCGGGTGGCCATCACGCTGCGCCAGGACGCGCGCCTGGGCGTGGGGATCATGGACCGCGACAGCGGCCAGACCATCGAGATCCTCGAGGCGATGGCTCCCGGGCGCCTCCGGCGGGTCACGGACCTGGTGGACGTGACCGACCGGGTGGGCGGCGCGGCAGAGCATCGGCAGCCGGACAACTGGGCCTCGGTGGCGCAGCAGCGGGGGTTCACCGCGATGGTCGATCAGCTGCTGGACTCGGTGCGCCGAGGTGAGGTGCTCGACGGCGGCGATGCCCTGGCCACGCACCTGCTCTGCGATGAGATCCTGGCCGAGGTGGAGCGCCAGCTCGGCTGAGCCGCCCGCGAGGTGCCGCTCAGGCCTCGCCGAACACCTGGCGCAGGTGGTCGTTGAGGAACAGCCCGGCGGGGTCGAGATCCCGGCGCAGGGCCGCCGCATCGGCGAACCGCGGGTACAGCGGCGCGAGCTCGGCGGCGCCCAGCGGATGCATCTTGCCCCAGTGCGGGCGCCCGGCCACTGCAGCACAGATCCGCGCGAACTCCGCGAAGTACTCCTCGTGGGGCATCCCCACGTACTGGTGGATCGCCACGTACGCGTTCTCGCGCTCGTGGCCCGTGGACAGCCAGATGTCATCGGCGGCAGCGAAGCGGACCTCCACCGGGAACGCCGGCCCCACGGGAAGCCCCCGCGCGAGGTCGCCCACCGCCGCCAGGACGTCGGCCAGTGCGGCCCGCGGGATCGCGTACTCGCTCTCCAGGAACCTGACGCTGCGGGTGGTGGCGAACATCCGGAACGACGCGTCGGAGGACTCCCGACGGCTCATGACCCGACCGACCAACCGGTGCAGGCGCGGCAGCTGCTCGGGCCGACGCCGGGCGATCCGGCACATCGTGGCCAGCGCGGCGTTCTCCACGAGCACGTCCTCGACGTAGTGCCGGGCGGCAGACAGGGGTGCGGTCGGCTCGCCGGGACCCATCCGGCGCGCGGACTTGCCCTGGGCGACGTCGCTGAGGGGGAACCAGAAGAACTCGAAGTGGTCGGCCATCAGCCGCGCGGGCAGCTCGTCCATGATCCGGGCGAAGGAGTCGGGAGCCACGACCTGGTGCAGGCCGAACGCGGGCACGGTCCGCAGGGCGATCTCGGTGACCACGCCGAACGCCCCGAGCCCGACGAGCGCCGCGCGGAACAGGTCGGGCTCGACGTCCGCCGAACAGCGCACCTGGTCGCCGGCGGCGGTCACCAGCGTGAACGCCTCGACCTGGGCGGCCAGCCCACCGAACGCTGCGCCCGTGCCGTGGGTGCCGGTGCTGATCGCCCCGGAGATGGTCTGCCGGTCGATGTCGCCGAGGTTGGCCACCGCACGACCGATCCCGTCGAGCAGCACGTTCAGCTCGTGCAGCGGGGTGCCGGCGCCGACGCTGACGACGTCGCCGTCGATCGAGTCGATCCCGCTGAACGCGCCGAGGTCGAGGCTGACCCCGTCCGTGGCGCACAGGGGCGTGAACGAGTGCCGCGACCCGGCTGGGCCGGACGCTGCGCCCGGCCGCTCGGGCGCGGGCGAGCGCGTGCCGCAGGTCGTCGAGCCCGGCGGGCCGGATGACCTCCACCGGCGCCCACGAGACGTTCCCCGACCAGTTGCGCGTGCCCTCGATCTCCACGGCGGTCATGCTGCCACGGGTAGGGTGCGGCGCGTGGAGGATCCCGCCGCGGTGAAGGCGCGCTACGACGCCGCGGTCAGCGGGCTGGCCGCCCCGCTGGCCATCCTCGATGTGGTGGCCGTCCAGGCCAACGCCGCCGACCTCGTCCGCCGGGCTCACGGCACCCCGATCCGGCTGGCGACCAAGAGCCTGCGCGTCCGCTCGGTGATCGAGCAGGTCGTTGCCATGCCGGGGTACTCGGGGCTGCTGGGGTACTCCCTGCCCGAGGCGCTGTTCCTGGTCCGGGCCGGGTCGTCGGACGACATCGTCGTGGCCTACCCGACCGTGGACGCGGCGGCAGTCGCCGACCTGGCCGAGGACGAGCGGGCCGCGGCCGCCATCACCCTGATGGTGGACTGCGTCGAGCACCTGGACCTCATCGAGTCCGCCGCCGGCCGCGCGTCGGCACGGGCCACCGCGCCCATCAAGGTGGCGATCGACGTCGACGCCTCCTACCGGCCACGCGGTTCGGCTCGACTGCACCTCGGTGTCCGTCGCTCCCCCGTCCGCACCGCGGAACAGGCCGCCGCGCTGGCCCGGGAGATCGTCGGCCGCCCCGGGCTGCGCCTGGACGGGCTGATGGCCTACGAGGCGCAGATCGCCGGTGTCGGCGACCGGCCACCCGGCGCTCGGGCGAAGGGGGCTGCGATCCGGGCGATGCAGTCCCGCTCGGCGGCCGAGCTCGCGCACCGGCGGGCCGAGGTGGTGGCCGCCGTCCGCGACGTCGCCGACCTCCGGTTCGTCAACGGTGGCGGCACCGGCAGCCTCGAGGGCACCAGCTCCGAGGCTGCCATCACCGAGGTCGCCGCCGGCAGCGGGGTGTTCGGGCCGCACCTGTTCGACACCTACTCCGCGTTCCATCCCCGCCCCGCCGCACTGTTCGCCCTTCCGGTGGTCCGGCGGCCCGCGCCCGGCTGGGCCACGCTCTTCAGCGGGGGCTACCTCGCCTCCGGGCCTGCGGATGCCCAACGGCTGCCCATGGTCCACCTCCCCGAGGGCCTCGCGTTGAGCGGCACCGAGGGCGCCGGCGAGGTGCAGACCCCGGTGCACGGGCGGGCTGCCGACCGGCTGCGGATCGGCGAGCTCGTCTGGATGCGCCATGCGAAGGCCGGTGAGCTCGCCGAGCGATTCCCCCGGTTCCACCTGGTGGACGGCGACCGCGTCGTCGGCCAGGCCCTGACCTACCGCGGCGAGGGCCAGTCGTTCGGCTGAGCGACCGACAGCCCAGCTGACGCCCCCAGCACCGACCCACCAGCCCACCTGCCCGCCGGCGCACCTGCGCACCGGCTACCGCTCACCGCTCACCGCTCACCGGCCACCGGCCACCTGACCGGCCCTCGACCCCGGGCCGGATACTGGTCGCATGCCGGTGACCACCTCTCGGATCCGCCGCAGTGCCACGCTGGCCGGCCTGCCGGTCCGAGCGGTCGGTCGTGCGGTGTCGATCCAGGCCAAGGGGATCCTCGGCCAGGATCGTGCGGTGCTGCGCGAGCGGGCGCGCACCGCCACGGCAGCCGACACCAGGGCGACTCTCGGGCAGCTCAAGGGCGGCGCGCTCAAGCTCGGGCAGCTGCTCTCGACCGTCGACGCCCTGTTCCCCTCCGACCCGGACGACTCCTGGCAGCACGCCCTGGGCGCCCTGCAGGAGGACAACCCGGGCCTGCCGTTCGCCGAGGTCCGCCCCGTGCTCGAGTCGGAGCTGGGCGATGCCTGGCGCGCCGCATTCCGGGAGTTCGACGAGCACCCGACCGCGGCGGCGTCCATCGGCCAGGTGCACCGCGCGGTGTGGTCCGACGGGACGCCCGTGGCGGTCAAGATCCAGTACCCGGGGGTCGCCGAGGCGGTCGCGGGGGACGTGCGCTCGCTGGCCGTCACCCTGCGCCTGACCTCCCTGGTGGCGCGTGGCATGGCCATGCCGCCGCTCGTGGCCGAGCTGCGCACGCGCCTGGGTGAGGAGCTGGACTACCGGACCGAGGCCGATCACCAGCGCGCGTTCGCCGCCGCGTACGCCGACGACCCCCACTACTACGTGCCCCCGGTGCTGGCCGCCACCCGGGGCGTGCTGGTCAGCCACTGGATGGACGGGGTCGGGCTGGCGCAGGTCGCCCGGGACGGCACCGCCGCCGAGCGCGACCACCTCGGGGCGGCCTACCAGCACTTCTTCCTCACCTCGCCGGCGCGCGTGGGGCTGCTGCACACCGACCCGCACCCGGGCAACTTCCGGCTGCTGCCCGACGGCCGGATGGGCGTGCTGGACTTCGGGTCCGTGCTGGTCATGCCCGGCGGGCTCCCGCCGACGTTCGGCGGGCTGATCCGGGCGATGACCGCCACCGACCCGGCGGCAGTCGAGCGACGGTTGCGCGAGGGCGGGTTCGTCGCGCCCGGCCAGCACATCGAGGTCGAGAAGCTCATCGACTACCTCTCGCCGTTCAGTGAGCCGTCCCGCCACGAGGAGTTCACCTTCACCCGTGAGTGGCTGAAGTCCGAGTTCGGGCGGGTCAACGATCCCCGCAACCCGGACTTCACCGTCGCCCTGCAGCTGACGATCCCCGCAGACCAGCTCTTCACCCATCGGCTCTGGCTCGGGCTGGTCGGCGTGCTGTGCGGGCTGGGCGCCACCGTCCCGGTGCGCCCCGAGCTCGAGGCGCACCTGCCGGGATTCGCCGATCCGGTTCGGTGAGGCTCGCCGGCTGGTTGTCCTCGACCCCGCGGGCCAGTGCCGCCTCGATGAGCTCGTCCACGGCGTCGTCGATGACACCGCATCGGGTGCCGGATCTTCCCCGGCCGCGGCTGCGCCCCCCTGCGGCCGGTCCGACGTCGGATCGGACCTGCTGACGACCGCCCGATGCTGGGGTACTCCCCTCCTGATGAAGCACATCACATGTATTCAGCATCATGCAACCGGCTCAATGACTTGCGCTCTGAACAGGTATCAGTCACGATAGATGCATCCCAATTCGTGAATCCTGCAACGGAAGAGAGTGGAGCAAGCGATGGATGTGCCGATGACGATCTGGCTGGCGGTCCTGGGGGTGATCGTGGTCATGCTGGCCATCGACCTGTTCGCCCACCGGGACGCCCACGTGATCTCGGCGAAGGAGGCCGCCGCGTGGTCGGGCGTCTGGGTCGCGATGGGGCTCGGCTTCGGGCTGCTCATCTGGGCCACGGCCGGTGGGGAGTTCGCCGGGCAGTACTACGCCGGATACCTGATCGAGAAGTCCCTGGCTGTGGACAACGTGTTCGTCTGGGCGATCATCTTCAGCTACTTCGCGGTGCCCGCGCGCTACCAGCACCGGGTCCTGTTCTACGGCGTCGTCGGGGCGCTGATCATGCGCGGGCTGTTCATCTGGGCCGGCTCCGCGGCGATCAAGGAGTACATCTGGATCCTGTACATCTTCGGTGCCTTCCTGGTGTTCACCGGCGTCATGATGATGCGCCACCGCAACACGCACTTCGACCCCTCGACCTCGGGCGTGGTGCGGCTGTTCCGGCGCTACGTCCCGATGACCGACGAGTACGACGGCCAGAGGTTCTTCACCCGCCGCAACGGCGCCCTGGTGGCCACCCCGCTGCTGCTCGTGCTGGTCCTCGTGGAGTTCACCGACATCGTGTTCGCCGTCGACTCGATCCCCGCGATCTTCGCCGTCACCCAGGAGACGTTCCTGGTGTTCACGGCCAACGCCTTCGCGATCCTGGGCCTGCGGGCGATGTACTTCCTGCTCGCCGACCTGATGCACCGCTTCGTGTACCTCAAGCTCGGACTTGGGCTGGTGCTGGTCTGGGTGGGGATCAAGCTGGTGCTGCAGGTGGACCTCTACAAGATGCCCACGTGGCTGAGCCTGGGCGTGGTCGCCACGATCATCACGGTGGCGATCGTCGCCAGCCTTCGGGCCACGCGCGGCCAACCCGCGGCGGCCACCGCCGACGACAAGGAGCAGGTCCATGGATGACACGACGGCCGCCAGCGCCCGGACCTGGACCCTGCTGACCAATCACGGCCACGTCCTGGTCTTCGTCCACCGCTTCCCCGACGCGCGGATCCGCGACATCGCGGCGGCGGTGGGGATCACCGAGCGGGCGACCCTGAACATCCTGCGCGACCTCGAGGACGGGGGCTACCTGACCCGGGTGCCCCAGGGTCGGCGCACCCACTACGTGGTCAACGAGCACCGGCCGTTCCGGCACCCGGCCGAGTCCGACCACCGGGTCGGTGACCTGCTGTCGCTGTTCGCCTGATCCGTGGACACCTGGGCCCTGGCGGTCGCCAACCTGACCTCCCCGCCGGTCCTGGCGTTCCTGCTCGGGCTGGTGGCGACCTCGATCGGCGGCGACCTGCGACTGCCCGAACCGGTGTACCAGCTCCTGAGCCTCTACCTGCTCCTGGGCATCGGGATCAAGGGCGGCGTGGCCCTCTCGCAGGCACCGGCCGGTGAGGTCGTCGGGCCGATCCTGGTCACCCTGGCCCTGGGCATCCTGATCCCCGTGCTCGCGTTCGTGGTCCTGCGGTGGACGACTCGGCTGGGTCCGGTGGACCGGGGCGCCATGGCGGCGCACTACGGGTCGACCTCCCTGGTCACGTTCACGGCCGCCGTGGTGTTCCTGACCAGCTCGGGGATCAGCTACGAGGGGTACGTGACCACGCTCCTGGCCGTCCTGGAGGTCCCGGCGATCATCGTGGGCCTGATGCTGGCCGGCCGGCAGGCATCGCGCGCCGCATCGTGGGCGGAGTCGCTGCACGAGATCCTCACCGGGCGCAGCATCCTGCTGCTGGTCGGGGGGCTCCTGCTCGGCCTGGTCACCGGGACGACCGGCTACGCGACGGTCGAGCCGCTCTTCGGCGGGCTGTTCGTCGGCGTGCTGACGCTGTTCCTCCTCGAGATGGGGGTCATCGCGGCCCGGCGACTGCGCGACCTGCCCTCGGCGGGCCCGGGCCTGGTGCTGTTCGCGATCGGCTTCCCGATCGTGTCCGGCACGGTCGGCATCGTCGCCGGGCTGGGGGTCGGGCTGTCGACCGGTGGTGCGGCGATCCTCGGGGTGCTGACCGCCAGCGCCTCCTACATCGCGGCCCCCGCCGCGGTGCGCCTGGCCCTGCCGGACGCGAACCCCGGCTACTACCTCACGGCCAGCCTGGGCATCACGTTCCCGTTCAACCTGGTCATCGGGATCCCGGTCTACCTGGCGATCGCCCAGGCGCTGGGCAGCTGAGAGGAGCCACGATGCAGACCGAGGGACTGGTCCTGGTGACGGTCGTCGCCGAAGCTGTCGTCGAGCATCGGCTCGTCCGCGACGTCGTGGCATCCGGCGCGCACGGGTGGACCGTCTGCGACGCTCGCGGGCAGGGCTCCCGTGGCGTGCGCGCCGACGAGTTCGAGGGCGCGAACATCCGGCTCGAGACCCTGGTGTCCCCGGCCGTGGCCGACCGGGTGCTCGAGGTGCTCGCCCGGGACTACTTCCCGCGGTACGCCGTCGTGGCCTGGACCACCCCAGCCCAGGTCGTGCGGCCGGCCAAGTACGTCTGAGGGTCGGGCGCTGAATGACGGTCACCGCCCCGGGAGCGGCCCGGCACGTGCGGCGCTACTGTCACGGCCGTGAGCGACCAGCCCCGACCCCAGATCGTCGACGCGACCACCGACGATGCGCTGGGCACCAGCGACGCCACGGACCTCCGGGAGCGACTGGCCCGGCGCGAGGTGGCGGCCCATGAGCTCCGCGCGGCGGCAGTCGCCCGGGCCAGGGCCGCCAACCCGCACCTGAACGCGGTCGCCCACTGGTTCGACGAACCGGTCCGCACCGAGGTGGTCGTCGGCGACGACGCCCCCCTGGCCGGCATCCCCACGTTCATCAAGGACAACGAGGAGGTGGCCGGCTTCCCGACCACGCAGGGCTCGCGCGCCGTGCCGGACATCCCGGCGCCCTCGTGCTCCCCGGTGGTCTCCATGCTGCTGGGCCTGGGACTCGACCCGCTCGGGGCCAGCACCCTGCCGGAGTTCGGCCTGACGGCCAGCACCGAGTCCAGCCGCTACGGCGCGACGCGCAACCCGTGGGACACCGGCCGCTCCGCAGGGGGCTCCAGCGGGGGCTCCGCGGCGATGGTGGCGGCCGGGGTCGTGCCGATCGCGCACGCCAACGACGGCGGCGGGTCGATCCGGATCCCCGCATCGTGCTGCGGGCTGGTCGGGCTCAAGCCGTCACGCGGGCGCCTGCCGATGAACCCGCTGAAGGAGCGGATCCCGGTCCGGATCGCCGCGCAGGGGGTCCTCACCCGCTCGGTGCGCGACACCGCGCTCCTCCTGGCCCTCGCGGACCCGGCGCGACCTGATGCCGGGTTGCCGCCGATCGGCCACGTGACCCGGCCCGGCGACCGGCGCCTGCGCGTCGGGCTGTGCGT
This sequence comes from uncultured Actinomycetes bacterium, assembly GCA_963774745.1. GTDB lineage: Bacteria > Actinomycetota > Actinomycetes > S36-B12 > CAIYMF01 > Prado023. The sequence continues at coordinate 491,698 of CAVZGE010000002.1, read as the reverse complement.
GACGACGCTGCGGGGCCTGCCGCTCAGCCCCGACACCGTGGCTGCGGTGCGCTCGGCCGGTGCCCTGCTCGAGGGCCTGGGCCATCACGTCGAGGAGGTCGGGCCACCGGTCGGCGAGGAGTTCGCGATGGACTTCCTGCGCTACTGGGCGCTGCTGGCGTTCGTGCTCCACCGCAGTGGCTCCGCGGCCTACGGCGAGGGCTTCGACGGCGCGAAGGTCGAGGAGCTGACCAAGGGGTCTGAGTCGGATGCTCACCCGCCAGGCCGATCGCGTCCCCGGGTCGCTCTGGCGGTTGCGCCGACTGGCGGGAAGCCCCGACGCCGGGTTCGACGGGCACGACCTGCTGCTCTCACCGGTCACGGGCTACCCCGCTCCCCCGATCGGCCACCTCGGCCCCGACGTGGAGTTCCGCACGCACCTCGTGCGCCTGCTCCAGTTCGCCTCGATGACCCCGGTGCAGAACGTGTCCGGCGCCCCGGCGATGTCCTTGCCGCTCGGGCGGTCCGCCCTGGGCCTGCCGGTCGGGGTGCACGTCGCTGCACCGTTCGGCCACGAGCGCCGGCTGCTGGAGGTCGCCCTCGAGCTGGAGGCGGCCGCACCCTGGCCGGTGCGCACGACGCCCTGACCGCGACGTGCCGCGGCCTCGCCGGTCGTGAGCCGGATCAGGCGTTGAGCCGGGCGTAGCCGAATGCCAGCGACGTCGCCAGGCTCACCCAGATCAGGTACGGCAGCAGCGCGACGGCCCCGACCCGGGTGGCCGACCAGGTCAGCACCACCAGGACGATGGTGAGCAGCGCCGCAGCCGCCAGGGCGAGCGCCGACGCGGTCAACTGGTGCGGCACGTAGAACAGGTACGCCCACGACAGGGCGCACACGACGCTCGCGGCGGCAACCGCGAGCCACGCCCCCACCAGCCCGGGCGTACCACGCTGGGTGACGACGACCCCCACGACCGCCAGCGCGACGAAGTTGTACGGCCAGATCAGGCCGAACACGATGTCGGGCGGCTGCCATGCCGGGCGGGTCAGCGCTGCGTACCACCCGGGGTTGGCCGCGACCCACACCCCTGACCCGACGGCATAGCCGACCACGAGGGCCACAGCCGCCACGGATGCCAGCACGCGCCACAACGACATGGGTCAAGGATGACGCCGATCCGGCCGTCGTGCTGACGAAACCGACCGTCAGATGGTCGGAATCGTCAGCACGACGCCGCCGAGCGTGGCTTCGAGCAGTGCGAAGAACGGATCGGGGTCGTTTCGGACCTCCCACCCCGTCACGTGCATGATCAGCGCACCCGTCGCGACTGCCAGGCCGTTGTTGCGCGTGAGGTCCGCCTGCCACTGGCCCAGCTCGAAGTGCCCGACCCCGTCGATCTCCACGATGAGCAGCCTCCCGTCCGGCAACCGGAACTCGGCGTCGGTCCGGCGACGCTGGGAGTGCACGTCCACCCGTCGCACCTGCATCGCGGGAACGGGAAGCCCACGACGTCGGCACTCGCGCAGGAAGTCGGCCTCGTTCGTGCTCGTCGCGCCCCCGTGGATCGCATCGAGCGCCTCACGGATCGCCGCCCGGTTGCCGATCTTCGACCGCCCGTCCACCTCCCGGCGCAGTCCCGGCAGCGACGTGATGCGCTGCTGCACGGAACTCGTCAGGATGAACAGCACCTCACGAGGTGTGCCGGCCCATGCGGCGGCATCGATCGCAGCCCGCGCTGGAGGGCAGCGTGGGGGTGCACCGTGCACCGTGTCCGGGCACGTCACGTAGTGGAGCCGTATCCACGGCGGGACACCGCGCGATCGCGACCTGGCACCTCGCGGGACCAGCACGTCGACCCACCCGTCGCCCTCCGCTCGCCATCCTGCCTCTAGCAGCGCGGCACGCCCTCCGAGCACGGCGGAGCGGCCGATCTCCAGTGGCCCGCAGACGCGCATCTGCCCCTCGGTGAGCCCGCCGTGCCGATCACTGAAGACGTGCGGGCTCACGTGCTCCCACCCATCGGCGCATGCGGCGCGCAGCCGCCTCCGGCTCAGTCCGAGCCCCGCAGCCTGCCAGTCCGCGATGAGGCCACGCTGCAGGCCCAGGAGGCGTCGAGCCTCTGGGGTCAGCCGTGGTGCCACCTGCACATGCTCAGCCCGCCGCTGCGACCTGACCAGCCGTTGTCCACACACCCGGCCGTCGTGCTGACGAAACCGACCGTCAGATGGTCGGAATCGTCAGCACGACGGTCACAGGACCTCGTCGAGCCAGGCTGACAGGCGGTGCGAGGCGGCATGCAGGGACTCGGCCCAGGTCACAGCCGCGCCGTGCCCGGCGTCGTCGCTGATCGTCTTCGCCAGGCGCACGGGGACGCCGAGCCGGGTTGCGGCGGCCGCGACGGCGTAGCCCTCCATGTCCACCAGGTGGGCGTGCTCGGCCAGCACGTCACGATCCTGCGGCGCGGAGATGAAGCGGTCGCCGGTGGCCAGGACCACCCCGGAGTCGCCGAGCTCCAGGCGCGGTGACGGGTCGGACCCGACGAGGGCGGCGATCGCCCGACCGTTCACGTCGTGCTGGAGCACGGCCCCGATGTCGTGGACGACACCGGCGGCCAGCTCCCCCGGGCGCAGCGCACCGGCGGTCCCGAGGTTGAGGATCACGCTGGGGCGGTGGGCCATGGCCGCCCAGGTCGCCGCCGTCGCGGCCCGCACCTTGCCCACACCGGTCACCAGGGTGGGGACCCGATGGGCGAACGCGGCGGCCTCCTCGAAGACGGCGACGAGCACCATCGGCCGGCCGGCGCGGGGCGGGGGACCGTGGAGCTCGAACACACCCGGAGGCTACCGGCTCGGCTCGGGTCCGACCGCGCAGCGGCCTGACGCCGGATCACGGCGGCCTGCGACCGGATGGGACTCGTGGGGCAGGATGGGGGCCGGACCCGCGCCCACACCAGGAGCCACGTTGCCACGCCTGCTGATCACCGCACTGACCTGCCTGGCGCTGGCCGCACTGCCCGCGTGCAGCTCCGGCGACGATCAGGCTGCTGCCGAGGCGCTCGCCGCGGACCTGGCTGCCGCCCTGACCGCGGGCCAGCTCGGCGCGGTGCCCGTGGTCGGGGGCGGCCAGGAGGAGCTCGATGCGCTCGTGGCGGGGATCGACGACATCCCCGCGGCGGTCACCGTGGACGCCGTCGAGGTCGACGGCGACACCGCGACCGCAACCCTGCGGTGGCAGTGGGAGACCCCGGGCGAGCCCTGGCGGTACCAGACGACGACGCAGCTGACGAAGGCCGACGACCAGTGGGCGGTGCAGTGGGCCCCCACGGTGGTCGAGTCGTCGCTCACCGGAGGCGAGACCCTCGACGCGACGACGCAGCGACCGCTCCGGGGTGACATCCTGGGCGCCGGCGACGAGCCGCTGGTCACCCTCCGGCCCGTCATGCGGATCGGCATCGACAAGACCCGGGTCCCGGCCGAGGAGGCCGCGGAGTCGGCCCGCGCGCTGGCCACGCTGCTCGACATCGATCCGAAGGCCTACACCCGCGCGGTCACGCAGGCCGGGCCGAAGGCGTTCGTGGAGGCGCTGGTCCTGCGCGACGAGGACGCGGCCGAGATCTCACAGTCCGCGGTGGAGGCGATCCCCGGCGCGATCGGCCTCGCCGGGGAGCTGCCCCTGGCACCCACGCGCGACTTCGCCACCGAGATCCTGGGCCGCGTGGGCCCCGCGACCGCCGAGATCGTGGCGGCCTCCGACGGCGCGATCCGAGCCGGCGACCAGGCCGGACTCTCGGGGCTCCAGGCCAGGTTCGAGGATCAGCTCGGCGGCACGGCGGGAGTCGAGGTCACGGCGGTCCAGGGCGACCAGGAGCGCACCCTGTTCACGACCGGGGTGGTGGACGGCCAGCCGCTGCGCACGACTCTCGACGCACGGCTGCAGGAGGCCGCGGAGGAGTCGCTGGACGGCGTCGGCCCCGCGAGCGCCGTCGTCGCGCTGCGCCCGTCCACCGGTGAGATCCTGGCCGCGGCCAACGGCCCGGGCTCGGACGGGTACAACACCGCGACCTTCGGGCAGTACGCCCCCGGCTCGACCATGAAGGTCGTCACCGCGCTCGCGCTGATGCGTGCAGGCGTGGCGCCCGACGACCTGGTGCCGTGCACCCGGTCGATCGTGGTCGACGGCAAGACCTTCACCAACTACGACGACTACCCGGCGGGCCGGACCGGCGACATCCCGCTGCGCTCCGCGGTTGCCAACTCGTGCAACACCGCCCTGATCTCCCAGCACGAGGAGCTCACCGGTGCGGACCTCACCGAGGCGGCCGCGACACTCGGACTCGGGGTCGACCACGACCTCGGCTTCCCGGCGTACTTCGGGCAGGTGCCGGACCCGGCGTCCGAGACCGGGAAGGCGGCAGCGCTGATCGGCCAGGGCACGGTGCTCGCCTCGCCGATGGCGATGGCCGCGGTCGCCGCGTCGGTGGCCGAGGGCGCGACGGTGGTGCCGCACCTGCTGCCCGACCAGCCCGCGCCCGAGGCCTCGCCGGCCCAGCCGCTCACGGCCGAGGAGGCCGCGGCCCTGCGCGACATGATGCGCGCCGTCGTCAGCGAGGGCACCGCGACGTTCCTCCGCGATGTCCCCGGCCCGCCCGTCGGCGCCAAGACCGGCACCGCGGAGTTCGGCACGGACGACCCGCCGGACACCCACGCCTGGATGATCGCCACCCAGGGCGACCTGGCAGTCGCCGTGTTCGTCGAGGAGGGGCAGTCGGGCTCCCGGACAGCCGGGCCGATCCTCGAGCAGGTCCTGCGCGCGGCCCGCTGACGGGGCGTACTGCGGGGCGGTAGAGTGAACCGCCTCGGGGCGAGTTCGACGTCCACCGGGGCGAGCTGGGACTGCGGTCGCTGGGATGGTCATCGACTGAAGGTCGGGGGGATCCCTCCGAGGTCGGGCCGCTGGGGCTCGTCGCGTGATCGCAGACCCGTGTGGCCGGGAGCGGCGGGCACGCGCGGCCGGGCGCCCGCCGTGCGAGGTCCGCGTTCGCAGGTCACCGGACTGCGAACGTGCCCACACCCGACGCAGGGTGCGTGGCGGTGCAGGGACGAGGGAGGTGCTGTGGCTCGACGAGGCCAACGACAGGCGGCTGCTCGCCCAGTCGCCCCGCGCGCTGCGCGACACGCCAGACCCCGCGACGACCAGGGCCTCATCCCCGTGCTGGCCCGCGCCGTGCGCGAGGTGCACGCCGAGGTCGCCCGCGGCCCCGCACGCGCCTCGGTGCGCACGAAGTTCCAGGTCGTCGCCCTGCTCGTCCGCGAGGAGCGGGCCCGCGTGATGGCCGATGCGACCAGCACCGAGGCCCAGCGCGCTGCGCAGCTCAAGCGCCTCGACGGCGTGGCGACGAGCCTGGCGAAGGCCGCCGTGCGCGACACCTCGCTGCTGGCCCTGCTCGGCGAGGACATCACGATCTCCGAGTCGGCCCGGCAACTACGACGGGACCTGCTGGATTCGGCGGGGGTCGAGGTCCCCGACGAGCCCGAACCGGCCCCGCAGGAGTCGGCCACGCCCGCCAAGCGGCGGGTGGTCCCGCAGTCGGTCATCTCCCGGCAGCTGGCCAATCCCTTCCTCGCCCCCGATCCCGACGCCGCACGCCAGGTCCAGGTCCGGGCCCGGCGGCTGGCCGGCTGGGAGCTGCTCGGACCGCTGCTGCGATCGTTCGAGGACGCCGGCAGCGGGGCCTCCTCGTGCATGGCCCTGCCCGCAGCACCCCCGCGCGCGCTCGGCGGCCCGGACCTGATGCCCCACCAGGCGCAGGTGGTCGCCGCCGCCGCGGCGGGCCACCGCACGTTCCTGCTCGCCGACGAGCCCGGGCTGGGCAAGACCGCCCAGGCCCTGCTCGCCGCCGACGCAGCATCGGCCTACCCGCTGCTGGCGGTCGTCCCGAACGTGGTCAAGACGAACTGGGCCAGGGAGGTCGGCCTGTGGACCCCGCACCGCACCGCGACGGTGATCCACGGCGACGGGGACACCATCGACGGGTTCGCGGACATCGTGATCGTGAACTACGAGGTCCTCGACCGCCACGTCGGGTGGCTCGGTGACCTCGGCTTCCGCGGCATGGTCGTCGACGAGGCGCACTTCATCAAGAACAAGTCCTCGCAGCGCTCGCAGCACGTGCTGGAGATCTCCGAGCGGATCCGGGCCCGGACCGGACGCCCGCTGCTCATGGCCCTGACCGGCACCCCGCTGATCAACGACCTCGAGGACTTCCTGGCCATCTGGCAGTTCCTGGGCTGGATCGACGCGACCAAGCCGGTCGGGGAGCTCATGGCCGCACTCGAGGAGTCCGGGCTGGTCCCGGGCGACCCGGGCTTCTACCCGACCGCGCGCCGCCGGGTCATCGACATGGGCATCGTGCGCCGCCGCAAGGTCGACGTGGCCGCCGACATCCCCGCCCGCAGGGTGGCCGACCTCCCCGTCGAGCTCGACGGCGAGGCGGGTCGCTCGATCCGCGCGGCCGAGCGCGAGCTCGCCCGGCGCCTGGTGGCGCGCTACACCGAGGCCCTGGCCCGGCGGACGTCGGGGGCAGCCGTCGAGGGCATCGACCACGAGCTGGTGCGCCGGGTCGCCACCTGGGAGCGGCAGGAGGCGGACAAGGCCGAGGCCGGCGAGAACGTGTTCGCCATGATGCGCCGGATCGGGCAGGCCAAGTCCGGCCTGGCTGCCGACTACACCGCGCAGCTGGCCCGCAACGTGGGCAAGGTGGTGTTCTTCGCCAAGCACGTCGACGTGATGGACTCCGCGGAGGAGCTGTTCACCCAGCGCGGGATCCGCCACTGCTCGATCCGCGGGGACCAGACCGCCAGGGTCCGGCAGCGCAACATCGATGCGTTCACCAACGATCCGGACGTCGCGGTCGTCGTGTGCTCCCTGACGGCAGCCGGCGTGGGCCTGAACCTCCAGGTCGCCTCGAACCTGGTGCTGGCCGAGCTGTCCTGGACGGCCGCGGAGCAGACCCAGGCCATCGACCGAATCCATCGCATCGGCCAGGAGCAACCGGTGACCGCGTGGCGGGTCATCGCCGCGCAGACGATCGACGCCCGGATCGCCGAGCTCATCGACAGCAAGGCGGGCCTGGCCGCCCGCGCCCTCGACGGGTCGGACGAGGAGGCCTCGGCCGCAGCCGACATCCAGCTCGAGGCACTGGTCTCGTTGCTGACCGACGCGCTGGCCGACGCGCTGGGCTGAACGGACCCCGGCTCCGGCGGGGCCAGCCACTGGTGAAAGGCTGGGGCGCATGACGGTGCATGCCGAGGTGGAAACGCCCACCGCATCGCCAGTTCGTCGTGAGATCGGGGTCACGGAGCTGGCACTGCGAGACGCTCATCAGAGCCTGATGGCCACTCGGATGGCCCTCGAGGACATGGTCGACGCCTGTGCGGACATCGACGCCGCCGGCTACTGGTCCGTGGAGTGCTGGGGCGGGGCGACCTACGACGCCTGCATCAGGTTCCTCAACGAGGACCCGTGGGCACGGCTGCGGACCTTCCGGGAGCTGATGCCCAACAGCCGGCTGCAGATGCTGCTGCGCGGGCAGAACCTGCTCGGGTACCGGCACTACGAGGACGGCGTCGTCGACAGGTTCGTGGAGAAGGCAAGCGAGAACGGCATGGACGTCTACCGCGTCTTCGATGCGCTCAACGACGTTCGCAACGTGCGCCATGCAATCGCGGCGGTGAAGCGCGTCGACAAGCACGCGCAGGGCACCATCTGCTACACCGAGAGCCCGCTGCACACGGTGGCGGGCTACGTCCAGATGGCCCGTGACCTCATGGACCTCGGGTGCGACTCGCTGTGCCTCAAGGACATGGCGGCCCTGCTCAAGCCCCAGCCCGCCTACGACATCGTCAAGGCGATCAAGGACGACCTCGGGCCCGACGTGCGCATCCACGTGCACTGCCACGCGACGACCGGGGTCACGCTGGTCAGCCTGATGAAGGCCATCGAGGCCGGCGCCGACGTGGTCGACACCGCGATCTCCTCGCTGTCGCTGGGCCCGGGTCACAACCCCACCGAGTCCCTGGTCGAGATGCTGTCCGGGACCCCGTACACCACCACCCTCGACGAGGATCGGCTGCTGCGGATCAAGGACCACTTCGCCACGGTGCGCCCGCGCTACACCCAGTTCATGTCGACGATCACCGGCGTCGAGACCGAGATCTTCAAGAGCCAGATCCCCGGCGGGATGATCTCCAACATGGAGAGCCAGCTGCGCCAGCAGGGCGCCGGTGACCGGCTCAAGGAGGTGCTGGAGGAGGTGCCCCGGGTGCGCGCCGTGGCCGGCTACCCCCCGCTGGTCACCCCGTCGTCGCAGATCGTCGGCACCCAGGCGGTGTTCAACGTGCTCATGGGCCCCTACAAGGTGCTCACCGCGGAGTTCGCCGACCTGATGCTCGGCTACTACGGGGCCACCCTGGGGCAGCGGGACCCGGCGATCATCGAGGTGGCCCGCGCCCAGACCAAGAAGGAGCCCATCGCGGTCCGGCCGGCCGACCTCCTCCCCCCCGAGTGGGACCGGCTCAGCCAGGAGGCCAACGCCCTCGACGGCGCCGACGGCACCGACGAGGACGTCCTGACCTACGCGATGTTCCCGGGAGTGGCTCCCGCGTTCTTCGCCAACCGCCCCGAGGGCCCGCAGAACGTCGGCCTCGATCCGGCCGAGGTCGCGGCCACCGAGCCGTCCGAGTCGACCGGCAAGGGGCCGGTGAGGGGGCCGATCAAGTACGCCGTGACCATGGCCGGAACCCAGCACCACGTCACCGTCGAGAGAGCCTGAGGCGCAGGATGCCAAAGCAGCCATCCATGGACGAGCTCACAGTCGAGCTCCAGGAGCGCCGGGCCGTCATCGAGCTCGGTGGCGGCATCGAGCGCCAGGACAAGCAGCGCGCCCAGGGCAAGCTCACCGCGCGTGAGCGGATCGATGCCCTGCTCGATCGGGGCACGTTCCAGGAGACCGGCATGTTCGCCCACCACCGGTCCACCTACTTCGGCCTGGCCGACGCCGACCTGCCCGCCGACGGGGTGGTCACCGGGGAGGGAGCGGTGTTCGGTCGCCCGGTGCACGTCGCCTCCCAGGACTTCACCGTCGCCGGGGGCAGCGCGGGGGAGGTGCACTCCCAGAAGGTCGTGGCGATGATGAAGGCCAGCCTGATGACCGGCACCCCCTTCATCTTCATCAACGACTCCGGTGGCGCCCGGGTCCAGGAGGGCATCGGATCGCTCTCGGGCTACGGGCAGGTCTTCTACAACAACGTCCTGCTCTCCGGCGTCGTCCCGCAGGTCTCGATCATCGCCGGGCCGTGCGCCGGCGGCGCGGCGTACTCACCCGCGCTCACGGACTTCATCATCCAGACGCGCAGGGCCACGATGTTCATCACCGGGCCGAGCGTGATCGCCCAGGTGACCGGCGAGCAGGTGACCTCCGAGGACCTCGGCGGCGCCGACTCGCACATGACCCGCTCCGGGGTCACCCACTTCGTCGTCGACGACGACCAGCAGGCGATCCTCGTCGCCCAGAAGCTGCTGAGCTTCCTGCCCCAGAACAACACCGAGGACCCGCCGGTCGTCGATCCCAACTACCTGGTCGAGCCGGATCCGCAGCTCGCCCAGATCGTCCCGGTCAAGGGCAAGAAGGGCTACGACGTGCGCGAGGTGATCGCGCGGATCGTCGACTGGTCGGACTTCCTCGAGGTCCAGGCCGGCTACGCCCCGAACATCGTGGTGGGGTTCGCCCGGATCACCGGTCGCACCGTGGGCATCGTGGCCAACCAGCCGATGGCCCTCTCCGGGGTGCTGGACATCAACGCCTCCGACAAGGGCGCGAAGTTCGTGCGCTTCTGCAACGCCTTCAACATCCCGCTGCTCACGCTCGTCGACGTCCCGGGGTTCCTCCCGGGGGTGGCCCAGGAGCACAACGGGATCATCCGGCACGGCGCGAAGCTGCTGTACGCGTACTCCGCGGCCACGGTCCCGAAGGTGACCGTCGTGCTGCGCAAGGCCTACGGCGGCGCCTATGTCGCGATGTGCTCGAAGGACCTCGGTGCCGACCGGGTGTTCGCCTGGCCCACCGCGGAGATCGCGGTGATGGGCGCCGAGGGTGCCGCCGAGATCGTCTTCAAGCGCGAGATCGCGGCGGCGGAGGACCCCGTCGCCAAGCGTCAGGAGCTCATCGCCGAGTACCGCTCCACCTTCTCCACGCCCTACGTCGCGGCATGCCGGGGCCTCGTCGACGACATCATCGAGCCGGCCCGCACCCGGGAGCAGGTCGCGCGGGCGCTGGAGATGCTCATCGCCAAGCGCGACATCCGCCCGGCCAAGAAGCACGGGCTGGGCCCGACATGAGCCAGCCCACGATCGCCGACCTGCTGGCCGCTGTGACCGCCCTGACCGCGCGGGTCGAGTCGCTGGAGTCCGAGCTGGCCGCGGTGCGCGCCGAGATCCCGCCCGCGGAGGTGCCCGAGGACGTCGTGATCGCGATCTCAGCAGCGGTCGCCGCGTTCCTCGGCCACCGCGCCCGGCTCACGCAGGTCCATTACCGCACGAGCCAGACCTGGGCACAGCAGGGCCGGGCCGCGGTCCAACGACGCAACGTCCTGCACGGGGTGAGGTGAGGCCATGCTGCTCAAGGTCACAGTCGACGGGGTCGTGTACGAGGTGGAGGTGGAGGTCGAGGAGGACACCCGGCCACCGCTGGGCGCGATCTTCCTGGGGGGCGGGTTCGTCCCCCAGCATGCGACCACCCCCGCGGATGCACCGCCGACCGACGATGGTGCGGGGATCACCGCCCCGCTGGCCGGCTCGGTGGTGCGGGTGCTGGTCAAGGAGGGCCAGGAGATCGCGGCCGGCGACGTGCTGGTCCTGCTCGAGGCCATGAAGATGGAGACCGAGATCACCGCCCCGAATGCCGGCACGGTGACAGCCGTGCTCGTGTCCGTCGGCGACGCCGTGACCGGTGGCCAGGTCCTGGTCCAGGTCGACGCGGCGGGGTAGCCCCGGCCCGACCCGTCGCCACGTCCGTGAGCCAGGAGCCAGGCCGCACCCCTCCTGCGCGACGCGCTACCCTGCCGATGTGGTGACCGGACCAGCTGCCGAGCCGGGGGTCGCCCTCCCCGGCGGCGAGGAGGGCGAGAGCGCGGACGCCCCGTGGGTCCGCAGCTTCCTGATCAGCCAGCCCGGCAAGACCTACCAGGTGGAGTCGACCGACGATGCCCACCAGGCCGCGGCCAGCCACGCCGTCGAGTCAGCCGCCCGTGCACTGACCGACGACGTCGTGCGCAGCGCCCGGGCTGACGGGCAGGACCGCGCGGGAGCGCCCGACAAGCCGGTCTAGGTCTGGGCGGGCGGAACCCAACCGCGGGAGACTGCCAGCATCGCGGCCTGGGTGCGGTTCGCGCTGCTGGTCTTCATCAGGATCGAGCGCACGTGGTTCGCGGCGGTGTTCTCGCTGATGAACAGCCGTCGGGCGATCTCACGGTTCGAGGCACCCTGGCAGAGCAGGCGCAGCACCTCGAGCTCACGGTCCGTGAGGCCGCAGTCAGCGTCGTGTCCCGCAGGGGTGTCGTGCCGTGGAGCGGCTGCCGGCACGGGGATGCCCGCGAGGGCACGCAGCACCCGACGCTGCCCGATCGGTTCGGCGAGGGCGCGGGCCTGCGCGACGGCGTCGAGGACCTCGGGTGCCGCGGGTCCGTGGACCCGGGCGAGGTGGCGCGCCCTGGCGGTCAGGGTCAGCGCGAGGTCGACCGCGAAGCCGCAACGCCGGGCAAGGTCGGCGGCGGCGTCGAAGGCGGGGATCGGGTCGGCGTCGCCGAGGGCGGCATCGATCATCCCGCGGTAGCGGTCGGCGGCACCGCTGAGGGCGACGAACTGATCCGACACCAGGTTGAGGCCCCGATGCTCGGCGACCAGCGGACGCAGCCTGCGCAGCGTCGCCGAGTCGTCGAGGAACAGGGCCGCCTCCACGAGGTAGGCCAGGACGGTCGGCATGTACTCCGTCCGCCGGTTCCTGCGCAGCACGCCCTCCGCCGCCAGCGCGTCGAGCAGCCGACGGGCCGGTCGCACCATGCGCAGCTCGGTGTAGAGGGCCAGGAGCGCCGGGGCCCAGCACCCCTCGGCAGGCTCCTGTCCGGTGATCAGGTCGCGCACCCCGTCCAGCTGGCCGGTCTCGCGGCGGATCTGGAACATGTGCACCCCGTAGTGGGCGCCCACGACAAGGCCGTGCCGCTCGACGATCCAGTCCTGGAGCCAGGCGGCGACCTGGGACGCGCCCGCGAAGTCGCCACGCATGAACCTGAGGTCGTACTCGACGACCTCGGGCCAGTAGGCGAACCAGAGGTGCCCGCCAAGGTCGTGGGCGAGCCGGTAGTCGACCACACCGCCGGTCACGTCCTCCAGGCAACCGGTGCGCAGGCCCAGGAGGCAGCGGAAGAAGCCAGAGCTCCCGAGCTTGTCCGCGTCGCCGGGACGCGCCAACGTGGAGAGCTCCCGAGCGGCCGCCAGGGCCTCGTGCGTGCGGCCGGGCCGCCCGAATGCCAGCGGGAGGCCGCCGGCCAGGACGTGGGCGACCACCCGGGGGTCGCCCAGGCGCCGGGCCTCGGCGAGGACGAGGTCGTAGAGCCGGGCTGCGTCCGGTGAGTCGAGGACCTGGCCCAGGCCGCGACTCAGCCCGACCAGCCCGCGCAGGTACAGGGGATCCCCCAGGTCGCGCGGGTACTGCGCCAGCGCCTCGACGAGCAGCTGGACCGCGTGCAGGTCCCCGCCGAGGAGGGTGGCCTCGGTCTCGACCAGTGTGGCCGCAGCGAGCCGGGTCCCGGCGTCGACCGCCTCGCCGGTCACCCGCTCGGCGACCCCTTGGGCCGCACCGTAGTCACCGGAGTTCTGCAGGGCGTCCGCAGAGCGCAGCAGGAGGCTGTGCCGCTCCGCTGCGGTCTCGGACAGCTCAGCTGCGCGCCGGTAGTGCTGCGCCGCCTCGCCGTACGCCCACGAGCGATCCGCGAGCTCGGCGGCCAGGACCAGGTAGTGGCGAGCCCGCGCAACCCGGCCGTAGGCATTCAGGTTGTGGTGGGCCAGCCGCTGCACCTCCGGCAGCGTCTGGCCGGATCGGGCCTCGAGCACGTCGGCCACACGCCCGTGGGCGGCGGCCAACCGGGCCGGTGGCGTGAGGTCCAGGACGGACTGCCGTGCGAGCGCGTGCGGGAATCCGAACTCCTGATGATCGGGCATCTGGACGAGCAGTCCGAGGTCGATCGCACGGTCGAGGGCGGGCAACGTGTCGGTCCCGGAGTCCGTGACCGCCTCGAGCAGCGTGGTGGGGAAGCGATCGCCGAGCACGGCAGCCAGCTCCAGGACGCGGCGCTCCCCCTGTGGGAACTGCCGGATCCGGGCGCCGAACAGGGGCCGGACCGTCTCCGGGACGTGCAGCGCGGTTGCCGCGGCATCGCCGGGATCGCCCCGCCGGCGCAGGTCGCGGCAGATCTCCTGGAGCAGGAACGGGTTTCCCGCCGTCTGCGCCAGCAGTCGGTCGGCCATCGCCGGGACCCCAGCGGGGTCGATGCCCGCCTCGGCCGACACCATGCGGGCGATGTCATCGGTCGTCAGCCCGCTGAGCTCGATCGCCCGCACACCGGGTTCGCGGTACAGGTCGGTGAGGGTCCCCCGCAGCTCGTCGGAGAGATCCGGGCGGGTGTTGCGAGAGGTGATGAGGATCAGCAGCCGGGCATCGGGGGCCCGTCTGACGATCCAGCTCAGGAGGTCCACGGTCGACGGTGTGGCCCAGTGCAGGTCCTCGACGACGAGGATGAGGGGACGGTCGCCGGCCGCGCGCCGGAGCAGTGAGACCACGGCCTCGAAGGCTTCGGGCGCCCGGGTGGGACCCTCCACCGGCGGGCTCCTGCCATCCGGGGGGCTCGGTGCAGCCAACAGCCCCCGCACAGCATCGAGCTCGTTCCTGTCGCCGACCTGGTCCTCCACCAGGCAGCCCAGCGGGGCCCGGAACGGCTCATAGGCGATGGGCGCGTCCGGCATGCAGCAGCCGACCAGGACCGCGGCACCCTGCGCGGCGAATCGCAGGCTCGCCTCGGCGACCAGCCGGGACTTCCCCGCCCCGGCCTCCCCGAGGACGAGCACGGCCTGACGCCGTCCGTCGACCGCGCAGCGCCAGGCCTCGTCGAGGTCACGCAGCTCCGCGGCCCGCCCCACGAACTGCGGCCCCTCGCGACCCGCCCACCACTGCGGTGGCGTGTGCGGTCCGCGCACGCGCCCGCGACCGGCGACCGCCATGCAGGCTCCTCCCTCCCCACAGGTACGGGTTCAGGCTGGCATGGTCAATCCTGACTATCAAGCCCCCTCCCGGGGCTGCTGCTCGCACTGACGCACAGTGGTCATGTGCACCGCCCACCCAGACGCCTAGCTTTGGCTCACCTGAGCACGCACGGAGGAAGGTGACGACGATGGGGCAGTACGACACAGGCGACCTGTATCGCCGGCAGCACGCCGATGGCGTGGGCCACGCGGTCCTCGGCTCGAGCGCGAGGGCCCCGAAGCAGCGAAGGCGGGCCTTCCGGGTCCCCCTCGGGGTGCTCGCGCTGGGAATCCTGCTGGCGCTCTGGGGCCCGCTGCCCGGGCTGGGGATGGTCCTGACCATGGGGGCTGTGATGGGACTGGTCATCACCGCGGGCCTCGTGCTCACCGACGGGCTGTCCTGATGCCCCGCCCTCGTCGAGGGCGCCGGGCAGCAGTGATCTGCACGGCCGCACTGCTCGCCGGATGCAGCACAGGGGGCCCGTCGGACCCGGCACCCACCCCGTCGGGATCGCTCGGCGCGGAGATCCCTGCCGACGCCGTGACCGACCTGCTTCCCAACGACCTCGAGGCCGAGACCTACTTCGACCTGGACCGTTCCGAATGGCAGCAGCTGCGGACGGCCGCCACCTCACTGCCTTGGCGACTGGTGTCAGCCGGCGGGGTGGAGCACGCTGCGTCCTGCATCGGGCAGGGAGCACCCACGGTCGTGTACCTCGACGGCTTCGGGGCCCCCGCGGCCCCGCACTGGTCGCTGGCCGCCGTCGGCCAGGCCGAGTCCAACCGGGTCTGCCTGTTCGACCGACCCGGGATGGGCCTGTCGCCGTACCGGGCAGGTGCCGCCCCGCACAGCACCCCCGAGCAGCACGCCCAGGAGATGCTGGACATGCTGGCGGTCCTCGGCGAACCGGGTCCCTACCTGCTCGCCGGCTGGTCGTACGGCGGGCTCGTCGCCCGGACGGCCGCGGCCCAGCATCCCGAGATGGTCGCCGGCATGGTCCTCGTCGACGCCACCTCCCCGTTGCTCCCCGGCCTGGACGAGCCCTGGAACGGCGAGAACGGGATCGTCGACACCGACACCGTCGCGAGCACCGTGGGCGACGGCCCGGCCATGGGCAGCCGGCCCGTGATCGTCCTCCAGCGCGGTCAACCGGACGAGGGCACCACCGCCGACTGGGAGCAGACGTGGAACGAAACACAGCGTCAGGCGGCCACGATCTCGGACAACTCGGTGCACGCCGTCGTCGACGGATCCGACCACGCCATCCCGATCCGCAACCCGGCCGCGGTGATCGCCGCCACGACAGCGGTCGCGCAGTCCATCCGTGCCGGCAACGCCACCCTGCCAGCCTGCCCCGACGACCTCGCCGCCGCCGCGGTCACCTGCACAGGACCCTGACGATGACCGCGACCATCACCTCGCCGCGGCCGACGACTCCACCTGGTGACCTGCACCCAGGCACCACCATCACCGCAGAGGAGTGAACCATGAAGGATCCACGCTGCCTTCTCGGCTTCCACCGCTACCTCCAGCACCAGATCGAGGACGGGAGCGGTGTCTACCTGGAATGCCGACGCTGCCGGAAGGTCGACGACACCTTCGAACCCAGGGGCAACGGCGTGATCAAGGTCATCGGGTTCTGACCTCCCACCCGGCGCCATCCCAGGACGTCGCGGGCGCCCGTGAGGTGAGCCAACCGTCGAACTCAACACCTCCCAACGCCGTTGCCGACATCGTGTATCCAGCGGGTGACGGGCGCACGGATCGTTCAGTCACACAGGAGCAGCTTCTCGCAGCGCACCTTCATCCGGACCGCGAAGTTGGCACCCTCCGAGGTTTCGGTGAGTTTGAACGTGGTCACTCCGAGGACATCGCCCTTGCGATCCAGCAGCGGGCCACCGGAGTTGCCCGGGTTGATCGCCGCATCGGTCTGGAAGAAGTCGGGATGGACGTTGGACACGACCCCGGCGGTCACCGACCCGGGCAGGTCGTAGGGCGAGCCGATCACCACCACCGGGTCCCCCACATCCGGGGTGTCGGCGGTGTCCAGCGCCGGAAGCGCGGCACTGACGAACACCAGCGCCAGGTCGTTGTCAGGATCCACGGAGTACAACTCAGCCCGAGGTGAGGAGTCTGCCGTCTGCACCTGCACGGTGGGGCCGTCGGTGTAGGCGCACTGTTCCACGACGTGGAAGTTGGTCAGCACGGCGCTGCGGAATCCCTCCGGCGGGGTGCCGACATCGACGACGAACCCGCTGCCCTGGAAGTCCCCGCAGTACACCGTCACCACAGACGGCATCGCGGCGTTCGTCACCTTCTTCACGTCCAGTGCTTTGGCGTCAGCCTCGTCCTGCCGCTCACCCAACCCCGCGACCTGTTTGCGGACATCCACCGTGCCTTCGAGATCCTCGACCCGCCCTTCGAGGTCGACAGTCCTGCCGCGACCACTTGCTCCTGCATCCAGGGCCTGCTCGGAAGGGTAGAGATCACGTGCCACCCGATCACCGCCCCGGCGACCAGGGCCAGGACAACCAGCCCCACGCACGAACACCCAACGGCTGACCCCGCCGCGGGACGGCTCAGCAACCGTCTGCGGATACGGACCACTACGCTGCGGATCCGGCTGGTCCACGGGTCTGGACGTCCTGGTTGCCGGCCATCGCGCTCGCTGCCCCGGCGCCCTGCCTGGGGAAGCGCAGCCGCGCTGCGAAGTCCAGCGCCTCGCGCACCTTCAGCTGCGCGGGGACCAGGTCGGCCTGCGGCACGGCTCCCAGCCGGAAGCGCATCTCCTCGTAGCGGCTGTAGAAGTCCCGCCGATCGACCAGACCTGCCCGCCCTCGGCGGGACGCAGGCCCGTCATCGCGTCGAGCAGCGGTCGACTTGCCGGAGCCCGATGGGCCGATGACGGCCGTCGACGGTCCGTGACTCGCGCGGAACCGGATGTCGTGGAGCAGCGTGTTGCCACCGATCTGCACCGTGATCCCCACCGCCTCCACCGGCACACCGCCCTCGGCCGACCGGGGCACGAGGCCCGCAGGCGTGACCGTGAACGAGGAGCCGCCCAGGGAGATCTCGTCGCCTGGGTGCAGGTGCGTCGTGCGCTGCTAGAACGGGGCCACGCGCAGAGTCATGAGCGGCGGTCCGCCGGTGGGCCATCAAGATGGGCGGAAGCCGAGGCCGGACGACGGGTCCGGAGGGCCCTTGTGGAGCTGGCGCTGGGCGCCACCGCGGCGGCGCTCCTGACCGTCGTTGTCGAACAGCGCCTTGGCTCCCCGACTCCCCGCAGCACCCCGGTCCTCGCCCTGATCGCACTTCTCGGGTGCTGGCTGCTCGACTCGATCACCCGGGTTCCCGTGGGCGTGGACCGGGCGGGACGAGTCCAGTTCCTGAGCGGGGTCAACGCCGCGCTGTTCCCCTCTGCCCTGCTTCTGCCTCCGGCGGCGTTCCTGCCTCTGGCGGCGCTGTCCCTGGCCCGCACACGAGCTCCCATCGCTGGCAGCGATCCGATCGAAGTCCGGGAGCGCGGGCTGGCCCTCCCTGCTGACCACCTCGACCGGGACCGGTGAATCATCGCGCGAGTCGTCGCCCAGCTGGCCGACCGAGTTCGCACCCCAGCAGAACGCCCGCCCATCGGCGCCAACGGCGCACACGGAGCTCCCCCCGACGTTGAGGGTGCATCGGGCCGGCATCGAGGTCGTCGCTAACGCGACCCTGGGAACGACGAGCATCCGCATCATCCGTCAGCTGTCCAGCACCTCCCTGGCCCCAGCACGTGACTGATCCGTCCCCACCCCACCCGCACGAGGTCGCTGCGCCCACCGAGATGCTGGTGTAGCCGTAGCCGGCGGCGCCCGGCGGGGGTGCAACGGGAACCGGCACCAGCGAGGGCTGTGTCGTGCCATTCCCCAGTTGGCCCCTGTCGTTTGCGCCCCAGCAGTAGCCGACGCTGCCACGTCGATGGCACAGGTGTGGTCCTCGCCGACCGCGAACCTGCGAATGGCTCGACCGGCGAGTCCTCGTCTGTCCTCCGGACAGTCTGCGGGCCCACGGTGGTCGTCCGTTGCTCATCGACCGCGTCAGTTGGCGTCCGAGCCGACACGGTCCACACCACCGAGGCGATGACGTCGGCGGCCGCGCCGATCGCGATCCGCCCGCGGACGCCCTGACGGGCGACCTCGACGTCGACCACCGAGGACCCTCATCCTGCGTGGTGCCGAGCTGGCCCCGGTCGTTGGAGCCCCAGCAGTACGCCCGCCCCTCATCGTCGAGGGCACACGCGTGCTCTGCCCCGACCGACACCCGGACGATGGTCGTACCCTTCAGCACGCCCGACGATCCACCTCGACGGGGTCCGCGGACTGGCCACCCCCCGACCGGGCTGCCTGACCTTGGCCCCCCAGCAGTACGCAGAACCGTCCTCGGCAGCGACGCAGGAACTGCTGTCACCGAGGCTGATCCGCGCGATCGCAGCGCTGTCGTCCCCGCCTTCCACGACCTGGCCGGGGTCGCCGAGATCGCCCGGGGCGGCCGCGCCCCCCAGGAACCAGCAGCCGCCGACGACGAGGACCTCGAGCGGCGCGACCCCACCAACAGGTGACGCCATCCACGGGCGCCTCGGTGGCCGAGCCGGTTCGGGCTCGGGATCGCACCGCGCCGCGCGGCCCGATCGTGGCGGCGGCGACGTGCGCAAAGGGGTCAGGATCCGTCGAGGTGCTCGCCCCGCCGGGCGCGGGTGGGCCCACGGGGGACGGAGCACCGCCCGGGGGCAGGACTGACCGGTCCGCGCTGGCCGCCGCCGAGGTCGCCGCGTTGGGAGGTGGGGCCGCGATGGAGCCCGATCCCGGCACGACCCGAGCACCGGCGCCGAGATCACGGACCAGCTCCGGCGCTGTGGGCCGCTGGGCAGGGTCCTTCCGCAGCGCGCGCGCCACCAGACCAGCCAGGGGATCCGGCACGGAGGCTGGGATCTCGGGGGTCTCGTGGAGGGCGCGGTACATGATGGCCACTCCCGAGTCCGCTGCGAAGGGGATCGCGCCAGAGGCCGCGTGGACCACGAGCAACCCCCAGGCATGCACGTCTGCCGCGGGGGCGACCTGTCCTCCGTCCATCTGCTCCTGGGCCATCCAGACCACGCTGGCCACCGTGCCGACGCGGTGAGATCCGTGCCCTCCACGACCTTCGCGACGCCGAAGTCGATGAGTCGGGGGCCGTTGGCCCGGGATCACGTTGTCCGGCTTCAGTCCCGGTGGATCACCCCGGCCGCATGCACGACGCTACGCATTCCGTCAGCCGATCGCCGGGAGTTGCGCGCCTCGGGGTCGAGTGGCCCGTACTGCGAGACCCGCTGCGCCAGCGACAGCCCCGGGATGAACTCGAGGGCGAACCAGGGGCGATCCGCGTCCAGCTCCGAGGCGAGGACCTTGGCGACCAGCGGGCTGTCCACCCGCTGCATGGCCTCGACCTCCCGGCTCATTCGCGCGGCCAGCTCCCGGGTGTCCCGACCCGCTGGCCGGATCGCCTTGACGACGACCCAGGAGTCCGCGGACTCGGCCAGGAACGCCTCCCCCATCCGCCCTGACCCCAGCCGGCCGATGGTCCTGAACCTCCCGAACTGCCGAGGATCATCACCGGCGAGAGGCTGGATGGCGATCGGGGGGAGCGCCCCCGCGCTCAAGTCGTCCACCCGCACACCGTATCGACAGGAGGCCGGCTATGGGATCGCATCCGAGCCGCCGCCCGTGGCCCTCCGCCCGGGGCCTGGGGGATGAGATCGGCCCCGGTGCTGACCTCAAGGCCAGCGACAGCGCTCACCCAGGCGGCTCGCAACGGTCAAGCAACCACCCCTGCGGCGGCGGGGGTGGGATTCGAACCCACGGTGGGTTGCCCCACGGCGGTTTTCAAGACCGCTGCCCTAGGCCACTAGGCGACCCCGCCTCAGCTGGGCACCGTGAACGGATACCCAGCCGACCCATATCATCGCGCACCCCGGCCCCAGCGGGGAACCCGAGTCCCCGCCATGCTCCCCGGGAGCACCCCCTCGGTGTCCCGATCGCGCCGTCGCACCGCACCCCGGATCCGGCTACGGTGGGCACCCATGGCCGCAGACATGCACACCCACGACGAGCGCCTGACGCGGATGGTCCTCACCGCCATGCACGATCGGCTCGCCATGGACCCGGTCCCACTCGACCGGCCAGGAGATGTGCCGGCGCTCACAGCGGCCCTGGACGGGCTCATCACGCCCGGTGGCACCGACCCGCATCGCGTGATGGAGATGTGGACCGACGTCCTGGCCCCGCACGTGATGAGCTCGGATGCGTCGAACTTCCTCGCGTTCATCCCGGCCGCCCCCACCAAGGCGGCACTCCTGTTCGACATGCTGGTCTCCGGCGCGAGCATCCAGGGCATCTCGGCCCTGGAGGCTGCTGGGGCGATCGCCGCCGAGAACCAGGTCCTCCGGATCATCGCCGACCTCGCCGGCCTGCCCGCCAGCGCCGGTGGGGTGTTCGTCTCAGGAGGGTCGGCCGGCAACCTGTCGGCTCTCACGGTCGCCCGTGACATCGGCCGCCAGCGCCGGGGCCTGGCCCGCGGCGACCTGACGCGGATCGCGGTCAGCGACCAGGCCCACTCGTCCATCAGCAACGCCCTGTCCATCCTGGACATGCAGGCCCTCGTCGTCCCCACCGACGACCACGTCCTGACCGGTCCAGGCCTGGCGGCGGCGCTGGACGCCGACCCGGATGCCTCCAACGTCATCGGCGTCGTCGCGACCTCGGGCACCACGAACGCCGGGATCATCGACGAACTGGCCAGCATCGCCGAGGTGACCCGCGCGCGCGGCCTGTGGTTCCACGTCGACGGCGCCTACGGCGGTGGCGGCCTGTTCGCCCCCTCGGTTCGCCCGCTGTACGCGGGGCTCGAGCACGCCGACTCCTTCATCGTCGACCCGCACAAGTGGATGTTCGCCCCCTACGACTGCGCCGCACTGCTCTACCGCGAACCGCGGCTGGCGAAGGCCGTGCACACGCAGGACGCGAGCTACCTCGACGTGATCCACACCGACGACGACGAGTGGAACCCCAGCGACCTGGCCTACCACCTGACGCGGCGCGCCCGGGGCCTGCCCCTGTGGTTCTCCCTGGCGGTCAACGGCACCGACGCGTACACCCGCGCCGTCGAGAGCGCCCTGGACCTCGCCCGCTGGACGGCCCGACAGATCGACGCCAGTGCGCACCTGAGGCTGCTGCGCGAACCGACCCTGTCGGTCGTGCTGTTCGAGCGCGACGGCTGGGAGCCGGCCGACTACGACCGTTGGGCCGCCGAGCTGCTCGACGACCAGGTCGCGCTCGTGACCTCGACCAAGTGGGAGGGCCGCACCGTCGGTCGCCTGGTGTTCCTGCACCCACGCACCAGCCGCGAGCTGGTCGCCCGGGTCCTGGCGGCGATGGCCTGAGCCGCCACGCCCGCGCCGCTCTGCGGAGCCCCGCGCGCCCGCGCCGCCCGTCCCGCCCACGCCCTCGCCCACGCCGCCCGGTCCGCTCACGCCCTGCGCCGCCCGCGCCGCCCGGTCCGCGGGTTGGTCAGCTCGGCGCTTCCAGGGTGGGGACGGCGCACGATCCGTCGGCGCACGAGCCCTGATCCGTCGCGCCCAGCATGGTGAGCCCGGTGGGAGCGGCCAACGGCGCGGCTCCGGCTGCCTGATCGGCGTCGATCATCCTGTCGCTCACCGCGGGGCCACCCGGTCGCCGGCCGCCTGGGCCAGGGCCTGGGCGAACGTCTCGGCCGGCTGCGCCCCGGAGATCCCGTAGCGCCCGTCGATCACGTAGAACGGCACGCCGGAGATCCCGTACGCGCGCGCCTGATCCATGTCGGCCCGCACATCGGCCGCGAACGTCCCCGCGGCCAGTGCGGCCACTGCGTCGTCGCGGTCCAGGCCGACCTCGACAGCCATCTGCGCCAGCTCCTCGACGTCCCCCACGTTCCGGCCCTCGACGAAGTAGGCGCGCAGCAGCCGCTCCTTCATGGGCTCCTGCAGGCCGCGGGCCTTGGCCAGGTGCAGCAGCTCGTGGGCCTTCAGGGTGCGCGTCTGCTGCACCGCGGGGAAGTCGGCGTCGATGCCCTCAGCCCTCGCCAGGGAGGTCACCTGCGCGATCATCTGGTGCACCTGCGCCTCGGGGATCCCGCGCAACCCGGACAGGTAGTCGACGACCGTGCCCGAGAAGCCCTCGGGGAGGTCCGGCGAGAGCTCGAACGAGCGGTACTCGACCTCGACCTCGAGCTCACCACCGGCCTCGCGATAGCGGCGCACGCCCTCGGCGAACCGGCGCTTGCCGATGTAGCACCACGGACAGGCGACGTCGGACCAGACCTCAACCTTCAGCACCAGACCACTCCTTGAACGGGCAACTATCCCCCATTGGAGCACCCCGGGCGTCGAGGGGCAAACCCACTGTGCCGCCGGTCAGGTCTGGGGCACCCAGGGGGCGGGCTGGCGGGAGAGGAACGCCATCATTCCCGCTGCCGCCTCCGGAGAGGCGAAGAGTCGTGCGGACAGCTCCGCCGTGTGCGCGAAGCCGTCCTCCCGGCTCATGCCGGGCACGACGCGCAGCAGGTCCTTCGTGTGGGTCAGCGCCTGCGGGCCACCGGCCACCAGCGAGGTCACCCACGCGTCGACCGCCGCATCGAGCTCCTCATCGGCGACCACCCGGTTGACCATTCCCGCCGCGACCATCCGGGCGGCGGGAACGCGGTCGCCGGTCAGCAGGAGCTCCTGGGAGTCGGCCCGATGCATGCGGGCGAGGCAGACCACGCTGATCACGGCCGGCGCCAGGCCGAGTCGGACCTCGGAGAAGGCGAACTTGGCGGACTCCGCGGCCACCGAGAGGTCGGCCGCGGCAACCAGCCCGTTGCCCCCTCCGGCGACGTGGCCCTGCACGCGGGCGACCACGGGCTTGGGGTTGTCGAGGATCGCGGTGAGGACCTCGACGAGCGCTGCCGGGCCCGAGCCGGTGAACGACGCTGCATCGGCGGCCGACGCGCCACGCAGGTCGGCTCCCGAGCAGAACGTGTTGCCCGGAGCCGGTCAGGACGACGACCCGCACGGCTGGGTCGGCACCGGCGGTGCGCAGGTGCTCGGCCAGCAGGCCCATCCCCGAGGCCGTGAGCATGTTGCGGGCCTCGGGCCGGTTCATCGTGATGGTCGCGACCGGGCCATTGACCTCGAGCAGCACCTCCTGCGCTGCGTCCGGCGTTGCCGTTCCCGTCGCACCCGCCGGGACCGCTGCGCCGGACCCTGGGCGTCGTCTCGCTCACAGCCGCTCCCACCCCTCCAGCATCGCGATCACCCGCAGCATGACCTCGTCCGCGCCGCCGCCGATCGAGATGAGGCGGGAGTCACGCATGTAGCGCGCCGGCCAGTTCTCCTCCGCGTAGCCCATCCCGCCGTGGAACTGGACCGCCGTGTCGGCGACCTCACGGGCCAGCCGACCGGTCTTGAACTTGGCGATCGTGGCCATGCGGGTGACGTCCTGACCGGCCGCGTACAGCTCGGCAGCCGTGTAGTTGTACTGCTGGAGGATGTCGACCTCCGCGGCGAGCTCGGCCAGGCGGAACCGCAGGTACTGGTTGTTGATCAGCGGCTCACCGAACGCGTGGCGGACCTTCAGGTACTCCCCGGTGCGCACGATCGCCCGGCGCATGGCCGCCGTGGCCATGTAGGCCCCCATCAGGCGCTCGTCCTGGAACTGCGACATCTGCTGCTGGAAGCCCTTGCCGGCCCGGCCGATCGTGTTGGCCACCGGCACCCGGACCTCGTCGAGGACCAGCTCGGCGGTGTCCGAGGAGTGGTTGCCCATCTTCTCGATCTTGCGCCCCACCGAGAAGCCCGCGCTGTCGGTCGGCACGATGATCTGGCTCATCCCGCGGTACCCGGTGGCCGGCTCCTCACCCGGCTCGACCGTGCGCGCCAGCAGGCACAGCCAGTCGGCCTGTGTCCCGTTGGTGATCCACATCTTGCGGCCGGTGATGACCCACTCGTCGCCGTCGCGCACCGCCTTGGTCCGGATCCCTGCGACGTCGCTGCCGGCGTCCGGCTCGCTGACGGCCACCGAGGTCACCATCTCACCGCGCAGCGCAGGGGCGAGGTACTTGAGCTTCAGCTCGTCGGTGCCGTACTTGGCCAGGGCCGGTGTCGACATCGTCGCCTGCACGGCGATCGCCAGTGGGACACCGGCCACGTCGGCCTTGCCGAGCTCCTCACCGAGGATCAGGTTGTAGGTGTGGTCCGCCCCCTGGCCGCCGAACGCGGGGTCGACCTCGAGGCCGAACAGGCCGAGCTCGCCGACCTTCGCGAACACCTCGTGGGCGGGGAAGGTCCCGTCGGCCTCCCACTTGTCGGCGTTCGGGTTGATCTCGGTCTCGACGAAGCGCCGGACCATCGCGCGGAACTCGCGGTGCTCGGGGGTGAAGGTGATCATCGGGTCTCCTTGCGGGGGGTGGTTCTCGGGGCGGGACGGGGTGCGGGGCGAGGGCTGGGTCGGGTCGCGCGGGCGGCTGCCGGCCGTGAGCGGCTCAGGGTGGGGATCTGGCCGCCGGCCACGGCGATCCGGGCTGGCATGCCCAGGCCGCGCACCCACAACTGGGTCAACGTGCGCGTGGCCACCGCCTCGTCGTGCACCTCTCCGCGGCCGAGCCAGTGCGCGGCGAAGCCCTCGACCATGCCGCACAGCGCCGCGGCGGAGGTGTGCGCGTCGAGGTCCGGGGCGGCCAGGCCCTCGTCCTGGAGCTTGCGGATGGCGGTTGCGACGCGCGCGACGTGCGTGCGGCGCAGGTCCAGCAGGACGTCGGCGAACCGCGAGTCCACCGCCGAGGCCTCCTGGGCCACTCGCAGGAGCTGGGCGTGGCTGCGGTAGCCGTCGAGGTAGGCGCGGTTCGCAGCATCCACTCGCGCGATCGGGTCGCGCACCCGGGGCACGGTCATCGCCTCGTGGAGGTCGGTGCGCACGGCGGCGAGCACCGCGAGCAGGACGTCCTCCTTGGTGTCGAAGTACGTGTAGACCGTGCCGTGCGCGACCCCGGCCGCGTCAGCCAGGTCACCCATCCGCGTGCCCGCGAACCCCCGCTCGGCGAAGACCTCCCGCGCGGCGGCGACGAGCTTGTCCCGGGTCGCCTGCCCCCGGGCCGTCAGCGGCCTCATGAACCTGACGCTAGCGTCAAGTTGACACGAGCGTCAAGTTCGCGCGCCCCACCCGCCGGGTCGCCCCACCCACCGCGTCGCCCCACGCCCGACCGCGGGTCGCCCCACCCACCGCGCGGCCGTCCCACCCACCACGTGGGCCGACCCACCGGGTCGCGCCCCACCCACCGGAGCTCCCCCAGCCCGCCGCCGGACCCGCCGCCACGGAACCACACCCTGCCCACTGCCCAGCCAGGCCCGCCCCGCCAACCTCGCGGGCGATCCGGTCGAATCCGGGGGGTGTCGCACCCCCCGGACCGATCCTCGCGCCCGTTCACGTTGAAAGGCCGCCCTTCGCCGGAGGTCTTCCGACGGGAACGGGCGCGAGGTTGACCGCGTACCACCGGCACCTGGTCGGCCCACCCCGGGGATCAACCGGAACGGGCGCGAGGTTCGCGGCGCCCCTCGCCGGTGACCCGGTCAGCGGATGCGGCGGGCCCGCAGGTGCTCGGCCAGGCCCTTGGCCTGCGGGTCCAGGGAGGTGGAATCGGCCACCCCGCTGCCCAGGAGGCCGCGGATCACGATGTTGACGGCCCGGAGGTTCGGCAGGGGGTACACGTCGACGGCCAGTCCCGCGGCCTCGGGCAGGAGCTCGCCGACCTTGTCCGGCGTCAGCCACCGCTCCAGCCACGCATACCGCGCGGCCAGGTCAGCGGCGCCGAGTCCGGCGCTCGGCCCGACGCCCGGCTCGGGGATCCAGACCCCGACGTTGGCGTTGCCGCCCTTGTCCCCGGACCGCGCCCCGACGACGTCGCCCAGCACAGTGCCCTCGACGAACCCCCAGTCCGGCGAAGCGCCAGCGGCATCCACCGCGTCGGCCGAGGATCCCAGCGGCCCGGATCCCAGCGCCGCGGAACCAGCGGCGGACGGACTGCCGGCCGAGGCCAGGTCGCCCGGAGCGGGCGCAGCGGTCGCACCGCCCACGGAACCGGGCCGCCCGGCCAGCCCGGTGGGGCGTGCACCGGCGACACCCTCGACGGGGGCGCCGTCCACGGCGGCGCCGTCCACGGTGACCGCGACCTGCACCTCGGACCGGTCGATCAGGGTCGGCCAGTAGATGCCGTACGCCGCGCCCTCCGCGGGCGGAGCGGTCGGGAACATCCCGGGGTAGGCGCCCAGGGCGGACTCCACGACGGCAGTCGTGAACGGCTTGCCGACCTTGCGCTGGTCGAGGTCCTTGACGGTGATCCGAAGGTGACCCTGGGCTGCGGCGGTCGTGGCCGGATCCTCGGCGGCGACATCCTCGAACGCCACGTGCAGGGCACTGACGTCCAGGGTGCTGGCTCGGGCCAGCTCGCGCGGGCTGGGGGCGGGGCGCCCGGCGACCGGATCACCGAGTGCGTCGGCGATCCCGACGCCGGCGACCATGCGCAGCGCCAGGTCCGCCTTGGCGCCGGCGTCCCGGCCGGTGAGCACCAGGGACATGGTGTTGCGGAACCCCGCGAACAGGTTGACCGCGACCTTCAGCCGCTCCGGGGCCGGCGCCCCGCGCACCCCACTGATCAGCACCCGATCCGGGCCGGCCGGGGTCAGCGCGATCGTGTCGAAGAGCGCGGTCACGTCCGGGTTGGCGTACTCCGGCCCGGCGATCTCGTAGACCAACTGGGAGGTCACCGTCCCCACCGACACCAGCCCGCCGGACCCGGTCGGCTTCGTGATCACGCTGGACCCGTCGGCAGCCACCTCGGCGATCGGGAAGCCTGCCGGCCAGGACGGGACCTCGGAGAAGAACGAGTAGTTGCCACCCGTGGCCTGCGCCCCGCACTCGATGACGTGGCCGGCTGCCACCGCCCCGGCCAGTCGGTCCAGTGCGACCGGGTCGCCGGCGGCGGCGTCGGCGTACGACCAGCCGTGCCACCACGCCGCCGGACCGATCACCAGGGCGGCGTCGGTGATCCGACCCGTGATCACGACGTCGGCGCCGGCGGCCAGCGCCGCCGAGACCGGCTGGCCGCCGAGGTAGGCGTTCGCGGTGATGGGCGCGCGCCCGCCGAGGGCCTCGCCGGTGTCCAGGTGCGGGAAGTCCTGCGGGCGGGCGCCGACGATCGGGAGCACGTTGTCCCCGGTGACGACGCCGATCCGCGCCGAGAGCCCCAGCCTCGCGGTCAGCTCACCCAGGGCGTCGGCACACCCCTGCGGGTCGAGGCCGCCAGCGTTGCTAACCACGCGGATCCCCCGGTCCAGGCACGTGCCGAGAACCTGCTCCATCTGGGTCAGGAAGGTCCGGGCATACCCCGAGCCGGCACCGTGCTTCATCCGCTGCCGCGCGAGGATCAGCATGGTCAGCTCGGCCAACCAGTCCCCGGTCAGGACGTCGATCTCCCCGGAGTCCACGAGCTCGGCGGCGGCCGACATCCGGTCGCCGAGGAATCCCGAGCAGTTGCCGATCCGGACCGGGCCACGCGCTGCTGAATCCACCATCCGGGCAGTATGGCCCAGCCGGTGGGCGATCCCGGCGGGGGGGCGCGATCCGCGGGGGCGGTCCTGCCGCCCGACGCTGGGAGGAACCGGACGAAGCCCACGCAAGCAGCCCGAGTGGCGGCAGAGCGACTGCCGCGGTTCCCCATGCGCGTCGCCGGGCCAGTCGGTCCCGCTGCACAGCGCGGCGCACGCTCACACCTCGGCGAACTCCTCGGAGTCGTACACCTCGATGGTGGTCCCCGCCGGCCATTCACCCGGCGTCAGGCCTGCCTTGCGCCACAACGCGGACAGGAAGGTGCGCGGCTCGGGCAGCTGGTCCCACACGGCGGGCAGGAACGTCGCGCGGTGACGTCCCGCCTCGACGACGACGCCGCTGCCGACGGGCACCCGAGCCATCAGGTCGGCGTAGCCGGCGCAGGGGAACGGTCGGGTGGGCGAGAGGACCGAGATGTCGATGACCATGCCGCGCGCACGCTCGCGGGTCATGGGCGGGAAGCGCGGATCACGGAACGCCGCGTCGAAGGCGTGCTCCGCGACGTCGGCGATGAGCGGCTGACGCGCCGACAGCGAGCCGATGCAGCCCAGGAGGTCGCCGCCGGGTGATCGCAGGGTGACGAACGCGGCCCCCGGCGCGCGCAGGACCGGGTCGGCGGTCGGCCACTGGACGGGGTCGAAGCGGGGCCGGCGCTCGGTCGACAGCGCCTCCTGGATCGTCGCCCGGGCGAGCCGGAGCAGGGTTGCGCGCGACTCCGGCGCGATCCGGACAACCTGCGGCGCAGTGCGGACACCAGTGTCCGGATCCTGCCAGTCCCGCCCGGCCGGTCCAGCCGAACGGGGTGCCACCGACGGCGCCGCGCTGGTCACGGCGGTCGCCGGGGACGGCGCGTGGGCGGACGGGCGGGGGCGGACGGGTCGAGGACGGTCACCGCCGACGCCGCGGTCGCCGCGGACGGCGCGGGGCCGGACGGCTCGAGGGCGGCCGCCGCGGTCACCGCCAACGCGGCGTACCCCACCACCCGGTCGCGGTCGCCCGCGGTGTCGCCGGAGTTGCGCGCATCGAGCAGCCGGACCGACCAGTCCTGGGCCGCCGCCGCGGTGAGCAGGCCGCGCAGGGGGTAGCGCCCGCACGCATCGGAGGTGCCGATCGAGTCGGGGCGGCGGTGCACGATCGACCGGATCGTCCGGCTGTCCCGGGCGACCGCAGAGGAGTAGTCCAGGTAGTGCGACAGGTCGGTCGAGACCACGACGAGCGTGCCCGGAAGGGCCGCGCACCACGTGATGACCGCCGCCACGTCCCCTGGCAGGTCCGCGCCCACGATCAGCGGGACCAGCCGCCAGCCCTCCGGCAGGACCCGCTGCAGGAACGGCAGCTGCACCTCGAGGCTGTGCTCGGGGGCGTGGGCAGCGTCCGCGGGCACGACGCTGTCGATCTGCGAGCGGAGCTCCTCGGCCAGGTCCCCGTCCAGCTCCACATCGCCCAACGGCGTGCGCCAGGCAGTCGCGGTGCTCATCCCGATCCCGTCGACCGGGACGTAGTGCGCCGGGCCGAGCAGGATCACCCGCTGCACCCGCGCCGGGTCGATCGAGGCGTACGCGAAGGCGGCCGTCGGCCCGGAGTAGACGTGTCCGGCGTGCGGGACGATCACCCCGACGAGGGCCCCCTGAGCCCCAGTCGCCGGGGTCCCTGCGCCGCCGCTGCGTCGGGACGCCGCCGCCCCCGCAGCCCGCCCCGCAAGCTCCTCGCGGGCCTCGGCGAGGTACCGGTCCACGTCTCCGGCCAGATGCGCGGCCCGCCCGGGGTAGAACCTCCCGGCGACGGCCGCCTCACGGATCCCGCCGGGCCGCCCGGACGACTGCCCCCAGCGCTTCACGGTGCAGGCCTCCCCCCACGGGCAGCCGGCCATCCCCGGGCGGGACCGGCCAGCACATCGCCGGTCCAGCTCGGCAGGGCCCGATCGTCCATCAGCCCGACCCCACGACGTCGGCGATCCGCACGGGCAGCCGCCGACGTCCCCACATCCCCGCCGGCCCGTCGAACACCCCGGCGATGGCCGTCCCGCAGCCGGTGCACCGCCCCGCGGCGTCCAGGTGGTAGCCACGGATCTCGTACCAGTCGCGCTCGATCACCGCTCGGTGGCAACCGGGGCAGCTCGTCGTGTCGCCGGCCGGGTCGTGGACGTTGCCGGTGTAGGCGTACCGGACCCCGTTGGCCAGCGCGATCGCCCGGGCTCGGGTCAGGGTCGCCGGCGGGGTGGGCGGCACGTCGCGCATCTTCCAGTCGGGGTGGAAGGCGCTGAAGTGCATCGGGACGTCGGGCCCGCAGTGCTCGACGACCCAGCGGGTCATGGCGTCGAGCTCGGCCTCCGAGTCGTTGTGCCCGGGGATGACCAGGGTGGTGAGCTCCATCCAGGTGTCGGTCCGGGTGGCGACGTACTCGATCGTCTCCAGCACCTTCGCCAGCTGCGCCCCGCAGATCCGGTGGTAGAACTCCTCGGTGAAGCCCTTGAGGTCGATGTTGACCGCGTCCATGTGGCGGTAGAACTCCGCGCGCGGCTCGGGGTTGATGTACCCGGCGCTGACCGCGACCGTGCGGATCCCGCGAGCCCTGCAGGCGATGGCCGTGTCGATCGCGTACTCGGCGAAGATCACCGGGTCGTTGTACGTGAACGCCACGCTGGCACACCCCAGCCGCTCGGCGGCGACCGCGATGTCATCGGGCATGGCACTGTCGGCGAGGGTGTCGATGTCGCGGGACTTGGAGATGTCCCAGTTCTGGCAGAACTTGCAGGTCAGGTTGCAGCCCGCGGTCCCGAAGGACAGCACCGACGACCCGGGGAGGAAGTGGTTCAGCGGCTTCTTCTCGATGGGGTCCACGCAGTACCCCGACGACCGGCCGTACGTCGTCGAGACGATCGCATCGCCCTCACGAGCCCGCACGAAGCACAGGCCGCGCTGGCCCTCGTGCAGGCGACACTCCCGCGGGCACAGGTCGCACTGGACCCGCCCGTCGTCCAGGGCGTGCCACCACTGCCCGGGCCATGTCGCCGGGCTGGGGTCGCCGTGCACCGGGGCCTGCCTGCCCATGCCTCCAGCATGCTCCGCCGGGAGATCACGCGCCACCGCCGATGGTCCCGGACGGCCCGGCCCGTCACTCCTCCTCGAGGACCGCCACGACGTGGTGGGCGTCCACCGAGTCGCCGACGGCCACGCGGATCTCGGCCACCACGCCGTCCTCGTCGGCCTTGATCCGGTGCTCCATCTTCATCGCCTCGAGGATCACCAGGGTGTCGCCCGCGGACACGTGGTCACCGGGCTCCACCAGGACGGCCGTGACCGTGCCGGGCACCGGCGTGACCAGACCGTGGTCGTGGCCGTGGTCGGAGGCATCCGGGTGGCGCGGGAGCACCTGCAGGACGGTCGTGCGCCCCAGCCCCGTGACCAGCACCCAGTCCCCGGCACGTCGGACGGTGAACCAGCCGCCGACCCCGTCGACCTCGACCATCACGGTGCTGCCCTCGGCGCGGGTCCGGTCGACCCGCAGGTGCGCTGGCAGCGGCGGCGGGCCGACCACGAACGTGGACCCCGCCTCGTCCGGGGACTCGTCGAGCAGCGCCGCCTGGGCGGCAGCACGCATGGCCTCGGGCCCTGCGTCCACCGGGAGGGGCTCCTGCCCGGTCGCGACCCCGTCGCCGGCGAGGACCACGTCCACCCCACCGTCGCGGTCGCGGGTGTAGCGCACCTCCACCGACAGGTCCGCGCCGAACTCGGAGTAGCCGAACCGCCGGACCTCCGGGACCGCCTGGATGTTCCGCCAGCCGGCCGGGGCCAGTGCCGCCCACGGTTGGCCGACGCGCTCCTGCTCGGCCAGGCCGAGCGCGGCGGCCGCCAGGTGCAGGGCCAGCTCCGGACGCTCGAGGACGGGCACGGCGACCTGCGGGTTCTCCTCCAGGAAGGCCGTGGTCGTGTCCCCGGAGAGGAACTCCGGCGAGCGCAGGATCGCGGCCAGCGACTCCCGGTTGGTCGGCACGCCGGCGACCCGCAACCCCTCGAGGCTGGTCGCCAGGGTCGCGGCGGCGAGCTCCCGGGTGGGCCCATGGGCGATGATCTTGGCCAGCATCGGGTCGTAGAACGCGCTGACCTCCGACCCGGTCTCGACACCGGACTCGACCCGGATCCCGGGGGCCGGGTCGGCCTCGAAGCACTCGATGCGGCCCATCCCCGGCAGGTAGCCGCGCGCGGGGTCCTCGGCGTAGAGCCGGACCTCGATCGCGTGGCCCGAGCGGGTGATCTGCTCCTGTGCCAGCGGCAGCGGCTCGCCGGCCGCCACCCGCACCTGCCACTCGACCAGGTCCAGCCCGGTGACCTCCTCGGTCACCGGGTGCTCCACCTGCAGGCGGGTGTTCATCTCGAGGAAGAAGAACTCCTGCGCCTCCCCCTCCCCGGACACCATGAACTCCACCGTGCCCGCACCCACGTAGTCGATCGCCCTGGCGGCGGCCACGGCTGCGGCATACATCCGCTCCAGCGTGGCCCGCGTCGCCCCGGGCGAGGGGGACTCCTCGACCACCTTCTGGTGGCGGCGCTGGATCGAGCACTCGCGCTCGAAGGCATGCACGACGTTGCCGTGGGTGTCGCCGAACACCTGCACCTCGACGTGCCGGCCGCGCTCCAGGTAGCGCTCGAGGAACACCGTCGGATCGCCGAACGCGGACGCCGCCTCGTTGCGCGCGGCGGAGACCGCCTCGAGCAGGTCGTCTGACCCGCGGACCAGGCGCATGCCCTTGCCACCGCCGCCGGCCGAGGCCTTGACGAGCAGGGGGAGCCCGACCTGCCGCACCGGCCGCCGTGATGTCCGCGTCGCTGGCGTCGGCGGCGAGCTCGGCGCCGGGCACCAGCGGCACCCCGGCCGCAGCCACCAGGCGCTTGGCCTCGACCTTGAGCGCCATGGCGTTCATCGACTCCGGCGTCGGGCCGATCCAGGCCAGCCCGGCATCGGCCACGGCCCGGGCGAACACCGGGTTCTCCGAGAGGAAGCCGTAGCCGGGGTGGATCGCGTCCGCGCCGGACCGGCGTGCGGCGTCCAGGACCTTCTCGGCCACCAGGTAGGACTCCGCCGAGGTCCGCCCG
The DNA here is from genome assembly GCA_963774745.1 of uncultured Actinomycetes bacterium. GTDB lineage: Bacteria > Actinomycetota > Actinomycetes > S36-B12 > CAIYMF01 > Prado023. The sequence goes on along the minus strand of CAVZGE010000002.1, from coordinate 458,587 downwards.
CCGATCGCCACCGCGAGGTCGGCGTCGCGGACGAACGGTGCACCGGCGTCCGGGTCGGAGTGGATCGCGACGGCCTGCAGGCCCATCCGGTGCGCGGTGCGGATCACCCGGCGCGCGATCTCCCCCCGGTTGGCGACGAGGATCCGCCGGATCGGCGCCTTGGGGTAGTCGATTCCGGCATTCTGATCGACCGAATCGACTACCTCATCAGCAACGGGGGTGCTCTCGGGTGCCATCGCGCGCCTCACATCCGGAAGACGCCGAAGTTCGACGTCCCCTTGACCTCGTTGGAGTGGATCGCCGAGAGGGCGAAGCCCAGGACGGTCCGGGAGTCGCGCGGGTCGATGATCCCGTCGTCCCAGACCCGGCCGGTGGCGAACAGTGCGGTCGACTCCCGCTCGACCTGGCTCTCCAGGCCCTCGCGCATGGGCGCGAACGCCTCGTCGCTCCACGGGATGCCGAGCTTCTCGGCCTTCTGCCTGGCCACGATCTCCATCACGCCGCCGAGCTGCTTGGGCCCCATCACCGCGATCCGGTGGTTGGGCCACGTGAACACGAACCGTGGGTTGAACGCCCGGCCGGCCATGCCGTAGTTGCCGGCACCGTACGAGGCCCCGACCATCAGCGTGATGTGCGGGACGGTGGAGTTCGAGACCGCGTTGATCAGCTTGGCGCCGTCCTTGATGATGCCGCGCTGCTCGTAGCGGGTGCCGACCATGAAGCCGGTCGTGTTCTGCAGGAACAGGATCGGGGTGTCGTGCCGGTTGCACAGCTGGATGAACTGCGCGGACTTCTGCGACTCCTCGCTGAACAGGATCCCGTTGTTGGCGATGATCCCGACCGGGTAACCGGCGAGCTCCGCCCAGCCGGTGACCAGCTGCGAGCCGTAGAGCGCCTTGAACTCCTCGAACCGGGAGCCGTCGACGATCCGGGCGATGATCTCGCGGGTGTCGAAGGGCACCCGGACGTCCGCGCTGGCGATGCCCAGCAGCTCCTCGGGGTCGAGCACCGGCGCTTCGGGGGCCGCCACGCGCGGCGCCGGGCCGAGCTTGCGCCAGTTGAGGTGGCCGACGATCGTGCGCCCGATCCGCAGGGCGTCGAGCTCGTCCTCGGCCAGGTAGTCGGCCAGCCCCGACACCCGGGCGTGCATCTCCGCCCCGCCGAGGTCCTCCTCGATCGCGTCCTCGTTGATCGCCATCTTCACCAGCGGCGGGCCGGCCAGGAACACCTTGGCCGACTGCTTCTGCATGACGATGTAGTCGCTCATCCCGGGCACGTAGGCCCCGCCCGCGGTCGACGAGCCGAACACCAGGGTGATCGTGGGGATGTTCGCCGCCGACATCTGCGTGAGCTTGCGGAAGCTCGCGCCCCCGGGGACGAACACCTCGGCCTGGTTGGGCAGGTCCGCACCGCCGGACTCGGTGAGGTTGACCAGCGGCAGCCGGTTGCGCTCGGCGATGTCCATCGCGCGCAGCGCCTTGTGCATGGTCATCGGGCTCTGCGCCCCGCCCTTGACCGTGGGGTCGTTGGCGCTGACCAGGCACTCGACCCCGTTGACCCAGCCGATGCCGGTCACCAGCCCGACGCCCAGCTCGTCCTTCGAGCCCCAGCCCGCCAGCGGGGAGAGCTCGAGGAACGGGCTGTCCGCGTCGAGGAGTGCGGCGATCCGCTCGCGGGGCAGCAGCTTGCCGCGGTCGCGGTGCCGGGCCACGGCCTTGGCCGCCTTGTCGGGGTTCGATGAGCCGCCGCCGGCGACCACCGTTGCGTTGAGTGCCTCGATCTCGGCCAGGGCCGCCGTCATCGCGTCCCGGTTGGCCCGGAACGACTCGGAGCGGGGGTCCACCGACGTGCGCATCACCGGTTTCACGGAACTTGACGTTAGCGTCAAGTTGACACCAGCGTCAAGTTTGTTCGGGCGGCCCGGCGCCCCGCCGGCGCGATGATCCGCCGACGCCCCGGGCGATCCCGGGGATCCGGTCACGGGAGCACCCGCGAGCCCCGCGACACTACCCATCGGTAGAACTCGCCAGTAGCTGGATCATCCCCGCCCGGCGTGGCAATGCTTGCCTTACGAGCAGGTCCCCCCACATGGAAGACAGGCGCATGTTCACCGTTGACGAGACCCCCGCCCACGTCGTGGCCACCCCCGCCGCCCAGGCCCACCTCCGCACATTGGCCGAGGCCCGCGGCGACATCACCGTGCTGCTCACGCAGCGGGGTGCAGCCGTGCTGAAGGCCGGCCAGCAGCCCCCCGCCGGGACCGTGTACCTCGGCCAGCTCGACGACGCCGGCGACATCACCTGCGTCGCCGACGACTCGGTGACCCGCGACTGGTGGCGCACGCGCGCACACCTGGACCTCACCGAGGGCTTCGAGATGACCTACGACCTCTCGAACCTGAACGAGCGCGAGCTGTTCGAGGTCCTCGCCGCAGGCCCGCTGCCCCGCTACTGAGTCCCGGCCCGGTCCCCGCCCGGTCCCGGCCCGGTCCCCGCCGCGCGGGGCCGGGCGGACTATCCGGGAACTCGCCTGCCCGGCGTCGAGCCCGGTCCTGCCGGCGGCGCCGTGTCACGGGCCCTGCGGATCACGACGACCCGATCGCCCGGCTGGAACACCCGCACCGCCCCCTGGTCGAAGCGGATGACCTCGTCGCCGCGCACCACGGCCAGCACGAGATCCCCACCGGTCTGGATGTCGGCCGGGCTCAGCCCGAGCTCGGCCCGGCTGATCGGACGCTCCACGACCTCGAGCCCGCGGCCGGTGTCCATGAGGTCCTCGATCATCTCCCCGACGTTGGGCGAGAGCAGGGACAGGCCCATCAGGTTCCCCGCGGACTCCGCGTGGGTGATCACCCGGTCAGCACCGCTCTGCCGCAGCAGGTCGCCGGCTGAGGCCTCCCTGGCGGCCGCCACGATCGTCGCCCCCGGGGCCATCGCACGCACGCGAAGCGTCACCATGATCGCGGTGTCGTCCTGGTCGGCGGCGACGATCACCCGGCGCGCCTCCGGGATGCCCGCGTCGCGCAGGACCCGCTCGCTGCGCGCATCGCCGACGACCCCGGTCACGCCCTGCCGGGTCGCCTCGGCCACCGCATAGCGGTCCTCGGCGATGACCACCACCGTCCGGGGGTCCAGGCCGTGGGCCAGCAGCGAGCGCAGGGCCGCCTGCCCCTTGACCCCGAAGCCGACGATCACGGTCTGGTCCTTCATGCGCTTCCTCCAGCGGTTGACGCGCGATCGCTCCCGGGCCGCCTGCGTGAGCACCTCGACGGTCGTGCTGACCAGGACGATCAGGAAGATGAACCTCAGGGGCGTGATGATCAGGATGTTGGTCAGGCGGGCCTCGTCGGAGACTGGGGTGATGTCGCCGTAGCCGGTCGTGGACAGGCTGACAGTGGCGTAGTAGAACGCGTCGAGAATGGATATCGAGCCGTCCGCGGCGTCCTTGTACCCGTCCCGCTCGAAGTAGACCAGCATCGCCGTGAGCACCAGGCAGCTCAGGGCGATGAGGATCCGAACACCCAGGGAACGCCGGGCGCTGAGCCTGCGGGTCGGGAAGACGACGCGCGACTCGACGGTCGTCTCCTCGTCGAAGAGGTTCCCCAACTCGGCCACGGGGGAAATGTACGCCGTCACCCGCGTGCAGCGCCGCCGACCGGGCCCGCCTGAACGGCTCTGGCGTTGCGGCCCACAGCGGCGCCGCCCACAGCGGTGCGGTCTACAGCGGCGCGGACCCGTGGCGCCCGTGCTGGGCCGCGATCCGGCGGGCGATGTAGGGCGAGAACCAGCCGTTGTTGCGCATCTGGAAGTCCCGGTCGCGCCAGTCGTCCCCGGTGACCCGGCCACGGCATCGGGGCGCTCCGCAGGCGCAGTCGAACTCGTCGTACGGGCTGGCATCGCACGTGCCGTAGTCGAAGGTCAGCTCCTGGCCGGCCGCGAGGTCGTACTTCGCGACCAGCACGGTCTCACCGAGCAGCCCGCACGTCGGGTCGCAGGAGTGGTTGACCAGGTCGCCGTCCTCCACCTCGGGCGCGGCGAGCAGGTACAGGTCGTCGGCGATCTGGATCGAGCGCGAGACCCGCGCCCCGTCGAACTCGGGGAGCTGGCTGCCCGTGACCACGTAGCCGCCGAAGGCCGCAACCACCTCGCCCGCGGGGATCGCCTCGAGGGCGAACGACCCATGGCCGTGCTCCCCGACGTCGCGAACAGCGGCCTTCGGCGTGAGCCAGCTGTGCAGCATCCAGCCTCCTGTGGCGCGGCCGCGTGGCGCGGGGGCGACAATGGTTCCATGACTGAGCAGCCCGACGAAACCACTGGTGATGACGCGAGCCCCGGCCAGATCGTCATCGTCGGGCCCGACGGCCAGCCGATCGCGACGGCGGAGGAGTCCAACGAGCCGTCGGTGGCCGACCTGATCGAGCAGCCCGCGAAGGTCATGCGCGTGGGCTCGATGATCAAGCAGCTGCTCGAGGAGGTCCGCTCCGCACCGCTCGACGACGCTTCGCGAGCCCGGCTGCGCGACATCCACCAGCGCTCGATCGTCGAGCTGGAGTCCGGCCTGGCCCCGGAGCTCGTCGAGGAGCTCGACCGGCTGTCGCTGCCGTTCAGCTCGGACACGGTCCCCACGGACGCCGAGCTGCGGATCGCCCAGGCCCAGCTCGTGGGCTGGCTCGAGGGCCTGTTCCACGGGATCCAGACCGCCCTGTTCGCCCAGCAGATGGCCGCCCGCGCCCAGTTCGAGCAGATGCGCCGCGCGGCGATCACCGCCGAGCCCGAGCAGGTGCCCGCACCCAACCCCGACGGGCACCGCCGCGGCGGCACCAGCGGCCCCTACCTGTAGGGCACCTGACGACCGGCCGCACGTGTGAGTCCCGGCATGCCCCGTGGCCCAGCTGGCCCCCGCGGGTGAGACGGCCCCGAGGCAGGTGCTGCACGTGGACCACACCCCGGCAGGTGCCGGTCCTGGCTGCGGCTCGTGAGCGGCCGGCGCACCTCGCGCCCGCTCACGTCGAATGAGACCGGGGTTCCCCGTACTGGGATGCCTCCCGGTGGACCTCGCGCCCGTTCACGTCGTTCCGCCCGCCCTGGCGAGCCCGGGTTCGACCGGAACGGGCGCGAGGTCGACTCCTGATCCGCGAACCTGGCCGCCATCCGACAGGAACGGCCGCATGGTCACCGCCCCCGGGCGGTCACCGCCCCGGGCACCGCCCCGACCGCCCCCGGGCACTCGCCGCCCCGGGCCTGCCGCCCGGGCAGCCGGGCACCCTGGGGTCCGCGGGCCGAGGCACCCCAGGCGGCCGGACGCGTAGGCTGTGCCCTCGTGATCGACCTGCGCCTCCTCCGTGACGACCCCGACCTGTTCCGCGCCTCGCAGACCGCCCGCGGTGAGGACCCCGCACTGGTCGACGAGCTCCTGGCCGCCGACGAGGCAAGGCGCGGTGCCGGCACCCGCTTCGATGCCCTGCGCAACGAGCAGAAGGGCCTGGGCAAGGAGGTCGCGAAGGCCTCGCCCCAGGACAAGCCCCTGCTGCTGGCGCGCGCCAAGGACCTGGCCGAGGAGGTCCGGGCCGCTGACGCCCAGCGCGCCGAGGCCACGGCCCGGGCCGACGAGCTCGTCCTGGCCATCTCCAACCTCGTGCACCCGGACTCCCCGCGGGGCGGGGAGGAGGACTTCACCGTCCTCGAGGTGCGCGGAACGATCCGGGACTTCGCGGCCGAGGGCATCACGGTCCGCGATCACCTGGAGATCGGCGAGGCCCTGCGCGCGATCGACGTGGAGCGCGGCGCGAAGGTGTCGGGGTCGCGCTTCTACTACTTGACGGGTGTCGGCGCGCTGCTCGAGCTCGCCCTGATCAACCTGGCGATGGGCCAGGCGACGGCCAACGGGCTGACCCCGATCATCCCCCCGGCGCTGGTCAAGCCGGCAGCGATGGAGGGCACCGGCTTCCTCGGTCAGGCCGCTGAGAACGTGTACCGCCTCGAGGCCGACGACCTGTACCTGGTGGGCACCGCCGAGGTCCCGCTCGCGGCCTACCACTCCGACGAGATCCTGCCGGCCGAGTCGCTGCCGCGGCGGTTCGCCGGCTACTCCCCGTGCTACCGGCGCGAGGCCGGCACCTACGGCAAGGACACGCGCGGCATCTTCCGGGTGCACTGGTTCGACAAGGTGGAGATGTTCTCCTTCACCGCGCCGGAGGACGCGGAGGCCGAGCATGCGCGGCTGCTGGAGTTCGAGAAGCAGTTCCTCGACAGCCTCGAGCTGCCCTACCGGGTGATCGACGTCGCCACCGGCGACCTGGGCGCCAGCGCGACCCGCAAGTTCGACTGCGAGGCGTGGATCCCGTCGCAGGGCCGCTACCGGGAGCTGACGTCGGCCTCGAACTGCACCACGTTCCAGGCCCGCCGCCTGCGCGTGCGTGAGCGCGCCGCCGACGGGACCGTCCGCCCGCTGGCCACGCTGAACGGGACGCTGGTGGCCATTCCCCGCACGATCATCGCGATCCTGGAGAACCACCAGCAGGCCGATGGGACCGTGCACGTCCCCGAGGCCCTGCAGCCGTTCCTCGGCGGGCGCACGACCCTGCACCCCCCCGCCTGACCGCAGCGCCGACGCGACCCACGCCCAGCGACCGGCCTGCGGGCAGCGGGCATCGCCCGGGTCCCTCGCGGCCGGCCCGGGCGCCACCACGCCCGGCGTGGAAGGATCCTCGCATGGCAGACAGCCCGCAGCGGAGCTCCCGGCCCAGCCCGGAGGAGGACCTCCCCGAGGCCGGCGGGATCCTGCCCGACGACATCGGGGTGCGCGCGGGCGGGCACGTCGAGGTTGACCTCGACGCCCCGATCCCCGTGCCTGCGGACGTCGCCATGGTGGGCTCCGACCTGGACGGGACCCTGCTGTCCCCGACCCTCGCCGTCGGTGCGCGCAGCCTCGCGGCGATCCCCCGCCTGGCGGCCGCCGGCGTGGAGCTCGTCTACGTGACGGGTCGCCCGCCGCGCTGGTTGCGCCCGATCATCGCCCAGACGGGCCACACCGGAATGGCCGTCTGCGCCAATGGGGCGCTGGTCGTGGACCTCGCCGAGGAGCGGCTCGTGCGCAGGACGGCGATGGACCATGCCCTGGCCACATCCGTCGCGCTGCGCCTGCGCGAGCTGGTCCCCGGCATCACCTTCGCGCTGGAGCGCCTCATCGAGGGGGCCGACCACGCCCGGGACCTGGACCAGCTCACCGTGGTCGGGTTCGAGCCGGCCTACGACCCGCCGTGGGCGCGGATGCCCGGCGTCGAGAGCGGCGACGTCCTGGACCTGATCACGCGCGGCGAGCCGGTGAAGCTCCTGGCCGCACCGCCGGGCGACACCGGCCACGACTCCGACTCCCTGCTCGAGCTGGCCGAGGCGGAGTTCGTCGGCGCCCTGCACATCACGCACTCGGGCACCAAGGACGTCCTGATCGAGATCATGTCCGGCGAGATCGACAAGGGGATCGGGTTCCTCGAGGTGGCTGCCCTGCGCGGGATCGACGCGGACCGCACGGTCGCGGTCGGTGACATGCCCAACGACATCGCCCTGATCCGCGCCGCCGGCACCGGGTACGCCGTGGCCAACGCCCACCCGTCGGCCCGTCGGGCAGCCGACCACGTCATCCCGAGCAACACCGACGACGGGGTCGGGCGGCTGCTGGAGGCGATCCTGGCGGCCCGACGATGACCGTCGCGCCGGTGCCGGGGCGGCGCCGCGCCCTGGATCGGCTCGGCCCGGCGGGCCCACCGCTGATCCTGCTGGCCGTCATGTGGATCCTCGAGACCGTCGACGTGGTGCTGCGCGGCTGGCTCGACAACGGCGGGATCGAGCCGCGGGAGACCGAGGGCCTGCTCGGCATCCTGTTCGCGCCCCTGCTCCACGGCGGGTTCGACCACCTGCTGTCCAACACGATCCCGCTGCTGGTCCTCGGGACCCTGGTGGCGACCGGCGGTCGGGGAGTGTTCTGGAAGGTCACGGGAGTCGTGGTGCTCCTCGGTGGCCTGGGAACGTGGCTCATCGCACCCGCGAACACGGTGACCATCGGGGCCAGTGGGCTGGTGTTCGGCTACCTCGGGTACCTGCTCGTCGCCGGCATCCGGACCCGGCACTGGCGCGACCTCGTGATCGGCCTCGCCGTGCTGGTCGTCTACGGGACGCTGCTGCTCGGTGCCCTGCCCTGGACGGTGGCGTCGAACGTCTCCTGGCAGGCGCACCTGACCGGGGCGATCGCGGGGGGCGTGGCCGCGTGGTGGTTCGCTCCCCGCCCGCGGGCACGGCCTCGGTCCTGAGACGGCGGCCAGCGGGGCCCTACCCGCACGGCACCGCTTCAGTCCATCGACTCCCGGAACGGATGGGCGGGGTAGGTCCCCAGGATGCTCACCTCGTGGGAGAAGAACTCCAGCTCCTCGAGCGCGAACGCCAGCCCGCGGTCGGCGGGGTGACCGTCCACGTCGGCGTAGAACTGCGTGGCGGAGAAGTGGCCATCGAGCATGTAGCTCTCGAGCTTGGTCATGTTCACGCCGTTCGTCGCGAAGCCGCCGAGGGCCTTGAACAGCGCTGCCGGGACGTTGCGCACCCGGAACACGAGCGTGGTGATCAACGGTCCGTCCCCGGGCTCGATGTCCTCCGGCTCCCGGGCGAGCACCAGGAAGCGGGTCGTGTTGTGGTCGGCGTCCTCGATGTTCTCGGCGAGGATGTCCAGGCCGTAGGTGCGGGCGGCCAGCGCCGAGGCGATGGCGGCGCGCGTCGGGTCGGCCACCTCCGCCACCTCACGGGCGGACCCGGCGGTGTCGGCGGCCACGATCGCCGTCAGGCCGAGGCGACGGATCGCGTCCCGGCACTGGCCGAGGGCCATCACGTGGCTCTCGACTGTGCGCAGGTCCGCGATCCGGGCGCCCGGGACACCGAGCAGCTGGTGGCGGATCGGCAGGAAGTGCTCGCCGACGATCGCCAGCCCGGCCACCGGGAGCAGGTGGTAGATGTCCGAGACCCGACCCGCCAGGGAGTTCTCGATCGGGATCATCGCCAGCGGGGCGCTCCCGTCGGCGACTGCCGCGAAGACGTCCTCGAACGTCGGGCACGGCAGCGGGGTCGCACTCGGGTACACCTCGTTGATCGCGATGTGCGAGTTCGCGCCCATCTCGCCCTGGAAGGCCACGACGGTCACTGTCGACTCCCCACTGCTGCATCGATCGCCTGCTGCTCCTCGGCGGTCAGGCTACCGTCGGGAGAGCCGGCCGAGATCGTCCGCACGTAGGTGCGCACGTCCGCCTTGCCCGCCAGGGTCGTCAGGACCAGCCCGGAGCCGGTGTCGTCGAGCAGCGCCACGCTGTAGGACAGCCGGCCGCCGACGTCGGCGAACGCGTCGTAGCGGACCAGCGCCACGTGGCGCAGGGCCGTCGGATCCCCGGCCGCACCGGCGGCCGCCGCCTCGCCCGCTGCCACGGCGAGATCCATGACCTGGCCCTGCAGGGCGGCGACATCGGCCCTGACGGTCGCGGACTGGGCGCTGAGGTCCTCGACATGCGTGCCGAGGGCGGCAACCTGACCGCGAAGCTCGGCCAGTGCCGACACGGCCACCGCGGTGTCCGCCTGCCCCCGGCCGCCGACCTGCACGGGGCGTCGCGCCCACCGCCGGTTCGCGATGGTGGCCAGCACGATGGCGCCGAGCGCCAGGCCGAGGGCGATGAGCGCCAGGGCCGTGCTCGCCGACGGGGACATGGATCGACAGGGTAGTCGCCGACCGGTCCGGGGGAGAAAAGGGTTCGGACGCCACCGACGGGGGATGCAGTGACGTCCGAACTGGTTGAATGCTACGCCACCCTGTTGCGCGGTGGCCATCCCCAGACGCCCAGGTCTGCGTGAATCACGTCACAATCCGCGCGATCCTTGCGGCGATTGCCCGGGACCACGGGCGGATCCACGGCGAGACTCGGCGATCCACGGCGAAACTCGACCGTTCCCGACGGGTCCTGACACCGACGGGTCCTGACACCGGCCGGGGCCGGGTCGCGGCAACGCTAGGGGGCCCGGCGCACGGCGGCAGACACGTCGCCGGGGCGATTGGTGATGATCGCGGCGACCCCGAGCTCGCGGCAGAGGGCCACATCCTCGGGCTCGTCGACGGTCCAGACGTAGAGCTCGCCGCCGAGTCGTCGGACCCGCGCGGCATAGCTCGGGTGCTCCCGCAGGATGGCGATGTCGGGCCCGGCGATCGTGGCGCCGAAGGGAAGGTCCCCGGCGCGCATCCGCAGCGGCACGCGGTCCATCAGGAACACGCGGGGCACGCCGGGGGCCAGCGCCCGGAACCGCCGGACGGCCTGGGCCGAGAAGGACATGACTCGCACCGGATGCGGCCCCTGGCGCGAGGGGGTCGCCAGGCCGAACCTGCGCAGCTGCGCCACGACGGCCTGCTCGACCCAGCCGGCGTAGCGCGTCGGGTGCTTGGTCTCGATCGCGAGCAGGACCGACCGGGGGCTGCTGGTGACCAGGTCGAGCAACGTGGGCAGGGTGAGGATCCCGCCCGAGGGATCGGCGAGCACGGTCTCGCCGGGCCACGATTCGAGCCGACGGTCGGTGACCCGACGCTCGCGCAACGGCCGCCGTGCCGGGCGGGGGCCCTCCTGCTGCGCCCACGACCCGAAGTCGTGGCGGCGCAGGTCGGACAGGGTCTTGGTGGAGACCACGCCCCAGCCGTCGCTGGTCCGGTCGATCCGTCGGTCGTGCACGCAGACGAGGTGCCCGTCGGCGGTGAGCCGGACGTCGCACTCCAGGCCGTCGGCCCCCTGCTCTATGGCCAGCTCGTAGGCCGCCAGGGTGTGCTCGGCGCGCAGGGCACTCGCGCCCCGGTGGGCGATCACCAGGGGACGGCCGGACACGGGCCCAGCATGCCCGTTGCCCCGCCCGACCGCGCGCTGTGCGGCCCGGGTGCTCCTGGCGTGTCCCCGGCAGGCGCCCCCCGCGGGCGGGCAGGGGGTGGGCGTGCGGCCCGGCGGGCAGTGGGCGTGGGGCGCGGGCGGGCGCATGGCCCGGCGGGCGGGCGGGCGGTGGGGCCCCCCGCAGCTCCCGTGCTCAGCCCCGGTTCGGGGCGAGGATCACCCCCGGGTTGAGCAACCCGTCGGGGTCGACCGTCGCCTTGATCCGGTGCATCCAGTCGATGTGCGCCGCCGACCGGGCGAGGTGCAGCTGGCCGGGCTTCAGCCGGCCGATGCCGTGCTCGGCGCTGATGCTGCCCCCGAGTCCCGCCACGACCTCGAGGACCCGGTCCGCCGTCGCGCCGTCGGCCCCGCCGACCAGCTGAACGTGCAGGTTGCCATCGAGGGCGTGACCGAAGATGCCGACCCAGGGCCGGGACTGGCCGCGGCGCCCGCCACCACCGCCCCGATCGGCATCGGCATCGCCAGCGCCAGCGCCGACCCCACCCCCCTCGGCGACGCCACCACCTCCGGCACCAGCGAGCACTGCCGTCCCAGGGTCAGCGTCCCCGGCAGAGCCCGGCGGGCCCTGGTCCACGACCGCGCGAATGGCCGCGACGATGGCGTCCAGGTCGGCCAGGCGCACGCTGACGTCGAGCTTCGCCAGTCCCGGCAGGCCTGCGTAGATCTCGGTCTGCCGCTCGCGCAGGTCCCAGAGCCGCTGCCTGTCGCCCGCAGCCGTCGCCACCGCGAGGACCCGGTCTGCGACCGGGTCGAAGCCATCGGCCGTCCCGCCGTCGGCGACCTCGAGGAGCAGCAGCCACGCGAACCCCTCCGGCAGCGGGTTGCGCCGCCCCAGCGCGACGGCGGCGCGCGACACCCCCGCTGCGTCGACGACCTCGGCGGCGAGCAGCATCGACGGTGCTGCCTGGACCTGTCGGGCACAGCGCACCGCCTCCGCCAGGTCAGCGACCGCGAGGATCGCGACCGAGGACTCCCGCGGCTGTGGATGCAGCGCGACCTCGACCTCCGTGATCACCCCCAGGGTGCCCTCGCTGCCGGCGATCAGCCCGGCGAGGTCATACCCGCAGTTGTCCTTGCGCGGCCGGCCGACGGTGCGTACGACCCGACCGTCGGCGAGGACGACCACCAGGCCGCGTACCTGCTCGCGCATCATCCCGTAGGCGCAGACGCCCATCCCACCGGCGTTCGTGGCCACCATCCCGCCGACCGTGGCCGAGTCCCGGGCGGCGAGGTCGACGCCGAAGTGCAGCCCTGCTGCGCGGGCGTGCCCGGCGAGGCGGGCGGCCGTGACGCCGGCGCCGACCACGACGGTCCGCTCGACGACGTCCACCGGGCGCATCGCATCCAGGGCGGTGGTCAGCAGCAGGAGCGCCGGTCGATCGGGCACCGACCCCCCGACCAGGCCCGTGTTGCCGCCCTGGACCTGGACGGCGACACCCGCTGACCGCGCTGCCACCAGCACCGCCGCGACCTGCTCGGTCGTGGTCGGCCGAACCGCCCCGAGTGCAGGACCGGTCCAGCGCCCGGTCCAGTCGACGCAGTGCCCGGCCAGGACGTCGGGGTCGGTCGTCACCGCGATCCCAGCCTGCGCCAGGGCCGCCACCACGGTGGCCGGGAGGGCTGCCGGCAGGGTGCCGCGACCCGCGCTGGCCGGCGCAGGGCCAGTCCCGGGCGGGACGTTCGACGGATCGGGGGACGTGATCACGGGGACATCCTGCCCAGACCGCCCCGCGATGACCCGCCGCCACCCCTCCACGTCGACCGCGTGCTGCGCCGATGGCCCCCTGGCGGAGCAGCCCGTCAGGCCTGACGACGGGCTCGCGACCCTGTCGATGAACACGAGGGGAACGTCCACCGGCCGGTCGGCGCCACCGCGCGTCGGCTGCACCGTGATGTCAGGATGGCTGTCATGCACGGCGGGATGCGTCGTGCTGTCGAACGAGGAGGAACCCTTCAATGCCCATCGCGTCACGTGAGGTCTACGAGCAGATGCTGGACAACGCCAAGGCGGGCGGATTCGCCTACCCGGCCGTGAACTGCACCTCATCGCAGACGATCATCGCCACCATGCGCGGCTTCGCCGAAGCTGAGTGCGACGGCATCGTGCAGTTCTCGACCGGTGGAGCGGAGTTCGCGTCCGGCCAGTACGCCAAGAACATGGTCGCCGGGGCCGTGGCCCTCGCCGAGTTCGCCCACTCGATCGCCGACCAGTACCCGGTGAACATCGCCCTGCACACCGACCACTGCCCCGAGGACAACCTGGACAAGTACATGCGTCCGCTGCTGGTGCTCGGCGCCGAGCGCGTCAGGGCCGGCAAGAAGCCGCTGTTCAACTCGCACATGTGGGACGGCTCGGCCATCGAGCTCGGCCGCAACATCGACATCGCCGACGAGCTGCTCGACATGTCGATCGCGGCCAACACGATCATGGAGATCGAGATCGGTGCCGTCGGTGGCGAGGAGGACGGCGTCGAGGCGAGCCACGACGCGCACCTGTTCTCCACCCCCGAGGACGTCGACGCCATGATCACCAAGCTGGGCCTCACCGAGCGCGCCCGCTACCTGGTCGCGGCCACCTTCGGCAACGTGCACGGCGTGTACAAGCCCGGCAACGTCGTCCTGACCCCCTCGATCCTGCGCACGCTGCAGGACAAGGTCATCGAGATGAAGGGCCTCGAAGCCGGCTCCAAGCCGCTGGACCTCGTGTTCCACGGCGGTTCGGGCTCACTGCTCTCGGAGATCCACGAGGCCCTGGACTACGGCGTCGTGAAGATGAACATCGACACCGACACCCAGTACGCGTTCACCCGCCCGATCGTGGATCACATGTTCAAGAACTACGACGGCGTGCTGAAGGTCGAGGGTGAGGTCGGCAACAAGAAGGTCTACGACCCGCGCTCGTACGGCAAGTCGGCGGAAGCCGGCATGGCCGCCCGCGTCGTGCGGGCCGCCTCGGACCTGCGCGCGACCGGCACCAAGCTGTAGGCAGCACCCGCACGACACCAGCAATCGCCGATGGCGGGCGCGGATCACTCCGAGCCCGCCATCGGCGTGCGTGAGCCTGGACCGTGCTCTTGGCGCCGCCACAGGCCCAGGAGCGGGTAGTCGATTCCGTCGATCCAATCGACCGGATCGACTACCACAACGACTCGGGACGGAGCCCTGGGGATGACTGCTCGACATATGCCTATCCCCCGCGGAGGATCTGGCGGTGGCTCCGCGACTCACGCCCCGCGCACGAACCCTCCTGCGTGACCAGCGGGGCGTGATCGCCGACTGGCAGGCGGCCTCCGTCGGGCTTGACCGCCGACGTCTCATGAACGCAACACGTGACGGGTGGCGGCTCGTCAGCCCGCACGTGTTCGCCGATCGCGACGAGGGCTTGCGCGAGGAGCAGATGCGGATGGTCGGTGTGCTGGAAGGCGGCCCCGGTGCCGCCCTGGCGGGATGCAGCGCCCTGGTCGAAGCCGGCTGGAAGGGATCGGAGCTGGGCCACGTCGACGTCCATTCCCCGCGGGGAAGGCGCAGGCGGGCCCAGGGCATGCCTGCGTGGCTGCGCTTCCACGAACCACGCGACGAACCCCGGATCCACGGCTTCCCCGCACGGTGCACCGCGGCGCGGGCCGTCCTCGATGCCGCCATGTGGGCCCGCTCGGATCGTCAGGCGACCATGATCCTCACCAGTGCCGTCCAGCAGCGGCTGGTGACCGCCGGTGCCCTCACCCGGGAGCTCAGTCGCCAGGATCGCCGGCGGAGGGCAGGGTGCATCCGTGAGGTCGTGTTGGACGTGACGGGCGGTGCGACGAGCAGCAACGAGGTGGCCTTCCTCCGGAACTGCCGCGCTTACGGGCTGCCCGCTCCGAGCATGCAGACCCGCCGTGTGGGCGGAAGGCGGCGGACCGACGCTGAGTTCACGCTTCCGGGTGGTCGCCTGCTCATCGTTGAGATCGACGGCATCGGGCACCTCGACGTGGACAGCTGGCATCAGGACATCGCACGGCACAACGAGCTCGCGCTCTCGACCCGTGCGCTGATCCTCCGGGTCACCGGGTGGGAGGTCAGGAACGACCCCGACCCGTTCTTCGGCCCATTGCGCGACCTCCTGGACTCGTACGGGTAGTCGATTCCGTCGATTGGATCGACCGGATCGACTACCACGTCCCGGCTGCGGGGCGGCGACCCCGCACATCTCGGGCGCCCGGCACTAGGGTTGATTCGGCGCCTCCGGTGCGGGGGCGTGGGTTGCGCGTGCCCTCCCAAGGTGCGCCAGAGGGTGGAGGCACCGATGCCGGCGATCGTGATCGTGGGAGCCCAGTGGGGCGACGAGGGCAAGGGCAAGGCGACCGACCTCCTCGGCGGGCGGGCCGACTACGTGGTGCGCTACCAGGGCGGCAACAACGCCGGGCACACGGTGGTCATCGGCGACGCGAAGTTCGCGCTGCACCTGTTGCCCAGCGGGATCCTCTCGCCGAGCTGTGTGCCGGTGATCGGCAACGGCGTGGTGGTCGACCTCGAGGTGCTGTTCGGCGAGATGGACGGCCTGATCGCGCGCGGCGTCGACCCGTCACGGCTGGTCATCAGCGCCAACGCGCACATCATCACGCCCTACAACGTCACCCTCGACAAGGTCACGGAGCGGTTCCTGGGCAAGGCGAAGATCGGGACCACCGGCCGCGGCATCGGCCCCACCTACGGCGACAAGATGGCGCGCGTCGGCATCCGCATCCAGGACCTCATGGACCCCTCGATCCTGCACCGGAAGGTGGAGGGCGCGCTGGTCAACAAGAACCAGGCCCTGGTCAAGGTGTTCAACCGCCGCGCAGTCGAGGTCGACCAGACCGTCGAGCACCTGCTCTCCTACGCCGAACGATTGCGGCCGCACGTCGTCGACACCGCCCTGCTGCTCAACGACGCCCTGGACCGGGGCGAGACCGTCGTCCTCGAAGGCGGTCAGGGCACGCTGCTCGACGTCGACCACGGCACCTACCCCTACGTCACCTCGTCGAACCCGACGTCCGGCGGGGCGTGCACCGGATCGGGCATCGGCCCCACCCGGATCGACCGCGTGCTGGGCATCCTCAAGGCGTACACGACCCGTGTGGGCGAGGGGCCGTTCCCGACCGAGCTGTTCGACGCCGACGGCGAGAAGCTGCGCACCATCGGCGGCGAGGTCGGCGTCACCACCGGGCGCAACCGGCGCTGCGGCTGGTTCGACGCCCCCATCGCCCGCTACGCCACACGGGTGAACGGCATGACCGACTACTTCCTGACCAAGCTCGACGTCCTGAGCTCGTTCGACGAGATCCCGGTGTGCGTGGGCTACGACGTGGACGGCACGCGCGTCGACGAGGTGCCCACGACACAGACCGAGTTCCACCACGCAACCCCCATCTACGAGGTGCTTCCGGGCTGGGGAACCGACATCTCCGACGTCCGCGAGTTCGCCGACCTGCCGGCCAGCTGCCGCACGTACGTGCGGTTCCTCGAGGAGCAGTCGGGCTGTCGCGTGTCGGCCATCGGGGTGGGACCCGACCGCGATGCGACCCTGGTGCTCAACGACCTGCTGACCTGAGCCGATAACGGGGGCATGCGCCCGGTTCGCCTTGCTGCCCATGCCCTCGTCGCCGCCTCGGTCACCCTGGGCATGGCGGCCCCTGCCCTGGCCCAGGTGGCACCCAGCGCCGGGCTGACCCGGACCGCCGTGGCCGCGCCCAGCGTCGTGCGCGCCGACGGCCCCCAGGTCGCCCTGTCCCGAGGTGCGGACTTCGCCCCGGGCGCCCGGGTCGCACGGTTCAAGACCGTCAACAGCTGCACCCGCGACTACTACATGATCCGCTCCTGGATGGAGCACTTCGAGGCCACCGGCGGCGGCACGCTGACGCTCGCCCCGGGCACGTACCTGCTGCCCAGCACGATCTACGTCCCCTCGAACACGACCATCGCGCTGTCGGCCGGGACGACCCTGCTCAAGACCAACCGCACCTGCACCAAGAAGTTCAGGGCGGCGTCCTCGATGTTCATGCTGGTGCCCCCCTCCCTGGGCAAGCGCCGCGGGGCCGTGGGCGGCTACGGCGGGGCCTCGAACATCGCGATCGTGGGGGCCGGTGGCGGCCAGTCGGTGATCGACCTCGCGGGGATCCGCAACACGCTCGGCATCATCGCCGGGCACAACCAGGGCGTGCGGATCGAGGGCATCCGCTTCACCAACATGAACAACAACCACTTCATCGAGATGGACGCCAACGCCAACGCGGTGATCCGCAACAACGAGTTCCTCGGCGCGACCGGGAGCACCCGGATGTCGGCTGAGGCCGTCAACCTCGACACCCCCGACGCGCTGACCCAGGGCTTCGGCTCGCCCTGGAGCAACCTGGACGCCACGCCGAACCTCAACGTCCTGGTCGAGGGCAACGTCTTCGCCAACATGGTTCGCGGCCTGGGCACCCACAACTTCTCCGGCGGGAGGTACCACACCGGCATCGCCGTCGTGGGCAACACGTTCACCGGCATGCGCAACGACGCCGTCCGGGTCATGAACTGGCGCGACTCGGCGATCATCGGCAACACGTTCGACGGCGTCTGGTGCCCGACCAAGGGCAACGACTGCCGCGGGATCCTGGCCAGCGGCGCGGAGAACCTCACGGTGCGGGACAACGTGTTCGCGAACATGGCCCGCGCGATGCAGTTCATGCCGTGGGCCAACGACGGGCGGGCGGCCGCCTACGGCGTGACGTACAACGCCCTGACCGGGGACAACCTGCTGGACCTGGCCTCCAACACCGCCGGCCCCGGCCTGCAGCGGCCCGAGGCGATCATCAACCCCGAGTTCCGCGTGTTCAACGCGGCGACGTTCGTGCGGTTCTCCGGCTTCTGAGCCCCGGTCGCCTCAGGGGTCGCGGGACGCGAGCCCTGCGTTGGCGCACGACCGCGCCGGCGGCCAGACCGGGCGGGCCCCCGCGCACGCCGGTAGCGTGGCCGCCATGACGCACCTGTTCTCGCCCCTTGCGCTGCGGGGCACGCACCTGCGCAACCGGGTCATGGTCTCCCCGATGTGCCAGTACTCGCGTTGAGGACCTCGGCGGGATCCCGACGCCCTGGCACCTGGTCCACCTCGGCGGCCTGGCCCGCGGCGGGGCGGCGCTGGTGATGGCCGAGGCCACCGCGGTGGTGCCCGAGGGCCGGATCAGCCCGCAGGACACCGGGCTGTGGTCCGACGAGCAGGCGCAGGCGTGGGCGCCGATCGTGGAGTTCATCCAGGGCCAGGGCGCGGTCGCCGGGGTCCAGCTGGCGCACGCGGGCCACAAGGCCTCGACCTACCGGCCGTGGAGCGGGAGGGGCAGCGTGCCGCAGGCCGAGGGCGGCTGGGCCACGGTCGGCCCCAGCCCCACCGGGTACCCGGGCTACGCCGATCCCCGCGCGCTGGCGACCGACGAGCTGCCCGGTGTCGTGGCCGCGTTCGTCGCCGCAGCCCAGCGCGCGCTGGCGGCCGGGTTCGACACCGTCGAGGTGCACGCGGCCCACGGGTACCTGCTCCACCAGTTCCTCTCACCGCTGTCCAACGACCGGACCGACGAGTACGGCGGGGATCTCGCCGGCCGCTCCCGACTGCTGCGGGAGGTGGTCGCCGCGGTCCGGGAGGCCTGGCCCGCGGACCGCGCGCTGCTCGTGCGGATCAGCGCGACCGACTGGGTCACCGGTGGCCACACCCTCGACGACAGCGTGGTGGTGGCCGGCTGGCTGCGCGACCTCGGGGTGGACCTGATCGACGTCTCCAGCGGTGGCGTGAGCCCGAAGCAGGACATCACCCCCGGCCCCGGGTACCAGGTGGCGCTGGCCGAGCGCATCCGCGAGGAGGCAGCGATCCCGGTGGCCGCGGTCGGGATGATCACCGACCCGGTCCAGGCCGAGGCGATCCTGGCCGGGGGGTCCGCAGATGTGGTCGCCCTGGCGCGGGTCCTCCTGCGCGACCCGCAGTGGCCGTTGCGGGCCGCCCACGAGCTGGGTGCGCAGGCGCCCTGGCCCCCGCAGCTGCTGCGCGGTCGGTTCACCTGAGGCACGCCCCCCCAGCTCTCGCGAGCCCCTCGGCGCCGGGCGTGCGCATCGGGATCGGCTGGACCCCCCGGGCGGGCCGTGGCCACGGGGATCGCCACCTGCTTGGTCGCTCGGACCGGGTGACCGCTCGGCCCGGACCGCCCGGGACCTGTGTCCACGTCCCGCCCGGGACCTACGTCCTGACCTCCGCCCGGGGGCCTCACCCACGTGCAGACCCCCGCGCCCGAGGAGGTAGGTTCGGCCACGACCGCTTCGGCGAGAGGAAGAGTCGTGCGCATCGGTGTGCCCAAGGAGTCCAAGCCCGGCGAACGCCGGGTAGCCGCCACCCCCAAGACCGTCGAGCAGATCATCAAGCTCGGGTATGACGTGTCCATCGAGTCCGGCGCCGGCGCCGGGGCCTCGTTCGACGACGCGGTGTACCGGGCTGCGGGCGCGCAGGTCGTGGGCGACGACGTGTGGGGTGCCGAGATCATCCTGAAGATCAATGCCCCCTCGGCCGACGAGGTCGCCCGACTGCAGGCCGGCCAGACGCTGGTCAGCCTGCTGTCCCCAGCGCTGGACCCCGACCTCGTCAGCGCGCTGTCCGCCCGCGGGGTCACCGCCCTGGCCATGGACGCGGTGCCGCGCATCTCGCGCGCCCAGTCCCTGGACGTGCTGAGCTCGATGGCCAACATCGGCGGCTACCGCGCCGTGATCGAGGCGGCCAACGAGTTCGGCTCGTTCTTCACCGGCCAGGTCACGGCAGCCGGCAAGGTCCCCCCGGCCAAGGTGCTCGTCGTCGGCGCCGGCGTGGCCGGGCTGGCCGCGATCGGCACCGCCAGCAGCCTCGGCGCGATCGTGCGGGCGTTCGACGCCCGCTCCGAGGTCGGCGAGCAGGTCGAGTCGATGGGCGCGGAGTTCCTGCGGATCGAGGTGGAGGACACCGGCCCGAGCGCGACCGGCTACGCCAAGGAGATGGGCGAGGACTTCAACCGCAAGGCCGCCGAGATGTACGCGGAGCAGGCCAAGGACGTCGACATCGTGATCACCACCGCGCTGATCCCCGGACGGCCGGCCCCGCGCCTGCTCACCGAGGAGATGGTCGCCTCGATGAAGCCGGGCAGCGTCGTGGTGGACATGGCGGCTGCCAACGGCGGCAACGTCGCCGGCAGCCGGCCCGACGAGCGGGTGGTCACCGACAACGGCGTGGTCATCCTCGGCTACACGGACCTGCCGGGGCGCCTGCCCACCCAGGCCTCGCAGCTCTTCGGCACCAACCTCGTGAACCTGCTCAAGCTGATGACCCCCGAGAAGGACGGCCAGGCCGTGCTCGACCTCGAGGACGTCGTCCAGCGCGGCATGACGGTGGTGAAGCAGGGCGAGGTCCTCTGGCCCCCGCCGCCGGTGCAGGTCTCGGCCGCACCGGCCGCCGCCGTGGCGATACCGCCGGAACCAGCACCCCCGAAGAAGAAGATGAGCGCGGGCACGAAGCTGGGGTGGCTGGGCGTCGGGGCGGCCCTCTTCCTGCTGATGTCGGCCTTCTCCCCCGAGCCGTTCCTCGGCCACTTCATGGTGTTCATGCTCTCGGTCGTCATCGGGTTCTACGTGATCGGCAACGTGCACCACGCGCTGCACACCCCGCTGATGTCGGTGACCAACGCCATCAGCGGCATCATCCTCGTCGGCGCGCTGCTCCAGGTGGGCCACGGCGAGGTCTGGGTGTCGGTCCTGGCCTTCATCGGGATCCTGGTGGCCAGCATCAACGTGTTCGGCGGGTTCACCGTCACGGGCCGGATGCTGCAGATGTTCAAGCGTGAGGATGCGGTCCGATGACAATCCCGTTCAGCCTGACCCAGGGCGCCTACATCGTCGCCGGGTTGATGTTCATCCTCGCGCTCGCGGGGCTGTCCAAGCACGAGAGCGCCCCGATGGGCAACCGCTACGGCATCATCGGGATGACCATCGCCCTGATCATCACCATCGCCGCTGCCGTCCTGGGCGTCGAGGTGGCCGACGGTGCCGTCGAGACCGAGGGCACCGGCTGGGCCGGCCTCGGACTGATCCTGGCCGCGATGGCCATCGGCGGCGCGATCGGGATCTGGCGGGCGCGCGTGGTCGAGATGACCGGCATGCCCGAGCTGATCGCCATGCTGCACAGCTTCGTCGGCCTCGCCGCGGTCCTCGTCGGGTGGAACAGCTCGTACGAGACCGGCGTCCTGTACCCGAGCATCCACGACGTCGAGGTCTTCGTCGGCGTCTTCATCGGCGCGGTCACCTTCACCGGATCGATCGTGGCGTACCTGAAGCTCTCGGCGAAGATCAAGTCCGCGCCGCTCATGCTGCCGGCCCACAACGCCATCAACCTCGGCATCATCGTCGCCTTCTTCGTGATGACCGCTGCCTATGTGGTCGTCCCGGAGGACGACATCGTCCTGCGCCAGTCGCTGCTCGGCGCGATGACCCTGCTGGCGCTGTTCCTCGGGTGGCACCTCGTGGCCTCGATCGGCGGCGGTGACATGCCGGTCGTCGTCTCGATGCTCAACAGCTACTCCGGCTGGGCAGCGGCGGCGGCGGGCTTCCTGCTCAACAACGACCTGCTGATCATCACCGGTGCCCTCGTCGGCTCCTCGGGTGCCTACCTGTCCTACATCATGTGCCGGGCGATGAACCGCTCGTTCATCTCGGTGATCGCCGGCGGGTTCGGCGTCGAGGCGGGCACGGTGGCCTCCGACGTCGACTACGGCGAGCACCGCGAGATCACCGCCGAGGGTGCGGCCGACCTGCTCACCGAGGCGCACTCGGTGATCATCACCCCCGGCTACGGCATGGCCGTGGCCCAGGCCCAGTACCCGGTGGCCGAGCTGACCCGCAAGCTGCGCGAGCGCGGTGTCGACGTCCGCTTCGGCATCCACCCGGTGGCCGGACGCCTGCCCGGGCACATGAACGTCCTGCTCGCCGAGGCGAAGGTGCCCTACGACATCGTCCTGGAGATGGACGAGGTGAACCCCGACATGCCCGCCACCGACGTCGTGCTGGTGATCGGTGCCAACGACACCGTGAACCCGGCGGCGATCGACGAGCCGAGCAGCCCGATCGCGGGCATGCCCGTGCTCACCGTCTGGCAGGCCAAGGACGTCATCGTGTTCAAGCGGTCGATGGCCACCGGCTACGCCGGCGTGCAGAACCCGCTGTTCTTCAAGGAGAACACGCAGATGCTGTTCGGCGACGCCAAGGACCGGGTCGAGGACATCATCAAGGCGCTGTGACTCCGGGCGCAGGTGGGGCGCTGGTTCCGCGAACTGGCCAGGACCCTCGCGCGGGGTACTAAAATCGTGGATCACGCGCCGCCCGATGAAGGAGAACGCATGTCCGAGCTCACGCCCACCACGGATCCCGCAGCCGGGGCACGTGCCTACGAGCTCGACCGGGCGCACGTCTTCCACTCCTGGTCAGCGCAGGCAGCCCTCTCGCCGATGACGATCGCCGGGGCGTCCGGCTCCTGGGTCTGGGACCACCAGGGCAACCGGTACCTGGACTTCTCCAGCCAGCTGGTCAACACCAACATCGGCCACCAGCACCCCAAGGTGATCGCCGCCATCCAGGAGCAGGCCGGGATCCTGGCCACCATCGCCCCGCAGCACGCCAACGCCGCCCGCAGCGAGGCCGCCCGCCTCATCGTCGAGCTGGCCCCGGAGAGCATGAACAAGGTGTTCTTCACCAACGGCGGTGCCGATGCGATCGAGAACGCCATCCGGATGGCCCGCCTGCACACCGGGCGGCGCAAGGTCCTGAGCTTCTACCGCTCGTACCACGGCAACACCGGGGCCGCCATCGTCGCGACCGGCGACCCGCGGCGCTGGCCCAACGAGTTCGCCGACGACCACGTGCACTTCTTCGGCCCCTACCCCTACCGCTCGCACTTCTGGGCCACGAGTCCCGAGCAGGAGTCCCAGCGGGCGCTGGAGCACCTCGCCGACGTCATCCGGTTCGAGGGCCCGGGCACGATCGCGGCCATCCTGATGGAGACCGTCGTGGGCACCGCCGGGGTCCTGATCCCGCCGCCGGGCTACCTCGAGGGCGTCCGGGCACTGTGCGACGAGAACGGGATCATGCTGATCCTCGACGAGGTGATGGCCGGCTTCGGGCGCACCGGCAAGTGGTTCGCGTTCGACCACTTCGACGTCCGCCCCGACCTGGTCACGTTCGCGAAGGGGTCGAACTCCGGCTACGTGCCCGTGGGCGGGGTGATCATCTCCGACGAGATCGCGGCCACGTTCGACAACCGCGTGTTCCCGGGCGGGCTGACCTACTCCGGGCACCCGCTGGCGGCGGCCTCGATCGTGGCCAGCATCACCGCCATGCGCGAGGAGGGCATCGTCGAGAACGCCGCCCGCATCGGCTCCGACGTCCTCGGCCCCGGCCTGGCCGAGCTGGCCGAGAAGCACCCGGTGATCGGCGAGGTGCGCGGCCTGGGCGTGTTCTGGGCGCTGGACCTCGTGAGCAACCGCGAGACCCGCGCGATGCTGGCCCCGTACGGCGGGACGTCCGAGGCGATGACCGTGCTGGTCACCGAGGCGAGGAAGCGCGGCCTGCTGCCGTTCACCAACTTCAACCGCCTGCACGTCGTGCCCCCCTGCACCGTCACCGACGAGGAGGCCCGCACCGGCCTGGCGATCCTCGACGAGGTGCTCACCGAGGTCGACCGCCACTACGAGGGCTGAGCGCCCAGCCGCCCAGCCGCACGGCGCCCTGGCCCCTACCCTGTGGGCCATGCCCACGGACGACATCGACGACGCCGCCCGGAGCTCGCCCAGGAGCGTGCAGCTGACCGCGCCCAGGCGGTTGCCCTGTTCAACCACGCCTGGAGCCTGCTGGACCTCCCGGAGCGGACTCCTGCCGAGGAGTTCGACCTGATCCACTGCACGCACGCCTCCCGCTGGCACTGGGGCCGGGCCGGCGGACCGCAGGAGTGGGCGATCGGCGAGTGGCAGTGCGCCCGGACCTACGCCGTCCTGGGCCGGCACGAGCCGGCAACGGTCCACGCCCAGCGGTGCCTCGACCTGTGCGCCGAGCACGAGCTCGGTGGCTACATCGTGGCCAGCGCGCATGAGGCCCTCGCGCGGGCGCACATGGTCCGCGGCGACCTCGGGGCCGCGCGGGTCGAGCGGGACCTCGCCGCCGAGCTCGCGGCCGGGCTCGACGACCTCGAGGATCGGGCGGTGGTGGAGGGCGACCTCGCCACCCTGCTCCTGTGAGCCGACCCGCGCCGCTGCGGCCCGGCGCCCCGGGGTCCGCAGCGCGCGGTCCGGCCGCCGCGGCTGGTGTCCTGATGCTCAGCGCCTGCGGCCGGCTCGACGAGCTGACCTACCAGCCGCCGACCACGCCGCAGCAGTGGTGCGACCAGCGACCGTGCGTCCAGGTCGGATCCACGGTCCTGAACGAGCCGCTCGGGACGTTCCTCGTCTTCCTGCTCGCCGGTCTGTGGGTCGCCTCCGGCGGGTACTTCCTGCACACCCGCCGGGGACAGCGGTCGCGGATCTGGCTCGGGACCGCGCTGATCCTCGGCGGCATCGGCGCGGCACTGGCGGGTGTCAGCTATCAGGCCTTCAGCTATGAGCTCAAGTGCGCCGGGCTCGACCTCTGTCGCCTCACAAACGCCTGGGAGGTGGGCTACAGCCTCACCCAGGCGAGCAGTGTCAGCGCGATGCTCATCGCCGTCGCCCACGCCTGCACCACGGGAGCCCTGCGCCGCGGGCTGATCCTCTTCGCCGCGATCAACGCAATGACCTATCTGGCCGTGACCGTCATCGGCGTGCTGGCGCCCAGCGCGGCACTGCTCTCCTTCGGCGTCCTCATGCTGTTCGCCCTGCCCGGCATCCTCATCGTGGTCGTCGTGGCGGGCCGCCGGTACGTGGCCATGCGTGATCCGATGGACCGGTCGCTCGTGGTCGCCGCAGTCCTCCTCGTGCTCGTCCAGGTCGCCTACTTCGGCTACTACGCAGCCGGGATCACGGCCGTCCTCTGGGACGACGGCGATGGCTTCTACTTCTCCGAGAACGACGTCCTGCACATCGGCATGATCCTGTGGCTCTGGTACGTCGTGGCCGTCGTCGGGCGCCACCTGCGGGACGCCTCGGCCGGGGGCGTGACCCTCGACCGGTAACCTGCGGGGCGTGGACATCCTCGTGATCGGCTCCGGCGGACGTGAGCACGCCCTGGCCCTGGCCCTGGCCGCGGACCCCACCGTCGGAGCCCTGCACATCGCCCCGGGCAACGCAGGGACGGCCGAGGTCGGCACCAACCACCGTGTGGCGGCCACCGATCCGGCCGACGTCGTCCGCCTGGCCCGGGAGCTGACCGTGGATCTCGTGGTCATCGGGCCCGAGGCCCCGCTGGTCGCTGGCGTGGCGGACGCCCTGCGCGATGCCGGGTTCGCCACGTTCGGGCCGTCGGGCGCCGCCGCGCAGCTCGAGGGCTCGAAGGCCTTCGCCAAGCAGGTGATGGCCGAGGCCGGCGTGCCGACGGCGATGGCCCACGTGTGCACGACAGTCGAGGAGGTCGCCCACGCCCTCGACCAGTTCGGCGCGCCCCACGTGGTCAAGGACGACGGGCTGGCCGGCGGGAAGGGCGTCGTCGTCACCGACGACCGGAGGGCAGCCCTCGACCATGCTGTCGCCTGCCTGGCCCGACCGGGGGGCGCCGTGGTGGTGGAGGAGTTCCTCGACGGCCCGGAGGTCTCCCTGTTCGCGATCACCGACGGCTCCACCGCGGTTGCGTTGGTCCCGGCACAGGACTTCAAGCGGGTGGGCGAGGGCGACACGGGGCCGAACACCGGGGGCATGGGTGCCTACGCTCCCCTGCCCTGGGCCCCGGCGGGACTCATCGACGAGATCATGGCGCGAGTCGTCCAGCCGACCATCGACCTGATGGCCGAGCGAGGCACGCCGTTCAGCGGCCTGCTGTACGCGGGCCTGGCCCTCACGTCGCGCGGGCTGCGTGTGGTCGAGTTCAACGCGCGGTTCGGTGACCCGGAGACCCAGGTCGTCCTCGCCCTGCTCCGAACGCCGCTTGCCGGCCTGCTGAACGCGGCGGCCCGTGGCACGCTCGACGAGGCCGGTGACCTGCAGTGGCACCCGGGCTCGGCCGTCACGGTCGTGCTGGCCTCCCCCGGGTACCCCGAGGCCCCGAGGACCGGCGGCGTCCTCACCGGGGTACCCACAGGCGCGGACGCGGAGTCCGGGTGGGATGCCGCCTGGGTGGTGCACTCCGGCACGGAACTACACGGCGGCCAGCTGGTTGCCACCGGCGGCCGCGTGCTGTGTGCCACCGCCCGGGCCGCCGACCTCGCTGGCGCCCGCGAACGCGCCTACGAGCTGCTCGACGCGATCTCCCTCGACGGCGGTCACTACCGCCGCGACATCGCCCGCGCCGCCGCCGAAGGTCGCATCCCCACACCCTGATGCCACCCCGCACCACCGATTGCAGGCGGGTCTCCAGCGGCCGCCGCGAGAACGGCGCTCCTGGGGTGGCACCGGCATTCGCCATCCGGGATCTTGCCGGCACCCGCTGCCCATGCCGCGGGTGCTGGGCGCCTCGCCATCGATGTGGTCGTTTCTCGCCGGTACGCAGCCGACCTGGTGCATCCGTGCCGTCGATGTGGTTGTCTGCTGGGCTCAAGGCCAGCCCATGGTCAACCATGTCCACGGCGAGGCTCCGCGGCCGCGCCCGCCAACGCCCCGGAATCAACCAGATCCACGGCAAGGGCGCTGGCCGGACGGCGGCCGTTGCTCGGGGGTGTGCCGCGGCGGGGCGTGCCGCGGCGGGGTGTGCCGCGGCGTGCGGGACAATGGCGCCGTGACTCAGATCCCCAACGTCCTGGCCCAGCGGTACGCCTCAGCCGAGATGGTCGCGCTGTGGTCCCCAGAGCACAAGGTGCGTCTCGAGCGCGACCTGTGGATCGCTGTCCTGCGCGCCCAGTCCGACCTCGGGATCCCCGTTCCCGACGGCACGATCGAGGCCTACGAATCGGTTCGCGATCGGGTTGACCTGGCGTCCATCGCCGCACGCGAGAAGGTCACCCGTCACGACGTGAAGGCCCGCATCGAGGAGTTCGCCGACCTCGCCGGAACCGAGCACATCCACAAGGGGATGACCAGCCGGGACCTGACCGAGAACGTCGAGCAGATGCAGGTGCGCCTGGCGCTGGAGCTCGTCCGCGACCGCGTGGTGGCCGCCCTGGCTCGCCTCGGCGCGCTGGCCTCGCAGTACGCCGACCAGCCGCTGACCGGGCGCAGCCACAACGTCGCCGCACAGACCACGACCCTGGGCAAGCGGTTCGCCTCGGCCGCCGAGGAGCTGATCGTGGCGTACGCACGTGTCGAGGACCTGCTCGAGCGCTACCCGCTGCGCGGGATCAAGGGGCCGGTCGGCACTGCCCAGGACATGCTCGACCTCCTCGACGGCGACGCCCACCGCCTCGGCGACCTCGAGCAGCGTGTCGCGACCCATCTGGGCTTCACCGAGGTCCTGGACTCGGTCGGCCAGATCTACCCACGTTCCCTGGACCACGACGTGCTCTCCGCACTGGTCCAGGTCGCGGCTGGGCCGTCCAGCCTGGCGACCACGATCCGGCTGATGGCAGGCAACGAGCTGGTGACCGAGGGGTTCAAGGAGGGCCAGGTCGGATCCTCGGCCATGCCCCACAAGATGAACTCGCGCTCCTGTGAGCGGGTCAACGGGCTGACGGTCATCCTGCGCGGGTACGCCTCGATGGGGGCCGAGCTGGCCGGGGCGCAGTGGAACGAGGGGGACGTGTTCTGCTCGGTGGTCCGCCGGGTGGCCCTGCCGGATGCCTTCTTCGCGATCGACGGGCTGTTCGAGACGTTCCTCACGGTGCTCGACGAGTTCGGCGCCTTCCCGGCGGTGATCGACGCCGAGCTGCGCCGGTACCTGCCGTTCCTGGCCACCACGAAGGTCCTGATGGCGGCGGTGCGCGCCGGGGTGGGGCGCGAGACGGCCCATGAGGTCATCAAGACCCACGCCGTGGCCGTGGCCCTCGACCTGCGCCGCGGCCAGGCGACGAACGACCTGTTCGACCGGCTTGCCGCCGACGGCCGGCTGGGCCTGGATCGCGCGGCGCTGGAGGCCCTGGTCGCCGACCCGATCGAGTTCACCGGCGCAGCCCGCGACCAGGTGGCCCGCGTCGTCCGGCGCATCGAGGTCATCGCGGCCCAGCATCCCGATGCCGCCACCTACAGCCCGGGAGCGATCCTGTGAGCGGGGCATCCGCGGGAGCCCCGGGGTCGTTGCCGGGCCGGCCCGAGCCCACCATCCCGCCCGCCCCGGCGATCCCGGGGTACACCCCCGTCTACTCCGGCAAGGTCCGCGACCTCTACCGGGCCCCCGACGGCGCGCTGTTGTTCGTCGCCTCCGACCGCATCTCGGCCTATGACTGGGTCCTGCCCACGACGATTCCCGACAAGGGCGCGATCCTGACGCAGCTGAGCCTGTGGTGGTTCGAGCGGGTGGCCGACATCGTGGACAACCACGTCCTCGACGGCACCATCCCGGCCGAGGTCGCCGGGCGCGCGATGCTGTGCCGACCGCTGGAGATGTTCCCCGTCGAGTGCGTCGCTCGCGGCTACCTCACGGGCTCGGGCCTGGTCGAGTACGCGACCTCGGGGTCGGTGTGCGGCGTCCGGCTGCCCGGCGGACTCGTGGACGGCTCCCGGCTGCCTGAGCCGATCTTCACTCCGGCGACCAAGGCCCAGCTCGGCGACCACGACGAGAACGTGGACTTCGACGCCGTGGTGGCCACGGTCGGCGCCAGCGATGCCACCGAGCTGCGCCGGCTCACCCTCGCGGTCTACTCGCGGGCCGAGGGGATCGCCCGGGAGCGCGGTCTCATCCTGGCCGACACGAAGTTCGAGTTCGGCCGGCCGGTGGGTGCTCCCGGGGCCAGGGTGCTGCTCGCCGACGAGGTGCTCACCCCGGACTCCTCGCGCTTCTGGCCGGCCGACGGCTGGCGGCCGGGGCGCCCGGGAGGGCAGCCGTCCTACGACAAGCAGTACGTGCGTGACTGGCTGGCCTCCCCGGCATCCGGCTGGGACCGTACCGGCCACGAGCCGCCCCCACCGCTGCCCGACGAGGTCGTCGAGCGCACCCGCGCCCTCTACGTGCAGGCCTACGAGCGCCTGACCGGCCGGCACTGGGCCTAGCCGCTCCGGCTCGGCCCCCAGCTGCCCCACTCCACGTGCGGGAGGCCGGACCCGTGGGTCCGGCCTCCCGGTGCAGCGATGTTCAGCTGTCGGTCGTGGCCCTAGGCCGCGGTCAACGCCTCGTCGACCTCGGCGTCATCAGGCTCGTTGCCCGGCGTGCGCAGGTTCCACTTCCGGATGGCGAACCGGAACAGGAAGTAGTACACGACTGCGAGCACCACGCCCATGACTATCAGGAGCAGCGGCTTGGTGGCCTTGCCGAAGTTCAGCACGTAGTCGAACGCACCGGCGGAGAACGTGAAGCCCGCTCGTGCTCCGATCCCGTAGCTGATGGCCATCGACAGGCCCGTGAACACCGCGTGGATGCCGTACAGCACCGGGGCCACGAACATGAAGGAGAACTCCAGCGGCTCGGTGACGCCGGTGAGGAACGCGGTGAGCGCGGCCGCCGGCAGGACGCTGGCTGCGACCTTGTCCTTGGCCTCGTGGACCATCGCGAACGCAGCGGCCGGCAGGGCGAACATCATGATCGGGAAGAAGCCGGTCATGAACAGTCCGTACTTGGAGCGGTCACCGGTCGCGTTGAAGAAGCAGTTCAGGTCGCCGGCGGTGGTGCCGGTGGCCGTCGGGCACTCGGGGGTCTGGAACCAGACGAACGAGTTGATGATGTGATGCAGGCCGAACGGGATGAGCAGGCGGTTCACGGCGCCGTAGACCCCGGCACCGAGCGGGCCGTTGTCGTACATCCACGAGGCCATGCTGTCCAGGGCGTCCCCGATCGGCGGCCAGAGGAAGCCGAACGCGATGGCCCACACGATGGCGGCGACGGCCGCGAGCATCGGGACCAGGCGCCGTCCGCTGAAGAACGCCAGCGCCGCGGGGAGCTTGGTGCGGTGGTAGCGCTGCCACAGCAGGGCCGCCGTGATGCCGATCACGATGCCGCCGAAGACCCCCGGGTCGACCTTGTCAGCCGGCGGGACCGTCACGGAGCCCGTCAGTCCGGCGTCGGCGACCAGCTGCGCCGTCGCGTCGTCCGGGGTGGCGAAGTACGTCAGGACGTTCTTGAAGACCAGGTAGCCGACGAGGCCGGCCAGGGCGGTGGAGCCGTCGGACTTCTTCGCGAAGCCGATCGCGACACCGACGGCGAACAGCATCGCCAGGTTGTCGAAGATCGCGCCACCGGCGAGGCTCAGGATCTGGAAGGGCGCCCAGACCCCGCCCAGCAGGTCGTCCTGACCCAGCCGCAGCAACAGGCCTGCCGCAGGGAGCACGGCAATGGGCAGCATGAGGCTCTTGCCGACCCGCTGCAACGTGGCAAAGGTCTTGGACCCAAGACCCGGTTCCTTCTTCGTGGCGGCACCCGCCGACGATGCACTCATAGTGCGCAACCCTCCTCACTCGGGGACGTTCCCGTCGCAGCGCCAACGTAGCACCGGCCACTGCCGCAACATCCGTTCACAGGAACAACACGCGCAACAGCATCTTCGGTCCGTTGGCACCACCTCGCGGGCAGCCCCATCGACTCCTACCGGGACGCACGAATGCGCTGCCGGAGCTTCCCCCGACAGCGCATCCGTGCTCGGTCCATCCGTCCTGCCGCGGCCTGCGACCG
This sequence comes from uncultured Actinomycetes bacterium, assembly GCA_963774745.1. GTDB lineage: Bacteria > Actinomycetota > Actinomycetes > S36-B12 > CAIYMF01 > Prado023. The sequence goes on along the minus strand of CAVZGE010000002.1, from coordinate 427,773 downwards.
CTGGAAGTACCTCTCCTACAGGCCCAGCTCGGCAAGCTTGGGCAGTGCTGCCCGTGCTGCCGCCTTGGCCGCCGGCGCGTCCACGGCGTTGATCGCCGCGGCCGCGGCCGCCTTGCACTCGTCGAGCGTGTGGGCAGCCAGGGCCGCGCGCACGCCCGGCAGGGAGCCGGCCGACATCGACAACGTGTTGACACCCAGCCCGACCAGGACGCAGCCCAGGGCCGGATCCGCGGCCGCCTCGCCGCAGACACCCGTGGGGATGCCGTTGGCCTGGCCACCAGTGACCGTCGCCGCGACGAGGTCGAGGATCGCCGGCTGCCACGCGTCCTGCAGCCGCGCCACGGACCCGATCTGACGATCGGCCGCGAACGTGTACTGCGTCAGGTCGTTGCTGCCGATGGAGAAGAACTCCGCCACCTGGCCCAGGTGCCGCGAGCGCAGGGCAGCGGCCGGGATCTCGACCATCGTGCCGATCTTGGCGTGCAGCCCCGCCTTCTTGCAGGCCTCGCGGAACCACGTCGCCTCGTAGACGTCGGCGATCATCGGGGCCATCACCCAGAGCTCGGCGTCCAGGCCCTCGGCGGCCCTGGCCAGTGCGTGCAGCTGGGTGTGCATGATGTCCGGTGCCTGCATGCAGATGCGCAGGCCGCGGACACCCATGGCTGGGTTGGGCTCCTCGCCGAACGGCAGGAACGGCAGCGGCTTGTCGGCGCCGGCGTCCAGCGTCCGGACGACGACCTTCTTGCCCGCGAACCCCTCGAGCACCGCCCGGTACAGGCCGTACTGCTCGTCCTCGCTCGGGGCGTCGGTCCGGTCCAGGAACAGCAGCTCGCTGCGGAACAGCCCGACCCCCTCGGCGCCGTTGGCCAGCGCCCCGGCCACGTCGTCGAAGCCGCCGATGTTGGCCAGCAGCGGCACCTCGTACCCGTCGCTGGTCGCGCCGGGGGCGTTGCCCACGGCGGCCAGGGCGGCACGCCGCTTCTCGTCCCGCCCGGCGAGCTCGGCGACCATCTCGACCGGCGGGTCGATGACGACCTTGCCCGCGGAGCCGTCCACCATCACGTAGGTGCCCACCGCGAGCTCGCGCACGCCCGGGCAGCCGACCACGGCGGGGATGCCGAGGTTGCGGGCCAGGATCGAGGTGTGCGACGTCGGGCCGCCCTCCTGGGTGGCGAACGCCAGCACCATCGACTTGTCGATGAGGGCGGTGTCGGCCGGAGCGAGGTCCATCGCCACCAGGATGCTGGGCTCCTTGAGCTCGGGGATGCCGGGGGCCGGCACGTCGAGCAGCAGGGCGACGGTCCGGTTGCGGATGTCGTCGAGGTCGGTGACGCGCGCGGCGAAGTACTCCCCGAGCGTGAGCAGGATCTCGCGGGTCGCCCCGAACGCGTCATAGGCCGCACGGGCCGCGTTCGAGCCGGCGTCGGTGCGCGCCTTGATGCCGACGGCGAGGTCCGGATCCCGGGCCATCATGGCCTGGGCCTCGAGCACGTGCTGCGCCTCGCCCCCGGCACGCTGGCCGCGATCCTCGAGATCGGCGGCCACATCCTCCAGAGCCTTGGCGGCCGCCGCGTACTCCTGCTCGGGGCTCCCCGCCCCCGGGCCCTGCTTGGGCTCGGGGACGGAGTCCACGACGCGCACGACCGGTCCGGCACCCACGCCGGGGCTGACCCCGACTCCCGTCAGGGTCCTCAGGTCAGGCATGGCCACCCTCAGGGGTCTCCAGGATCTCCTTGAGACCGGCCAGCAGCTCGTCGGCGCCCTCGCCCTCGGCGGTGACGACCATCTCCTCGCCGGCCTTCGCGCCCAGGCCCATGACGCCCAGGATGCTCTTGGCGTTGACGCCGGGCTCACCCGGGCGTCCGATGGTCACGTCGCAGGCCGACTTGGCGGCCGCCCCGACGAAGAGTGCCGCCGGCCGGGCGTGCAGCCCGACTCCGGGGGGCAGGACAACGGTGATTTCAGCCACGATCAAACACCTCTCAGGTTGTGCTGTGGATGGAGCCCTCGCGGGCAGGTTGTCGCATCGGCGACCGCGATGCGGATCAGGCGATCTCGAAGACGGCGGTGCCGGCCTCGACCTCGGTGCCGTCGGGGACGAGCTGGGTGATCTGGCCGGCCTCGGCCTGGATCGCGATCAGCGGGGTGATGACCGGAAGTCCACCGGCCTCGATGACCGAGGGATCCCACTCGATGACCGGCTCGCCGGCCACGACGGTGTCGCCCTTGGCCTTGAGCAGGGTGAAGCCCTCGCCGTTGAGCTGGACGGTCTCCAGGCCCAGGTGGACCAGGATCGAGTAGCCGTCAGCCTCGATGCCCATGGCGTGCGGGAACAGGCTGGCGATGGTGCCCGAGATCGGCGCGACGGCGACGACCGCGCGGCGCGGCGGATCGATCGCGAGGCCGGGACCGAGCATGGCCTCGGCGAACATCGGATCCGGAACCTCGGTCAGGTTCGCGACCCGACCGGGCATGGGGGACAGGACCTGCAGTGCCACGTTGATGCTCCCTTATTCGATGATGTCGTTGATGTCCATGGCCAGGCCGTCGGCCTCGCCACCCACGATGACCTGGAGGACCGAGCCGGCGGACAGGACGCCGAACGCGCCCGCGGCCTTGAGGGCCTTCTCGTTGACCAGCGACGGATCGTTGACCACCGTGCGCAGGCGCGTCGCGCAGGCCTCGATCTCGTCGATGTTGTCCGCCCCTCCCAGGGCCTCGATGATGTCCTCAGCCTTGCCCATGCTTCCTCCGATTCGTGTGTGGGGCGTCCGCGCCCCGGTGTGGGGCCAGTCTGCCCCTTCCCCCGTCCCGATGTCCTGACAACCGGAGCGGCCCGGGGATCACCGCCCGGAAGTGGCCAGCAGCTGGTCGATCGCGCCGTGGACCTCGACCCCGGCGCACTGCCCGACACCCTCGTACCGGGTCCGCCCCGACGGGTCGGCGAGCCTGACCTCGAGCGTCCCGTCGAGGGTCTCGGCGACGCGCTGGTGCATCTCGGTGCGGACCGGCGAGTGCAGCAGGCCGGTGGTGCGGCCCCCGATCGTCGCGGTGAGGTCGAGACGATCCCCACGCGGTGACTCCAGCGACCACCGCACCGCGTCGTCCCCGACGTCCAGCTCGATCGTCCGGGCCCGGGTGTAGCTGGTGAACCGATGCAGCCCGCCGACCGGGCCGGCCGGCAGGTGCAGCCCCACGAGGTCCCCCCGGAAGGCCGCGCTGCGCCACGGGATCAGGGCGGTGGAGGCGACCAGGCTGACGCCCGGCTCCTCGAAGTGGTTGGACTGCATCCACACGTAGGCCTTCGGGAAGGCGGTGCCCCAGTCCTTCTCCAGGTAGCCGCGGCCCCCGGCGAGGTCCACGCGGCCCGAGCCCGGGTCCACCCAGCCGGCCAGGGCGTGGTCCAGGCTGACCACACCGTGGTAGCACTCCATCGTCGGCACCCACGCGTACCAGCCCATCGCGCCGGGCTCCCGGACGGTCACGGGCCACTGCGCGCCGGGGCCGAAGCGCACCTCCGCCGCGAGCCCCGGCACGTCCACCACGATGCCATCGGCGCTGAACCGGTTGGCCCCGACGCGGACGTCGAAGCGCCGGGGGTCGGCGCGGAAGTCCGACAGGGGGAACCGGTGGTAGGCCGTGCTGCCCGTGATCCCGTCGAGGACCTGCACGAAGGCCTCGGCGATCGAGCCGTCCTCGGAGAGGAACATCCCCGGGATCACCGCCAGCCGGGTGCGTCGGTCCGCGCTGACGAGCTTGACGTACCACCCCTCGAAGAACGACTGGCGCGTCCCGCGGCCCCGGGCATGGGCGCGCAGGATCGTGGCGCCGTTGAAACCAGCGGGGCTCATGATCGAGATGGGGCTGCGCATGGGACCACAAGACCAGCAGTTGGCCCGGCGCACAAGCCGACGTGCTCCCCGGGCGGCGGTCGCGCGGTCGATGTCGAGTCGGGTCCATCGGCTCCGGGGTCGGGCCCCCCGGCCTCCCTGCAGGGCCCCCGTCCCGGTCAGGGGGCCGCCGAACGGGACATAGGCTTGACCTCCTACGACAGGACGCCCGGTGGTGCTCAGGCACCCGGGCGCAGGAGGTGAACCCCATGAAGGTTCTCGTGCCGGCGGAGTCCCGGCCCGGCGAGAATCGCGTGGCGCTGGTCCCCGAATCCATCGGACGCCTGACGGCCCTGGGCCTGACGGTCGCCGTCCAGACCGGTGCCGGGCTGCGCAGCAACGCAACGGACGAGGACTACCGGCGGGCCGGCGCCGAGGTGATCGGCACCGAGCACGTGGCCGCGGCGCTGGGGGTCACCGACGTGGTCGCCACCGTGCGCCCGCTGCACCCGAGGGCGGTCGAGCTGCTCAAGCCGGGAGCCATCATGGTGTCGTTCCTGCAGCCGGTCGCCGACCTGTCCACGGTGGTTGCGGCGGCCAACGCCGGGGCCACGGCGCTGTCCTTCGACCTGGTCCCCCGCATCTCGCGCGCCCAGTCGATGGACGCCCTGACCTCCCAGTCACTGGTGTCCGGGTACCTGGCGGTGCTGGTGGCGGCCACCCGGCTGCCCAAGTTCTTCCCCCTGTTCATGACCGCGGCCGGGACCATCCCGCCGGCGAAGGTCCTGGTGCTCGGCGCCGGCGTGGCCGGGCTGCAGGCGATGGCGACCGCACGCCGGCTCGGCGCCGTCGTCTCGGCCCACGACGTGCGACCCGAGAGCGCCGAGGAGGTCGGGTCGATGGGCGCGACGTTCCTCGACCTCGACCTCGAGACGGCCGAGGGCACCGGCGGGTACGCCACCGAGATGACCGCCGAGCGGTCGGCCCGGCAGATGGAGCTCCTGGCGCCGTACGTGGCCGACGCGGATGTGGTCATCACGACCGCTGCGGTTCCCGGCCGGCCCGCACCGCTGCTGGTCAGTGCCCAGATGGTCGCCGCGATGCGTCGCGGCTCGGTCGTCGTCGACCTGGCCGCCGAGTCCGGTGGCAACGTCGAGGGCTCCCAGCCCGGCGCCGAGGTGCAGATCGGGGGCGCCCTGGTGTGGGGTGCGGCCGACGTGCCCAGCCAGCTGCCGGTGCACGCCTCGACGTTGTACTCGGCCAACGTCGTGGCCCTCCTGACCCTGATCACGGCCGATGGTGCGGCCGACCCGGACCTGACCGACGAGGTCATCGCCGGGTGCGCAGTGGTCCACCGCGGGACTGTGCGCAACAAGGCGGCGGCCCAGGCCCTCGGACTCGAGGACCCGGGTGCTGTTCGGTGACGCCAGGGACTCCTCGACCAGGGTCGTGGGAGCGGTCACGCACGTCTGAGCCGATGGCAGACTGCGGGCTGTGAGGTCCTCCACGGCTGACGAGCGGGCCATGCGCCTCGCCCTGGCCGTGGCCGCGCGGGCGCTGCCCGGCGGCGACGTCCCGATCGGCGCGGTGGTGCTCGATGCCCGGGGAGCCGTGATCGGCGAGGGCTTCAACCGCCGCGAGCGCGACGCCGATCCCACCGCCCACGCCGAGGTGCTGGCGCTGCGGGCCGCCGCCCAGAGGACGGGGCAGTGGCGGCTCGAGGGCGCGACCCTGGTGGTCACCCTCGAGCCGTGCACGATGTGCGCCGGGGCGATCGTGCTGTCGCGCGTGGACCGGGTGGTCTTCGGCGCCTTCGATCCGAAGGCCGGAGCGGTGGGATCGCTCTGGGACGTGGTCCGCGACCCACGGCTCAACCACCGTCCCGAGGTGGTCGCCGGCGTCCTGGCCGAGGACTGCGCCCGGGTGCTCCGCGACTTCTTCGCCGCCCACCGCGACTGACTCCCGACCTCGATGCCGCGGCCGGTCGGTGCCGGGGCGGGCGCGGGGCGCGCATAGGGTGGCGGCCATGCGCACCATGCTCGCCGACCACCCGCTGGTCGCCCACAAGCTGACGACCCTGCGTGACGAGCGCACCGACTCGCCCACCTTCCGGCGCCTCGTCGACGAGCTGGTGACGCTCCTGGCCTACGAGGCCACCCGCGACATCCGGGTCGCGGAGGTGGCGATCACCACACCGGTCGGCCCGGCCACCGGGCACCGGATGGCCCAGCCCCGTCCGGTCGTGATCCCGATCCTGCGTGCCGGCCTGGGGATGCTGGAGGGGATGACCAGGCTGCTGCCGACCGCGGAGATCGGCTTCCTCGGGATGATCCGCGACGAGGTCACCCTGGAGGCGTCCACGTACGCCGACCGGCTGCCCATGGACCTCGCCGGGCGGCAGGTGTTCCTGCTCGACCCGATGCTGGCCACGGGCGGCACGCTGATCATGGCGATCGACCTGGTGCTGTCCCGGGGGGCCAGCGACGTCACCGCGATCTGCATCCTGGCGGCCCCCGAGGGGATCGCGGCGGTCGATGCCGCGGTCGCCGACCGGATCCCGAGCATCACCCTGGTCACCGCCGCGATCGACGAGCGGCTCAACGACCACGGGTACATCGTGCCCGGGCTCGGCGACGCGGGCGACCGGCTGTACGGCGTGGTCTGAGCCGAGGACCCCGGCGACTCCCCGGCCGTCCGCGACCCAGCCTCGACCCAACGCTCGAGCCGGCGCTCGAGCCGCCCTACGTGGCTGGCTCGTCGGTGGCCAGCCGGCCGACCTGCCCGTACACCCACGGCTCGTTGTCCGGGTCATGGCCGACGGGGACGCCCACCACGATCGGCACGTCGAACTCCAGCAGCCGCTGCTCCATGAAGCTCTCGGCGTGCTGGTCGCGCTCCCCCACCGCGGCGCTGAAGGAGCCGAGCGCGAACGCCTGGACGCCCATCAGCCCGCCGGACAGCTGCAGCTGCGTGATCATCCGGTCCAGGCGATAGACCGGCTCGCCGATGTCCTCGAGCACCATGATCGCGTCATGCGAGCGCAGGGCGTGCGGGGTGCCCGCCAGGGCCGCGAGCATCGCGAGGTTCCCCCCGACGAACGGGCCCTGGACCTCGCGGCGCGGTCCGGCCACGTGGTCGACCCGCGCGCGGAACCCGGAGCCGTCCTGGAGCATCGCCCGGACCCGCTCCAGGACGGGCGGGGCCGCCAGGTCACCCAGGGCGGTGAGGACCGGGGCGTGGATCCCCATGAGGCCGTGCGCGACCGGATGTGCCAGGTCGTCGGTCAGGCTGTGCTCCCGGTAGAGCGCGGCGAGGAACGCCGTGGCGTCGGAGAATCCGAGCAGGGGGCGGCTGGGGACGGCCGCGGGGTCCCGCGTGAGCCGGATCAGGTCCTCGAGCAGGTGCATCGCGCCGAACCCGCCCCGGGCGAACCAGATGGCCTCGAGCTCGGGGTCGGTCATCGCCCAGCGGAGGTCCTCGAGGCGTTGTGCCGTCGTGCCCGCGGTGTGACCGGCGACGGCCAGGACATGCTTGCCCACCTGCGGTCGGTAGCCCCACCCGACGAGCACGTCGAGGCCGCGGCCGAGCCGGGCTGGCTGGACCGGCCCCGAGGGTGCGATGACCGCGATGCGCGCACCTGGCGCGAGGAGCGGTCCTGGTAGGTCGGGCTGGCTGAGCAGCATGTCGGCGGCAACCTCCCCCGTGCGGGCCCGATGGTGACGGTCCCACGCTACGCCAGCGGGATCGCCGGAGCGGTGACGGGCGCGGCCCGGTGGATCCGGGAGCCGCTGGTGGCCAGCGGCCAACGGCAGGACGCGCCTCAGACCAGCCCGAGCCACGGGCCCGGGTCGATGAACGATCCGGACGGCTCGATGACCTCGAAGTGCAGGTGGGTCCCCGTCGAGTTGCCGGTGGACCCCATCGCGCCGATCGCCTGGCCGGCAGCGACCCGGTCACCGACTCCGACGCCCATCCCCGAGAGGTGGCTGTAGGTGGTGATGGTGCCGTCGGCGTGCTCGACCTCGATGCGATTGCCGTAGGAGCCCTGCCATCCGACGAGGACGACCGTACCCGCCTGTGCGGCCCGGACCTCGGTCCCGCCGGAGGCGGCGAAGTCCAGGCCGGTGTGCCGCCCGCCGCTCCAGTAGCCGCCGCCCTGGCCGAACCGCGCGGTCAGGTCATAGCCGGCGGCGACCGGGGTCACCTTCTGGGCACGGCGCTTGCGGTCGGCCTCCTCGGCCTTGCGCTGGCGCGCCTGCGCCCGCTCGCGCTTGGCCTGCGCCCTGCGCCGCTCGGCCTCTGCGCGCTCGGCGTCGATGTCGATGATCGGGACGAACGGGTCGGCGAGCTCGGGAACGGCCGGGCCGGTCATGGTCCAGCTGTTCTCCGCGGCAATCGCGGTGTCCGCGCTCGCCGGGGCTGCCCCCAGCCCCACCAGCAGCAGGGAGCCGACGAGGCCCGAACCAGCCGCGCGCAACCGGCGCGTGGTCGTCGTCGTGTCCATGAGGTGTGCTCCTCGTCGCCAGGCTCGGGCGCAGCGGGATGCTCCGTCGGTCGTCTGTGGTGGCGACAGGGCGTGCCCATGCCCGGTGGGGCATGATCGAAACGCCGGGAAGCCTCGCATATCGGGCATTTCGCTGTGAGGCTGCTCACGTTTCGCGCTGATCGCGGCCACACCGGCCCTGGAACCGGCGAAGGGGCAGCCTGGTCGGCTGCCCCTTCGGTGCGGCGGAGGATACGGGATTTGAACCCGTGAGGGTGTTACCCCAACACGATTTCCAATCGTGCGCACTAGGCCACTATGCGAATCCTCCACCGAAGATTCTACGGTGCGCCGCGGTGTTCCTCCGAATCCGCGGACGGCCCTGCCTGCGCTGCCCTGGTCCGGCTGTCCCCGGCTGCGCACGTCCCGACAGTGGTCGGCCACCCTCGCGGTGGGCGTAGAATGTTCTCCGACCCCCCGTGTGGCGTCACCCTGTGAACCTCCCCAGGGCCGGAAGGCAGCAAGGATAAACGGGCTCTGATGGGTGCGCGGGGGGTCACCTCTGTCCCGGGATCCGACCCCCGGTCTGCTCGAGCAGCTCGCGCGCAGCCATCCGCCCTGCCTCGACCACGAGGTCGAACTGGTGCCACTCGAGAGTGCCGACCCCCAGCGGGGGTGGCGTGATCACCGTGGCTCCGCGGGCGCGGGCGGCCTGGACCGCCCCGCCACTGCCGATCATCATCACGCGCAGCAGCGTGTCGCCCATCGAGGGCATCCGCGGCGGTCCTGTGCGCGCCGACCCGCCACCCCCGCTGCCCATGGCGATGTTCACGGCGAGGATCGGGCCCTCATCACGCTCGGTCAGCAGGCGAACCGGGAGGTTGTCCAGGACGCCACCGTCGACGAGCAGCCGGTTCTCCAGGCGCATCGGGGGGAACACGACCGGGATCGAGACCGAGGCGCTGACTGCCTCCGCGAGGTCGCCGCGGCGGTGCTCCACCGGCACCCGTCCGAGCAGGTCCACGCTCATGCACCGGAACTGCCGAGCAAGCGCCTGGATCTCCCGGCCCCCGAGATGGTTGCGAAGCAGGTGCCGGGTCCGCCGGCCCTTGATCAACGAGACGGTGGGGGCGGTGTAGTCCCCGATCGGGTTGCCCCGGACGAACTCCCCGTAGAACACCTCGTGCATCGTCTCGGGATCCATCCCCGAGGCGTACGCGCCGGACACGATGGCACCGATGCTGCTGCCGGCCACACGGTCGACGGCGATCCCGGCAGCGGCAAGCTCCTGCAGGACGCCGATGTGGGCGAACCCCCGAGCCCCGCCACCGGCCAGCACCATCCCCACCGACCAGCCACCGATCCGGGCTGCGAGCATCCGCAGGTCCTCGCGCGGCGCGCCCTCGGCCACGATGGTGACCTGCCAGGGCTCCAGCGCGTGGCACCAGCGGCGCACCATCTCCTCCTCCGGCCGGACGCCCACGAGGACGAGGTCGGCGCCCTGCTGATCGAGGGACTCGGCATCGGGGACGGCCGCGTCGGCCGCGGCGACCAGGACCACGTGGTCGGCCTGGCGGAGGCAGAAGTCCCGGCTCGGGTCATCCGAGCCGGCCACGAGCAGGACCCGATCGAGGCTGCCCTCGGCGCGCTGCAGCTCCTCGGGAGTGGGGCTGGCCAACGTGTCGACCCGCAGGTGCGTCCGCAGCTCGGTCAGCAGCCCGGCGCCCACTGCCTCGACAGGGGCGCCCGGGTGGATCCCGACGACCGAGACCACCACGGGTCGGGTTCCGCCAGCCCGGGCCGGCGGCCGGGCATCACTGAGCTGCTCGGCCAGCACGGCGGCCAGGGCGGGATGGGCGCCGGGGTCCCGCGCCATCGCCGCGTCGAAGTCGGCGCGCGAGACCTCCCGCAGGATCGTGTCGCGGCGGGCTCGGATCGAGGCTGACCGCGTCCCACCCGTGAGCAGCGCGAGCTCGCCAACGACGGAGCCGGGCCCGAGCTCACGGACGACCTCATCGTCGGACACCACCTCCAACCGCCCGGCACGGACGACGTAGACGGCATCAGCGACATCGCCGGTGCGGAACAACCAGGCGCCCGCCTGAAGATGCCGATCGCGGGCGGACTCGTCCAGGGAGGTACGCACCGGCTCCGGCAGTCGGGCGAACAGCGGGACGGCAGCGATTGACGAGGCCCCCATCACCTCAGCGGCGACGGGCGGGGGCAGATGCACCTCGATGCGTGCCGCCGACGGGTCCTTGGGCTCCTCCGTGGCCGGCTCGATCCGCCCGAGGAAGGCTGCGATGACCGCGACCGCCACGAAGCAGGCCACCGACATCCACCAGCCATCCCGGAAGGACCCCACGGACGTCGCCGGCGTCGGCGTTCCGATGATCACCACGAGCAGGGCGATGCCCAGGACACCGCCCATCTGCCGGGTGCTCGAGGCGACTGCGGAGGCGGTCGCGTAGCGGCCACCCGGGACGGCCGCCAGCGTCGCGCTGCCGAGCAGCGGCAGGGTCATCCCGACCCCGATGCCGCTGAGCACCTGGCCGGGCAACCACTGGGTGAGGAACGCCGGGGTCGTGCCCACCTGGGTCGCGTACCAGACGTAGCCCGAGGCCCAGACCAGCGCGCCCGGGATGATGAACAGCCGGTATCCGCGCTCGGCGGCGATCGGGCCCAGGACGGCCGCGACCACCGCCGCGATCAGGGCGGCCGGAACCAGCGCGAGGCCGGCGCGCAGGACGCTGTAGCCCCAGACGTAGGTCAACCACAGGATGTTCGTGAGCAGGTAGGCGTAGAAGCCCATGCCGGCCGCGACCGTGGCCACGTTGCCGACCTTGAAGGCGCGCACCTTGAGCAGCTCGGGGTCGAGAAGGGGTGACCGGTGGCGCCGCGAGCTGGTGACGAACAGGCCCAGGAGCGCCGCGGCGGCGAGGAAGCAGCCGATCACCGGCCAGCTCGTCCACCCCCAGTCGCCGCCCTGCACGATCCCCAGGGTGAGCAGCCCGAGCGCGAGGGCGAACAGCGCCGCCCCGCCGAGGTCCGGCAGCGTGCGGCGCCCGGGCGCGCGGCTCTCCACGAGCGAGCGCCTGGCCAGGACCCATGCGGCGATCCCGAAGGGGAGGTTGACCAGGAATGCCCAGCGCCAGTCGCCGACCTGCACCAGCAGGCCACCGATCGGCGGGCCGAGCCCGGACGCCAGCGCGGCCGATGCCCCCCAGAGTCCCACGGCGTGGGTCCGGCGCTCCGCGGGGAACGCCGCGACGACCAGTGCCAGCGACGCCGGCACCAGCATCGCCGCCCCGAGGGCCTGCACCACACGGGCCCCGATGAGGAAGGCGACCGAGGGCGAGAACGCGCAGACCACCGATGCGACCGTGAAGACCAGGACGCCCCAGACGAACGCCCGCTTGCGGCCGACCAGGTCAGTGAGGCGCCCGAACGGGACCAGGAACGCGGCGAAGACGATGTTGTAGGCGTTGAGGACCCAGGAGAGGTTGCTGATCGTGGAGTCGGGGAACGACTCGCGGATGCTCGGGAACGCGACGTTGACGATCGTGGCGTCGAGGAAGGCCAGGAATGCCCCGAACGACGCGACTCCCAGGACCGTGCCGCTGGACACCCGCCCCCGGGTCACGACGGCCGGCGCCCCACCCTCTGCTCGGACGTCCGCGCTCATGCCCACCACGCTCCCCTGCTCGTCCTCGGCCCCCCGACCCCACCAGGTCACCACCCGACAGGCATCGAGCCAGGTTGGTGCCCGAGGGGGTATGACTCAGGGGCCGACCGTAGCCGCATTGGCGCCATCCGCGCGCGCTGTAGGTGGCGCCCCCGCGCCCCCGCCCGCCCCCCGCCACGTTCGCTCCAAGTCCCAAGCGACTGCGGCGACCTGCTCCCAGAAACGGCTGCGAACTTGGACCAAGACCGCGATCCTGGGGCTGGGACGGCCGCCAGCGGGACGGCCGACGGGTGGCTGGCTGCGGCTCAGCCGGTCGTCAGGACCAGGCCCTCGTCCGTGCCCTGGGCGCCGACCTCGACCTGGACCGTCGAGCCGTCGCGGAACTGCCCGGCGAGGATGCCACGAGCGAGGGGGTCGCCGATCGCGGTCTGGATCAGCCGGCGCAGCGGACGGGCGCCGTAGAGCGGGTCGAACCCATGGTCGGCGAGCCACTCACGGGCGGCCGGCTCGACCTGCAGGGCGATCCGGCGGTCGGCCAGGCGCCGGGCAAGGGCCGCGACCTGGATGTCGACGATGGATGCGAGGTCCGCGCGGGTCAGGGCGTCGAACATGATCGTGTCGTCCAGGCGGTTGAGGAACTCCGGCTTGAACGCGCTGCGCACGACGGCCATGACCGCGTCGTGGCGCTGCTCGATGGTGAGCGTCGGGTCGATGAGCGCCTGGGAGCCCAGGTTCGAGGTCAGGATCAGGATCGCGTTGCGGAAGTCCACGGTGCGGCCCTGGCCATCGGTCAGTCGGCCGTCGTCGAGCACCTGGAGCAGCACGTTGAACACCTCGGGATGGGCCTTCTCCACCTCGTCGAGCAGCACGACGCTGTACGGCCGGCGGCGGACCGCCTCGGTGAGCTGGCCGCCCTCCTCGTAGCCGACGTACCCGGGGGGCGCGCCGACCAGGCGGGCCACCGTGTGCTTCTCGCCGTACTCGCTCATGTCGATCCGGGTGATCGCCCGCTCGTCGTCGAAGAGGAACTCCGCCAGCGCCTTGGCCAGCTCGGTCTTCCCGACGCCGGTGGGGCCGAGGAAGAGGAACGACCCGGTCGGTCGGTCGGGGTCCGCGATGCCGGCCCGGGCACGGCGCACGGCATCGCAGACCGCACGCACGGCGGTGCCCTGGCCCACGACGCGCCTGCCCAGCTCGTCCTCCATGCGCAGCAGCTTCGCGGTCTCGCCCTCCAGCAGCCGGCCCGCCGGGATGCCGGTCCAGGCACCGACCACCTCGGCCACGTCGTCCGGGCCCACCTCCTCGCGGACCATCGCGGAGCGGTCGTTGGCCTCGGCGGCCACGGTCTCCAGCTGGGACTCGAGCGCAGGCAGCTCGCCGTAGAGGATCCGGGCGGCGGACTCGAAGTCGCCCTCGCGCTGGGCGCGGTCGGCCGACATCCGCAGCTCGTCGATCTGGATCTTCAGGTCGCCGACGCGATCCAGGCCGGCCTTCTCCTGGTCCCAGCGGGCGCGCAGGGCGGCCAGCTGCTCCTCCTTGTCGGCCAGGTCGGTGCGCAGCCTGGCCAGGCGGGCGACACTGGCCTCGTCGGTCTCCTTGACCAGCGCGAGCTCCTCCATCCGCAGCCGGTCGACCTGGCGCTGGAGCTGGTCGAGCTCGACCGGCGAGGAGTCGATCTCCATCCGCAGCCGGGAGGCGGCCTCATCGACGAGGTCGATCGCCTTGTCCGGCAGGAACCGGCTGGTGATGTAGCGGTCGGACAGAGTGGCTGCCGCAACCAGGGCGGCGTCGGAGATCGCGACCTTGTGGTGGGCCTCGTACTTCTCCTTCAGCCCCCGCAGGATCCCGATCGTGTCCTCGACGCTGGGCTCGCCGACGAACACCTGCTGGAAGCGCCGCTCCAGGGCGGGATCCTTCTCGATCCGCTCCCGGTACTCGTCCAGCGTGGTCGCGCCGACCATCCGCAGCTCGCCGCGGGCCAGCATCGGCTTGAGCATGTTGCCGGCGTCCATGGCGGAGTCCCCGCCCGCGCCGGCACCCACCACCGTGTGCAGCTCGTCGATGAACGTGACGACCTGGCCGTTGGAGTCGGCGATCTCCTTGAGCACGGCCTTGAGCCGCTCCTCGAACTCGCCGCGGTACTTCGCGCCGGCGACCATCGAGGCCAGGTCAAGGGCGATCAGCCGCTTGCCGCGCAGTGACTCGGGCACGTCGCCGGCCACGATCCGCTGCGCCAGCCCCTCGACCACGGCGGTCTTGCCGACGCCGGGCTCGCCGATCAGGACGGGGTTGTTCTTCGTGCGCCTGCTCAGCACCTGGATGACGCGGCGGATCTCGGCGTCGCGGCCGATGACCGGGTCGATGCGGCCCTCACGGGCGCGGGCGGTGAGATCCACGCCGTACTTCTCCAGGGCCTGGAAGCTGCCCTCGGGGTCGGCGGAGTCCACCCGCCGACCGCCCCGGGCGGCGTCCAGCGCGGTGCTCAGCGCGTCGGGGGTCACGCCGGCAGCAGCCAGCAGCGGGCCCGTGGCCGCCTCGGGCGCGGCCAGGGCGATCAGGACGTGCTCGGTGGAGACGAAGGAGTCCCCGCGCGTGCGGGCGAGGTCGCCGGCGGCCTTGAGCACCTTGTACGTGGCCTGGGCGAGATCCGCGCTGGCCACGGTCGCCCCGGATGCGGCCGGCAGGGCCACGACGGCACGGTCCACCTGCCGGGCGAGGCCGTCGACATCGGCACCGAGGCCGACGATCAGGGCGACAGCGATCCCGTCACGCTGGTCGAGCAGGGCGCGCAGCACGTGGACGGGCTCGACATGGGCGTTTCCCCGACCCGCGGCGTCACGCACCGCAGCCTGCAGGGCCTCCTGGGTGCGGGTGGTGAACTGGTCAGCCATGGCGATCCTCCTTCAGGGTCAATGGCTATGGATGCTCGCTGTCGCGGTAGTCGATTCGGTCGATCAGATCGACCAGATCGACTACCACCACGCGAGGCAGGGCCTCAGCGGCGGCGCTCGGGGCGCCAGACGACCAGCGCCGTCGAACGCTCGCGGCCCTCGAGGGCGTCGAGGCGGCGGCGCATGTCGTCCAGGTGCTCCTCCAGCTCGAGGATGCGCATGATGCCGGTCAGGTTCACCCCGTCCGCGGCGAGCCGCTGCACCTCGCGCAGCCGGGCGACGTCGCGCATGGAGTACAGGCGGTTGCGCCCACCGGTGCGGTTCGGGGAGACCAGGCCGAGCCGGTCGTACTGGCGAAGGGTCTGGGGGTGCAGGCCGGCCAGCGACGCCGCGATGGAGATCGCGTAGACCGGGGTGTCGTCATCGAAGTCCATCAGCTGCCTCCCTTGGTACTTGTCGTGATGGCCATCAGGTGGGTCCGGGGGTCGGGCTCGTCGGCCGCCGCGATGTACGCCTCCAGGGCGGCGCGGGCCTCGTCGGTGAGCGTCTTGGGAACGGCCACCTCCACGGTGGCCAGCAGGTCGCCCATGGTCCCGTCGCGGCGGGTCGCGCCCCGGCCACGAACCCGGAACGTGCGCCCGTTGGCGGTCCCGGCGGGGATCTTGAGCGTGACCCTGCCGCCACGCGGCAGCGGGATGGGGATGTCCGCGCCGAGCGCGGCCTCCGCGAACGTGACTGGGACGGTCACGGTGACGTTGTCCTTGGCCCGGCCGAAGACGGGGTCGGAGCTGACGTGGACGACGATGAACAGGTCCCCGGGCGGCCCGCCGTTCTCGCCGGCCGCGCCCTTGCCCTTGAGCCGGATGCGCGCCCCGTCGGTGACGCCCGGCGGGATGCGGGCGCTGACAGGTCGCGCGGACTTGCCGCGCCCCGAGCCGGCGCAGGTGGTGCACGGCGTGTCGACGACCATGCCGCGGCCCAGGCACGCCCGGCACGGCTCGGACAGGGCGAACCCGCCCTGGCTGCGCACGGCCTGGCCGGTGCCGTTGCAGGTGGGGCACATCCGGGGGGCGGTACCCGCGGCGGCACCGGTCCCGGAACAGGCCGAGCAGGGTGCATCGGTGGTCAGCCGCATGGAGACCGTCACGCCGTCGAGTGCCTCGACGAACGAGATCGTCGCCTCGCTCTCCACGTCGGCTCCCCGCCTCGCCGGGCGGGTGGTCGTTCGCTGGCCACCCCGGTTGAACAGCCCACCGAGGACGTCGCCGAACACCCCGCCGACACCGCCACCGGTACCCGCGGGGCCACCAGCGCCACCGCCCTGCTGGCGCATCTGGGCCAGCAGGTCGTCGAAGTTGACCCCCCCGCCGCCGCTCGTTCCGGTGCCGCCGCCGAAGCCGCCGGGGAACCGGACGCCCCCGCCGCCGAACAGGGCGCGGGCCTCGTCGTACTCCTTGCGGGTCTTGGGGTCCGACAGGACGTCGTAGGCCTCGGAGACCTCCTTGAACTTCGCCTCCGCGGCCGCGTTGTCCGGATTCTTGTCCGGGTGGTGCGTGCGGGCGAGGGTGCGGTAGGCCTTCTTGATCTCGTCGGCCGTGGCGGTCTTCTTGACGCCCAGGATCTTGTAGAAGTCCTTGTCGATCCAGTCCTTCGTGCTCACCGCACCCCCACCTCCTCTCGTGTTCCTGCGATCAGTCCGTGCCGGCGACCGACACGCGCGCCGGGCGCACGACGCGCCCGTTCATCTCGTAGCCGACCTGCAGGATCGTGACCACCGTCGGCTCCGTGACGCCCGCGCGCTCCTCGCGCATGAGCGCCTCGTGGCGGGTCGGGTCGAACGGCTCGCCGACGGTCCCGAAGGGCGTCAGTCCCAGCCGGACGACAGCAGCCTCCAGCGCCTCACCGACGCTGCGGAACCCGCCGACCAGCTCGTCGTGGTCACGCGCGCGGCCGATGTCGTCGAGGATCGGCAGCAGCTCGACCAGGGCCGACTCGACCGCCCGCTCGCGCACGAGCTCCCGATCGCGCTCGACGCGCTTGCGGTAGTTGGAGTACTCCGCGTGCACGCGCTGCAGGTCGGCGGTCAGGATCGCCACCGGCTCGGCGACGGCCCCCTGCCCACCTGCGGCTGCGGCCAGGTCGGCCTCAGCCGCTGTGAACTCCGCCTCGATGGCCTCGGCGTCCAGTGCCTCGGCCAGCAGTGCGTCGGCCTCGGCCGCCTCCGTCGTGGACGGCTCGACGACCTCTCCCTCGAGGACCTCGGAGTCAGGCCCCGTCGCCGTCACCGGGGCGTCGCCCTCGACGATCTCCGCGTCGACCACGTCAGGATCGGACGACCCTGCCGGCTGGCTGGCGTCCGGATCGGGCTGCCCCGCCGCCGGGGGCACGAAGCCCTCCGGAGGCGGGGTCTGCTCGGGACGCTCAGTCACTTCTGCTCACCCTCCGGCGCGCCCTCGTCGTCGACGATCTCGGCGTCGATGACGTCCTCGTCCGTCCCGGCCGAGGCCTGATCGGAACCGGGGTTGCCCTCACCCGCGGGGGCGGAGGCCTGCGCGGCGGCGTACATCGCCGAGCCCAGGGCCTGGGATGCGGTGGCCACCTTCTCCGAGGCGGTCTTGATGGCCTCGATGTCGGTGCCCTCGAGGGCCTTCTTCAGCTCCACCATCGGCTCGTCGACGTTGGCCTTGGCCTCCGCCGGGACCTTGTCGGCGTTGTCGCGCAGGAACTTCTCGGTCTGGTAGACCAGCGACTCGGCGGTGTTGCGGACCTCGGCCTCCTCGCGGCGGGCGTGGTCCTCGGCCGCGTGGGCCTCGGCGTCGCGCATCATCCGGTCGATGTCGTCCTTCGGCAGCGCGGAGCCGCCGGAGATCGTCATCTTCTGCTCCTTGCCGGTGGCCAGGTCCTTCGCCGAGACGTGCACGATGCCGTTGGCGTCGATGTCGAAGGTGACCTCGACCTGCGGGACGCCACGGGGTGCCGGCGGCAGGCCGGTGAGCTCGAACGTGCCGAGCTTCTTGTTGTAGGCCGCCATCTCCCGCTCGCCCTGGAACACCTGGATCAGCACCGAGGGCTGGTTGTCGTCAGCCGTGGTGAAGATCTCCGAGCGCTTGGTCGGGATCGTGGTGTTGCGCTCGATCAGCTTGGTCATGATCCCGCCCTTGGTCTCGATGCCCAGGCTCAGCGGGGTCACGTCGAGCAGCAGGACGTCCTTGACCTCACCCTTGAGCACGCCGGCCTGCAGGCTCGCGCCCAGGGCGACGACCTCGTCGGGGTTGACGCTCTTGTTGGGCTCCTTGCCGTTGGTCAGCTCGCGCACGACCTCGCTGACGGCCGGCATCCGGGTCGAGCCGCCGACCATGACGATCTGGTCGATGTCGGCCACCGAGATGCCCGCGTCCTTGATGACCGTGGCGAACGGGGCCTTGGTGCGGTTGAGCAGGTCGGCGGTGAGCTCCTCGAACTTGGCCCGGCTCAGGGTCTCGTCGAGGTGCATCGGGCCATCAGCACCGGCGGTGATGTAGGGCAGGTTGATGCCGGTCTGCATCGAGCTGGACAGCTCGATCTTGGCCTTCTCGGCCGCCTCGCGCAGGCGCTGGCTGGCCATCTTGTCCTTGCTCAGGTCGATGCCGTGCGCGTTCTTGAACTGCGACACCAGCCAGTCGACGACGCGCTGGTCCCAGTCGTCGCCACCGAGGTGGTTGTCCCCGGAGGTCGCCTTGACCTCCACGACGCCGTCGCCGATCTCCAGCAGGGACACGTCGAACGTGCCGCCGCCGAGGTCGAAGACGAGGATCCGCTGCTCCTGGTCGGCCTTGTCCAGGCCGTAGGCCAGGGCGGCCGCGGTGGGCTCGTTGATGATGCGGCTGACGTTGAGGCCCGCGATCTCGCCGGCCTCCTTCGTGGCCTGGCGCTGGGCGTCGTTGAAGTACGCCGGGACGGTGATGACCGCGTCGGTCACCGCCTCGCCGAGGTAGGCCTCCGCGTCACGCTTGAGCTTGCCCAGGACGCGGGCGCTGATCTCCTGGGGCCTGAAGTTCTTGTCGTCGATGGTCACCTTGAAGGTCCCATCGCCCATGTGGCGCTTGATCGAGCGGATGGTGCGGTCCGGGTTGGTGACGGCCTGGCGCTTGGCGACCTCACCGACGAGGACCTCGCCGTTCTTGGCGAAGGCGACGACCGACGGGGTCGTCCGCGCGCCCTCGGCGTTCGCGATCACGACGGGCTCGCCGGCCTCGAGGACGGCGACGCAGGAGTTGGTGGTACCGAGGTCGATGCCGACAGCACGACTCATGGAAGGTGGTTCCTTTCCGTTCGGATGCCCGGCGGCGACGCCGGCGGGCGCGTTATGACTGTCCTATAGTCCCCTCGCGCGGAGTTTATGTCAAGTTGTCACTCATCTAACTTGAGCCACCATGACTCAAGTTGAGGGTCCACGGAATCGGTCCTCGCCCGCGGGCGCCCCGTGGATGCCCGGACCGGAGAACCCCGCCCGGATTGCCCACCCCTCGGGCGAATCGGCTACGTTACCGATCGGTAGGCTCCCACTCGATGGCCCGTCGTGCGATGGGGCGAGAATGGGCCGGGCGGGGCACCCCCGGCCAGGAGGTTGGCGGACATGGATTCGATGATGCTGATCCGGGCAGTGGTCGGCTTGGTGATCATTGCGGTGGCCGGGTTCCTGGCCCTCAAGCGCGCGTGGTTCCTGCAGGGGCTGATCCGCTCCGGGCAGCCCGCGGTGGGCCGCACCGACCAGGTCGGCGCGCGCGTGCAGGTCGAGGCCACCGAGGTCCTCGGCCAGAAGAAGCTGCTCAAGTGGTCGGTGCCCGGCATCGCCCACGTGTTCGTCTTCTTCGGGTTCCTCATCCTGACGCTCACGGTCGTCGAGGCGTTCGGCGAGCTGTTCATCGCCGACTTCGCGTTCCCGATCATCGGCACCTGGCCGGTCGTGCGCTTCCTCGAGGACCTGTTCGCGGTCCTCGTCCTGGTCGGGATCCTGGTCTTCGCCGTGATCCGGTTCCGGAACAACCCGGCCAAGGAGGGCCGCTGGTCGCGGTTCTTCGGCTCGCACACCTCCGGCGCCTGGCTCGTGCTGTTCATGATCTTCATGGTCGTGGCCACCCTGCTGCTCTACCGCGGCGCCAAGATCAACGCGGAGGGCCCCGAGGGGATGGACGGCGCGTTCGCCTCGCACGCCGTGGCCACCGTGCTCGAGCCGCTCGGCGAGACGGCCAACGAGTGGCTGCTGACCCTGGGCCTCTGGGCCCACGTCGCGGTCATCCTCGGCTTCCTGCTGATCGTGCTGCACAGCAAGCACCTGCACATCTTCGCCGCCCCCATCAACGTGTACTTCTCGCGGCGTCCCGACGGCCTCGGTCCGCTGCTGGAGATGTACTCCGGGACCGAGAAGATCGACTTCGAGGACCCCGCCGACGACGCGGTGTTCGGACGCGGCCGGATCGAGGACTTCACCTGGAAGGGCCTGCTCGACATGGCGACCTGCACCGAGTGCGGTCGCTGCCAGAGCCAGTGCCCGGCGTGGAACACCGAGAAGCCGCTGAGCCCGAAGCTCATGATCATGGACCTGCGTGACCACGCCTTCACCAAGGCGCCCTACATCACGGCCACCCAGAAGAAGCTCGACGGGAAGAACGTGGAGTTCGGCGAGGTGGACGACGAGGTCCTGGCCACGATGCCGGAGAAGGTCCAGGCCGAGGCGCAGCGGCCCCTGATCGGCGAGCGCGACTTCGACCCGCACCGCGACACCGACGGCTACGACGCGTCCGGGCACCGCTCGCACGAGGGCCCGGTCATCGACGTGGACGCCCTGTGGTCCTGCACCACGTGCGGCGCGTGCGTCAACCAGTGCCCCGTGGACATCGAGCACATCGACCACTTCATCGACATGCGCCGCCACCAGGTGATGATCGCCACCGAGTTCCCCAACGAGCTCAACAGCCTGTTCAAGAACCTGGAGAACAAGGGCAACCCGTGGGGCATGAACGCCTCGAAGCGCAACGACTGGATCAGCGAGGTCGACTTCGAGGTCCCGGTGTTCGGGATGGAGGGCGAGGACGAGATCCCGGCAGATGTCGAGTACCTGTTCTGGGTCGGCTGTGCCGGGGCCTACGAGGACCGCGCGAAGCAGACCACCAAGGACGTCGCCGAGCTCCTCAACGTCGCGGGCGTGAAGTACATGGTGCTCGGCGAGGGCGAGACGTGCACCGGCGACCCGGCCCGTCGCGCCGGCAACGAGTTCCTGTTCCAGATGCAGGCCATGCAGAACGTCGAGGTGCTCAACGAGGTCAAGGCCAGGCGGATCGTCGTGACCTGCCCGCACTGCATGAACA
This sequence comes from uncultured Actinomycetes bacterium, assembly GCA_963774745.1. Classification (GTDB taxonomy): domain Bacteria; phylum Actinomycetota; class Actinomycetes; order S36-B12; family CAIYMF01; genus Prado023. The sequence goes on along the minus strand of CAVZGE010000002.1, from coordinate 406,537 downwards.
CGATCGGCCGGGAGTACCCGCAGCTCGGCGGGGACTACGAGGTCGTCCACCACAGCCAGCTGCTCGCCACCCTGCTGCGCGACGGCCGGCTCAAGCCGCTCACGCCGATCGACTCGACGGTCACCTATCACGACCCGTGCTACCTGGGCCGGCACAACAAGGTGTACGTGCCGCCCCGCGAGCTGGTCGCCTCGGTGCCCGGCGTGAAGCTGGTCGAGATGGAGCGGACTGCCGACAAGTCCTTCTGCTGCGGCGCCGGTGGCGCGCAGATGTGGATGGAGGAGCGCCTCGGGACCCGCATCAACCAGAACCGCGCCGACGAGGCGATCGGGACCGGTGCGGACAAGATCGCGGTGGCCTGCCCGTTCTGCTCGGTGATGCTGCACGACGGTGTGACCGTGCGCGCGCAGGAGGCGGGCGAGGACGCCACGCCGGTCGAGGTCATCGACGTGGCATCGCTGCTGCTCGGCTCGGTGAAGGCCCCCGCCAACGACTGAGGGGTCCGAACACCAGACGTGGAGGGGTCCGGCCCCTGGGGCCGGACCCCTCCACGTCTCCGACGACCATAGGGTGGAACGCATGAGTGTGGGAAGTCGCGTCAGGTCGGCCCTGGGCCCGATCTTCCCCATCGCGGGCAACGCCTACCGGCGGGTGTTCGTCGACGTGCGCAAGGTGGCCGCCGCGATCCCCGACCTCGGCGCCGACGCGGTGCTGCTGGACGTGGGAGGTGGCGATGGGGCGGTGCTCAACCCGCTGCTCGACCGCCAGCCAACCCTGCGCATCGTCGCCGTCGACCTCGCCGAGGACATCGGCGGGATGCTGCGCCCCGACCTGGCTCCCCGCGTCGCCCTGCACCCGGCCACTTCGGTGGCTGCGCTCGTGAGCATGCGGCCCGGTCCCTACCATGCTGCCCTGCTGTCCGACGTGCTGCACCACGTGCCGCCGACCGCGCGCGAGGAACTCCTGGCCGACGTGCTCGGCGCCTTCGGCGACGGTCCCCGAATGCTGATCGTCAAGGAGCTCGTGCCCAGCGGGGCGCGCAGTGCCCTGGCCTTCTGGGCTGACCGGAACATCAGCGGCGACAAGCGTGTCGAGGCCATCGGCCCGGCAGCCCTGGTCGATCTCGTCCACCGCGTCTGGCCGGGCGCCGCGGTGCGGACCACAGCCCTGGTCGATCAGGACTTCCCGAACTACATGGTGGTCTTCACCGGCCCTTCGTGAGTCAACCAGTCATGGCCGGGCCCTCGTCATCAAGTCCGCGCAACGAGGGCATGGCTGCGATCAGCAGCGACAGCCCGACCAGCAGCACCCCGATGACGGCGTACACCAGCTGCACCCCCCACGCGTCGACGGCGATCCCCGCCAGCAGCAGCCCGAGCGGTGGAGCCGCGTAGAACAGCGCGGTCTGGACACCGTAGACCCGGCCCTGCACGTGCGCCGGGACCCGGGTCTGGACCAGGGAGTTCAGCAGCGGATTCATCGGCCCCCAGCCCAGTCCCAGCAGGAAGCCGGCCACCACGAACACCGGCAGCGGGGGCAGGAAGGCCATCGGGATGATCGCCGCCGTCACGGAGAACATCACCAGGACAACGATCCGGTGCTTGGACATCCGGGCCGACAGCCACCCGTAGGAGAAGGAGCCGATCATCCCCCCGGCGGCCAGCGACGTGAGCGTGATCCCGTAGCCAGCCGGGGCATCCGTTGCCTCGAAGTGCACAGGCATCAGGATCGATTCGGTGGGCAGGTAGACCATCGCCAGCACCGCGATCGCCAGGGTCAGCACCCGCAGGGACCTGTCCCGCCAGAGCATCCGCCCGCCACGCGCGATGGACGACCAGAAGGGCTCGCTGTCGTCACCGGCCTCGTGCCGGGACTCGCCGATGGCCTCGGTGACGCGGATGCCGCCGACCGCGGCGATGGCCAGCACGAACGCCGCGGCGGTCACCCAGAACGAGGAGACGACGCCGATCGTGCTGATGCCGACCGCGGCCAGTGCCGGACCGATGACCCAGCCGGCTGCGAAGACGCCCTCATGCACCCCGTTGATGCGATCGATGTAGAAGCGTCCCGCATGGGCCACGTCGGGGATCAGCGACTTGCGCGCCGTGTACCCGGCAGGGTCGAACGTCGCCCCGAGCACGGCAAGCGCCAGGATCATGCCCAGGGTCAGCACGCCGGCGCCCTCAGCCAGGGGGAACAGGCTCACGGAGATCGCGGAGAAGCCATCCGAGGCCATCGACACCCGACGCCGGCCGAAGCGGTCGACCAGGGCCCCGACGAACGGCGAGACGAAGATGCCCGGGATGGCAGCGGCTGCGGCGACCAGTCCTGCGTCAGCAGCCGACCCGGTCTCCTGCAGGACCAGCCACGGCACCAGGACGGCGACAGTCGAGTTGGCCACGCCACCGAGGAGGTTGGCGACCTGCAACAGGACGACGGGGGCATGACGGGCAGACACCAGCATTCCTCACGCACGGGGATGCCGGCCAGCCTACGCGGCGTTGCCCGAATCGCGTCGGGTCCGAGCGGATCACGTGCTCCGAGACCGCACGCGGTCCTGCCCCAGACCCAGCAGGCCCGACATGATTCGCCTCAGAGGGCGGGGTCGTCCGCCGGTTCGTCGGCGGTGGCCGGTGGTGGGGCTGTCGTTGGTCGTGGCCAGGTCACTGATGGGCCCAGCCGGTAGAGCGTGAGGTTGTCTGCCGAGGACGTGAAGAGCTCCTCCCATCCCGGGCCGGGCAGGGGGCCGAACGCCTCCGACACGGGCTGCAGCGCGCGCCGGCAGTGCCAGCAGGTCCTGTCCTGTGCGCTGTAGAGCACGACGTACTCACCCGGTTGGGGGTACTCGAGGTCCGAGGTCGGCGGGAAGCGCACCAGCCGGTTCAGCGAGCGGAAGCTGCCTGCCTGCCAGCGCGGGTCGCCGAACGGACCGGTCTGGTACGCGGGCAGGACCCGTTGGGTGCCCCAATCGGCCCAGACCCGCGCACCGGCCACGTCAACACCCTGGGAGGCGAGGTGCGCGCGCAGCTCGGCCATGGCGTCCCCACCGTTGGGCGCGAACCCCGGGTAGGTCGTGGCGAACCGCGCGGCTGGCACCATCACGCCCAGGGCGAGCAGCGCGGCGGCTGCCCCCGCCCCCACCCGCCACGCCCCCCGCGAGCTGCGCACGAGGATCGCCATCGTCCCCACTGCCACCAGCATCAACGGGACGATGAACGACAACCAGTACCGTGCGACATCGAGGCGCACCGAGGGATGCCCCGGGTTCAGCGGACCACCCTGGATCCACAGCAGCGCAACGGTCAGCATCCCCCAGGCCCAGATCCGGCCCAGCTGTGCGCGGAACACCAGGCCACCAACTGCCCCCACAGCCAAGCAGGCCAGCAGCGCCGGCCCGCCGGAGACCTCCAGGATCGATCGCGGCAGGATCGTCACGTACCACCAGCGCGATCGCCCGGCATATCCAGCGTCCGAGCTGACCACCGACTCGGAGATGTCCGCGCCCAGGATGAACCGGAACTTGAGGAACGGGTCGTCGTACACCACGGCGCACAACAGGATGTCGAGGACCAACCACGCGAGGGCCGGTGGCACGAACCACACCAGGGTCGCCAGCGGTCGGCCGATCCGCCAGAGCACCCAGCCGATCACCGGCCACGCGAAGACGGCCGTCTCGCGGGCCTCGAAGCTCCAGCCCGTGACGAACCCGCAGGCCACGAGCAGCGCGGGGACCCGCCACCCCCAGCCCTGGCCGGCCTCCTGCGCCTCGTCGGCGGCGTCCGCGGCCAGCGTGGCCAGGAGCAGGGCGAGGCCGATCAGGGTGGTGGCGGTCAGGTCCGTGTACCCACGGGTCAGGTTGACGAACACCAACGGCGTCCCGAGGGCGAAGACGGCGGCCAGGACGCCGGTGGACCTCGACACGTAACGCGTGCCCAGGAGGTACAGGACTGCTGCCAGGACCCCCGTGCTCAGCACGGGCAGCACGTAGTAGGTCGCGGTGGCATCACCCCAGATGCGCGCGAACGGGATGATCGGCAGGAGGAAGCCCCACCGCGACAGGCCTTCAGGTCGCCATGTGCCGTCCGGGAACGCCAGCGCGCCCTGCACGTAGTGCCAGGGATCTGTCGGGACCAGCGCGGACCGGAAGCCCAGGGCGATGCCCATGGCGATGACCGCCACCAGCCCCGCCCAGCCGATGTCGCGCAGGCCGATGTCCCGTCCCCAGGCCGGCGACCTCACAGCCGCTGCTCCGCCCAGCCCCAGTACCGCGCGAGGATCGTGCTGACGGGCGCCGGGACCCCGGGGCCCAGCCCAGCCGGCGGGTCCAGCGGTCCGCGCAGCAGTCGCGCCAGGTCGCGGTCGGGGACGCTGCGTGCCGACTGGATGATCCGCCGCCGATCCGCGAGCGACCGACGATGGGTCACCAGCCAGCGCCAGCCGTCCACCTTGTCGCGGGCCCAACCGTCGCGGACCGCCACGAGCAGGACGCCGCCCTCGACGACCAGCGCGGGCAGGGCCAGGAACCGGCGGGTGCGACGCTCGGGAAGCAGCAGCAGGTTCATGAGCCGGTTGCGCTCGAGCAGGTAGAACTTGGCGGAGTTGCGCCCGAAGTCGTAGTGGTGGAGCACGACGGCAGCCGGCTCGTGCACCACCCGATAGCCCGCCTGCCAGGCACGCAGCGACAGGTACACGTCCTCGCAGTAGGCGACGTAGTCGGCGTCGAACCCGCCGAGGGCGTCCCACACCTCCCGGCGGACCGCGAAGGTCACGCCGGTGATGGAGGCCACCTCGGTGAGCTCCGCGTGCTCCGATGCCTGCTCGCCGAGCCCACCGACCCAGGAGAACATCAGGTAGTGCACCGGATTGCCGACGGTGTTGAGCACCCCGGGGGTCTCCGCCAGGCGGATGCTCGCGCACGCCAGTCCGACCCCTGGGTCCGCCACCCGGCGGACCAGCGCGGCCAGGGCCCCCGGGCGGACGAGGGCGTCGGAGTTGACGAACACCAGGACCTCGCCCCGGGCATGGCGCGCCGCGTGGTTGCACCCGCCCGCGTAGCCGAGGTTGCGCCCCGGGGAGAGGACGCGGACCCCGGGCATCCCCCGCACGGCGTCCACCGGGCCCTGTGCCGCGTCGTTGTCCACGACCACGATGTCCCGGGCCCCGTCAGCCACGAGGGCGGCCACGCACCGCTCGAGGGTGGGCTCGGCGCCGTGGGCCAGGACGATCGCTGAGGCCCGCACGCGCTCACACTAGCCGCCGGGTGGCTCGATCCGGTCCGACCTGCCCGAACTCGTCGCGGGTTACCATGGGGCTCCAGGTCGGGGCGGTCCGAGTCGCAACGGGGGTGGGGCGATGCGCAGGAGGGGATGGCTCGCCCTGATCCTGCTGGCGCCGGTCGCGGTGCTCGCGATCGGTACCCAGGTGGCGGCCATGACCGGCCTCGTCGGCGTCGCCCAGACCGCCCTGGCCGGCCGCGCCGGCGACAGCACGCAGCTCGATCGCGGCGTCGGGACCATCCGGGCCGCCGCCGACCTGCTGGACCGCACCTGGTCCTCACCTGCGGCTCGGGTGCTGGAGTACAACCCGATGACGCTGGGCGCGATCGACGACCTCCGCGGCAGCGTCCATGCCCTCGCCGTGAGCACCTCAGCACTGGATCCCCTGGCCGAGATCGGCGCGACGGCAGTCGGGTTCGATGGTGAGCCCGCCATCGCCAGCGGCACGACGCTCGATCCGCTGAAGGTCGAGCAGCTCGCTGGTCCGGTCGCCGCCGTCCATGAGGCGCTGGCCGCGACGGGGGAAGCCCTGGCGCAGGTGGAGGGATCCGGCGTGCTGGGGCGACCGATCGGCGCCGTCGCCGACTCCGTGGCCGGCTCGGTCGACGACCTGACCCAGCTGGCCGGCGCAGCCGAGCTCGCGATGCCGGCCGTCGCCGAGGCCCTGGGGTCCGAGGAGCCCAAGCGCTACCTCGTTGCGGCCCTCAACGACGCCGAGGCGTTCGGCTCCGGCGGAGCCCCGCTGTCCGCGTTCGTCGTCCAGGCGGACAAGGGGTCCCTGTCGGTCCCGATCTCCGGGCAGCTGGAGTCCAAGCTGTCGCCCAACAACCCGCCGATCGACTGGGAGCACCAGGGCGGGCCGCCGTGGTACCGCGAGGGCAAGCGCTACCCGTTCGTGAACTCCAACTTCCACCCGGACTTCCGCACCGCCTCGGTGGACATGCGTCGGGCGTGGGCCGCGCTGGGGTACCCCGAGGTCGACGGCGTGGTCACGGTCGACATGAGCGCCCTGGCCTCGATCCTGGCCTGGACCGGGACCGTCACATCCCCCGGCTTCGGTGAGATCAGCGCCGAGACCCTCGTGCGCACCGTGCTGGTGGATGCCTACCGGCAGTTCAACAGCCCCGAGGGCGTGATCCAGCGACATGCCCGCAACGAGGAGCTGACCGAGGCCCTGCTGGAGCACCTGACGCAGCCGCTGAACCTCCTGTCCGCCGTGCGCGGCGCCATGGACGCGATCCCGCCCCGGCACATCCAGGCGTCGTTCGACGCCCCGGCCCTCCAGGAGGCCGTCGACGCGCTCGCGGGCGGCGGCGAGCTCTCCCGGGGGTCCGGCGACCTGATCGCCATCCATTCCCAGAGTGCCCCCAACAAGCTGTCGGTGTTCCAGGACCGGCGCATAGCCCAGGAGGTCCGGCTGACGGCCGGGGGCGGCGCCACGGTCCGGCGCAGCATCTCGTTCACCAACGCCGTGCCCGAGGGGTTGGAGGGCGACCCGACCACGTATGCCGGGTACCTCGCCCTGCGCGCCCGCATGCGCGTGGCCTACCGCCTGCCGCTGGCGGCCACCGACACCCGGATCACCACCGGGAACTCCGTGTCCCTGGTCCCGGTGGCCCGCACCGGACCCTTCCCCGATGACCACGGCGGGCAGGTGCTCTGGCAGGGCCACGAGACTGACCCCGGCGAGACCACCACCGTGGTCATGGAGTACCAGCTGCCTGCGGGCACGTTCGCGCCCGGGACCTACGACGTGCATGCCGATCCCCAGGCCCTGGCCCATCCGGCGGAGCTGAGCATCACCGTCCTGCCGGCGCCGGGCACCTCCCTGACCGCGACCCCGGGTTGGACCGACTCCGGCGAGGGGCTGGAGTGGTCGGGGATCCTGGATCGCCCCCTGCACCTGACTGCCGGCTGATGCGCCTCGCCCTGCTCGGGACCCGGGGGGTCCCAGCCCGCTACGGCGGCTTCGAGACCGCCGCGGAGGAGATCGGCCGCCGGCTGGTGGACCGTGGCCACGATGTCGTGGTGTACTGCCGCAATCCCGGGCAGACGCAGACCGAGTACCTGGGCATGCGCCTGGTCAACCTGCCGGCCGTGCGCCAGCGGGCGGCCGAGACCCTGAGCCACACGTTGCTCTCCATCGGGCACGCGATCACCCGGGAGCATCCCGACGTCGCGATCGTGTTCAACGCCGCCAACGCGCCCTTCCTGCCCGCGCTGCGCCTGGCGCGGATCCCCGTGGCCGTGCACGTCGACGGCCTGGAGTGGAAGCGGGCCAAATGGGGTCCCCGTGGCTCCGGCTACTACCGCTGGGCTGAGGCCCGCAGCTCCCGCTGGGCTGATGCCGTCATCGCCGACGCCCACGGGATCGCCGAGCACCTGCGTGACGCGCACGGCGTCCACGCGCACTGCATCGCCTACGGCGCCCCGATCGTCAACCCCGACGCCAGCCGCCTGGCCGAGGTTGGCGTCTCCGCACGCCAGTACCACCTCGTCGTCGCGCGCTTCGAGCCCGAGAACCACCTGCAGGAGATCGTCACCGGCTATGTGGCCTCCCAAGCGCGGATGCCGCTGGTCGTCGTCGGTGATGCGCCCTACGCCGATGCCTATCGGGCACGGGTGCGCACCGCAGCGGGTGACGATCCCCGGGTCCGGTTCCTCGGCAGCCTGTGGGACTCAGAGCTCCTGGACACCCTCTACGCCCACGCCACGACCTACCTGCACGGGCACAGCGTCGGGGGGACGAACCCCTCCCTGCTCAGGGCGCTGGGGGCCGGTGCGCCGGTGAGTGCCTACGACGTGGTGTTCAACCGGGAGGTCGCTGCCGGTGCGGGCGTCTTCTTCACGACGAGCGCGGATGTGGCGGCACTCTGCGAGGCTGCTGAGGCCGACCCCGGTGCGGCGATAGCGCGCGGATCGGCGGGCCAGGCGGATGTGGCGATCCGTTACCGCTGGTCGGACGTGGCCGACGCCTACGAGGAACTCGCGCAGGACCTGCTCAGTACGCGCCGTGGCCGGTGATGACCGCCTTGGCGGTCTTGGCCAGGATGACCACGTCGAGGGCGATCGACCAGGTCTCGATGTAGTGCAGGTCCATGCGCATGCGGTCGTCCCACGAGACCTCCTTGCGCCCGGAGATCTGCCACAGGCCGGTCATGCCCGGCTTCGTGAGGTGCCGGCGATGCTCGGCGTCCCCGAGGAGGGCCAGCTCGTCGGGGAGCATCGGCCGGGGGCCCACCAGTGACATCGAGCCGCTGATCACGTTGAACAGCTGGGGGAGCTCGTCCATGCTCCACCGACGCAGCACCCGGCCCATGCGGGTCACGCGCGGATCCTCGCGATACCGGTCGGCGACGTCGTCGTCCAGCTCGCCGATCACGTCCTCGCGGATCGAGTCGGCCCCCACGTGCATCGTGCGGAACTTGATGCACCGGAAGACCTCGCCGGACCGTCCGATCCGGTCACTGATGTAGAGCGCCCGGCCCAACGAGTCGAACTTGATGGCGATGCCGATGAGCAGGTAGACCGGCGCCAGGATCACCACCAGCGGGACCGCGATCACCAGGTCGACGATCCGCTTGAGCGCGCGCTTCGGTCCGGTCAGGCTCGGCTCGTCGAGGTGGATCAGCGGCAGGCCGGCCGCGGGGCGCACCGACATGCGCGGCCCGGCGACGTCGGACAGGACCGGGGAGACGAGCAGGTCGATCCGGGGGCCCTCGAGTCGCCAGGCGAGGCGGCGCAGGAGGGCGGGGTCGACGGCGGTCGACTCGGCGACCGCTACCGCGTGCACGTTGTGGACGTCGATCCAGTCCATGACGTCGTCGAGCCAGGCGTCGACGACATGGTCACGCACACCTGGCCGGGGGTCCGTGCCGGCGACCCGCGGCGGCTGCACCGTCCCGATCACCTTGAACCCGGCGACGGCGTCGGTCGCGAACGACTCGGACAGCGCAGCGCTGCGCAGGCGGTCACCGACGATCAAGGTGCTCTGCTGGAACCTGCCCTGCAGTCGTTGCCGGCCCAACCAGACGCGCAACAACCACCGCCCGAGCAGGATCAGCATGGTGCCGATCAGCAGGGATGGCAGGACCAGGCGCAGGGGCGGCGCGGCCTTGGCGACGTAGGAGGCGATCGCGATCGCGGCCAGCATGGTCACCCCGGCGTTGACCACCCGCTTGAACTCCTCGTTGCCGACACCGAGGTAGCGCGCCTCGTACCCGCCGCGCAGCAGGATCAGCAGCAGCCACCACACGATCATGGCCGCACCCGTCAGCGGGGTCTCGACCTGGTCGATCAGGTAGCCGGAGTTGATCATCAGGGCGATGTAGGCACTGATGCTCGTGCCCAGGATGCCCAGGTCGAGCAGGAACGCCCTCAACGCCACCGAGAACATCGGGTCGACCTCGGCGCGTCCGCGGGCCTCGGGCCGCTCGACGACGGTGGCCACGGGGGCCCGCCCGTCGGCCCCCTGGGCCCCGGCAATGCGCAGGGCCGGGCCGTGGGGCTCCCCGGCGGGCGCCTGCCTGCCTGACATGCTGCCTGCCATCTCCCCTCCCCACCAGCGATGGACGGACCAGCAACACCCGACACTAGACACCTGCGGCCCTGATTCCAAGCCCACCAGCCCCTCCCGGTCGGCCAGGTTCCGGCAGGCAGGTGGGCGGGCACGGGTATCCTGCACCGCGATGAGGGAGGACCCATGCCCGTTTCCCACCGTTCTGGGCTGTGCGCTGCCGTGGGCCTGGTCGCCGCGATGATGGCCGCCTGCACGCCGTCGGTCTCGGCGCCGGCCGAGCCCACCCCCGCAGCTGAGGGCCCGACGAGCACCGCCTCCACGCCGCTCGGGGATCCCGTCGCCCGGGAGCTGTTCGGCACCCACGTGGGCAACCTGGCGGCCGGGAACCAGCCGCTGCCGACGACCGCAGGGGCGATCCGCCTCTGGGACTCCGGGGTCTCGTGGCGGCAGCTGGAGCCGGTGCGGGGCGAGGTCGACTGGACAGCGATGGACTCGGCAGTGGCCCAGGCCGAGAAGATCGGTGCCGCCGACATCCAGTGGGTGCACGGCAGCCCGCCGCAGTGGGCGGCCCTGGACCCCGAGGCACCCGGGATCTACGGACCGGGCACGTCCTCGGCGCCCGACGAGGAGGCCTACCTGAGCTTCCTGCGACAGGTCGCCGAGCGCTACCGGGGCCGGATCACCTCGTACCAGGTGTGGAACGAGGCGAACATCAAGATCTTCTACCGGGGCAAGCCCGACTACCTCGCTGAGCTGACGCTGCGAGCCAAGGAGGTCCTCGCCGAGGTCGACCCCGACGCGCTGCTGGTGGGGGCCAGCACGACGGTTCGCGCCGCCGGGCCGGTCAAGCCGTGGTACGGGAAGTACTCAGCCGCCCTGGCCGAGCGCGGGTGGCCGGTCGACGCCATGGCCGTGCACCTCTACCCGTTGGCCGACCAGGGCGCCGGCACCCGGGCCGCCTACCTGCGGATGATGCGGGCATGGCTGGCCGAGCGCGGCTGGACGGGCCAGCTGTGGGACACCGAGATCAACTACGGCGACCGCCGCGACTTCGCCACGCAGGAGGTCGTCGTGCCGCAGGAGCGCGCCGCCGGCTGGGTGGCCCGCACCTACATCGACTCCCTGGCACTCGGTGTCGACCGGGTGTACTGGTACTCGTGGAACGACCACATCCTCGGCATCGACCAGGTGGACGCCGGCACCGGGGACGTCCTTCCGGCCGGCCAGGCCTACCTGACGGTGCAGGAGTGGTTCGACGGGGCCCACTGGCAGGGCTGCAGTGGCGAGCTGATGGAGCCGACGGGCCGGGCGGGGGCGCTGACCACCTGCGAGCTGACCACCGGCGACGGGTTGCCGGCCAGGATCCTGTTCAGCCACAAGGGGCCGGCCACGGTTCCGATGCCCGCGGGCGCGGCGCAGGTCTGCCGGCTCGATGGGACCTGCGAGCCGGCGTCGGGGGTCACCCTGGAGGTGGTGGCCAACCCGATCCTGGTCCGGTTCTCGGGCTGAGCCTAAGACCGTGTTAACGTCGCCGGAATCCTCCGACTCGACCCACGGCGAGGTTGACCCCGGTCGGGCGGACGGGCAAGGTGATGAGCATCATTCCTAGGTGGGGGGAGTCCACTGTGCGACGGTTCCTGAAGGTGATCATCCCGGCCGCTGCGGCCGGCCTGCTGGCCACGACGCTGCCGGCCAGCGCTGCGGTCGGAGCCCCGACCGTTCCGGGTCCGCTCTTCGGCCAGCACGTGGCCGGGATCGCCTCGGGAACGCCGGCCGGTCTCCGGTTGGGCGCGATCCGCATCTGGGACTCAGGAGTCTCCTGGCGGCAGCTGGAGCCCGCGCAGGGACAGCTGGACCTCGAACCGCTCAAGGCCGTCGTGCGCCATGCCCGGGACGCCGGGGCCACCGAGATCATGTACACCCTGGGCAACACGCCACGGTGGGCAGCCTCCGACCCCAACTCGAAGCTGGGCCTCTACGGTCCGGGCTCCAACAGCCACCCGGCCAAGAACTCGTACTACACGGATTTCCTGAAGGCGGTGGCCACCCAGGTCCCGGGGATCACCGCGTTCCAGGTCTGGAACGAGGCCAACCTGAGGGACTTCTACCTCGGGACGCCGGCGCAGATGGCGCAGCTGACCAAGGACGCCCGTACCGCCCTGAGCTCGGTCGGCTCCGGCGCGGCCCTGGTGGCGGCCAGCACCACGGTGCGGAGCAAGGGCCCGGTCGGGAAGTTCGGCAAGGCCTACGGAGCCGCCATGCGCAAGGCCGGGGCCTGGCGGGCGGTCAACGCCGTCTCCGCCCACTTCTACCCGCCTGCCAAGGAGGGCCCGGCTACCCGGGTCAGCTACATCAAGACGATCAAGAAGTACTACAAGCGCTACGGGGCAGGCAAGAAGCCGCTGTGGGACACCGAGATGAACTACGGCGACACGCGGTCGTACATGAAGGTCAAGCGGCAGTACACCGGCGCCACGGCAGCGACCTACGTGGCACGGACCTACATCGACTCGATGCGCTACGGGGTGTACCGGGTCTTCTGGTACGGCTGGGACATCAACGTCCTCGGCACGGACATGACCAGCCGTGGCGATCGCGGCGTGACCACCGGCGGCAGGGCCTTCCTCGAGATCCAGAAGTGGATGGTCGGCAAGACCTGGCTGGGCTGCAAGGTGAAGTCGAGCATCACGACCTGCACCCTGCGGGCCCCGGGAGGCCAGAAGCAGACCATCCGGTACGCGTCCAAGGCGAAGTCCTTCAAGGTGCCCGCCGGCACCACCGAGATCCGGCGCCTCGACGGGACGACCGGGCCCGGCGCCGGTTCCAAGATCACGTTGACCTCGCAGCCGGTGCTGCTGGTCGGCGCCTGACCGCTTGGTCCTGACGAGGGCCCCCGCGCTGCCAAGGGGCAGCCGGGGGCCCTCGTCATGGGATGGCTCGCGAGTGGGACACGGCCCGGGCGGCCGGGATCCCGGTGTCGTCCCGGGGGCTGACCGGGGCTGCGCGGGGTCACCGGGGCGGGGCGGGGTCGGGCTGCGCGGGGTCGGGCTGCGCGGGACCGGGCAGGCGCCCTACTTCGGGTTGCGTGCGTACTGGGAGGCCATGGGCCCGGACTGCCCCACGTACTTGGAGTTCAGGTCGACGTGACCGTAGGGACGCTCGGCCGGCGCGTCCAGGGCGTGGAAGCTGAGCTGCCCGATCCGCATCCCGGGCCAGAGCTTGATCGGCAGGGTGGCGACGTTGCTCAGCTCCAGGGTGATCTGCCCCCGCGGCCAGCCGGGATCCACGAATCCGGCCGTGGCATGGATCAGCAGTCCCAGGCGGCCGAGGCTGCTCTTGCCCTCCACGCGGGCCACCAGGTCATCCGGGAGGCCGATGGCCTCGACCGTCGTCCCGAGGACGAACTCGCCGGGGTGCAGGATGAACGCGGTGCCCTCTGGCACCCGGACCCGTTCGTTGAGGTCGGCGGGCTTGTCGTAGGGGTCGATCACCTCGGTGGTGTGGTTGCGGAAGACGAGGAACTCCGGGCCGAGCCGGACGTCGACGCTCGCAGGCTGGATCTGGGCGTCCTCGATGGGGTCGATGACCAGGCGGCCCTCGTCGAGCAGGCGTCGGATGGTGCCATCGGACAGGATCATGGTCCGGATCGTATCCGCCCATGCGAGCCCTCCCGGATCGCGTCGGGTCTGCTGGCACCGAACCGGCATCGCGTCGGGTCCCGACGAACGCGATCCACTGAAACCCGACGGGATCCTGCCCGGTCCCCGTGGGGCGTTTGAGGGTGGGCCATGGCGTGGGGCATAATCAGGGCGTTCCGCCGGTGAGCGTGGTGGGGCACGCGGGTGTAGTTCAATGGCAGAACATCAGCTTCCCAAGCTGACAGTGCGGGTTCGATTCCCGTCACCCGCTCCACAGGAAAAGGGCCTCTGACCAGCACAAACACCGGCCAGGGGCCCTTCTTCATGCGTCCTGGTAGTGCCCCGCAATGCCCGTTTCGTGCGACCAATGGCATGCTTTGGTTGCACGTTCGTTGCACGGCCGATCGCACGGCCAGCAGCCTGAGGGGGAGGTTCATCGGGCGGGTGACCGCACCGATCACCTTCCACCTCAGCCTCGGTCACGCTGGGCGAGTTGAGCCGGGCGAGCTGCGCCATGCTGATGCGCATCGACGTGGAGTGGCGCTGAGCGGCGCTTGACAGTCCTTCGCGGCGCAGTGACGCATCGGGCGCCGCGACACCGGGACGGTACGCGGCTATGCCGCGGGTCGCGAGTCCCGAGATCATGTTCCCTGCGGGGTTGGTGGGGACGCGCCCGGGCTGCTGCCGGGTAAGGGGGTCGCGAGCTCACGACCACGCTGCGGTCAGTAAGGCGCCCAGCTCGCGGCTATGTGGGGCACGCGCTGTCGCGGAGCCACGTCGTCACTTGGCTCGGGGCGCGAGGCTTCTCCTGATGCGATCAGCGATGTCCGCGACGTCATCGAGGAGTCCGGAAGCAACCTCGATGACGAGCGTGTATGCCTCGTCGTTGGTGAGGGTGAGCCGATAGCCGTTGAGGCCCAGAAACGCAATGGTCGCCGCGAGCGCCAGCCGCTTGTTGCCGTCGACCAGCGCATGGTTGCGGGCCAACGAGTGCAGCAGGGCGCCCGCCTTCTTTTCGAGACTCTCGTAGGCGTCGAGCCCGAAAGCGGTCGCTTGCGGACGCGCCAAAGCCGACTCCAGCAACCCATAGTCACGCACAGGCACCTCGGGGCCAAGCGTTCGCTCGGCGACATGCAGCAGTTCGGACAGCGTCAGGTAGATCACTGGCCGAGCCGCTCCAGGGCCTCCGCGTAGCCAGGCAGTTCCTCGTCGAGGACCTGGTCAAGCAGCTCGGCTCGGCTGTGGCCCTCCACGTACTCCCGCACTGCTTGCCGGGCCACTTCCTGCATCGAACGAGACTCCAGCTGCGCGCGGCGGCGGAGCGCCTCGGTCTCCTCATCCGTCAGTCGCAGAGTCATCGCCATGGCCCCATGGTATCAGCCCTGACACCACACCCGGGGTGGTTCCTGTCCGGCCTTGATGTCCGCCCCGGCGCGCCGCCGCTTCGCGGGCGGGGCGGCTGCAGGTGTTCGACGCAGTGGCTGTCCTGGCCGCAGCCGGCTACTGGCTCATCTCGATCGTCCGCTTCAACACCTTCCAGTCCGGCATGGACCTGACCATCTTCGGACAAGCCGGCCGTCAATACGCCACATGCTCGGAACCGTTGATCCGGTGGAAGGCACAACTTCCCTTCAACATCCTCGGGGACCACTTCTCGCCGATCCTCGCCGCGCCGGGGCCGGTGTACGCAGCGTGGCCGGACGTCAGGGTTCTGCTCGCGGTGCAAGCTGTTCTGCTGGGCGTCGGAGTCGCGATCCTTGGAAGGTGCGCGGCTCGCCGTGTCACCCGCACCACCGCGCTGCTGCGGCGGTAGGGGGCACTGGGGCGGTCGTGGGCCGCACGGGGACCACGGGTCGACGTTTCCTGAGAGACTGCGCCCATGAGCCATCCGCATCCCGAACTCGGACCCCCGCCCGCGCTGCCCGCGGGAGGGCTGCGGATCGTCCCGCTGGGTGGGCTTGGGGAGATCGGCCGGAACATGACCGTCTTCGAGTTCGACGGCCGCCTGCTGGTCGTGGACTGCGGCGTGCTGTTCCCCGAGGAGCACCAGCCCGGGGTGGACGTGATCCTGCCGGACTTCACCTGGATCCGTGATCGCCTCGACCAGATCGAGGCGATCGTGCTCACCCATGGCCACGAGGACCACATCGGCGGCGTGCCGTACCTGTTGCGCGAGCGCCCCGACATCCCCGTGGTCGGCTCCCGGCTGACCCTGGCGTTCATCACGTCCAAGCTCAAGGAGCACCGGATCACCCCGGTGACCACGCAGGTGGCCGAGGGCGAGCGGCGCAGCTTCGGCGCGTTCGACTGCGAGTTCGTGGCCGTCAACCACTCGATCCCCGACGGTCTCGCGGTGGCGATCCGCACCCCAGCCGGCATGGTGCTGAACACCGGGGACTTCAAGATGGACCAGTTCCCGCTGGACTCCCGGATCACCGACCTGCGTGCGTTCGCCCGCCTCGGTGAGGAGGGCGTGGACGTGTTCATGGTCGACTCCACGAACGCCGACATCCCCGGGTTCACGATCTCCGAGCGCGACCTCGCGCCGGCCATCGAGGAGGTGTTCCGCACCGCCCCGCGGCGGATCATCGTGTCCAGCTTCGCCAGCCACGTCCACCGGATCCAGCAGGTCCTCGACGCCGCGCATCACCACGGCCGCAAGGTCGCGTTCGTGGGCCGCTCGATGGTGCGCAACATGGGGATCGCGCGCGACCTGGGCTACCTGACGATCCCCGAGGGCCTGGTGGTGAACCTCAAGGAGATCAAGAACCTCCCGGACAACCGGATCACGCTGGTGTCCACCGGGTCGCAGGGCGAGCCGATGGCCGCCCTGGCGCGCATGGCCAACCGCGACCACGAGATCCGGATCGGCCCCGGCGACACCGTCCTGCTGGCCAGCTCGTTGATCCCCGGCAACGAGAACGCCATCTACCGCGTGATCAACGCCCTGACCCGTTACGGCGCCAACGTGGTCCACAAGGGCAACGCCAAGGTCCACGTCTCGGGGCACGCCAGCGCCGGCGAGCTCGCCTACTGCTACAACATCGTCAAGCCCGGGAACGTCCTGCCGATCCATGGTGAGTGGCGCCACATGTCCGAGAACGCGGCGATCGCCATCCGCACGGGCGTGCCGGCCGCGAACGTCGTCATCGCCGAGGACGGCGTGGTGGTGGACCTCGTCGAGGGCCGGGCGCGCATCACCGGGAAGGTGCCGGCCGGATACGTCTACGTCGACGGGATGACCGTGGGCGGCGCCACGGAGGCCTCCCTGAAGGACCGCCGCACGCTGGCCGAGGAGGGCCTGGTCACGATCGTGGCGATCGTCGATGCCGACACCGGCGCACTGGCCGAGCCCCCGGACTTCCTGACCCGCGGGCTGGTCAACAGCGCGGCAATGTTCGCCGAGGTGGTACCGCACATCGACAAGGCGCTGGCCCGGGCCGCCGCGGACGGGATCGGCGACCAGCACCAGCTCGAGCAGATCATCCACCGCACGGTCAGCCGCTGGGTGTTCAAGACCTACCGCCGCAACCCAGTCATCATGGCCATCGTCATCGACGCGTAGGCCCCTGGCCCTACCGGCCCTGGTCGGCCACCTCGATCTCCTGGCCGCCGATCCACACCCGCCGGGGGAACCAGTCGGCGTCCCACCACACCAGGTCGGCCAGCGCACCCGGGGCGATCCGGCCGATGTCGATCCGGTTCAGCGACTGGGCCGCCACCTCCGTGCAGGAGGCGAGCACGGTGGCCGGGTCCATGCCTGCGGCCACCATCCGCCGGATCCCCTCATCCAGCACGATGCCTGCACCCGCGATCGTCCCGTTCTGCCGACGACCCAGCCCGAAGTCGTCGTTCTCGACCGGCTGGCCCCCGAACATCAGCGGGGTGTGGTTGGGCAGCCCAGCGGTGACGATGGCGTCGGTGACAGCGATGGCCCGCCCCGGAGCCGCCGCGAACACGATCTTCACCGCGGCCGGGTCCACGTGCTGGCCGTCGATGATCGTGCCGATGTAGAAGCGCTCGTCGGCCATGACCGCGCCCGGGACGCCCGGCTCACGGTGGCTGAACGGGCGCTGCGCGTTGAAGATGTGGGTGGTCATGGTGGCCCCGGCGTCCGCAGCTGCCCAGACCTGCTCGGCCGAGGCGTCGGAGTGCCCGACGGAGACCACGATCCCCTCGGCGACCAGCCGGCGGATGGCGTCCAGCGCATGGTCGCGCTCCGGGGCCAGCGTGACGGTCAGCAGGGTCTCCTTGGTCGCCGGGTTCCCGAGGAGCACGTCGAGTGCCTCGTCCGTGGGATCGAGCATGCACTCGGCGCGATGGGCGCCCTTGCGCGCCTCGGAGATGAACGGGCCCTCGAGGTGCACGCCGAGGATCCGGCACACGGGTGTCCCGTCCGCCGCATCGCGGGCCGCCTTCGCCCGGTCGAACGCCTCGTTGAGCTCCTCCAGCGGCGCGGTGATGATCGTCGGCTCCAGGCCGGTGACCCCCCGGGCTGCCAGCCCGGCCAGCACCTGGTGCCACTGCTCGGGGGTGGCATCGGCGAAGTCAGCGCCGAAGGACCCGTTGTTCTGCAGGTCCATCAGGCCCGGTGTCAGCACCCCGGAGCCCAGGTCGATGTCCGCGGCGGCGTCCGCGCTCACGGCGGTGATCCGATCCCCGTCGATCGTCAGCGTGCGGGGGCCGACAAGCCGACCGTTCTCGAGCACCTGGGGACACCTGAGAGTCGTCATGGGCCATCTGCTCCTCTGCCGTCCGGGATCTGTCGCCCGACGGTACCGCCGGGCGCGTCGGGGATTCAGCGCGGCAGCCCCTTCTCCCACCCGAGAGGGCGTCGGCACGGGGCGATTCACCCGTCGGGGCCGACCGCCGCCCTGCCGTCCGGGTCCCATCGCCGGGTCACGACCGCACCGAGGGCCACCCCCACCAGGTCCGCGACGGCATCCCCCGGCTCGCCGGAGCGGTCAGCGAGCAGCCGGTGCTGGATGGCCTCACTGAGGGGCGCGTGCAGGCCCATGAGGGCGATCACCCACCAGCGGGGGAGCCCGGCCACGATCAGCGCCGCCGTGGGCGCCGCGAACACCAGCACGTGCACGATCCTGTCGACGGGCAGGCCGCCGGTGTCCACCGCCGGAGCCCGGGGTGCGTACAGCACGACCAGCTGCAGGCCGACCGCCATCGCGGCGATGCCGGCACGGCCCCGCTGCGACATACCGGCAGCCTATCGGTCGGGTAGTGTCGCGCCCGGTGCCCGCCCAGTGCGGAGCAGGCCCGCAGAGGGAGGACCGTCATGCCCCAGAGTCCCGCCGGCACGTCCTCGGCCGACGATCCGATCACCGCCAGCCCGATGGACGACGAGCCCAACGCCACCCCGATCGCCCGCCAGATCATCGCGCTGTCCGCCATCGCGATCGCTGTCGGCCTGGTCGCCGGATTCGGGGCGTCGGTGTTCGTCACCGTCGAGCACGAGCTGCAGAAGCTGCTGTGGCAGGAGCTCCCCGAGGCCCTCGGTGACGAGCAGGCACCGGTGTGGTTGGTCCTCGTCCTGCTCGTGACCGGTGCACTGATCACCTTCCTCGCCGAGAAGCTGCCGGGCGAGGGCGGGCACACCCCGCTGCACGGGTTCGGGGTCGACATCGGCCCTCGGGAGATCGTCTCGGTCGTCATCGCAGCGCTGGGCAGCCTGTCGTTCGGCGCCGTGCTCGGCCCGGAGGCCCCGCTCATGGCCATCGGCACCGCCCTGGGCGCCCTGGCCTTCCGCGACCCGAGCAAGCCGATCCGGCAGCTCATGATGATCGTCGGCGCCATGGCGGCCATCGGAGCCATCTTCGGCAACCCGCTGGTGACGTGCGTCCTCATGCTCGAGTTCGCCATGCTGGCCGGCCCCCGGATGGCCACACCCCTGGTGCTCATGCCGGCCCTGGCCGGGATGGCGGCCAGCTATGTCCTGCAGGTCGGGGTCGAGCAGTGGTCCGGGCTCGGCGAGTCGCAGCTCGCGGTCCCCGGGCTCGCGCCCTACCCCGAGGTCCAGCTCGCCGACGTCGCGACCTCCGTCCCGCTGGCGATCGTCGTCGCGCTCGTGGCGATGGGGGCGCGCCTCGGCGCCCAGCGCGTGGCCGAGCTGGCGGCCCGCTCCCGACTGGCCACCATGGTCGGCGCCGCTGTCGTGGTGGCCCTGGCCGCCATCACCGTGGACGCCATCACCGGTGGCGGCCTCGAGCTCGTGCTCTTCTCCGGTCAGTCCGCGATGCCCGACTACCTGGCCATCACGTCCATCGGGACCGCCGTGGTCGTCCTGCTCGGCAAGTTCGTCGGCTACACCGTGTCCCTGGGCAGCGGCTTCCGCGGCGGCGCCATCTTCCCGGCTGTGGCCCTCGGCGTCATCCTGGCCACCGGCACCACGCTGCTGGTCGGCGGGACCTCGGCCTCCGCGCTGGCGGCCACCGGCATCGCGGCCGGCACCGCGGCGTGCATGCGGATGCCGTTCACGGCGCTGCTCCTGGGTGTGATGCTGACCTATCCCGCCGGTGGTGCCACCACCGTCCTGGCCATCGTGGGCACGATCGTGGGCCTGGCCATGCGCCTGGCCGGCGAGCGCTTCGCCCCCACGCTGGCACCCCCGACGCACTGACCGGAACGGCCGTCGGGCCCTGCGGCTGCTCGCCGCGATCCACCACCCCATCGGCTTCGTGGCGATTCGTCCGGATACCCCCGGGGGGGACTTGCGTTTGTTACCCGTCGGTAGCATCATGAGGTTACTGACGGGTAACCCGCCTGCGTTGGCGCACACCCACTTCCACGCCGCGAGAACCGAAGGAGATCGGATGTCCCACTACAAGGCCAATCTGCGCGACATCGAGTTCAACCTCTTCGAGGTGTTCGGTGCCGCCGACCGGCTGGGCTCCGGCCCGTACGCCGAGCTCGACCCGGGCACCGTCAAGGAGGTCCTGCGCGAGGTGCGCACGCTGTGTGAGGGTCCGCTGGCCGAGTCCTTCGTCGACGCCGACCGCAACCCGCCGAAGTACGACCCGACGTCGATGTCGGTGCAGATGCCCGAGTCCTTCAAGAAGTCCTACGCCGCGCTCATGGAGTCCGGCTTCTGGCGCCTGGACCTGCCCGAGCACCTCGGCGGCTCCGGCGCCCCCCCGTCGGTCCGCTGGTCGGTCGCCGAGCTGGTCCTCGGCGCGAACCCCGCCCTCTACATGTACATGTCGGGCCCGGGCTTCGCCTCGATCGTGGACAACCTCGGCAACGAGGAGCAGAAGCAGTGGGCCCAGATCATGATCGATCGCGAGTGGGGCGCGACCATGGTGCTGACCGAGCCCGATGCCGGCTCCGACGTGGGCGCGGGCACCACGAAGGCGTTCCTGCAGGAGGACGGGTCGTGGCACATCGAGGGGGTGAAGCGCTTCATCACCTCAGGTGAGCACGACATGACCGAGAACATCATCCACCTGGTGCTGGCCCGGCCGGCCAATGTCGAGGGCCTCGGCGGCCCCGGCACCAAGGGCCTGAGCCTGTTCTTCGTCCCGAAGTTCCACTTCGACGCCGAGGGCAACCCCGGCGAGCGCAACGGCGCCTTCGTGACCAACGTCGAGAAGAAGATGGGCCTCAAGGTCTCCACGACCTGCGAGATCACCTTCGGCCAGAACGGCGTGCCGGCCCAGGGCTGGCTGATCGGCGACGTGCACGATGGCATCGCCCAGATGTTCAAGGTCATCGAGTACGCCCGCATGATGGTCGGCACGAAGGCCATCGCCACGCTGTCCACCGGCTACCTGAACTCCCTGGAGTACGCCAAGAGCCGGGTGCAGGGCGCTGACCTGACCCAGATGATGGACAAGCGGGCGCCGCGCGTCACCATCACCGCCCATCCCGACGTCCGGCGCAGCCTGATGCTGCAGAAGTCCTACGCCGAGGGCATGCGCGCGCTGGTCCACCTGACCTCGTACTACCAGGACCAGATCCACATGGCTGCAAACGGCGGCACCCCCGAGGTCGACGCCGACATGGCCGAGCGCGTCAACGACCTGCTGCTCCCGATCGTCAAGGGCGTCGGGTCGGAGCGCTCCTACGAGCTGCTCGCGACCTCGCTGCAGACGTTCGGCGGCTCCGGCTTCCTGCAGGACTACCCGATCGAGCAGTACATCCGCGACGCCAAGATCGACACCCTCTACGAGGGCACCACGGCGATCCAGGGCCTGGACTTCTTCTTCCGCAAGATGGTCCGCGACCAGTTCAAGGCCGTCATGTACCTCGGTGGCCAGGTGGCCGAGTTCGTCAAGGGTGACGAGGGCGGCTCGCTGACCCACGAGCGCGAGCTGCTGGGCAAGGCGTTGGAGGACACGCAGGCCGTGATCGGCGTGCTGGGCGGCTGGGCGATGGCCTCGCAGTCCAACCCGACTGAGATCTACAAGGTCGGCCTGAACACCACCCGCCTGCTGATGATGATGGGCGACCTGGTGGTGGGCTACCTGCTGCTCAAGCAGGCCGAGGTCGCCGAGAAGGCGCTGGCAGCCGGCGCTTCGGCCAAGGACGTGCCGTTCTACGAGGGCAAGGTCGCGGCCGCCAAGTGGTTCGCCGCCAACCGCCTGCCGCTGCTCGCCTCCGAGCGCGCCGTGGCCGAGGCGACCACCGGTGAGCTCATGGAGGTTCCGGAGGCCGACTTCTAGGAGACCTCCGGCCGACTCCCGGCCCCGGAACCCCTCGGGGGGACGAATCGGATCGGGCCCCATCCGCGTGGCGCACGCCACGCAGGTGGGGCCCGTTCCCGTCCCGACCCGCGTCCGGTTCGCGTCCCGCCGCCCCCCGTCCCCCGTCCCCCGTCCCTGTTCGCATCCCGTTCGCGTCCCGTCCCCCGTCCCGCCGTCCCCCGCGGTCCCCCGTCCCGCCGTCCCCCGTCCGGTTCGCGTCGGTTCGCGTCCAGTCCGGGCACCGCGGTGAATCGGTCCGGAATTGCGACCGAATGCCCTCCGAGATCCGGACCAACCCGGCGGTGGGCCGCGTGATAGCGGACCGACTGTGGTGTGGTGTGGCGGAGCGGCGGCGGCTGGTGGTGAGCGGCGGGTCAGAGGGTGCGGTGCATGAGGTGCAGGCCCACCAGGCCATGGGTCGGGTGGTCGAAGGCCTCGGGGATGGTGGCCAGCACCCGGAACCCCAGGGACTGCCACAGGGCCACCGCCCCGGTGTTCGTCTCGACAACGGCGTTGAACTGCATCGCGCGGTACCCAGCGGTGGCAGCATCGGCCAGCACCCGCTCTGCCAGGGCCCGGCCGACCCCTCGACCGCTGAGCGCGGGGTCGACCACGAAGCTGGCGTTGGCCACGTGCGACCCGCGACCCGGCCAGTTGGGCCCGTACTTCGCGGTGCCGAGGATCCGGTCGCCCTCGACCGCGACAAGGACCACCCACGGCGCGGCCAGCATCCACGCGGCACGCCCCTCGTCGGGGCCCATCCGCTGGGGGAACGTGTAGGTCTCCCCGGCGGCGACCACGCCCGCCATGAACGCCCAGATCCCCGCCCAGTCCGCACCAGTGGCCGTCCGGATCAACACGCCCGGGAGCCTATCGGAGCCGGCAGCCGCCACGACGCCCCCGCAGTCCGTCCGGATCCCGGAGCATGGACGCTCGGGATTCCGGACCGAACTCGAAGTGAGCCGCGGGAAAGTGGACCGACCGGGGGGTGGGGGGCGGGGAGCGGGGGCGGGAGGGAGCGGGGCCGGGCGGCGGGGGGCGGGGGCGGGCGGCGGGGGGCGGCGGGTGCTGGGAGCTCGGTGGATCGTATACCCTTGGGGGTATGCGCCGAATCCTTGCACTCATCGCGATCCTGCTCGGTACCACCGCCCTGCTCGCGGGCTGCTCGTCATCGGGCGGCGCCGTCGAGAACGTCGCGGCCGACCAGTTCCTGACCACCGCGGCCGAGGCTGGGACGGTCGTGGTCGACGTGCGCACCGCCGGCGAGTACGCGGAGGGCCATGTGGACGGAGCGGTGAACATCGACGTGGAGTCCGCTGACTTCGCCACCCGGATCGCCGACCTGCCCAAGGACACCACCTACGCGGTGTACTGCCGCTCGGGCCGGCGTTCCACGCTGGCAACCGACCAGATGGCCGATGCAGGGTTCACCTCGCTGGTGAACCTCGAGGGCGGGATCGCGGACCTCCAGGCCGCCGGTGCCCCGATCGTCGCGGGCTGAGCGGGCGCTGCGGCTCGCGCGCCCTCATCCCATCCGGCGGTCCTCGAGCGCTGGGAACGCCCCGCGCCACGCGGCGACCCGGTCGGGGTCGATCTCCACGGACAGGACCTCCTCGCCGGTGCCGGCCTCGGCCAGGATCTCGCCCTGCGGATCGATCACCATCGAGCATCCGGCGATCGGGACACCACCATGGGTCCCCGACTCGTTGCAGGCCAGGACGTAGGCCTGGTTCTCGATCGCCCTGGCCCGGGCGAGGACCTGCCAGTGCGCGACCCGTCGCTCGGGCCATCCCGCCGGGATCACGAACGCCTCGGCCCCGCCGTCCACCAGGGCCCGGAAGAGCTCCGGGAAACGCAGGTCATAGCACGTGGCCAGCCCGGTGCCCCCGAGCGGGGTGTCGACCACCACGACGTCTCCACCGCTTGTCATCACCGAGGTCTCACCGCCGTTGAACCCGAACAGGTGGACCTTGCGGTACGAGCCGGCCAGGGCGCCATCCGGGCCGAAGGCCACCTGGGTGTTGAAGTAGTCGATCTCCCCGGTCTCCGCCTCGACCCGCTCGGCGAGGGAGCCGCCGAAGACCCACGCGCCGCTGTCGCCGGCCACCTGCGCCAGCGAGCGGCACAGCGGGCCGTTCAGCGGCTCGGCATGCACCGGCATGAGGTCGATCGCGAACGCACCGATCGGCCACAGCTCGGGCAGGACGACCAGGTCGTGGTCGGCCGCCACCTCCGCGGTCATCGCCAGGACCCGGTCGATGCGCTCGGCGACCGGCTCGTCGTCGGTGATGCTCACCTGGAGCAGGGCGACGCGAACCGACATGCCCGTCAGGGTAGCCCGTGCAGGCGCCGGCTCGCTCGCCCCGCTGATTCAGGTGGCTCCGAGCGCGGACCGCAGCAGGGCCTCGTCGACATGCCAGATCGCCACGACGTCGCCGTCCACCAGGGTGACCGGGATCTGCTCCCAGTAGCGGTCGGCGAGCACTGGGTCATCGAGGATCGAGACCTCGTCCCACTCCTCGCCCAGCTCGGCGCACACCCGCTCGATGCGCCCGCGCGCCTCGTCGCACAGGTGGCACCCGGGCTTGCCCACGAGGGTGACCCGTGCGGTCACTGCCGAACGTCCTTGAGCTTGCCCTTGGTGATCTTGCCGGTCGCCGCCCGGGGCAGCCTGGTGGCGAACTCGATCAGGGAGGGGCACTTGAACCGGGCCAGGCGGGCCTCGCAGAAGGCGCGCAGGTCGTCCGGCTCGGGCATGCCCTTCTTCAGCACGACGACGGCCTTCACGGACTCGCCGGTCAGCGGGTGCGGCACACCGATCACCGCGACCTCCGCGACAGCCGGGTGCGTGGCCATGACCGCCTCGACCTCGCGCGGGTAGACGTTGAACCCGGACACGATGATGAGGTCGCGCCGGCGGTCCACGAGCCGGTAGTCGCCGTCCTCGTCGAGGATCGCCACGTCCCCGGTGTGGAACCAGCCCTCGGAGTCGACCCCACCCGAGGCATCGGGCCAGTACCCGGAGAGCACCGACCTCGCCTTGACCCACACCTCGCCCGGATCGCCCTCGTCGACCTCCTGGCCCGAGGTGTCGCGCAGCGAGACCTGGACCCCGGACAGCGGGCGACCCACCGAGCCGGGCTTGGCGCGGCGGGCCACCAGGGTGGAGGTGACCACTGGACAGCACTCGGTGAGCCCGTAGCCCTCCCAGATCGGCTTGCCGGTGATCGTGCGGAACTGGGCGAACACGTCCGGGGGCAGCGCGGCGGCACCGCTGATCAGCAGGCGGACCCCGTCCATGGACTCGCGCAACGAGCCCTCCGCGCTCCACGAGACATACATCGGCGGGGCGCCGGCGACGTTGGTGACCCCCAGCTCCCGGATGGCCGCCAGTGACGAGCGCGACTCGAACCGGTCGAGCAGGATGCAGGTGGCCCCCACCTTGGCCACGAGGCCGAGGCCCGCGTTGAGCCCGTAGATGTGGAACATCGGCAGCACCAGCAGGAGACGGTCGTCAGCCTCCATCGCGGCCGGCCGGCGGATCTTGGCCAGCGCGTCGATGTTGGCGCGCATCGCGCCGTGGCTGAGCATCGCGCCCTTGGGCTGGCCCTCGCTGCCGGAGGTGTACATGAGGACGGCGAGATCCTTGGCAGTCGTCCTCGGGGGCGCGAACGCCCCTCGGCCGCCGGGGCCGGCGCCGACCAGCTCAGCGCCCTCCTCGGAGTCCACGGCCACGACTCGCGTGGAGTGCGCCCGCCTGGCGACCGATGCTCCGACCTTGGCCGTGCCGGCGTCGTGGAGCAGCACGGCGGCACCGGCGTCGTTGCACAGCCGGCTGACCTCCGTTGCGGTGTACCCGGTGTTGATCGGCACCGCGACCATCCCCGCGCGCAGCACGCCGAAGTAGGCGATCGCGAACTCCGGGCGGTTGCCGATCATCAGCGCCACGCGAGCACCCGTGCCCAGGCCAGCCTGGGTCAGTGCCCGCGCGGCCCGATCGACCCGCTGGTCGACCTCGGCCCAGGTGAGTTGGGTGGTGCGGGTCACCAGGGCCGGGTGGTCCGGGCGGGCAGCGGCCGACTCGCGCACGAGGTCAGCGATGTTCGTCACACGAGCAGTGTGGCATGTCAGATCCGGCTAGGCTCGCCCCGTGGCGGAATCCCCGAACGCCCCGGAGGACCGGGCGATGCCAGAGGTCCTGGACTCTGGCGATGGACCCCGGACCGGCCTGTCCGACGGCGGGCCGGCCGCCGAGCCGCCCGCAGCTGTCGTGGTCGCCGGCGGGGACGACGGCCCTGCCGGCGGGGATTCGACCGACGATGCGACCGAGCCGGTCGGGCCCTGGCTGACCGAGGGCATCAGCGCGCTGGAGGCGGAGAACGCCGGGCCGGGTGCTGCCGCCTTCTTCGACATCGACAACACGATCATGCGTGGATCGAGCATCGTCGCGCTGGCCAAGGGCATGGCTGACCGGGACTACTTCACCACCGGCGAGGTGCTGGACTTCACCTGGAAGCAGCTGAAGTACGTGCTGTCGGGCCGGGAGAGCATGGACGACATGGCCCAGGCCACCGAGAACGGGCTGCTCTTCGTGAAGGGCCGGGAGCCGCGCGAGATCCAGGACATGGCTGAGCAGGCCTACGACGAGCGCATGGTGGGCCGGCTCTGGGCCGGCACGGTCGAGCTGGCGGAGGCGCACAGGGCCCTCGGCCACGAGGTCTGGCTGATCAGCGCGACCCCGGTGGAGGTCGCCGACGTGATCGCCCGGCGCCTGGGTCTCACCGGCGGACTCGGGACGATCGCTGAGGTCGCCGATGGGCACTACACCGGCAGGCTGGACGGCGTGCCCCTGCACGGTGCCGCGAAGGTCGAGGTGATCGCGCGGCTCGCCGCGGAGCGCGATCTCGACCTGACGCGGTGCGCGGCCTACTCGGACTCGTCCAACGACATCCCGATGCTGACCAGCGTGGGCTGCCCCGTGGCGATCAACCCGGACGGGGCCCTGCGCTCACACGCGAAATCCGCCGGCTGGCCGATCCGGGACTACCGGATCCGCGGCAAGGAGTCGGTGCGCAAGGGCGTGCCGGCCGCCGCTGCTGCGGGGCTCGTCGCCGGTGCGGCCGTGGGCGTGGCCAAGGCGATCTCCGTGATCCGCGACGGCCGCGCCTGACCTGTCCCACGTCGCGGGCGCCGGGCCCGGTGGGTTCCACCGGCGCCCCACGGACCGGCTGGGATCAGCGGAAGATCCCGCGCCGTCGCACGAGCATCCGGTACAGGTTGTGCTGGATGGTCTCGCGCACCTGGTCGGTGATCTCGAAGACCAGCATGGGGTCCTCGGCCGCCGTGTCGCCGAAGCCCTCGGTGTCGATGGGCTCACCGAACTCGATGATCCACTTCGACGGCAGCGGGACGACGCCCAGCGGGCCCAGCCACGGGAAGGTCGGGGTGATCGGGAAGTACGGCAGGCCGAACATGCGGGCCAGGACCTTGACGTTGCCCAGCATCGGGTAGATCTCCTCGGACCCGACCACCGAGCAGGGCACGATCGGCACGCCGACCTTCAGCGCCGCCGACACGAACCCCCCGCGGCCGAAGCGCTGCAGCCGGTAGCGCTCGGAGAACGGCTTGCCCGTGCCCTTGTAGCCCTCGGGCCAGACGCCCACGAGCTCGCCGGAGCGCAGCAGCCGCTCGGCGTCGGCGTTGCAGGCCAACGTCGCACCGGCCTTGCGGGCCAGCATGCCGACGAACGGCATGTCGAACACCATGTCCGCACCCAGCGGCCGCAGGTGCCGGCTGTTCGGGTGCGAGTCGTGGATGGCCATCTGCACCATCACGGCATCCAGTCCGATCGTTCCGGCGTGGTTGGCAACGACCAGGGCACCGCCCTCGGCGGGCACATGCTCGATCCCGCGGACCTCGACCCGGAACCAGTGCTTGTACAGCGGACGCAGCGCGGCCAGCAGGACGCTGTCGTTGAGCTCCGGATCGAAGCCGAACTCGTCGACCTCGTACTGGCCCAGGGCACGGCGACGCAGGAACTCCAACGCCTCGCCCACCTGGTCGGCCCAGCTCGCGCTCGCGCCGATCACGGCAACGTCCGTGCCGGACGGCTCGTCGGCCCCGGGCATGCGCAGGACACGTGCATCGCTCACGCCGACCACCCGGAGAGGATGCGACCCGCCACCGTCTCCGCGCCGGTGACGAGCTCGGGGGTGATCACGTTGTTCAGCCGCCTGGCGTGGACGAAGTCGTCGAAGGTCTCGGCCGTCGTGTAGCGCGGCGTGTAGCCGAACATCTCCTTCAGGCGGGTGGTGTCCACCGCGCGGCCGTGGGTGAGCAGGCGGATCTGCTCGGGGCTGAAGTCGGCGAAGCCCCCGCTGCGAACCCACTGGCCGACGAGGCCCACGAGGGGCGACCAGACGGGAACGCCCACCCGCCCGGCACGACGGATGGCCTGCGAGAGGGACAGGATGCCGTCGCCGGCCACGTTGTAGGTGCCGGCGTGGTCCTCCACCGTCGCCCGGCGGAGCACCTCGAGGCCGTCGTCCTCGTGGACGAACTGCAGCCGGGCGTCGTAGCCGAGGACCGTCGGGATGACCGGCAGCGAGAAGTACTGGGCCATCGGGGTGTTTGCCGTGGACCCGAGGAAGTTCGCGAACCGCAGTGTGGTGACCGTCAGGTCGGGGCGGCGCCGGGCCAGTCCCCGGACATAGGACTCCACCTCCACGGAGTCCTTGGCCCAGCCCGAGCTGGGCAGGCTTGTCGGCTCCATGTCCTCGGTGAGCAGCGCCGCGTCACCGGCGCCCGCGCCGTAGACCGAGGTGGAGGACTTCACGACCAGCTTCTGCACCGACGACGCCTTCTGGCACGCGGCGAGCAGCTGCATCGTCCCGATGACGTTGATCTCCTTCATCGGGGTCCGGCCACCGGCCTGCCGGGGCGTGGCGATGACGCCCATGTGCACGACGGTGTCGACGTCCGCCGTGGAGATCACCTTGCCGATGATCGGGTTGCGGATGTCCGCCCGGACGAAGTCGGCCCCACCGATGTCCCCGGTGGGGGTCACGACATCGACACCGATGACCCGCTCCACCTCGGGGTCGTCAGTGAGCAGGCGCGCCATCCTGCCGCCGAGGTATCGGGAGACCCCCGTGACGAGAACGACGCGCGCCATCGTGCTACTTGGCGTTACGGCGCTGGACCCGCGTGCGCTTGAGCAGCTTGCGGTGCTTCTTCTTCGCCATCCGCTTGCGACGCTTCTTGATCACAGAACCCACGGGGAGACCTCACAGACTTGCCGGAAATTACCCGCCATGCTACCGCCCGGGCGCGTCAGCCGGAAACCACGCGGGCCCGAAGCAGGCGTGCGTGGGCCACGCCGCCTCAGGCCGTGTCGACGAATGATCGACGCAGGTAGTCGTCCACGACGTACTCGGGGATCCGTACGGAGCGACCGACCTTCAGCGCCGGCAGGGCACCGGAGTTGACCATGCGGTAGACGGTCATCTTGGACAGGCGCATGATGGCCGCGACCTCGGCAACAGTCAGCAGGCGGACCTCGCCCAGGGGTCGTTCGGACATCGGATCACCTCCCCTCAACGGGATCGGAATACCTCATCCTACGCCCGGGCACGCCCGGAGCAAATGGGGTGCGAGCAGTTTCCGACCCGCCTCGCGGTCCCCGGCGACCACCGCGGGTGGATCAGAACGCCCCGAACGGGTCGGCGACCAGGCCCCAGTGCGGGAAGACCGCCCGACGCGTGTCCATGATCGCCCGGTCCAGTGGGTCCTCGGGGTGGTAGCTGCGCTCGAAGGGCTGCGCCCACGGATCGTTGCCGTCGGTCATGCGCCCCGGCGCGGCCCGGCCCAGGAGGTCCAGGACGAACACCCGGAACGCCTCCGGCGTCGGGGTCTCCGGCGCGATCGGTCGATGCAGCGCCTCGGCGATCAGGTGCGTCCACACCCGCGGAACCACATCGACGACCTCGTAGCCGCCGCCCCCCACGGCCACCCAGCGTCCACCGGCCAGGCGATGGGCCAGCCGGTGCACGGCCGAGTAGGAGGCGCGCTGGCCGTCCACGCTGAGCAGCAGGTGCGCCATGGCGTCCTCGAAGTGCGAGTCGCAGCCATGCTGGCTCACCAGGAACTCCGGGCCGAACTCCTCGAGGATCGGCGGCACGACGGCATTGAACGCCCGCAGCCACTGGTTGTCGCCGGTCCCGGCGGGAAGTGCGACGTTCACGGCGGTCCCCTGGGCCCCGGGCCCACCGATGTCACCGGGCCATCCGGTCCCCGGGAAGAGGGTCCGCCCACTCTCGTGGAGGCTGATGGTCAGCACGCGGGGGTCGTCGTAGAACATGGCCTGCACGCCGTCGCCATGGTGGGCGTCGACGTCGACGTAGGCCACCCGCCGCACCCCACGATCGAGCAGCCACCGGATCGCGACCCCGACGTCGTTGTACACGCAGAAGCCCGCCGCCCGGTCGGCCATGGCGTGGTGCATCCCACCGAACAGGTTCACGGCGTGCTGGGCCCGCCCGGCGTGGACCTCCTCCACCGCGCGCAGCGTGGCGCCGCACAGGTGCGCGGCCGCCTCGTGCATCCGCGGGAACACCGGGACGTCATCGGTGCCCATCCCGAACCTCGGGTCGCCCGGGTCCCCGGTGTGCCCGGCCGTGCGCACGGCGGTCAGGAAGTCCGGCACGTGCACCTTCACCAGGTCGTGGACCCCCGCAGGCTGCACCTCTCGGATCACGTCGACGTTGGGGGCCCGCAGGAGACCGAAGTCATCTGCCAGGCGCAGGGCGAGCTGCACCCGGATGGGAGCCATGGGATGCCCATGCCCGAAGTTGTACGCCGACAACGTGGGGTCGGCGATCACGGCCACCCGATCGCTCACCCACCCACCGTAGTCCCCGCACGGTCCGATGCGGCACGGGAGCGGGCCATAACGGGCATGACCGGGCTGGAGTGAATAGCCTCGCGGCATGGTCCTGCGGCGCGCCCGGAACGAGCCTCGGCGCAGGATGCTGCGGGCCCGGCGCCACCATGAGGAGGCCACCCGGAGCTCGTCGGCCTCACCGGTCGTCGCGCCCTCCGCGCAGGCCCACTCCGAGGTCCTGGCCCGTTCGCAGGCGCAGCAGGCCCGGATCGTCCGGCGCTCACCGACCCGGAGCATCACGACCTCGTTCGCCGTGCTGTGCGGCCTGGGGACCCTGCTGCTGATGCTCCCGATCATGCGCGCCGGGGAGGGCTCGGCAAGCCCCGGAGCCGCGCTGTTCACCGCGGTGAGCGCCACCTGCGTGACCGGCCTGGCGGTGGTCGACACCGCGACCTACTGGAGCCTCCCCGGGCAGGCGGCCATCCTGCTCCTGATCCAGATCGGTGGGTTCGGCATCCAGGCCCTGGGCACCCTGTGGATCCTGCTGCTCAACCGCAAGCTCGGGACCGCCTCGCGGCTGGCTGCCCAGGCCGAGACCGGCGTGCTCACGCAGGGCGACGTCCGCCAGGTGCTCACCGCGCTGGCCGTCATCACCCTCACCGTCGAGTCGGCCATCGCGCTGCTCCTCGGGGCACGGTTCTGGTGGCACTACGACATGTCGCTGGCCGAGGCAGGCTGGTCGGGCGTCTTCCACAGCGTCAGCGCGTTCAACAACGCCGGGTTCGCCCTGGCCTCGGACTCCCTGATGTCCTACGGCCGGGATCCCTGGATCCTGGGACCGATCGCCGTGGCCATCGTCCTGGGCGGCCTGGGCTTCCTGGTGATCCTCGAGGTCTTCCGGCGGACCACCGGGGACCGCGGGTTGGTGCCGCACCGCCGGGGCCCGGCGATGACCCAGGACGAGGTGGTCGCCCGTGGCCGCGAGCTGGCCCGGCGCTCGCGCTACCGGATGGGGGCGTTCCACCCGGAGCGGTTCGGGTTCGCCAACCCCATCCCGCTGTCGCTGCACACCCGCCTCATGCTCATCGGCACGGCAACGATGGTGCTGGCCGGGACCCTGGGCTTCGCCCTCCTGGAGTGGACGAACGCGGACACCCTCGGTCCGATGCCCTGGTGGCAGAAGGGCATGCAGTCGGTGTTCTCCGGCGGTGTGACACCACGGACCGCGGGCTTCAACACGGTGGACTACGCCGTCGTGGTGCCCGAGACCCGGCTGCTCACCGATGCCCTGATGTTCATCGGCGGGGGCAGCGGCAGCACCGCCGGCGGCATCAAGGTCACCACGCTGATGATCCTGTTCGTGGCCGCGCGCGCCGAGATCCGCGGCCATCAGGACGTGAACGTGCTCGACCGCCGGATCCCGAACGCGACGGTGCGCGTGGCCATCTCCGTGGCCATGATCAGCCTCGGGGCCGTGCTCGTCGGGACCATGGCCCTGCAGGCCCTCACCGACCTCACCCAGGACCTGGCGATGTTCGAGGTCATCTCGGCGCTGGCCACGGTCGGCCTGTCGGCCAACGTGACCCCGGGTCTGCCCGAGCCCGCCCAGCTGCTCCTGGTGGCGCTGATGTTCCTGGGCCGCGTCGGCCCGCTGACGCTGGCCTCGTCCCTGACGCTGCGCAGCACCCCCCGCGACTACCGGCTGCCCGAGGGCCGGCCGATGATCGGCTGATCACCATGAGAGGAGTGACCGATGCCCGCCCGCCAGGTTGAACCGGTCGTCGTGCTGGGGCTGGGCCGATTCGGCCAGTCGGTGTCGCTGGCGCTGTCCCGGGAGGGGTGCGAGGTGCTGGCCATCGACCGCGACCCCGACCTGGTCCGCGAGGTGAGCAAGCGGGTCACGATGGCGGTGGAGGCCGACGTCACCAGCAAGGAGGCCCTCGAGCAGCTCGGCGTCGCGGAGTACAGCCGCGCCGTGGTGGCGATCGGCGACGCCGTCGAATCCTCGCTGGTGTGCGCGCTGGTGCTCAAGGAGAGCTTCAAGATCCCCGAGATCTGGGCCAAGGCGATCAACGCCCAGCAGGCCAAGATCCTGCGCAAGATCGGCGTCACGGAGGTCGTCTACCCCGAGCTCGAGGTCGGTCGCCGGGTGGCCCATGCCCTGCTCGGCCACCGAACCGAGTACATCCCGACCGTGGATGGCCTGGCCTACGCCGCCCTGCCCGTGAGCCGTCGGCTGGCCGGGCAGCGCCTGGCTGACGCCCGGGAGCTGGCCGAGAAGGGGATCGTGGTGATGGCGGTCAGCCGCAAGGGCCGCGGGATGCCCGAGCTGGCACACCCCGACCTGGTCCTCGGCGCCGACGACGTCCTGGTCGTCTGCGGCCCGGAGGACGAGGTGTCCCCGCTGCTGCTCTGAGGCCGCCTGTGTCATGGATTCCGCCCATTCCGTGGACCGAATCCATGACACAACCGGGTCGTCAGGAGCTGCCCAGCTCCGCGGAGCGGTCCCGGCATGCCCGCATGGCATTGGCGAACGCCGCCTTCACCGCGGCATCGTCGAGCACGTGCAGCGCGGCAGCGGTCGTCCCCCCGGGTGAGGTCACGTTCTCGCGCAGCACCG
The DNA here is from genome assembly GCA_963774745.1 of uncultured Actinomycetes bacterium. Taxonomy (GTDB): domain Bacteria; phylum Actinomycetota; class Actinomycetes; order S36-B12; family CAIYMF01; genus Prado023. The sequence goes on along the minus strand of CAVZGE010000002.1, from coordinate 372,910 downwards.
TGGGGTGCTCGTCGGTGTCCCGGATCATGGTGGCCGCACCCAGCAGGGTCTGGACCGTCAGGTCGCGGGCCAGCGGGCGGGGCAGGCCCAGCAGGACCCCCGCGTCGATCATGGCCTCGGCCACGTAGAACACATAGGCCGGACCCGATCCGCTGACCGCGGTGACGGCGTCCTGCTGGGACTCCGGTGCGATGCGCACCTGGCCGACTGCACCCAGGACCCGCTCGGCCAGCGCCAACGACTCCGGGGGGCAGCCGGGTGCGGGGGACATCACCGACATGCCCATCCCGACCAGCGCGGGGGTGTTGGGCATGACCCGGACCAGCGCCGTGCCCGGGGGCAGGTGGGCGGCCAGCGCGGCGGTGGACAGGCCCGCGGCCAGCGAGATCACCGTCGCACCGGGCTGCAGGTTGCCCGACACCTCGTCGAGGACCGTCGTCACGTCGTTGGGCTTGACCACGACGACCACGACATCGGCCCCCACGACCGCCTGGGCGGACGGGCGGATCTCGATCCCGTGGCGTTCCCGCACCGCATCCGCAGTGGCGGCGTGGGCCTCGGCAGCGACGATCCGCGCCGGATCCCAGCCGGCGTCGAGCATCCCGGCGAGCACCGCCTGCCCCATCCGGCCGACGCCCAGCATCGCGACCCGGGGGTACTCGGTCACGGCGCTCACCGGCCCAGCACGGCGCGCGCGGCCTGGCCGACCGCGTTGGGCTTCAGGGCGATCCGCCGCGACATGTAGCGGGCCCAGTCCGGCCCGAACGGGACGAGGATGCTCACCGCCGCACCGGTCGCGACGAGCTCCGCGGCGGCATCGGCACGGACCCCGAGCCGGAACTGGAAGGAGTAGTGCCCCGGCTCGCGGTTGGAGCGCACAGCCAGGGCGGTGGCGATCTCGATCAGCCGCGGGTCATGGGTGGCGATGATCGTCCGGGCGCCAGCCGCCATCAGGAGCTTGGCGCAGCGCACGTAGGCCTTGTCCACCTCATGGCCGGACGTGAACGACAGCCCCTCGGCCTCGGCGAACTCCGTCCGGACGAGCCGGACCCGCGCACCGGCTCGTGCCAGGTCACCGCAGTCGGCCTCGGAGCGCACGAGGTTCGCGGCGATGGTCAGCCCGAGGTCGGGATGATCCCCACCGAGCGCGGCGTGGATGGACAGGACGTCGTCGAGGTGCTCATGGGCGGCTCCCTCGAGCGTCACGGTCATCCCGACCTCCTCGGCGGCGGAGCACAGGATGGCAAGGTCGGCGGTGACCGATCCCGGGTCCACCCCGCGGGACAGGCCCAGTGCCGCGAGGTCGACCATCAGGTCCGCCCCGTCAGCAAGGTTCGCGGAGTCCAGGGCCTCGATGGTCTGCATGTGCACCAGCAGGCAGGAGGCCAGCGCCTGCGGATCGGGCAGGTAGGCGACAGAGGCCGACATCCCGGAGGCCTGGACCCGCCCGACCGCCGCGACTGCCGCCGCCACCGTCTCGCCCGGGACGAACGGGCTGATCGCCCCGCGCGTCGCCGGCAGCTGGTCGATCGCCGACACGATCGCATCCCGCTCGGGCATCCACTTGCGCAAGCCGCTGAAGTCCACCATGGGTCCACACACCTCCGCGCCGAAGGCTACGCGGGCCCACACCGCCCCGTCGCCCCGGCGGTCCCCACGCAGGCCGCACGGGGCCCGGTCGTCCACTCGCGGTCGGCCAGCCCGGGCCGATAGCCTTGCCGGCACCACGGGAAAGGTGGGGCACGTGAGGCTACCCAGTCTGTCCGGGCTCCCGGGCGCGTCCACGGTGAGCGGGATGCTCCAGGGGATCGAGTCGCGCGTCGTCGGCGCCCTGGAGGACGTCGACTGGGTCAACCTCGCCCAGACCGTGGACAAGTCGGTCAATGCCGGGCGGATCCAGTACAAGGCCAGACGGCAGGCGCTTCGGCCCACGGTTGTCGTGACCTATCGGGGCTGGTACGCCGACGGGGTCGCGCACCTGACGGCCCGCACGATCGAGAAGCCGCTGTTCACAGCGGGCGAGATGTCGATGGGCCTGGGCTCCACGATGCGGGCCAACCTGCGCCGGTTCACGGTCCTGACGATCTCCGGGGTCACCGTGCACGCGTCGATGGGTGCGGCGTCAGGTGAGTTCACCAGCGATGCCGACGGCTACCTGCACATCGAGCTCCCCGTGGGCCCGCTGTCGCCGGGGTGGCACGTGGTGGACATCGACCCGGTCGACGGTTCCGTGGCCCACACGACGGGTCGGGTGCTGGTCGCTGATCCCCGCGGTGGTGTGGCGGTCATCTCCGACATCGACGACACGATCATGAAGACCGGGCTCACCCAGGGCTGGACCGCGGCCGGGCGCACGCTGTTCCGGGACGTGGCCGACCGGAAGCCCGTCCTGGGGATGTCCACGTTCTACGCCGGGCTCGCCCGGGGCGACGGGACCCAGCGCACCGTCCCCTTCTACTACGTCTCGACCGGATCGTGGAACCTCTACGACTACCTGGTGGCCTTCACCACCCTGCACCGCTTCCCGCGCGGACCGCTGTTCCTCACCGATTGGGGCCCCACGTCCGACCGGCTCATGCGCGATGGCCGGGAGCACAAGCGCGCCACGATCCGGGCGCTGCTCGAGGGCAACCCGACCTACACGTTCGTCCTCGTCGGCGATGTGGGCCAGGGCGACCCGGAGACCTATGAGCTGATGGCGCGGGAGTACCCCGGGCGGATCAGCGCCATCTTCCTCGTCTACGTGGGGTCGCACCTGGCCGAGCGCAGCGAGCAGGTGGCTGCGCGCGCCGCCTCGCTGCGGGAGGAGGGCATCGGCATGTACTACGTGGAGAACGCCGTCGAGGCCGTCACGGTGGCCTGGCAGCTGGGCCTGGTGGACCAGGCCACGACGATCGCCGTCGCCCGGGAGTTCGACGGGCGCTGAGGACGAGGTCGGCGGCGGCCCGCCGACCGTCGGGCGGACGTCGGCGCCAGGCGGACGTCGAGCGCACCGCGGGCCGGTGCGGCCACCGCGGACTGTTGCGGCCACCGCGGACGACCGGGCCACCGTCGGCCGTCGCCCTGGATGAGCCGCCGGACGGGCGCTACTGGGTGGGGTCGGTGGGCGGTGCTGGCTCGGAGGACGCCTGCGCATGCCTCGGGCCCGCGGCGCCCTCCCCGGGGGTCGCCGTCGTGGCCGCCCTGGTGGGAGCCGCCTTCGTGGGGGCCTTCTTCGTGGGGGCCTTCTTCGTGGGAGCCTTCTTCGGGGCGGCCTTCTTCGGGGCGGCCTTCTTCGGGGCCGACCTGGGGGCCGGCTGCGGCACGGCACCGTCCGTGCGTTCTGCCGGAGCCCGGTCCGCGGTCGCGCCCACTGGTGCCGCCGTCGTAGCGGCAGCCGCCGTCGCCTCGGGGCCGGGCCCCGGTGGGGTGGTCGGTGCCCCCGCCTGCGTGGCGCGGGCGGCCGGGGTCGCGGCGGCCGGCGGGACGGCGGCCGGGACGGCCGCGGCCTGGCCGGCCGCGCAGGGGGCGGGGTCGCCGGGGGGCGGGTCCGCGCGGGGGCAGGGGTCCCCGGAGGGCGAGTCCGTGCAGGCGCGGCGGGAGCGGCGGCGGGCTTCCGGGGGGTTGTCCGGTTCACCTCCGCGGCCACCCGGGCTGCGTGTGCGGCGCGTGTCGCCGCCGGGTCGGGGTCGAAGGTCCGGGCTCGCGTGCCGGTGGGGCCGGTCGGCACCGAGCCTGCCGGCGGCGCCGACGCCCGGGCGCGGGCACGTGCCGAGCCCGGGATCGGACGGCGGGGGTCGAGCAGGTCCTGGATGACGGGCGCCACCATGCGGATGACCTCCTCGTCGCTGGCTGAGGCCAGCGGCTCGAGGCGCACCCCATAACGCATGGTCGCCACGCCCAGGAGGTAGCTGGTGATCAGCGCCGAGCGCATCCGCGCATCGGGGACGCCGATCATGCTGGCCACCCGATCCACGACGCCGATCTCGATGAAATCCTGGAGCCCGGTGACGGCTTGGCCCGCTGAGACGCCGGTGCGCGCCAGGGAGATCAGGTCGTCGCGTGCCCCTGGATCACGCAGCGTGTCGAGGGTGAAGCGGACCAGCCGCTCGCCCATCCCCTCGATCCCTGGGGCCATCAGCGCCGGGATGGCAGAGACCGGGTCGACCGGCAGCCGCATGGCAGCGGCGAACAACGAGTCCCGGTTGCGGTAGTAGCGCCGGGCGACGTCCTCGGTCACCCCGGCAGCGGCCGATGCCGTCCGCACGCTCAGGCCGACATAGCCGCGCTTGGCGATGATCTCGCGCGCGACTGCGAGAAGTGCATCCCTCGGGTCATCGCTCACAGGGCCACCCTAGGGCCGCGTGCCGTCCCCCGGCATCGCTAGCGGTGCTGCGAGGTTCAGTCGGGCGAATGCGAGCGCCTCGGCGAGGTCCGCCTCCCGCTCGGCTCGGTTTGCGGCCCGGCGGGTGCTGACCTCGAGGACGACTGTTCCGGTGAACCCCTGGAGCGCCAGGCCCTCGAGGACCTCAGCGCACTGCTGGTTGCCGCGCCCCGGCACGAGATGCTCGTCGCGCGCCAGCCCGGTGCCGTCCGCGAGGTGGATGTGGGCCAGCCGGTCGCCGAGGTCAGCGGCCATGGACACGGCTGAGGTCCCCGAGACCGCGGTGTGCGACATGTCGAGCGTCACGTGCGGGTAGTCCTGGTTCCGCGGGTCCCAATCGGGCTGGTAGGCCGCCCACTCCCGGTTGCGCGCCCGCCACGGGTACATGTTCTCGACGGCGAAGACGATGTCGGTCTCGTCGCGCATCCGGGCCAGGCCGAGCTCGAACTCCCGCGCGTAGTCCCGCTGCCACCGGAACGGGGGATGCACCACCACCGTGGAGGCACCCAACCGCTCGGCGGCAGCCTGCGAGCGCTGCAGCTTCTCCCACGGATCGGTGCTCCACACCCGCTGGGTGACCAGGAGGCACGGGGAATGGACCGCGAGCACCGGGACCCCGTAGTAGTCGGACAGGGCACGGACGGCCTCGGGGTCCTGGCTCACGGCATCGGTGAACACCATCAGCTCGATGCCGTCGTAGCCGAGCCTGCGGGCGATCTCGAACGCCGCGGCGGTGGACTCGGGGTAGACCGACGCGGTCGAGAGAGCCACCTTCGCAGCCGGGACCCGGACAGCCGGCGCCTCGACCTCGGACACGCGGATCGATCCCGCCGCCGACCGCTTGGTGGGCTTCCGACGAGGCTGCTTGGGTCCCTCGGCCCGTGCGGGGCCGGCGGTGCCGGGGCGCGCCGCGGCCCTGCGTCGCGCGCGGGGCCGCGAGTCGGCCGGCGCGTCCGTGGACGCGTCGGCCGATGCATCGGTGGACGCGTCGGCCGATGCGTTGGTCAGGTCCGTTCCGGCGTCGGTGCCGGCCACGGGGCTCGTCGCCCTCGGCCGCTTCCTCGCAGGCCTGGGCGTGGGCGGGACCGGCGTTGCGGGCGGGGACGTGGCGGGCGCCTCGGGTGACTCCGGGTTCGTCCCCTGAGGGTCCTCTCCCCGTCGCGCTGGCACGTCACAAGGGTAAGCCCTCCTCGGGGGCGCACACTCGCACCGGTAGGCGGGGCACCCCCTACGCTTACCGCCATGGTGGAAGTGCCCCTCGGGGGTGCCCGGCACTGGGTGGAGTTCCCCGACCCGGGCGAGTCAGGGCCGGACGCGCAGGTCCACTACCGCGCGGACCTGACGTGGCTGACCTCGAACTGGACGTGCATCTACGGCAACGGCTGCCAGGGCATCTATGCCGACCGACCCGATGACGGCTGCTGCACCCTGGGGGCGCACTTCGCCGACGACGAGGACCGGGACCGCACGCAACGGCTTGCCCGCCGGCTGACCGCGCGGCAGTGGCAGCTGCGGGGCACCGGACGGGCCGATGGCGTGATCGAGATCGACGCCGAGGGGGAGCCCAAGACCCGTGTGGTCGACGGGGCGTGCATCTTCCTGAACCGACCCGGGTTCGCCGGCGGCGCCGGCTGCGCCCTGCACACACTGGCCCTCGACATGGATGTGCCCATCACCCAGACCAAGCCCGATGTGTGCTGGCAGCTGCCGATCCGGCGGACCTACGAGGACGTGGTCCGCCCGGACGGGACCTCCGTGCAGGTGATCGTCATCGCCGAGTACGACCGTCGGGGGTGGGGCGAGGGCGGGCATGACCTCGACTGGTACTGCACGACCGCACCTGCCGCGCACGTCGGCACCGAGCCGGTGTACCTGTCCTCGCGCGACGAGCTCATCGAGCTGATGGGCCAGGCCGCCTACGACGTCCTGACCGAGCACTGCCGCGCCCGGCAGCTGGCCCTGAGCGCCCTGGCCGAGCGGAGCCTTCCCCTCGTGGGACTGGCCCCCCATCCAGCGGGCGGTCAGTAGCCGACGCCTCGCACCCCCCGCGACCCGCGACCGCGACCGGGGCCGGGACGGCGACCGGGGGCCGGCAAGGGGAGCGGGACGGTGACGGCTGACCGGTGACGGGGCGCATGCCTAGAGCTCGGGGACGACCGCCAGCGCCCTGGGGCCGGACCGAGGGGGCCCGCGGACCAGGTCGGGCCGCGCCCAGGGCATCAGGCGCAGCGCCCCGGAGAGATCGTCGACGGGATGCAGCCGGACACCGAGGTCGCCCAGGGGGGCGCAATCCGCCCGGGGCAGGATCACGTCGGTCATCCCCAGCCGCGCGGCCTCCATCACCCGCTGGCGGGCACCGGGGACCCGGCGGACGTCGCCGGCCAGCCCCACCTCGCCGAACGCCACCCAACCAACCGGGACCGACATGTCCCGCACCGACCCGTTCACGGCCAGGGCGACGGCCAGGTCAGCGGCCGGCTCAATCAGGCGGGCTCCCCCCACGGGCGCGATGTAGGTGTCCAGTCGCGACATCGCCACGGACTCCCGGCGCTCGAGGACCGCGAGCACCATGGCGATCCGGGCCGCTTCGAGGCCCGACGTGGTGCGCCGTGGCACCGAGCCGGCCGCCGGTACGACGAGGGCCTGGATCTCGGCCAGCAGCGGCCGGCGACCCTCGAGGGCCACCGTGACGCACGTCCCGGGCACGGGCTCGGCCCGGTCGGTGACGAACAGGCCACTGGGGTCGGCCAGGGCGACCAGCCCCTCCTCCCCCAGCTCGAAGCAGCCCACCTCGTCGGTCGGTCCGTAGCGGTTCTTCACTGCCCGCACCATCCGCAACCGGGCGTGCCGGTCGCCCTCGAACGAGAGCACCACGTCCACGAGGTGCTCCAGGGTGCGCGGCCCGGCGATCCCCCCGTCCTTGGTCACATGGCCCACCAGGATGCAGGCCATCCGTCGATCCTTGGCCAGCCTGATCAGGGCCGAGGTGGCCTCCCGGACCTGGGTGACCCCCGAGACCACGCCGTCCACGCCGGTGGAGGTCATCGTCTGGATGGAGTCGACGACCAGCAGGCTCGGCGCCACCTGCTCGGCATGGGCCACGACCGCTGCGACGTCGGACTCGGCGGCCAGGAAGACGCCTGGGTGCACCGACCCGACCCGCTCGGCCCGGGCGCGCACCTGCTCGACACTCTCCTCGCCCGTGACATACAGGGCACGCATCCCCCCGGCCGCCACCGCGGCGACCACCTGCAGCAGCAACGTCGACTTGCCCACGCCGGGCTCGCCTGCCAGCAGGATCACGGCCCCGGGCACCACACCGCCACCGAGCACCCGGTCGAGCTCGGCGATGCCGGTGGGGCTGGCGGCCGACCGGGTGAGGTCGATCTGGTCCATCGGCTGCGCTGAGGCCGACACGGGGCCGGCCTGCGGGGTCCGGCTGCTGGTGCCCGCCTCGCTCACGCTGCCCCAGGCCTGGCACTCCCCGCACCGCCCCACCCATTTGGGCGCCCGCCATCCGCACTCCGCGCACCGGAAGGCTGCCTTGACCGCACTGCTGGACGTCATGCCCGCGACGGTACCGGGCATGTCCGACAACGCCCGGTCACCCGCAGGTGACGATGGCCCGCGCCGGTGGACCATCGTCACCTACACTCGCCCGGGGAGCACACGATCACGGAGCACTCATGGCAGCAATCGATCCGGAACTGGCAGCCGCGCTGGCACGCGTGGCACCGGGAACCGAGTTGCGCGACGGTCTGGAGCGCATCATGCGCGGCCGCACCGGCGCCCTCATCGTGCTGGGCCATGACAAGGGGATCGACGCACTGATCAGCGGGGGCTTCCCGCTGGACATCGACTTCACCGCCACCCGGCTGCGCGAGCTGTGCAAGATGGACGGCGCGGTGATCATCGACTCGGCGACAGCCCGGATCGTGCGCGCCGGCACCCAGCTGGTCCCGGATCCGACGATCCCGACGGGGGAGACCGGGACACGGCACCGCACAGCCGACCGGGTGGCCCGGCAGACCGGCTACCCGGTCGTCAGCGTCAGCAAGTCGATGCACATCATCGCGCTCTACCTCAAGGGCCGGCGCTACGTCCTCGAGGAGCCTGCAGCGATCCTGTCCCGGGCCAACCAGGCCCTGGCCACGCTGGAGCGCTACAAGCAGCGCCTCGACGAGGTCTCGCGCAGCCTGTCCGCCCTGGAGATCGAGGACCTCGTCACGGTCCGCGAGGTGTGCACGACCCTGCAGCGCCTGGAGATGGTGCGCCACATCGCCAACGAGATCCGCGCCTACCTGCTCGAGCTGGGCACGGAGGGCCGGTTGGTGTCGCTGCAGCTGGCCGAGCTCGTGGCAGGCGTCGAGACCGACCGGGAGCTGGTCGTGCGCGACTACCTGCCACGCAAGAAGTCGGGCCGCAAGGACCGGACAGTGACCGACACGTTGGAGGCGCTGGACCTGATCGGACCCACCGACCTGCTGGACCTCACCTCGGTGGCCCGATCACTGGGCTACCCGGCCAGCACCGACGGGCTCGAGACGATCGTGAGCCCTCGGGGCCACCGGGTGCTGTCCCGGGTCCCCCGCGTGCCCGAGGCCGTCCGCGACCGGCTCGTCGCGCACTTCGGCACGCTGCAGTCCCTGCTCGGCGCCTCCGTGGAGGACCTGCAGGAGGTCGAGGGGATCGGCGAGAACCGCGCCCGCTACATCCGAGAGGGCCTGTCCCGGCTGGCGGAGTCCTCGATCCTCGAGCGCTACGTCTGAGCACCCCGGTACACCTGAGGCTCCGCCACGGCTGAGGGCCCCGCCCGACATCGCGGCGGGCCCGGGCTACTCGACGGCGAACGCCACCGGCTCGGACTCGACCCCCCCGTTGCGCCCCACGACCTTGTAGCTGCCGGCCTGGGCCTGCGGCTGGTTGGCCGGGCACCCCTTCTCCGTGACCGTTCCCGGCCATGTCACCGACGTGGTGAAGGGCTTGCCCGGCTCGAGTGCCTGGACATCGGTCGCGGTCGACGGGTTGCAGAAGTCCGAGGACCACACCAGCACAGATCCAGACGAGATGCTGAGCTCGTTGGCCCCCGCACCGACGTCGCGGTTGCACGCCGCCGAGCCGGTGTTCGTGACCGTCAGGGTCAGGGCCAAGCCACCACCGACAGTGGTCGTGGCACGGGCGGTCGCGGCCGTGACCGCGATGTCGGCCTCCACGCAGTCGGTGCTGGCCGAGGGGCTGGGGCTCGGGCTCGGGGACTGGCTCCCCGAGGGCGCCGCTGACGCCGAGGGATCGCCCGTCGTCTCCGTCGGCTCGCCGTCGGGCGCGGGCGACATCGTCAGGCCGAAGCTCGGCGAGGCGCTGGGAGCGGCCCCGGACGGCTCGTCATCCGAGCCGAAGGCCGCCTGGAGCAGCCACCATCCCAGCCACAGGACGACCAGCAGGCCCACGATGACAGCCGCGCGGCGGCGCCAGTAGGTGCTGGGCTCCTCCGGGCCAACCGGGTTCACGACCGAACTCACGGGACAACCGTAACCCGAACCGGCACATGCCTCGGCCCGCAGTCCCCAATCTGCAGGGATCTGCGGGCCGCAGCACGCCTCAGATCAGCTCTCGGCTCAACTCTCGGCCGCCTCGCCGGCGCCCGCGGGCTCGACCGGCGGGGCGTCGGGGAGGGTCACCTTGTCCGTGCCGGTGAGGGTGAAGGTCGCCGAGGGACCGCTGCCCTCGACGTCGACCACCACGATCTGGCCCGGGCGCAGCTCGCCGAACAGGATCTTCTCGCTCAGGGCGTCCTCGACCTCCCGCTGGATGGTCCGGCGCAGCGGTCGGGCACCCATCGCGGGGTCGTACCCGCGCTCGGCGAGGAGCTCCTTGGCTGCCAGGGTGAGCTCGATGCCCATGTCGCGCTCCCGCAGGCGCTCCTCGAGGTTGTTGGCCATGAGGTCCACGATCTGGACGATCTCGTTCTTGGTGAGCTGGTGGAACACGACGATGTCGTCGATGCGGTTGAGGAACTCCGGACGGAAGTGCGACTTCAGCTCCTGCTGCACCTTGGACTTCATCCGCTCGTAGCCGTCGGCGTCGCCATCACCGGCGAACCCGAGCATCACGCCCTTGCTCGCATCCCGGCTGCCGAGGTTGGTGGTCATGATGATGACGGTGTTCTTGAAATCGACCACCCGGCCCTGGGCGTCGGTGAGACGGCCCTCTTCCAGGACCTGCAGCAATGAGTTGAAGATATCCGGGTGGGCCTTCTCCACCTCGTCGAAGAGCACCACGGAGAATGGCCGTCGACGCACCTTCTCGGTGAGCTGCCCGCCCTCCTCGTAGCCGACATATCCGGGGGGGGATCCGAAAAGCCGCGACGCGGTGTGCTTCTCGGAGTACTCGCTCATGTCCAGGGCGATCAGCGCATCCTCGTCACCGAACAGGAATTCGGCCAGGGTCTTGCTCAGCTCGGTCTTGCCCACACCGGAGGGTCCGGCGAAGATGAACGAGCCGCCCGGACGCTTGGGGTCCTTGAGTCCCGCCCGGGTACGCCGGATCGCCTGGCTCAGCGCGTGGATGGCGTCCTGCTGGCCGATGACCCGCTTGTGCAGCTCGTCCTCCATGCGCAGCAGGCGCGCGGCGTCGTCCTCGGAGAGGTCCGTGACCGGGATCCCGGTCATCAGGGCGAGAACCTCGGCGACGAGCTTGTCGTCCACCTCGGCCACGACGTCCATGTCGCCGGCCTTCCACTCCTTCTCCCGCTGGGCCTTCTCGACCTGCAGGGACTTCTCCCGATCACGCAGCGCCGCAGCCTTCTCGAAGTCCTGCGCGTCGATCGCGGACTCCTTCTCGCGGCGCACGTTGGCGATGCGCTCGTCGAACTCGCGCAGGTCCGGCGGGGCGGTCATCCGGCGGATGCGCAGCCGCGAACCGGCCTCGTCGATGAGGTCGATGGCCTTGTCGGGCAGCTGCCGGTCGGAGACGTAGCGGTCCGAGAGCCGTGCGGCGGCAGCCAGCGCGGCGTCGGTGATGGACACCCGGTGGTGCGCCTCGTACCGGTCGCGCAGGCCCTTGAGGATCTCGATGGTGTGCGCGACGCTGGGCGCCTGCACCTGGATCGGCTGGAAGCGCCGCTCGAGGGCCGCATCCTTCTCGACGTGCTTGCGGTACTCGTCGAGCGTGGTGGCGCCGATCGTCTGCAGCTCACCCCGGGCCAGCATCGGCTTGAGGATGCTGGCGGCGTCGATCGCGCCCTCGGCCGCCCCGGCGCCGACCAGGGTGTGCATCTCGTCGATGAACAGGATGATGTCGCCGCGGGTCTTGATCTCCTTGAGCACCTTCTTCAGGCGCTCCTCGAAGTCACCGCGGTAGCGGGAGCCGGCCACCAGCGCGCCGAGGTCGAGGGTGTAGAGGTGCTTGTCCTTGAGCGTCTCGGGGACCTCGCCGCGGACGATCATCTGGGCCAGGCCCTCGACGACGGCGGTCTTCCCCACGCCGGGCTCCCCGATCAGCACCGGGTTGTTCTTGGTGCGCCGGGACAGCACCTGCATCACCCGCTCGATCTCCTTCTCCCGACCGATCACCGGATCCAGCTTGTTCTCCCGGGCGTCCTTGGTCAGGTTCCGCCCGAACTGGTCCAGCACGAGCGAGGTCGACGGGGCGCCCTCCTGCGGCCCGGTGCCCGCCGAGGCCGAGGGCTCCTTGCCCTGGAAGCCCGAGAGCAGCTGGATCACTGTCTGGCGGACCTTGTTCAGGTCGGCGCCGAGCTTGACCAGCACCTGGGCGGCCACGCCCTCGCCCTCGCGGATGAGGCCGAGCAGGATGTGCTCGGTGCCGATGTAGTTGTGCCCGAGCTGCAGCGCCTCGCGCAGGGACAGCTCGAGGACCTTCTTCGCGCGCGGGGTGAACGGGATGTGCCCACTGGGTGCCTGCTGGCCCTGGCCGATGATCTCCTCGACCTGCTGGCGGACGGACTCCAGGGAGATGCCCATGCTCTCCAGGGCCTTGGCGGCGACGCCCTCACCCTCGTGGATCAGGCCCAGAAGGATGTGCTCGGTCCCGATGTAGTTGTGGTTGAGCATCCGCGCTTCCTCCTGCGCGAGCACCACAACACGACGAGCGCGGTCGGTGAACCGTTCGAACATGGGGCTCCACTCCGTTCATACTTCCCTCCCGCTCACACGGGATGGAATGAAACTGTAGCCGCAACCCCCGACAGGCACACGGCGCCGTAGCCGCGGGCACCTGCGGGGGAGCAGTCTCTCGTTGAAGGAACGTCGACCCGACCACCCGCGATACCCAGCCGGACTATGCCCTCGGCGAACGCCGCCCGGCGCCCCGACGGGACCGGCGGACCCGGACCGGACGCCTAGTGCGCGGCCTCGTACCGGGCGCGCAGGTCGGCGGAGATGCGGCCGCGGGTGCTCACCGGGATGCCGTTCTCCGCGGCCCAGCGGCGGATGTCGGCTGTGTCCTCGGACCTGCGGGCCACCCGACGTCGCGGCTCGGTCACGGCCGCGCCGCTCACCCGACGACCTGCGCCGATCCAGGGGGCGAATGCCTCGCGCAACTTCTCGGCATTCTTCTCGGAGAGATCGATCTCATAGGACTTCCCGTCCAGACAGAACAGCACCGTCTCGGCGCCCGGCGTTCCATCGATATCGTCCTCGAGGAGGACCTGGACCTTGCGCGCCATTACTGCTCCTGAATTTGTCATCGAAAAAAGTCCGGCCATCAGCATAGGGCAGATTCACTGCCGTGGGAATTCGTGGCCACGACCCGCAATGCGTGCCCCACACAACGCCTATTCCACCCGCCCGCGATTTCATACGCGTCACCCCGGGGCAATTCGGTGACCGCATGCCGGCCACGGTCGGCGATGATCAGGCCCTGCAGTGGCTGGCCGGCGGGCTCGATCCCGCGCCGGTCGACGGGGCTGGGGGTCCGGTCATGCGGCGCTCCTGAGCGATCTGCCCCGACCCTGACTACGCTGGCCGACCATGGCCCCCCTGGCTGCGCTGACGACCGCGCCGGCGCTGCGTGACGACATCCGCCGTCTCGGCGACCTCCTGGGTGAGGCGCTGATCCGCCAGGAGGGAATGGGGACCTACGAGACCGTCGAGCGCATCCGGTCGCTGTCGCGGGACGACCCGGATCGGGCCGCGGAGCTGATCGACGAGCTCCCCCTGGCAGCGGCCACCACCCTGGCCCGCGCGTTCTCGCTGTACTTCCACCTGGCCAACATCGCCGAGCAGGTGCACCGCTCCCGGGCCCGGGCCGCCGAGCGGGCACGCACCGGCGGCCCGCTGGCCGAGGCCGGCGTCGCGATCCGTGACGCGCTGGAGGCCGGCATCGTGACCGCCGACGAGGTTGCCGAGGGCTTCGCCCGGATCAGCGCGCGACCGGTGTTCACCGCCCACCCCACCGAGGCCTCCCGACGCTCGGTGCTGGTGAAGCTGCGGCGCATCGCCGAGCTGCTCGAGGAACCCCGGACCGCGGGCACCGACCGCGCGATCGCCGAGGCCATCGACCTCCTCTGGCAGACCGACGAGCTGCGCCTGGGCCAGCCGGAGGTGACCGACGAGGCGCGCAATGCCCTGTTCTACCTCGATGACCTGGCCGCCGGGACCGCCGGGGACGTCGTCGGCGAGTTCGCGGCAGCAGCAGGGGCCACCGGGATCGAGGTGCCCCCGGGACGCCCGGTGCTCACGTTCGGCTCCTGGATCGGTGGGGACCGTGACGGCAACCCGTTCGTCACCCCGGCCGTGACGGCCCGCGTCCTGGCCATCCAGCACGATCACGCGGTTCGCGACCTGCTGCCGCACATCGAGGACCTCAGCGCCCGGCTCTCGGTCTCCGAGCGGATCGCCCCGGCGTCCCCGGAATTCGCCGACTCGCTGGCCGCGGACCTCGCGGCCCTGCCGGACCTCGACCCCCGGTTCCGCCGGCTCAACGCCGAGGAGCCCTACCGGCTCAAGCTCACGTGCATCCACGCGAAGCTGCGCAACACCCGGTCCCGGCAGGCGCAGGGCCGTCCGCACGAGCCCGGCCGGGACTACCGGACCACCGCCGAGCTGCTGGCCGACCTCGAGCTGATCCGGTCCTCCCTGGCCGCCAACCGGGGTGGGCTGATCGCCGCCGGGTCGGTCGCCCGGACCATGCGGGTCGTGGCCGTGTTCGGGCTGTCGCTGGCGACCCTGGACATCCGGGAGCACTCGAACGCACACCACCACGCGGTCGGCCAGCTGCTCGATCGGCTCGGCGAGCTGCACACGCCGTACTCCCAGCTCACGGCCGAGCAGCGGTTCGCGGTCCTGGCAGCCGAGCTGTCCGGCAAGCGGCCGCTGGCCCCCGCCCCACCTCCACTGGACGCCGCGGGAATGACCACCTACTCGACGTTCGTCGAGATCGGTCGGGCCCTGGACCGCTACGGCCCCGAGACCTGCCAGTCCTACATCATCTCGATGACGAAGTCGGCCGCCGACGTGCTGGCCGCTGTGGTGCTGGCTCGCGAGGCCGGCCTGGTGGACCTGCCCGCAGGCGTCGCCCGGATCGGCTTCGTCCCCCTGCTCGAGACTGTCGCTGAGCTGAAGGCGGCCGGCGAGCTCGTGGGCCAGCTCCTCGACGACCCCGGCTTCCGCGAGCTGGTCCGGCTGCGCGGGGACACCCTCGAGGTGATGCTCGGGTACTCGGACTCCAACAAGGACGCCGGGGTCACGACCTCGCAGTGGCAGATCCACCTGGCCCAGCGGCGGCTGCGCGACGTGTGCGTGGCCCATGGGGTCGTGCTGCGGCTGTTCCACGGCCGGGGTGGCACGGTGGGCCGTGGCGGCGGCCCCACCTACGAGGCCATCCTGTCCCAGCCCTGGGGCGTGCTCGACGGGCAGATCAAGGTCACCGAGCAGGGCGAGGTCATCTCCGACAAGTACCTGCTGCCCCAGCTCGCCCGGGAGAACCTGGGCCAGACGCTGGCAGCCACCCTGCGCAGCACCGTCCTGCACCGCACGTCACTGATCGACTCGACCACCCTGGCCGCCTGGGACGACGTGATGGACCTGATGTCCCACGCGGCGTTCACGGCCTACCGGGCTCTCGTGGACGACCCGGACCTCCCGGCCTACTTCTCCTTCGCCACGCCCGTCGAGCAGCTCGGCGACCTGAACCTGGGATCGCGCCCAGCCCGTCGACCCACCACCGCCGGTGGCCTCGACGGGCTGCGGGCCATCCCATGGGTCTTCGGCTGGACGCAGGCCCGCCAGATCGTCCCCGGCTGGTACGGGGTCGGGTCCGCCCTGGCTGCGGCCCGCGCCGCCGGACACGCGCAGACGGTGGCCCAGATGGCCGCGGGCTGGCCGTTCTTCGCCAACTTCCTGTCCAACGTCGCGATGACCGCCGCCAAGGCCGACCTGGCCGTGGCCGACCGCTACGTGCAGAGGCTGGTCCCGGCACACCTGCAGCACCTCGCCGCGGGGATCCGCACCGAGCATGCGCTGACGGTCGCCGAGGTGCAGGCTGCCATGGGCACCGACTCCCTGCTGGGCAACCAGCCGGGGCTGGCCCAGACCCTGATGGTCCGCGACGCCTACCTGCGCCCGCTGCACCTGCTGCAGGTCTCGCTGCTGGCCCGGGTGCGCTGGCACGAGGGCGAGGGGACGGACGTGGAGCCCCAGCTGCGCCGGGCGCTGCTGCTGACGGTCAACGGCATCGCGACGGGCCTGCGCAACACCGGCTGATCAGAGGATGTGCAGCATCCGGTGGTTGCCCAACGTGTTGGGCTTGACCCGCTCGAGGTCCAGGAGCTCGGCCACGCCCTCGTCGTAGGACTGCAGCAGCTGCGCGTACACGTCGGGGTCCACCGGGGCACCCTCGATCTCGACGAAGCCCGCCGCCGTGAAGAACCCGGTCTCGAACGTGAGGCAGAAGACCCGCGCGACGCCCAGCGCCCGGGCCCGCTCCAGCAGGGCCTCGACAAGGGCCCGTCCGATGCCCGACCCGGTGAGGCGCGGGTCCACCGCGAGCGTCCGCAGCTCGCCGAGGTCCTCCCAGATGACGTGCATCGCCCCACATCCCACGACCTGCCCGTCGAGCTCGGCGACGAGGAAGTCCGGGACGTCCTCGAACAGCGTGACGGTCGCCTTCGACAGCAGGATCCGGCGCTGGGAGTACAGGTCGACCAGCTCCCGGATGCGGCGCACGTCCGAGGTGCGCGCCGGGCGGATGCGGACGTCCATGTCGGCAACCCTAGGGCTGCGCGCCCCCGGGGCCACACTCATGGCGCCAGGTCGACGCGAGCCCACGTCAGGTCGGCCTCGCGGGCCAGTGCACCACGGTCCGCGGCTCGCCGACCTCGGGGCCGTCGAGGTAGGACTCCCAGGGTGCGCCGGTGGCGGTCCACTGGTTCGCAGCGAGCCACTCCTCCACGGCGCCGTAGGCCGCTGCGACCCCGTCGTACGGGCCCCGGTGCAGGACCACGATGGCCGGCCCGCCGGGAAGCTCGCAGGCCTCGACCCGCCCGGTCGGGGAGACCTGCGCGCTCGACGGGAAGCCGGCCTCGACGTCGAACCCGTCCCCGCCCATGCCGTAGCGCGCGAAGGGTGGGCCCGTCGGGTGCAGGCCCTGGGCCGCCAGCACGCCGAGCACCTCCCCGAAGGCGCCGCCGAGGAAGGCCGGGATCCCCTCGACGGGCACGTGCGCCCGGATCACCGCCGTCGGCTGCACGTCGAGGTCCATGCGATCGATGTGGTACTCCATGCAGCCCAGCCTGCCAGCGCCCCCGCCGCGGAGTCGAGCCCCAGCGGCGGGACCCGTCGCCTAGGATCCACGTCCATGGACGTCCACCCCTCACCGCCGGGAGGGCACCCGATCCGCGGGGTGATCTTCGACCTGCACGCGACCCTCGTCCACGCGGGCGAGCCGGCGGGCTGGATGGCGGCGGCGCTGACCCTGCTCGACCAGGATCCGAGCATCGGCGGACGCCTCGAGTCGGGCGGGCCGTCGGCGACCCTGCCGGACCTGGCCGACCTGGCGCCCTGGGCCGAGCACATCTGGGACTACGCCCGGGAGGTGGACCCCGGCAGTGAGCGCGACCTCTCCCCCGAACGCCATCGGGAGGTGTACGACCGCATGCTGGAGCGGATCGGGATCATCCCTCCCGCGCTGGGCGATGCGCTCTACCGGACGATGCTCGACCAGTGGACCGCCTACCTGGAGGCGCCCACGGTCCTGCGCGCCCTGCGTGAGCGCGGGGTGGCGACCGCGATCCTGTCCAACGTCGGGATCGACCCGCGCGCCGTCCTGGTGCGCACCGGACTGGCCGGCCTGTACGACGTCGAGGTCTTCTCCTTCGAGGAGGGGGTCGTCAAGCCCGACCCGGCGATCTTCGCCCTGGCCGCCGAGCGGTTGGGGCTGCCCGCCCACGAGCTGCTCATGGTCGGCGACACGGTGGACGACGACGGGGCGGCAGCACACCTCGGGATGCGCACGCTGATCCTCCCGCGCACCCGCGGGGCCACGCACGGGCTGGAGCAGGTGCTCCGATTGGTGGGGTGAGATGACCGATCAGGGGACCTCGTCGACGGCGGGCAGCGACCAGGTGGACCGGTACGACCGCTGGGCCGCCAGGTCCGGTCCGTGGCTGGACCGACTCGCGCTCGTGTTCCTGGTGACCTTCACCGTCCAGTGGCTCTACCTCAACCCACCCGCGTGGCTGCGCACCGCACTGGTGGCCGTCCAGTTCGCCGTGTGGGCGGCCTTCGCCGTCGACTACGTGGTGCGGCTGTCACTGGTTCGCGCCAAGTGGGAGTACGTCGGCACCCACAAGCTGGACCTGCTCATGGTCATGGTCCCGATGCTGCGGATGCTGCGCGTGGTGCTGCTGCTGCGCAAGTCCCTGCGCTCGATCTCGACCGAGCGGATCGCCGGCTCGCTGTTCACCATCGTCGGGGTGGTCGTGGTCACTGCCGCCGTGCTCGAGTGGAACATCGAGCGCCAGCAGCCCGAGGGCAACATCAAGACCCTCGGCGAGGCCCTGTGGTGGGCGGTCGTCACGACCACGACCGTCGGGTACGGCGACTTCTTCCCGACGAGCCCACAGGGCCGGATCGTCGGCGGCGCCCTCATGATCGTGGGCATCGGCCTCATCGGCACGGTCTCGGCGACGATCGCCAGCTGGTTCGTGGCCCGCAAGCCGACGTCCGACGAACCGGTGGCGGACAGCCCCCCGCCCGCGCCGGCGTCCGGCGCCACCACCGGGGGCGACCAGCTGCAGGCCATCCTCGACCGCCTCGACGCCCTGGCCGCCGAGCAGGCCGCCCTGCGCGCACTGCTCGAATCCCCGCCCCCCACGGCGCCCTGACCGCTGGCCGGGCCGGCGGCCAGGGGGTCGGCCGGGCGGTCGGCCAGGGGGTCGGCGCTTACACGACCCGAACACTGCCGGGATGCGCCATGAACCTCGACGCGGAAGGGTCAACGGCAGAGCCGGTGACTCGCCGGCGCGCACCGAGGAGGCACCCCATGAAGCGCAGCCTGACCGCAGCCCTCGCAGGAGTCGCCCTCGCCGGCCTCATCGGGGTGGGCGTCGCGGCCGCGGCCGATGGCACCGGTCCGGCAGGGCGGCTCGCCGAGGCCCTGTCCAACCTGGTCAGCAAGGGGACGATCACCCAGCAGCAGGCCGATGCGGTCGCCGACGCCCTGACCGACTCCTGGGAGCAGGAGCGCGCTGCGCGCGAGGCGGACCGTGCCGAGCGCACGGCCGAGATCGACGCGCTGCTGCAGAAGACCCTGGGGATGGACTCGGCCGCCGTCCGCGAGAAGATCCGTGCGGGCACGACCCTGCATGAGATCGCGGGTGAGTCCGCCGACGAGCTGGCCGCGGGGATGCTCGACCTGGTCGGCAAGCGCCTGGACGCGGCGGTCAAGGAGGGCCGGATCACCCAGGCGCAGGCCGAGGAGACCCTGGGCCGCGCCAAGGACCGCGCCGATGCCTGGGTGGCCGGCGACGACACCACGCCGATGGGCCGCGGGATGGGCCTGGGCCTGCTGTTCGGACCCGGCATGGGTCCCGATGACGACTTCGGGCCCGGGGGTGGCATGGGCCATCGGGGCGGTCGCGGACCGCGGGGCCTGGCACGACGGCGACGGAACGGACGGCCCCGAGCCGGGGTCGGCCCCCTCGAGCGCCACGTCCTCGACGACCTGGCGGGTCTAGCAGCGCCGGGGCGTCCTACCCGGACGTGGCCTGCGCCCGCGGGATCCGGTTCTCGGCGATCGCGCGCAGGAACTCGTCGTAGTCGCGCTGGTTCTGCTCGGCGTACGCGTCAGCGAAGTCCGCCATGGCGCGGGTGAACGTGCGCCCCGACCCGAGGTAGGCCGCGATGGCGAACCGGTCGCCGCTGCGGGCATGGGCTCGGGCCAGGGTCCATCCGCACATCCGGGCGTACACCTGCATCGCCAGGTGGTCCATGGTCTCGAGGTCCGCCGAGGTCTTCCAGTCCCACATCTGGCGGACGTAGAAGTCACGCCACACGCCATCGACCCCCTGGACCCGGGTCCAGCCCAGGAGCATGTCGCTGGAGGCCTGCATCAAGCGCTGGCCCTCCACGACCCGCTGTCCGTGGTTCTGGTAGGCACTGGGCGCGGTGACCGCCTCGAGGACCGAGGCCCCGGCCTCCTTGAACTGCAGGACGAGGTCGTCACGGGGATCGTCACGCCCCACGAGCAGGGCGATCCAGCACCGGGTCCCGACCGATCCCACGCCCACGACCTTGCGTGCCGCGTCGACGACCCGGTAGCCGTCGAGCAGGACCTTGAGGTCGTCGGGCAGCGACCTGCGGTACTCATGCAGGATCCCCTCCACGGCGGATCGGACCTCAACCTCGCCGATCCCCGCGAGCTCGCTGATGGGCTCGACGAAGGGCGGGTCGCTGATGACCTGCAGCTCACCGTCCGGGCCCGCCGTCGTGTAGCGGGACACGGCCCGGGCGCTGGTCTTCCGCCGACCCTTGGCCAGGGTGCGCTGGAAGGACTGGATGCGCCCCGGGTCGACGGAGCCGACCCAGCGGCTCAGGATGTCCTCGACCTGGATGCGGGCGTACCAGACGTCCAGGCGCGACATGTCGGCGAACTCCGTCATCGCGTTGCGGTACTCGCCGGCTGCGGCCGCGACGACCACGTGCCGCTGCGCCGGGGTGAACCCCAGGTGCCGCCCCGCGACCTCGAAGCTGGCCACCAGCCGCTTGACGTCCCACTCGAACGGCCCGGGCAGGGTCTCGTCGAAGTCGTTCAGGTCGAAGATGAGGGTCCGCTCGGCCGTGGCGAACCCACCGAAGTTGGCCAGGTGCGCATCCCCGGCGAGCTGCACGATCAGCCCCGTTCTCGGCTGGCTGCCCAGGTCGTTGGCCATCACGGCCGCCGCCCCCCGGTAGAACGTGAACGCCGAGGCGCTCATGCGGGCGTAGCGAAGGGGGATGAGGTCCTGGAGCCGCCCGGCGGCCTGATCGTCGAGGACGGCCACCGGATCCTGTCGGCCTTCCGGAGCCACCCAGGTGCCCAGCTGCGAGCGCGGGAGCTCCTTGCGCGCCGACTTGCCCACGGCCGCCAGCCCAGGGGCGCGCCTGGCCGGCTTCGGGGGGCCCTGACTCGTCGGATCCCCGAGCGCCGGGGTGGCGCCCCTGGCCGGGACCTTCGGCTTGGCCACGGGATCCTCCGATCGGGCTCAGGTGGGACCGGTCGGGTCACCTTCTCATGTGGTGACGTTCTTGGCGTAGATGAGATCCAGGCCGATCAGCGTGAGGTCGGGCTCGTGGTGGGTGATGGTCCGGGACTCCGCCACGACGATCGGGGCCAGCCCGCCGGTGGCGATGACCGCGGCGACGGTGCCGCCGAGCTCGGCGGTGATCCGGTCGACGAGCCCGTCGACCTGGCCGGCGAACCCGTAGAGCGCACCGGACTGCAGCGCCTCCACGGTGTTCTTCCCGATGACCGAGCGCGGGCGGACGAGCTCGACCTTGCGCAGCTGGGCCGCACGCGCGGCCAGGGCATCCAGCGAGATCTCGATGCCGGGGGCCAGCGCGCCGCCGAGGAACTCCCCCCGCGCGCTGACGACGTCGAGGTTCGTCGACGTGCCGAAGTCGACCACGATCGCCGGGCCACCGAACAGGTGGTGGGCGGCCAGGGTGTTCACGATCCGGTCGGCACCCACCTCCTTCGGGTTGTCGGTCAGCAGCGGCACCCCGGTCTTCGTGCCGGGCTCGACGATCACCGTCGGGACGTGATCCCAGTAGCGGGCGAACATCGCCCGCATCTCGCGCAGGACCGAGGGCACGGTCGAGCACAGGGCGATCCCGGTGACCTCGGGGACCTCGGTGAGCAGTCCCCGGAACGTCAGCGCCATCTCGTCGGCGGTTCCCCGGGCATGGGTCGTGATCCGCCAGGAGTGCGCCAGCTCGTGGTCCTCGAAGAGGCCCAGGACGGTGTTCGTGTTGCCCACGTCGACGGTCAGGAGCACGGGTCAGCCCTCCACGGGCCGCAGGTCGGCCCCCAGGTCGAGAACGGGTGCGGAGTGCGTCAGGGCGCCCACCGCGAGGAAGTCGACCCCCGTCGCGGCGTAGGCCTGGGCCACGTGCAGGCTCAGGCCCCCGGACGACTCGAGCTGGCAGCGCCCGGCCACCAGCGCCACGGCCTCCGCGGTCTGCGCGGGGGAGAAGTTGTCCAGCAGGACCAGGTCCGCGCCGGCCTCGACCACCTCAGCGAGCTGGGCGAGGGAGTCGACCTCGACCTCCACCGGCACCCCAGGGAACCGGGAGCGGACCGCCTCGAACGCCTGGGCGACACCCCCGGCGGCGACCACATGGTTGTCCTTGACCAGCGCGGCGTCCCACAGGCCCATCCGGTGGTTGACCCCACCCCCGCAGCGGACCGCGTACTTCTCCAGCACGCGCAGTCCGGGGGTGGTCTTGCGGGTGTCGCGGACGCGGGCACGGGTGCCGGACAGCGCGTCGGCCCAGGCAGCGGTGGCCGTCGCCACCCCCGACAGGTGGCACAGCAGGTTCAGCGCGGTGCGCTCGCACACCAGCAGCGAGCGGGTCCGGCCCGTGACGGTGAGGACGACGTCCCCGCGCTGGACCCGCTCGCCGTCGGCGCGCACGATCGTCACCTGGCTCCGGCCACCGGACTCCACCTCGAAGACCCGGGCGGCCACGGGGATGCCTGCCACCACGCCGGCCGCCCGGGCGGTCAGGTCCATCGTGGCGACCTGTCCGTCGGGCACCGTCGCCACCGAGGTGACGTCCACCCCGCCACCGAGGTCCTCGGCCAGGGTCGCGCGGATCAGCGCGTCGATCGCGTCCGGGTCGAGTCCGGCTGTCGTCAGTGCGTCGAGGCTTCCCATCGTGCCCTCCTCAGGTTCCGGGGGTGCGGTAGTCGTGCGCCGGAACGGGTTCGCGGCGGGTGTGCACCGCCCCGTCCGGATCTGCTCGGGCGACCAGGCGGACGCGCCAGTTCCGGTCATCGACGTCCGGGAAGTCCTCGCGCCAGTGCGACCCGCGGGTCTCCTGGCGGGCCAGGGCGTGGGCGGTGAGCACCGAGGAGATGGCGTGCAGGTTCGTGGTCTCCCAGGCCTGCTCGCTGCGTCCCTGGGGCAGGTCGCCGACGACCATGTCGGCCAACCCGGCCCCGGCGGCGGCCAGCGAGTCGGCGGTGCGGATGACCCCCACCCCCTCGGTCATCAGGACCTGCAGCGGGCGGCGGTTCTCGTCGGAGACGAGTCCCCGATGCTCGGCGCGGACCACCGGGTCCCGCCGACGGGGAAGGCCCTCGGCCAGGACGGACACGATCCGCTCCGGGAAGACCAGGCCCTCGAGCAGGGAGTTCGACGCCAGCCGGTTGGCCCCGTGGACCCCGGTGCAGGCCACCTCACCCGCGGCGTACAGCCCGGGGATCGTGGCCCGGCCGAGCAGGTCGGTGCGCACGCCGCCGGACGCATAGTGCTGCGCCGGGGCGACCGGGATCAGGTCGTGCGCCGGATCGATCCCGTGCCGGCGGCAGGACTCCAGGATCGTCGGGAACCGCGTCTCCCAGCGGGCACCGAGGGCGCGGGCGTCCAGCCACATGTGCGCCCGGCCCTGCTGGCGCATCCGCCGGGTGATCGCCTTGGCCACGACGTCACGGGGGGCGAGGTCTGCCAGGGGATGGACGCCCTGCATGAACCGGACCCCCTCGTCGTCGACGAGGAAGGCGCCCTCGCCGCGCACGGCCTCGCTGACCAGCGGCTGCTGGCCGGTCGAGTCGGGGCCGAGGTACATGACGGTGGGATGGAACTGCACGAACTCCAGGTCGGCGACCTCGGCACCCGCGCGCAGGGCCAGCGCCATGCCGTCCCCGGTGGCCACAGCCGGGTTCGTCGTCTGGGCGAACACCTGGCCGAGGCCCCCGGTGGCGATCACGACGGCGGGGGCGAGCACGGCCCCGACCCCGTCGTGCTGGCCCTCGCCGATGACGTGCAGCGTGATCCCCTGGACACCACCCCGATCGTCGGTGAGCAGGTCCAGGGCCAGGGCGTGCTGGACGAGCTCGATCCCCGGGTCGCCGGCGATCGCTGCCACCAGCGCCCGGAAGATCTCAGCACCCGTGGCATCCCCCCCGGCGTGGGCGATCCGGTCGCGCAGGTGCCCGCCCTCCCGGGTCAGGGCGATCCCCCCGCTCGTGTCGTGGTCGAAGCGGGCGCCGGCGGCGATCAGGTTGCGCACCGCAGCCGGGCCCAGCGTGCACAGCTCGTGCACGGCCGCCGGGTCGCACAGCCCGGCCCCGGCCACGAGCGTGTCGCGCTCATGGTCGGCGGGGGAGTCGCTGTCGTCCAGCGCTGCCGCGATCCCGCCCTGGGCCCAGCGGGTCGCGCCCTCCTCGACCCAGGACTTGGTGACGATCAGGACGCGGTGGCCCAGGCGACGGATGTTCAGCGCGAGCGAGAGCCCGGCGACCCCCGAGCCGATCACGATGACGTCGGCCGAGGTGAACCACCCCGGGTCCGGTGCGGCCACGGAGGTGGGGATGACCAGCCGGTCCGCGCCCAGCCCCGCGATGCTCATCTGCGCAACGTAACCGGTGTGTTGTCGATCAGTCGCGTCTGGCCGACCCGGGTGGCCAGGAGCAACCGCGCGGGACCGACCTCCGGGGCCGGGCCGAGGGCCGGATCGGTCAGCGCGACGTAGTCCGGGGAGAGGCCCACGCGCATGAGCTCGAGCTCGGCGGCACCCACCACGGCATCAGCCGACCGACCCAGGTCAGCGGCAGTCACACCGGCTGCCAGGGCAGCGGGGACGGCCACGGCCAGCGCGCGCTCGTCGGCGGACAGGTAGTGGTTGCGGCTCGAGCGGGCCAGGCCGTCGGCCTCGCGGATCGTCGGGACGCCGTGCACCCTGACCGGCAGGTCCAGGTCGGCGACCATGCGCCGCACCAGCGTGAGCTGCTGGTAGTCCTTCTCGCCGAAGAACGTGGCGTCGGGGCGGGTCATGTGCAGCAGCTTCATCACCACGGTGAGCACGCCGGCGAAGTGCCCCGGGCGCACGGCCCCCTCCAGGATCGCGCCCATCGGGCCCGGGTCGATGCGCACCTCGGGGTCGCCCGTCGGGTACAGCACCTCGGCCGCAGGCACGAAGACCAGGTCCACGTCCTCCGCGGCGCAGGCCGCGAGGTCGGCCTTGATGGTGCGCGGATAGCGTTCGAGGTCCTCGGAGGCGCCGAACTGCAGCGGGTTGACGAAGACGGTCACGGTCACGTGCCCGGTCGGGCCCACCTCGCCGCGGGCGGCGCGGATCAGCGCGATGTGCCCCTCGTGCAGGGCGCCCATCGTGAAGACGGCCGCCCGGGCGGCCCGGGCTGAGCGCACCGACGGCACCGGCAGGCTCGCGTAGGCGTCATCGAGCGACTCGCGGGTGCGCACCACCCGCATCACTGGCGGCGGTCCCGCCTTGGCCTGCGTCTGGCTCATGCCACTCCTCACGTGCTCGTCACCCGCCTGGGGCGGTTCGCGGATCGCTGCTGCGCCCACACCTCCGACCCTCGTCCCCTCGTGGGGCAGGACCCGACATCTCCGCCGCCGACCCTAGTGCGTCGACCCCCCGCCCGTTCCCCCCGCCCGGGCTCCCCGGCAGGGCTCCCCCCGATCCGCTCTCGCGCGCCCGGGTCCCCCTGATCCGCTCTCGCGCGCCCGGGCTCCCCCTGATCCGCTCTCGCACGCCCGGGCTCCCCTGATCCGCTCTCGCGCGGACGATCCAGCGGTTGGTCCGGATCTCCGAGCGGCGATGCTCGGAAATCCGGACGAGTTGAGGGTGGGGCGGGGCGCGGGGCGCGGGGCGGGGCGGGGTGGCGGGGTGGCGGGGCGGTGGGTCAGCCGAGGACATCGAGCAGGGACTCGGCCGCAGCGGGGTCCAGTCGGCCTGCGGCCAGCGCCCGATCCGCGGTGAGCCGGGCCATCGCCACGTAGGCCGCCCGTGCCTCGGGGGCGGCCCGGGACAGGGCCTCGAGGTGGGCGGCAACGGTCCCGGCATCGCCGCGAGCCACCGGGCCGGTGAGTGCGTCGTCCCCCATCGCCAGGACGTTGTCCAGGGCTGCCGTGAGCAGCGGGCGCACCAGCCCCGACGGGTTCTCGACCCCGGCGATCGCCAGCAGGTCGAGGGTCTGGGCGACCAGGGTCACCAGGTGGTTGGCACCGTTCGCGAGCGCGGCGTGGTACAGCGGGCGCGCCTCCTCGGGGACCCACATCGGGTCACCACCCATCTCGACGACCAGCGCCTCGGCAACCGGGCGCAGCACCCGCGGGGCGGTCACCCCGAACGGGCAGCCGGCCAGCCGGTCGAGGTCCGAGCGCGAACCGGTGAACGTCATGACGGGGTGCAGCGCCATCGGCAGCGCCCCGAGCCGGGTGGCCGGCTCGAGCACGGCCGTGCCGTAGCGACCCGAGGCATGGACCAGGAACTGGCCCGGGGTGACCGCGCCGGTGTCGGCGAGGCCGACGACCAGGTCGGCCAGGACGTCGTCCGGGACGGTGAGCAGGACCAGGTCGGCGGCAGCCATCACCTCGGCAGCGCTGCGCAGGGGGGTCCCGGGCAGGAACTCCGCCACCCGGCGACGGGACCGCTCCGAGACCGCGTGCGCGCCGACGAGCGGGTGACCGGCCCGGGCAAGGGCTGCAGCCAGCGGGGCACCGGCGCGGCCCACGCCGATGACCCCGACGGCCAGGCGAGGTGCCGGGGTCGGCCCTGCGGAGGAAGCATCAGCGCTCATCGATCGCAGCCTGCCACCGGTGCGCCCCACGTGCCTGCTGGAGCCGGTCGGCGCGGGTGTGCCACCGCCCTGGTCCACGGCGCGAGGCGGCGGGACCAGCCCACGAACCCCCGGGAGGCGCTGAGCTACCGACCGGACGGGTGGGCCCGCGGGATGCGCCCGAAGGTGGGCGCCCACACCGAGATCCGGCCAGCGGGAAGGCACACCATGAGGCCGCCATCCATCCCACGGACCTCCCAGGCCTCGTGGGCGGCCTCAGCCGCGACGGCCAGCCGATCCGCACCGAGCCCCAGGTGCAACCCGCCACCGGCATCGACGTGCAGGTCCGTGACCGGCCGGCGCACCCACCCGGTCAACAGCGCCGCAGCCTGGTGAGCCTCCAGCGTCGGGCCGGACCCCTGCGGGCCGCCCAACCCAACGGGGCCGGCCAGGACCACGAGGTGGACCGGATCGGCGGCGATCGACAGCACGATCCGGCCCAGCGAGGTGTCCACATGCGTCAGGGGGCGGCCCAGGAGCCCGGCGAGCCTGCTCGTGGCCTGGCCCGGGTCGAGCAGCCCGCGGGGCTCGCGGGTGCGCAGGGGCGCGGCCGACGCCGGGCCCGGATCCGGTCGGGGCGGGCTCATCACCTCGGTCATGGCCGAATCCTCGCCGATCGTCGCCATCCGGCGGGGGACCGCTCGCGTGTCGCTACGGCGAACCCTGGCCGAAATCCGGGAACGCGGCGGCCCCGTCGGCTGCGGCGGGGTCCGTCGGGGGGAGATCGCGGCGGGCGGGCGCGACCGACGCCGGATCGGCCAGCGCGGGGGCCGGAGGGACGTGTGCCGCCGATCCCTGCATCCAGCGCTCGCCGGGGCCGGTCGCCCGGCTGGCGGCCGCTCGGACCAGCTGGTCCTCGGCGATCCGGCGGGCCTCGCCGGTGGTCCGGTGCAGGACCACGATCGAGACCGGCCCGGGAGTCGAGTCGACCCGAACGGACGCCAGGCCGAGGCGGCGCTGCCACGGGCCCTGGGTGACCCCGACGGACTGGGTGCGGGCGTGCGGGATCAGCGCCAGCCGGCGGGTGAGGAAGCCGCGCCGGGCGGCCAGGACGAGGCCGTCGTGGGCGACACCGAGGTTCCGGTACTGCAGCCACGCCCGGCGGCGGGCGAGCTCGGGGGCCGGCTGGAAGTCCAGGGCGCCCGGGTCCACCCCGGGCATGACCCGCGAGATGATCTGGCGGGCCACGTCGTGCGGAGCCACCGGCAGCAGGACGTGCTCCAGCTGCCCGTTCTGGTCGGCCTGGAGGCCGGCCACGTTCAAGGAGACCCGCACCCAGCCCTTGCGCCGCCACAGCAGCGGCTCGGCGATCTCGATGGCCTGCACCCGTCCGGGCGGGACGGTCTGGCTCTGCACGTTGACCAGGCCGTGGCGCAGCCGCAGCCCGTCCGGGGAGTCGGCGACGGTGAAGCCGAAGAACCGGGTGAACTGGCCGAAGACGGCCAGCAGCGGCAGGCCACCGGTGACCAGGACCAGCAGCAGCCCGCCCGCGCCCTCGGTCAGGGTCACGGACGCGACGACCAGGACCGAGACGGCGAACAGGATCATCGTCTCGCTGCGCAGCAGGAGGCTGACCACCAGGTCGCCGGTGGGCACGGTCGCGAGGATGGCCTCCGGGGCCTCCCCCACGTCCGGGGACATCCCCGCCGCGCGGGCGATGATCTCCGCGCGCAGGGCCTGCGCCTCGGCGTCGGTGAGGTAGGACAGCAGGACGCGCGAGTCCCCACTGCCGGCCACCTCGATGCGCACCTGGGACAGCCCCACGACCCGGCCGAGCAGGGGGCGGGTCGTGTCCACGCTCTGCAGCCTCGACAGGGTCACCCGGCGCTCGTTGCGCTGGAGCACCCCGGAATCCAGCCGGAAGTCGCCGGACTCGTCGAAGAAGTACTCCGTCCGGGTCCACGCCAGGTAGTGCCAGCCGAGCGACAGCAGCATCAGGAGGGCGAGCGCGCCGAGGATGAGCGCTGCCCCCGCCAGTCCACCGAGGTGGCCGGCGAGGTCGCGCAGGTTGCCGGTGCCGAACACGACGACGACGCCGACCAGGACGCCCAGGGAGCGCACGGAGTCGACCAGGGGTGTCAGCTGGTGGGTCCGGCGACGCGCGGTGCCCAGCCCGGGCGGGGACGTGCCCGGTGCTGGTCCGGCTGGTGGCTGGGTCACAGCCCCGCGCTCCGCTGCTCTCCTCGGGCCGCAAGGCGGTCCCGCAGGCCCGAGGCCTCAGCCGGCGGGAGTCCGGGGATCGTGGCGTTCGTGGATGCGGCCGCCGTGTGCAGCTGCACCGTCGCGACGCCCAGGCGCCGGTCGAGAGGCCCGGCCGTGATGTCCACGAGCTGCATCCGGCCGTAGGGGACCACCACCAGCCGGCGGAACATGATCCCGCTGGTGACCAGCAGGTCGTCGGCCCGCTCGGCGTACCCGAAGGACCGCACCCGGCGGCCGATCAGCCACCACATCCAGATCACGGCAGCAAGCCACACGCCCGTCAGGACCAGGGCGGCCGTGCGCGCCTGCGGCACGAGCCCCAGCAGCACCAGGCCCACCAGCAGGACCCCCATCACCAGCACCATGGTGATCCGGCGGGCGGTCGCCAGCTTGGGCGACACCGGATGCCAGGCCTCGCCGGGAGGGGCGAATGCGTCGTCGACGGACAGCGGCTCAGCCATGCTCCCCAGCGTAGGCCAGCGTCGTAGGGTTGGCGGATGCACGCTCAGGGCGGGGCCGCGGTCCACCGGCTGGTCGCCGAGCAGGTGCTCCCGGGCGACATCGCCCTCGGCCCGGACCACCCAACCCTCGACGGGCTGCCCACGATCTCCCTGTCCCTCGACGGCGGCCTCGTGGCGTCCGCGGCGTGGATCCCGGGAACCGTGCACCGCGGTGCGGAGAAGCTCTTCGAGTCCCGCGACTACCGGCAGATCATCATGCTCGTCGACCGGCACGACTGGTTGTCCGCCTTCTGCTCGGAGATCGGCGTGGTCGTCGGCGTGGAGCGGGCGCTGGGCCTGGCCCCGCCCGAGCGCGCCCAGCACATCCGGATCCTGCTGTGCGAGCTGACCCGGATCGCCCATCACCTGGCGTTCCTCGCCCCGCTGCCCGGCGACCTGCCGGCGCCGTGGCGCACCCACGCGTGGGCCTGGCGCGCCGAGGTCCTGGACCTGATCGAGGCAGCCACCGGGCATCGGGTGCACCCGATGTTCTGCCAGGTGGGTGGCGTGCGCGCCGACGTCGACCCGACCTGGGTGTCCCGGGTGGCCGCCGCCGCAGCCGCGTGGTCCGCGGTCGGCCCGGGCGCGCCCCTCACCGAGGTCGACAGCCCGGTGCTGGCCGCCGTCCTCGACTCGGCCTACGCCGGGGTCGCGGTGCTCAGCGCCGAGCAGGCCCGCGGACTCGGGGCCTCGGGCCCAGTCGCCCGGGCCAGCGGCGTGGACCTCGACCTGCGACGCGACGACCCCTACCTGCCGTATCCCGCGTTCACGGTCCCCCGGGGGTTGGCTGGGGATGCGCGGGCGCGCGTCCGGCTGCTCGTCGACGAGCTGGTGCCCGCCATCGGGCTGGTCGCGTGGGCGGCCGACCAGCTGGCGCACTCGACCGGGGCGCCGGTGGACGTGCGACTGCCGAAGGTCGTGCGCGTCCCGGAGGGCGCGACCTACACCTGGACGGAGAACCCCACCGGGATCAACGGCTACCTGCTGGTCTCGCGCAACGACCGGACGCCGTGGCGACTCAAGCTGCGCAGCGCCGGCTTCGGCAACGCTGCCGCGCTGGGTGCCGCTCTCGAGGGAACCAGGCCAGCCGACCTGCCCGCGGCCATCGCCAGCTTCCTGCTCGTATGCGGCGACGTCGACCGCTGAGCCCGGGGACCACGCCGCCTCCCCGGCACCTCGGCTGCGGGGCCCCCGCGTCCCGCCTCGGGCGGCGGTCGGGGTCGGCCGTGCCTCAGCGCTCGGGGCCAGGTGGCGTCAGCGCTCGGGGTGCTCGCGCAGGTACGTCGCGAACACCGCGACGAACAACGGCTCCAGGTCGCCGACGCCGGTGCGGGTGAACGCCTGCCTGGCCGCCTCGATCGTCTCGATGAACGACCCGGCGGTCTCCCCGAGGGAGCCACCCTCGTCCGCGGTGGCGGTCAGGGCCGGCGTGTGCGCCATCAGGTCGATGAAGAACTGCAGGTCGTGGTGCTGGCGGGCCCGCTCGAACGCCGTGTCGCGCAGGTCGTCGTAGGGCCAGTCCTCGTAGTCGAGATCGGGGTGCTGCTTGGCGCGGTCGGTCATGGTGGACACGTTAGTCCACCCACTCGGCGGCAGGCCGCCGGCGACCGACGCGGGATCTCGGCGGGTCAGGACGCGGCGCCCGCCGGACCCGGGTCCTGACCCGGACCCGCCACCCGCGTCGTCGCCTCGTCGGTGTCCTCGGGCAGCCGACAGTTGTGCTCCAGCCAGAGCGACAGGGCCGCCAGGACGAAGCCGCCGAGGGACGCGAGCGCGGCGGCCAGGAGCCGCTCCCGCCCAGCGGCGACGGCCGTCTCCTCCAGCAGCCGGAGGGCGATCCCGCCGTACACCCCGAAGACCACGGCCCCGGTGCGCGACCCGGCCAGGGCCAGGGCGGTCGTGCGGGCGGCCATCAGCGGCGCCATCCCAGGGGCACCGGGCTTGGGGTGCAACCGGCGCCGCGCCACCACCGCCCACGCCCCCACGAAGCCGGCAACCACCCAGATGACCACCACCGCCATCCACGGGACCGAGGGCAGCCGACCGTTGCCGTCCACCCAGGCGGCGAAGCCCCAGCCGAGCAGGGCGGCGATCCCGGCGACGGCGAACAGCCACGGGATCGAGGTGGGCCTCATCTCCACCAGGAGCCCCCTTCGAGCAGCTCGACCTGCTGGTCGGTGCCGTCGGCGGCCCAGTCGGCCACCGTGCGAGCGGGGCCGCCCGCCGGCGTGAGCACGAACCCGGGATCCACCTCGGCCCAGGGGATCAGGACGAAGCTGCGCTCGTGGGCGCGCGGGTGCGGGAGGGTGAGCAGCGGGTCGTCGCTGCGCTGGTCGTCGACGGCCAGGAGGTCGACGTCCAGGGTGCGTGGGCCCCAGCGGACCTCGCGGACCCGTCCCGCGGCGGCCTCCAGCGCGTGCGCGAGCCCCAGCAGGGCCCCGGGATCAAGGGCGGTGTCCACGAGCACCACCGCGTTGACGTAGTCGGGCTGCTCCGGACCGCCGACTGCCGCGGTGCGCCACAGGCTGGAGACTGCCTCGACCTGGACCCCCGGGTGCCCGGCCAGGCCCGCCACCGCCCCACGCAGGGACTCCCGCGGGTCCCCCAGGTTGGCGCCGAGGGCGAGGGCCGCCCGCGTCATCGCGACCTCGTGATGCTCACCGACACGTCATCGAAGGGCACCGGGATGGGGGCCTGCGGCTTGTGCACCGTGACCGTCACCGCCCGCACGTAGTCGATCGCCAGGCACCGGTCGGCGATGGCCGCTGCCAGGGTCTCGATCAGGTTCACGGGCGGGCCCTCGATCACCTCGACCACCGACTGGGCCAGCGCGCCGTAGTCGACCGTGTGCCGCAGGTCGTCGGACCGGGCCGCCTTGGAGATCGACAGCACCCCGAGGACGACATCGACGCGGAACTCCTGACCGTCCCTGCGCTCCTCGTCGAACACGCCGTGATATCCGCGGGCCCGCACCCCCGTGAGGGTGATCCGGTCGAGATCCCGGCTGAACGTGTCAGTCATGCGTGCCCCCTGGTCGGCGCTGGGCGGGTCGTGGCGGCCGCTCCGGGTCCACCGGAGCCCGTGGCGTCGACCCGGCGGGGGGCGCCCGTGGCGTCCCGCCATGCGCCGGCCACGGCGATCGCATCGCGGGAGCCCCGGACGTCGTGGACCCGCACGGCCCACGCCCCGGCCGCAGCCGCCAGCGCCGTGACCGCGTCGGTGGCCGCATCCCGCGCCTCGAGCGGCCGTGGCGCTCCGGGCTCGCCGAGGAGCTCCCCGAGGAAGCGCTTGCGGCTGGCCCCGATCAGCACCGGGTGGCCGAGGGCGACCAGGTCGGGCAGGGCTGCGAGCAGGGCCCAGTTGTGGGCCGGGTCCTTGGCGAACCCGAGACCGGGATCGAGGATCACCCGCGCCAGGTCGACCCCGGCACGGTCCAGGTCCGCCAGTCGCTGGCCCAGCTCGGTGCGGACGTCGGCGACGACGTCGCCATAGGTGGCCAGCCGCGCCATGTCGGTCGAGTGCCCTCGCCAGTGCATGGCGATGTAGGGCACCTCCACGCCGGCGACGAACTGGTGCATCGCGGGATCGGCGAGCCCTCCTGAGACGTCATTGACCAGGCCGGCCCCCGCCGCGACAGCGGCTGCTGCCACCTCGGTGCGCATCGTGTCGATGCTGACCACCACGCCCTGGGCCACGAGCCGCTCGATCACCGGGATCACCCGCCGCAGCTCCTCGTCAGCGGGGATCCGCTGGGCCCCGGGCCGGGTGGACTCGCCACCGACGTCGATGATGTCGGCGCCGGCCGCCACCTGCTCCAGCGCATGGGCCACTGCAACGCCGACGTCGACGTACCGCCCACCATCGGAGAAGGAATCCGGCGTGACGTTGAGCACGGACATCACCAGCGTGCGCCGCACACCGGCCAACGACTCGGGCAGTCCGCGCGGGTGCACGCCTAGTCCTTGAGGATCAGCGACATGACCTCGGACCGGGTCGCCGGCTCACGCAGGCCCCCGCGCACCGCACTGGTGACGGTGCGGGCACCGGGCTTGCGCACCCCGCGCATGGACATGCACAGGTGTTCGCACTCGATGACGACGATGACACCACGGGGCTGCAGCACCCGCACCATGGCGTCGGCGATCTGGGTGGTCAGCCGCTCCTGGACCTGCGGGCGCTTGGCGTACACGTCCACGAGCCGGGCGATCT
Source organism: uncultured Actinomycetes bacterium (assembly GCA_963774745.1). GTDB lineage: Bacteria > Actinomycetota > Actinomycetes > S36-B12 > CAIYMF01 > Prado023. The sequence goes on along the minus strand of CAVZGE010000002.1, from coordinate 339,331 downwards.
TGCTCAGGCCCGTGATCCGGCCGTCCCGACTCGGGATGTAGCCCACATGGGCCACCCCGTGGAAGGGCACGAGGTGGTGCTCGCACGTGGAGTACACCTCGATGTCCTTGACCAGCACCAACTCGTCGTGGCCGAGGTCGAACGTCGTCGACAGCACGTCGTCGGGCTCCTCGCGCAGGCCGCGGAAGATCTCCGCGTAGCTGCGGGCCACCCGCTCCGGGGTGTCGCGCAGCCCGTCGCGGTCCGGGTCCTCGCCGATCGCGAGGAGCAGCTCACGCACTGCGGACGCGGCCCGCACCAGGTCGATCGGCTCGGAGATCGTCGGGGGATCGATCCCGTGCACCGGGTCGATCCCGTTCACCGATCGGTCCCGGGCGGACGGGCCCCACCTGTCGGATCAGCAGGATCTCCCGCGTCCGGCGCAGCTGCGGACGGCCCAGCGCCCTCGTCCGATGACGGCTCCCCGGCCTGCGGTCCGGAGTTCGACGCGCTCGGATGTGCCGGGGGATGGGCAGTGGGATGGGCAGCGGGGGGATGCGCTGTGGGCGGCGGCGCGGCACCGGGGCCGTGGGAGTGCCCGCCGTTGCTGCCGGCGGGTGCGCCGGTCCACGGCGCTCCGGGTGCCCCGGGCGCTCCGGGTGCCCCCGGTGAGCCGGGTGCCGGCTCCCACCCCGTGGGGTAGCCAGCGGGAGGCGCCGCAGCCCCGCTGGACCCGGCGGGGAGGGGGTTCGGGTACGTCCCGTCGGGCGCCGGGGGCCCGTAGGCACCCGGGATCGGCGCGCCGTACGTCCCGCCCGGGGCAGGCAGGCCGTACGCGCCGAGCATGGAGCCGCCGACGGGAACCGGTTCGCCGATCCGCTCCGGCACGTCGACCGGCGGCCGGTCCGAGGGGGCGCGACGCTCCGAGCCGGTCCACGCCGGACGGGAGGGACGCAGGTGCAGCTCCTCGAAGATCGCGGCCACCTGCTCCTTGTTCAGGGTCTCCTTCTCCAGCAGCTCGATGACCAGGCGGTCGAGCACGTCGCGGTTGTCGACCAGGATCTCGAAGGCCTCGTTGTGTGCGTGGTCGATGAGGCTGCGGACCTCCTCGTCGATCGCGGCGGCGATCTCCTCGGAGTAGTCCCGGGTGTGGCCCATGTCGCGGCCCAGGAAGACCTCGCCGTTCTCCTTGCCGTAGCGGATCGCGCCGAGCCGCTCGGTCATTCCGTACTGGGTGACCATCGCACGGGCGACGGCGGTCGCCTTCTCGATGTCGTTGGAGGCTCCCGTGGTGGGGTCGTGGAAGACCAGCTCCTCGGCAGCCCGCCCGCCGAGCATGTAGGCCAGCTGGTTGAGCATCTCGCTGCGGGTGGTGGAGTACTTCTCCTGGTCGGGCAGGACCATCGTGTAGCCCAGCGCCCGCCCGCGCGGCAGGATCGTGATCTTGTGCACGGGGTCATTGCCGGGAAGCGCGGCGGCGACCAGGGCGTGCCCGCCCTCGTGGTAGGCCGTGATCCGCTTCTCCTTGTCGTCCATGACCCGGGTGCGCTTCTGCGGACCGGCGATCACGCGGTCGATGGCCTCATCCAGGGCCCGGTTGTCGATCAGGGCGGCCCCTGAGCGCGCGGTGAGCAGCGCGGCCTCGTTGAGCACGTTGGCCAGGTCCGCACCGGTGAACCCGGGGGTGCGCCGGGCGACGGCCTGCAGGTCGACCCCGGGCGCCATCGGCTTGCCGCGGGCGTGCACCTTGAGCACCTCGTGGCGGCCGAGCAGGTCCGGCGGGGAGACCTGGATCTGCCGGTCGAAGCGGCCCGGGCGCAGCAGCGCCGGGTCGAGGATGTCGGGCCGGTTGGTCGCGGCGATCAGGATGACGCCGCCCGAGACGTCGAAGCCGTCCATCTCGACCAGCAGCTGGTTGAGGGTCTGCTCGCGCTCGTCATGCCCGCCGCCGAGACCAGCGCCACGGTGGCGTCCGACCGCGTCGATCTCGTCGACGAAGATGATCGCCGGGGCGTTGGTCTTGGCCTGCTCGAAGAGGTCGCGGACCCGGGAGGCACCGACGCCGACGAACATCTCCACGAAGTCCGAGCCGGAGATGGAGAAGAACGGGCACACCGGCCTCGCCGGCCACGGCGCGTGCCAGCAGGGTCTTGCCGGTGCCGGGCGGGCCGTAGAGCAGGACGCCCTTGGGGATCTTGGCCCCGACCGCCTGGAACCGGGCCGGGTCCTGGAGGAACTCCTTGATCTCGCCGAGCTCCTCGACGGCCTCCTCCGCCCCTGCGACGTCGGCGAACGTGGTCTTGGGCAGGTCCTTGCTCAGCGGCTTGGCCTTGGACTTGCCGAAGCTCATGACCTTCGAGCCGCCGCCCATCTGGTTCATGAAGAAGAACAGCAGGACCAGGACCAGGAAGATCGGCAGCAGGGAGACCAGCATGGTCACCAGGAACGACTGGCGGGGAACCTTGACGTTGTAGGACTCGAGCGACCCGCCCTTGTCGACCTCGGCCTGCAGCCGCTCCTGCAGCTTGATCCCCTGGCCGTCGATGTACTCGGCGAACTTCTTCGAGCCGTCGGTGTACTCCACCTCGATGCGCTGCTCGACGTCGACCAGCAGGGCGTCCTTGATCTGGCCCTTCTCGATGGCCGTGACCACCTCGGAGGTGTCCACCTGGCGCGGGCCGGTGATGTCGGTGACCAGGCTGCTGCCGATGAGCAGCAGCAGCGTGGCGATCAGGATCCAGAAGATCGGACCACGTAGGAAGCGCTTCACGTCCATCCTTGCCCGGGTGACCCCGACCGTCCTCGGGTGCGTGCGTGCCGCTCCAGCCCGCACTCACCCGCCGGGCCGCGCGCCCGTATGGAGAAACTACACCGATCCGCCGACACCGGCGTCCGCGGTTCGCGCTGGGCGTATGGCCGCACCGGATGCTGACACGGGCTCCCGGGGCGAGGGGGATCCGGGGGTCTGGGGGGACGCGCCGCCCCTGCGGCACCTCAGCTGTAGACGTGCGGGGCCAGCGTGCCGATCTCGCGCAGGTTGCGGTACTTCTCGGCGTAGTCCAGGCCGTACCCGACGACGAACTCGTTGGGGATGTCGAATCCGATGTACTTCGGCTCGAGCTCGACCTTGACGGCCTCCGGCTTGCGCAGCATGGTCAGCACCTCGACCGAGGCGGCACCCCGGGCCGTCAGGTTGCGCATCAGCCAGGACAGCGTCAGGCCGGAGTCGATGATGTCCTCGACGATGAGCACGTGCCGGCCGGTGATGTCGGTGTCGAGGTCCTTGAGGATCCGCACGACGCCCGAGGACTTCGTCGACGAGCCGTAGGACGACACCGCCATCCAGTCCATCTGCAGGTGGATGCTCATCGCCCGCGCGAGGTCGGCCATCACCATGATCGCGCCCTTGAGGACGCCGACGAGCAGGACATCGCGATCCGCGTAGTCGGCGTCGACCTGGGCGGCCATCTCGCGCAGTCGGGCCTGCAGCGTTGCCTCGTCGATGAGGACCTTCTCGAGGTCGGTACCAATGTGTGCGGCGTCCACGGGGGTCAGACTCTCACAACAACCGACCCGGCCTCCCGGCGGGCACGTCGACCTCCGGGGAGGGCCACCTCAGCGCCGGGGGAGCTGTCGGGTCCGAGGAGTGCGGCCACCGCGCGGATGTGCCCAGCGGTCAACGACCCGGTGGGCACGCCACTTCCGATCAGGAACCGGCGGACGACTCGGTGCACGATCGCAGGGGGGAGGGCCGCACCATCGGGGCGCAGGGCCGCGATCGGCAGGGCCATCGGCCCAGCGCTGCCGGCGCCAGGGGCCGCGCCCGGCGGCTGACCCGTGATCCGTTCACGTTGTTGCTCCTCTAGGGTCCGCAACCTGAATGGATCACCGAACGCTCGCGCCCACACCCGGTCGGCCCAGGCGTCCAGGGCATCGGCGTCCTCCCGCGCGAGGGACGCCGTCCTGGCCAGTGCCTCGACGATCCCGGGGCCGAGGCTCGCCTCGAGGATCGGGAGCAGCTGTTCGCGCACCCGGACACGGGCGAAACCCGCGTCGGCGTTGTGCGGATCGGTCCACGGCTCGAGCCGTGGGTCGGCTGCGGCTGCCTCGAGGGCGGCCGCGACCACGACGTCGCGGGGCAGGTCGAGCAGTGGCCGGAGGTTGAGCCCGCTGCGGGCCGCCATCCCCGCCAGGGAGCGGGTGCCCGAGCCGCGGGCGAGACCGAGCAGGACCGTCTCGGCCTGGTCGTCCCGGGTGTGCCCGAGCAGGATCGCCGCGGCCGGTGGCTGCTCGGCCGCCACCGCCTCCAGGGCCGCGTACCGCACTGCGCGCGCGGCGGCCTCCAGCCCACCCGAGCCTGCCCCCCGGGGGACCTCCACCGTGACCACTCGGGCCTCGGCGCAACCCAGGATCCGCGCCTGATCAGCGGCCCGCGCAGCTGTCTCCCCGGAACCGGGCTGGAGCTGGTGGTCGATCACCACCGCCTCGCACAGGAGCCCCAGCTCGGCGCCCACGGCGACGGCCGCGGCCGTCAGCGCCAGGGAGTCCGCGCCCCCGCTCAGGGCCACGACCACGCGCTCGCCGGGCTGGAGGTCAGCCAGACCCGCCCTGACCGCCGCCCGCACCGCGGCCCGTGGGGGCCGCTGGGCGGCCATCAGCCCAGCACGCGACGCACCCACGCCGCGGGGTCCTCGATCTCGGCCGCCGACGGCAGGTTCCCCGGGGCATCCCAGACCTGGGCGAACCCCTCGTTGCCCGACGTCGCGATCACGGACCGGACGAAGTCCGCGCCACTGGTGTACTGGCGCATCTTGGTCTCCATGCCCATCATCCGGCGCACGAACCCGTCGACGGTCCCCGCCTGGGAGCGCCTGGCCGCGAAGCGCTCCCGGATCAGGGCGACCGTCGGCACATGATCGGGGCCGACCTCGTCCATCACGTAGTCCGCGTGGCCCTCGAGCAGGGACATCAGGCCGGTGAGCCGGTCGAAGATCTCGCGCTGGGCGGGGGTCTGGAACGCCTCCATCAGGCTGGGCCCGGGGCGCCCGCGCGCGGCGCCGACGACGGACTGGGCGACGGCCCCGAGCCGGGCCATGAAGTCCGCCACCGACAGGTCGCTGATCGCGACGAACGCCTGCACCTCGGTCAGGAAGTGGTCCTGCAGCCAGGGAACCCCACCGAACTGCGCGCGGTGGGTCTCCTCGTGCAGGCAGACCCAGTACCGGAAGTCGCGGGGGACCAGCTCCAGCTCGCGCTCGACCAGGGCGATGTTGGGGGCGACCAGCAGCAGCCGGCCCGGCGTGCCGGGCACGGTGAACGCCTCGTACTGCCCGAGGACCTTGCCCGAGAGCCAGGCCATCGCTCCCCCGAGCTGCGCAGCCGTGAGCCGGGAGCCCACCGCCTCGATCCCCGGGTTGGCCTCCTTCTCGGCGCGTGCGGACACGAACGGGTCCAGGGCCACCCCCAGACCGGCGATGTTGGACTGGATCCACTCGCCACGGTCGACCACGACCGCCGGTGCATGCTCGGGATCCGCGTCGAGCCCGGTGAGCGCCCGGACCGGCTCGCGCGCGAGCTGGGCGAGCTCGCGCAGCTCGGCGACCGTGCCGTGGGCCTCGGTCGGGGTGGTCGTGGGGCCCTTGGGCATGAACCGGAGCCCGATCCGCTCAGCCAGGGTCCAGTCCACGAGGTTCGCCACGTTGCGAAGCATAGGCGCGCCTGCCGACACGGGTCCGGGTGCGGCTCAGGGGGCCACGCAGTCACAGGTGACCAGGGCCGCGGCAGCCCGGTCGAACGCAGCCCGCGCAGCCAGGGCTCCGCCTGGGGTCGACCCGTCCACGAAGCCGAAGGCGAGCAGGCGACCATCTGGCCGGCTGACGTACCCGGCCAGGGAGCCGACCCCGGTCAAGGTGCCGGTCTTGGCCCGGACGACGCCCCGGGCGGGCTGCTGGTCGGTGGTCCGGAACCGGGCGGCCAGCGAGCCGGTCGCCCCAGCCACCGGCAGCCCGGAGTGGATCGACCCGTAGCCCTGCGCGGTCACGGCCAGGAGGTCGGTCAGCGTGGAGGGCGCCAGCCGGTTGCCCCGGGACAGGCCGGAGGCGTCGGCGAACCTGGCGCCGGCATCGTCCACCCCCAGCTCCGCGAGCACCTGTGCTGCGCGCGCAGCGACACCGGCGAAGCTGGCAGGCCCACCGCTGGCCGCGGCCCCGAGGCGACCCAGGATCTCGGCGTAGTCGTTGTCCGACGCTGCGAGCATGCGCTCGACCAGCACCCCCACGCTCGGGGACTCGACGTGGGCGAGCGTCGCGGCATCGTCCGGGGTCGCCAGCTCCTTGAGCTCACCCCGGACGGTCACGCCTGCGGCCGCCAGCTGCTCGGCGAACTCCTGCCCTGCCTGGGCAGCGGGATCGGCGACCCTGCTCACCCCACCCGGCGTCCGCCGGCCCTGGTCCACCACCAGCGCGCTGACGGGGGCGACGACGCCGGCCGCCGGGAACGAGCCCGCCCAGGTGGGGTGCTCGGCCGGACCGGTGAACAGCGAGGCGTCGTAGCGGACCCGCACCCGGGTGATCCCGCGCAGCGCCAGCGCCCGGGCCGTCGACGCGGCGAGCTCCTGGAGGGACGCGGGCGTCAGGCTCGTCCCGGCACCGCCGACCTTCGCCCCGGTGGAGCGCAGGCTGGGATCCCCGGCGCCGACGATCACCACGCGCGGCGTCGCGGCATCCGGGTCCACGACGGCCACGCGCGTGCGCAGCCTGGTGTCCGGGCCGAGGGCGTCGAGCACCGACACCGCCGTGACCAGCTTCATCGTCGACGCCGGGACCGTCGGGTCGTCGGCGGCGTCGTAGAGGACCTCGCCGGTTGCGACGTCGATGACGTGGGCGGGGCTGCGCCCCGGACCCAGTGCCCCACCGCTGAGCAGCGGGGCGAGGGCCGCCTCCACGGCGTCGGGATCCAGCGGGGCGCCGGTCGTCTCCGGACCAGCCTTCGAGGGGTCGGGATCAGCCTCCGGAGGCTCCTCCGGGCCCGGGGTGCCCGTCGACCCCGGGGTCTCGGTGACCGCCGACCCCCCGGGCGGGTCCGCGTCCTGGTCCTTGCCGGCGCCGACCGCGACCGGGACCAGCACCGGCGCCGCGACGGGCAACCGCGGATCGGGGTCCGAGGTCGACCCGCGGGCGCCAGTCACCGCCGGGCCCTGCCCTGCGGCACCGCCCGCGACCAGCAGCACCGCCGCCATCCCCAGGGCGGGGATCAGGAGCCATGAGCGCTGCACAGCCCGACCCTACGTGGCACCGCGGGACACACCGTCGCCACTGGTTGTCGAACTCCGGCCGGCCAGTCGACCCGATCGGCCACATCAGCCGGGTGGCTGCCGCCGGAACCGGGGATCGCCCTGCGCGTCCGGTGGACTGGGCAGTCCCGGCCGGGCCACCATCTGTCCTTGACGGCCAGCGCCTGGTCGGTGACGCACGGCGGGCGGCCGCCGGACAGGAGCACGCTGTGAAGAAGGCTCTCCTCTGGATCCTCGGGATCGTGGGACTGCTGCTCGTGGTCGTGATCGGCGCACTGCTCTGGGTGGGGATCCCCGCGAAGGCCTCCAGCATGGCGGCCAAGACCGTCTGCTCAGCGGCATTCGTCGCCGGACGACCCACGAGCAACGACCTCTTCGCCGAGGACGTCCTCCCGGCCAGCCCAGTGCTCGCCGTCGTGTCGACCACCATCGACGAGGCGGCCCACAGCGTCACGGCGCGCTTCCTCGGGCTGTTCCCGCGCACGGCTTCCCTGGTGACGGACAGGGGGTGCGTCCTCGACGCAGCCCCCGACGCCACGGCTGTCGCCTACACGCCGGCAGACGACAGCACCGCCTGGCCGCAGGGTGATCGCGCCCGGGATGCCGGGCAGTGGCCCGCGGGTGTCGACGCGGCTGCGCTCAGGGCGGTGGTCGATGCGGCCTTCGTGGGTGCCGGGGATCCTGCAGCCGCCAACGCCCGGGGCGTGGCGGTGGTGCACGACGGTCAGCTGCTGATCGCCGAGGCGGCCCCGGGCTTCGAGGACGGGACGGCGCTGCACGGGTGGTCGATGACCAAGACCCTGACCGGGATGCTGTTCCACACACTCGCCGCCGAGAAGGGCCTCAGCCTGGACACCGCCGTCGTCGACGCGTTCCCGGCGGGCACGGAGCCGGCCTGGGTCGGGGACTGGCGCACCGATGAGCGTGCCGGGATCACCCTCGCCGACCTGCTCCACATGCGCGACGGCCTGGCCAACACCGAGAGCTACGAGATCTGGGGGAACGTGCCGCAGATGCTCTACGCCGAGCCGGACATGTCCACGTGGGCTGCGGACCGGCCCAGCGAGGTTCCCGCCGGCGAGCGCTGGCAGTACCTCAGCGCCACGACGAACATCCTCTCGGCGGTCGCCCGGGCCCAGTTCACCTCGGACGCTGAGTACTGGGCGTACCCCCGGACGGCGCTCTTCGAGCCTGTGGGCGCGACATCGGCGACGATCGAGAGTGACACCGCCGGCACGTGGGTGGGCGGCAGCTACGGCTGGGCCAGCGCCACCGACTGGGCCCGGTTCGGTCAACTGATGATGGACGACGGTCAGTGGCAGGGGGAGCAGGTCCTGCCGCCGGGGTGGCTCGACCTGGCCACGACGCCGGCCATGGCCGACGGGGAGGGCCATGGGTACGGGGCGCAGACCTGGCTCATCGGGGATCCGAGGGACGGGGACTGCCGAGCCACTCCCGGGATCCCCGAGGACACGATCGCCATGGAGGGCCACTGGGGCCAGATGGTCGCCATGGTGCCCTCTCGGGACACCGTCGTCACCCGCATGGGCTGGACGGTGGCCGACGACGTCTACGACAACTGCCAGTTCCTCGCCGACGTGCTGGCCGCACTTCCCTAGCCCGCGTCCCCTCCCGGTCAGCGGGCGTCGCGCGGTAGGGTCGGCACATCCTGTACTGCCCGTGCCGACCCCCTGGAGGCGACGTGGACCCGCTGACGTTCGACGTGGTGATCGAGATCCCCGCCGGGAGCCGCAACAAGTACGAGGTGGATCACCACTCCGGCAAGATCCGCCTGGACCGTCGCCTGTTCACCGCGACGCGGTACCCGCACGACTACGGGTTCATCGACGACACCCTGGGCCTGGACGGCGATCCGCTGGACGCGCTGGTCCTGCTCGACGAGCCGACGTTCCCGGGCTGCATCATCGAGTGCCGCGCCATCGGGATGTTCCGGATGAGCGACGAGGCCGGCGGCGACGACAAGGTCATCTGCGTGGTGGCCGGCGACCCGCGGATGGACCACATCCGCGACATCCACCACATGCCCGAGTTCGACCGCCTGGAGATCCAGCACTTCTTCGAGGTCTACAAGGACCTCGAGCCGGGCAAGTCCGTGGAGGGCGCCACCTGGGAGGGCCGCGCCGGCGCCGAGGCCGAGATCAACGACTCGTTCGCCCGCTTCGTGCCCCCTGAGCACCACTGAGCAGCACGGACGCTAGCCTGCCGCCAGGGGGCGGCGATCCGGGTTAAAGCGGTTCACCCGTTCAGCCGAATGTGATTGACAGGGAAGGCGCGCGAACGCGCTCTCCCGATCAGATCCGGCGGGACGGGAGGGGCAGGGTGCACGGGCAGCCCAACTACCTGGCGCGCATGTCGCGCTCCTCCCATGACGTCGTGGCGATCATGGAGCTCGGCGCGCAGGTGGCCGCAGCCTCCACCGCCAGCGCCGCCGCCGTCCTGGTGCGCCAGTCCGGGCGGGTCCGCCTCGGCGCCCTGCACGACTCCGACCCGCAGCGCCGGGACGTCGTCGCCGCAGCGCTGGAGGCGGTGGCGCTGGACGGCCCCGAGAGCCCCTTCAGCACGGCCCTCGACTCGGGACAGAACGCGATCCTGGGCATCGACGGGCTCGCCTTCAGCGGTGCCCGGCCCGAGTGGGCCCGCGAGCTGGACCGGCTGGGCGTCGCCGCACTGGGCATCACCCCCCTGATCGCCGGCGATCGCGCCCTGGGCCTGCTGGTCACCGCCCGGCTGACCGCCGACGAGCGGATGAGCACCGAGGAGCTGGCCGACCAGGCGCAGGTCGCCTCCCACCTCACCACGTTCCTGGACACGGCCACGGCCCTGACGCAGATGCGCCAGTCCAGCCTGGTCGTCGATGCGATGCCCGATGCGATCATCGGGTTCTCCCGCGACCGCGAGGTGATCCTGTGGAACGCCGGCGCTGAGCGCATGTACGCCATCCCGGAGCGGGAGGCGCTGGGACGCAAGCTCGACGACCTGATCACCACCGAGTACGGATCGGCCAGCCAGGGCAACGGCGGGCCGGCGATCAGCCTGATCAACAAGGGCAGCTGGACCGGACGGGTCCGGCAGCGCACGCTGCACGGGCGGGTGCTGCACGCCGACGTCTCGATCGCCTCGATCGTCGAGGACGGACGGCTGCGTGGGGCGGTCTCGATCAATCGCGACGTCTCCAGCCTCATCGAGGCCGAGGCCGCCAAGGCCGAGAACGAGCGCCGGATGCAGGCCCTGCTCGACGCGTCGCGCGCGATGACGGCCGTGTTCGACCGGCAGGGCACGATCATCGCGGTGAACGCGGCCTGGACCGCCGCGGTCCGTCTCGGCGGGGTGGGGTCCGACGAGGTCGGGATCGGTGCCGACTACGTGGCCGTGATGCGCCGTGCGGCGGGCGCGTCCGAGGATGCGGCGGCCGTGGTGGCCGGTGTCGAGGCCGTGCTCGCCGGGCGGGTGCCCGCGTTCGACTGGGACTACGACGTGACCGACCAGGACGGCACGTTGCACGCGTTCATGGTGTCGATCGCACCCATGCCCGGCGCCCAGGGCGGGGCCTTCGCCACCCACACCGACATCACGACCCGCAAGGTCATGGAGCGCCAGCTCGCACATCAGGCCAGCCATGACCCGTTGACCGGCCTGAGCACCCGCCGTCGCGTGGAGCAGGAGCTCGAGCCCGCGCTGGCCCGCTCGGTCGTCTCCGGCCGGCCGGTGGGCGCGGTCATCGTGGACCTCGACCGCTTCAAGGACGTCAACGACACGCTCGGCCACGAGGCCGGCGACCAGGTCCTGGTCCAGATGGCCGCCCGACTGCGGGGCTTCGGTGCCGCGACTGTCATCGGTCGGCTGGCCGGCGACGAGTTCGTGCTGATCGTGCCGGACGTGCGCGACCGGGCCGAGCTGGCGCGCCTGGCCGGCGACCTCGCCCGGGTCATCACCGCACCCCTGCGCCTGGGCGATCGCGAGCTGTTCTTCGGGGTCAACATCGGCACGGCGCTGTCCTCGGACACCGAGCCGGGCCCGGATGTGGCCGCGAACCTGCTGCGGGCCGCGGACACCGCCATGTACCGGGCCAAGGCCCGGGGTCGCAACAGCATCGTGGCCTACGACGAGGGGCTGCGCGCCGACGTCGGCCGGCGGGTGCAGATCTCGTCCTGGCTGAACCACGCCCTGGACCGCGGCGAGATCTCGGTGGCCTACCAGCCCCAGTTCCGCTGCCTCGACGGACGGCAGGTCGGGGTCGAGGCGCTCATGCGCTGGCGGCACCCGGAGGCCGGGGACATCAGCCCGGTGGAGTTCATCGCGATCGCCGAGGAGTCCGGGGCGATCCTGACGATCGGCGCCTGGGTGCTGACCCAGGCCTGCCAGCAGGCCGCCGAGTGGGCGCCGATCAGCGGGCCGGACTTCTCGGTGGCGGTGAACCTGTCGCCCCACCAGCTGATCGACCCGGGGCTGCTGGACATCGTGCGCAGCGCACTGCTGCGCTCGCGGCTGCCCGCGACCTCCCTGACCCTGGAGGTCACCGAGGGCGCGCTGATCGACGACCCGGAGGCCGCGACCGAGGCGTTGGCCCGGCTGCGCGCCCTGGGCGTGCGGATCTCCCTGGACGACTTCGGGACGGGCTACTCGTCGCTGGCCTACCTGGCGAAGTTCCCCGTCGACGAGCTCAAGGTCGACCGCGTGTTCGTCCGCGACATCGAGCGCGACCCACGGACCCGTGCCCTTGCCGAGGGGATCGTGCGGATCGGGCACGCGCTGGGGATGCGCGTGCTCGCCGAGGGGGTGGAGACCCCTGGGCAGCTGCGGATCCTGACGGGAGCCGGGTGCGACTTCTACCAGGGGTTCATCGCCGCCCCGGCCGAGACCGTGGCGCAGGCCACCGATCGACTGCGCGACCGCACCCTGGGCCGCGACATCCCCGCCGACGCCGCACTGGCCGCGGGCCGCACCATCAGCTGGGAGTAGCGGGCCATCCACAGATCTCGGCGTCGGCCTGTTGCGCCTGGGCGCGGGTACATACGGTGTGCCCCATGGCTACCCGATTCCCTGGATTCCCCGCCGACGCGTTCAGCTTCTACGCCGAGCTCGAGCTCGACAACACCAAGGCGTTCTGGGCCGACAACAAGCAGCGGTACGAGACCGCCGTCGCCGGCCCGCTGAGTGCGCTGCTCGACGACCTGGAGCCGGAGTTCGGGGCCGGGCGGCTGTTCCGGCCCTACCGCGACGTCCGGTTCAGCGCCGACAAGAGCCCGTACAAGGAGCACCAGGGTGGCTACGTCGAAGTGGGTCCGGCCTGCGGGTACTACGTGCAGGTCAGCTCCGGCGGGCTGATGGTCGGGGCGGGGTGGTACGCGTCCACGGGCGAGCAGGTCGCCCGGTACCGGGCTGCGATCGAGGCCGGGCTGACCGTCCCGGCCCTGCGCAAGGAGCTCGCGGCGCTGAAGCGGGCGGGGATGGAGGTGGGCGGTGAGCAGGTCCGGACCCGCCCGCGCGGCGTGCCGGCCGACCATCCCGACCTCGACCTGCTCCGGCACCGCACGGTCCTGGTGTCGGGCACGTTCCCGTACGACGAGCCGTGGTTGGGCACGCGCACGGCAGGCACCAAGGTGCGCGCTGCCTGGCGCCGGACCCGACCACTGGTCGAGTGGCTGGCCGAGAACGTGACCGGCCCCGGGGAGGACTGAGTCGGCCGGCAGGCCCGTTCGGCCGCACGGGCCTCTCGGCAGGACGGCCCCCGGTCCGCGGACTCAGTGGGGGTCGAAGCCCGCCGGCAGGTCGTCGGCATGCAGGACGACCAGCTGCTGGGTCGCCCGGGTCAGCGCGACGTAGAGGTCGTGGCCGCCGCGTGCCGACTCCGCGAGGATCGCGCCCGGTTCCACGACCACGACCTGGTCGAACTCCAGGCCCTTGGCCTGGGCAACCGTCAGCACGCTGACCCGGGTGTCGAGGGCGGAGTGGCCGATTCCGAGCATCCCCGGGTCGAGCTGGTCGGCCACCGAACGGGCCACGGGGTCGCGCAGCGATGTCGGCACGATCACCGCCGTCCGGCCCTCGTCCCCGACCCAGCCGGTGACCTCGCGGCCCGCAGCGGGGCCAAGCTCGGAGGCGGGAACCTGCAGGATCCGCGGGGGGGCGCCGTCGCGGATCGACGAGGGCTCGGTGACGGCACTGCCCGACGCCCTCAGGACGCGGGTCGCGAGCTCCATCATCGGGGCGGGGGTCCGGTAGTTGACCGTCAGCTGCTGGACCGACCAGCGCCCCGGCGCCACCCGGTCGAAGGCATCCCCCCAGGTCCGCGGCGCTGCCGACGACCCCGCCTGGGCCAGGTCTCCGACCACGGTCATCGATCGGCTGGGGCAGCGGCGCAGCAGCAGCCGCCACTGCATCGGGGACAGCTCCTGGGCCTCGTCGACCACGACGTGGCCGAACACCCAGGTCCGGTCGGCCAGCGCCGCATCGACCACTGTGCGGCGGACCCGCCGCGACCCGCTGTAGCGGTCGATCAGGGCACCGGCCGTGAGCCCCGCGACACCGGTCATCTCCAGCACCCCACGGGCGTAGTCCTCCTCCATGGCACGCTCCGAGGCCGCGACCGCGGCCGCACGACGAGCCGGCTCGTCGTCCTCGCCGAGCAGCTCGGCGGCCTCGTCGAGCAGGGGCACATCGCTGAGCGTCCACGGTGCATCGGCAGGGCGGGCGAGCAGGTCGCGCTCCCGGGGCGACAGCCGCGGGCCGGCGGCGGCCAGCACCCGGGGGTTGGCCCACAGGTCGGCGATGACCTGCTCGGGGGTCAACGGCATCCAGCACAGGTTCACCTCCCGGCGGACGTCGCGGCTGTCGCGCAGGTCGGCCAGCAGGATGTCCCGGTTGGCCTCCGGATCCACCCCCCGGGCCTCGGCCAGGACCACCGCCAGCCGATCGAGCAGCGAGGTGACGAACGTCAGCCGCGCCCGGTTGTGCGGCTTGTGCGCGGCCCGTGCCCGGTCGCGGGCCGCGGCGACCATGCCCGGGGTCATGCTGATCCGGGTTCCCTCGACGGTCAGGTGCCGGGCGGAGTCCGGGACGCGCTGGCGGTTGCGGATCGCCAGCGCCACGACCTCGGCCATCCGGAGGTCGCCCTTGATGACCGCGACCGTGTCCGCGGGCTCGGGGTCGGCCTCGACGCCGGGATACAGCTGCCCCGGGGTCGCCAGGACCGCGCTGGACTCCCCGAGGCCGGGCAGGACCTGGCTGATGTAGCGCAGGAACAGCGGGTTGGGTCCGACCACGAGCACGCCGCTGCGGGCGATCTGGTCGCGGTGGGTGTACAGCAGGTAGGCCGCCCGGTGCAGCCCGACCACCGTCTTGCCGCACCCGGGACCGCCCTCGACCACGAGGATCCCGGGCATGGGCGCCCGGATGATGCGGTCCTGCTCGGCCTGGATGGTCGCGACGATGTCGCCCATGCGGCCCGTTCGCCGCGCGGCCAGTGCGGCCATCAGGGCGCCGTTGCCCTCGTACGACGAGTCCGCTCCGACGGCATCGAGGTCCAGGACGTCGTCCTCGACCCCGCTGACCTCGCGGCCGTCCAACAGGATGTGCCGCCGCCGCGCGACGCCCATCGGGGTCGCGGTGGTCGCCCGGTAGAACGGCTCGGCGGCCGGTGCCCGCCAGTCCGTCAGCAGGAGGTTCTGGCGCTCGTCGGCGAGGCTGAGCCGCCCGATGTACACCGGGGTGCCCCCGGCGGAGAAGTCGAGCCGGCCGAAGCAGAGCCGACGCTCGGCGGAGACCAGCGCCCCGACGCGCTCGGTGTAGACCCGGATCATCGCCTCGCGCTCGACCTGCGCGGCCGGGGTCCCGGCCGTCGGGGCGCGCTTGGCCCGATTCAGGTCCCGCGAGGCCTTGGCGGTCAGCTGGTCGAGCCGGTCGTACATCGCCGCGACCACCGGCTGCTCGGAGCGCACCGCACTCGAGGGCTCGTTCGGCGATGGCATCGGAACATCCTAGTGACGCCCGGCGCTGGCCGCCGCCGCGACGCCCGGACTGGCCACGTCGCGGGGCCAGGGCAGACGGCGGCCGGGACCAGCGCCGGCTCAGGAGCCTCTCCGGGAGGTCGCCGAACGTGTGGCACAGTGTGCCCATGCAGCGGACGCTGGTGGCCATCCCCGCGCTGAACGAGGCGGCCACGATCGGCAACGTCATCGACGAGGTGGCTCGGGCCGTGCCCGCCGTCGACATCCTCGTCGTGGATGACGGGTCCACTGACGCCACCGCCCATGCCGCGCGCCATGCCGGTGCCCAGGTCGTGTCGCTGCCGTTCAATGTGGGGGTCGGCGGGGCGATGCGCACAGCCTTCCTCTACGCGCAGCGCAACGACTACGACGCTGTCGTCCAGGTCGATGCCGACGGTCAGCACATCCCGGCCCACATCCCCGACCTCCTCGACGCGTTGGGGGAGGCGTCCGTGGTCGTGGGTGCCCGCTTCACCGGACACGGTGACTACTCGGTTCGCGGCCCGCGGCGGTGGGCCATGCGGGTCCTCGCGCGGTCCCTGAGCCGGGTCTGTCGCGCCGAGCTCACGGACACCACCTCGGGCTTCCGCGCTGCGGACCGGCGGGCGATCTCGCTGTTCGCCCGGCACTATCCCGCCGAGTACCTCGGCGACACCGTCGAGTCGCTGGTCATCGCCGCGCGTTCCGGGCTGCGGGTGGCCCAGATCCCCGTGGAGATGCGCCCACGCCAGGGCGGTACGGCCAGCCACTCGCCCTTCCGCGCGACCCTCTATCTCGGACGCGCCCTGCTCGCCCTGTACGTGGCGCTCGCCCGCCGCCCGGTGGAGGTTCCCGCAGGTGAGCAGGTGGCCGCCCCATGAACGTGAACTGGGTGGGTCTTGCTGCTGCGCTGCTGCTGCTCGGATTCGTCGTCGAGCTGCTCCGGCGGGGGATCCTGCGCGAGCGGTTCGCCGCACTGTGGCTCTTCGTCAGTGGACTGCTGGTCCTGGGGGCGCTGTTCCCCGGCATCCTGGTCAACGCCGCCGGAGCCCTCGGATTCCAGATCGTCTCCAACCTGCTGTTCTTCTCCGCGATCCTGTTCCTGCTCCTGGTCTCGATCCAGCTCAGCAACGAGGTGTCCCGGCTCGAGGCCCGGACACGACGACTGGCCGAGGACTTGGCCCTGCTCAGTGCACAGACCCAGCAGGACTCCCCTTCCCGACCGCAGGCCGGTACAGATCGGGTCGAGGGCTGAGAGGATCCTCCCGTGACCGATGACCCAGCCAGCGCCGGCGCCCCGCCCACCGGGGAGGAGGTGGGCGGCAGTGCAGCGCCGGGCCGGGAGATCCACCCGGAACCCCAGACCGCCGGCCCTGCAGCCGATGTGACGCTGCCGAACCTGCCGTGGGCGATCACGGAGCCCGACGACGACCGGAGCCTCCCGCCGTGGTTCCAGCGTGCCATCATCCTCGTCCTGGTCCTCGTGGCCGCCTCGAAGATCGTCATCTGGGGCTTCGGCGAGCTGACCTCCTTCTGGTACACCCTGTTCTTCTCGTTCTTCATCGGCCTGGCCATGGAGCCCGTGGTCAACTACCTGCAGCGGCGCGGCGTCCGCCGGGGGGTGGGCACGTTCATGGTGATGGGCGGGCTGATCCTGGCCGCGGCGGCGTTCTTCTTCGTGTTCGGCGCCCTCCTGGCCGATCAGCTCAGCCAGCTCGTCAGCAGCCTGCCGCAGGTGCTGTCGACGGTGCTCACCTGGGCCAACACCAGGTTCGGCACCCAGCTGGACCCCAACCAGATCCTCAACAACTTCGGCCTGGGCGCCAAGGACATCGCCAACATCGCCCAGAACCTCGGCGTGGGCCTGCTCAGCGTCCTGGGAACGGCAGTCAACTGGGTCTTCTCCGTGTTCACGATCATGCTGTTCTCGTTCTACTTCGCCGCCGACGGCCCCAGCTTCCGGCGCACGGTGGCCTCGTGGCTGCCGCCGCACCGGCAACGGACGTTCCTGACGGTCGTCGACATCTCCACCCAGAAGGCCGGCGGGTACGTGATCTCGCGCGGACTGCTGGCACTGATCAGCGCCGCCTTCCACGGGATCGCGTTCTACCTGCTCGACCTCCCCTACTGGCTCCCCATGGCCCTCTGGGTGGGCATGGTGTCGCAGTTCATCCCCACGATCGGCACGTACCTGGCCGGAGCACTGCCGGTCATCATCGCCCTGGTCGAGGGCGAGCCGATCAAGGCCCTGGTCGTGCTCCTGGTCGTCGTCGGCTACCAGCAGATCGAGAACTACCTGGTGGCCCCCCGGATCACGCGCACCACGCTCGAGATCCACCCCGCTGTGGCGTTCGGCTCCGTGATCGCCGGAGCCGCGCTCTTCGGGGTCACGGGTGCGCTCCTGGCCATCCCGGTCGTGGCCACCGTCCAATCGGTGATCACCGTCTACGGCCGCCGCTACGAGCTCGTCGAGGAGTTCGGCGCCGTACCCGGGGAGAGCGACCGCGCCCGGGTCGAGGCGGCGATGCGCGCCGCCGACGCGCGGTACTCCGGCCGGGGCGCCGTCCAGCGACCGGTCACCCCGCCCGAGGGGCTCCGGCCGCCGCCGCTGTGACCGCCCGGCTGCGATGGTGAGCGTGGAGGATCTGTCCGGCCACCCCGCCGAGGTCGCCGGGCGCCTGCTCGGATCGCTGCTGGTCAGCGACCTCGGGCCCTCCGTGACGATCCGCGTCACGGAGGTGGAGGCCTATGCGGGCGTGGGGCAGGACCCCGGTTCGCACGCGCACAGGCGTCGCACGGAGCGCAACGCCTCCATGTTCGGACCGCCGGGACGGGCCTACGTCTACTTCACCTACGGGATGCACTGGTGCCTGAACGTGGTGGCCCACCCGCCGCGCGATGCCGGGGCCGTGCTCCTGCGGGCCGGCGAGGTGGTGGACGGCCTGGCGACCGCGCGAACCCGTCGACCCGCCGCCGGCACCGACCGGGACCTTGCCCGGGGGCCGGCCAGGCTGGCCGCCGCACTCGGGATCACCGGCGATCAGGACGGTGTCGACCTGCTGGACCCGGGCAGCCCCCTGCGCCTGGTCCTGCCCACGGCGAGCGCCGACCCGACGCTCATCGCGTCCGGACCGCGCACGGGCGTCGCCGGTGCCGGTGCCGGCACCCCCTGGCGCTTCTGGCTGGAGGGGGAGCCGACCGTGAGCCGGCACCGACCGGCCACCCTGCGGGTCAGACCCCCAGCAGCAGGATCGGGTTCCCGTTGACCTTGACCTTCTGCCCCGGGGTCACGGGGATCACGGCGCCGCTGAGCACCTGGTAGGCACCCACGCCCTTCGGGATCGTCAGCGTCCGGGTCTTGCTGGTGGCATAGACGATCGTCGAGCGGGCACCGTCCTGGCCCTGCAGCTTGCACGAACGGATGGACTTGCGGTCCTTGCAGCCCATCCACCGCTTCCAGACCATCCAGTCCTGGACCGTCAGGAACGCGGTTCCGGCAGAGGCGATCTGGTTGGTGTTCGGGTCGATCGTGTCGATGCCCAGGATGTGCGAGTCCCAGCCGTACCAGAACACCCGGTACACGCCGTTGCGCATGGAGTCGACGTAGGTCCGGGCGATCATCCCGGCCGCGGTATCGCCGCTGTAGACGACCTGCTTCCACCCCTGGCCCAGGCCGCGGCGATCGCCGTAGTTGACCTCCGTGTCCCAGATCGGGCCCTTGAAGCCGTACTTGCGGTAGAAGGCCTTGGTCTTCTTGATGGTGTTGGCCCGCTTGGACAGGTAGTTCGGCGTCTTGGAGTACGGGTGGACGTTCGCCGCGTCGATCGGCCAGCGCGCCTTCTTCATGCGTGCGGCGAAGTCCTTCCAGTACTTGGGCCGGCGGGTGAAAGCGCCGTAGGTGATGCTCGGCGCGAGCACCTTGGCGGTGGGATCAACCGACTTGATGGCCCTCGACCCCTGGATCACCAGCTCGGCCAGCTGCTTGGACGTGCCCGTCCAGTAGATCTTGAGGTTGGCCTCGTTCCACATGTCGTAGGACGTGATCCGGCCCCGGTACCGCTCGGCCATGGCTCGGGCGAAGTTCGTGAAGTAGGCGATGTTGGCCGGCTCGGAGGCCGACCCGTTGCCGATCGGCCCGGGCAGGTTGGGCTGGGCCGCCGCCCACAGCGGGGTGTGGCCGAACGCGTACTGGATCTCGGGGATGCCGGCGGCGACCGCGTTGTTCACCGCGGCGTCCAGCGGGGCCCAGTTGATGGCGTCCGGGGTCGGCTGCAGGATGGCCCACGCGACGCCGCTGTCCCAGAGTCGGACCGCCCCCATCCGCACATTTGGCACGCCATTGCTAACGCCGTGATAATGCATTCCGAACAATTCCCTAGGGACAATCGGCTTTGCTTTCGCCTGCGCCGCTCCCGCCGGTAGGAGCGTGCTCACGAGCAGCACCGACAGCACCCCAACAATTCCCCGAACAATTGCTCGCCCCACCCCAGAATTCATGGGACCATCGAATCACGAGTTTCCCCGGCGGTCAAACGCCGCGCCCGATTTCGGCGCAGCTGGCGCGCCGCCTGCCCCAGCCGGATCCGCAGGCCTCGACCGGGAGCCAGCATCGCCCGCCCGGATGTGGCGGGGGCCAGCACCCAGCGGCCCGCCACCTCGAGGGCCAGGACCCGGCCCGCGTCGAGGGTCACCGGGCCCACGATCCGCAGGGCGCGGCCCACCGCGAGCCACACCAGGGCCGGGGCCAGGCCTGTGCGCTGGAGCTCGGCGAGCGCCGCGGGATCCCATTCGATGACCCCCGCGACCGGACCGGCGCCACCTGCCGCACGTCCCGACCGGCCCGCCACCTGGAAGCGCCCGACCTCGATGGCGTGGTCCCCGGCCCCGGCTGCGACGGCCAGCACCGAGTCGTCGGTGAGGTCGAGGCCCGGCAGGAGGTCCAGTTCGACCTCGGTCGCGGCACCGTGCGTGCCCACCACGCGCGCCGTGGCGATCGGGATGTCGGAGAGCACGGTGACGTCCTCGCCCACCGTGGCACGCACGCTCGTCACCCGACCGGTCACCGCCACGACCCCGGGATCGGGCAGCCGGCGCACGGCGGCCGCCTCGTCGTCCCAGCCGATGAGGACCGGACCCGCCTGCGTCGGCGCGACGGTCACCGGCAGCCCCGGCCCCGCCACCGACCCGGCGGTGGAGTCCGCGGCACGCGCGACCAGGGACGCTCCGGCCGGCCAGCCGGCGACTGCCGACCAGGGCAGGGTGCCGCGCACATCCAGGGCGATCGGGGGCGCCACGTCGGCGGACCGGTGGGATCCCGTGGCCGGGTCATCCGGAGGCTCCAGCGGGACGGCCTCCCCACCGGCGATCCCCACCTGCGTGACCATCTCGCCCGGCGACCCGCCGATGGCCACGCCCACCACCTCGAGGCCGCCGCGGCGCACCCGCAGGTCCTCGACCAGCAGGGCGGCCCTGGGGAGCTCGATCCTGGCGGCCACGTCGGCGGCGAGGGCGAGCCATTGGGCCGCCACCACATCGGGGCGCAGTCGCTCCGCGGCCGCCGGTGCCGCCCGCGACATCTGCCGCCAGGCAGCCGGATCGGCCAGCACCTCGACGAGGGCGCCGGCCAGCTGCTCGACCGAGCCGTCCGGGACGACCCGGCCGTTCACCCCGTCCACGACCAGCTCGGCCGGTCCGTACTCGACGTCGTAGGTCACCACGGGCGTCCCGGCGGCCAGGCTCTCGGCGACGGCCAGGCCGAAGCCCTCCCGGCGTGAGGTCATGACCGACGCGGCGGCTCCGGCCAGCACCCCGATGGGATCCTCGGTGAAGCCGGGGAAGGTCACCACCTGCTCCAGGCCCAGCTCAGCCCGCAGCTCCAGGAGGTGCTCGAGCTCCGGCCCCCGCCCATACACCTCAAGCCGGAGGCCCGGGAGGGCCTGCAGGGCGCTGCCCACCGCGCGGATCGCGTGGTCGACGCGCTTGACCGGGTCGAGCCGGCCGAGCTGGACCACCCGCAGCGGATCCCGCTGCGCAACGAGGCCCGGCGCGACCGGGTCGATCATGTTGGGGATCACGTGCACCTCGAGCCCCGGCACGTCCTCGCGCAGGTCGGCGGCCTGCCGCTCGGTGAGGGCGACGACCGCGTCCGCGGCCGGGGCGAAGGGCAGGAGGCGACCAGAGAGCCGGGGCTGGCCGACCGGGCCGGCGTAGCGCGATCGGACCTGCCGCGCCCGTCGACTCGCCGGGACGTCCTCACCGGCGGCCCCCGCACTGCGCGGATCGCCCTTGCGGTGGGCCAGGTGGACCGTCATGACCCGCCCGACGTGCGGGTTGCGCATCATGGCCACCGGCGCGTACGTGACGGGCGAGTCGGCGAAGACCACGACCCCGGGCAGCCGACCGACCAGCCAGTCCAGCCAATCGGCGACCCGGTCGTCGCGCGTGAACGTCGCGTCGGTCCGACGGCTCCACGAGGGCCGGAACCGCTTGTCCCGACGCTGGTAGTGGTGCACGGTGGTCGCCGGGGGCAGCCATCCGCGCTCGCGCCAGGCCGCCAGCGTCTCGTCGATCTCCGGCTGCGGGTGGATCGTGGCGACGTGCGTGTCCCAGCCGGCCTCGTGGAAGACCGAGAGGCGGCGCAACCACGCGCGCGTCAGCCCCCCCTTCTGCTCGCGCAGGTTGCTGAACACGAACAGCGCGACCGGGTGCCCGGTGAGGTCGGGACGGGTGTCGGGCACAGGGTGAGGATATCCGGCAGGGCTGCCGCACCGACCCCGCGCGCTCCACGGCCGTGGCGACCAGGGCGCAGCACCGTTATCAATTCGTTACGAACTTCTGCACACTTTGTGCATCCGGGGCCGGCGGTGGGGCCGAAGACGTCACTGAGAGCCGCAGAGCGCGGTTCGTGACAACACCTCAGGAGACATCATGAACATCAAGCTCGCAGCCGCCGGTGGCATCGCCGCCCTCCTCTTCCTCTCGGGCTGCTCCAGCGACTCGGACGAGGCCACCGCCCCGGCCACCAGCGCCGCCCCCGTCGAGAGCGACATGGCCTCCGAGGCCCCCGCCATGGACGAGCCGGGCACCATCGTCGACGTGGCCGCGGCCAACGAGGACTTCGAGACCCTGGTTGCCGCCGTGACCGCGGCCGGCCTGGCCGAGACCCTCTCCGGCGAGGGACCGTTCACGGTCTTCGCGCCGACCGACGAGGCGTTCGAGGCGCTGCCCGAGGGCCTGCTCGACGCCCTGCTCCTGCCGGAGAACAAGGACGCGCTGACCTCGATCCTGACCTACCACGTGGTCTCCGGTGAGGTCATGGCCGCCGATGTCACGGCCGGTGACGTCCCGACGGTCGAGGGCTCGACCATCGCGATCACCACCGACGGCGGCGTCAAGGTCAACGAGGCCACCGTCACCGCCACCGACGTCGACGCCTCCAACGGCGTCATCCACGTGATCGACAGCGTGCTGGTTCCCCCGACGGTCGACGTGGAGTCGCTGCTCTAGTCACCGCGCGCCACAGGGCACGTGGCGAGGGCGAAGGGCCCGTCCGGTTCCCCCGGGCGGGCCCTTCGCCGTGCCTGATGGCCGGGCCGACCCGCCGGGTCCGCGCGAGCCGCTCGTGCGATCAGTGCTCGCCCTCGCGCTGGCGGGGCTTCTCGCCGGCCGCAGCAGCCAGCTCGAGGTCCCCGGCGTGGTCGGGGACGAACGTCTGGGTGTTGCGGGGCGGGCGCTGGTACCCGGTGGTGGGGGGCCGGTGCGGCAGCTCGAGGCGGGCCCGCTCGACGTGGGTGTAGGGGATCGTGCTGAGCAGGTGATGGATGGCGTTCACCCGGGCGCGCCGCTTGTCGTCGGACTCCACCACGTACCAGGGGGCGTTGAGGGTGTCGGTGTGCACGAACATGTCGTCCTTGGCCCGGGAGTAGTCCTCCCAGCGGGTGATCGACTCCAGGTCCATCGGCGAGAGCTTCCAGCGCCGCATCGGGTCGTCCAGGCGCGAGCGGAAGCGGGCCTCCTGCTCCTCGTCGGAGACGCTGAACCAGTACTTGCGCAGCAGGATCCCGTCCTCGACGAGCATCCGCTCGAAGATCGGCGCCTGGTGCAGGAACCGGCGGTACTCGTCGGCGCTGCAGAAGCCCATGACCCGCTCGACGCCGGCGCGGTTGTACCAGGAGCGGTCGAACAGCGCGATCTCACCGGCGGCCGGAAGGTGCGGGACGTAGCGCTGGAAGTACCACTGCGACAGCTCGCGCTCGGTGGGCGCCGGGAGGGCCACGATGCGGGCGACACGCGGGTTGAGGTACTGGGAGATCCGCTGGATCGTGCCGCCCTTGCCGGCCGCGTCGCGGCCCTCGAAGATGACCACGAGCCGGGCACCGGTGGTGCGCACCCACTCCTGCATCTCCACCAGCTCGGCCTGCAGGCGGAAGAGCTCGAGCTCGTAGAGCGCCTTGTTCATCCGCTTGACCTTGCGGCGGGCAGCCGCCTCCTCCACGTCCTGCGGCTTGCGCGGGTGCCCGCCCTCCTCCAGCAGGTGCTCCAGCTGGACGTCGGTGAGGGACTCGAGGTGCTCCTTGTTCGCCTTCTTGCTCATGGGGCTCAGCGTAGCCACCCGGTCAGGCTGAGGGCAGGCGCTGCAGGCCCTGCAGGTCCTGGCCATCTGCCGATCGGCCCCAGTCGACCCAGCCTCGCGGCCGTTCACGTCGAACCCGACCGGAGCGCGATCCCCGGGTGCCACCCTCGCGGCCGTTCACGTCGAACCCGCCCGCTCAGCGGCTGCCGTTTCGACGGAAGCGGGCGCGAGGTCGCCCGGGATCGCCAGCCGGGCCCGCCAGCGACACCCCTTTCGACAGGATCGGGCGCGAGGTTGCGGACTGGGACCCCAGCCAGGAGTCGGCCGGGCTGACTGCCGCTCACCTGATCCGCGTCGCCGGTGCGATGCGGCCACTATGTCCCCATGGCCACCGAGATCGCCCGCGTCCCCGGCATCCCCGTCCTCGGCAACACCGTCGCGTTCCTTAGGGATGCCCGCACGCTGCTCCGGGACTCCCAGGCCGCGTACGGCGACGCCTTCGAGGTGCACGTCCTGGGCCAGCCCGTGACCGTGCTGCTCAGCCCGCAGGCCACCAAGGAGGTCTACATCGACCGGGCCGAGAACTTCTCCAGCGAGATCGGCTGGTCCTACACGATCGGGCCGATGTTCCACCACGGGCTGATGCTGCGCGACTTCGACGACCACCACCTGCACCGCCGCGTGATGCAGTACGCCTTCCGGCGGCAGGCACTGGCCGGGTACATGGAGCAGGTCAACGCCCTCGCCCGCCAGCACGTGGCGGCGGCCGTCGCCCGTGCCGATGCCGATGGCATCGACGTGTACGCGATGACCAAGCGGCTCACCCTGGACATCGCCACCCGGGTGTTCGTGGGCCTGGACCTGGGCCCGAGGGCCGACGTGGTCAACGACTCGTTCGTCGCGATGATGCGGGCCTCGGTCTCACCGCTGCGTCGCGACCTCCCCGGCACGCCGTTCGCCCGAGGCCTGCGGGCGCGCCGGACCCTGCAGGAGCTGCTGACGCACCTGGTGCTCGAGCGTCGGGCGGGGCCGGAGCGCGCGGACCTGCTGTCCCAGCTGGCGCACGCCACCACCGAGGAGGGTCGCGGCCTCACAGTCGAGGAGGTCGTGGACCACATGATCTTCCTGCTCCTGGCCGCCCATGACACCACGACCGCGACCCTGACGGTGATGCTGTGGCACCTGTCACAGCATCCCGACTGGCAGGACCGGCTCGCAGCGGAGGTCGCGGTCCTGGGCGGCGCGGAGGTGACGATCGAGAACTACAAGTCGCTGGTCGAGACCGAGCTGGTCATGAAGGAGGCCCTGCGCCTGAGCCCGCCGGTGCCGTTCTCGCCCCGGGGGGTCCTGCGCGACACGCAGGTGGGGGGCGTGCCGCTGCGGGCGGGCTCGAACGTCACGCTGGCCAGCCTCGGCCTGCACCGGCACCCTGACTGGTGGACCGCGCCCGACGAGTTCGACCCGCTGCGGTTCGCGCCCGGGCGGGCCGAGGATCGCGCGCACTCGCACCTGTACGTCCCATTCGGCGGCGGGGCGCACATCTGCCTGGGCAACCACCTGGCCGAGCTGATGACCAAGGCGGTGATGGTTGCGGTCCTGACCGAGCACCGGGTGCGGGCGCGACCGGGTCAGCGGATGGAGATGGCGGCGGTGCCGATCCCCAAGCCGAAGGGTCGCCTGCTGCTCCAGCTGGCGTGAGGTGCCGCTTCGCCGGGCAAGCGCCGCGTGGCTCGCTGTGCGGCCGGATCGTCCGTGCGGCCGGATCGTCCGTGCGGCCTGGACGGCTACCGGGTCAGCGTCACGGGGAGGGACGTCGCCCCGTTGAGACCCATGCGCGCCGCGACCCGCACGCGGTAGGTGCCGCCGGGCAGGTCGACGATGCGGGTCTCCTGCGCGTCGCGGGTTCGGTACGTCGGGCCCAGCGTTCGCCACGACCCGTCCGCGCGCAGGCTCTGGATCCGGAACGCCCACGACCCGGCACTGAGGTCGGGATCGATGTCCACGCCCAGCTTCGAGCCCGATGCGACGGACTGCACCGTCACGACCGCCGTGGGGACCGGCAGCCCACCGGGCAGTCCGGCTGCGGCCCGCACGGCACGGTCGACGCGCAGCAGGCCGTGGCCGAACGCATCGTCGCGGCCCTCGGGTCCGAGGTCACGCGCGGTCGCCAGCAGGATCCCCTCGACCTGGGCACGGTCGAGCGTGGGGTTCGCCGCCCGGACCAGGGCGGCCCCGGCGGTCACGAAGGCCGCGGCGATGGAGGTCCCGTCCTCACGGCCCCACCCGCCGCCGGCCTCGGTCGTGAGCACGCGCTGACCGGGCGCCACGAGATCGATGAAGTCCCCTCGGCTCGCGAAGCCGGAGGCGCCCAGGCCCCGTCCGACGCTCGAGACCCCGATGACCCCCGGGTAGGCAGCGGGGTAGACCGTCGGGCTGCCCTCCTCCCGCCGGTTCCCCGCGGCGGCCACCACCGTGACGCCCTGCTCGAGGGCATACCGGATCGCGTCGGCCTGGGCGGCGCTCTCGGTCTGGCTGCTCAGCGACAGGTTGATCACCTGGGCGCCGGCGGCCACGGCCGTGCGGATGCCGCGGGCGGTGCGACTCTGGTCACCCTCGCCGTCGGCGGCGAGGACCCGGATCGGCAGGATCCGGACGTCGCTGGCCACACCGGCGATCCCGGCGCCGTCCATCACCGCGGCGATGATCCCGGCGATGCGGGTGCCGTGGCCGAAGGGGTCGCCGGTGCGGCCGTCCTCGACCAGGTCCGCCACCGGCAGCAGGCGCCCGGCGAGGTCGGGATGGGTGTCATCGATGCCGGAGTCCAGGACCGCCACGGTGACGCCCAGGCCCCGGGTGATGCCCCACGCGCCCTCCGCGCCGATGGCCCGAAGGCCCCACTGCGCGGAGCCCAGTCGCTCGCCGCGCACAGTGGACAGGCTCCTGGGGAGCCCGCCGGAGGGGCTGACGTCGGTGGTGGGTCGCGCCGTGGTCGGGGGCGACCCCGACGCGGCTGATGCACCCGCCGCGACACCGGCGCCGGACGCCGGCACGGCGGTCGCCACGAGCAGGGCGAGGCCCGCGATGCTCGCGCCCGTCGCCGCCCGGATCCTCACCCCCAGGTTGTAGCACGAGGCGCCCCAACGCATCCCCCAGAGGTGGTTAAGACCCGGTTCCCGCTGGTTGCGGTGACCTCCGAATCGGCGACCGCCGGGGCCTTCGGCCGGGGCGGGGCTCCTTCAGTCGGTCAGCGCCTCGGGGATGTGGATCTCGCGCTTGAGGATCTTGCCGGTCGGGGTCAGTGGGAGCTCGGAGGTGACCCAGATGATCCGCGGGTACTTGTAGGCGGCCACCCGCTCCTTGACGAAGGCGCGCAGCTCGTCCTCGGTGGCGCTGGCGCCGGGCTTGAGCGTCACCGCGGCGGCGATCTCCTCGCCGTACTCGTGGTTCGGGACGCCCACGACGGCCGCCGTGGCCACGGCCGGGTGCTCGTAGAGCACCTCCTCGACCTCGCGCGGGTACACGTTGTACCCGCCGCGGATGATCATGTCCTTGGCCCGGTCGACGATGTAGTAGTAGCCCTCGTCGTCACGCCTGGCCAGGTCGCCGGTGCGGAACCAGCCGTCGTTCATCACCTCGGCGGTCGCCTCGGGCTTGCCCAGGTAGCCCTTCATGACGTTGTGGCCCTTGATCGCGATCTCGCCGATCTCGCCCTCCGGGGTGTCGTTCCAGTCGGCGTCGATGAGGCGCATCGCCACGCCCGCGACCGGCTGGCCGATCGAGCCCGGCTTGCGCTCCCGGTCGGCGTGGTTGAACGAGGCGACCGGGCTGGTCTCGGACAGGCCGTACCCCTCGAGGATGATCGCGTCGAACGCGGCCTCGAAGCCGTGGAGGACCTCGACGGGCAGCGACGCCCCGCCCGAGGCGCAGACCCGCAGCGAGGACAGGTCGTAGTCGCCCTTGCCCGGGTGCTGCAGCAGGGCCACGTACATCGTGGGCACGGCGAGCAGGATCGTGACCTTGTCGCGCTGCAGGACCTCCAGGGCCTTGGTCGGCTCGAACCGGGGGATGAGGGTCAGGTTCGCGCCGACCGAGATGGCCGCGTTCATCCCCACCGTCTGGCCGAACGAGTGGAACAGGGGCAGCCCGCCGAACACGACGTCGTCGGGGCCGATGTCCACGAGGCCGACCGAGATCTCGGCGTTGCGCGCCATGTTGGTGTGGGTCAGCTCGGCGCCCTTCGGGGTGCCCGTCGTGCCCGAGGTGTAGAGCACGACCGCGGTGTCCTGGTCGTCGCGCTCGACCATGGCGACCGGCTCGTGGGCCATGACCTGGCCGAGGAACTCCGCCGGGACGACGCTGATGAACTCCGCGCCGGCCTGCGCGGCGCCCTTGCCGGCCTCCTCGGCGACGCCGTCCCAGGCGAACAGGGCCCGGGCCTCGGAGTCGGAGAGCACGAAGGCGACCTCGCGGGACTTGTACAGCGGGTTCATCGGGACCACGACGCCGCCGGCCCAGAGGATCCCGTAGTAGACGATCGGCATGTGCGGGATGTTGGGCATCGACACCGCGACCCGGTCGCCGGGCTGGACGCCGAGCTCCTGGAGCCAGCCGGCGACGCGCGCGGCGCCCTGGGCGAGCATGCCGTAGCCGATCACGGTGTCGTCGAAGGTGATGGCCGGGGCGGCGGGGGTCGACTCCGCGCTGCGCGCGAGGTTGTCGGCGAGGTTCATGGGCGTCCTTCCCAGGTGGGGTCGCAGTCGGGCGGGGCGGGGTTGGCGCGGGCCGGTGCGACCGGGGGAGTTTCACTGTAGGGCGCGCGCGTGCGGGTCTCGCGGCGGGCGGTGGGGGCGGCCGGGGGCGGCGGCGCGGGCAGGTCGGCACCTCAGGCGGGCAGAGCCTCGATCCCGGCCTCGAGCTCGTCGGCGAGCGTGGCACCGAACGTGGATGTCAGGTGCTCGGCATCGCGCATGGTGATGAGCCCGTCGATCACCGTCCGGCACGCGGTGCGCCCGCCGCAGACTGATCTCGTGAGGTCGACCACCTGCGTCCGTGTGGCCTTCGCGGCAGCCAGTTGGGCGGTGTCGTCCGGAGGCGCCCCCGTGAGGCGATAGGCGCACGACTCCGGGTCGCCGGCCGCGATGCAGTCCGGGACGTCGAATCCCGGCGCCGGTGTGTCGCGGATCAGGACGGTGCGGGCGCCCATGTCGGCGAAGGCGCGCAGGTCCTCGGCCAGGGCGGTGCCGAGCCGGTCGGCTGAGTCGGGGCCGCTGAGAACCTGATCGCCGTCGACGACCCGGTAGCGGTCCGACCGTGCCGCGATGAGTACGAGGATCGGCTCCTGCTCCTCGATCAGGGCCATCGCGTTGGCGTGCCACCGGGCGCACTCGGTGTAGACGCCTCCCCGGCTCTCGTCCTGCACCCGCTCGGCGCCGGGCGGGCAGGCCTGCTTGGTCACGGGCAGCAGGCGCCAGTCGTGGCGCTCGGCCACCCCCTCGGCGGCGGTGAACCACTGCTCGGCATGGTCATCGCCGTACAGGATGACGGTGTCGCCGTCGAAGTAGCCGAAGGTGCAGTCCTCGGGGTCGGAGGCCGCGGTGTCCCCGTGGTGGGCGTGGCAGCCGTTGTCGTGGATCGCGCCGGTGTCGGCACGCGCCTGGTCCGGCGTCATCGAGGGCAGCGGCGCTCCGCTGGAGGTCGGTTCGGGGGACGGTGCCGGCGCCGGCGTGATCGCGGCGGAGGCGCCCGGGTCGGCCACGTGGGTGCTGCCCCCGGAGCAGGCTCCCAGGGTGAGCAACAGGGCGGACAGGGCCGCGACTCCCCGCAGCGGCGCGCCGCCCCGGCGTCCGAACGACCACGAGCCGGCCATCACACGCCACCTCCCCCCTCGTGGTCCGCACGAGTCAGGCACTCTCAGGATGCCCCGTCGGGGAGTCCGTGGGCAAGGTGGGGGCACCCGTGGAAGACGCCGATCCGCTTGCCGGCGGTCGCGCGTGGGGTGACCTCGCCATACTGGCAACCATGGCTGCCCACGACCACCGGCTGTTCACGCGTCTGTACGGGATGGTCGCCGACCTCGGCGAGCACTCGGAGCTGGGGGCTGCCCGGTCGGCGGTGCTCGCCGGGGCGCATGGGCGGCTGCTGATCGTCGGCCTCGGGCCCGGCCATGACCTGGACCACCTCCCCGAGGCGGTCACGTCCGTGGTGGCGGTGGAGCCGAGTGAGTCGATGCGCGCGGCGTCCCTGCCGCGGGTCGAGGCGGCCCGTGCCCGGGGGCTCGAGGTCGAGCTCATCGATGCGGTGGGCGAGGCGCTGCCACTTCCCGACGACTCGGTGGACTGCGTGCTCTTCGCCTACGTGCTCTGCTCGGTGGACTCGGTGGACGCGGTCCTGGCCGAGGCGCGCAGGGTGCTGCATCCCGACGGGACGGTGTGCGTTCTGGAGCACGTCCGGGCCGAGCCGGGTTCCTGGACCGAGCGGATGCAGCGGGTGGTGTCCGTCGGCGGGATGTGGCCGCGGCTGGCCGGAGGCTGCCGGTGCACGCAGGACACGCGGGCCGCGCTGGCTGAGGCTGGGTTCCACGTGGAGGAACTCAGCGAGCGGAGGCTGGTGAACGTCCCGGTCGTCAACTGGACGCTGATGGGCTCGAGCCGGCCGTGACGGGCCGACTGGGGCTACCCGGTCAGGGTGACCTCCGCTGAATGCGCCCCACCAAACCCGAACTTCGGGTTCACCCAGACGCGGTACTGGCCAGCAGGGAGATCCACGGTGCGGGTCTCCGTGGACCGCTTCGTCCGGTATGTCCTCAGTACCGCCCAGGTACCGTCGGGTTGCCTGGCCTGGACC
Source organism: uncultured Actinomycetes bacterium (assembly GCA_963774745.1). GTDB lineage: Bacteria > Actinomycetota > Actinomycetes > S36-B12 > CAIYMF01 > Prado023. Next base: position 308,661 of record CAVZGE010000002.1, on the reverse strand, counting down.
TGGAAGGTCCAGTAGCGCCCACCCTTGTTCGGGTTGACGTTGACCCAAAGCCTCGATGCCTCGCTCACGGCCTTCACCTTCACGACCGGAGTCGGCGCCGGGACCGCGAAGTCGGTGTAGAAGACCTTCTCCTCCCCCACGGTTTGGCCCGGCGTGGTCCGCACAATGAGCGCGGCGCTCACGCCCATGAGGCCGATATGCGCCTTCGTCGGGCAGACCCGGAACCCCTTCAGTGTGAAGTCGCCGGACTTGTGTCCGTAGCCGTAGGTGACCATGTTCGTCACACCGGTCGACTTCGGCCAAGCACCGGCCCTGAATTCCCACGTGGAGGTCACCCAATCGTCGAGGGCACCCTCGATGTGGATCGTGATCGGAAGATCCTGGCACCTGACCCCCGTCCAGACGAGGTCAGGAACCGTCACAACTGCCGCCCACCCCTCACCCGTTACCGAGACGCTCCCCGCAGCAGCCGGCGCGTACGGCGCCGCAGCAACACCGCGCGCAGAGCAATCCCACGAGCGCTGCAATCAACTTCCGCATGGGACTCCCCTTCCCTCCCCACCATCGTCCCGCCGCGAAGCCGCCGACGGCAGTGGCGAAGGTCACGGGAACACCGCGTGCTCGGTGTGGCGGGGACCACCCAAAGGCAGTCCCGAATGCGGCGAACGCAAGAACGGAACCCCACCAACACAACGAAAGTCGCGAGACACCGTTGACGATGTCCCGCGACTTCACAATGGAGCCGCCTCGGGGATTTGAACCCCGGACCTGCTCATTACGAGTGAGCTGCTCTACCCCTGAGCTAAGGCGGCACGCCTACCGCGAGCTGATTCCGGCGCTGCCGGACCCGGGCGGACCGCCCAATCGTACAGAGCCCCCCGCCGCGACCCAAATGCGCCCGACTCGCTCGCGGACGGTTGCCTTGCCGTCGGCATCGGTACCCTGAGGCCGTGGACGACCCGAGCAGCCGCGGATGACCGACGGCCCGTCCACCAGTGGGGATCCGTTGCTGGCTGCCCTGAGTGCGGAGAACGAGCGACTCCGGGCACAGAATCGCCTGCTCGTCGAGCAGATGGAGGCCATCCGCACGGCTCAGGGCGAGCTCGCCGGACACCTGCGGGTGACCGCTCCGCTGCGCCGCGTGCAGGAGGCGCTACGGCATCGCGCGGGCGAGAGGCGTCGGACGTCCCGCTTCGACGCGGGTACTGGTGCTGGGGCGGGTACGGTGCGGGCGACGGTGCCGGACCTCGTCCTCCCGGTCCGGACCTGCTGCTGTCCATCGATGATGACGCGGCCCGTCGGCACCCGCTCCTCGCCCGCACCAGGCAGTGGATGGCCGGCGGGGAGCTCCTCCCTGAGCCGGATCTCCGACCGCTGCGACCCGACCGGACGGGTCGGGTGCTGGTGGTGGTCCACGTGTTCTACCCCGACCTGTGGGCGGGACTGGCTGAACGGATCGAGCGGATCCCGGTTCCCTTCGACCTGGTCGTGACCCTGGTCGAGGGACCCTCGGAGGCGCTGGCCGACGAGATCGTCGCCCGCTTCCCCGACGTGCGCTTCGAGGTCGTACCGAACCGCGGTCGGGACATGTGGCCGTTCGTCCGGGTGCTCGAGCTCGGCCTCGTCGGTGACTACGACGCCGTGCTCAAGCTGCACACCAAGGCCAGCGTCCACCGGATCGACGGGGCGGTCTGGCGCGATCGGCTCCTGGACTCGCTGTGCCCGTCGCCGGAGGGGATCGAGCTCATTCTGGAGCTGCTGCGCCGTGACGCGGCAGTGGGGATGGTCGCGCCTGTGGGCGCGGTGCTCGGCCGGGAGTTCTGGGGCGCCAACGGACAGCTGGTGGCCGCCCTCGCCGCGCGGACGGGGATCAGCGTGGACCCAGAACGGGTCTGGTTCCCGGGCGGGTCGATGTTCTGGTCCCGCCCCGAACCACTGAACCGGCTGCGGGACGCGCGCCTCACCATCGAGGACTTCGAGCACGAGGCCGTCTCCATCGACGGGACGACAGCACACGCGCTGGAGCGGTTCGTGGGCGCGCTGGTCGCCGACGCAGGACTGGCCGTCATCGGGGCCGACGAGGTGGCCGGTAGGTTGGCCGCGGCGCGCGCGAGGGATCACCCAGGAGGCACTCATGCAGGTTGAGCAACTGTCCATCGAGGGCGCGTGGGTGTTCACCCCGCGGATCCACGGCGACGACCGCGGGGCCTTCCTGGAGTGGTTCAAGGACCCCGTCTTCACCGAGACCGTCGGACACCACCTCGACCTGGCCCAGGCCAACGCCTCCGTCTCGGCCAGGGGCGTGCTGCGCGGGATCCACTTCGCCGATGTCCCGCCCGGGCAGGCGAAGTACGTGACGTGCGTGAAGGGCTCGGTCCTCGACGTCATCGTCGATGTCCGGGTCGGGTCGCCCACGTTCGGCCAGTGGACCTCAGTGGTGCTCGACGACCGCGAGCGTCGGGCCGTGTACCTCTCCGAGGGGCTCGGGCACGGGTTCTGCTCCCTGGAGGACGGCTCGACCGTGGTGTACCTGTGCAGCGAGGGGTACAACCCGGGCGCTGAGCACGAGGTGCACCCACTGGACCCAGCGCTCGGGATCGAGTGGCCGCTGGAGGGGGTCGACGTCGAGCTGTCGGCGAAGGACGCGGCGGCGCCCACACTGGCGGAGGCAGCCGTCAACGGGCTTCTGCCGTCCTGGCACGCCTGTCGCGGTTACCGAGAGCGGCTGGTCGACTAGCGTGGGCTTTCGCGCGACGAACTCGGCACAGTGCACCTGAGCCGGCCGGATGAAGGGGAGCCACTGATGGTGGATGCCGCAGCGTGGTTCAGGCGCAAGGTGGAGTTCGTTCAGAGGGAGTTCCTCGGGGATCCGGTGTTCCGTGGAGGCGTGGCGGCAATCCAGGCGCAGAGGTCGGCGCGTCCCAACTACCACGACCCGGGAATGCAACTCGAGGTTCCTGCGGAATGGCGATCGCGGCTGTCACGAGGTCGACTCACGACATCTCACCTGTCGCTCTGGAGGACGCCCTCGACCCGCGCCTGGATACGCCGCGACGGCGCGACCTCCAAACGCGCCGAGGACATTCACGCTCGACATCATCTCCCTGGATGTTGATGGCAACGACGCACTGGGTGGCGGACGCCCTGCGACGTCCGACACGTCGTGACGACCTGGTGACCAGGGTCGGCGACATCGAAACGGTATCGGTGCCGCCCAAGGACAACTTCGATCGCACCGCTCACTACTCCCACCTCTACTACGGCGCTTCGCTGAAGGCGTTCATCGAGCTCTTCGCCACCAGGGGCCTGCGATTCGTGGGCACGAACCGGTGCGGCAACAACGCATTCTTCATCCGGGACGCCGAGGTTCCGCTGTTCCCGCTTCCCATCCCGTCGGCGTCGGACCTGGCGCCCTACGTCCGCTGGACTGTCAGGGAGAGCCGTGACCAGAAGGGTCGATTGACCTACCTCGGCGCTGGACCTGCGCGGGCTGCGATCGCTGGTATGCCCCTGGTCGACACACAGTCGGGCCGAAGTCTCACCGTTGGCGAATGTCGTCACAGCACAGGGCGTACCCACTCCGCCTAACACCCGTAGGGTACGGGCAACCTCAGGGCTGGCCTGGACTGACCGAGTCGCCATCCCTGCACTCGTCGCCAGCCACGCAGACAGGAAGCACGCTGGTCCCGGGATGGGCTGCGATCCAGTCGGTGATGCTCCTCTGCAGGGCAGCGCCATCCGCCGCACCCATGGTCGTGGCGTACAGGGCGTCCGCCTCGTTCGACGGCACGGAGAGAAGGGTTGCCAGCCACCGGTTGTGCATGAGCGTGGGGTCGTCGGCCAGGACAGCGATCGCCTCGGGCTGCCCGGCTGCCACGGCGAGAGCAGGTCCCACGACCGAGCCCGCGACGTTGGCCGAGGCCGCGCCCTGGCGCGCCGCGGCGATGCCCAGCGCGTATGCACGCGGCATCTCGGGCTTGAGGCCGGACGCCCCTGGACCGAAGTAGTCCGACCCGGCCACGAGGAGTGCGGCCACACTCAGAGCCAGGGCGCCCCGCTCGACTCGCCCCGACAGGCCGCGATTTGCCGACGCGAGCCCCCATGCGATGACTGTCCCGAGGATGGCTGCCAGGACAGGTGCGAACCACAGGCCCACCGCGTTGAGGATCTTGATGGTGTAGTAGCTCCATTGCCAGGCGACGCCCACGCTGTGCGCGACGGCACCGAAGCCGGCGGCGGCTACGGCCAACGGCACCCAGCCGACAGCCAGGTAAATGCGTGTCGTGAGCTCGAGCCGATGCCGGGACCAGAGCCAGATGGGCACGCAGGCCACGGCACCGAATGCCACCATCGACAAGTTGAACCCGGCATTGCCCCCGCTGGCCACTGCCAGAGTCCTGAGGGGAGCCCCGAAGTGCTGCGGCAGGAGCACCAGGAGGGCAGCGGCCACCCCGACCACGGCGAGGCCGGCGACCGCCAAGGTCCACAGCCGTCCACGAGAGGCCCGCCAGGCCAGGACCAACCCAGGGACAACGGAGATGGACAGCAGTGGCGGCCATGTCGCCCAGGAGACGTACGCCTGCATCAGCAGGATGGCGCCGGCCCACACCGGACTGCCCGTGGCATACCTGACACAGAGCCAAGCCAAGGCAGCCGAGAGGGCTGCCCCGAGAAGGAGGTTGGTGTGCCCGATGTTTGCGAGGGGCAGCACGAGGGAATCCACCGCTGCAGCGAGCATCAGCGCGAGGGCGGCCCACACGCCGGCGCCGGAGGACACGATCTCGCCGCTCAGTTCCCCGGCAACTCCCACTGCCACGAGTCCCAGGGCGACGACAGCGAGGGCTGCGGTCGCCGCGCTCGTCAGCACGTAGGGCCACAGGAGGTCGACGCGCTCGGGCACGCTGGGCAGGTCGAGGAACATCCGAGTCAGCGCCACCGTCAGGGCATACAGCCCGTTCGGGTACCCGGAGAAGGTTGCCCCACTCCCGTCGGTCGTTTCCCAGGGTTCCCCGCCCAGGAGGAGGGCGTTGGCGTACAGGGTGAAGTGCGACTGGTGGTCCGAACCGGTGGCAGTGAGGACGGAGATGATCTGCTCCGCGCTGGATCGACGCTCGACCCATATCTGCTGAACGAACACCGCCGAGGCCCCCAGGAGGACAGCGCCCGAGGCCAGATCCCACCGGGCCACGGCGGTCCTGCCCGTCGCTGCCGCCAGCGCCAGGCAGGCTCCCAGCCCGGTCGCGACGATCTGGAGCCCGCCGGTCGAGATCTGACCACCGAGCAGGAGCCACGCCGAGGCGGCAACCATGGCCGAGCCACCGAGAAGGACGATCCGGGTGAGGACGTACCGCGGCAGCGGTGCCAGCAGGATCCAGACGAGGAGGCTCAGCGCCCACCCGACGGGGGGAACAACCCACACGACCATGGTTGCCGCCACGATGGCGACGACGCGGCTAGTCCGTGCCATCGGCGACTCTGCCCGAGATGAACTCCTCCAGCGCGTCCCGCCAACCGCGAATGGGGAGCAGCCCCACATCGCCCCAACGGTCGTGCCCCAGCACGCTGAACGCCGGACGGGGAGCGGGTCTGGGGAACGACTCGGTGGTGGTCGGCTTGACCCGATCAGGGTCGGCCCCGATGAGGCGGTAGATCTCGCGGGTGAGGCCGAACCACGTGGTCTCGCCCGACGAGGTGCCGTGGTAGATGCCGGCGGGGGCACCCGAGTCGAGCAGCCGGACTACCTGATGGGCAAGATCCCGGCTCCATGTCGGCTGGCCCCGCTGGTCATCCACGACGGAGATCTCAGGCTTGGACGCCTCGAGGGTGAGCATGGTCTGGACGAAGTTGGCGCCGTGCACGCCATACAACCACGCAGTCCGCACAACGAACGCCCGATCGGGCAACGCGCTGCGGACGGCGATCTCGCCTGCCAGCTTCGTTCGGCCGTAGGCCGATCGGGGGCTTGGCGGGGCATCCTCCGCGTAGGGGGTGCTCGCGTCGCCGGCGAATACGTAGTCGGTGCTGATGTGCACCAGTCGGATGCCGGCCAACTGCGCGATCGCATCCGCCAGGACGCGCGGGCCTTCGCCGTTCACCAGCAGGGCCAGATCCTCGTGCTCCTCCGCTGCGTCGACTGCCGTGTATGCAGCCGCGTTGACGACGACGTCGGGACGCACCGCCGTCCAGGGCAGCGGCCACCGAGCCCGGGGACGTGATGTCGATCTCGGGGAGGTCCATGCCGACGACCTCGTGGCCCGCTGCGGCAATGACGTCCATGAGGTCGTGGCCGAGCATCCCGTTCGCCCCGACGACCAGCCAGCGCGCAGGGGCTGCAGCATCGCTCACAGGGCGGGCTTCGCTTCCTTCAGCGGGCGCCACCAGGCCTCGTTCGCCTTGTACCACTCGACGGTGTCAGCCAGCCCCTGCTCGAAGGGCACCTCGGGGGCGTAGCCGAGCTCGTCGGCGATCTTGGTGATGTCCACGGAGTAGCGCAGGTCGTGGCCCTTGCGGTCCTCGACCCGGCGGACCATCTCCCACCCGACGCCCATCGCGGCCAGCAGCCGCTCGGTGAGCTCGATGTTGGTCAGCTCGGTGCCACCGCCGATGTTGTACGTCTCGCCCGCGCGGCCCTTGGCCAGCACCAGGTTGATCCCGTGGCAGTGGTCGTCGACGTGCAGCCAGTCGCGCACGTTGAGGCCCTCGCCGTAGAGCGGCACCTGCAGGCCGTCCATGAGGTTGGTGACGAACAGCGGGATGACCTTCTCCGGGAACTGGTGGGGCCCGTAGTTGTTCGAGCAGCGCGTGATGCAGACCTCCATGCCGAAGGTGCGGGCGTAGGCCCGGGCCAGGAGGTCGGAGCCGGCCTTGGAGGCGCTGTAGGGGGAGTTCGGCTCGAGCGGGCGGGTCTCGTCCCACGAGCCCTCCGGGATCGACCCGTACACCTCGTCGGTGCTCACGTGGACGAACCGGCCGATCCCGGCGTTGAGCGCGGCCTGCAGCAGGGTCTGGGTGCCCAGGACGTTTGTGACGACGAAGTCCGAGGCGCCTGTGATCGAGCGGTCCACGTGCGATTCGGCGGCGAAGTGGACGACCGCGTCGTGGCCCGGCATCAGGTCGTTGACGAGGTCCACGTCGCAGATGTCGCCCTCGACGAACGAGTAGCGCGGGGAGTCGGCGACGTCGGTCAGGTTCGACAGCGTCCCGGCATACGTGAGCTTGTCCAGCACCGTGACCTCGGCGCCCACGGTCTCCGGGTAGGCGTCGGCGAGCTGCCGGCGCACGTAGTTCGAGCCGATGAACCCGGCCGCGCCGGTGACAAGGATCTTCACGGGTCTCCCCTGTTCTGGCCACGCACGATGGCAGCGGCCTCGATTGCCCCGCGAATGCTACCGGGCGTTGGGCGGTCGCCCACCGACGCCGTGGGAGAATCTCCGGCATGAAGGGCATCGTGCTTGCGGGGGGGACCGGGTCGCGGCTGTGGCCGATCACAAGAGGGGTGAGCAAGCAGCTGCTCCCCGTCTATGACAAGCCGATGGTCCACTACCCGATCGCGACGCTCATGAACGCGGGGCTGCGCGAGATCCTGATCATCACGACGCCCGAGGACCAGCCGGCCTTCATGCGGCTGCTGGGCGACGGGGCAGAGCTGGGAGTGCACGTACTCGTACGTGGTCCAGGAACGCCCCGAGGGCCTGGCTCAGGCGTTCCTCCTCGGTGAGGAGTTCCTCGCCGGCGACGCCGCCGCCCTCGTGCTCGGCGACAACATCTTCCACGGGCCTGGCCTCGGTCGGAAGCTGCGGACCCTGCACGACAGTCGACGGCGGCCACGTCTTCGCCTACCGAGTGGCGAACCCGAGCGAGTACGGAGTGGTGGAGTTCGACGACGCGGGCGGGCCATCTCCCTGCGAGGAGAAGCCCGTCTCGCCGCGGTCCAACTACGCCGTCCCCGGTCTCTACTTCTACGGCGCGGACATCGTCGACGTGGCCAAGGCGATCCGCCCATCGGCGCGCGGGGAGCTCGAGATCACCGCCGTGAACCAGCACTACCTGGAGAGCGGACCGCCTCACCGTCTCCGTGCTGCGACGCGGGACGGCGTGGCTCGACACCGGCACCTTCCGCTCCCTGCACGACGCCTCCGAGTACGTCCGGGTCATGGAGGACCGGCAGGGCCTGAAGCTCGCGTGCCTCGAGGAGATCGCATGGCGCAACGGCTGGATCGACGACGACCAGTTGCTTGCACTGGCCGAGCCCCTGCATCAAGAGCGGGTACGGCGAGTACGTGGCCGGAGTCCTGGCGGGCCACCAGCACGAACCCGAATGAGACCTCGAGGGACGTCCAGCCGGAACTAGCCTCGCAGAGGGGTGAGGGCCGCCCGAGCGGTCGACCATCGGTCCCTGCGGTGCCAGCCGCTCCCGGACAGCGCCGACTGCAGCGCGTGTCCCCTCGCGGTGGGTGCCGCCTGGGCCGCCAGCGCTGCCATCCGCCACCCCAGCTCCCGGTAGGCAGCGCGGGCCCGCACATGGATGTCCAGCTCCTCCCCCAACCGCTGCATCCCACGATTCACGCTGGAGACCGCGCCCGAGTGCCGCCGGTAGGCAAGGGCTGGCGCATCCGAGAGCAGCAGCGCCTCGCCTGCGGCGGCCATCCGCAGCAGGCGGTCGAGGTCCATGGCGGTGCGCAGCGATTCGTCGAAGGGCAGGGAGTCGACGAGGTCAGTTCGCCACGCGATGGCGGGGTTGTACGTCCAGTTGCCGAGCAGCAGGCTCACGGCCAGATCCTCCCCACGATGGACTCCGGCCCCCGGACGCAGGAGGTCCTTGACCCGGTCCGGCAGGGGCCTGGCCGCGGCACCTGCCCCGTCGATCACCTGCACGCCGGGGTGGATGGCCGCAGAGCCTGTGCCCAGCCCGATCGCTCGCTCGAAGGTCTGGCGGGCACCTGGCAGCAGCAAGTCGTCCGGGCCGACCAGGACCGTGTAGCGAGACCGGCTGATCCGCATCGCTTCGTTGAACGCCCCAGACGTGCCCATGTTGTGCCTGTTGCGGTGGTACCCGACACGGGCGGCGAAGTCCTCGCCCACGGAGCGCACCGCATCGTCGGGAGAGCAGTCGTCGAGGACGGTCACCCGACCCCGGCCCCGACATTGGCAACGATCGAGTCCAAGGTCTCGCGGAGGTACGGCGATGGCCCGTAGGCAGCGACCACGACTTCGAACTCCGGCTGCCCCACGTCCTAGCCTCCCTGGACCCGCACAGGCCCCGTGCGCGGGGCCATGGGCTGTGATTGTAAGTCAGGTACTCGCAGGGGACTCCGCTCGTGGCCTGATCGGGGCGGCCCGGCCGGCGACCTAGAATGATGGCATCGAGCGGCTGGCGATGAGGGGAGCGGTTATGGGATTCGTCGGTGCTCGGGTGCTCGTGACCGGCGGCGCTGGCTTCATCGGCACGGCCCTCGCCGAGCGGTTCGCCGCCGATGCCGACGCGTGGGTCGCCCTGGACAGCCTGCTGGAACAGGTGCACGGTCCGCAGCCGCAGATCCACCTTCCCGAGGACGTCCGCTTCGTCCGGGCTGACATTCGGGATCGGGAGGCCCTGCGCCACGTGGTCCACGAGCTCGACCCGACCGTGGTCATCCACCTCGCTGCCGAGACCGGCACCGGGCAATCCCTGGACGAACCCTCACGCCACACCGACGTGAACGTGACGGGGACGGCGGTCCTCCTCGAGGCGCTGACCCCGAACCCCCCGCGGCGGCTCGTTCTCGCGAGCAGCCGGGCCGTGTACGGCGAGGGTAGCTGGCGCCGCGCTGACGGAGCGCTCGTCCAGCCCGGCCCCCGTACCAGGGCAATGCTGGAGGCAGGGCAGTGGGACTTCCCCGGGCTGTCCGCCGCCCCTTCCCGGTGGGACACGTCGATGCCCGCGCCGAGCAACGTCTACGGCGCGACGAAGCTCGCACAGGAGCATCTGATCACCGCGTGGGCCGCCTCTCGAGGAGTCGCAACATCGGTCCTTCGGCTGCAGAACGTGTACGGCCCAGGGCAGTCCCCCATCAACCCGTACACGGGGATCACGACCCTCTTCGTTCAGCTCGCGCGGGCCGACAAGACCATCCCCATCTATGAGGACGGCCAGATCATCCGGGACTTCGTGTACATCGAGGATGTGGTCCAGGCGCTGGGATCAGCGGCGTCGGCCGACGGCAGCGTCCTCGCGGACGTGGGGTCCGGGATCGCGACCTCGATCGAGCAGATGGCTCGGGTGGTGGCGGGTCTGCACTCGGCGCCCGCGCCCCAGGTGACCGGGCAGTTCAGGCTGGGGGACGTCCGTAGCGCCCACTGCGACATGGCGCCCTCCGAGTGGGTGCGCGACGGACGCGCCCCCCTCGACCTCGCCGGTGGGCTCACCCGCCTCGCGGCATGGCTCGGGGAACAACCCGTGGCCGCCTCGTAGCCGGGCGTGAAGACCGGGACGGGTCCGGAGCCCCTGGCGCTGCGGCACCATCGAGCGAACGGGTACGGGCTGCTGCGACTGGTGCTGGCCTCCCTCGTGATCGTGCAGCACAGCCTCTACCTGACCGGGCACGAGCAGTACATCTTCGTCGGGTTCTCCGAGCTGGGCAGGAAGGCGAGCTACGGCGACCTGGCCGTCGGCGGCTTCTTCGCGCTGTCAGGGTTCCTGCTCCAGGCGAGCGTCGTCAGGAACCACCCCGCACGCTTCTTGAAGCTGCGGTGCTTCCGCCTCATCCCCGGGTTCTGGGCGACGCTCGTCGTGGTCGCCTTCATGCTCACTCCCCTGATCGCGTTGGGCTCCGGCACATGGGACGACTACCGGGTGTTCGGCGCCAACTCCGCCAGCACCTATGTCGGGGCCAACGCCGCGCTCCTCATCACGCAGCCCAGCATCGGCGAGGTATTGAGCACCCACCCGTATCCGAGGGCCCTCGACGGCTCGCTGTGGACACTGCTGCCGGAGTTCATCTGCTACGTGACCCTGCTGGTCATCTCCATCGTGGGCCGCAGGATGCACCTGACTGGATGGTGGCCGCCCGCGGCCGTCGCCGGGTCGGCTCTCGTCGTGTTCTGGATCGCCGACGTGGCCCTGCCCGGCGGCATCGGGCTGGTCATGTCCCAGATGGCCTCGCTGGCTGCCGCGTTCTTCTGCGGCTCGACACTCGCCGCAACCCACGCCCAGCGGCGGGCGACCCCTCGTACAGCGATCGCGGCGGGCGTCCTGCTCGCCATCGTCCTGTCCACCGGGTTGTGGCTCCCGTTCGGGCCGGCCGTCCTTGCTGTCTTCGTGGTCTTCCTGGGGGCGGTCCTGAACTCCGGATGGCCCTCGCGCGTCGGCACCCGGAATGACCTGTCCTACGGGGTGTACCTCTACCACTTCCCGGTGATCCAGCTCCTCGTGGGCCTGGGACTGGCCTCCTCCACAGTCGCGGGCAACATCCTTGTCCTGACCCCGGTCGCACTCCTGCTGACCCTCCCCCTCGCTGCGGCGAGCTGGCATCTGGTGGAGGCACCCGCCCAGCGGTACGCCCGTCGACGCAAGCAGGCCGTTGCACCCCAACCGACCCCCACATGAGCGCGCCCACGGGCACCAAGCGTCTGGTGGTTGCACAAGGCGTCCTCGGACTCGGCAGCTACGCCCTGCTCGTCGCCGCGGGCCGAGCGATGGACGACGAGGGATTCGCGGCGTTCGCGGTCTTCTGGTCAGTGGTGTTCTCGTTCGGACTCGGACTCTACGGACCGCTGGAGCTGCTGCTGCTACGCCTTGCCGCGCTTCGTCGTGCCTCCGCCGACCATGTCGAGATCCCGCGGCTGGTCGGCTGGTACCTCTGGGTCGGACTGGCTGCCGCCTCGGTGGCGGCGGCATTCCTGTTCGGCTCCTTCCACGGCTCGACGGGGGGCGCCGCACTCCTCTCCGCTGCAGGATTCGGATACTTCCTGCTGCTGCGCACACTCGCGATCCAACGAGGAGTTGCGGCCGGGCGCGGGGACTACCCGCGCTACGCCCGGCAGGTCGGGACCGACGGAGCGACGCGGGTGGTGCTGGCGGCAGTCCTGCTGGGCCTCGGTGCGTCCGGCCCGGGGATCTGGGCCGTTGCCGTCGGCGCCGCGGGCTTCGCCGGGGCGCTGGCCGCACGTCGGCAGCACATCGGCCCCGTTCCGAGGGAACCCGGAACCGCCGGTGCCGCGGAGGTCCGCAAGTCCGTGGGCGACGTCCTGACGCTCACCGCAGGGACGACCCTGTCCGTCATCCTGGCCAACACGCTTCCGACCGCCGCGGTCGCGCTGGGAGCCTCCGGCGCCGGGTTGGCCGGCTTCAGTGCCGTGGCGCTCGTGAGCCGCATCCCGCTGTTCTTCGCCGGTCTCGGGCAGGCGGTGGTCGTTCCCCGGGTGGCTGGAGCCCAGGACGACGAACCGGCTCGCCGTCGCGCGGAACGCCGTCTTCTGGCGGTCATCGGCATCGGGTCCGCCGTCACCGCGGGACTGGTCGGCATCCTGACCCAGCCAGTTGTCGCCGTGGCCTTCCCCACAGGAAGCCAGCCCTCGGCGTCCGTGGTCTGGCTCCTGGCCATGGCAACCGGTGGGCTGCTGTTCGCCCTGATCGGGCAGGGTGTCCTGCTGGGGACGGGCAGGATGAAGGCGGTGGCCGTCGTCTGGCTGTGCGCGACCGCCTCCGCCATCCTGACCGTCGCGCTCAGCGCTGGTCCTCCCGAGCGACGCGTCGCCCTTGCCAGCGCCACGTCGGCCCTGACGGCATGCCTCGTGCTCATCGGTGCCGTGGTGCTACCACCATGGGCCGGCGGGCGTGGACCCGGGCGCAGTCCGGCCTCCAATCCGACCGCCGGATGAGCCGATATGCTCGCGCCGTGCGGGTGGCCTTCGACGAGCAGATCTTCCTCTTGCAGCGCCTCGGGGGGGTCTCCAGGTACTTCGTCGAGCTCATCCGTGCGCTCGAGGACCAGGGTGACGACCCCAGCGTCGAACTGCCCTACTCGACCATCTGCAACGAGCACGCCCTGGAGGCGTGGCCCGGTCGGTTCAAGCCCGCCAGCGGTCCCGCGCAGCCCTACCCGCAACTGGTTGCAGCTGCCGCACGGCCCCGACGCAAGCCTGGCCGGGTCGACGTCGTGCACCACACCTTCTACAACTCCCGGTTCCTGCGCGACTACCCCGGGATCCCCAAGGTCGTGACCATCTACGACATGATCCCCGAGCTGCTCGGGGAGCGGGGTCGCTTCGGCAACCCGCACATGGCCAAGCGGGAGTACGTGCGCAGGGCGTCGGCCATCATCTGCATCTCCGAGTCGGCACGTGACGACATGCTGGCGCTCTACGGAGTCCCCGACTGCCCGGTCGAGGTCGTGCACCTGGGCGTCGACCCGTCGTTCGCCTCCGGTGGGTCCAGGCCCCCCGGATTCCCGGAACGGTATGTCCTCTTCGTCGGCCGGAGGGGTGGATACAAGAACTTCGCGGTTGTCGCCCACGCCTTCGAGGCGATCTCTGCTGGGCGCGACGACCTGTCCCTGGTATGCGTCGGTGGCGGGCCCCTGACTGCCGAGGAGCTCGCGATGCTGGGCACCGCCGCCGGGCGCGTGAGCCAGCACACCCTGCCCGATGCGGACATGGCGGGCGCCTACGCGAACGCGGAGTGCTTCGTGTTCCCCTCACGCTACGAGGGCTTCGGGCTCCCGGCCGTGGAGGCCCTCGCTGCGGGCACCCCGACGATCCTGGCGCGCACCTCGTCCCTGCCCGAGGTGGGCGGATCGGCAGCTTCGTACTTCGAGCCGGACGACGCCGACGGATTGGCCCAGGAGATGAGCCGAGCCCTCGACCTGGGCGCCGAGCGAGCCGCGGTCGTCGACACCGGACGCCGGCACGCAGCCGCTTTCACGTGGCCGCGGACAGCGCTCCAGACGATTGCGGTGTACGCGGCGCTGAGGCGCTGAGAGCCAGGATGACGACCAGCCCCGTGAACGTCACCGACCCGACGAACCACACCGTCATCGGCTGAATCGGCACATCCCACCACCATTCCCGGCTCGCGTTCAGGTTCAGGCCCCCGATGTCCAGCCCGCTGATGTAGCGACGCATGAGGGTGTGCAGGGCCAGGGCGTGGGCAACGGCCCCCAGAGCGGCCAACCACAGGGCCTGTTGCCTGTTCGGATCCTGCCTCCCCCCCGGCTCGGACTCGGCCAGGAGTCCCACCCCGAGGAACACCAGGGGCAGGAGGTATCTCGGTTGGAGCAGCTGTCCAACGCTGGCATTCGACGCCTTGAGCATGAGCAATGGCAGGACGACCCCGACGGCAGCCACGAGGCCCAGCGCAAGCGCCCGCCGGCTCCGAAGGCCCCCGATGCCCATGGCGAGGATTGCGCCAGCGGCAAGCGCGATCGAGCCCCACACCAGCGAGGGCATCTTGGTGTCCATCCAGCCAAGGAGCGTGGCGAACTCCCCCAGGTAGAGAGTCAGGATGTTCGACACATTCCCCAGTAGGGAGACCGGGCTGGCGCTCGTCCCCAGCGGCGATGCCGGGCTCGCTGCGGCAGCCAATCCCAGCAACAGCGCCAGCCCGACGGGACCGAGGGCCAGCCCTTGGCGCGGCATGAGGCGGGCCTCCCAGCGAAGACCGACGATCAGTGCGCACGCAACCGCCAGGCCGCAGAAGTAGAGGGAATCGGACCTGCTGATCACGGCTGTCAGGACTGCCGCGCCTCCCAGCAGCGACGCGGGCCAGAACCTCTGCCCACCTCCCGCAGCCCGCAGAGCCGCCACCGTTGCCGGGTAGGTCGCGGCCGCACCAGCCACGGCCCACGCGCTCGGGTTGGTGCTGGCGAAGATGAACCATCCCAGGGGGACGCTCATGACGGCGCTGTAGAGAAGGAACCTCCATCGGTCCGATCTGCGGGAGACCAGCCCGGCAAGTCCGAACAGCGCCAGGCACCACAGGAAGGTCACGACCCGCATGACCACGATCGAGGTCTCCGCTGATCCGGTCACGAGCAGCCGCATGGCGGCGTAGTAGCCGGGTGGATAGGCCTCGTTGTCCGACCGGATCGGGAAGGTCTCCGGATCTGGTCGGGCCAGAGTCCCATCAGCCTGCAGGTAGACGCACTGTGCCGAGACATCGGGCTTGAACGCCGTGCAGAAGCCGGAGAGGATCGCGAGGTCCGGCACGGAGGCCGTGATGGGCTCAGGTGGCGCGGGCCGGGCGAGCTCGGTGCAGCCGGACCGCTCGGTGCCCCACGCGCACCAGATCGATGACAGGTGGTAGTCGTCGTCGGGGCTGGTGCCCGGCGGTGAGGCGACCGCCCAGGCACAACCCACGATCACGGCCAGCGCGATCGCGGCCAGGCCCGCCCTCAAGACGGGTGCTCCGTCATGTAGCGAGGACTGTGCTCGTGACCGCTGGACAGCCTGGCTTCATCGACGGTGACCATGTGGTTGACGATGTCGGCCAGGCCCAGCGTCGGCGACCAGCCGAGGATCTCGCGGGCCTTGGAGATGTCGCCGCGCATCTCCGGGATGTCGGTCGGTCGCACGAAGGCGGGATTCGTCACGACGTGACTCCACGGATCCTCGATGCCCGCAGCCCGGAATGCCAGCTCGACGAAGTCGCCCAGCTCGTGGGACTCGCCGGACGCGATCACGAAGTCATCGGGCCGCGCGTGCTGCAGGGCTGCGTGCATCGCTCGCGTGTAGTCCCCGGCAGAACCCCAGTCCCGCCGGATGTCCAGCCGGCCGAGCTCCAGGGTGTCCTGCAGCCCTGCCGCGATGCGCACCGCGCCTGAGGTGATCTTGCGGGTCACGAAGGAGGCCGGCCGCAGCGGGCTCTCGTGGTTGAACAGGATCACGGTCGAGACGAACATGCCGTACGCCTCACGGTAGCTGGCCGCCGTGAAGTGGGCGAAGGCCTTCGCGACCGCGTACGGGTTGGTCGGTCGGATCGGGTGGGACTCACCCTGCGGAAGGTACCGCGGCGTCCCGAAGATCTCCGCCGACGACGCCTGCAGATCCGGGGGTCGTAGCCCGTCTGAGTCCCGCAAGCCCACGCACCGATCTCCAGCAGGCCCAGGAAGGCGATCCCGTTGACCCGGGCGACCTCGACGGGGGCCTGCCAGGACTGCTGCCACCGAGCTGATCGAGGCCAGGTTGTAGATCTCGTCGGGTCGCTCCGCCTCGAGGAGCGCCCGCATTGCCGGCTCGTCGGCGAGGTCCACGACCCGCAGGTCCACCCCCTCGAGGTAGGCCTCGACGAAGCCCGCCGGCGGCTCGATCGGGCGGCACGGTCCCGATGACCCGGTATCCCTGCGAGCGGAGGTGCCGGGCGAGGTAGGCGCCGTCCTGCCCGACGACGCCGGTGATCAGCGCCGTCGTCACGCCCGCAGGAGCTCCCGGTCAGCGTCCACCATGAGGCGGGCGAGGTCCGGGGTGAGCGTCTGGGGCTTCCAGCCCAGCTTCTCGCGCGCCTTCGTCGCATCGCCCACCAGGTCGTCCACCTCAGTGGGACGCAGGTAGCGCTCGTCGAAGCGTGACGTACTTCTCCCAGTCCAGCCCGGCGTGCTCGAAGGCGATCGTCAGGAAGTCCCTGATCGTGTAGCGGGTGTTCGTCGCCACGACGTAGTCGTCCGGCTCGTCGGCCTGCAGCATGAGCCACATCGCCTCGACGTACTCCTTGGCGTACCCCCAGTCACGCGCAGCATCGAGGTTGCCCATCCACAGCTCGTCCTGGAGACCCGCCGCGATCCGCGCCACCGCCATCGTGATCTTGCGGGTCACGAACGTCTCGCCACGGCGCGGGGACTCGTGGTTGAACAGGATGCCGTTGCAGGCGAACAGCCCGTAGCCCTCGCGGTAGTTGCGGGTCATCCAGTGCGCGTAGAGCTTGGCGGCGCCGTAGGGCGATCGCGGGTGGAAGGCCGTCTGCTCGTTCTGCGGCGGCGGCGAATCCGCCGAACATCTCCGAGGTTCCGGCCTGGTAGTAGCGGGCCGGAACGTTGCGCGATTCGCATCGCCTCGAGCAGCCGGGTGGCGCCCAGGCCGGTCACATCGCCGGTGAACTCCGGCTCGTCGAAGGACACCCGCACGTGCGACTGGGCCGCGAGGTTGTAGACCTCATCGGGAGCGATCCGCTCGAGGAGGGTGACCAGCCGGGAGCCATCGGTCAGGTCGCCGTGGTGGAGGAAGAGCCGGGCACTCGTCGTCGTGCCAGTCCTGCAGGAGGTGGTCGATCCGGCTGGTGTTGAACGTCGAGGAGCGCCGGCGGATGCCGTGGACCTCGTAGCCCTTGTCCAGCAGCAGCTCGGCCAGGTACGAGCCGTCCTGGCCGGTGATGCCCGTGATCAGTGCCTTCTTCATGCCGCCCTCTCCCGCCGTCAGGTCAGTGTCGCTGTCGGTCCGCCCCAGAGACTACCTGTCGGCATGAGGGCGGCAGGCCACCCGCATGGGGCGCACAGGCTAGATTGTGCCCGTGCCGAAGCCGACCTCGACGCCCCTGAGCGTGCGCGCCCGGCACAAGGCGGGGGGGGCCCGTCGGCGCCTGCGCCACTACCGCAACGTGGCCCGGCTGCGGTTGATCGGTGGACCCGCACCGGGCGTCCAGTACCAGGCCTGGATCGCGTCAGGCCCATCCCGGTCCCACGCCGAGCCTGCGAGGGGGATCCCCGGCCGTCCGAGCATCAGCGTCCTGATGGCCGTGCACGACCCGCCGCTCGAGTTCCTGCAGGAGGCCCTGGAGTCCGTGCAGCGGCAGACGTCCCCGGTCCACGAGCTGATCCTGTCGGACGACGGTTCAACGGACCCACAGGTCCGGGCCATCGTGGCCCGAGCCGCCGAAGGCCCGCACGTGACGCTGGTGACCTCGACCGCCTCGGGGGGAATCGTCCACGCGCTGAACGCGGCCCTGGCCGTGGCAACCGGGGACTACGTGGGTGTGCTCGACCATGACGACCTGCTGCACCCGAGGGCGATCGAGGTCATGCAGCGCCATCTGGCGGCCCACCCCGAGGACGACCTGGTCTACTCCGACGAGGACAAGGTCACCCCGGACGGGCAGCATTTCGACCCCTACTTCAAGCCCGGCTACTCCCCGGAGATGCTGCTGTCGAGCATGTACCTCAACCACTTCACGGCGATGCGCACGACCAGCGTCCGCGAGGTCGGGGGGTTCCGTGCCGGCACCGATGGCGCGCAGGACCATGATCTCGCGCTGCGCATGGTGCGTGCGGGCGCTGCCGTGTCACACGTCCCCGCGGTGCTCTACCACTGGCGCGCCTGGCCGGGTTCGACGGCAGTGGGCATCCAGGCCAAGCCGTGGGCGCAGGTGGCCGCTGCCGACGTCCAGCGCGCCCATCTGGCAGCCATCGGGCACCCCGGCGTGGTCGAGCCGAGTGCCGTCCCGGGCCTGAACGAGGTCCATCCCGGCATCACTGGCGAGCCGTCGGTCTCGATCGTCATCCCCACCGTGTCCCAGCGGGTGGCCCCCGACTCGGCGCTCACGTTGGTCGAGCAGTGCCTGCGCAGCATCCGCCAGGACGGGGGGTGGGCGAACGTCGAGCTGGTGGTCGTCCACACCAACGAGCCGCCCCCGGGCAGCGCGAGCTGCTGGAGTCGCTCGCCGACCGGGTCGTGACGTACTCGACGCGCGAGTTCAACTTCTCGGAGGCCTGCAACCTCGGCGCGACGGCAGCCACCGGCGACTACCTGCTGCTGCTCAACGACGACACACAGATCCGGCGGCCCGGGTCGATCCGCGCGCTGCTCGAGTTCGCACAGCTCGACGGCGTCGGGGCTGTCGGGGCGAGGCTCACGTACCCGGATGGACGCAACCAGCATTCCGGCATCCTCTTCGTCGACAGCCAGCCCACGCACCCGCACCACGGGGCGTCCCGCGACGGACGCGGGCTACTTCGGCTCGATCATCACGCCACGCAACTACGGGGCCGTGACCGGCGCCGCGCTGATGACCTCCCGAGCGCCTGTTCGAGAGCCTCGG
Organism: uncultured Actinomycetes bacterium; assembly: GCA_963774745.1. Taxonomy (GTDB): domain Bacteria; phylum Actinomycetota; class Actinomycetes; order S36-B12; family CAIYMF01; genus Prado023. Next base: position 289,661 of record CAVZGE010000002.1, on the reverse strand, counting down.
TGGCCTGGACACCGGGTGGCCCCGTGACTACCAGGACGTCGACTACTGCCTGCGCCTGGGCGAGGCCGGCTACCGGATCGTCTACACCCCCTACGCGCAGTTCACGCACTTCGAGAGTGCCTCGCTGGAGCGTTCGGCTCCGGATCCTGCCGACACTGCCCTGTTCCTGGCGAGGTGGGGCCGAGGGTTCGGTGGGGTAGACCCCTACTACTCCCCCATGCTCGACCAGCGGATCACCAACCTGTACAGCCCCCGATGATGGAGCCCTCCGTGCCCGCTGCGCTTCGCCTGCGTGAGTACTCCGCCACGCAGGCGAGTCCGGCCGGGCATGGGATCCGGATGGCGGTGCTGTCGACCGGGGAGACCCCAGCTGCCGATGGGTGGCTGGAGCGAGCACGGGCGGTCTTCGCGGCTGACCCCCGGGTGGCCAGTGTCTCCGCGGCGGCTCCGGCGATGCGCTCGCTCATGGCCGATGGTCGCCGGCCGCTCTCGGAGCCCCGGCAGTCCGAGGGCGCGGCCTTCGCAGCCGAGCCGGTCGGGGATCACATCGTGGTGAACACCGCGCTGCAGAACCTGGTCAGCCTCCCAACGGATGCCCAGGGGATGGCGACCCTCAGCGACTGGCAGGACTGGGCGCGGCGGGCGAACCACCGCGGGCTGCGCCACGTCTGGCTGCTCGACGGGGCCGCGCCTGCCCCCGGGGCACCCGCAACCCCCGGGGCTGGCCGATCTCTGCGGCTGATGCACGCGAGTTCGTCGATCCGCTGTCGGGCCTGTCTGCGCTCCGGGATCGCTGGGTGGCGGCGAACCTGCAGTTGCGCATCTGCGTCGAGGCGAGCTGGCTGCAGGACGATGAGACCGGAGCCCAGGTGGCCACGGTCTGCTGGCTCGAGGCCCTGGCCGATCACCCCGACGTCGAGAGGATCCAGCTGATCGGCCTTCCAGGGGCCAGGTTGCCGGGATACGCGGCGGGGTTGGTCAGCCCGAGGATCCAGATCACGCGGCGCCACCCTGATCAGGTCGACGACATCTACTGGCGGCCCTACCAGCCGGACGCTGGGACCATGCTCTCGCGCGACCGCGCCCTGGGTTCGCGCGTCGTCACGACGGTGCTCGACCTCATCGAGTTCAGCAACGGGCGCTACCACGGGGGGGCCCAGCAGTGGACCCAACGACGCAGCCAGCTGCGCCGCTACCTGCGCCAGACCGACCTGATCACGGGGATCAGCCAGGACGTGCTCGACACGGTGAGCCGGGAGGTCCCCGGGGTCGAGGCCGACCGCCTGCACCGGACAGCCCTCGGGGTGGACCACCTCGTCGAGGGGGACGGAGAGGCCCCGCAACCGCCGTGGTTGGGCGAACGGTGCCCGGATCTGGGTGAGCGCCCCTTCCTGCTCGTCCTCGGCAACGACTTCGTCCACAAGAACCGGGACTTCGCCATCCGGGTGTGGCGGGAGGTGAGCCAGTCCGTCGAGGTCGATCTCGTCATGGCCGGCCTGCACGTCTCCTCCAGCTCGACCGGGGACATCGAGGATCAGCTCCTGGCCGAGGCCGGGACCGGACCGGGCCAGGTGCACCGACTTCGACACGTGCCGGGAGACGTGAAGTCATGGCTCCTGGCCAACGCCGCCGTCGTGCTCTACCCGACGTCGGCTGAGGGCTTCGGCTTCATCCCGCACGAGGCTGCACGGCTCGGGACCCCGTCGGTGTTCACTGCGTTCGGTCCACTCGGGGAGCTGTGCCCGGATCCACCCGGCGTGGAATCGTGGGACAGCTCGGAGTACGCGCGCCGGATCACTGACCTGGTGACCGACCCCGCCGTTCGTGAGGATGCCGTCCAACGAGCACGGGAGGCGGATCGAGACCTCACGTGGGCAGCATCGACCGACGCACTGGTGGAGGCGTTCCGCACGGCCCTGCGCCTGGCGCCCCAGCCGTTCGGGCTGTGGGAACGGACCGATGCGCCCCTCTCGGGCGCCTCGCGGGCCGGCGATCCGAACGAACCCGTGGACCTGGCAGCCGCCCGCCGCGCGGCGCGGCTGTCGCAGGGATGGCGCCCAGCGGCACGGCGGGTCAAGAGGCGGCTCCTACGGTGGGCGGGGCGGGCCTGAACGCGCACGATGTGGCGTGGACACACCCGATGCCCAGTCAACCGGTCCTACCCCCGGCCATGATCAAGAGCGCTCGAGCCGCTTCCTGCCACGTCGTCGGGGAGATTAGGGGCAGAGACGTGGCTCCCTCGTCTCGGAGACGAACGGAGATGGCGTCTGCGAGTTCGCCGTTCGTTCGGAAGTAGTGGTCGCCGTCCCCCAATACTTCCTGGAAGACCGGCTTGCGTCGAGCCAAGACAGGGACTCCATGAAGGAGCGCCTCGACCACAACGCCTGCTGATCCGCAATCCCAATTGGGTGCGACCAGAAGGTCTGCGTTCAGGTACTGCCAGCGCAGATCCGCATCGTTGACTCCCTCAAGCAGCTCCACGCGAGCCCCCGAATCTCGCAGGGATCTCACTGCCGAGAGCAAACCCCCTCCTCGCTGACCTTCGTGAGCCGCGATGACCAGCGTCATGCTCTCCCCTCGATCCCAGAGGACGTGAGCGGCATGGACGAGAGACTCCAGCCCATCATCGGGTTCGAGCGAGCCCACAGCTAGGACTCGGCCCGCCCCGCGCGGACGTGTGCGCAGAGATGCGGGTGGCAGCCCAACCCGACCAACATCATTCCCGGACCGGATGACGCTGATCTGCGCCCCCCCCGACCCAAGGGCGCGGCCGAGGTGCTCAACGAGCCTCGTGGCCGTGGCCTCCGAGGGACAGACGACGTGGTCCGCATTTCGTGTGATCACCGAAAGCCATCGCGCATACCAGTCCGGGTCGCCATCGAAGAACGCCGCCCAGTCGATAGGAAGGAGATCATGGGCCAGCGCAATGGCTGTTCCACCGCGGGCACGCCACGCCGTGCAGACTGGCTCAAGGACCTCCGGCTGGCCGCTCGGAGTGCCGATGACAAGAATGTCTCCGGATCTCGGCCACACTCCCGCCGGCTGTCCGGCCAGGCCTCCCAGGTCCTGCATGGCAGGGACTGCCGTGAAGTCATGCACCACCTCTGCGCCGTCGAGCCGCACAGGAAACACCCGCTCCTCTGGCTGGGACGAAACACCCAGCTTCAGGAGCCTCTGGCTGTGTCGACTTGCCCAAGTTGAATACCACGAAGGGTCGGCGTCCCCAGCCAGCCAGTACACGGTCCGATTCGGGCGATCCAACCGGTTGCGGGAAACACTCAGCGCCTGGTCGGGATCGAAGGTCCGGAAGGCCTCGTGGCCACCCCTTGCGTAGAACGCTTCGATATGACGGCGATAGGACTCTGCCACTGCCGGCGCGCCATGCACCCGATGGACGGCCGCCGCCGCGGCTTTGCCCCTATGGCGGGCACCCTGTCGATCCACCATGAAGCGCACCAGGGCGGCTGCCACCTCGGTAACCGTCGCGGGGGTAGGCACGACCATGGCTCCGGAGTCCTCGAACTCAGCAAATGAGCCAACGCCCTCGGTGATGAGCGCGCACTCAGAAGCGAGCGCCTCGACCAGCGCTGCGGAGGTCTCGCCCCTGCTGGTCGCCCGCAGCTGAATGGCGACGTCACAGGCAGCCAGCCACAGGCTGTACTCGTCGTCGGGCACGCCTCCCGTGAGCTCTCCGCAAGACCTCGCGAAGCGCGCGGTGAGCTCTTCAGCGTAGTTGGGGTCTGCCTCCCCAATGGCGCGGAACAAGATCTGTGGGTAGTCCGCACTCACGGCGTCGACCGCCGCCCAAGCAACGTCGACGCGCTTCTCCGGGAACACCCGGCCGAAGGTGCACACCAGAACGGCGTCGTCGGGGATTCCCAACAGGTTTCGAGCCTCGTGCTTGTTACGAGTCGCATCTGCGATGACTACCAGGGGACTGTGGGCGACTCTCGAGGGGTCCAGTGGAGCCCCGGTCGACTCGACGAGGCTACGGACTGCAGTTCGGGAATGCACGATGGTCCCGAGTGTGGCTCGATACAAGTCGATCCCCACCGGCAGTGGTCCATGAAACACTCCATGCAGTCCCCCTTCGCTGTACCTGAGTCGATCCTCACTCGCCGGCAGGGGGGGCTGGACGCCCCGGACGAGCCCGACGAGGTCGAGGTCGTGGGAAACGACCACGCCAGGGGTCAACGACATTGCATGCAGGGCCAACGAGTGGAACTCATGGTTGTTGCCGATGTTGAACAAGACACGATCGAACTCAGAACATCGGTCGAGGTACTCACGTGTCCTGATGACCGGGAACCCCGCCTCGGAGGCGGTCCGACCCGACTCGATTCCGTCATTGACGATCGTCACCCGGTAGTGCTTCTCGAGCTCAGGTGCCAGAGCGCGAGCATGCCCGGCAATACCCGACTTCTCGGGGGGATAGGGCGTGTGGAAGGCAAGACTCGGTCGTTGCTCAGTCTGAGCGACCATACTGGGGGACGGGCCAGAGTTGAACTCATCGATCACCACCCACGCCCGCTCTGCGGTCTTGGTCCAGGTGAACTCGCTCAGGCGCGCCCGGCCAAACTCGCTAGCTTCCCGCCAAGCCTTGTCCTCCCCGAGGAGGTGCCCAAGCAAGACCGCCTGCGAGGAGGGGTCCATTGGATCGAACGTGAAGTTGGGATCCCCCACGATCTCGCCGAGGCTGGTCGTCGAGGAAGCGACTGCGGGGGTGCCGAGTGACCACGCCTCGAGGACCGGCAGTCCCAGGCCCTCGCCAAGGCTGGGCATCACCACAAGGCGGGCGGAACCGTACAGATCCGCCAACTCGCGGTCCGTCAGCTCCCTGCCGATGACCCGGAACTCGGCCTCGGTGAGTCCCCGTGATCGAGCATGCGCCCATATCGATTCCTCTTCGCTGGCCCGGCGTCGTCCTGAGAGCGTCAGGGGGTGCGCGAGCGCGGGTCTCCGGCGGAAGCAGGGAGAAGGCGTCGATAGTGGACCGTTCGTTCTTGCGGGGAGTGTCACCACCGACGCACAGCAGGCCTCGGCGCGCGCCACTCCGGCTCGTCTCCAGGGGGAAGGGTGCACCCCAGATCGTGCGCAGGGGTGGTGCAGCACTGCCCAGCGCAGCGCGGATCTCCGACGCCGAGTAGTCCGAGATGGCCAACGCCACGTCGGCCCGTTTGAACGACTCCAAACGGTGAAGGTACACGGGAGGGACACCCGACTCCGGACGACTTGCTGGATCCGTGAGCGGCAGGACGTCGTAGGCGATCACGGCTGTCAAGGGATGGGGACCCTCGGGAATGGAGATCACCGACTCGTCTGCGCCCTCGAAGAGAGAACAGACGACGACGAGATCCGGGGCGATCTCCCGGATCATCTCCGTGCGCACGGCCTCAGCGCGAGCGTGGCGTGCCGGGTCGCGGTAATCGCCGGCCCATGGCCAGGGAGCGTCAAACAGGTGGATCTGTGCTGTGGGCATCCGGCTGCATATTCGGGACCGCGCTTCGAGCAGTGAGTCCAAGGTTCCGCCGCCGTTGAGGAGGACTCCAACCTGCTCAACGCGTGGCGACTGCGCGAGGGCGGCAGCGAACTCGAGGGAGTACCTTCCCAGCCCGCGGTGACGTGAGCCCCCCTGGACGGCCTGGAGGTCGAAGAGAACGCGCATCCGTGACCTCCTCTAGAGCCGGTAGGGGCCGCGAAGAACCGAGAACCACAGGGACTCGTCCATCGTCGCGTGAGGGGGGGCATCTTCCCGAGTAAGGGCTCGGTATGTTGTCACGCAGTCCTCCAACAACTCGAGCCGAGCCGACTCGGACAGGTCGTCCCACCCCTCGCGGCCTCGGCGAACCAGCATCAGACGCGGCTGCCAGGCACCTGCATAGCGACCCTCGGCCCAACCTCGATCTAGGAAGTGGGCGAAGGCCGGCACACCCGAACGAGCCACGTCTGGGTAGGTCTCGAAGTACCATTCCGCATCGAACCAGGGACCCGGAAGGCGGCCCTCCGCAAGACCGCGATCCACGAAGTGCGTGCGCGGCGCCACGCGCGACAGAGGCACATCCGCGTATCGACTGATGTACCAGGGAGCATCGAAGAACAGGTCCAGAGAGCTTCACTCCGGACCAGTTGACGTCACCGCGACCCTCGCACGCGACGAAGTGGTCGCGTAATCGCCCAAGACCTGCTCGAAGTCAAGGACAGCAACTGCTCCTTGGCCGAGCCCAGTTGCGCCATTGCGGAATCGCGTTGCGCCGTTGCGGAGTCGCACTCCCGCGCAAGATGCTGCAACTCGGATTCAAGGCCGCCGATCCGCCTACGGAGGCCCTCACGTTGCGCTTGTGCGCTGGCGAGAAGGGCACCCATGGCATCCTCCCGTTCACTTGCCAGCACCCGCGCCAGTTCACTTGCCGCTCGCTGGATCTCGCTGACGGCCCACGCCGCTGGGCGGTAGAGGTCGAATACGTTCGGCGGAAGCGCCACCAGATCTCGCAGATCCGAGTGTTCCCGTGCCACGTAGAAACGGTTCAACCCGTCGAAGGCCACGAAGTCGTACCGTGCGTTGAGCAGCTCGGGCTTCCCAGGTCCCAGATCAGCGACCACCGGCGATCCCGGCTCAGTTGCTTCGACGAGAACCACCCACGGGCGGTACATCTCGAAGTCCATGCCAGCGATCACGTCGGCCTCCGCGCCCTCCACGTCGACGAGCAGGAAGTGGATCTCAGAGGAGGTGCTCAGCGAGGATCCTGCGCAGGGGACGCTGAGGGACACGGCGATTGAACCCTCACGGCCATCGGCCGATGCCGGGCAGCGTGATCTCCGCGGACCGTGGACAACCCCGTGGACGGGAAGACAGTCAGATCGACCATGCCCTCGTCGCGACCAGCCGCGACGGCCACGACCAGGTCCCGCGGGCGCTTGGCCTGGATGGCCTCGGCGTTCTCCGACACCGGCTCCACCACCAACCCCGACCAGCCTCTGAGATAGAAGGACCACGTTGCGGAGTGCTCGATCGGATCCCAGCCACCGACTTCGACGTAGAAGCCGTGCTCGACACCGTCGAAAGCACGCCAGAGTCGCACGTCCTCGCCGTTCTGGGCGTGCGAAACCCGCAGGCCGTCCGCTCCAAGTTCCAGTGCGTCCGATGCCGCAGCCACGGCGTCTCCCCTCTCGGCTTCCAGCAGTACGTACCGCTGCCCCGTCACTGGGGAGCACGGAGATCGCTCCATGTAGGTACTCGGTTGCGTCGAGAACCCCAGGCGAGCGTAGAAGGGTCGTGCGTCATCCGCGTGGAGCATCCAGCGGAAGCGATTCGCAGGTTCATGCTCGAGCATGGTCGTCACAAGCGCACGACCCATTCCACCTCCCCGGCAGTCCTCACGGACCAACACGTCGGCAAGATACGCGATCGAGATCCCGTCGGAGACGGCCCTCGCAAAGCCCACCATGTCCCCGGTGCCGGACAGGTAGGCTCCAGCAACTCGCCAGGCCCCACGAATCTGGGCTCGTAGCTGTCCGGCCGTCCGCCATCGACCCCAATCCACATCGCTCAGGAGCGCGGCAACTACCCAGTCCTCATCCACCCGCGCCGGATTGAGATCAACCTCGAATGCCGGTGCGAACGGGTCGCCCGGCGTCGCCTTCACGATCATGTGCCCTCCGCAACTCGTGGATTCCCTGAGGCTATCTGATCATCTGGAGCACGCTGGGTCGGATCGCGGTCCCTCAGCGAGGACAGCTCAGGCCCGACAGGCTACCGAGGGGGCGAGCCGGATCCGCAAAGCAGGTATTCTTCCCGGGAGTTTGGTAGTCCTGTGAGGCAGGGGGCCGTTGCATGTCCAACATCGTGCTGTCGGTGGTGTCGCCCGTCTATGGATGCGTGGCCTGCCTTCCAGCGCTGGTCGACGGCGTCGAGTTGGCAGCCCGCCGGATCGGGGTTCCCTTCGAGATGATCCTGGTCGACGACGGCAGCCCCGACGACGCCTGGTCGACCATCCAGAGCCTCGGGTCGACCCGCCCCTGGCTTCGCGCGCTGCGGCTGTCCCGGAACTTCGGCCAACACGCGGCCATCTCAGCAGGGATCAAGACATCCAGAGGGGAATGGACGGTCGTCATCAGACTGCGATCTCGCAGGATCCTCCAAGCGCCATCCCCGAGCTTTACTCCGCCGCCCTCGCCGGGAGTTACGACGTCGTCTTTGCCCAGCGGGTCAACCGACAGGACACCGCCGGCAAACGGTTCTCCTCATGGGCCTTCTACCGCACCCTCAGTTGGCTCACCGGTGTCCCCCAAGATGGGAGTACCGCCAACTTCGGGGTCTTCCACCGGAAGGTCATCGATGCCGTGATCGCCATGCCTGAGAGAGATCGGGCCTTCCCGCTCATGGTGAGGTGGGTCGGCTTCAAGCAGACCAAGGTCCCCGTTGAACATGCCCAGCGGATGGAAGGAAAGACTTCATACACCTTCGGACGAATGCTTCGCCTCGCCATTCACATCATCCTCGGATACTCGGATAAGCCCCTGCGAATGGTCGCTAGCGTTGGTCTGGCTTGTGCCCTTGTCTCGTTCCTGCTGGCGGGCACGGCGCTGTACAAGTTCTTCGGCGGTGAAATCGCCGTCGCAGGCTACACCTCCATAATCGCCTCGACTTGGCTCATTGGTGGACTGACTCTGTTCAGCCTCGGCGTCGTCGGCCTGTACGTAGGACAGGTCTTCGCAAACGTGCAGCGCAGACCCTCAAGCATCGTGGCCGAGGCCCTGGAGTTCACGCCTTCAAAGACGGCCTAGAGCCTATGACCTGGCTCACGCGTTCTTGTATGTCTCGGATCTCAGTGGCACGATCACCCGCCCGCTCACAACCGCCTCGAATGCGCCCAGTGCCCTCCATCTCACGCAGTCACGCCTAGTACGGGGGAGGACCAGGTGAACATGACCATCCCGTTCAACCGACCGTATATGACCGGCGAGGAAATCGACCGGATCATAGAAGCCCATCTTCTTGGTCACCTTTCGGGGGATGGCAGTTTCACGTCTCGGTGTCATCGATGGCTTGAATCGAACACCGGTGCTAAGAAGGCATTGCTCACGCACAGTTGCACGGCAGCACTTGAAATGGCCGCGCTGCTCCTGGACCTTCAGCCCGGAGACGAAATCATCATGCCCTCGTACACATTTGTTTCGACAGCGAATGCGTTCGTGCTTCATGGTGGCAAGCCGGTGTTTGTTGACATCCGAGAAGATACCCTCAACATCGATGAGACCCTCATCGAAGGGGCTATCACAATGCGCACGAAAGCAATTTGTGTCGTGCACTATGCGGGTGTTTCTGCGGAGATGGACGAGATTCTGCGGATCGCCGCAAAGCACAACCTAACCGTCGTTGAGGACGCGGCCCAGGGAATCATGTCGAAGTACCGAGGTCACCCACTCGGGACCCTAGGCAACCTTGGCACGCTGAGCTTTCACGAGACCAAGAACATAATCTCCGGCGAGGGTGGGGCACTGCTTTGTCGAGATGACGACTTCGCTGACCGGGCCGAGATCCTGCGGGAGAAGGGTACGAACCGAAGTCGATTCTTCCGCGGACAGGTCGACAAGTATACTTGGGTCGACAAAGGCTCCTCGTACCTTCCGGCGGAGGTCACAGCCGCATTTCTCTACGCGCAGATGAACCACGCGGACGAGATCACGCGGCGTCGGTTAGCAATTTGGCAGCAGTACAATGAGTGGGCCCAACCATTCGAGGAACAAGGGCTTGTCAAGCGTCCGACGGTGCCCGAAGAATGCGAACATAATGCGCACATGTATTATCTGCTGCTGCCCACCCTCAGCCACAGGAGTCGCTTCATCGAGGCACTGCGACAGCGGGGGGTGGGATCTGTCTTCCACTACGTCCCTCTTCACTCGTCACCGGCCGGCCTCAGGTATGGCCGATCGCATGGCTCAATGGCGGTTACTGAGGCGACGAGCGATCGGTTGGTGAGGTTGCCGCTCTGGATTGGGCTGGAAGAACACCTCGATACGGTCCTGGAGGTCGCCGGAGCCGCGCTCACGAACGTGGCCGCAAACTAATCCGAGTGTAATGCGTGGACCGGACGGGCACCTCGAGCGGTGGGAAGCGGCCAGTGACTGGAGTAAGGGTCCAGGCAAGCGAGGGAGGTTGGAGTCGTGGTGGTAGAAGGTGGTCAGCACAGTGAGGAATCCGCACAGCTTGACGCGATGGCGTCCGGTCTCTGGACAGCTGCGATGGCAGGTGTCGCCGGTCTCGTCTCCTTGGTCGCATCGGGCCGCGTCTTCGTTGCGGTGTTTGACTCACACACAACGGATCTACCGCTGCACCTGACGTTGGGACCCTCAACAATCGAATCGACCGGGTGGGCGTACACGGCCTTTTACCACGTCCAGGGGTGGATGATAAGTTCCGCCAGCCAGGAGGATCGTCTGGTCGCGGCCGGACTGATGATCCTCGGCGCCGTAGCGTTCGTCCGGGGAGCCCTGCTCTCAGGGCTCCTCTTGATCGCCACAGGTAATCGGCTTGTCAGCCTGCTTGTCTCGGGGCTCCTCTGCCTTGCCATCTCCTTTCCGATTCCGTGGCTCGAGGTCAATGACTACCTCGGGACACTTCCGCCTAACGTCTGGCATACTGCAACCCAATTCGTCGCAAATTCATTTGCCCCAGTTGCCGTCTTTGCACTGACTCTGTGGTGGGCGCAACCGGGGTGGCGAACCGCCCGCATCGCAGCTGTTGGTGGCGCAGTCTCCGCACTGGCGAAGCCCGCACTCACACCGAGCTGGATCGCGGGAGCAATAGTGACGGCCGCCTTGATCGTGACCCTCAAGAAGCATACACTCCGGTCAGTCGTCGGACAGCTGGCGTTCTTAGCTGTATTGCCGATTGCCTCAGTCGTGTATCAATCTGTAGCCGTTTTCGGGGAAGGCGCCGCGCGACACACGGCGGTGGGGCCCTTCGTCCAGTGGCAGTATTTGACGGGCCTCATTGGGGGAGATGACAATATTGCTTTGTCCCTTACCCGTAGTCTCGCCTTCCCTCTGGCCGCCCTGCTAACCCTGGCAGTCGATGCCAGCCGGCGGGTCGGACCTGTTCCGGTGGCTCATTCCTGCCTGGACCGTGCTGATCATTTCGGTACTTGCGTTCGCCCTACTTGACGAGACCGACTCGTCGGGGACCTCCATAATGCACGGGAACTTCGCCTGGGGCGCAATCGCCGCAAATTCCGCGCTGTACCTGTTGTCGGCCATCGCCTTGCTTGTGCGACGCTCCTGGCTGAATCTACCGGCCCTTGCAGTCCTTTTCGTCCAGGCAATCGCTGGACTCGCCTACACCTCATCAATCATAGGCACGAACGGTTATTACATGTAGGGAGGGCTCTCCGCTTTCTACTTGGGCTGGACCCTCACGATGCACGTGAGTAGTTGGCGGCCATCACCTGCCCCGACGATCGCACGTGGCCACAATGAAGTGAAGTCCTGGCATAGAGGATCGGATACACGCACGGCAGATGACAGCTCTTTCGCGAGTCGCCGGATCCCCCCATCGAGTTACCGTATAGCGCCACGACAGAGGGATCGAGATTGGTCAGATTAGCGCGTTCCCATTCTCCAATTTCGAGAGTATGACTAACAGAGTTGAAGCCCCACAGAGACATCGCGGCCTGTCCATAGAGGTAGCTCTCCGGCTCTTCCCAAACCATTACCCGATCGTGCGGGAAGGTATTCGCCAGCACCCATGATTGTATGGCCAGGTCGACGCCCACAATCTCGCCTACCTGCGAATCAACGAATGCTTGGGCATATGAGTGCCTGCCCAGTAGAAACCCCCCTGAGTCCGTCGGTCGCCCATTCTGGAGGGCTTGGAAACCTCCCCGAGAAGAGCCAATGCGATAGCGACTCGAGCGACATGAACAGTCTCACCGGCACGGGAGTGACTACCGTAGAGCGCAGGCCACATTAGAAGGAGCGTCGCTCCCACGACGATGCAGACAATGGCAAGTGCTTCCCTGAATTGCAGTTGGCCCGCCCAATGTCCAAGGTAGACCCATGCGGCCGCTGCTGCCGCTGCGATAAACCCAAGTACTCTTGACCGGCCCCAATGAGACGCGCGGGTTAGGACGGCAACTAGACCCAACATGGATGTGGGCCAGAGGAACGCACTGTAGAAGCTTGCCTCGAGGGTAGGGCCGCCGGTCACCCATGTGAAAGCCACGGCCATGGCGATCGTAGTGGATATCGCCAAGGCAAACGTCCCAATATCGGCGCGTCTACTCAAAGCCCAAGCGAGCAGAGCGACGATGGCGCATGTCAGCGGAACCAGCAGCGAGGTCTCCGTCGCCATCCAGCCCCACGTATCACTTGCGTAGTCACTGCTCTTAAGGATCCTAGTCCAGGTGCTCAGGGTCTCGACCCAGCCCAAGTCGGGGAAGATAATGGTGCCCGCGAACAGAAAGACGGAGAACGAGATCCAGAATCCAAGAAGAACCAGGCCAACCTGAATGAGGCCCTCACGGACGCTGCATTGACTCCGAAAGGTGATGTTCCCGGTCATAAAGAGGGTCGCAGTCGGTATGCTGAGCACCAGAATATAGGGATTGATCATCACCATCCACCCGAAAACGAGACCAATGCCTACGGTCGATGCGCGTTGGCCTGCAACTGACAGGGCGGGCCACACATAGAGCGCAGCAAAGAGCACAGCTAGAGCGGCTATACCGGGACCGGTCATGTAGGGGTCCCCCAGGAACCCCAGCACGACCGTATTGAGCCCCAGGAACAGCGCACCTAGAGAGGCGAGAAGAATTGAGCCTGTTGCCCGCGCGACTACATAGCCGCTGGCGAGGATCAGGAACAGCAGGGTGGCTCGGAATACCGCATGTGCGACGCCGAATCCGAAGAAGTGACTCACCAAGTACTGCGGGGCTATTACGCCCAGCTTGGTCCAGTAGTACACATCGTTCGGAGCTCGATCCGTGATGTGCTCTCCAAAGGCAGACAAGGTCACGTAGAACTCTGAGTCGGGGGTATGGAGAAACGTGTATGCCTGCGCCCCCGAGAAGTACAGAACGAAGACCTCAAGTCCTAGCAGGACGAGAACGTCCAGAACCATCGACCTGAACCTGAGCCCGCGACCGATACGAGCACGGTTCTGACCCTCGTGCACAAGCGAATTCCCATGGGTCACTGCCCCAACCCCCTTCGGCTGAGCCCAGCCTCGGCGGAGTCTACCGGCAGAGCCTTTCCAGGTCGCCTCATGACCTACTTACGGCCGGCAGAGGGCGCCCCCGAAACCCGCATGGAAGCCCGGGTTGCGTCTCCCATTGCCCTTGTTCAAGCCGTCGCGCGTTTGGCGTCCCAGTGCCATCGACCGCTGATGAACACGCCCGATGCGGCATGCCACTGGGGAGTTGTCCAGCCGGCCGTTCACCCGTGCGGAGCCTGACTGGTCGCGATCCCCCACGTGCCGGGCTGGAGATACACACCCGCCATCTCCACATCTGGTGCACGTACGGTCAGCGGGACCCCGGAGTCAAAAGCATCCACGATGTTCATCGCGGACTTGATCATGATCCGTACCACATAGCTGCCCTCGGCGACGAGGAGCGGGGTGGCTGTGAAGTCCACGTTGCCCTTGCCCTTTCGGACCGACCACACCGCGGCGGCTGCGCTATTGACCCCACAGACGGGGAGGTCGTCGCGGTTCCACATCCCGAAGCCGAAGATCACGTCGTCGAGGTCGGCATCAGCGGAGAAGTGGAACCGGAGGGTCGCGGGTTCACCTGAGATCAGGACGCCCGTTGCCTGCCCCTCGGCGTCCAGGAACAGGACGTCGGTGATCCTGATCTCCCCGGTCCCCCTTCGTCTCGTGGGTGCGTCCTCTCGGGACGGTTGAGTGACTGGCGGTGCATCCACGATGTCCGGCGCCAGGGGGCTCTCGGATTTGGCCTCCACAGGGCCAAGGGCCGTCGCGCGGGCCATCTCACGGTCATTCACCGCCTCGATGTATGAACGAACCACCTTCCTTGAGGGGCCCACCGCCTGAACCTCGCCGTGCTCGAGCCAGACCGCGTCGTCACACAGGTCCGTGATCTGGCCGAGCCCGTGCGAGACGATGATCATGCTGTACCGGCCCGCCGCAGGTCGTAGCAGGTAGTCGTAGCACTTGCGCTGGAACTCCTCGTCGCCGACAGCGATGACCTCGTCGACGATCAGGATCTCGGGCCGCACCATGACCGCGACGGCGAAGCCCAGCCGGACGTGCATTCCGCTCGAGTAGTGCTTGATCGGGGCGTCGATGTGGTCGCCGATGTCGGCGAACTCGATGATCTGGTCCATGAACCGGTCGATCTCACGGTTCGTGAACCCCAGGATCGTGGCATTCAGCCGGACGTTCTCCCGGCCGGTCAGTTCCGGATGGAAACCGGCCCCGACCTCCAGCAGGGCTGAGACGCTGCCGTTGACCTTCACCGTCCCGGAGGTCGGCCGATAGATGCCGGTCAGGACCTTCAGCGCCGTGGACTTGCCCGAGCCGTTGTGCCCGATGATCCCCAGTGAGGATCCCTTGGGCACCGAGAAGGTCGCGTCCTTGAGGGCCCAGAACGTCTTGGGCTCCGGAGCGCGACCACGCACGAACCGCTCCTTGAAGGATGTCCGGCGCTCGGCGGCCATGAGGAACTTCTTGGACAGCGCCGATCGCCTCCACGGCGTTCTCGGTCATATCGCCTCGCCCACGTCCCGCCCCCATCGGCGGTGGACCACGAATGCCGCGACGCCTACCAGGGCGAGCGTCCAGGCAACGCAGTAGAGCACCGGGCCCCAAGCGGCGGGAGTCGCAGTTCGTACAGCAGGAGTCGGGCGATCTCGACGAAGTCCGTCATGGGATTCAGCGCGAGGAGGGCTGCGCAGCGGGATCCCGTTCCAGTCCTCCGGGATCATGATCCACCGGGTACATGACCGGCGTGAGGAAGAACCACAGCTGCATGACGATCGCCGACGATCTGCCCGGTGTCGCGGAAGTGCACGATGGCCACGGCCAGGCAGTACGAGAACGCGCTGGAGAACGCCCACAGGACGACCAGCACGAAGGGAAACAGCAGCCAGGTCCAGCCCACGTTCATCAGCACCAGCAGGAACAGGAGCATGACCCCGGTCTCGATCAGCTTCTCGACGGCCAAGGTGGCCGCCGAGGCAAGGACCGGGACGTAGGACGGGATGAAGACCTTCTGCAGCATGGCGCCCATGCCCAGGATCGATCCCATCCCGCCCATGCTGACCTGGGAGAAGGTGTTCCAGACCACGTAGCCGACGAAGAACCACGCGGCGAAGACGCCCTCGCTTGCCATTGCCCATCGGAGGAGCCTGGGCCCGGAAGATGACGGCGAAGACGCGCTGTAGATGACGACCGTGGCGATCGGCACGATGAGCGTCCAGACCAGACCCGAGGCTGGTCGCGGTGAATCGGGCCTTGAGATCGCGGACCGCGAAGGCGCGGATCAGCCGGACGCGGCGCGCGGACGGAGTCCTGGCGCAGCCGCGGTCCAGTCGTGGCGCAGTCATGCGGACTGAGGACTCCTGCGGGGTTCGTGGCGAGTACCGGCACAGACTACCTGTCAGTGGTCGCGCGCGACCGGCAGGCGCCGACCGTCATCGGCATGAACGCCGAGGCTGCCAGTCGGAGTAGTCCGAGCGCAGGTAGCCGGTGCTCAGCGGCGCGACAGGCCAATCGCCGGCCCTGGATGTCCAGGATCGTCCTCACGTGAGCCGGGACGCGTTCCAACGGAGCGGGGCGCCCCGGCCCAGAGGACCACTGCGCCGGAGGGAGCCAGTCCAGCAGTTCCTGCCCGACACCTGGCCCTCGACGCCGGCATCGAGCTCCGCCCAGTCGGACAACCAGTGAGGTGGGGCGAGCACGACTCCAGCCTTCAGGAAGGGGAAGCCCGTCCTCCAGCAGCCGGCGCCAATCGTTGATCGTTGGGTTCGGCGGACCGCCCGGCTGCGGAGCGAACATCGTCGTCCCACCCGATCCCTGCCTCGTCAAGCACCTCCGACAGTCCCAGCTCGTTGAATCGGACGATCTTCGCCTTCCGGGACTCCACGCGGATGTCGCTCCAGAACTCGCGCATCGCCGGATGCCCGAGGATCCCGTCCTTGAACCCCACGAAGAAGCTCTGCACGTGAGGGCCGGTGCTGCAGCGAGCCCGACAGCCCCCACACCGGGGTCCGCGCACGCCTCGAAGTCGGCCAGAATCGGGCCCAGTGACGCGAACGGACCGATCAGGCTGTCGTTGACCAGCAGCACCCGCGACGCCGCAGCCACCCCGGGGAACGCGGCCAGCACGCTGGCCCAGGATCCGAAGTCGTATCCGACGTTCGCGCGCCGCAGCACGGTCGTGCGCTCCGGGCAGGGCTGGCTCCCCCGGTGCCCACGTGCACACCCGCCCGATCGGCCCCGCGACCTCGGCGGCGCTGACCAGCACCGTCTCGAACCCCGCCGCGTCCAGCTCCTGGAGCATCGTCACGACCGACCGGGACGGCTCGGCCGAGGTCGACCAGTGCGCCATGACCGCCACCCGGTCCGGGGCCCAGTCCCGCGCCCGTGGTCGGGACCGCTCTCGTGGATCAGCCCCGGGGCGACGTCGAGCACCCGCGGTCGGCGACGATCCGCCCACCCCCGGCGGCCGTACCGACGGCTCATCCCCGCGACACCACGTGCCGTCACGATCGGCCCCTGAACGCCTCACGCCCCCGACTCGCCACCACCCGCATCCGGCTGGCACACCGTGCCCTCCGCCGGCAGCGTCCCCTCCAGGAAGTACGCGTCCACCGCCTGGTCGATGCAGCTCGACCCCGACGTGTACGCCGTGTGCCCGTCGCCGTCGTAGGTCAGCAGCGTGGCGTTGTCCAGCTCGTCGGCGACCTGCACGCCCCACTCGTAGGGCGTGGCGGGGTCGTACTTCGTGGTGACCACCAGGATCGGCGCCGAGCCCTCGGCCCGGAACACCGGCGGGTCGCCGGCGGCCTCGGCCGTGCCCGGCGCCCATCGGCCACTGCCAGCACGGCAGGTTGCCCCACGCCAGGTAGGGGCCGAACACCGGCGCCTCGGCGGCCCACTGCTCGGCCAGCTCGGCCGCGTGGTCGACGCCGCCCACCGCCGGCCGGTCCAGGCACGACACCGCGTAGAACGCCTCGTTGCCGTTGTTGGCGAACGTCCCGTCCGGGTTGCGCTGGATCCGGTCGTCCATCATGTCCATCAGCACGCTGCCGTCGCCCTGGAAGGCCGCGTCGAGGCCGAAGCGCAGGATGTCCCAGTCGTTCGGCGGGAAGTACAGGTAGCTCAGGATCGCGTACGTGCCCAGCGCCTCGGTGAGCATGCGGTCCCCGGTCCCGGGGATCGGGTTCTGGTCGAGGTCGGCCAGGAACTGCTGGATCCGGGCGACGCCCGAGTCCACGTCCCGGGGCAGCGGGCAGTCCTCCTGGGTGATGCAGTCCTCGACGAACCGGCGCAGGACGACGTCGAACGCCTTGGCCTGGCCGAGGGTGATCTCGTCGGAGTCCAGCGAGCTGGGCAGCACGCCGTCGATCACCATCCGCCCGACCCGCTCCGGGAACAGCTCGGCGTACTGGGCGCCCAGGTAGGTGCCGTAGCTCTTGCCCAGGTAGTTCAGCTTCTCGTCGCCGAGGACCGCCCGGAGGATGTCCATGTCGCGCGCGGCGGACTCCGTGTCCATGTACGGCGCGACCTCGGGCGACTTCGACTCGCAGCCGACACCGAACAGCTTCGAGGTCGCGGCCAGGTCGGCGACCTCAGCCGGGGTGTCCGGGGTGCCGTCGGAGGCGAAGAGTGCGTCGAGCTTGGAGTCGTCGATGCAGTCCACCGGGCGTGGACCCGACCACGCCGCGCGGGTCGAAGCCGACCACGTCGTAGGCGGCGGCGAGCTGGGGGTGAGCACCGCGCGGGCGGCGCGGGCGTACTCCACGCCGGAGCCGCCCGGTCCGCCCGGGTTCAGGATCAGCGAACCCTTGGGGTCCTTGGCCCTCACCCGGACGACGTCGAGCTCGAGGGTCCCCTCCGCCGGGTTGTCGTAGTCGGCGGGCACCTTGAGCGTCGTGCAGTCGAAGTCGCCGCCGCAGCCCTCCCAGCGGACCTGCTGGCCGTAGAACGCCGCGAGGTCGTCGGTGGCCGATGCCGAGGCGGAGGCGGTCGGCGTCGGGCTGGCCGTTGGCTCCGGCTCGGGGTCCGACGTGCAGGCGGCGAGCACGAGCAGGGCCGCGGCCCCGACAGCCACCAGCCGGGTTGGGCGTGCGACCACGGGATCCTCGTCTTCTCGCGGGGGCGCCTGACATCCGGGGCGCCGGGGACTGCCTGCAGGGTACCCGCTGGATGTCAGGGCAGTGTTCGGGTCACGTTGCGGCTACGGGCCAGCCAGCCGCGCCGCGTTGGCTGCGTGCAGGCCGTGGGCGAAGGCGTCCAGGGAGTCGATCGCCGGCGCCAGTGCGTCGGGAACCCCGTCGCCGATGTCCGGGGCCGCCAGCATCCGCGCGGCCGCGGCGATCAGGTCCTCGAGGGCGTCGGCGCCGGCACGCACCCGACCGGTGATCTCGGTACCGGCAGCGACCGCGGCCTCTGCCGCCCGTGAGCCGGGCATCTCCCACTCGATCCGGTCCAGGGAGGTCAGCCGCTCGACCTGACCCCGCAGGAGTGGCTCCACGTCGCTGACGGCGCGCCACAGCTCCTGCCCGGCCTGCGGGTAGAGGCGCCCGACGCTGGGGACGAGGTCGTAGAGGTGCAGCAGGGCGTTGGCGACCCGGTCGGCCTGGTCCGCACCCCGGGCACCCGGTCGCAGGCGCGCGGGCGGCAGCGGGGGCAGCTGGGGCACCGGCGGGTGCGCCTCGAGGGCCTTCGCCCTGCTTCGGGCGCGCCAGCCGAGGGCCGCGCTTCCAGCAGTGAGCCCACCGAGGAAGACCATCGCCCCCGGCGATGGTGCTGAGGCCACCGTCGACAGGCCAAGGATCGCCGTCCCCGCGCCGCCGGCGACCATTCCGGCCTTCGCGCCGGCGATCCGGCCCTGGTGCTGACGTACCTGGCCCTCGTAGCGGACCAGCGCAGCCCGATGCGCCTCGGCCATCTGCCGGTCCCGACTCGACGGGCGCGGCGTTGGCCCTGGCTACCTCGCGCGCCTGGCGCACGAGGTCCATGCCGAGCTGCATCGCGCGCTCCAGGCCCTTGCCCGCATTCGGGTTCGGCGTGGGGCGGTGGGAGGGCATGCATCAAGGGTACGGCGCCGCTGCGGGGGCGGGCCACGGCTGCGGGCGGCGTGGGCTTCGACCGATCGGCTCCAGCCGCACGCTACTCGCTGCCATTCACATATGGCCGTCAGTGGGTTGACAACGGCGGGCCTCTAACCGACTGTTTACACGTATACACGAGGAGGCGGTCACAGTGGTCGTAGCGGTCCGACTGACGAGCGAACTCGAGCGGCGACTTGAGGAACTGGCCCGCCGGACTGGCCGGTCCAAGTCGTTCTACGTGCGTGAAGCCATCGAGGAGCACCTGGACGAACTCGAGGAGCGCTACTGGGCCGACGAGGTCGTCGCCCGTTGGCAGGCCTCGGACAAGACCACCAGCCCCATCGGCGTCCTCAAGGCAGAGCTTGAGAAGTGACCGACCCGGAGTGGAGTCTGGAGACCACCCGTGAGTTCGACAAGTCGATCCGTCGGCTGGACAGGCCGGTCGCGCTGCGGATCATTCGCGAGCTCGAGGAGGTCGTCACCACGGGCGACCCTCGGTCACGGGGCAAAGGCATGTCGGGCAACCTCGCCGGCTACTGGCGGTACCGCATCGGCGACTTTCGGGTCCTCGCGGTGATCGAGGACCACCGGCTGGTCGTGATCGCGCTTGATGTTGGTCATCGGTCTCGGATCTACTGAACCGGCCGACTACGACCCCTGCGCCAGCGTCACCATCAGGGCCTCCAGGGCCAGGAGCGGGGCCACCGACGCCGCTACGGCCAGGCGGGCGTGGTCCAGGGCGTCGAGGCGGGCCATGGTGGCCGGGACGTCGCTGTGCACGGCCATCCGCTCGAGCGTCGGGAGCATCTCGTCGTTGATCAGCTCGACCTCGGCCTGGGTCTGGAGCACCAGCACGTCGCGGTAGAGCCCGGTCAGGTCCAGCAGCGCCCGGTCGATCTGGTCGCGCACGGTTCGGGTGCGCCGGGACTTCTGGCGCTTCTCGAGCTCCTTGGTGGCCGCCGCCGCCGTGCGCTTCACCCGGGCAGCCATCGCGCCGGTAGCCCCCTCGCCGTAGGAGCGGTTGAGCTGGGTGAGCTCGGCTGCATCAAGGGCGTCGGTGATCGACGCCGCGTCGGCCGAGGCCGCGTCCAACAGGTTCTGGGCGGCGATGAAGCAGGAGGTCAGGTCGCGAAGCGTCCCGGGGATGGCCAGCACCTCGCTGCGCCGCAGCCGCACCGCCTCGTCGCCGGCCAGCGCCCGCGCACGGCCGATGTGGCCCTGGGCGGCCCGGGCGGCGAACGACGGCCAGCGCCGGGTCGACGCCGTCACGGGAGACCAGCGCCTCGGCGACGGCATGCGTCGGCGCCGTTGTCAGGCGCACCTGCCGGGTGCGCGACACGATCGTGGGCAGCACGTCCTCGGGCGTCGGCGCGCACAGGATCCACACCGTCCGCGGGCTGGGCTCCTCCAGCGCCTTGAGCAGCGCGTTGCCGGAGAAGTCGTTGAGTCGGTCGGCGTCCTCGATGATCAGGACGTTCCATCGCCCCATGATCGGTGTCAACGAGGCACGTTTGACCATGTCCCGCGCGTCCTCGACGGGGAACTGCAGCGTCTCCGTGGTGAACTGGTCGACGTCCGCGTGCCGGCCGGCCAGGACGTCCCGGCACGTGGCGCACGCGCCACAGCCCCCTTCGGGACACTGCAGGGCAGCCGCGAACACCCGTGCCGCAGCGGAGCGGCCGGATCCGGGGGGGCCGGTGAGCAGCCATGCGTGGGTCATCGAGGGCCCGGGCTCGCCGCGGAGGATGCGCGCGGCGTCGGCCGACGCCTGGCCGAGGGTGGCGACGAGCTCGGGCTGCCCGATGACCTCGTCCCAGATGGCGCCCAGATCCGCGGACGCGGTCGAGCCGGTCATGGGCGCGGGCCGTCGGCCGTTCGGGGGTCTCCTGCGGCTGCGGACGCGCCGAGCCGGTCGAGCACCGCGGCCAGCACCACCGTGGCCACCTCGTCCCGGGGGCGCTCGGCGTGCAGCACCAGGTACCGCTCGGGCGCCGCGGTCGCCCGGCTCAGGAACGCGGCGCGGACGTCGGCGTGGAACGCCTCCGGCTCGGCCTCCATCCGGTTGGCGTCCCCGGCCCGGCCGAGACCGACACCGGGCGCGACGTCGAGCAGCACCGTCAGGTCCGGGACGAGATCCTCGGTCGCCCACAGGTTCAGGTCCGCGATCCGGTCCTCGCCCAGGCCCCGGGCGGCGCCCTGGTAGGCCACCGACGAGTCCAGGTAGCGGTCGCTGATCACCACGGCGCCCTGGGCCACTGCTGGGCGGATCAAGGCGGCAGCGTGCTCAGCTCGGGCCGCGGCGAACAGCAGCGCCTCCGTCCGGGCGGCCATCCCATGGCTGCCGGCGCCGAGCAGCACCTCGCGGATCGCCTCCCCGATCGGGGTTCCGCCGGGCTCACGGGTCGTCACGACCTCGATCCCGCGGGCCTGCAGGGCGTCGGCGAGCAGGCGGCTCTGGGTGGACTTGCCGGCCCCATCGCCACCCTCGAAGACCACGAACGCCCCGGGCATGGCCCGAACGATACCGGCGCGGTGCGACATGAGCGGCGGCCCTGCCCAAGCTGCCTCCCGGAGCATGGGCGAGGATGTCCCCATGACCCAGGGATCCGCGCCGTCGGTGGACCCTGCCCCGGAGGGCGAGCCGATCCCCGCACAGGGGATCTCGGTCCAGGGGACGGCCATCGTGGGCGTCGGCCTGGCCGTCTCCCAGGTCATCGCCATGCTGCAGATGCTGGTCGTCGCCCGGATCCTGGGACCGGAGCAGTACGGCGTCTTCGGGGCGATGGCCGTTGTCCTGCTCATCGGCAGCACCGTCCTGGCCGCCACGCAGGTGACGATCGCGCGGCATGTGGCCTCCGGCCGCTCGCTGCAGCAGATCGGGGCCAGTGCGGTGCTGGCAGCCGGATTGGCCACGTTCGCCCTCGGGGCGGCGGTGTCCCCGCTGCTGAGTCGCGTCCTGGATCTCAACGACGTCGGCGGCCTGCTGCTCGTCGCCGTCACGTTCGTCCCGTTCGCGGTCACCGGGGCGCAGCTCGGCCTCCTGCAGGGCTACGAGCAGCACTCCCGCCTCGGGACGCTCTACGTCCTGTCCACCCTGGCCCGCGTCGTCGGGGCGATCGTCGGCGCCCTCGTCGGGCAGACCGCCGACTCGGCGATGCTGGGGCTGGCCCTCGGTGCATCGCTGGGCGCCCTCCTCGGGCACTTCATGCTCGTCGAGCGCCTGGCCTGGCGCTCCGAGGAGGGCACGCGGCAGTACCTGGTCGAGGCCGGTCACGCTGCGCACGCACTGATCGCCCTGTACGCGCTGACCAACCTCGACGTCCTGATCGCGCGCGCGCAGCTCCCCGCGTTCGACGCCGGCCTCTACGCCGCCGGCGCGCTGGTGGCCCGCGCGGTGTTCTTCTTCCCGCAGGCGATCCTGGTGGCGGCCTTCCCGAGGATCGTCGCGGGGGCACGCAACGCCCAGCGCCAGGCCGTCGCCGCGGTCGCCGCACTCGGACTGCTGGCCACTGCCTTCGTCGCCGTGTTCCCCACCCTGGTCATCACCATCTTCGCCGGCGAGCAGTACCTGGACGTTGCCGACGAGGCGTGGATCTTCGCGCTGGCGGGCGCGGGCTTCGGCGTCGTGCAGGTGCTGCTGTACGCGCGGATGGCCCACAACGATGGCCGCGCGACCATCCTGCTGTGGACGGCGGTGGCGGTGCTGGTCGGCCTCGGCCTGACCCTCGGGACGTCGATCAGCGCCCTGGTCACGTGCGCCGCCGCCGTTGCCTGGACGACCGCCCTGATGGGGGTCGCATGGGCGCGGCTGGATCCAGTCCTGGTCGAGGAGGACGGGGTGCCACCGGCGGCGCTTTAGCCACGCCCTTCGCGGATCGGTTACTTCGCGGGAGCTGTGGCCTTCTTCGCTGTCGCCTTCTTGGCCGTCGCCCGCTTGGCCGGGGCCTTCTTCGCCGCCGCCTTCTTGGCCGTGCGCTTCACCGGCGGGCCGGCCGCGCGGCGATCGGCCAGCAGCTCGGCGGCACGTTCGAGGGTGATCGTGGCCGGCTCGTCGCCCTTGCGCAGGGACGCATTGGTCTCCCCGTCGGTCACGTACGGCCCGAACCGGCCCTCGCGCAGGGTGATCGCCCCACCGCTGGCCGGGTCCACTCCGATCTCGCGCAACGGCTCCGCGACCCGGCCCTGGCCGCGGCGCTGCTTGGGCGCGGCGTACAGCGCCAGCGCCTCCTCCAGGGTCACGGTGAACAGCTGGTCCTCGGTGGCCAGCGAGCGGTAGTCCGCCTTGCCGTCGACGGTCCGGGCGATGTACGGCCCGTAGCGTCCGTTCGCGGCCGTGATCTCGTGGCCCTCGGGATCGGTGCCGACCACCCGCGGCAGGGTCATGATCCGCAGCGCGTCGTCGAGCGTGATCGTGTCCAGGGACATCCCGCTGAGCAGCGAGCCCGTGCGCGGCTTGGCCGACTTCGGGGCGTCCTCGGGCAGGACCTCGGTCACGTACGGCCCGTACCGCCCGGACCTCGCCACGATGTCCAGGCCCGACTCCGGGTGCTGTCCCAGGACACGGTCCCCCGACGGGGCCGCGAGCAGGGCCTCGGCCATCGCCAGGTCCAGCTCGTCGGGGGCCACGTCCTCGCCGACGTTGCCCTTCTCCTCCCCGCGCTCCACGTACGGCCCGTACTTGCCCACCCGGAGCACGACCTCGCCGGGCGCGCCGGTGACCGGCCCCTCGGACAGGCCGTCGGGACCGATCGGGAACGAGGCCATCGCCCGGGCGTCGATGTCGCCCAGGCCCTTCACCAGCGGATCCAGGCCGGGGAAGTCGCGGGTCGGGTCGCCGTAGAAGAAGCCCTCGAGCACGCGGCGGCGGTCGGTGGTGGAGTTCGCGACCAGGTCGAGGATCTCCTCCAGGCGGGCGGTGAAGTTGTAGTCCACCAGCGCGGCGAAGTGCTGCTCCATCAGGCGGGTCACGCTGAACGCCAGGAACGTCGGGATCAGCGAGGTGCCCTTCTTGCGCACGTACCCGCGGTCGACGATCGTCGCGATGATGGCCGCGTAGGTCGAGGGCCGGCCGATGCCGCGCTCCTCGAGATCCTTGACCAGCGACGCCTCGGTGTAGCGCGCCGGCGGGGTCGTGGTGTGCCCCTCGGCGCGCAGCTCGGTGCAGCCCAGGGCGTCGCCCGCGCGCATCGCCGGCAGCCGCCGGTCAGCCGCCCGCCGCCGCCCTCGGTGCCGGACTCGTTGTCGCGGACCTCGTCGGTGCCCTCCTCGTAGGCCGCCAGGAACCCGGCGAACAGGGTCACCGTGCCCGACGCGGAGAACTCGACGTCCCGGCCGTCGGACGCGCCCGCGCCCAGCCGCACGGTCGTGGTCGCCAGTCGTGCATCGGCCATCTGGGAGGCGATCGTGCGCTTCCAGATCAGCTCGTACAGCGCGAACTCGTCGGCACTCACGCGGCCGGCCAGCTCGCCGGGCCGGGCGAACGAGTCCCCCGCCGGGCGGATCGCCTCGTGGGCCTCCTGGGCGTTCTTGACCTTCCGGTCGTACTTCCGCGGGGTCTCGGACACGAAGGCCGGCCCGTAGATCTCACTGGCCGCCTGCCGCGCCGCCTTCAGCGCACCGGCCGACAGCGTGGTCGAGTCGGTGCGCATGTAGGTGATGTGCCCGTTCTCGTACAGGCCCTGGGCGGCGCGCATCGTGCGCTGGGCGCCCCACCGCAGCTTGCGGGAGGCCTCCTGCTGCAGCGTCGAGGTCATGAACGGCGCCGACGGGCGGCGCGTGGTCGGCTTCTCCGTGACCGACCGGACCGACCACGAGGCGCCGTCGAGCGCGGCCACCAGTGCGGTCGCGGCCGCCTCGTCCAGGCGCAGCGCACCGGCCTTCGCCGCGGTCGCCTTCAGCTGCCCGTCGTCGCCGAAGTCCCCACCGCCGGCGACCCGCGAACCGTCGATCGCGACCAGCTTCGCGGGGAACTCCCCACCCTCGGCGACGAAGGTCCCGGAGGCGTCCCAGTACCCGGCCGAGCGGAACGCGATCCGCGCCCGCTCCCGGTCGACCACCAGCCGCGTGGCCACCGACTGCACCCGCCCCGCGGACAGCCCTGACAGCACCTTCTTCCACAGCACCGGCGAGACCTCGAAGCCGAACAGCCGGTCGACCAGGCGGCGGGCCTCCTGGGCGTCGACGAGGTCCTGGTCGAGGTCCCGGGTGTTGGCCGCGGCCTCGTTGATCGCGTCGCGGGTGATCTCGTGGAACACCATCCGGCGGACCGGCACCTTGGGCTTGAGCACCTCGCGCAGGTGCCAGGCGATCGCCTCACCCTCGCGGTCCTCGTCAGTGGCCAACCACAGCTCGTCGGCCGCGGCGAGTGCCTTCTTCAGCTCGGCGACCTTGCCGCGCTTGCTCGCGGTGACCACGTAGTACGGCTTGAAGCCGTCCTCGACGTCGATCGCCAGGCGGGCCCACGGCTTGCCCTTGATCGCCGCCGGCACCTCGCCGGCGCTGTTGGGCAGGTCGCGGACGTGCCCGACGGAGGCCTGGACGTCGTACCCGGAGCCCAGATAGCCCTGGATGGTCTTGGCCTTGGCCGGCGACTCGACGATCACGAGGCGGCGGGGGGAGTCGGTCGTTGCAGCGGGCACGGGTCCTCATCTGGTTCTGCGATGCCGGATTCCCCGGCGGGCGCCGGCGGAGGGATCCGTCCGGCGTGGACGTTCACTGGGTGCCGTGGTTCTGGCCCCCTGAGCATCCGGGGCCCAGGGCCGACGGGTGCGTGATGGCCTCCATCATCGCAAACGTGGCCCGGAACCCGGTCATTCGGTGCGCACTATGCCTACCCGGACCAGTTCGCGCAAACCCATCAGGGCAGGTCCGAGGACGTCCAGGGGGTCCAGGCCTTCGGCCTGCGCGGCTGCGTCGAGCCGTTCGCCGATCGGCGTGTCGGGGTCGGCCAGGAGCGCGGTGAGCAGGGCGGGATGCGCCGTGATCGCCGGGCGCCAACCTCCCGGGCCGACCACACCGGCCAGTCCGAGGCGCGGCGGGGCATCGACCTGGGCCGACCCGGTCAGGTGGGTGGTGGCGGTGATCGTGGCCCCCTCGACCAGGCGGGCCCGGGCAGCCAGGAGCCCAGGGGCGCTCAGCTGCTCGGCGACTCGGCAGCCCTCGAGGAAGGCCAGCACCTCGTCACCGCGCGGCAGGCGCTCGATGTGGGCGAGATCCTCGACCACGGCCCAGGGGGTGGTCCGCGACCCGGGTGCGCCGTGGGAGCGTGCCCACGGTCGGGCCGCCCGCTGCCGGCCCGCCGTGACCGAGTCCGTCGGCAGTCGCGCCGGCGGGTCCCGGGGCAACCAGGACGAACCAGCCGAACCCGACCTCCACGCACCCCTCGTCGGCGAACGCGTCGAGCCAGTCGTTCATCGCGGCGTCGAACTCGGGGCCCTCGGGCACCTGGGCGTCGCGCAGCCAGGTCGCGGCGTAGTCGGCGACGGGCTGCGTGTCGCGCTCGACGATCCACGCGTCCACGCCCGTGCCGGCCACCCACTCGGCGACCCGCTCGCGCCAGTCCTCCCCCTCGACGTGCAGCCAGTTGCCGAGCACCGCAGCCATCCCCCCGGGAGCCAGGTGGGCGGCCGCACCGCGCACGACCAGCCGCGAGAGCTCGTCACCGGGCAGGCCGGCGTCGCGGTAGGTGAAGCGGTGCGACGGGGAGATCACGAACGGCGGGTTGGACACCACGAGGTCGAACCGCTCGTCGGACACCGGCGCGAACAGCGATCCCTCGCGCAGGTCCAGCTGCTCCTCGGGGATCCCGGACAGGGCAGCCGTGAGCGCCGTGAGCCGCAGCGCGCGGGGATTGGTGTCGGTGGCGATCACCCGGCTGGCATGGCGTGCGGCGTGCAGCACCTGGCCTCCCGCCCCGCAGCCGAGGTCCATCGCCCGGCCGATGTCCCGACGGGGCGTGATCCGCGCCAGCGTGAGCGAGGCCCCACCCAGGCCCAGGACGTGGTCGGGGGTGGCCGGTGCGCCGATGTCGCTGACGATGAACCAGTCGGTGTCCGGCTCGCCGTAGGGGTGCACGTCGACCAGCGGGATCAGGTCGCCGGACTCGCGGCGGACCATGCCCAGGGCCTCGAGATCCGCGACGACGGCCGCTGGAAGGGCGTCGTCGGGGATGGGTTCGGCGAGCAGGAACACCTCGATCAGCCGGTCCAGGACGGCCGGCTCGGACGCGGCCAGGATCCGGCGCACCGGGACGGTCAGATCCCGGCCGAGCGCGGCGAACGCATCCGCGCCGACGCGCGCGAGCACCCCGTCGGTGGTGAAGCCCGAGTCGAGCAGGAACGCCCGCACCCGGGCAGCGGCGTCGTGCGTCATGGACCCCATTGTGACCCGGGGCTTCTGTTCCGGCGCCCACGCATCTGGGGCGTACCCGGGTCGGGGGTCGCCCGAGGTTGTGCGGCGCGGACTGGCACGGATCGGACAATCACCTGCAGCATCCGGACGTATGTGTCCGGATCCTGCAGATCGGCACGGACGGGCGGGCGGGACGGCCCCGAGGAGCCGATCGACGTCCCGGGACTCGATCACCGCCAGTCCCCGGGACGCTGCCGACTCTCGGCCGGTCCGTCGAGGAGCTCCCCGCGCCACGAGTCACCGTTGCGCATGTGCGGCGAGCGCTTCGTGTGCAGCTAGTGTGCGGCAGGGGGCGGCAAGTCCGAGGGCACCTCGGAGTCGGGCCCCTTTGCGGAGGCGGACGCCGAACCACCCGCGCCCGCCGCGCCCGGCATCGCCGGCTGGCCGTCGACCGTGCGCTGGGCGACTGCCTCCTGGTACTCGGCGTGGACCCGGTCGGCCATCTTGTCGATCAGGTCCTCGCCGCCGCCGCGGTGGCGCCCGGAGGCGATCAGCGAGCCGACGATGATCGCCAGCGCCCCGAGGGCGATCCCCACCCGGAGCATCGTCTGGCCATCGAGGGTCATGGCCACGACCGCTGGTGCGATCAGCAGCGCCACGAGGTTCATCACCTTGAGCAGCGGGTTGATCGCCGGGCCGGCGGTGTCCTTGAACGGGTCGCCGACCGTGTCGCCGATGACGGTCGCGGCATGGGCGTCGGAGTACTTGCCGCCCATGTGGCCGTCCTCGACGAACTTCTTCGCGTTGTCCCAGGCCCCGCCGGAGTTCGACAGGAACACCGCCATGAGCGTGCCCGTCGCGATGGTGCCGGCGAGGAACGTGCCCAGGGCACCGACGCCGAGGCCGAACCCGACCGCGATCGGCGTGAGCACGGCCAGCAGGCCCGGCGTGCTCAGCTCGCGCAGGGAGTCGCGCGTGACGATGTCGACGACCTTGCCGTACTCGGGCTTCTCGGTGCCCTCCATGATCCCCGGGTGGTCGCGGAACTGCCGGCGTACCTCGTAGATGACCGCTCCGGCCGCGCGCGACACGGCGTTGATCGCCAGCCCGGAGAACAGGAACACGACAGCGGCGCCGATCAGCAGGCCAACCAGGTTGCGCGGGTTGGCCACGTCGAGGACGCCAAGGTACTGGCCGAGCTGGGCCATGTTGGCCAGGGCGCCGGCCGCGGTCTGTCCGGCGTCGATGGCCGCCATCGTCACCGACTCCCGGAACGCGCCGAACAGGGCGGTGGCGGCCAGGACGGCGGTGGCGATCGCGATGCCCTTGGTGATCGCCTTGGTGGTGTTGCCCACGGCGTCGAGCTTGGTCAGGATGACCGCACCCTCCCCGGTCACGTCCCCGGACATCTCGGCGATGCCCTGGGCGTTGTCCGAGACAGGTCCGAAGGTGTCCATGGACACGATGACCCCGACCGTGGTCAGCAGGCCGGTGCCGGCCAGGGCGATCGCGAACAGGCTCAGCACGACCGACCCGCCGCCCAGGGAGAACGCGGCGAACACCGCCGCACCGATCAGCAGCGCGGAGTAGACCGCCGACTCGAACCCGACCGACAGGCCGGTGAGGATGACCGTGGCGGGGCCGGTGAGTGCCGACTTCGCGACGTCGTCCACCGGGCGCCGACCCGTCTCGGTGAAGTAGCCGGTGAGCTGCTGGATCGCCGCGGCGAGCACGATGCCGATCAGGACGGCACCGATCGCCAGGAACCGCGGGTTGAACGTCTCAGCCTGCACCACGTCCAGGCCCAGGGCGTCCAGGCGGATCCCGGTGATCCGGGTCAGCCGGTCGGGCAGGAACACGTACGCGGCGATGACCACCAGGACCGCGGACAGCGCGGCGGAGATGAAGAACCCGCGGTTGATCGCCGTCATGCCCGAGCGATCGCCGGCGCGGGGGGCCACGGCGAAGATGCCGACGACCGCGGTGATCACGCCCAGGGCCGGCACGATCAACGGGAAGACCAGGCCCAGCGAGCCGAACGCGGTGGTGCCCAGGATCAGCGCGGCGACCAGGGTCACGGCATAGGACTCGAACAGGTCCGCGGCCATGCCCGCGCAGTCCCCGACGTTGTCGCCCACGTTGTCGGCGATGGTCGCGGCGTTGCGCGGGTCGTCCTCGGGGATGTGGGCCTCGACCTTGCCGACCAGGTCGGCACCCACGTCCGCCGCCTTGGTGAAGATGCCGCCGCCGACACGCATGAACATCGCCAGCAGGGCGGCCCCGAAGCCGAAGCCCTCGAGGACCTTGGGCGCCTCACCCTTGTAGACCAGGACGACGACCGCCGCCCCGAAGAGGCCCAGCCCGACGGTGAACATGCCGGCAACGCCGCCGGTGCGGAAGGCGATGCGCATGGCCTGCTGCTCACCGGAGTCCCGGGCGGCCGCTGCGACGCGCACGTTCCCACGGACCGCCAGCCACATCCCGAAGTACCCGGTCGCCGCGGAGAACACCGCGCCGACGACGAAGAACAGGGAGCGCCCGATCCGTTCGGAGGTGGTGGCGGCCGGCAGCAGGAACAGCAGGAAGAAGACCAGCACGGCGAACACGCTCAGGGTCCGGAACTGCCGGCTCAGGTACGCCGAGGCGCCCTCCTGGATCGCTGCCGCGATCTCCTGCATCTTCGCCGTGCCCGCGGGTGCGGCCAGCACCTCACGGGACAGGATCCAGGCCACGACCAGGGCCGCCAGGCCGATGGCCGCGACCACCCCCACGGTCAGCATGTCGCTGGAATCCAGGGTGACTGCCGAGATCTCGGTGCGCATGTGCTGGCTCCTCGCGTGGGTGGGTCACTGGCCGGGGTCAGGACCTCACGTGTGGCGCACACCCGGGCGGCTGGTGGCCGACCCGGGCTGCATCGGGTGTGCCGCAGTGTAGGGCCGGACTGTGGGCGAGATCACACAACCCCAGAGATCGCGCTTTCCGCGGCGGCATCGCAGGAATGGCGGCCCGCGAAACCGGTGCGATCCGGGCGGATCCACCCCGTCGGACCGCGGCGCGCGACGCCGGGTGGCGTGGCCGACCCTGGCTCGGTCGCCGATCCTCGGTCGGTGAGCCGCTACTCGATGCCCAGGAGGTCGTCGGCGACCGGCCAGGCCATCCGGATCTCGCAGCCGGACCCGGCGGCGCGCACGTCGCACTCGAAGGACAGCGCGCTGGCAACGGACAGGGCCAGGCCGCCGTCCTCGTCGCCGAAGTCGGGCGTGGTCGCCTCGTGGACCCGGACGGTGAACAGCTCGTCGTCGTCGGTGATGTCGACGACCACCGGGTCGGGCAGCCCGGCGCGCTGCTGGCGCAGCACCGAGCGGGCGATCACCTCGCCCACGGCCAGCCGGATCTCGTCGATGCGATCCTCGGAGACCCCGCACCGGCGGGCGGCGGCGGTGGTGACCAGCCGGGCCGTGCGCACCTGCTCGGCCTGCGGCGGGATCGTCAGCGTCGCCGTTGCCATCGGGGCCCCTCCTGACTGGTCCGGGCCGTTCGCCCCAACCTGTGGATCTCCGTTGTACACCCGCCGGGCTGCGGCACCGGTCAGCCGGTGATCGCGTCCTGTGCCGTGTCGAAGATGGGGATCGATGCGTCGAGTCCCGTGATCTCGAAGATCTTGCGGATGCGGTCGCTGGTGACCACCAGATGCAGCCATCCATCGGCCTCGCGGGCGTGCTTGAGCGCCTTGACGAGCACTCCCAGGCCGGTCGAGTCCAGGAAGGCGACGTCGGACAGGTCGACGACCAGCCGGGCGTTCCCGGCGGCGATCTGGGCATCGAGCTCGGTGTCGAGACCGGGGGCGGTGAACACGTCGACCTCACCCCGTGCGCTCACGATGCAGACAGCACCCTCGGTGCGCGTGGCCAACTGCAGCTCCATGCCGCCTCCTGTCGTGATCGCGTCCCCAACTCTGGCACACGCACCGCGGCGGCCGGGTACCCGGTGGGGCGAGGCGGGCGGCAAGTCGGCGACCGGGCCCGGATGGAGCCGTGGGCGGGGGTCGGGGCCGGATCGACCGGTGGCCCGTGCCGGCGGGCTCCGGGGCCGGACGCCGGGAACGTTCGGGGCCTGACGCCGGGGGGCTTCGGGGCAGGACGCTGGCGGGCCTCGGGGCCGGACGCCGGGGGGCTCCGGCGGGCTTCCGGGCCGGAGGCGGGGAAGCACGCGGGCTGGGGTCGGGGGAGGATGGTCCGGTGGCGACGACCGCGGGCATCGAGGGGATCGCAGCGCGCCTCGCCGCGGATCCGCGCTGCGTCGGCTTGCTGAGCCTGCCCGCCAGGGACGGTCAGACAGCGGACTGGCCCGCCTGGCTGCCTCCGGAGATCCCGCGTGCCTACCAGGAGCGCGGGATAGCCCGGCCGTGGCTGCACCAGGTGCGCACCGCCGACCTGGCATGGTCCGGGCAGCACGTGCTGGTGGCAACCGGGACGGCGTCGGGGAAGTCGGCCGCGTTCGGGATGCCGGCGCTGACAGCGGCCCTCGCCGAGCCGGACGGCGCCGGGCGCCGCGGACCCACGGTTCTCTACCTGAGCCCCACCAAGGCCCTGGCCCACGACCAGCTCGCCGGGCTGGCCACCCTGGGGCTGCCAGGGCTGCGCGCCGCCGCCGTCGACGGGGACAGCCCTGATGAGCAGCGCGCCTGGGCGCGGACCCACGCGCGGTGGATCGTGACCAACCCGGACATGCTCCATCGCGGGATCCTGCCCCGGCACGATGCCTGGCGGGCGTTCCTGCGCAGCCTGCAGTTCGTGATCGTGGACGAGGCGCACACCTACCGGGGGGTCTTCGGGTCGCACGTGGCCCTGGTCCTGCGCCGGCTGCGCCGGGTGGCCGCCCTCCACGGGGCATCGCCCACCTTCATCGCCGCCTCGGCGACCGTGGCCGATCCGCGACCGACGATCGCCCGCCTGCTGGGCGTCGAGGCCGAGGTCGTCGAGGTCGATTCCAGCGAGCGCGCAGCGGTGGACATCGTCCTGTGGAATCCCCAGGGTCCGCGCCCGGGCCCCGCGCCGGACGGATCGGTTGTGACGGTTCCGGCGAGCGGGAGGGTTCGCAGGGATTCGACTGTGCCGGCGGGTGGGACGGTTCAGGCGAGCGACCCGGTGCCGACGGGTGGGACTGACCTGCCGGGCGACCCGGATCAGCCGTTGCCGGGATTCCGTGGGAGCCTGGCCGAGGCGGCCGACATCATGGGCCAGCTCGTCGACCAGGGCACGTCGACACTGGCGTTCGCCCGGTCACGGCGGGCGGTGGAGATCCTGGCCGGGTCGGTCCGGGAGCGTGCCGTGAACGGCGACCGGGTACGTGCCTACCGCGGCGGATACCTGCCCGAGGAGCGCCGGGCGCTGGAGGCGGACCTGCGCTCAGGACGCCTCCTGGGCCTTGCCGCCACCAACGCCCTGGAGCTCGGGATCGACATCAGCGGGCTGGACGCGGTCCTGCTCGTCGGCTGGCCCGGGACCCGCTCGTCGTTCTGGCAGCAGGTGGGCCGCGCGGGTCGCCGCGGCGACTCGGCCCTGGCAGTCCTGATCGCTCGCGAGGATCCCCTCGACCAGTACATCGTCAGCCACCCGGAGACCCTCACCGGCCGACCGGTCGAGGCCAGCGTGATGGATCCCGAGAACCCGTACGTGCTCGCCGGGCACCTGTGCGCGGCTGCCGCCGAATCCCCCCTGGTCGACGACGACCTGACGTCCTGGTTCGGCCCGGGCGCCAGCCACCTGTGCGGGGAGCTGGCCGACCGGGGCCTGCTGCGCCGGCGGCGCGACGGCTGGTACTGGACCGACTCCTCCCGCGCGGTCGACCTGGTCGACCTCCGCGGTGCCTCGGGCGGCCCGGTGCGGGTGGTCGAGGAGGGCACCGGCCGGCTGCTGGGGACCGTGGACCCGGCCACCGCCCCCTCCGCCGTCCACGAAGGGGCCCTGTACGTCCACCAGGGCTCCGCCTTCGAGGTCCTGTCCCTGGATCTCGACGTCCGCGTGGCCACCGCCGCCCCGACCGTCACCGACCTGAGCACCCACGCCCGCAGCATCGCCGACGTGCGGTTCGAGACGGTGCGCGACACCTCACAGTGGGGCCGGGTGGCCGTGTCGTGCGGTGAGGTGGTCGTCACGCGTCAGGTGACCTCGTACCTGGTCCGGAGGTGGCCCTCGGGCCAGGTCGTGGCCCAGCACCCCCTGGACCTGCCCCCGATGGCCCTGCAGACGGTGGCGATGTGGTGGTCGATCCCCGACGAGGTGCTGCGCACCGCCGAGATCGAGGAGGCCGACGTGCCGGGGGCGGTCCACGCCCTGGAGCACGCATCGATCGGCATCCTGCCGTTGCTGGCCACCTGTGACCGATGGGACCTCGGAGGGGTCTCCACCGCACGGCACCCACAGACCGGCCAGGCCGTCATCGTGGTCCACGACGGGCACCCCGGCGGGGCCGGGTTCGCCGAGCGGGGCTACCAGCGGTCCGCCGAATGGCTCACGGCGACGCGTGAGGCGATCGGCCGCTGCCCCTGCCCCGCGGGCTGCCCGGCGTGCGTCCAGTCGCCCAAGTGCGGCAACGGCAATGAGCCCCTCGACAAGGCCGCCGCGCTGCGCCTTGCCGACGCCCTGCTCGCGGAGCACTCGGTCGGGTCGTAGACCCGTCGGCCGCAGCCACCTACCTGGCACACGCGTCATGGCTCCTCAGCGGTCAGCTCGGCATGCGCCCGGGCGCCGAGGTGCGTTCCGCGGCCCGGCACGAGCCAGTCCACGGCGAGCGGCGCCGGTGCCCGGGCGACGACCCAGACCTCGGTGGCCCCGACCCGGCACTCGGCGAGGGCCGCCCCGTTGGCCCGGGCGACCTCGGCGGCCCTGGTGCAGGCGACCCCGGGGTCGCTGAGCGTGGCCTGCGCGCCGGCCAGCGCGGCGAGGTCCGCCGCCGTGGACACCCCTGCCCTGGTCGCCAGCACGCTGGTCAGGACCATCCCCGCTGAGGCGAGCATCGTCAGGACCACGGCCCACAGCGCCACCAGGACGCTGGCCGACCCACGATCCGCGGAGAGCCACGGACCCGGCACGGCCTGAGGTGCCGGCGCACCACCTGCGGCGCTGCCCCACGATCGACTGCCCCGTCGCCGGTCGATCATGAGTCCTCCCGCCAGCTGGTCGCCGAGGCCCGGACCTCACGCCCCAGCGGACGCAGGAACCGCAACGGCGGCGTGCGGGTGACCGCGGCCGTCACCGACACCACCTGACCTGAGCGCCGGACCGTCACCGAGGCCCCCGGCGCGACCTGCCGCGCTGCTGCCCTGATGACCGACACTGCCTCCCCGCGAGCGGCCGCCCGGGCACCCTCGCGGGCTGCCTGGGCGACAAGGCCCTGGGTGACTCCGAGGCCCAGCAACCAGGCGAGCGCGGCGACGACGGCCACCAGGGCCGGGATGGCCAGCGCCAGCTCCGCGGTGACCATCCCCTCCTCGGACCGGGTGGCGGCCCGAAGCCGCCACCCGACCTTCCGAGCGTGCATCAGAAGAGGAACGAGAACGCGGTCGAGATCACCTGCCACAGCAGGTCGGCGAACTTCTCGCTGCTCAGCAGCTTGATCAGCACGCCCCCGAGGCCGCACACCGCGACCGTGCCCACCGCGTACTCCGCCGTGGACATCCCCTTGTCCTCGTCCCGCATCCGAACCACGAGCTCGTTCATCCCAGTACCCCCGTTCCCCCGGTCCCCCGGCGCCACCCGCCCTGGGTGGCTGGACCAACCCTGTCGCGCGTTGGGAGCCACGTGAACCCCGTGCCCGAGGATCTGTGGACAACTCCCGCGCGGTCACAGCGCGGGCAGCAGGCCGCCCACGATCGGGGCGATCCCGAGCAGGGCGAACGCCGGCAACAGGCACAGGCCCAGGGGCAGGACCGCGCGCACGGCGGTGGCGCGCACCTCGGCCAGCGCAGCAGCGGCGGCCTCCGAGCGCAGGTCCTCGGCGGACTGCGCCAGCAGCGCGGCCAGCGGGGCACCCGTTCGGCTGGATCTGGCCACCGCCCGGGCGATCCCACCCAGGCCGGGCGCCTGCGACAACCCGGACCATGCGCGCTCGACCGACTCGCCGAGCTCGCCACGTCGGTGGACGCCCAGCAGGCGATCACCAGCAGCGCCACCGACCGCGCGCGCCACAACCGGGATCGCGTGCTCCAGGGGCACTCCCGCCAGCAACGCGGCGGCGAGCAGGTCGGCCACCAGGGGTGCCGAGCCGATGAGCTCCAGGCGCTCACGACGGACCCCCGCCGGCTCGAGGCGCGAGATCAGCACCGGCAGGACCAGCGCGAGCGGCACCCCGACGATTGCCCCGACGACCCCACCGAGCAGCAGCCAGGCCGCGACACCGGCCAGGGCGCAGGCCATCCGCACCATCGCGGGGGACATCACGGACGGCGGATCCGACCCCGCTCGCCGAGCGTGCGCTCCCCCCGGGTCGGGCCGGCCACGCCACCCCGGGCGCGAGCCCGGCGGCAGCAGGACCCCAGCCGCGAGGGCCGCAAGGAGGGCCGCGGCCAGCACCAGCGGGTTCACAGCCTGCCCCGGGTGGCCGACACCATGTGCCGCAGCCATGCCATCCCCAGCAGCTGCAGCGCCACCCCCGCCAGGAGCACCCCTCGACCGACCCAGCTGCCGGTCAACCATGCCAGCGGGTCGGCACCGATCCACTGACCGATCAGCAGGCCCAGGAGCGGCAGCCCGGCCAGCAGGCGCGCGGAGGTGCGCACGGCCGCGACCTCCCCGGCGAGCTGGGCATCGGCCTCTGCCCCGGCGCGCAGGCTCGCTGCGAGGCGGGCCACCGCCAACGACATCCCGGCGCCCGACCTCTGCGAGACCTCCCAGCACGCGGCCAGCCCGCGCAGCGCGTGCGCCCCGGGAGCGCGCGCATCCGCGCGCAGGGCGTCGGCCACGTCCGTGCCGGTGCGGCAGGCAGCAACCGCCCGCGGGCAGGGATGCGGTTCCAGCCCCACCACGGCCGAGGCCAGTGCCGCCCCCGTCGGCTGGCCGGCAGCGAGTTCGGCCGCCAGTGCCGAGAGCAGCTCGGGGATCGGGGGCGGGGGCGCCGGACGCACTCGGCCCACCAGGGTCTCGAGCCAGCTGGACCCGGGCCGGGATCCCGACCGACCCGGCGCACCGACCGGCCAGACCAGCTGCACCGCACCCGCCGCGGCCAGGGCCGCGCAGAGCACCAGGACCTCCCGGCTCACGGCGGTCCACCGAGGCGTTCGGACAGCGCCGCGAACGCGCCAGCGGGACGCAGCGAGCCCTCCCGGCGCACCAGCGCGGGGCGCACCTCCGCACCCTCGACACCGCTGGTCACCACCCCGAGCTCGGCGACCACCCGGGTCCCCTCCGGCGAGCGGGCCAGGTGCACCACGACCTCGAGCCCGGCGCTGGCCTGTGCATGCACGCCCGGCAGGGTCATCCCCGCAGCCAGTGCCAACGCGACCAGCCGGTCGGGCACCGCCGCCGCGCTGTTGGCGTGCACCGTCCCGCAGCCGCCCTCGTGACCGGTGTTCAGGGCGGCCAGGAGATCGACCACCTCGGCACCGCGGACCTCGCCGACCACGAGTCGGTCCGGGCGCATGCGCAGGGCCTGGCGCACGAGCGTCCGCATGGGGATCTCGCCCTGCCCCTCGAGGTTGGCCGGTCGGGCCTCGAGGCTCACGACGTGCGGATGCTCCGGATCGAGCTCGCACGTGTCCTCGACGACGACGATCCGCTCGCGTTGCGGGACGACCCCCAGCAGCGCACCGAGAACCGACGTCTTGCCGCTACCGGTTCCCCCGCTGACCAGGAACGCCGCCCGGGACCGGACGAGCGCCCCCAACCAGGCCGCACCCCCCTCGTCGACGGTGCCGGCGGCGACGAGGTCGGCCAGGGTGAACCGGCGCCGGCTCGGCACCCGCAGCGAGATGGTCGTGCCCCGCACGGACAGCGGGGGGATCACGGCATGCAGTCGCTGCCCACCGGGAAGTCGGGCGTCCACGTACGGCCAGGCGTCGTCGAGGCGCCGCCCCGCCCGCGCAGCCAGCCGAACGGCCAGCTGGCGGACTGCTGCCTCGTCGGGGAACGCCACAGGGGCACGCACCAGACCGCCACCACGGTCGAGCCACACCTCGTCGGGTGCGTTGACCAGCACGTCTGTGACCCCTGGGTCGCGCAGGAGTGGGTCAAGGCAGCCCAGTCCGCCCAGCTCGTCCCCGAGGGCCCGGGTGAGCACGTCGAGCCCGGGGCGGTCGAGCACGCGGCCCGACGCCCGAACAGCAGCGGCGATGGCCTCACGGTCGGCCGGGTGGCTGTCCCGGGCAAGTCGGGAGCGCACGGAATCCAGCAGGGCCGGATCGAGCGCGGTCATGTCAGCTGCCCCCAGACCTGCTCGCCCAGGCAGCGCAGGGCGCGGCCCGTCCGGCCGGAGAGCAGGTCGCCGCAGTCGGCGAGCTCGGCGGCACGCCGGAGCCGGGGGATCTCGAGGACCACGGGAACCCCGAGCTGCTCGGCCACCTCGTCGACGGGCAGCCAGCCGGTGGGTCGCAGCAGCACGACAACCTCCTCGTGCGGCCGGCCCGAGAGGATGCGCCTGGCCGCGACGACTCCGGCCAGGGTGGCGGGCAGCACCACGGCCAGGGCATCCCCGGGCCCCAGCAGGCCGGCCGGGAGTCCGCCTCCGCGCCCGACGTCCACGACCGTGCGACCGAACGCCGTGCGACCGACGCCCAGGACCCCGACCACCCGCCCGACGCCCGGGGCACCTCCCGGACCGAGCCCATCGACCGGACCGCCGGCGACCCCCGAGCCCGTGACGACCGACACGCCACCCACCTGGGGCAGGGCCGAGCACAGCGACCCCGGGTCCAGCGGCTCCGGCGAGTCCGGGATCTCCGACCACCGGACCCCCGCACCCTCCGGGATCCCCAGCGGCAGGTCGAGGCCCGGTGAGTCGGGGTCGGCATCCACCAGCAGGCAGTCCACGCCCGCTCCCACGGCGCACGCGATGGCGACCGTCGTGGCTCCCACCCCGCCGACCGCACCCACGACCCCGAGCACGGACGAGCCCCGCGTCGGGGCCAGCTGCGCCAGCAGCCAAGGGGCACCGAGCGGCAGCTCGACCACGTGCGTGCAGCCCTGGGCGACCGCCGCCGCGCGGGCACGGTCGGTCTCGCCCGAGCGACAGACGGCGACCACCGGGACACCTCCCGTCGGTGTCCCCGGCCTGCCCGCCTCCCCATGGAGGACGACCCCCGGTGTGGCCACGTCCATCAGCACCAGGTCGACGCGGATGCCCGGCAGGACGCCGCTGGCCGCGAGCGGCACATCGGCCAGTTCCAGGGACATGACGCCAGCACCCGCTCGTGCGGCCAGCGCCGCCACGTCCACCGCGAGGTCGGCGCGTTCCCCGACCAGCCCGATCTGCACACCCATCGCGCACCCCCGGGGACCACCCTGCCGCGCCCCGGGGAGCTGGCCAAGCCCTCGGCGTGCACCCTGTGGACAACGCACCGGGCGGGTCCACGAATGCACGGCCAGAGGGTCGTGCCGCCCAAAGCGACGGCCCCCGCCGGGGGGTGCGGGGGCCGTCAGGACGTCAGCTCGGGGGGGAGGAGCCGACGGTTCGGTCGATCAGGACCGGACACACAAAGCATGGAGCCTGCCCCGCAGGAATGCAACAGGCCGGCCGACCCAGACCCACCCTGGAGGGCTTCGCCGCGGACCGGTCGGCACCCATTCCGCCCAGAGCACACAATTCGCCGTGGCGGCCCCGTCGGCACCCCCGTCGGCGCCCCGGGCGGGCGCTCGGGCGGGGCGCCGGGGAGGGCTTGGCCCGGGTCAGCGAACGGAGGTCAGGACCCCTCGAGCCAGGACGCCGGCTGCTTCGCGCCGAGCTCCACGGCGGCGGCGACCAGGCGGATCATCTCCGCCACGCCCTCCGGCGCTCCCTGCGCGTAGCCGCGGACCGCGCGGACGTAGGCGGGCCGGCCGGCCGCCTTCAACCCGACCTCCGGCGCACCGAGCATGCCCGGGTCGACACCGCGCTGGGCGAGCAGCAGCCGGGGCAGCGCCCGGGCCACGAGCCCGGACCCCCACCCGAAGGGCCGCAGTGCGGCGATCTCGGCATGGGCCACCGCCGCGACCAGGACTCCCGGCGCGGTCGAGGCGACCAGCACCTGGCCCAGGTCGGCCAACCTCTCGGCGACCTCCGCGGAGCTCGCGACGCCGCCGAGTCGCAGCGGGTCGTCCACGACCTCCCCCGATCGGGGCCGTCCGAGCTCGGCCTCCGGCGCGAAGCCACTGGCGACGATCGCGTGCATCCGGGCCAGGGCCTGCGCCGGGGCGGTGCCGACGATCCCGACGAGGTGGGGCAGCTCGGCGTGCATGGCCACGACCCCGGAGAGCACCCGCCCGATCGGCGAGCTGTCCAGGGCCGCGCCGCTGCGCAGCTCGGGCAGGCCCGCCTCGGCGCCGTCGAACCAGGCGTTCGCCCACGCGCCACGCAGCGCGGACTCCGCCGTGACCTCCTGCTGCGCGCGGCCCACCTCCCGGTCCCAGAGCA
This sequence comes from uncultured Actinomycetes bacterium, assembly GCA_963774745.1. Taxonomy (GTDB): domain Bacteria; phylum Actinomycetota; class Actinomycetes; order S36-B12; family CAIYMF01; genus Prado023. The sequence continues at coordinate 249,413 of CAVZGE010000002.1, read as the reverse complement.
GCGCGTCGACCGCCCCCCGGGCGGACTCCACCGCCTCGGCGACTCCCGGCAGGTCCAGCAGCCCGACCAGCGGATCGTCCACGCCTACTCCGAACCCGCGTCGGCCAGGCCCTGGCCGATCAGGCCCATGACCGTGGGATCGGCCAGGGTGGTGACGTCACCGAGGGTCCGGTGCTCGGCCACATCGCGCAGCAGCCGGCGCATGATCTTGCCCGAGCGCGTCTTGGGCAGCTCCGCGACGATCAGGACCTGCCGCGGCTTGGCGATCGGACCGATCTCGTGGGCCACGTGCGCCCGCAGGTCGGCCACCACGTCGTCGCCCGCCTCGATCCCGGCGCGCAGGATCACGAAGGCCACGATGCCCTGCCCGGTGGTCTCGTCGGTCGCGCCCACGACGGCCGCCTCGGCGACCTTGGGGTGGGACACCAGGGCGGACTCGACCTCGGTCGTGGAGATGCGATGTCCTGAGACAGTTCATGACGTCATCCACGCGACCCAGCAGCCAGATGGCGCCGTCCTCGTCGAGCTTGGCCCCGTCGCCGGCGAAGTAGTACTGGGGCCAGCGCGACCAGTAGGTGTCCACGTACCGCTGGTTGTCGCCCCAGATCCCGCGCAGCATCCCCGGCCACGGCTCGGTCAGCACCAGGTAGCCGCCGCCACCCGGGCCGACCGGGTCGCCGTGGTCGTCGACGACCGCCGCCCCGATGCCGGGCAGCGGCCCCATCGCCGAGCCCGGCTTGCAGGTGGTGACCCCGGGCAGCGGGCTGATCATGATGCCGCCGGTCTCGGTCTGCCACCACGTGTCGACGATCGGCGTCCGGTCGCCGCCGATGACGCGGCGGTACCACATCCAGGCCTCCGGGTTGATCGGCTCGCCGACCGAGCCCAGCAGTCGCAGGGACGACAGGTCGTGCCCGGCGGGGATGTCCTCGCCCCACTTCATGAAGGTGCGGATCGCGGTGGGTGCCGTGTAGAGGATCGTGACCCCGTACTTGGCCACGATCTCCCACCAGCGGCCGCGGTGGGGGGTGTCCGGGGTGCCCTCGTAGATGACCTGGGTCGCCCCGTTGGCCAGGGGTCCGTAGACGATGTACGAGTGGCCGGTGACCCACCCCACGTCGGCGGTGCACCAGTACACGTCGGTGTCGGCCTGGAGGTCGAACACGTTGTGGTGGGTGTACGCGGCCTGGGTCAGGTAGCCGCCCGTGGTGTGCAGGATCCCCTTGGGCTTCCCCGTGGTCCCCGAGGTGTAGAGGATGAACAGTGGGTGCTCGGCGTCGAACGCCTGCGCGTCATGGGTCGCGGGCTGTCGCCCGACCACCTCGTGCCACCAGTGGTCCCGGCCCTCGACCCACTCGACGTCGCCACCCGTGCGCCGGACGACCAGGACGTTGCGGACGCTGGGCGTGCTCTGCACGGCCTCGTCCACGGCCGGCTTGAGCGGCGAGGCCGCGCCCCGCCGGTAGCCCCCGTCGGAGGTGATGACCAGCACCGCCTGGGCGTCATCGATGCGTGAGCGCAGCGCCTCGGCCGAGAACCCGCCGAAGACCACGGAGTGCACCGCACCGATCCGCGCGCACGCCAGCATCGCGATGACGGCCTCGGGGATCATCGGCAGGTAGATCGCCACCCGGTCGCCGTCGCCGACCCCGAGCTCGGCCAGGGCATTGGCCGCACGGGCGACCTCCTCGGCCAGCTCGGCATAGGTCAGCGTCCGGGTGTCCCCGGGCTCACCCTCGAAGTGGATCGCCACGCGCTCACCCAGACCGGCGGCCACGTGCCGGTCCACGCAGTTCTCGGCGACATTCAACCGACCCCCGACGAACCACTGCGCGAACGGGGCGTCCGACCAGTCCAGGGCGGTGTGCCAGGTCTCGGACCAGTCCAGGCGACGAGCCTGGTCCTCCCAGAAGGCGATCCGGTCGGCAGCAGCCCGCGTGGTCAGCGCCGACGTGGCGTTCGCGGACGCAGCGAACTGCGGGTCCGGGGGGAAGGTGCGATCCTCGTGCAGCAGGTTCTCCAGCGCCTCGTTGCTCACGCTCGGCCTCCTCAGGCAGTCGGGGGCCGCAAGGCTATCGGCCGCGACCCTCCCCCCGCACCGGGCCGGCCCCACCTGGTGCGGGGGCGTCACCCGTGGCCACCGGTCCGCCCAGCAACCCTGTGGACGACCCCGACCAGCACCCCTGTGGACGGCTGCCTGCCCGTCACCCCGCCCATCTGACATGCTGGGCGCCCTATGGGTGAGCAGCTCTTCGACCGTCCCTCGCTGAGCGAGCGCAGCTGGCTGCTGCGCGTCCTGCGCCTGGAGACGGTCGGCGGCGTGCTGATGCTGGCCGCCGCCGGCATCGCCCTGGTCTGGGCCAACTCGCGCTGGGTCGACTCCTACCAGTCCCTCATCAGCACGGAGCTCGGCCCGGAGGCGCTGCACCTGCACCTGCCGCTGAGCGTGTGGGCCGCGGACTTCCTGCTCGCCTTCTTCTTCTTCCTCGCCGGCCTCGAGCTCAAGCACGAGGTGCAGGTCGGCACCCTGAGCCGGCCCTCGCAGGCCGCGGTCCCGGTGGTCGCCGCGATCGGCGGGATGGCCGTGCCGGCCCTGATCTACCTGGCGTTCACCGGCGGGCTGCCGCTGGAGCGCACGGGGTGGGGCATCCCGATGGCCACGGACATCGCGTTCGCCCTCGCCGTCCTGGCGATCATGGGTCGCGGCCTGCCCCTGGCCCTGCGCGCGTTCCTGCTGACCCTGGCCGTCGTCGACGACCTGGGCGCGATCACGGTGATCGCCATCTTCTACTCCGACACGTTCGAGCTCGGCTACTTCGTCGCCTCCGTCGTGCTCGTGGCGCTCTGGTGGTTCCTGCAGCGTCGCCGGTTCCAGGGGCGGCGCGCGCTGGTGGTGTACGTGCCCCTGGCCCTGCTGATCTGGTACGCGACACACGAGTCCGGGATCCATGCGACCGTGGCCGGGGTGGCCATGGGACTGGCGACGCGCGTGTCCCATGACCCGGGTGAGGCGCGGTCCCCGGGTGACCTGGCCGAGCATGCGCTGCGCCCCTTCGTCGCCGGGATCGCGGTGCCGCTGTTCGCCTTCACCAGCGCCGGCGTGACCGTGCGCGACGTGGGAACCTCGGCCGCGCCGGTCGAGTCCCTGGGCCAGACCCTGACCGCCCCGGTCACCCTGGGGGTGCTGGTCGCCCTGCTCGTCGGCAAGCCGATCGGCGTGATCGGCGGCGCCTGGTTGATGGCCCGCTTCACCCGTGCCTCGCTGAACCCCGCGCTGCGCTGGGCCGACGTGATGGCGGTCGGGGTCCTGGCCGGCATCGGGTTCACGGTCAGCCTGCTGATCGCCGAGCTGGCCTTCGAGGCCGACCCGCAGCTGCTGACCGACGCCAAGGTCGGCATCCTGGCCGCGTCGTTCGGGGCGGCCATGCTCTCCGCGCTGGTCCTGGTCGGTCGCAAGCGGGCCCTGGACCAGCTCGTGGCCGACGAGGACGCCGACTCCGACGCCGACGGGATCCCGGACGTCTACCAGCACGAGTCCTAGGTCCCGGGCAGGCCCGCACTCGTGCCAGCCACGCAGGCACGGGGCGTCCCGCGGTAGCCTTGCGCCGACTTCCCCGAAAGGACCGCGGATGGACAGCAACTCCGACGCCAGCGTCAGCAGCCTGGTGAACTCCGCCATCACCGACGCGCAGAGCCTCGTGCGCCAGCAGATCGAACTGGCCAAGGCGGAGGTCACCCAGAGTGCCAAGCAGGCTGCCGGGGTCTCCGGGCTGTTCATCGGTGCAGCCGTCCTGGGGTTCCTGGCGTTCGTCTTCGCGCTGGTCGCCGGCGCCTACGGGATCGTCGCTGCCGGCCTGCCGGTGTGGGCGGGCTTCCTGATCGTGGGCGGCATCCTGCTCCTGGTCGCGATCGTCCTCGGGCTGGTCGGCAAGTCGCGCACGAAGGGCATCACCCCGCCACAGCGGGCGATCAGCCAGGTCGAGAAGACCAAGGCGTCGCTGGCGGGCATCACCGCGACGGCCAAGCCGGGCTCCGCCCTGGCCCCCGCCACGGACGACGCAGTCACCGTCACCACGCCGTGACCCTCCTCGACCCCGAGGACGTCGTCCGGGTCGAGGGACCATGGACGCACCGGGACGTGCCCGCCAACGGCTCCCGGTTCCACGTCGCCGAGATGGGCGCGGGGCCCCTGGTCCTGCTGCTGCACGGCTTCCCCACGTTCTGGTGGACCTGGCGCCACGCCCTGCCGGTCCTGGCCGCGGCCGGCTACCACGCGGCGGCCATGGACCTGCGGGGCTATGCGGGCTCGGACCACCCACCGCGCGGCTACGACCCGTTCACCCTCTCGGCCGACGTGAGCGGCGTGATCCGCTCCCTGGGCTCGCGCGACGCCGTGGTGGTGGGGCACGGCTGGGGCGGGTTCCTGGCCTGGACGGCGGCCGTCACGCACCCCGAGGCGATCCGCGGCATCGCGCCGATGTCGATGCCGCACCCACGCCGGCTGCGGGCCTCCCTGCTGGGCGACGCCGCCCAGCGCAGGGCCTCGGCCTACGCGTTCGGCTACCAGGTGCCGGCCTCCCCCGAGCGCGACCTGCTCGAGAACGGGGCCTCCGCGGTGGGGGACCTGCTGCACGCCTGGTCGGCCACCCCGGAGTGGCCGGACGACCACACGTCGGCGACCTACCGCGCGGCCATGCTGCTGCTCAACACCGCGCACTGCGCGCTGGAGTACCACCGGTGGGCCCTGCGCTCGGTGCCCCGACCCGACGGGATCCGGTACGCCAACCGGATGAAGGCCCCCATCACCGCGCCGGTCCTGCACCTGCAGGGGGCGGCCGACCCGACCGTGCTGCCCAGCAGCGCCCGCGGATCCGGTGCCTACGTCACCGGGCCCTACACGTACACCGAGATCGGGTCGGCGGGGCACTTCCCGCACGAGGAGCGCCCCGAGGAGTTCCACGCCGCCCTGCTGGGCTGGCTGGCCACGATCTGAGCGGCCCCCGCGCGGTGCGCGGGCGCTCCTAGAGGACCCGGCAGTCGCCCGAGGACACCTCGTCGGTGGCCGACCGCGTCGCCTCGATCGCGGTCCGGACCTCGGCCTCCGTCAGGGCGAACCCGGTCTGGTCGTCGTCCTGGGCGTTGGCGAACACCAGCCCGATCACGGACCCGTCGAGGGCCAGCAGCGCCCCCCCGGAGTTCCCCGGGCGAACCAGTCCGCGGAAGACGTGGACCTCCCTGCTGCCCGAGCCCTCGTCGTCGGCCACGAGGATCTGCCCGCGCACCCGAGCCTCGCCGAGCGTCAGCCGCCCACCGCCGGGGTAGCCGGCCACCACGGCCTCGGTGCCGCGCGGGGCGTCGGCGGTCCAGGGGGGCACCGGGGACTCGAGCCCGGGCACGTGCAGGATCGCGAGGTCGTTCTCGGGATCGAGGTACACCAGGCGCGCGCCACGGGTCGCCCGGTCGTTCGCCGAGCGGACGGTGATCCGACCCGCGCCGGCCACGACGTGGGCGTTCGTGGCCACGCGACCGGGACTGACCACGACCCCCGAGCCCAGGGACGAGGATCCACAGCGGGTCGAGGTCGTGGACACCTGGAGCACGGAGGCCCGAGCGGCGCGGGTCGCGGCGGCGGAGATGTCGACATCCGCGGGGTCCTCGACCGGGGGCAGCGTGGCCGGGTTGAACGGCAGGCTGGGCACGTCGATCGTGGCCAGCAGCTCGCGCGCGTCATCCAGCAGCGTCCCCCCGGGGCCGGCCAGGACCTGGTCGAGCAGGGGGAACCCGCGGGAGGCCCGGACCTGCTCGGAGGCCGGGCCCAGGGAGCTGGACGCGGCCACGGAGAGCACCATCCAGGCGCACATCAGGAACGCCAGGATGCTCACGACCATGCCCGAGGCGCTGTCCAGGACGCGGATGGGGCGGAAGTCGACGGCGTCGCGCACGGTGCGCCCGGCGAACCCCAGGATCGACTGGCCGACGATCCCGAGGACGAACATGCCCGCCAGCGTGGCCATGGCCTGCGCGAAGGCCGGCCACTCCTGGCCGGTCAGCAGCCGGGGCATCAGCCAGGCCCCGCACAGTGCCCCGCCGATGAAGCCGGCGAACGAGGCGGCTGTGGTGATGACCCCCGATCGCCAGCCGGCGATCGCGACCACCAGCAGCCCCACGAGCAGCGCGACGTCGATCCAGTTCGCGCTCACCAGGAGATCCCGACCTCACGCTCCGTCGGCCACGGCACGGACCAGCCCGCGAGTTCCAGCAGCCGGTCGAGCAGGCCGGCCGTGAACCCCCACACCAGCATGTCCGCGACCTGGAAGCCGGGACCCCGGTAGCCCGACGGGTGCACGACCGTGACCCGGTTGGCCGGATCGACGAGGCTCGCCAGCGGGATCCGCTCGGCCCGGGCGACCTCCCGGGGATCGGCTGCCCAGACGGGGGCGGGCACGCTCCAGTAGCCGATCACCGGGGTGACCGTGTAGCCGCTGGGCGGCAGCCAGAGGTCGGGCAGGACCCGCGCCACCGTGACCCCGTCGGGCTCCAGCCCGGTCTCCTCCTGGGCCTCGCGCAGGGCCGCGGCGACCGGGCCGTCGTCCTGCGGATCGACGCCCCCGCCCGGGAATGCCGGCTGCCCGGCGTGCGAGCGCATGTCGGCGGCCCGCTCGATGAGCAGCACGTCGGGACCGTGCGGGCCGTCCCCGAAGAGGATGAGCACCGCTGAGGACCGGGTCTCGGCGTCCGGCGGCGGGGTGAACCGGGACAGCTCGTGCCCGGCCACGCCGTCGATCGCACCCAGGAAGGCGGCGAACCACTCGGGCAGCGCGGCGGGCATGTCGACACCCCCCGCAGTGCCGGCCGACGGCGGAATGACCCCCGAACCGTCCTGGGCGCTCATGCCACGACCCTGACCAGCTTCGCGGCCCGCACCGGATCCGTCTGTCCCGCGCCGAAGCTCGGGCACAGCGCCGCCAACGGGCACGCGCCGCACGCCGGGGTGCGCGAATGGCAGACCCGTCGGCCGTGCCAGATGAGCCGGTGCGAGAGCACCGTCCACTCCGATCGGGGGAACAACGATCCGACCTCGGCCTCGACCTTCTCCGGGTCCTCGGCGGTGGTCCACCCGAAGCGCCGGGAGAGCCGGCCGAAGTGCGTGTCGACGGTGATCCCCGGGACGTCGAAGGCGTTGCCGAGGACCACGTTGGCGGTCTTGCGGCCCACCCCGGGCAGGGTGACCAGGTCCTTGAGGCGCCCCGGGACCTCCCCACCGTAGGCCTCGACCAGTCGAGCGGCCATCCCCTGCAGGGACGCGGCCTTCGCGCGGAAGAAGCCGGTGGACTCGATCATGGACTCCAGCTCGGCCCGGTCCGCACCCGCCAGGTCGGCGGCCGTCGGGTAGGCGGCGAACACCCGGGGGGTCACCATGTTGACCCGGGCATCCGTGCACTGGGCGGACAGGATGGTGGCGACCAGCAGCTGCAGCGGGGACTCGAAGTCCAGCTCGCAGTGGGCATCGGGATAGGTCTCACCCAGGATCCGGCCCATCCGGCGCGCACGTCTGACGAGCGCCGTGCGCGTCGCCGGGGGTGCGGGGGTGGGCATGTGGATAGCCTAGGGCCGATCCGTGCCACGCGAGCCTGCTGGGAGAGCCATGGCAACCAAGCCCCCGCCGACACCCCCCGAGGTGGATCCGGCCTACTCGGGGCTGACCCTCGAGGACCTGCGCGACCTGCGGCGCGAGCTCGGCGACGAGGAGTCCCGGGTGTCCTACTGGCGTCGGATCATCCAGGCGCGCATCGACCTGCTGACCCGGGGGAGCTCCGACGGGGACATCGTCGAGCGGCTCACCTCCGTGCTGGCGGAGAGCGGCGGCGTGCACCGCCGCCTGGCCAACCTGTCGGTCAGGCCGGCCGGGGACATCGCAGCCCTCCCGGACCTGCACGTGCTGTGGACACGCGTCGTGGACACCCGGGACACCGAGGCCGTCGCCGGGTTCGTCGAGGAGCTGCGCGCGGTGGAGACCGACATCTCGGCGCTGCGGCGCGAGATCCACCAGCGCCTCGACGAGGCGACGGGGCAGCTGATCGCCCGCTACCGGCAGGATCCGACCCTCGCGCTCACCGCGCTGCCCGACATCGGGCTGCGCTAGGCCACTACTGTGTGAGCCCTGCGGGGGCCAGTACCGCACGCCCATGGGAGGAGTGACCCGTGCAGGATCGGCTGCGCTCCGCGCCACTGTTCACCGCCCTCGACGACGACGCGGCGGCCGCGATGCGGGCCTCCATGGTCGAGGTGCGGATGGCCAAGGGCGACGTGCTGTTCACGGAGGGCGAGGTCGGGGACAAGCTGTTCCTGATCGAGTCCGGCAAGATCAAGCTCGGCCACACGGCCACCGACGGCCGGGAGTCGCTCATCGCCGTGCTCGGGGCCGGTGAGATGCTCGGCGAGCTCTCCCTGTTCGATCCCGGTCCGCGCACCGCGACGGCCGTGGCCGTGACCAAGACCAAGGTCCTGTCCATGGGACATGAGGCACTGCTCCCGTGGCTGGTCGGGCGGCCGGACATGGCCGTCGCACTCCTGGCCTCCCTGGCCCGCCGGCTGCGCCGGACGAACGAGGCCATGGCCGACCTGGTGTTCTCCGACGTCCCGGGCCGGGTGGCCAAGGCCCTGCTCGAACTCGGGTCCAAGTTCGGCGAGGAGACCCCCGAGGGCCTGCTCGTGAGCCACGACCTGACCCAGGAGGAGCTGGCCCAGCTCGTCGGGGCGTCCCGGGAGACGGTGAACAAGGCGCTGGCGGACTTCTCCCAGCGGGGCTGGATCCGCATCGAGCAGCGCCAGGTGACCCTGATCGACGTGCCCCGGCTGGAGCAGCGCGCCCGCTGAGAGTGCGGGGGGACGATGCCCGCCCGGGCCGCTACATTGACCCCATGGCTGAACGCACCCGGTGGGAGTACGCCACCGCACCCCTGCTGATCCACGCGACCCAGCAGATCCTGAACAACTGGGGCACCGACGGCTGGGAGCTGGTCCAGGTCGTCCCCGGGCCGAACCCCGAGCAGCTCGTGGCCTACTTCAAGCGACCCGTGGCCTGACATGGGCGCCGTCGAGGAGCGCCTGGCCGCGCTGGGGCACACGGTCCCCGAGGTTGCCCCGCCGGTCGCCGTGTACGTCCCGGCCACCCGGACCGGCAGCCTCGTCTACACCTCCGGCCAGCTGCCCCTGGTCTCCGGGGTCCTGATGGGCACGGGCAAGGTCGGGGCCGGGGTCACCCCCGAGGAGGCATCGCAGATGGCCGCGCAGTGCGCCCTGAACGCGATCGCCGCCATCAGGGCGCTCGTCGGCGACCTCGATCGCGTCGTGCGGGTGGTCAAGGTGGTCGGGTTCGTGGCCAGCGATCCGGGCTTCAGCGGGCAGCCCGGGGTGGTCAACGGGGCCAGCGAGCTCCTCGGCGCCGCCTTCGGTGAGGCCGGCGTGCACGCCCGGTCCGCGGTGGGGGTCGCGGTCCTGCCGCTGGACGCCCCCGTCGAGGTCGAGGTCATCGTGGAGATCGCCTGAATGGTCCTGGAGATGCCGCCCGAGCTGGTGCAGCGGGCCCGGATGCTGGCCCAGGGCGGTCCCTGGGAGCCGCCTGAGCCCCACGATGCGGCCACCATCGTCCTGCTGCGCGACGGGGTCGCCGGGCTCGAGGTCCTGCTCATGCGTCGGCCGGACTCCATGGCCTTCGCCCCGGGCATGCACGTGTTCCCCGGCGGCCGGGTCGACCCGGTCCAGGACTCCCAGCCCACCCTCCTGGGCACGGTGCGCGCGGGACCGTGGACCGCGCCGGCCCTGGCCCGGGCCCTGATCGTGGCCGGGATCCGCGAGACCTTCGAGGAGGCCGGGGTGCTGCTGGCCGTCGACCGGTCGGGGCGACCGGCAGCCCCCGACGCCAGCTGGGCGCGCGACCGGCAGGCCAGTGAGACGTCCGGCGGGTTCCCGTCGGTGCTCCGCCGGCGCAAGCTGCACATCCAGGCCGACCTGCTGGTGCCGATCGCCCACTGGATCACCCCCGAGGTCGAGGCCCGCCGATTCGACACGCGCTTCCTGGCGGCCGCACTCCCCGCCGGCCAGGACGTCGACGCGCACGTCACCGAGACCGACTCCGCCCACTGGATGGCCCCGGGTGATGCGCTGGCCGAGCATCGCCGGGGTGGGTTGGCGATGCTGCCGCCCACCGTCGCCGTGCTCGCGGACCTCGCCGGGCGGCGCTCGGTCGGTGATGCGCTGAACTGGGCCCGCACCCGGGAGGTCGTCCCGCTGCTTCCGCGCGCCCGGATGTCGGGAGACGACCTCACCTGGGCGCTGGTCCACGCCTACACCGGCGAGGTGCTCTCCGCCGCCGACCAGCCCTCGGGATCCGAGGAGCGAGGGACGCGCTGATGCGCCCCCTGGGATCATCCGGGCCCTGGGCGGCCGGACGGATCACCCCGCGGGCCACGGCCCTGCTCGCCCCGAACGCGAGCTGGATGACCCTGGACGGGACCAACTCCTGGCTGCTCGTCGAGCCGGGCTCGGACCGTGCCGTCCTGGTTGACCCGGGACCCGATGACCCGGCACACCTCGCGGCGCTGGTCGTGGCCGCACAGGAGCTCGGGGCGCGGATCGCGCTGATCCTGCTGACCCACGGACATGCCGACCACAGCGCCGGCGCCCGCAGCCTGCACGACCTGACCGGCGCCCCCGTCCGTGCCCTGGACCCGACCCACCGCCTGGGCGACGAGGGACTGCACGACGGCGAGCACGTGTCCCTCGGCGGCCTCGAACTGTCCGTGGTCGGGACCCCGGGTCACACTGCGGACAGCCTGACGTTCCTCCTGCCCGCCGACCGGGCCCTGCTCACCGGGGACACAGTCCTGGGACGCGGCAGCGCTGTCATAGCCCACCCCGATGGACATCTGGGCGCCTACCTCGATTCCCTGGGCCGACTGGCGGACCTCGCGGACAGCACCGCGGCCGGATGGGTCCTGCCCGGGCATGGGCCGGCCTGCGCCGACCCGGCGGGGCTGCTGGCCGACTACGTCGCGCACCGGCAGGAACGCCTGGCGCTCGTGGCCGGAGCCATGGCTGCCGGCACGACCGAGCCCGACGAGCTGCTCGCAGTCGTCTACCCGGAGGTCCCACCCGCCCTGCGCTGGGCCGCCCGCCTGTCCCTGGCCGCCCAGGTCGAGTACCTCACCGACCGGGTGCCGAGCATCGAGCCGTTCACGGCCGTCACCGATCGGGCGCGGGGGCCCGGCGCGCAATAGTCTGCGATGGTGAGCGTGCCCCGCCTGTTCCCCGACGTGCGGCTGCACATCGTCTCGGGCAAGGGCGGTGCGGGCAAGACCACGGTGGCCGCCGCGCTGGCCCTCGCGCTGGCGGCCGAGGGCCGGCGGACCCTGCTCATGGAGGTCGAGGGCCGGCAGGGGATCGCCCAGCTGTTCGACTCCGCCCCGCTGCCCTACGCGGAGCGGCGGGTCGCCCGCGCCCCGGACGGCGGCGAGGTCCTGGCCCTCGCCGTGGACCCCGAGGCGGCGCTGCTGGAGTACCTCGAGATGTTCTACAACCTGCGTCGGGCCGGCTCGGCGCTCGCGCGCATCGGCGCCATCGACTTCGCCACCACGATCGCCCCCGGCGTGCGCGACGTCCTGCTCACCGGAAAGGCCGTCGAGGCCGTCAAGCGGACCAGGGACGGCCGGCCGGTGTTCGACGCGGTCGTGATGGACGCCCCTCCGACCGGGCGGATCACGCGCTTCCTCAACGTCAACTCCGAGGTCGCCGGGATCGCCCGGATGGGGCCGATCCACAGCCAGGCGAAGTCGGTGATGGCCGTCATGGCCTCCCCCCGGACCGCGGTGCACCTGGTGACCCTGCTCGAGGAGATGCCGGTCCAGGAGACCATCGACGGGGTGGGGCACCTGCAGGAGGAGGGACTCCCGGTCGGTGCCGTGATCATCAACTCGGACCGGCCTCCCCTGCTGACCGAGATCCAGCGGACCGAGGCCCTGGGCGGGGTGCTGGACCGCCGCGCACTGGCCGTGGCGGTGCGCTCGGCCGACGTGATCACCGCCCGGCACCCGCACACCGTCGACGAGGTGGTGGACGCCCTGCTCGAGGAGGCCAGGGATCACGCCGAGCGGGTGGCCGTGGCCGAGCAGGAGCGGGCCAGCCTGGCCCAGCTGTCCCTGCCGCAGCTGTCCCTTCCACACATCCCCACCGGGATCGACCTCGGTGCCCTCTACGAGCTGGCCGCCCGGCTGCGCGCCGCAGGGCTCGGTCCGCAGGGACGCCCATGAGCCCCGCGCGGTGGGAGTCGGCCCCGACCCTGGACATCGATGCCCTGCTCGCAGATCCGGCCACGCACATCATCGTCTGCTGCGGCTCCGGGGGGGTGGGGAAGACCACGACCGCTGCCGCCCTCGGCGTACGGGCCGCGGAGGCCGGTCGGCGGACCGTGGTGCTCACGATCGATCCCGCCCGGCGGCTGGCCCAGTCCCTGGGACTCTCCGAGCTGGACAACACCCCGGCCCCGATCCCCGGGATCGACCTGGCCGCGGGCGGGTCGCTGGACGCGATGATGCTGGACATGAAGCGGACCTTCGACGAGGTCGTGATCGCACACAGCGACCCGGGCCGCGCCCAGGCCATCCTGGACAACCCCTTCTACCAGGCCCTGTCGAGCTCGTTCGCCGGCACCCAGGAGTACATGGCGATGGAGAAGCTGGGACAGCTGCACCGGGAGTCCCAGTCCCAGGGACGCTGGGACCTGATCATCGTGGACACCCCGCCCTCGCGATCCGCCCTGGACTTCCTCGACGCCCCGATGCGGCTCGGGGCCTTCCTCGACGGTCGGCTCATCAGGATCCTGGCAGCACCCGCACGCGTCGGGGGCCGGGCCTACATGCGGCTGGTGTCGGCCAGCCTCGGGGTGTTCAGCAACGTCCTGAACAAGATCGTCGGGGCCCAGGTCCTGGCCGACCTGCAGACGTTCGTCGCCTCCTTCGACGCCCTCTTCGGCGGCTTCCGGGAGCGCGCCGACCAGACCTATGCCCTGCTGGCCGCTCGCGGAACGGCCTTCCTGGTCATCGCCGCCCCCGAACCCGATGCCCTGCGTGAGGCCTCCTACTTCGTCGAGCGGCTCGAGACCGAGACCATGCCCCTTGCCGGGTTGGTGCTCAACCGGGTGGCACCGGTCCGGCTGCCCGAGCTCAGCCCGGACCAGGCCGCGGCCGGCGCCGAGCGACTGCGCGCCGACGACCCCGCGGAGGACTCCATCCCCACCCTGACGGCATCCCTGCTCGAGCTGCACGCCGATCGCATGCGCCAGTCCGAGCGGCAGCACCGCCTGGCCGACCGGTTCGTCGCCGCCAACCCGCGCGTCCCCGTGACGGCGGTCACCGCGCTGTCCCAGGACGTCCACGACCTCGAGGGCCTGCGTCGGGTGGGCGAGCTGATGGCCGAGCGACGCGCTCAGTCGTGAGGCTGTGGCACTGGGCGGGGTGGCGTAAAATCGGTGCATGCCCTCCCCTGATCGCGCCCGCCGCCGGCCCGCAGCCTGGTCGGTGACGCGACTGGTGGCCCTCGTCGCGGTCGCGGCGCTGGCCGGGATCGTGGTCGCCGCGATGACCCTTCCCGTGATCGGGCCGGTGGGCGTCCTGGCCCGCGACTCGATCTCCTCGTTCGAGGACCTCCCCCGGGACTTCCGCGAGCCCGCCCTGCCCGTGCGCACCCGGGTGTACGCCGCGGACGGGACCAAGATCGCCACGGTCTTCGAGGAGAACCGCAAGGAGGTCGCCCTCGAGAAGATCGCCCCGATCATGACGCAGGCCGTGGTGGCGATCGAGGACTCCCGCTTCTACGAGCACAACGGATTCGACCCGCGCGGCTTCCTGCGCGCCGCCGTCACGAACGTGACCGCGGGCGGCGTCGCCCAGGGCGGCTCCACGCTGACGATGCAGTACGTCAAGAACGTCCTGCTCACGGCCGCCGAGGACGAGGAGGAGCAGGCGGCCGCGAAGGAGGACACGATCACCCGCAAGCTGCGCGAGATCCGCTATGCGATGGCCCTGGAGAAGCGCCTGACCAAGGAGGAGATCCTCGAGCGGTACCTGAACATCAGCTACTACGGTGCCCGGGCCTACGGGGTCGAGGCGGCCTCCCAGCGCTACTTCTCCAAGAGTGCCAAGGACCTCGAGCTCGTCGAGGCGGCCACGCTGGCCGGGATCGTGCAGCAGCCGTCCCGCTTCGACCCGACCCGCAACCCGCGCCAGTCCCAGAAGCGCCGGGACGTCGTGCTCAACCGCATGGCCGAGCTGGGCTACATCACCGTCGAGGAGGCCCGCTCAGCCAAGTCCGCGGACGTCGAGGACTACCTCAACCCCAAGATCCAGTACAACGGCTGCACCACGTCCTACGCCCCCTACTTCTGCGACTACGCGATCCGTGAGGTCGCCCAGATGAAGGCCCTCGGCGCGACGCCCGAGGAGCGCGAGGCGGCCTGGAACACCGGCGGCTACAAGATCTACACCACCCTGGACATGAAGGCGCAGAAGGCCGCGACGAAGGCCGTCAAGGAGGCCATCCCGCCCAAGGACGAGAGCCGGAAGGCCACGGCGATCGCCATGATCACGCCCGGCACCGGGGACATCCGGGCCATGGCCCAGAACCGCGAGTGGGGCACGAGCAAGTCGGACAAGAAGTGGTGGGAGACCACCTACAACTACGCCGTCGACCTCGCCGACGGCGGAACGCAGGGCATGCAGGCCGGGTCCACCTTCAAGCTCTTCACGATCGTGGCCGCCCTGGAGCAGGGGATCAGCCCGTTCACCGTGATCAACGCCCCGCCGCGCAAGGAGTTCACCGGCTTCGTGGGCTGCAATGGCGCCCCGCTGGCGGGCCCGTCGAGCGGTGGGACCGAGCCGTGGCCGGTCTCCAACTCGACCTCCTCGGGCAACTTCGACATGTTCCGGGGCGCTGCCTACTCGGTCAACACGTACTTCGCCGAGCTGGAGCGGCGCGCCGGGGTGTGCGAGACGGTCGAGGCCGCCCGCAAGCTGGGCGTGAAGTACGCCGACGGGTACGACCTCAACGAGGTGAAGCCCAATGGGATGACCGCGGAGGTGGCCTCCTTCACCCTCGGGTCCACCGAGATCTCCCCGCTGACCCTGGCCAACGCGTACGCGACGGTGTCCGCGCACGGCGTCTACTGCCAGCCCCGGGTCATCACGAAGATCGTCGACCGGGACGGCAAGGAGCTGTCCGTCCCCGCACCCAAGTGCAAGCAGGCGATCAGTCGCAACGTCGCCGACGGCGCTGCCGCCGTTCTGACCAACGTCGTGGACGGCAACATCTCCGGGCGTACAGGTGCCCCGATGTCCCTGGGACGGGACACGACGGGCAAGACCGGGACGATCGACAGCAACGCCGCGGTCTGGTTCGCCGGCTCCACCCCGGACCTCGCGGCTGCGGTCTGGGTCGGGGACCCCCGTGGTGGCTACAAGTACCCCCTGAAGAACCTGACGATCAACGGTCGCTACTACCCGAAGGTCTTCGGCTCCTCGCTTCCCGGACCCACGTGGAAGAACGCGATGCTGGGTGCCCTGGCCGACAGTGAGCCCGTGGCCATGGACCTGAAGAACGAGTGGGGGCTGCTCCCGGCCCGGCAGACCGGCACGCCCTACCAGCGCAGCCGCAGCGCCGCGCCGGAGGCCCCGTGGTGGCAGCGCACCTTCCCCGGCGGCACCAGCCGGGGCCAGGACCTGGGTCAGGGCGTGGACCCGGGCCAGGAGCAGGGCGTTGGCCAGGAGCAGGGTCAGGGCGTGGGTCAGTAGGACCCACCCGGTCAGCCCAACGCTGCTCGGACCATCGCCGCCAGCTGGCCGCCGTCGAAGCGGCCGGCGGTCTGCGCCGTCAGCTCCTTCATGACGCGACCCATCGCCGGCATGCCGGTCACCCCGTCGTCGGCGACTCGCGCCACGGCGGCCTCGACCATCGCGGCGACCTCCTCGGGCGTCAGCGGGTCGGGCAGGTACCGGGTCAGGACGCCGAGTTCGGCCATCTCCCGTTCCGCGAGCTCCGGCCGTGCGGCGTCGGTGAAGGCAGCAGCAGCCTCACGGCGCTTCTTGGCCTCCTTCGTCAGGACCGCCATGACCTCCGAGTCGCTGAGCGTACGCGCCGACTTGCCGGCGACCTCCTCGGTGGTCACCGCCGTCAGTGCCATCCGCAGGGTCGCCGACGTGAGCTCGTCGCGGCTGCGGATGGCGGTGGTGAGGTCGGACTGGAGGGTCTCCTTCAGGGTGCTCATGGCCTCATTGTGCTGGGTTCCCGCGCTGCACGCGCCCACGGCCATGCACTGGGGCCCATTCAGTGGGCGGCCCCTGCCAGACTGGCGGCATGCCGTCAGCCACCCGGACCTCCCTGGCCGCAGCGGGCTCGCTCCTGGCGCTCGGGGCGGCAACCACCGCCTACAGCCTCTGGGAGGCCCGCCAGTACACGCTGCGCCGGTCCGAGGTGCGGTTGCGCCGGCCCTCCGAGCGGACCGGCGATCGCCCCCGAACGCTGCGCATCCTGCACCTGTCGGACCTGCACCTGTCCCCACGGGACTCCGATCGGATCGCCTGGATCCGCTCCCTCGGGGATCTCGAGGTGGACCTGACCGTCGTGACCGGGGACTTCACCGGAGACGCGGTTGGGCCCCAGCTGGCGCTGCAGGCCCTCGAGCCGCTCCTGGATCGCCCGGGGGTGTTCGTGCGGGGCTCGAACGACTACTACGCCCCTGCGCGCGCCAACCCGGCCAAGTACCTGACCGGCCCCAGCGAGCTGCGCACCAAGCGGCCGAGGATCGACATCATGGCCCTCAACGAGGGCCTGGCCGCCGCCGGTTGGCACGACCTGGACAACGAGACCGCTGAGCTCACGGTCCGCGGCTGGCGCATCGACGCCCGCGGGGTGGACGACCCGCACATCGGCCGGGACCGGTATGCCGACGTCGCCGGGCCGTTCGATCCCGACGCCGACCTGCGACTCGGCGTCGCCCACGCCCCGTACCGCCGGATCCTCGACGCCATGGCCGGCGACGGGTCCGACCTGATCCTGGCCGGGCACACCCACGGTGGCCAGGTCTGCCTGCCGTGGGTCGGCGCGCTGGTCACCAACTGCGACCTGCCGCGCAGCCAGGCCAAGGGCCTGTCGCGCTGGCGGGAGTCGGCCCTGCACGTCTCAGCCGGACTCGGGACGAGCCCCTACACGCCGATCCGGCTGGCGTGTCGACCCGAGGCGACGGTGCTCACGGTCGAGGCGGCGTAGCCGGCGGCGGCGCGATCAGGTCCGGCACATGGATGGCGGGAGCCGTCGGCCGCTTCGCGGCCTCCTCCCGAACCCCGCCAGTACCGTCCACATGAGAAGGGCCCCGGGGACAAGCCCCGGGGCCCTTCTCGTGTGTCGGGATGGCGGGATTCGAACCCACGACCTCTTCGTCCCGAACGAAGCGCGCTACCAAGCTGCGCCACATCCCGTTCGCGCGCCCGATTCTAGCCGTACGCCGTCCCCCAGCCCAAACCGCGGCCAGCGCCCGGCCGGGTCAGGATCGCTCGGCCAGGAGTGCTGCGATCTGCACCGCGTTCAGTGCCGCCCCCTTGCGCAGGTTGTCATTGGACAGGAACAGGGCCAGTCCCCGCCCATCCGGGACGCCGGGGTCACGGCGCAGTCGTCCCACGTAGGTCGGATCCGCCCCTGCCGCCTGAAGCGGTGTGGGAACGTCGGACCAGGCAACCCCCGGGGCATTGGCCAGCAGCTCACGGGCCCGTTCCACCGATAGGGGCCGGTCGAACTCCGCGTTGATGCTCAGGCTGTGGCCGGTGAACACCGGCACGCGCACGCACGTGCCCGAGACTGCGAGATCCGGGATCCCGAGGATCTTGCGCGACTCGTTGCGCAGCTTCTGCTCCTCGTCGGTCTCCCCGGAGCCGTCGTCCACGATGCTGCCCGCGAGGGGGATCACGTCGAACGCGATGGGGGCGACGTACTTCGTCGCAGCCGGGAGGGTCACCGCGGAGCCGTCATGGGTCAGCGCGGTCAGGTCCTGGGTCACTGCGGCCCGGACCTGCCCGGCGAGCTCCTCGACGCCGGCCAGCCCGCTGCCGGAGACCGCCTGGTAGGTGCTCACGACCAACCGGCGGAGCCCGGCCTCAGCATGCAGCGGGGCAAGAACTGGCATGGCTGCCATCGTGGTGCAGTTCGGGTTGGCCACGATCCCCTTCGGGATGGCGGCCAGGGCCTGGGGGTTGACCTCGGACACGACCAGGGGGACATCGGGGTCCATCCGCCATGCCGAGGAGTTGTCGATCACGACCGCACCGGCGGCTGCGAACACCGGTGCCAGCGCCCTTGAGGTCGCCCCCCCGGCGGAGAAGAGCGCGATGTCGATGCCGGACGGGTCTGCGGTGGCGGCATCCTCCACGACGACCTCGGTGCCACGCCAGGGCAGCGTGGTGCCCGCCGACCGGGCACTGGCGAAGTACCGGACGGCACCCACGTCGATCCCGGACTCGTCGAGCAGGCGGCGCATCACGCCCCCGACCTGGCCGGTGGCCCCCACGACCGCAACAGTGACGCTCATCGGCCCGTCCCCCCGTAGACGACGGCCTCGCCGTCGGCATCCAGCCCGAATGCGGTGTGCAGGGCACGCACGGCCTCGGCGGCCACGTCCGTGCTGGTCACCACGGAGATCCGGATCTCGGAGGTGGTGATCATCGTGATGTTGATGCCCGCCTCCGCCATGGCCCGGAAGAACGTCGCCGAGACACCCGGGTCGGTCCGCATGCCCGCACCGACGAGCGACACCTTGGCGATCCCGTCGTCGAAGGCCAGGTCCTCGAACCCGATCTGCTCCTGCACCGCGCGCAGGGCATCGAGCGCATCCTGACGCGAGGCGACCGGGCACGTGAACGTCACATCGGTGCGCGCGTCCTCCCCCAGGGAGACGTTCTGGACGATCATGTCGACGTTCACCCCGGCGTCGGCGACCGCCTGGAAGATCTGGGCGGCCTCACCGGGGAGGTCGGGCACGCCGACCACGGTGATCTTGCAGTCGTTGAGGTCATGGGCGACCCCCGCGATGATCGGTTGCTCCACAGTCGCCCCTTCGGCGGGATCGGCCGCTGCAGGCAGCGACGCGGTCGAGTTGATGACCCAGGTGCCCTGCTTGTCCGAGAAGGAGGACCGCACGTGGATCGGCATGTCGGCCCGGCGGGCGTACTCCACGCACCGCAGGTGCAGCACCTTGGCACCGGCAGCCGCCAGCTCGAGCATCTCCTCGTAGCTGATCCGGGGCACCTGACGAGCCGCCGGGACCACCCGGGGGTCAGCGGAGAACACGCCGTCGACGTCGGTGTAGATCTCGCACACGTCAGCCTCGAGGGCAGCCGCGAGGGCAACAGCCGTGGTGTCCGAGCCGCCGCGACCCAGGGTCGTGATGTCCTTGCTGTCGTAGGACACCCCTTGGAAGCCCGCGACGATCGGGATGGCCCCGTCGGCGATCGCGTGCCGGATCCGTCCCGGGGTCACGTCGATGATCCGGGCAGCGCCGTGCGCGGAGTCGGTGATGAGCCCCGCCTGGGACCCGGTGTAGGACCGACCCTCCTCGCCCAGGTCGTGGATCGCCATCGCCAGCACCGCCATCGAGATGCGCTCACCGGCGGTCAGCAGCATGTCGAGCTCGCGTCCCGGCGGATTGGGGCTGACCTCGTTGGCCAGGTCGAGCAGCTCGTCGGTGGAGTCCCCCATCGCCGACACGACCACCACGACGTCGTTGCCGGCCCGCTTGGTGTCCACGATGCGCCTGGCCACGCGGCGCACGCTGGCAGCGTCGGCGACGGAGGATCCCCCGTACTTCTGGACGATCAGGGCCATGCTCGTCTGCTCCCGGTTGTGGTCTGCGGCGCTCCGGGACCCAATTCTAGGGGTTCGGCGCGGCGCCGCCCGGATCGTGCTGCGCAACGCCGCTGACCCGTGGGCGCGGGTAGCCCGAGGGAGCGCCTACTCCGCCGATTCGCCGGTCACCTCGAGCGGGGCACCAGCACGCACATGGGAGACCAGGGACCGAAGCGCCCGCAGCGCCATCGCCCCCGAGTCACCCCACGAGTTCAGGTAGGTCGTCTGCCACCACCACAGTGCCTCCAGGGTTCGCCCGGCCGTGTGGTGGGCCAGGCCGTGCAGGAGGTCGGAGACGATGGCCGTGAGGTCATCGGAGAGCCTGCCGGAGACCAGTTCGGGGCTGGCGTAGGGATCGAAGACCTCGATGTAGGAGTCGACGGGCGCCAGCCGCTCGGCCAGGGCAGCCCGGAGGCGGTCGACGTCGGGCTCGACCCCCGCATCCGGCTCGAAGCGACCCTCGGGCACGACGTCGTCGATCGCGCCCAGGCGCGCGCCCATGGCCAGGACGTCGGACACCTCGAGGAGCAGGATCGCGATCGCGTGCTCCTCGCCGATCCCCGCCGCCACGGCCTCGGTGGCCTGCACGAACCGGGCCGACGCGTCGGCCAGGCCGTCAGCCAGGGTGACCAGGTCGTCCTCGACGGGAGTGGCCGGCGTGGTGAGCACCGCCATCGCGCCCTCCATGGGTGCCTCGTCGACGCTCATGCCAGCCCTCCGATCCGTCGTCGTCCCTCGAATGCCCGGCCGAGGGTGACCTCGTCGGCGAACTCGAGGTCGCCCCCAACGGGCAGTCCA
Organism: uncultured Actinomycetes bacterium; assembly: GCA_963774745.1. Taxonomy (GTDB): domain Bacteria; phylum Actinomycetota; class Actinomycetes; order S36-B12; family CAIYMF01; genus Prado023. The sequence goes on along the minus strand of CAVZGE010000002.1, from coordinate 228,674 downwards.
CTGGCCAACCGTGACACGGCCAGGCCCAGCGTGCTCATCAGGCGCGCAAGATACGTGGCGGTGGCCTCGCCCTCCAGGTTCGGATCCGTGGCCAGGATCACCTCGACGACCGTTCCGTCCGCGAGGCGCGCCATCAGCTCCCTGATCCGCAGGTCGTCCGGGCCGATCCCCTCCATCGGGCTGATCGCCCCACCGAGGACGTGGTAGCGACCCCGGAACTCCCGGGTGCGCTCGATCGCGACGACGTCCTTGCTCTCCTCGACGACGCACAGCAGGGACGGGTCGCGGCGGGGGTCCCGGCAGATCGAGCACGTCCGCTCCTGGGACACGTTGCCGCAGATCTCGCAGAACTGGACCTTCTCGCGCAGCGTGAGCAGGGCCTCGGCGAGGTCCGCGACCTCCTGCGGATCGGCCTTGAGCAGGTGGAACGCGATCCGCTGCGCGCCCTTCGGCCCGATGCCGGGCAGCCGGCTGAGGCCGTCGATGACGTCCTGGATGATCCCCTCGTACATGCCCGGCCCCTAGGAGTGGTCGATCTCGCCGATGGGCCGGGCGCCGAGCTCCCGGGTGATCAGGGCCAGGCCCTGCGCGCCCCCCGGGTCCAGGTCCGGATCGTCGGGGCTCGGCTCATCGGCAACGTCAGCCTCGGCCGGCGCGGAACCGGCCTCCCGGACCACGTCCGCCGGGCGCCCTGCCGGGGCCGTGGGATGCGCTCCCCCCGGCGAGGCTCCGCGCGGCGTCCCACCGGCCGCGGCCGGCCCGCTCGCGGTGGGTGTGCCCCGCGCGGTGGCGTGCGCCGCGGGGCGCCCCGCGGTGTCAGGTGGGGCCGGCCGGGCCGGCTCGGGGTCGTGCAGGACATCGATCGAGAGGTCCAGGGCCAGGACGTCGATGAGGACCTGCCGCAGCCGTTCGTCATGGCCTCGCTGCGCGATCGCCCGCACATTCCCCGGCTCGGCGACGGCCACCGCCAGGGCTCCGTTGGTGCACGAGACCGGGGTGGCCCCGTGGAAGGCGGTCCAGGCGACCCGGCTCGAGGCTGCCAATCGCTCCAGGATCGTTGGCCACGCCTCCCGGATCCGGGTGATCGCCATGTCGTCGCCCGCGGTTGCACCGGCATCGGGGGCGCTGCCCCGGGCGTCCTCGGGCCGGACAGTGGCGGCGGCCTCCACCGGCGGTGCCGGCGGACCGGTCGGGGAACCCGCTGCCTCCGAGGCAGTTGGCGACAGCCCTCCGGCCACGCCACCACGGGGCGCCGCAGCCGGACCCGGGGCGACGGCCGGGCGCGGCCGAGCGGCGGCGGCGCGGCGGTCGGCGCGGCCGAGTCCCGGCTGAGCTCCGGCCGACGCGGAGGGGCTGTCGGTGCCACCGGGCCCGGCGCGCGCGGACCCGGACCGGTTGGCGGAACCGCGTGCTGCGCGCCGGACGCGGCGGGTTCGGCATCAGCAGGCACGCCATCGGTGACAGGGGCGCCATCGGTGACGCTCGGCGGTGCCGCGCGCCGGCGGGGTGCTCCCCCGGACGGGTCTGCCGCGTGGCCCGATCCTGCCGAGGGGCTGCCGATGCGCTCGAGGCGGTCCATGCGGGCCAGGAGTGCGCTGAGGTCCTCGGGTGGGCCGGGGAGCGCCAGGCGGGCACAGAGGAGTTCGAGCTGCAGTCGGGGAGCCGTTGCACCCTTGATCTGGCCGAGCCCCACGCTGACGAGGTCGGCGGCCTGGGACAGTTCCGCCAGTCCCAGGGACTGGGCCTGGGCCACCATCCGCTGGCCCTCGTCGTCCGGGACGTCGATGAGGCCCTTGGTCAGGGCCTCATGGTCGGCACGCAGGATGATCAGGTCCCGAAGCCGGTCCAGGATGTCGGTGACGAACCTGCGCGGGTCGTGGCCCGCTGAGATCACGACGTCCACGATCCCGAACATGTCAGCCGCTGACCCCGACGACAGAGCCGCGACGAACTCGTCGATCAGGCTCGTGTCGGTCAGGCCGAGGGCGGTGACCGCGTCGGAATAGGTCAGGCCTGCGGGGCCAGCCCCGGCCAGAAGCTGACCCAGGACGGACAGGCTGTCACGGACACTGCCGGCACCAGCCCGGGCCACGAGCGCCAGCGCAGGGGCCTCCGCCGGGATGCCCTCCGACTGGCAGACCGAGCCGAGGTGCTCGGCCAGGGTGCGAGCGGGCACGAGCCGGAAACCGTAGTGGAACGTCCGCGAGCGGATCGTCGTGATGATCTTGTCCGGCTCGGTCGTCGCGAAGATGAACCGCACGTGCGGCGGGGGCTCCTCGACGATCTTCAGCAGGGCGTTGGCGGCCGACGTGCTCAGCTGATGGGCCTCGTCGATGATGTAGACCTTGAACCGGCTCGCGGCGGGGGCATAGGTGGCCTTCTCGCGCAGATCCCGGGCGTCGTCGACCAGCCCGTGGGTCGCAGCGTCCATCTCCACGACGTCGATCGACCCCGGACCGTTCGGCGCCAGCTCCACGCAGCTGCGACAGGTGCCGCACGGCTCGGGCGTGGGTCCCTGCTCGCAGTTGAGCGATCGGGCCATGATCCGGGCGGTGGACGTCTTCCCACAGCCCCGCGGACCGGAGAACAGGTAGGCGTGGTGGATCCGGCCCGATTCGAGGGCGCGCGCCAGCGGCTCGGTCACGTGCTCCTGGCCGATCACCTCAGCCAGCGAGCCCGGCCGGTAGGTCCGGTAGAGCGCCAGTGCCACGTCGCTCACCCTAACGGTGCCCGCCGACAACACCCGCAAGCCGTCGGGGCCACCCCGGGTGACAACCGTGGCCGGGATCCATCATCCCCAAGTCATCCACACCTGGGGATAACTCACACCTGTGTAACTACGCCGGTGTAACTCGCTCCGGGCGTGCCGGGCCGGCCTACAGCGCCCCGCCGGCCGCCGAGGGCGCCGTCGGATCCACACCCCCACCGGAACCGGCCTCGCGGGCCAGGTAGTCCTCGAGGAGCATCACGTTGTCGCCCACGCGCCGGGCCACCTGCAACAGGGTGGAGATCGACGCGACCTCCTCGACCTGCTCCTTGAGGAACCAGTGCATGAACTGCTCGCCGAGATAGTCCGACTCCGCCCGGGCAAGGGCGATGAGCGCCTCGAACTGCGAGGTGACCAGGCGCTCCTGGGCCAGGGCCAGCTCCAACGGCTCGACCACGGACGTGAACTCGTTGCGCACCACGGGCACCCCGGGGATCACCACGTCGGCCTCCCGGTCCATCAGGTACTGCACGATCATCATCGCGTGGTTGCGCTCCTCGACCGCCTGGGCGTAGAAGTGGGCGGCGAGCTGCGGCAGGGCCTGCTGGTCGTACCAGACGGCGATGGCGACGTACTGCTGGGACGCGAAGAACTCGTGCCCGATCTGTTCGGTGAGCAGGTCGTGGACGGGGCTCATGGGGACTCCTGGGACATCGGGGTCGGAGGTGACCGTGGGACGCACGCGATCGGCCACCAGCCTACGCCCGGGACGACGTCGCGGTCGGGGACGAGGTCGTGCCTCCGGCCCAGGTCGTGCCTCCGGCCCAGGACGCACGAGGGCCCGGACCGTGATCGGGCCCGGGCCGTGCGACCCAGCGGGGTCGGTTCGCCTGTCTGGCGGTGGCGGTGGGATTCGAACCCACGGTGGGCTCATCACCCACACACGATTTCGAGTCGTGCTCCTTTGGCCGCTCGGACACGCCACCGCAGAGAATCCTACGGGCGGTGGACCCGCGGCGGAAATCGCGGCCCTCGTACCCTTGGCGTCGTGCCCGTCGGACCCCACCCCCTGCCCTGGCCGGACGACCCACGGCTGGACCGGGACCTGCTGGCCCAGGGCGACGCCCGCAACGTGATCGATCCCTACCGGTACTGGACGGTCGAGGCGATCGTGGCCGACCTCGACACCCGGCGCTCCCCGCTGCACGTGGCGATCGAGAACATCGAGCACGACCTCAACATCGGCTCGATCGTGCGCACGGCCAACGCGTTCAACGTCGCCGGCGTCCACGTCGTGGGTCGGCGACGTTGGAACCGGCGTGGGGCCATGGTCACCGATGCCTACCTGAGCATCACCCACCATCCCGATCCGGCGGACCTTGCTGCCTGGGCGCGGGCGGCCGGCCTGCCGATCCTGGCCATCGACGTGGTGCCCGGTGCGGTGCCGATCGACGAGTACCCGCTTCCCCGCGGATGCGTCCTGCTGTTCGGCCAGGAGGGACCGGGGCTGAGCCCGCAGGCCCTGGCCGGCGCCGGGGCGGTCCTGTCGATCAGCCAGTACGGCTCCACCCGCTCGATCAACGTGGCTGCGGCCGCCGCGATCGCCATGCACGCCTGGGCCCGCACGCACCTGGGCGGAGGGACCCTCCGCCGGGGGTAACCTTGTGAGGTGAGCCTGAGCCTGACCGTCGCATCGACGGTCCCCTCGATCGTCAACAGCCTGGGTCCCGAATGGCTCGACCCGCAGAACCTCGACCGGTTCGGCACGGCGGCGTTCTGGATCGCGCTGGGGATCATCTTCGCCGAGTGCGGACTGCTCATCGGGTTCTTCCTCCCTGGCGACTCCCTGCTGTTCATGGTGGGCCTGTTCATCGCCAGCGGCGTGATCGACATCCCCATCCAGGTGGCGTGCCTGCTGCTGTCCATCGCTGCCGTCGCGGGCAACCTCACCGGCTACTGGATCGGCTACCGGGCGGGACCGCCGCTGTTCAACCGGCCGGAGTCGCGGCTCTTCCGCCAGGAGTATGTCGACAAGACCCACGCGTTCTTCGACAAGTACGGCGCCCGGGCCATCGTGCTGGCCCGGTTCGTCCCTATCGTGCGCACGTTCATCACGGCCATGGCCGGGGTGGGACGGATGGACCTGCGCACCTACTTCGTCTACTCGACGATCGGTGGAGTCCTCTGGGCCACCGGGGTCACGCTGCTGGGCTACTACCTGGGCACGATCCCGTTCGTGAAGGACCACATCGAGCTGATCCTGATCGGCATCGTTGCCCTGTCGATCATCCCGATCGGGTTCGAGACCCTGCGCCACCGTCGCGAGTCACGCGCAGCTGCGACGGCGGTCGAGCCCGCCGCCTGAGGCGAGCGCATCGCGCCGCGCGACGCGATGCGTCCGGTGGCCGCACGCAGGATCTAGGGTTGGCGCCGTGACTGACGCACGCGAGCAACTCCTCGACCAGATCCGGACCAAGGCCGTCGTGCACGGCAGGGTCGTGCTGTCCTCGGGACGGGAGGCCGACTACTACGTGGACCTGCGCCGGGTGACGCTGGACGGACGGGCGGCACCCCTCGTGGGCGAGGTGATGCTGGACCTGACCAAGGACCTGTCCTATGACGCGGTGGGCGGTCTGACCCTGGGTGCCGACCCGGTGGCCACCGCCATGCTGCACGCGGCCGCTGCCCGGGGCCAGCACCTGGATGCCTTCGTGGTCCGCAAGGAGGAGAAGGCCCACGGCCTCCAGCGGCGCATCGAGGGACCGGACGTGGCCGGTCGGCGCGTGCTGGCCGTCGAGGACACCTCCACGACCGGCGGCTCGGTGATGGCCGCCGTCGGGGCGCTGCGCGACGCCGGTGCGGAGGTGGTCGGCGTGGCCGTGATCGTCGAGCGCGGCGCCGCGGGGATGATCGCCGATGCCGGGCTGGAGTACCTCGCCGCCTACCAGCTGGCCGATCTCGGCCTCGAGTGACATGACCGGCGTCACGGTCGTCCTGTGCCCGGCGCTGGACCCCGTCAGCCCGGACGGCCAGCGCCGCGAGCTGGCCGGGGTCCTCGCCGGCTGGGGGATCCGCGTGGTGATCCCGCACCTGCGGCCCCGTGACGGCGCGGAGTCCGCCGACGAGCGCCTGGGCGTCGCGGGGTGGGTGGCCGACCAGGCCGTGGCCATCACTGCCGCCCACGTGGAGGGCCCACTGATCCTGGTCAGCACCGGGGGGGCCAACCGGGCGGTGCCGGCCCTGGGGTACTCCCAGCGGGCCTCCCGGCGCAGTGTCGTCGCCTACGTCCTGATCGATGGACCGCTGCCGGACGTCAGCCGGGCGGGCAGCGACTGGCCGGAGGCCCCCGTCGTCCACGTGACCACACCCGGCGCCGATGCGGAACCCGCGGCGGCCGCCCGCCTGCGTGGCTGGTCCACGATCACCGGGGACCCGATCGCGATCGTGACCCGGATCGCCCGGGGCTGGCCCGACTCCCTGCCCTGACAGGTCAGTGGTCCCGACCAGTTGGGGCACACTGGGTCCATGACCGCATGCATCACCGGGGCCACTTCCGGGATCGGCCTCGCATTCGCCGAGGAGCTGGCGTCCGAGGGCTCCGACCTGGTGATCGTGGCCCGCGGCACCGATCGCCTGAAGGCCCTCGCCGAGCGCCTCGCGGCCGAGCACGGGATCGCCGTGGAGGTCCTGCCGGCGGACCTGGCCACCGATGCCGGCTGCTCCGCTGTCATGGATCGCCTGGCCGACGAGTCCCGGCCGATCGATGTGCTGGTGAACAACGCCGGCTTCGGGGTCAACCAGGACTTCGTCACCGGCAGCCTCGCCGCGGAGGAGCGCCTCCTCGACGTGCTGGTCCGTGCCACGATGCGCCTCACGCACGCGGTCCTGCCCGGCATGGTGCGCCGCGGACACGGGAGGGTGGTCAACGTGTCGAGCGTGGCCGGGTGGCTGCCGATGGGCACGTACTCCGCGGCCAAGTCCTGGGTCACGGTCTTCTCCGAGGGCCTCGGCGCGGAGCTCTCCGGCACCGGGGTGACCGCCACGGCCGTGTGCCCCGGGCTCACCCACACGGAGTTCCACGAGCGCGCCGACATGGACATCGCCGCCTTCCCGGAGTGGGCCTGGCTGGACTCGCGCCGCGTGGCCCGCGAGGGGCTCCGGGCTGCGCGCGCCGGCCGCCCGGTGAGTGTCCCCTCGACCCGCTACAGCACACTTGCCGTGGTCGCCCAACTCACCCCACGTCCCCTCCTGCGGTTCGCGAGCACAATGGTGTCTCGATCCGGGACGATCCGCAGGTGACCCACGTGTCCCTGCGACACCTGCGGAGTGGGGTAGGCCAGTGACCCACCCGCTCGTCGCTCGCATGCAGCCCCATCGACGAAGCATCTTCGGCGAGATGTCGGCGCTGGCAGCCGCCGTCGGAGCGGTGAACCTGGGCCAGGGGTTCCCGGACACGGATGGCCCGGAGCTGGTCCGGGACGCGGCCCTGGCGGCGATCCGGGACGGCCGGGGGGCGCAGTACCCGCCGGCGCACGGCCTCCCCGAGCTCCGAGCTGCGATCTGCTCACACCAGCGGGCCTGGTACGGCCTGGCCTGGGATCCGGCCACGGACGTCGTCGTGACCACCGGGGCATCCGAGGCGATCGTCGCCGCAGTGCTGGCCTTCGTCGAACCCGGGGATGAGGTCCTGGTTCTCGAGCCCTGGTTCGACCTCTATGCCGCCGCCATCGACCTGGCCGGTGGTGTCCGGGTCGGTGTCCCACCTGTACCAGGGACATTCCGTCCCGATCCGACGGCGCTGCGGGCCCGCATCACCCCCCGGAGCAGACTGCTGATCGTCAACTCGCCGCACAACCCCACCGGTGCCGTGTTCACCGAGGCTGAGCTGGCTGCCATCGCCCGGGAGTCGGTCGCGGCCGACCTGGTCGTGCTCGCGGACGAGGCCTACGAGCACCTCTGGTTCGACGGCCACCCGCACATCCCGTTGGCCACCCTGCCCGGCATGGCAGAGCGCACGATCACGGTCGGCTCAGCCGGCAAGAGCCTGTCCTTCACGGGGTGGAAGGTGGGCTGGGCCACGGGCCCCGCGGACCTCATCGGGGCGGTCCGGGTCATCCGCCAGCACCTGAGCTACGTCTCGGGAGGCCCGTTCCAGTGGGCTGTGGCCGACGGCCTCACGCAGCTCCCGTCGTCGTACTGGGACTCCTTCCGCGCCACCTTGGCCCAGCAGCGTGACATCCTGGCTGACGGGCTGACCGGCCTCGGCCTGGACGTCCTGCCCAGCGAGGGGACCTACTTCCTGCTCACGGACGTCACCGGGCTGGGCTACACCAGCGGGGAGCAGTTCTGCGCCGAGCTGCCGCAGCGGGCCCGGGTCGTCGCGATCCCGGTGGCACCGTTCTGTGACGACATGTCCGTGGGACAGGCCTGGGTCAGGTGGGCCTTCTGCAAGCGCCCGGCGGTCCTCAGCGAGGCTGTGGGTCGGCTGCGCGGGGCATTCGGCTGAGCCTGCCCGCGCCGGCCGCCGGCAGTGCGCTCCCAGCCGTGAGACAGCTCAGGACGACGACGCCACACCCACGACCGGAGCCAACCCCACGGCCCGGTGCACGGCACCAGGGTCACCGCACCGGGACAGCCAGTTGGCCAGCATCAGGTGTCCGCCCTCGGTGAGCACGGACTCGGGATGGAACTGGACACCCTCGATGTCGAACTCGCGATGCCTCAGCGCCATGACGACGCCGGAGTCGGTCCAGCCCGTGATCTCCAGCTCCGCGGGAACCGTCGCGCGCTCGACGGCCAGGGAGTGGTAGCGCGTTGCCCGGAACGGGTCGGGGAGACCCGTGAGCACGCCCGTACCGGTGTGGTGCACCATCGAGGTCTTGCCGTGCAGCAGCTCCGGGGCTCGTGAGACCACCCCGCCGAACACGGCGCCGATGGCCTGATGACCCAGGCAGACCCCGAACAACGGGACCTTCCCCGCACAGGCACTGACCATGTCCATGCACACCCCGGCGTCGTGCGGATCACCGGGTCCCGGGGACAGCAGCACGCCGTCGTAGCCGTGGGCGTCGGCCGTGGCCACCTCGTCGTTGCGCCGGACGTCGACCTCCGCGCCGAGCTGGGCGAGGTACTGGGCCAGGTTGAAGACGAACGAGTCGTAGTTGTCCACGATCAGGATGCGAGCAGTCACCTGCCCATTGTCGCGGGTAGCGTAGGGCCTGTGCATCCCCCCCTCGGCGAGCCCGGCCCCGCATCTGGGTCGCCGGCCCGCCCGGGCGAGCCCGCGACCGACGTCCTGGCCCCCGAGCCCAGCGCTGCTGCGGCAGGTCCGGTCGTCGCACGCCGCCGGCGCCGGGTCCGCTGGCCGGACCTCGTGGCCGGGGGAGTGTTCGCGATCGCCGGGGCCATGTTCATCGCGAGCGCGACTGCATCCGAGGACGGGATCCTGCGCCTGGACCGAACCGGTGGGTTGCGTGACGCCATCACCGCCCAGGCCGAGCAGAACACCGCCCTGCAGGCGGACGTCGACCAGCTCACGGCCGAGGTTGCGGCCCTGCTCTCCCTCGGCGATCCCGGCACCGCCCTCGAGCAGACCACGGCGGAGATCGCCGAGCTGTCCCCGGTCGTGGGACTGACCGAGGTCGTGGGACCGGGTGTCACGGTGACCCTCGACGACGCGGAGGCGCCCAACCCGCTGCCCGACGGGTTGACCGGGGACGACTACATCGTCCACCAGCAGGACGTGCAGGGCGTGGTCAACGCCCTGTGGCGATCCGGGGCGTCCGGGGTCACTGTCATGGGACAGCGGCTGATCAACACGAGTGCCGTGCGGTGCGTGGGCAACACGGTGATCCTGCAGGGACAGGTGTACTCACCGCCGTTCGTCATCGCGGGCGTGGGAGACCTCGACCGGATGACCGAGGCACTAGCAGAGGACGAATCGGTCCGCTTCTTCCGCGAATGGGCGGCCGTCGTCGGCATGCGCTACGAGCAGAAGAACTCGCGCGAGCTGGTCCTGCCGGCCTACACGGGGCCGGTGCGGACCAACGACGCCCAGGTGGTTCCATGACGACCCAAGAGGCTCAGTCGACCGCGGACCGACGTCCCTCTCGGGCCTGGTCAGCCGTGGGGGTCCTCGGTGAGCTGCTCATGACCGCGGGCGTCGTGCTCCTGCTCTTCGTCGCCTACCAGTTGCTGTGGACGAACGTGACCGCCGGGCGGGCGGCCGACCAGGCCGCGGCCGACCTGCAGGACTCGTGGACCCAGGAGTCCGGCGGGACCGGCCAGGTCGACCCTGGGGATGACTCCTCGCCGGACGGTGAGCAGGCCCGCCCAGAGATCGGGAGTGCCTTCGCCCTCATGTACATCCCGCGGCTGGGCGACAAGGTCTGGGGCATGCCGGTCCTGGGCAGCGTTGCGCTCTCGGATCTCGCACGCGGGATCGGTCACTACCCGCAGACCCAGCTCCCCGGGGAGAAGGGCAACTTCGCCGTCGCCGCCCATCGAGCGACCAACGGGGAGCCGTTCCGCGACATCGACCGGCTGCAGGTCGGTGACACCGTCATCGTCGAGACCCAGGACGCGTGGCTCGAGTACACCCTTCGGCGGGACCAGATCGTGAGCCCTTCGGACACGTGGGTCATCGACCCCGTCCCGGGCGACCCCGGGGCCACGCCCACGGACCGGCTGATCACGCTGACGACATGCAACCCCCGCTGGGGAAGCACTACCCGGTGGATCTGGTGGGGTGACCTCACCACGCGCACCGACAAGTCCACCGGGGAGATCCCCGCGGAGATCGAGGCGGGCCGCTAGATGTACGGCTGGATCTGGAACCACCTTCCCGGCCCCACGGCGGTGCGCGCCCTGATCGCCGTGATCGCCGTGGTGGGGATCGTGGCGGTGCTCTTCACCTGGGTCTTCCCGTGGGTCGAACCTCGGCTGCCCTTCACCGACGTGACGGTGGACGGGATGTCGTCCACAGGGTTATCCACAGGTGGGGACAGAACTACACCGATGTGATTCGCCACCGGCTCGTGTCCAAGCAGTCACTGTGTGCTCATCGGATCCAGTGCATGGTCGCCCGATCGCCCCAGCGACCGTGGTGACCCTACGTGATGCACATCACTGAACAGGCGTCCGGAACCGGTGTTTTGGTGGGGAAACTCCTGATCAGCGCCACTTTGTGGACAGTCCGAACCCGACCATGATCAGTCCGAACCCGATGGCCATGTTCCAGCGCCCCAGCGACGACATGACGGGCATCCCGGGCGCGACGTAGTACACGACTATCCACAGCAGCCCGATCACGAAGCAGGCCACCATCAGGGGGGCCAGCCACCGGGGGGAGGCCAGGGGGACATCCTTCTTGGGAACCGGCGGCGCGGGCCGCGACTTCGGGGTTCCCCGGCCCTTGGACTCCGGCATGAATTCCTCCCTGATCACCACGGACAACCCTCGACGCGTCATCCCAGATGCGACGACAGGGCCGAATCGTACCCCGAGGTCTCAGCTCAGCAGCGCGGGGACCATGTCCTGGATCTGCGCGCTGCGGATCACCGTCAGGACGACGAGCCCGACCAGCACGGCGGCTGCGGAGGCAGCCTGCCGACCCGCCTGGGCTCGACCCGCCTGGCCCCGGCCCGTGGTGAGCATGAGAGCCACCAGCGCGCCGGTCACCGCACCCCCGAGGTGCGCCCGCCAGTCAACGCCACCGAGGAAGAACCCCAGTGCCACGTTGATGCCCAACAGCACGACGATCTGGGTCACGTCACGATCCAGGCGCCGACCCACGACGATCCAGGCGGTCATCAGGCCGAAGATGGCCCCGCTGGCGCCCACCGAGAGCGTGTTGATCGGTGAGAACCAGTAGGAGGCCACGGAGCCACCGATCCCGGAGAGCACGTACAGCGTCAGGAACCGGCCATGGCCCAGGACCCGCTCCAGCGGCGGGCCGAGGATGAACAGCACGTACATGTTGAAGCCGATGTGCAGCCAGCCCGCGTGCAGGAAGATCGCCGACACCAACCGGAACCACTGGTCGTCCAGGGCGATCGCCGCCGGCTGCATCCCCCATCGGGCCAGGCCGCCGGCCAGGTCGAGCAGGGTCACGGTGACGAAGAGGAACGCGCACACGCCGATCAGGGACATGGTGACGGCGCCATCGCGGGTCATCCTGCCGCCGAACACCGTGCGCGGAGTGGGGATCGACGCGGCTCCCGCACGCACGCACTCGGGGCACTGGTAGCCCACCGCGGCGGCTGTCATGCACTCGGGGCAGATCGGCCGCCCACAGCGGGTGCACTGGATCCAGGTCTCGCGCCCGGGGTGCAGGAAGCAGGCAGGTGCGGGGGGAGCGGCCTCCGCCGGTAGGCCGTAGCTCACTGCTCGATGGACACCGAGGTGATGACGACGTCGGTCACCGGGCGGTCACCGGGGCCGACCGGGGTCGTGGCGATCGCATCGACGACGTCCCGACTCGGCTGGTCGGCAACCTCGCCGAAGATCGTGTGCTTGCGGTTCAGGTGCGGGGTCTTGCCGACCGTGATGAAGAACTGGCTCCCGTTCGTGCCGGGACCGGCATTGGCCATCGCCAGGAGGTAGGAACGGTCGAACACCAGCTCGGGATGGAACTCGTCGCCGAACCGGAAGCCCGGGCCGCCGCGGCCGGTTCCGGTCGGATCGCCGCCCTGGATCATGAAGCCACGGATCACCCGATGGAAGATCACGTCGGTGTAGAGGGCGCCCGCCCCCGCACGCCCGGTGCGCGGATCGGTCCACGCCAGCGAGCCGTCGGACAGCCCGACGAAGTTCTTGACCGTCTTCGGGGCGTGATTGTCGAACAGGTCGACGCGGATGTCCCCGAGGGACGTGTGCAGGACGGCGGTGGTCATGACCGGAATCCTGCCACAGGTCGCCCGCGGGGGCCGGTTCGGGCTCATCACGGCATCCCCGGTCACCTCCTGGCGCACATGGCTGTGGCCCCGGGGCAACAGCCCGGGGCCACAGCCAGATGTGGAGACGAGGGGACTTGAACCCCTAACCCCCGCCTTGCAAAGGCGGTGCTCTGCCAGTTGAGCTACGTCCCCGCTGGGTCAGCGCAGATCGGGAGCGGAGGTGGCCTCGTTCCAGAGGTCGCGCTCGTCCTGTGCCTGGGTGAATCGGCTGTAGGCGACGTAACCGGCGGCGGCGATGGCTGCCAGCAGCAGGACCTTCTTCAGCATGGGTGACCTCCCGGGGGATCTGGAGCGAGCCAGCTCGCGCCGTGTGGGCCTAAGAGGACTTGAACCTCTGACCTCTTCCTTATCAGGGAAGCGCTCTAACCGTCTGAGCTATAGGCCCGCCGGTGCATTTCGGCACCGTCGGAAAGGGTACCCCAGCACCGCAGTGGGACCCAAACGCCGCTAGTCCTCCTCGGACAGCGTGACCTCGAGACCGCCGCCGATGCCGACCGACAGGTTGTACATGAACGCCATCAGCGTGCACAGGGCCGTCACGAGCACGGTTTCGATCCCGGCGACGACCAGGGCCGCGCCCATGATCTTGCCGAAGTCGAGGAACCCGGTGACGCTGGCCCCACTCTCGCCGCCCACGTCGGTCGCGGTTCGGGTGATGGCATCGATGATCCCGGCCGAGTCCAGGGCGAACCACAGCGCAGCGGAGGCGGCCAGGATGATCACGGCCAGGGCCAGGGACAGCAGGAACGCCTGCTTCATCACCGACCACGGGTCGACATGGGTGAGGTAGACGCGGGCCGCCCGCGGGCCGGACGTGGGCCGGACGGCGCTGCGTGCGACCCGCGCCACGCTGGTCTGCTGCGGTCGCGGCTGCGCCTGGGCAGGGGCGGTCGGTAGCGCTGTGGGAGCGGGCGCAGGCGGCGCCTGCCCCGCTGGTGCCGGCGCCGTGGTTGTTGCGGCAGCCATCCCGGTCGCGACCGACGCAGCGGCGACCGGTGCTGCCCCGGGCATCCGGGCTGGGGCAGGCGCCTGCGGGGATCCGGTCGCGGGCATCGGGGCCATGGGAGCTGGAGCCACCCCAGCCGCGCCCGCGGGACCCCCCGCCGGCGTGGTCACCGGGGGGATCAGGACGCTGGGACGTGGCCGGGATGCATCGGGACCGGTCATGCGAGCCGCCGGACCGGGGCGGCCCACAGCACGATCAGCTCCCGGCTGACCCTGCACATGCTCACCCATCTCCACTCCCGTCACCGTGCGACCAGCCCCGATGGTATACCGCCCACCGGGGGACAGCCCGGTGCGCGGCCGCGGCCCAGGCTGGGGCCTGCGCCACCCGCGTCACTCGTCCTGGTCACCTCGGAACCCCATGTCCCCGGTCAGGTCGTCCCCGGGATCACCGGGCGCCAGCCCTGCCGGCAGCTCCACGGGGTCCGCAATCGCACCCGCGGCACCCTCCGCGGGAAGCACCGGGGCCGCGGTGTCCTCGGTCTCGTCGTCCTCCCGGAGGTCCGCGGAGCGGGCCACCCCGACCACGCTGTCCCCGTCAGCCAGATCCATCAGGGACACGCCCATCGTGGCCCGCCCAGTGGCGCGCACCTGGTCCACCCGGGTGCGGATGACCACGCCGTTGCTCGCGATCGCGTACAGCTCGTCGGACTCCTCGCAGATCAGCGCCCCGACCAGCGATCCCCGTTGCTCGACGAGCTTCATGGCCGTGACGCCATAGGTGTTCCTGCCCTGGGTCCGCCACTCGGTCAGCGAGGTCCGCTTGGCATACCCACCATCGGTGACAGTGACCAGATGTGACCCAGGACGCACGACCTCCATGGACAGGGCGCTGTCCCCGGGACGCAGGCGGATCCCCTGCACCCCCGAGGTCGCCCGGCCCATGGGTCGCAGCGTCGCGTCGTCAGCCCGGAACCGCACGGACGCACCCTTGGCCGAGACCAGGAGCAGGTCGTCGTCGGCGCTGACCAGCTGCGCGGAGATCAACTCGTCGCCCTCGCGCAGGTTGATCGCCGCCAGGCCGTTGGAGCGGATCGAGTCGAACTCCCGCAGGCGGCTCTTCTTGACCATGCCGTCGCGCGTGGCCAGCACGAGGTAGTCGGCGGTCTCGAAGTTGCGCAGGTCCAGGACCTGGGCCACGGACTCGTCGGGCTGGAAGGCCAGCAGGTTGGCCACATGCTGGCCGCGGGCATCCCGTCCGGCGTCGGGCAGCTCGTAGCCCTTCGCCCGGTACACGCGGCCCTTGGTGGTGAAGAACAGCACCCAGTGGTGCGTGGTCGTCACGAAGAAGTGGCTCACCACGTCATCGCCGCGCAGCTGGGCGCCCTTGACCCCGCGTCCGCCCCGGCGCTGGGCCCGGTACAGCCCGACGTCGGTGGCCTTGGCGTACCCGCCCCGGGTCAGCGTCACCACGATGTCGCGCTCGGCGATGAGGTCCTCGTCGGTGACATCGCCCTCGTCGGCCACGATCTGGGTGCGCCGCTCGTCGCCGTACTTGGCCACGATCTCGGACAGCTCGTCGCCCACGATCGTCCGCTGGCGCTGTTCGCTGGCCAGGATCGACTGGTACTCCGCGATGTCGCGCATGAGCACGTCGTAGCGCGACTGCAGCTCGTTGCGCTCCAGAGCCGCCAGCTTGCGCAGCTGCATGTCCAGGATCGCCTGCGCCTGGATCTCGTCGATCTCGAGCAGCTCGATCAGGCCGGCCTGCGCCTCCGCCGCGGAGCTCGACGCACGGATCAGGGCGATGACCTCGTCGATCCGGTCGATCGCCTTCAACAGGCCGCGCAGGATGTGGGCGCGCTCCTCGGCCACCCGCAGGCGGTGCGTCGTGCGCCGGCGGATCACGGTGATCTGATGGGTGATCCAGTGCCGGACGAACGCGTCCAGGGGCAGTGTCCGTGGGACACCGTCGACCAGGGCGACCATGTTGGCCCCGAAGGTCTCGCGCAGCTGGGTGTGCTTGTACAGCTGGTTGAGCACCACCTTGGCCACCGCGTCCTTGGACAGGATGATCTCCAGGCGCATCGTGTCACCGCTGGACTGGTCGATGATGTCCGAGATCCCCGACATCTTGCCCTGCTTGTGCAGGTCCACGATCTTGGCCAGCAGGTTGTCCGGGTTGACCTGGTAGGGAAGCTCGGTGACGACGAGCATCGTCCGGCCACGGGCGTCCTCGGTCACCTCGACGACCGCGCGCATGGTGATCAGGCCACGACCTGTGCGGTAGGCGTCCTCGATCCCGCGTCTGCCCACGATCTGGGCGCCCGTGGGGAAGTCGGGCCCTGGCACCCGCTCCATGAGGGCGGCGAGCAGCTCCTCGCGGGTGGCCTCCGGGTTCTCCAGCGCCCACATGACGCCCGAGGCCACCTCACGCAGGTTGTGCGGCGGGATGTTGGTGGCCATGCCCACGGCGATGCCCGCCGAGCCGTTGACCAACAGGTTCGGGAACCGCGCCGGAAGGACCGTGGGCTCCTGGGTCCGGCCGTCGTAGTTCGGGATGAAGTCGACGGTCTCCTCGTCGATGTCCCGGGTCATCTCCATGGCCAACTGGGCCAACCGGCACTCGGTGTACCGGGACGCGGCCGCCCCGTCGTTGCCCGGCGAGCCGAAGTTGCCCTGACCCTGGACCAGCGGGTAGCGCAGCACCCAGGCCTGGGTCAGGCGGACCAGGGTGTCGTAGATGGCCAGGTCACCGTGCGGGTGGTAGTTGCCCATGACGTCGCCGACGACGCGGGCCGACTTCGAGAAGTTGCGATCCGGGCGATAGCCGCCGTCGTACATCGCGTAGAGCACACGACGGTGCACGGGCTTGAGCCCATCACGGACGTCGGGCAGCGCCCGGGACACGATGACGCTCATCGCGTAGTCGAGGTAGGAGCGCTGCATCTCGACCTGCAGGTCGATGGGCTCGATCCGGCCGTGGATTCCGGGGCCGTCGGTGATCTCAGTCATCAGATGTCCAGGAACCTCACGTCGCGGGCGTTGCGCTGGATGAACGAGCGACGGCTCTCGACGTCCTCGCCCATCAGCGTCATGAACAGTTCGTCGGCCTGGGCCGCGTCATCGAGGGTGACCTGCAGCAGGATCCGGACCTCGGGGTTCATCGTGGTGTCGCGCAGCTCCTGCCAGTTCATCTCCCCGAGGCCCTTGTAGCGCTGGATCGCCTCCTCCTTGGGCAGCTTGCGCCCGGCGGCCATCCCGGCCTCGATCAGCGCGTCGCGCTCCCGTTCGGAGTAGGCGTACTCCGGCGCGGACTTGATCCACTTGATCTTGAACAGCGGTGGTTGTCCCAGGTACACGTGTCCGTGCTCGATCAGTGGCCGCATGTACCGGAAGAGCAGGGTCAGCAGCAGCGTCCGGATGTGCTGGCCGTCGACGTCGGCGTCGGCCATCAGGACCAGCTTGTGGTAGCGCAGCTTGTCCTTGTCGAACTCGTCCTGGACCCCGGCGCCCATGGCCGAGATCAGTGCCTGGACCTCGTTGTTCTGCAGGACCTTGTCGATGCGGGCCTTCTCGACGTTGAGGATCTTGCCCCGGATCGGCAGGATCGCCTGGGTCTTGGGGTCCCGAGCCTGACGGGCCGAGCCACCGGCCGAGTCGCCCTCGACGATGAACAGCTCACAGTTCTCCGGCTCCCGGCTGGAGCAGTCGATCAGCTTGCCTGGAAGGCCCCCGCCACCGAGCAGGCCCTTGCGGTTGCGGGCCAGGTCGCGGGCCTTCCGTGCGGCCATTCGCGCGTGGCTGGCCGAGACCGCCTTGCGCGCGATCTCCCGGCCCTCGGCCGGATTCGCCTCGAACCAGGCCCCCAGCTGCTCGAACACCACCGACTGGACCACGGTCTTGGCCTCGGTGTTGCCCAGCTTGGTCTTGGTCTGGCCCTCGAACTGCGGCTCACGCAGCTTCACGCTGACGATGGCGGTCAGGCCCTCGCGGATGTCCTCGCCGGAGAGGTTCGGGTCCTTCTCCTTGAGGATGTTCCAGACACGGGCGAACTTGTTCACCAGGGTGGTCAGCGCAGCCCGGAAGCCCTCCTCGTGGGCACCACCCTCGGTCGTGTTGATCGTGTTGGCGAAGGTGTACACGCTCTCGTTGAACAGGTCGCTCCACTGCATGGCGATCTCCGCCGAGATGCCCTTGTCGAGGTCCTCGGCGAAGAACTCGATGACCGTCGGGTGGGCAGCACCGCGCTTGGCGTTGAGGTAGCGGACGAAGTCGGCGATGCCACCGGCGTACTGGTAGGTCACCTGGCGCGGACCTGGCTGCTCCTCCACCGAGTCGTCATCGGTTGGGTGGACGCGCTCGTCGGCCAGGGCGATGGTCAGGCCCCGGTTGAGGAAGGCCATCTCCTGGAAGCGACGCGAGAGCGTCTCGAAGTCGTAGTGGGTGGTCTCGAAGATGTTCTCGTCCGCCCAGAAGGTGACCGAGGTCCCGGTGTCCTGGGTCACCTCGTCCTTGGACAGCGGGGCCTGAGGAACGCCGTGGGCGTACGCCTGCCGGAACACGTGGCCCTCACGGCGGACCTGGACGTCCAGGCGGGTCGACAGGGCGTTCACGACCGAGACACCCACGCCGTGAAGGCCGCCCGACACCGCGTAGCCGCTGCCCCCGAACTTGCCGCCGGCGTGCAGCACGGTGAGCACGACCTCGACACCCGGCTTGCCCTCGCTGGCGACGATGTCCACGGGGATGCCGCGACCGTTGTCCACGACCCGGACCCCGCCGTCGGCCAGCAGCGTCACCTCGATCCGGTCGCAGTAGCCGGCCAGGGACTCGTCGACCGAGTTGTCCACGACCTCGTAGACCAGGTGGTGCAGGCCGCGCTCGCCGGTCGAGCCGATGTACATGCCCGGCCGCTTGCGCACGGCGTCCAGCCCCTCAAGGACCGTGATCGCACTCGCGTCATAGGACACCTCGCAACTCCTGACTCCGGTGGGACTGGCGAACGCCGGTCCCGGAGCCCTGCCCGCCCATTGGACGCACAACTCCTCGATGACCGCGTGATGCCGGAATTCTACCCTGAACTGGGCAATCGGCGGCCGGAAATCCACATAGGACGCGCGCAGGGCGTCAGACCTGCCGGACATGATCCCCCCCACATCCCTACGGCCGAACGCGTCGTGCGGGCGATTGGTGCGCTGCGGACCGGGTAGGGCCCGCGATCAGCCGTAGGTGTCGCGTGGCCCCCGACCGCGGACCCGCAATCGACCGCGGGTGCGCGGTGGCGTGGGGCCGACGACCCGGATCTCGCGCACCACGCCGGTGCCCACCTGGGCCTCGATGGCTGCGCGCAGGGTGGGCATCATCAGGCGCAGCTGCTCCGCCCACGCTGTGGAGGAGGTGCGGATCAGAAGCTCCCCGCTGGCCGGATCGAACGACTCGGGGCTGGCGTGCTCGGCGTTGGCGACCCCGACGATCTCCGGCCACATGCCCAGAAGTCGCGCCACATCCAGGCCGGTACGCCAGCCGTGCTCGTCGACGAGCCGGGACCAGGCGCCACCGATGGCCATGGGATCGCGCTCGTCCGGGCCGGGACCGGAGAACCCGGGGACCGGTCGACGCCTCCTGCGCGGCGCCGAGGGCCGGGGACGCGCCGACTCGCTCACCGCCCCGGCGGAGCGAGCGGCGGTCCTGACCCGGGACAGGACGGCGCGTGCTGCGTCCGGGACGCCGGCGGGGCCGTCATCGACATCCGTCGGGCGCTCGGTGCCCGTTCCAGCCGGGATCGCTCCCGCGGCAGCTGCCCGGCGGCCCCCGGCCGCGGGGCTCGAGTCCCCTCGCGCCGATCTCACGCCACACCCTCGATCAGGTCGGCCACGGCCACGGTACGACCCCGCAGGACCTCGGGGACGTCCTGGGCAACGGCGGCGGTGATCAGGACCTGCTCCACCCCGGCCACGGCCGCGGCCAGGCGCTCCCGGCGATCGGCGTCGAGCTCGGCGAACACGTCGTCGAGGATCAGCACAGGCTCACCACCGGGGCCTGCCTCGGCACGGACAATGTCATAGGACGCCAGTCGTAGGGCCAGGGCCATGGACCAGGACTCCCCATGTGAGGCGTACCCGCGCACGGGCATCCCGTGCAGGGTCACGGCCAACTCGTCGCGGTGCGGACCCACGAGGGTGATCCCCCGGGCGAACTCCTCGTCGCGCCGCGCAACGAGGGCCTCGCGCACCCGACCGACGAGCTCGTCGCGGCCGAGCCCCCGGGCATCGGGCACACCGGGCACGTACTCGATGCGGGCCAGGGGATCACGGTCCCCCGGGGCGACAGTCCGGTAGGACTCGGACAACGGGTGGGACAGTCGCTCCACGAGCGAGGATCGCGCACCGATCACCTCCGCGGCAAGGGCAGCCAGTTGGTCATCCCAGATCGACAGGGTCGCCTCCGCCGCCGACCTGCTGCGAGCGCCCCCACCCCTGAGGGCCGAGGCCGACTTGAGCAGCGAGTTGCGCTGTCGCAGCACCCGCTCCAGGTCGGACAGCACGGCATCGAAGCGGGGCGCCAGGGCCACCGTGAGCTCGTCGAGGTACGTGCGGCGTTCCCCTGGGTCGCCCTTGACCAGGAAGAGGTCCTCCGGGGCGAAGAGCACCCGGGACACGTGTCCCAGGACGTCGCGCTGGCGGGGAACGGGCGATCGGTTGAGTCGGGCCCGGTTCACCCGGCCCGGGGTGATCTCGAGCTCGACCACGACCTCACGCCCACCCCGATCGGCATGGACCCGCACGACCGCCCGCTGCGCACCCTGGCGCACGAGCGGCGCATCGGTGGCCACTCGGTGCGAGCGCAGCGAGCATGCGTACCCGATCGCCTCGACGAGATTGGTCTTGCCCTGCCCGTTGGCACCCACGAAGGTGGTCACCCCGGCGGGGAGGTCGAGCTCCACGGCCCCGTAGGACCGGAAGTCGACCAGGCCGAGATGGGTGACGTGCACGCTAGGACGGCAGGCGGACGGGCATCAGGAGGTACAGGTAGTCGTCGGAGGCATCGGCGTCGAAGGTCGTCGCCCCGGTGAGCACCGCAGGCTTGTTGGAGTTGGTGAAGGCCATGTTCGTCACCGGCTTGGAGATCGCCGCCAGCCCTTCGAGCAGGTACCCGGGGTTGAAGGCGATCCGCTCCATCGGCTCCCCGGACATGACGCACTCGATGGCGTCCAGGCCGATGGCGTCATCGCCGGTGCCGGCCTCGAGCACGAGCTCCTGGCCGTTGAAGATCATCTTGACCGCGCTCGAGCGCTCGGCGACCAGGGCGACGCGCTTGACCGCCTCTGTGAGCGCTGCGGTCTCGACCCGGGCGACGGTGGGGGACTCCGCGGGAAGCAGCGCCCGGTACTTGGGGAAGTCCCCCTCGAGGAGACGCGTGGTGGTGCGCCGCTCCAGTCCCTCGATCCCGAGCAGGCCATCGCCGAGGGCTGCCGAGCCGAAGGCCAGGTGGACCTCGTCGGCGTGGGCCAGCGCCTTGGCAGTGTCGGCCAGCGTGCGGGCCGGGACCAGCGCCGCGGCACTGAAGTCCGGGGCCTGCGGGGTCCAGGAGAAGGTGCGCACCGCGAGGCGGTAGCGGTCGGTTGCCGCCAGGGTCACCTGGTCACCGTCCACCTCGACCCGCACGCCGGTGAGGAAGGGCAGCGCGTCATCTCGACCCGCCGCGACCGCCACCTGCGCCACCGCGCCGGCAAGGACGGTTCCGGGAACGCTGCCACTCGCGTCGGGCATCGCCGGGAGCGGTGGGTACTCCTCGACGGGGAGGGTGGGCAGCTCGAAGGACGCGCGACCGCAGCGCACCCGGAGCCTGGTCCCCTCGACCTCGATGTCCACCGGCTGAGCTGGCAGGGAGCGCGCGATGTCGACCAGCAGCCGGCCGTTGACGAGGGCAACTCCGGCGTCGGCGACGTCGGCAGCGACCTCGACCCGTCCGGAGACCTCGTAGTCGTAGCTGGCGATGGACAGCCTCGGCTCGGCCCCGTCCATGCACTCGAGGCGCAGCCCCGACAGCATGGGCAGCGCGGGCCGGGTGGGCACGGTCCGTCCGGCCCATGCCACGGCATCGGCGAACTGGTCACGGTCGACGCGGAACTTCACGGACTCCTCCTGGATGGGCGCTCTGCGGGGTCACCCTACGACGCGCCGGTGACACCGGTATGCACCGCCGCGACAACGCAGGTCCCAGCCGGCTGGTCCGGTGCGGCTGACACGCCTCCGACGACGCCCCGAGCGAGCGTCATCCACAGGCAGACCGGCACTGAGGGCGGTTCATCGAATCATCCATCAGTAGGTGGAGTCTTCGTAGTAGGTGCTGTGGATCCTGGGGACAACTGGCATCGGCGCAGGTCATCGGGCGTGTCCCCGACCACAGGAGCTGTGTACGCAGCTGCGTCGGACCGATGTCATTCGTGGACAGCGCACGCCCACGCACACCCGGTGGCGGACCCGTCCACAGGCCGCGGGGCGTGGCCGTCACGACACGCCCTGCTCCCTGCGCGTGTCATCCACAGGTCGGGCGGCCGGTCAGCGGGTGGCTGCTGAGGCCCGGATGCGGGCCGTGAGGTCCATGACGGAGTTGTAGAGCGAGCGGCGCTCGGCCATCAGCGTGCGGATCTTGCGATCGGCATGCATGACCGTCGTGTGGTCGCGGCCGCCGAAGAGCTCGCCGATCTTCGGCAGGGACAGGTCTGTCAGCTCACGGCACAGGTACATGGCCACCTGGCGGGCGGTGACCAGGGTCCGGGAGCGGGACTGGCCGGTGAGGTCGTCGATCGTGACCGAGTAGAACTTGGCGGTCTCGAGCATGATCGCCGGCGCAGTGATCTCGGGGCCGGCCTCGTTCGGGATGACGTTGCGCAGGACCTCCTCGGCGAGGCTGAGGTCCACGGGGCGCTTGCTGAGGCTGGCAAAGGCCGTCACGCGGATCAGCGCACCCTCGAGCTCGCGGATGTTGCGCGAGATCTTGCTGGCGATGTACTCCAGCACGTCGGCCGGGACGGTGATCCCCTCCTGGTCGGTCTTGCGGCGCAGGATGGCGATCCGGGTCTCGAGGTCGGGCGGCTGGATGTCGGTGGTCAGCCCCCAGCCGAACCGCGTGCGCATGCGGTCCTCGAAGTCCTTGAGCCGGTTCGGGGCGATGTCGGAGGTGATGACGATCTGCTTGTTGGCGTTGTGCAGCGTGTTGAAGGTGTGGAAGAACTCCTCCTGGGTCTGCACCTTGCCCGACAGGAACTGGATGTCGTCGACGAGCAGGACGTCGACGTCGCGGTACCTGCGCTGGAACTGCAGTGCGGCGTCGTCGCGGATCGAGTTGATGAACTCGTTGGTGAACTCCTCGCTGGACACGTAGCGGACGCGCGTGCCGGAGTAGAGCATCTGGGTGTAGTGGCCGATGGCGTGCAGCAGGTGGGTCTTGCCCAGGCCCGACTCGCCGTAGATGACCAGCGGGTTGTAGCTGCGTGCCGGCTGCTCGGCGACCGCAACGGCCGCCGCGTGGGCGAACCGGTTGCTGGCGCCGGCGACGAAGGTGTCGAACGTGTACCGCGGGTTCAGGCGGGCCGACTGCTCAGGCTTGACCTCCGTGGCGCGGGCTGCCGGTCGTACCACCGGCTGCGGCCCGGTCGGGTCGTGGGGCCGGTCGGCGTACGTGGAGTCCGCCCAGATGTCGGCGAGATCGTCATCGACGTCCAGGGAGGGATCGACGGTCACGGCGAGGCTGATGTCCCGGCCGAGGAGCGCAGCCAGGGATTGCTCGATCGGTGGCCGCAGGTGGGACTCGAGGACGTCCTTGGCGAATGGATTGGGTGCGGCCAGGACGGCGACACTTCCGTACACGTTGACCAGGCGGGACAGCTGCAGGAAGGCCCGGTGGGAGCGGCTCAGTGCCGTGCTATCCAGCGAGCTGATGGCGCTGGCCCAGATCTCCGCCGGGTCTGCAGTGTCATCCACGGGTGTACCTCTTTCCTGGCTCTGCGTCCCGACGCCACCATCCGCGCCGCGGACAACCCGGCGAACCTATGCCCGCGGGGTTCTGGCGTGCAAGAGTTTTCCACAGGTTCCCGGGCGCCCCGACCAGCGTGCGACCTGACCCGAACGGCCGGATGGGCGCCCGGGTGCAGACCGTCGCAGGGACCGGATCAGGGCTCCGCCGGATCGCCCTGGCTGCACGCGCGTTTGACCCGTCCTCAGGCTGTTGCGTACCTTAGTACCCAGGAAGAGGTCCGTCCGGCCTGTGGTGACCATGCCGAGAGCTCTTCGCCCGAGATCACCCAGCCGCAAGGATGAGACGCCATGAAGCGCACTTTCCAGCCGAACAACCGTCGGCGCGCCCGTACGCACGGGTTCCGTACCCGGATGAGCACACGGGCGGGTCGTGCCGTGCTCGCCGCGCGCCGCGGCAAGGGTCGCACACGCATCTCGGCGTAGCAGCCGAGACGTCGTGCTGCCCGGGCGCCGAAGGATCCGGCGCGCTGCGGACTTCCGCGTGGTGATGCGCGCGGGTACCCGGGCTGCCTCGCGCACGGTCGTGGTGCACGCGCACCTCTCGGACACCGGCGAGCCTGCGCGTGCGGGGTTCATCGTGGGTCGCGCCGTGGGCGGATCCGTCGTCCGCAACCGCGTGACCCGGCAGCTGCGACACCTGATGGCAGCGCACCTCGAGTACCTGCCCGCAGGAACCGACGTGGTCGTCCGTGCACTGCCGACCTCCGCCGGGGCCTCGAGTGCGGATCTGGCCCGCGACCTGTCCTCCGGTGTTCGCCGCGTGCTGTCCCGGTTGGGACACGAGGCTGGGACGCACCCGGTGGTGTCCCAGTGACACAGGGACATGGCCTCGGACACTCCGCACATCGTGTGTGGGACATGACCCTGGGTCGACTGCTGTCCGTGATGCTCGTTGGTGGGATTCGCGGCTACCAGCGGTTCATCTCGCCGCTCTCCGGACCCACCTGTCGCTACTACCCCACATGTTCGGCTTATGCTCTGGGGGCAGTACGTACCCATGGGCCGATCAAGGGGTTCCTCCTCTCGATCGGGCGACTGGTGCGCTGCAACCCATGGTCCCCCGGTGGGATCGACCATGTGCCGGCCGCGGGGGCCTGGCGGGGTGGTAAGGACGTCCGTCCCACCACGCATCGAGTAGGGAGCTAGTTCGTGTTCCTCTGGCAATGGCTGCTCGACGCAGTCTCGTGGGTCCTGGTGAAGTTCCACGAGTTCTTCTCGCTGTTCTGGGGTGAGGACAGTGGTTGGTCCTGGACCTTCGCGATCGTGGGCCTGGTCGTCCTGATCCGGATCCTGCTGATCCCCCTGTTCGTCAAGCAGATCCGCGCCCAGCGCAACATGCAGGCGATCCAGCCGCAGCTCAAGGAGATCCAGGCCAAGTACGCCGGGGACAAGGAACGCCAGTCCCAGGAGATGATGGCGCTCTACAAGGACACCGGCACGAACCCGCTGGCCTCGTGCCTTCCGATCCTGGCGCAGTCACCCATCTTCTTCGCCCTGTTCTCCGTCCTGCGCGGTGCCTCCCAGGAGAAGCCTGTCGGGGTCTTCGCCTGGCCGCAGTACCAGGACCTCCTCGCCTCGTTCCATGACGCCCAGATCTTCGGCGTCCCGCTGTACGGCACCTTCGCGCACGCCGCGGAGACGCCGAACCCCACGAACACCCAGATCCTGGCCATCCTCCTGATCATCCTGATGTCGGTCACGAGCTTCATCACCCAGCGGCAGTTGCTGCTGAAGAACACTGCGAGCGACAACCCGATCGCTCAGCAGATGAAGATCATGATGTACATCTTCCCGGTCATGTTCGCCGTCGGCGGCTTGAACTTCCCGATCGGTGTGCTCATCTACTGGTTCACGACGAACCTCTGGACGATGGGTCAGCAGTTCTGGGTGATCCGGAACAACCCGCAGCCCGGGACTCCAGCGGCTGCGGCCGCCGAAGCCCGAAAGGCACAGAAGGCAGCGAAGAAGGGTCTGCCCCCTTCGCCAGAACCACCCGGTTCTACTGCCGTGATCTCAGGTGAGATCGTGGCGGACGACAAGCCCAGCGGCCGCGTCCAGCCGAAGAAGCAGCCTCGGAGCAAGCGGACGGGACCACCACCCAAGTCCAGCTGAGCACCGTCAGGCATGAGTGGAGGAACGATGAGCAACAAGTCAGACCTTGAGCGTGAGGGCGATGTCGCGGCCGACTACCTGGAGGCACTGCTGGACATCGCCGATCTCGACGGCGACATCGACATGGACGTGGAGCGGGACCGGGCCATGGTCTCCATCGTCGGCGGCGATCTCGACGACCTTGTGGGCCCCGACGGAAAGGTGCTCGACGCCCTGCAGGAACTGACCAGGCTTGCGGTGACGCGCGAGACGGGCGAGCGCAGCCGGCTCATGCTGGACATCGCCGGATTCCGAGCCGCGCGGCGTCGTGAGCTCGCCGAGTTGGGCGAGCACGCGGTTGCAGACGTGAAGCGCACAGGCGAGCCGGTCAAGCTCGCTCCGATGTCGGCCTTCGAGCGCAAGGTCGTCCACGACGTCGTTGCTGACGCGGGATTGCGCAGCGAGAGCGAGGGTGAGGGTGCGGCCCGACGCGTGGTGGTCATGCCGGCGTGAGTGCTGTTCCACGTGAAACGGAACTGAGCGCGCGTTATTCACAGGTCCCCGGGATGGCGGCCTTTGCCGACATCCTGGCCACGCGAGGGGTGGAGCGCGGGCTGATCGGGCCACGTGAGGTGCCGCGCATCTGGTCCCGCCACCTGGTGAACTGCGCAGTTGTCGCGCAGGAGGCAGCGGAGGAGATGCCGCCTGGGAGCACAGTTGCGGACGTTGGCTCTGGCGCTGGCCTGCCCGGCCTGGTCTGGGCCCTCCTACGCCCTGACCTGCGGGTGACGCTGATCGAACCCCTGCTCCGGCGGGCCACGTTCCTGTCGGAGGCTGTGACGGAGCTGGCGCTGGGTGAGCGGGTTGTCGTCCTGCGCGCACGCGCGGAGGACGCCCCCCTCCAGTCCTTCGACGTCGTCACTGCACGTGCGGTTGCCAGGCTCCCGCAACTACTCGCCTGGACGCTCCCGTTGGCCAGAGTCGGAGGCGTGGTGCTCGCCCTCAAGGGATCGAGCGCCGCCGAGGAGGTCGTGGAGGCGGACGCCGCGTGCGCCTCTCTTGGCGCAGGGACCATCACCATCCGCAGGTACGGGGTGGGCACGATAGATCCACCGACGACCGTCGTCATGGTTCCGCGGGTCCGGTGAGGGCCGCCTGGAGGCGGGAGAGCACCGGGTCACGCATGCGGGTCGGGTGCTCTGCGTGAGCAGGCAACAACTTAGCGTAGAGAATAGTGCGAATCGGACATATCATCCCCACGTTATCCACAAGAGATCTGTGGATAACGTGGGTCCGGGCCGTCCTGACCTAGGCTCTGGGCCACGAATCAGGAGGTCGTGTGAGCAACGTCACATTTGATGGGCCATCGAGAGGGACATGGGCGCGGGCGCTGCCCGCTCCCGGGGAGGGTGCGCACGGCGAGGCAACCAGCGATGCAACGGGAACCGCGACTGCACCGTCGATCCGCTATGCCGAACTACCCCTCACGGCCATCCACCCGAACCCCCGGCAGCCGCGCACAGTGTTCGATGAGGACGCGCTGGATGAACTGGCTGCCTCCCTGTCCGAGATCGGCCTGCTCCAGCCTGTGGTGGTGCGTCCCATGGGCCATGTCCCTGTGGACAGCACACGCGGTGCCGACGTGGCCGGCCAGTACGAGCTCGTGGCCGGTGAGCGACGCTTCCGCTGTGCCCAGCGACTGGGGTGGGACACCATCCCGGCCATGGTGCGCCCAACCGACGACATGGACCTCCTGCGTGATGCTCTGCTGGAGAACATCCACCGGGCTGCGCTGAATCCCCTGGAGGAGGCCGCCGCCTACCAGCAGCTTCTGGCGGACTTCGGCTGCAGCCAGGAGGAGCTCTCGGCGCGCGTCGGACGCTCCCGACCGCAGATCGCCAACACCATCAGGTTGCTGCGGCTCCCCCCGGGCGTTCAGCGGCGAGTAGCGGCCGGGGTGCTGTCCCAGGGACACGCCCGAGCACTCCTGGCCCTGCCGGATGAGGCCGGCATGGAGGCGCTGGCGACCAGGATCGTGGCCGAGGGGTTGTCCGTGCGCACCGTCGAGGAGATCGTGGCGCTCGGTGTGGAACCCACGCGAGGGCGTCCGCGGCGGCCACGCCGGACCTCCGCCGACCCCGACCTGCAGGAGGTCGCTGACGACCTCGCCGATCGTTTGGACACCCGGGTCCACGTGACCATGGGCAGGGTGAAGGGAAGGGTGACGATCGAGTTCGCGGGTCGAGCGGACCTGGACAGGATCCTCGACGCTCTTGGTACCTCGGGGACACCGACCTAGGACAAGTCAGATCAAAGACGTCCTTGGTGGGACACGCCCGGCCGCTGTGGACAACCTTCCGGGAGAAGACGTGGGGTCGACCTAGGATCTGCCCATGAGCATCACAACGACCGGTGACCGACTTGAGGTCATCCACGATTCCGCGGCCGACGATCCCACCCAGGGCCCTGCTGGGACGCTCACCAGTGTTGAGGGGTCTGCGGCTGAGTCAGGGGCCCTGTCCTCGTCACGTCCCACCTTCACGATCACCGATGCCGCGACAGCCTGCTCAGTCAGCCGCAAGACGATCACACGCAAGCTGCCCGAGCTGGCAGGGCACGGCGCCGCCAAGGATGACGATGGGGTCTGGCGGATCCCCGTCGAGGCCCTGTTGGCAGTCGGCCTTCATCCAGGGCGTTCCCTGACCCAGGTCACATCCGCTGCCGCACGGCCTGCCGCTCCCGCTCCCGCTCCGCCGCGACCGCCCGAGCAGGACACGGTCACCATCCCGCGAGACCGATGGGATGACGTGCGGATCCGGCTCGCGCGCGCCGAGGCAGAGGCTGCTGAGCGTGGCCTTGCACTGGCCGATGCCCGACTGGCGCTGCGTGCCCTGACTGCCGGACCGGTGTCGATGTCACGGGGACTCCCCACCGCACTGGCCCAGGACAGCGGCACCCCGCCCGTCGGGAACGACTCGGCCCCGGCACACGCGTCATCCGGAGCACAGCCGGTGGCCATCGATGCGGCGCAGCCTGGCGGAGAGGTCGCGACGACCTCCGCGGCGCAGGTGGCAGTCGCGGTCCCGGCGCCCGTCCCCGCTCATGGCGAGCCGGAGGTGGCTTCGCCCCAGCAGTCCTCCGCTGGTCCTGTCGACGACGCTGATCCGCGCCCCGAGGACGTCGTCGCAGCGCGGAACCTCGCGGCGCGACGGGGGGGATATGTGCCGGCCGGCGCGGCACCGGCCAAGAAGCGTCGCTGGTGGCAGTCGAACTGATCCCGACCGGGTCCCCGTCGGCCCAGGTCAAGTACCTAGGACACTCCGCGGGCCTGCCTAGGACAGTGTCCTACATCGGCGGACGCGGCAGGTGCCGAAGCCGGGGATGTCAGTAACGTCGCTCCCCTGGTCGCCGTGAGCGACAGGGCCGGGATGTCCCGGAGTGTGGCGTTCTGGTCAGGTCACAGCGGAGGCGGCCCTGCGGCGATCGCCCGCTCCACGAGGACCTGGAACACATGTCCCAGGTCCAGGCCTGCTGCTTCGACAGCCTGCGGGAGCAGGGATGTCTCCGTGCACCCCGGTGCGACACTGACCTCGAGGAAGGTCACACGGTCGTCGCCGTCCACGATGAGATCGGTCCGTGACAGGTGGCGCAGTCCGAGGCGCTCGTGCGCGGCCACCGCGATCCGGGCGCATCGCTCGGCAACCTCCGCGCTGAGCCGCGCCGGGGCGAAGAACTCCGTGGTCCCAGCGGTGTAGCGCGAGGCATAGTCATACACGCCGGAATCGGGAACGATCTCGACGGCCGGCAGTGCTCGAACTGTGCCGTCAGCCTCCTCGATCACCGTGACGGCGACTTCCGTCCCCTGGACGTAGGCCTCGAGCATCGCGGTGTCTGCGTAGGCGAAGCACCCGACCATCGCACTGGCCAGGTCCGCCTGGTCGCGGACGATCGCCAGCCCGAGGGCGGATCCACCCCGGGTGGGCTTGACGACCAGGGGCAGGCCGAATCGCGCGACGAGGGCATCCAGGACTGCGCCGGCGCCGAGGTCGCGGAACGTGGCGTGCGGCAGGGCGACCGACGCAGCGGTGTGCAGGTCGTCGCCAGCCACGTGGGCCTTGGCCACCATCTTGTCGAACGCGAGCCGGCAGGCATCGGGTCGGGACCCGACGTACGGGAGGGCCAGGCTGTCCAGGACGTCACGCAGCGAGCCGTCCTCACCGCTGGCGCCATGGAGCAGGGGGATGACGCAGTCCGGACGGGAGGCCGCAAGGTCACCGAGCAGGTACGCATCGAGGTCGTGCACGGTGACGGCCTCGCCCACGGAGCGCAGGGCCTCGGCAACGCGGCGACCCGAGCGGATGGAGACGTCGCGCTCGTGGGACAGCCCACCAGCGAGGATGACGATCGATCGGGACATTGTCCTACCCCTTGTCCTAGGCCAGATCAGGTGCGGGTGTGGTCATCAGGGCTTCGTCGTTGTGCGCCCGGACCACACCGGGGGCGGTCTGGCCGAAGGTGGCGAGCAGGCCGAGCTCATCGTCGATGACATTGCCGAGTCGGCGCACGCCCTCCTGGATGCGCTCCGGCGTCGGGTAGCAGTAGCTCAACCGCAGTGACCGGCGGTTGGCCTCCTGCTCGGCATCGCCCACGAAGAACCCCGTGCCCGGCACGTAGGCCACCAGGGCGGCGACCGCCCGGGGCAGCATCGCGCGGGCGTCCAGGCCCTCCGGGAGGGTGACCCACGAGTAGAACCCGCCGCTGGGCTGCGTCCAGGTCGTCCCCGGGGGCATGTGGTCCCCCAGCGCCTCGAGGAGTGCGTCCCGGCGCTCCTGGTACAGATCGCGGAAGACTGCGATCTGGTCCATCCACGGGTTGGTGGCCAGGTACTCCGAGACGGTCAGCTGGGCGTAGTTGGAGGGACACAGGACGGCGGCCTCGGCCGCGAGGACCAGCTTCTCGCGCACACCGTGCGGGGCGACGGCCCAGCCGACGCGCAGCCCGGAGGCGATGGTCTTGGAGAACGACCCCAGGTACACCACGCCCTCGGCCTCGTCGGCACGAATCGCCCGCGGGACCACCCCGTCGAAGCCCAGGAGCCCGTAGGGGTCATCCTCGAGGAGCAGGATCCCGTGGGAACGGGCCACGCCCAGGATCTCGTGGCGCCGCTGCTGTCCCTGGGTCAGGCCCGCGGGGTTGTGGTAGGACGGGATCGTGTAGATCATCTTGATCCGACCACCATCGGCGCGAACCTGGGCGATCGCCTCGGTCAGGGCCACCGGGGACAGTCCCTGGTGATCCATGGCGACGTGGACGACCCGGCACTCATAGGAGCGGAAGACGCCCAGGGCCCCGACATAGGACGGGGACTCCACGAGCACCACGTCCCCGGGGTCGCAGAACGTCCGCACGACGAGGTCCAGGGCCATCTGGGACCCGGTCGTGACGACGATGTCGTCGGGGTGCGCCTGGATCCCGACGGGCGCCATGACGTCGAGGATCTGCTCGCGCAGCCGTTCATCGCCCTGACCGGACCCGTACTGCAGTGCCGTGGCGCCCCGCTCCCGGATGAGCCGGGCGACGGTGTCGCTCATCGCGTCGAGGTCCAGCGCCGAGACGAAGGGCATGCCGCCGGCGAGCGACACCACCTCCGGTCGGCTGGCGACCGCGAACAGTGCGCGGATCTCGGAGGCCGCCAGCCCATGCGCCCGTTGGGCATAGCTGGTGAACCACGGGTCGAGGCGCGTGCCAGGGGACATGTGCCTAGGATGCCCGATGGGAGGTGGACACATGAAAGCGGTGCGCTGGGTACTGCTCGGCGCTGCGGCCGTGGCGCTGGGCGCGACGGCAGGTTTCGTGGTCTCCCTGCTGCGTCCCCGCACCTATGCGGAGTTCGCCGGCGTCCGTGTCGGGGACCGATGATGGTGCGGGTTTAGCACCGCGATAAAGCCCGAGCCGGTGACCCTGTCAGTCGCAGGGCGTACATTTGGCACACCGTGGGGAGGAGTTCGTTGTGGGGCTTGTGGCACGCTTGACGACTGTTGCGCTGGCCGGCGGGGCCCTGCTGGCCTCGACGCTGGGTGCCGCGGCCCCGGCGGCCGCTGCAGGGACGATCGCGTGCGCCGTCACAGCCCCCGGAAATCCGGTCGTCACCCTGATGGACACCCCCGTCAACGGGAACGTGACCTGCACGCACAGCGTCCCGGGCACGCTGGTCACCTACGCGGTCCTCCCCTTCGTGATCGACGCCCAGGGGCCGTTCAACGGCAAGCTCGCCTTCGACAACGCCACGGGCAACTTCCAGTACACCCCCGGCTTCTACCCGCCAGACGCAACCCGGGGCGGCGTGCAGGACAAGCTCCCCGAGTTCTCCGGCCCGGACTCGTTCATCGTCAGCGCGACCGCCGCCGACGGCGCCCAGACGCTCTTCGAGGTCCCGATCCAGATCCAGGGGCTGCCACGGGCCTGCAACCCCGCATTCGCTCCCGACACCAGGACGATGTTCAACGATCCCTCCGGGTCGGAGGCCAAGCAGTACCAGATGCTGCGCTACCTGATCGACATGATCGACTGCACCCCGGCACTGAATCCGGACGGGTCCCAGGCCTCGATCAAGTTCAGCTTCTACTCACTGACCTACGCGCCCGTTCAGGCGGCCCTGACGGCCGCCGCCCAGCGCGGCGTGTCGGTCCAGGCGCTCACCAACAGCCACTCGGACAAGTACTCCTCCTGGCGGGAGCTGTCCAGGACCCTGGGCGTTGACACCAACGTCGCCAACTTCGCCACCACCTGCTGGCAGGGGTGCCTGACACCGCGCACCCCCGCCACCCCCGGTGGGCCCACCGCCTGGTACGCAGCCGACGCCACGACGCTGACCTCGAACACGGTGGTGTTCACCGACCGGTCCCGCCCGGGCCTGCAGCCGATCGCGGCGTGGCACTACGACTTCGGGGATGGCACCGCGGCCGAGGGACCGGGCCCGCACACGAAGACCTACTCCGTCCCGGGCACGTACAAGACGTCACTGACCGTGACCGATGCCCTCGGGGTCACGCACACCACGACCGGTGAGAAGACCCTGCCGGACAACATGGAGCCGATGTACCCGTCCCTGCACTCCAAGGTGTACCTGTTCTCCACCGTGGGCCAGGGTGCCAACACCCGGCAGTGGGTCAGTGCGTACAGCTCGGGGAACCCGACCTACCAGCAGTCGCGCAAGGGTTTCAACAACCTCAACATCGCGGTCGGCGACAAGCCCCTGCACGACATCTTCACCACCTACTTCGCCGACCTGGTGAAGGGCGCACGCGGTGAGCTGATGACGACCAACTACTTCCGGACGTTCGCCACCCCGGGCAACCCGGCAACAGGGGCGCGCCCGACCACCGTCCACCTCGGCCCGCAGACCTCCGGTGACATCAACCGGGAGATCCTGAAGTCCATCAAGTGCAAGTACAAGGTCGGCAAGAAGTGGAAGCGGACCGACGTCCGGGTCTCGATGTTCGTCCTCACCCGACGCGGCGTCGCCTCTGACCTGTGGCGCCTGGCCATGCAGAGGGGCTGCAACGTCGAGATCGTCTACACCCAGATGAGCCAGCGGCTCAAGGGCCCGAACGGCAAGTGGCTGGAGAACGAGGATGGCGAGGAGATGGGCTACGGCTCAGCCGACTGCCTGTCCACCCCTCCGACCAAGGTCGTCGTCACGAAGGCGAGCAAGGGCAGGCCGGCCAAGCGCAGGGTCGTGAAGAACGACCTCAACGGCCCTGACGGTGCCTGCAGCGGCGGCTCCCTGCGGGGGTCGGTGCCCGTCACCTCCACGGGTGTCTGGTTGAACCGGACGAGCCCGTACGGCGGCGGCCGGCTCACCGTCCGCATGGCCTGCCCCGTCCAGCCCAAGTACGACACGGTCAAGAAGACCTGGGCCGTCCTGTGCATCCGCAACGACATCTTCACCCACCAGAAGGCCCTCCTGGTCAACGGGTTCATCCGCGGCGCCGTGCAGAAGTACGTGATGACCGGGTCGGCCAACTGGTCCTCACCGGGCCTGCGCTCCTCGGACGAGATCATCACCGAGATCCAGAACGCCGGGGCCCTGTACGACCAGTACAAGGCGAACGGTGAGTACCTGAAGAAGGTCGTCACGCGCAACAGCGTCAAGAAGTCCAAGAAGAGGTCCGCCCAGACCTACATGCTCCAGCTCTCGGGATCCCAGCAGCTCGACGTGACCGGCATGTCGGACGAGCAGCTGACCGGGCAGGGGTAGTCGCAGCCGCCTATGCCGGCGGGCCCATGCGGCGCCGAGATCGCGGGTGGTGCGTGGCTTCCTGGGTCAGTCCGGCGGGGGTGGCGCGAAGAAGCGGATCAGCGCGGCGGTGATGGCCTTCGCGATCTGGTCGCGACCGGTGGGATCGGCCAGCCGGGCGCCGTCGTCGGGGTTGGTCAGGTACCCCAGGTCCAGGTGGACGGCCGGCATGCGGGTCAGCCGCAGCAGCTCCCAGGTCTTCGGGTGGGCCCCGCAGCTGTGTGCGGTGCTCCGCACGGCGATCTCCTCGAGCAGGAGCTCAGCCAGGGCGTGGCCGGCCACGGAGCTCGTGCGACCGTTGAGGGCGCCGAAGTAGAAGGCGGCCATCCCGTGCGCCAGCGGGTTCGGGTGGGCGTCGCAGTGCAGCGAGATCACGACGTCCGCGCCGACCTCGTTGGCAATGGCCGCCCGTGCGGATTCGTCGAAGGACGTGTGGCCCGCCCGCGCCGGACCAGTCACGAGCACGGTCGTCCCCAGGGCGGCCAGCCGGCCCTCCACCCTGGAGGCGATGTCAGCCGCGATGTCCTCCTCGGTCAGGCCACCGCCGGAATGGCCGCGGTGCAGGTGATCCGGGCCAGCGTCGATCAGCACGACCTTGTGGGTCACCCCGGTCCGGAGCACGTCGAAGGCCTGCTGCTCACGCAGGACCGTCGACGCCCCTCCGCTGACGGTCCGGGTCAGCCGACCCAGCGCCCGGAAGGTGTCCGGCCCGGCGGTTCCATCCGTGGGCAGCCCGGTGTTGAGCTGGAACTCACGCACCGCGTGATCGGTCAGGCGCCCGAAGATGCCATCCGGGCGACCTGGGGAGAAGCCCAGGCCCGTGAGGCGCTCCTGCAGGGCCAGGACGTCGTCCCCGACCATGAGGTGACCGGGAAGGAACGACAGGACCCGGTCACCGAGGCGCCAGCGGGCCTCCTCGAGGCGCCGGAAGGTCTGGGTGCCGACGATGCCGTCCACAGCGATGCCGCGCTCCTGCTGGAACTGGCGCACCGCCCGGTCGAGTTCGGCGTCGAACACGTCGCCGCGTCCATCCTCGACCAGGCCGAGCCGGTGCAGCCTGGTGCGGACCTCGGCGACCATCGGCCCCGAGTCCCCCAGGCGGCACGTGGGCCCGGCGCTCGTCGACAGGCGTGCTCTCACGAAACAGGTGAACGATCAGAGGAACTCGGCGAGGTCCTTGAGCAGGGCGGCCTTGGGCTTGGCCCCGATGATCTGCTTGACCACCTTGCCACCCTGGAAGACGTTGAGCGTGGGGATCGACACGATGCCGTAGTCCGAGGCGATCCGCGGGTTCTCATCGACGTTCAGCTTGGCGATCGTGAGCTTGTCGCTGTGCGCGGCGTCGATCTCCTCGAGGATCGGGGCGATCATCCGGCACGGACCGCACCAGACGGCCCAGTAGTCCACCAGGACGGGCTTGTCCGACATCAGCACGTCGTCGGCGAAGCTGGCATCGGTCACGGTAATCAGGGCCATCGGATCTCCTTGGGTCGGCTGGGCAATCCTAGCGTCCGGCGGTCGCCGTCAGTGCGTGCTCGCGGACGGCGAGGAACCGCTCCGCATCCAGCGCCGCGGCACATCCGCTGCCGGCCGCCGTGATGGCCTGGCGGTAGGTGTGGTCCACGAGGTCCCCCGCCGCGAACACCCCCGGGAGCACGCTCCCACCGGCCAGGACCTGGGTGGTGCGGCCCTCGACGAGCACGTAGCCGGCGTCGTCGACCTCGACCTGGCCGCGGATCAGCTCCGAGCGTGGGTCGTGACCGATCGCGATGAACAGCCCCGTCACCGCCAGCTCGCGCTGCTCGCCGGTGATCGTGTCGGCCAGCGTCACAGAGCTGAGCTTGTCGGTGCCGTTGACCGAGCTGACGGTGCTGTTCCACGCGAAGCGCAGCTTGGGGTTGGCCAGGGCGCGCTCGGCCATGATCCGGCTGGCCCGCAGCTCGTCACGCCGGTGGATGATCGTCACGGTCTCGGCGAACTTGGTCAGGAACAGGGCCTCCTCGATGGCCGAGTCGCCCCCGCCGACGACGGCGATGTCCTGGCCGCGGAAGAAGAACCCGTCGCAGGTGGCGCACCAGGAGACCCCGTGGCCGGACAGCCGCTTCTCGTCGGGCAGGCCGAGCTCCCGGTACCCCGACCCCATCGCGAGGATCACCGCATGGGCTCGGTGCTCGGCGCCCTCCCCGTCCACGACGACCTTGATCTCCCCGTCCAGGGACATGGCCGTGACGTCGTCGGTGACCAGCTCGGCGCCGAAGCGCTCCGCCTGGGCACGCAGGTTGTCCATGAGGTCCGGACCCATGATCCCCTGCGGGAATCCGGGGAAGTTCTCCACGTCGGTGGTGTTCATCAGGGCCCCGCCGGCCGTCACCGCCCCCTCGAACACGAGCGGTCGCAACGCGGCGCGTGCGGCATAGATGGCCGCCGTGTAGCCGGACGGGCCGGAGCCCACGATGATCAGATCCCGAACCTCGGACATGTGCCCCTCACCCCTCGCAGTCGTGGATGACAACATCCTAGGTCGGCCGGGGATTCCCGCCCGGCGGGCCCAGCGCGGAGGTCAGCTGGTGACCTGCACCTCGCGGATGCCGCCCCGCCAGCCGCCGTCGACCTGGGGCAGGCCTGTCAACCAGACCAGGACATATCGCGCCGAGGTCGGGTCCGCGGCCTTCAGGCGGACCTTCTCGCCGGCCTCGGTGGCCTGGGCCATGAGGTCGTAGTCCTGGGGGTTCTCGCCCGGGTCGTTGCTGGTGAGGACCTGCAGGTCGGTCCCGTTGCCCACGAGGTCCAGGGACACCGAGCCGATGGTGCGCGGGGCGCCGAGGTCGAGCACGATGCCGACCCCGGGCTTGTCCAGGCTCTTGTTGTAGTAGGTCACGGTGCGCCAGGCGGTGTTCTTGTCCCCGTCGAAGGCGAATGGGACCCGTCCGGGGTTCTCCTCGCCGTTGCCCAGCGGGTCGAAGTCGCGACCGTCGACGACCTGGTAGGTGACCTTCTCCGGGGTGGCCGAGGCCTCGGGAGTGGGTTCCGCCGAGGCGGTCGGGGTGGGCTCCGGGGGTGCGGCCACGGTGGTGTCCTGGGACAGCAGGCGCCACCCGCCCCAGGCCAGGCCCAGGACGAGCACGAGCACCCCGACTCCGACGGCCAGCCGGGGTAGGACATTCGAGCGCTCCTCGGACGTCCCGGCCAGGGCGCGGCGCTCTCCGGTGAGGTCGATGAGGCTGGCTCCCAGGGCTTCCCGGACGTAGCCGGCCGAGGCCAGTCGGGGTCGTCCCCGGGGCGGCACCACCGGGATGACCGTGCGGGCGCAGAGGTCGTCCAGGGACTCCGGGACGTCGGCCAGGATCCGCGACGGCGGGGGCGCGTGGCCCCCGACCTCTGGTGCACCGGGGATCCCCTCGACATCACCGTCGGGCCACCGGGCGGTCAGGCACGCATAGAGGATCGACCCGATCCCGTTGACGTCGGCGGCCACCGGATCATCGGCGGCCACCGGGTCGATCCCGGCCAGGACCGCGTCGATCCCGAGGCCGGTGATGCGCACCTCCCCGTCGTGGCCGACCAGGATGTTGGAGGGACGCAGGCGCCCGTGGGCGATCCCCCGGGCATGCGCGGACTCGATCGCGCCGGCGATCTCGTAGGCGATCCGGGCCGCCTCAGCAGGGGGCATCGGTGCGGTGAGGTGGTGACCCAGGACCTCCCCGGCGCTCCACTCGGTCACGATGACCAGGAGGTCCTCGGCGGTGAACACGTCGAGGATGCGCACGATTCGTCGGTCATCCACCGTGGCAGCGGTGCGCGTCGACTGGTCGAGGTCAGCAGCGAGGGCCTCGTCGGCGTGGACCAGCCACAGGGCCACCTCGCGGTTGAGCGTGCTGTCGACGGCTCGCCAGATCTGGGAGCCGTACCGTTCCTCGACGAGGTCATCCAGGGTGAACCGACCGATCTGCCGGTTGGGTGCCACCTGTCCCTGCTCGTTCACATCAGGAATGCTAGGCCACGTGCAGCGGCCCCGGTGACGGGCGCGCCCCGGGTCGCCGCGGCCGATCGGGTCAACCTGTCAAGATTCTGGTCGGCGATGTCGATTGCTCAGGACATGACAGCGGTTGTGGCCGGGCCTGACGACCAGGGCGGCATCGTCCTCGGTTGGTTGATGCGGGTGACCATCGTGCTCGTCGTCATGGGCGTGCTCGCCTTCGACGTCTTCTCCCTGGCCTACACCAACGTGACGACCGTCGACGATGCCGGCATCGTGGCTGGCACCGGGGCTCAGTCCCTGATGGAGGACCCGGCTGACCCGAAGGGCGCCCGGAGCGTGTCGGTGGCCCAGGCCGAGGAGCTGGGGGTGCGGATGCGGTCCAAGGACTGGTGGGTCGATGAGTCCGGCGAGGTGCACGTCACGGTGAGCCGGGACGCCAAGACCCTGGCCCTGCACTACATCCCGCAGTTGGAGAAGTACCTGACGGTCCGTGCGGTCGGGACCGCGACGAGTTCCTGACCCAGGGACAGTCTTTGGTCAGCCGCACCGTGACCGAGGTCAACGACCCACCCGACTGCGGACCAGGGAGATGGCGGCGCTGACCTCGCGGATGCGCAGCGCGCGAGCCACGCCGACGTAGACGGCCAGACCCAGCAGGCTGGCCACGGCAAGAACCCCCACCATTCGGGAACGGGAGTTCAGCGCCCCGTCGAGCAACTCCGGGAGGTTCAGCTCGATCAGGATGGTGGCCGCCACGATCGCCACCACGGTCGCCGTGCCCGCGATGAGCATCTTGGCGATCGCCACCCAGGTGGCCCGGGTGTGCAGGCCCCCGCTGCGTCGGGACAGGATCGGCCAGGCGATGGGCATCATGATCCAGTAGGTCAGCCCGAACGCCAGCCCGATGGCCGGCACCTTCAGCTGCGTGGGCGCGAGGTTGAACAGGGCGATCGACAGCACCACGTTGACAGTGTTGAGCACCAGGGACAGGTAGAACGGCGTCCTGGTGTCCTCCAGGGAGTACCAGCCGCGCAACAGGATGAAGTAGACCGAGAACGGCACGAGCCCGATGAGCATCCCGATGACCGTGTAGCCGATCACGAAGGCCGACTCCCGGTTCGCTGCCCCCAGGCCGAAGAGCACGGTGGCCAGGGCGGGCGACAGCGGCATCATGACGGCCGTGATCGGCACGGTCAGGGCCGTGACGGTCCGCATGGAGTCGGTCAGGACCCGGCTGAAGGTCCCGAACTGGCCCGAGGCAGCCACCCTGCTGAGCCCGGGCAGCAGGGCTGTGACCAGGGACACGGTCACGATCGAATGCGGCAGGAAGAAGATCAGGTAGGCCTTCTGGTAGGTGGTGATGCCGGCCGCGGGCAGGCCCTCGGCCTGGGCCAGGACGTTGGCCGTGGTCGCCAGGCGGCTGTGCACGATGAAGGAGACCTGGTTGGCCGCCAGGAGTCCCAGGGTCCACAGGGCCAGACCGCCGGTCTTGCCCAGCCCCCAGCCGCGCCAGTCGAACCGGGGCCGCCACCGATACCCGGACGAGCGCATGAACGGGATGAGCAGCAGGGCCTGGGTCGCCACTGCCACGGTTGAGCCGATCCCGAGCCACGCGGTCTGCTGCATCGTCAGGGTCCCGCTGCCCGCAGCCGCCGGGCCGGCCACCACCAGGAACGACATGAAGACGCCGATCGCCACCAGGTTGTTCGCGATCGGTGCGTACATGGGCGGCGAGAACCGGCCCCGGGCGTTGAGCACCTGGGACACCAGGGTGAACAGGCCGTAGAAGAACACCTGGGGCAGGCAGAAGCGCGCGAAGGCCACGGCCAGGGACATCTGGTCGGCGGTGTAGTCCGGCGAGGCGTAGATCCTGGTGAGCAGCGGGGCCAGCAGGATGGCGATCGCGGTCAGTGCCAGCAGCAGGACACTGGTCAGTGTCAGCAGCCTGTCGGTGAACCCGGCCCCGCCGTCGGAGTCCTCGCGGCTGCGGCGGACCAGTTGGGGCACGAAGACGGCATTCATCGCCCCCCCGACGGTCAGCACGTACACCGTGTTGGGGATCGTGTTGCCGACGGTGAAGATGTCGGCGACGATCCCCAGGCCGAGCGCAGCGGTCATCGCGATGTCACGCAACAGCCCGGTTATCCGGCTGATCACGGTGCCGAGGGCCATCTGCGCGCCCTTGGCCACAAGCTCACCCTGCTGCGGGGCCGCGGCCTGCTGGGCTGCGTCGCTGGCGGCGTCGGGATCGGGAGAGCCGGCGAGGTCCGAGACGTCGAGGGCCTCGGGATCCGGCTCGCGGGACCCTGGCTGATCCGGTTCGAGGGGGTGGTCAGGCACGTGGGGCCTCATCCGACGCTCGGGGTGTCGACGCGGGCTCGACGGTAGGTCCACCCGGCGCATCGTGGGTCCCCGACGCTGCGGATGGCTCCGACGGAAGGTCACGCGCACGGGCCAGCCGGCGCCGGCGGGCCCGCCGCAGTCCATGGACGACCACGGCCAGCACGAGGGCGGCCAGCGCCACCTGGACCAGGACCCGGGCCGCGTTGGCGTAGGCCGCGGACTCCACCACGAGCTGGCCGGGCTCCCCGAAGGCGGTGCCCTCGTCGGTGACCAACTGGATCGTCACCGGGATCGGCCCGGCGGCCGCGACCTGCGCGGTCACCTCCACCGACGTGCGCCGCTCGGCGGCGATGGTGAACGGCTCGACCGGCTCGGCGGAGAACAGCTGGGGCGGCGTGGCGCTGAGCTCCAGGCCGACGGTCACCTCACTGGGTCCGGCATTCTCGACGGTGATCGGGATGGTTCCCGACGCGCCCGACACCGTGATCGACCCGCTCGAGACCACCCGTACCGACCCGATGAGGGCCTGCACCTGGGTGTCGACGAGGCCGGTCAGCTCGGTGCGGGCCGCCGGATGTGCCCGGAACCAGGCGCCGAGCTGGCGGGTCGGAGCCGTCCGGGTCACGTCCGGGATGGCGGCCGGATCCGAGACGACGTCGGCGTACCCGTCCAGCTCGCGGTACTGGGTCCGGACCGCAGCGACGTGGTCGGCGGGCAGCTCCAGGGCCTGCTGCTCCGGGGTCGGTCCCACGAGGACCCGGGCCAGGGAGCTGGGCTCCCGGGCCAGGGCTGCGGCCAGGGAGGTCTGCGTGACCCAGGGCGCCCCGGTCAGGGCGGTCACGACCATGTCGGCGGCCCCAGCCGGTGGGTCCCACGCGGGGTCCGGGCCGGTCACGACCAGCCGTTGGGTCTCGGGGAGCTCCACGGCCGTCACCAGCGTCTGGGCCAGCAGCGACTGGCGCACGGCGGTCTGCTCGGCCGGGGTTCCCATGGGCAGGGCCAGTGTGTCCGACAGGCCCGAGTCCAGCAGGAGTGCCGCGAGGTCGCCGTCGGCGGTGGGCAGGACCACGTTGCCGCTCGGCGTGAAGTAGGTCGGCTCAGCCAGGGCGGCTGCCCGGTCGCTGAGGATGACGACCTCGAGGTCGGCGCTCGCCAGCGCGGCCAGGGTGCTGGGCAGGGCCACACCGCCCGGTGCGAGGACGACCTCTGCGGGCAGGTCCTGGCCCAGGGCCTGCGACGTGGCGTCGTCGATTCCCGGCCGTTGGCGCAACGCCGTGGCCAGCACCTTGCCGCGCCGGGCCGCGTCGATGTCCGGCCATGCGTACAGCGAGCCCGTGGCATCGGCTCCTGGCGCCGCCAGTGCCCCGGACAGCGTGTCGAGCCAGTCGGCCGCCTCGCGGCTGCGCGTGCCGGGCTCGGCCTCGCCGTCGGCACGGCGCACCCGGTACCCATCGGCCAGGTCGGCGGCGCTGTCGACGACCTCCGGGTCGATCACCAGGGACACCGATCCTGGGTCAGCTGCCCCCGCGGCGAGCAGCCGGGACAGCCTGCCGGCCGGGGACATCTGGACGGCGGCGTCCTCGGTCAGGAGGACGCCCTCCGCGTCCCGCAGCGGTGCCCCCGTGAGCGGCCAGATCGTGGTCAGGAGCAGCGGCTCGACCGCGGTGTCCGTGGGCCACCAGGGCAGGAAGGTGCGATCGAGGTCCTGGCGCACCGTCCCCGCTCCGGAGTCGCCGAGCGCCTCGGCCCCGGTGACGTAGGCCCCAGTACCTGCGAGTCCCAGGTCCTCGACCTCGGCGCGGAGCTCGAAGGGCTCCGACTGACCCGCAGCAAGCTCGTCGGCAACCTCGTCGTCGGCCCCGCCAACAGCCTGGCCCAGGCGCTGCCCGGCGCCGGCCAGGACCTCGGGGATCTCATCCCGGTTGACCAACGGGGTCGGGGACACGCGCAGCACCGCCGAGACATCACGAACAGGGGCGTCGGAGGTGTTGGTGATGATCCCGCGGACGGTGAGCACGTCGCCCGGCTCCGGGATCGCCGGGGACAGGCCGGTGATCCTGATGCCAAGGGCTCCGGCGCCCACGGCTGGCCGCTCCACGGTCGGCGGTGCCACGGCGCTGGCGCCCGCCCCCGCGCCCGCCCCCGCGCTTGCCACGGCGCCCGCCCCCGGGCTCGCCACGGCGGTGCAGGCGATCACCGATGCCACGGCCAGGAGCGCACCCGTCGCGCGCTTCCCGGCCCGCGGGGTCACTTCACTCCCGGGACGATCTGCGGGACCTTCTCGACGAGTCGGCGTTCGTCGCCATAGGCGAGCTTGCGCACGACCTGGTGGAACGGGATCCACTCGACGGCCTCGACCTCGATGTCCTCATCGGAGAGCTCACCGCCGACCGCCTCGATGACGTAGTGGTGGACGGTCTTGTGGATGCGCTTGTCCTCGACCACGAACCAGAAGTCGATCACCCCGAGGGGCGCGACGATCCGACCGACGAGACCGGTCTCCTCGAAGACCTCACGCAGTGCGGCCTGCTCCGGGGTCTCGCCCTCCTCGACGTGACCCTTGGGCAGGCTCCACAGCAGTCGTGATCGGCGATCGTGACGGGCGATGAGGGCGACCGCGGGGGGGTCGCTGGAGAGGTCCAGCACGACCCCACCGGCCGAGGTCTCCTCGACCTTGGGCAGGCGCCGCCCGCGCAACGCACCGGGGCGGACCTTGCGCACGCCGCGGCCGGCGGCCATGAGGGTGGCGGGGTTGGGGAACATCCGGCGCACCCCCTCGCCGGCACCCTCGACGTCTTCCTCGGCACCCGGCGGCTCAACGGTGTCCGGCCGTGCTGGGTCGGCCACGCCCGCGAACTCTCCCGGC
This sequence comes from uncultured Actinomycetes bacterium, assembly GCA_963774745.1. Lineage (GTDB taxonomy): Bacteria > Actinomycetota > Actinomycetes > S36-B12 > CAIYMF01 > Prado023. Next base: position 185,445 of record CAVZGE010000002.1, on the reverse strand, counting down.
TCCGCAGCCGGCAGCCCGTCCGGCTCGCCCACGGGCCCTGGGGCAACGGGTGTCGGCACCGCACTGTCGGCCATTGGGGGTCGGCCACGTCGCGGCAGCGTCCCCGGGGTGGGTCCGGACGTCCGTGGGGCGGGGGGAGCCGGTGCATCGGCCCCGGACGCGGCCGTGGGCGGCGCCTGGCCGTACGTGGGCGCTGAGGGGGTGGGTCCCTGGTCACCCCCGTCGGCCGTGGGCGCCGGCGCTGTCGCCGCCCCAGCGTCGTCCTCAGCGCTGGTGTCGGGTGCGGATTCCGCCCCCTCCTGCGCTGCCGGCGGCTGCCGTCGGGACCCCGGATGGCGCAGGTCAGCCGGGGTCGGGATGGGGAACCGGCGTCCGTCGCGCCGCGGCGGCGGCACAGGGGTCGGCGGCGTGGACATGCTGGCAGGATAGCGGCCACGTAGGCTATCGGCCCGTGCCTGACGTCCCTCCCCGCGCGGCGCTTGCGGCTGCGAGCCGCATGCGTATCGACGACCTGCTCGACGAGATCCCGGAACTGGTGGACCTGGCCCGACGGATGTCCGGGGCGGGTCACGAGATCGCCCTCGTGGGGGGGTCGGTTCGTGATGCCGTCCTGCTGGGGCGGCACAAGGACCTCGACCTGGCCACCTCGGCCACCCCCGAGCAGGTGCTGGCCGTGCTCCAGGGCTGGGCCGATGCCGTCTGGGACATCGGGATCGAGTTCGGGACCGTTGGGGCGCGTCGCGGCGAGCACCATTTCGAGATCACCACCTACCGAAGCGACGCCTACGACCGGACCAGCCGCAAGCCCGAGGTGACCTACGGCGACTCGCTGGTCGAGGACCTGCGTCGCCGGGACTTCACCATCAACGCGATGGCCGTCACCCTGCCCGACCGCACCTTCGTGGACCCCTTCGACGGGTTGGCCGACCTCGCTGCCCACACCCTGCGCACGCCGGCCACGCCCGAGGAGTCGTTCGCCGACGACCCGCTGCGGATGATGCGGGCCGCCCGGTTCACCGCCCAGCTGGGGGTGTCGCTGGCCCCGGAGGTCCTGGCCGCGATGGCCGCGATGTCCGACCGGCTGAGCATGGTCTCCGCGGAGCGGATCCGTGACGAGCTGTCGAAGCTGCTGCTCGCCGAGGTGCCCCGGATGGGCCTGGAGCTGATGGTCGACACCGGACTGGCCGACCACGTGCTGCCCGAGCTGCCGGCCCTGCGCCTGGAGATCGACGAGCACCATCGGCACAAGGACGTCTACGAGCACTCCCTGATCGTGCTGGACCAGGCGATCGACCTGGAGACCTCGCACGAGCCGACGTGCCCGCCGGACCTGGTGCTGCGCCTGGCTGCCCTGCTGCACGACATCGGCAAGCCGCGCACGCGGCGCTTCGAGCACGGCGGTCGGGTGAGCTTCCACCACCATGAGGTCGTCGGGGCGAAGCTGACCCGAAAGCGGCTGACCGCCCTGCGCTACCCGAAGGCCGTCATCGACGACGTCTCCACCCTCGTGGAGCTGCACCTGCGGTTCCACGGGTACGGCAGCGGCGAGTGGACCGATGCGGCGGTGCGCCGCTACGTCCGCGATGCCGGGGAGCAACTGGCCCAGCTGCACAAGCTCACGCGCGCGGACTGCACCACCCGCAACCCGCGCAAGGCGGCGGCACTGCGTCGGACCTACGACGGCCTCGAGGCCCGGATCGAGGTCCTGGCCGAGGCCGAGGAGCTGGCATCGATCCGCCCCGACCTCGACGGCAACGAGATCATGGCCATCCTCGGGATCGGTCCCGGCCGGCAGGTCGGCGAGGCCTACCGCTGGCTCATGGAGCGCCGGCTCGACGAGGGCCCCCTGGGCCGCGTGCGTGCCGAGCGCGAGCTGCGCGAGTGGTGGTCCGGGCGCAGCGCGGGCTGAGGGTCGATCGGTCCGGATCCCGGCGGATTCGTGCTCGGGAATCCGGACCGGGCGCTGGGTCAGCCGCGCGATGGCGGACCGAGTGGAGCCGCCACACCCCGGGGAGCTGACGGACCGACCCGCGACGCGCCGGCTCGTGGGCTCGATCTCCCCGGCGATGTCGGACCCGTGCTGTTCACTATGTGCAGGCACCGCGGCAGGGTCGAGCCGGGGCGCTGCAGGAAGGAATCGTCATGTCCGGGACTCTCACCCGGCAGCGCCGTACCGTCAGACGTCCGGCTCTGCCCCACCTCGTGGGACTCGATGGCCTGCGCGCGGTCGCCGTGATCGCCGTCGTGCTCTACCACGCGGACGTCGCCTGGATCCCGGGCGGGTTCCTCGGCGTCGACGTCTTCTTCGTCCTCTCCGGCTTCCTGATCACCTCGTTGCTGCTGGTCGAGCTCGACCGCACCGGGGGCATCGACTTCAAGAACTTCTACCTGCGCCGGGCGCGCCGGCTGCTGCCCGCCCTGTTCGCCGTGCTGGCCGTGACCGCCGTGCTGGTGGCCACGGTCGCCTACGACGGGGCCGCGGCACTGCGCCGGGACCTCCCCGGTGCGCTGTTCTACTACTCGAACTGGTTGAGCATCGTCACCGAGACCTCATACTTCGAGTTCATCGGCCGACCTCCCATGCTCAAGCACCTGTGGTCGCTGGCCGTGGAGGAGCAGTTCTACATCTTCTGGCCCGCGGTCGCCCTGCTCGCCTACCGCTGGCGCGGTGCCCGGGCGGTGGCGATGGTGGCCCTGGCCGGGGCCCTGCTCTCCACGCTGGCGATGACCGTCGGCTCGTTCGTCGGCGACATGCCCGGATCGGCCGATCCCAGCCGGCTCTACTTCGGCACGGACACGCACGCGATGGGGGTCTTCGTCGGCGCCGCGCTGGCCGTCGTCTGGCGCCCGGGTCGCACCGCGCCGGTGCTGGCCGCCCAGGCCAGGCTGGTCATCACGGGCGCAGGGGTCGCCGGACTGCTCCTGCTCCTGGGCATGTTCACGATGCTCGGTGAGTTCTCGACGTTCCTCTACCGCGGCGGGTTCCTCGTGGTGGCGCTCGTCTCGGCGGTGGTGGTGGCTGCCGCCAGCCACCGGGGCGTGCTGTTCGGCACCTGGCTGGGCATGCGGCCCATGCGCTGGGTCGGGGAGCGGTCCTACGGGATCTACCTCTGGCACTGGCCGCTGTTCCTGGTGACCCGTCCGGGGGTGGACATCCCGGTCGACGGCATCGCGGCCCTCATCCTGCGACTTGCCCTGCTGCTGGGGATCGCCGAGCTGAGCTACCGCTACCTGGAGATGCCGGTCCGCCGTGGAGCGCTGGCGCGCGCCTGGCGCCGGGTGCGGGACGGTGACCTGCCGCAGCCGAGCCCGGCACTGCTGGCCTCGGTCGCCGCGGTCGTGGTCGTGGTCCTGTTCACCGGCTTCCGGGTCGTCACCGCCCCGGTCCCCGCGGCCGCAGCGGGGGGCATGACCGCCGAGCAGTTCGCCTCCTTCGCGCCGGTGCGCGCACCCCTGGAGCGTGACTTCTCCCGGATCGCCGCTGCTGACGAGCTGGACCCCCGCGCCAAGGTGACCGCCTTCGGTGACTCGGTGATGCTCGGTGCCTCCGGGGCACTGGAGAGCGAGACGTTCAACGTCGACCTGCACGCCAAGGTCGCCACTCAGGCCGCCGACGTCCTGGCCGCGATCACCAGCCAGGTGACCAGCGGCGAGCTTCGGGACACGGTCATCCTCCACGTCGGGAACAACGGCATCGTGACCGAGGAGCAGTTGCGCGCGATGCTGGCACAGCTGTCGGCCGCGCAGAAGGTGGTCCTGGTCAACGTCCGGGTCCCTCGGCCGTGGATGAAGCCGAACAACGCACTCATCGAGTCGGTCGCCGCCGACTATCCGAACGTGGTCGTGGCCGACTGGGCGAAGGCCTCCGAGGATCACCGCGACTACATGGTCAAGGACGGGGTCCACCTGACGGGCAAGGGGGCCGCCGTCTACACCGCGCTGATCGCCGAGGCGGCCGGCGTGGAGCCCGCCTGAGTCACCATCGCCGGCGAGATTGGCCTGAGTCCCGGCGCCGTGCGATTTGGCCGCCGGTGGGCGACCCCGGTACGATTGTGGACGTTGTCATGCCGCTGCGGTGGCGTGATGCGCGAGTGGCGGAATAGGCAGACGCGCACGGTTCAGGTCCGTGTACTCGAAAGGGTGTGGGGGTTCAACTCCCCCCTCGCGCACAGATGAGGTGCCCCTGGGCAGGACGCCCGGGGGCACCTCGCCCTTTCAGCGGTCGGGCGCGCCGATCCCTGCTGCCGGGTGCGCTGGTCGGCGCTAGGCTCCGCTCCCGTGACCGCTGCCGTGAGCCCTGCCACCCCGATCGAGAAGCCGGCCCACGGCTGGATCCCCATGCTCTTCATCGGGATGGGCACTGCCCTGATCATCATGGACGCGACGATCGTCAACGTCTCGCTGCCCTCGATGATCGCCGACCTCGGCCTGAGCTCGATCGACGCCGAGTGGGTCAATGCGGTCTACTCGTTGACGTTCGCCGCCCTGCTGATCGTGTTCGGCCGGGTGGGCGACCGGGTCGGGCGGCGGCTGGTCTTCACCCTCGGTGCCCTGGTGTTCGTACTGGCCAGCATCTACGCGGCGTCGTCGCAGTCCGGCGAGCACCTGATCACCGCCCGCGCCCTGCAGGGCATCGGCGGCGCGATGATGTCACCCTCCTCGCTGTCCCTGGTCAACTCGCTCTACGCCGGGCGGTCCCGCAACATCGCCTTCGCGATCTACGGATCGATCATCGGCGGGATGGCTGCCCTCGGCCCCCTGGTCGGCGGGTACCTGACCACCAACTTCTCCTGGACGTGGGCCTTCTGGATCAACGTCCCGATCGGGCTGATCGTGATCGCCGGCGCGCTGCGCTTCGTCCCCGAGAGCAAGGACCCCGGCGACACCCAGGGCCTTGATGTGGGCGGCGCGATCCTTTCGGCCCTGGGCATCGGCTTGATCGTGTTCGGACTCATCGAGGGCCGCAACTACGGGTGGACCCGGGTCGAGGAGGACGCGAGCCTGTTCGGCCGCGACTTCCCGGCTGGTGCCGTGTCCCCGGTCGCGATCGCGCTGGTCGCCGGGCTGCTGTGCCTGCTGGCCCTGTACGTCGTCGAGACCCGCCGCACTCGTGCCGGCAGGTCCGCCCTGATCGACTTCAGCCTGTTCCGCATCGCCACCTTCGGACTGGGCTCCGTGGCGGCCCTGATCGTCAGCCTCGGCGAGTTCGGCATCCTGTTCTCCTTGCCGCTGTTCCTGCAGAGCGTCCTGGGCTACACGGCCCTGGGCGCTGGTGCGCTGCTGGCGACCCTGGCGATCGGGTCGTTCGTGTCCGCCCCGACGGCCGCGTCGCTGGCGAACAAGTACGGTGCCAGGTTCGTGGCCCGGATGGGCATGGGCCTCGAAGTGATCGGCATCGTCGGTCTCGGGGCCACGATCAGCCCGACCACCTCGGGCTGGGTCATGGCCTTCTGGCTGATCATCTACGGCATGGGCGTCGGCTACGCCAGCGCACAGCTGACCGGCCTGATCCTCGCCGACGTCCCCGTGCGCCAGAGCGGCCAGGCGTCGGGCACGCAGAGCACTGCCCGCCAGATCGGTGCAGCCATGGGCACCGCCGTGCTGGGCACGGTCCTGTTCGTCTCGCTGAACTCCCAGACCGCGGCCCACGTGGGGGAGGCCGGCGTCCCGCAGGCCCAGGCCCAGGAGATCGCCGACATCGTCGAGGAGTCCGCCGGCACGGCCATCCCGGGCCTGGACCAGCCGCCCGGAAGCGCCGCGGTCCAATCTGCGGCCTCCCAGGCGTTCGCCGACGCGGTCGAGGTCACTGCCTACGTGGCCGGAGGCTTCGTCTTCCTCGGGCTGCTGGCAACGCTGGCGCTGCCCAAGCCGGTCGGCCGCCGGGAGGATGAGGACGTGCTCGAGCCGGTCGCGGCCGACGACACCCCGGGTGGTCCCGGCTCGGGCGGCTGAGCTCCGACACGACGACGACCCTCGTCCTCCCGGGGGAGGACGACGGTCATCGTCGATCCAGCCGTGGTCGGGCCGTGACGTCGGTCAGTACCAGCCGTGGCTGTGCGAGTGCGCCAGGGCGTTGCTCGGGTTGCCGTACCTGCTCTGGATGTAGCCCAGACCCCAGGCGATCTGGGTCCGGGCATTGGTCTGCCAGTTGGGGCCGGCCGAGGCCATCTTCGATCCCGGGAGCGCCTGCGGGATGCCATGTGCGCCGGAGGGGTTGTGGGCCCGGCTGTTCCAGCCGGACTCCTTCTGCCAGAGGGTGCCCAGGTCGTCGCACTGCGAGGCCGACCACCCCTTGTCGGCGCACATCGCCATGCCCAGGGCGCGGTTCTGGGCCGGTGAGCCGCCCTGGGCGGCCCGTGCGCGAGCTGCGCGCTGCTCGGCCTCGCGGCGCTTCTTCTCGGCAGCCTTGCGCTCGGCGGCCTTCTTGGCCTTTCGCTCCGCGGCCTTGCGCTCGGCCTCGGCCTGGAGCACGGCCCCGTGGCTGTCGGCGGCGTTGCGCCCGTCGACCGTGCGCTGGTCCTCCCAGGCAGCCGGCATCGCGGCGATCGAATCGTCGGCGAGGCCGAGGCTGCTGGCCAGAGCCGGTCCGCCGGCTATCACCGCGGCCGTGGCCGTGATGGCGGCGCCAACCTTGAGCACGCTGGGACTGAACATGGGTCCTCCGACTGGTGGGGTCGGGGCGTTCATGCCCGCTGCGCCGCAATCGGACACAGTTCGTGTCCCATGTCACATCCGACCCGGTGGGTCAGCCCGACCCGGTGGGTCAGCCCGACCCGGTGGGTCAGCCCGACCCGGTGGGTCAGCCCACGCGCAGGCCGAGGTTCGCGGCCTCCTCGAACAGCTCCTCGCGGACGTCCGGGTGTGCGGCCTGCGTGATCAGGTTGTGCGCCTGTTCGTCCTGGGAGCGGCCCCAGATCTCGGCGATGCCCTGCTCGGTGACGACCGCCGTGTGCTGGAACGAGGTCACCGGCTCGTCGAGCAGCGGGACGATCGTGGACACGTTGGCCTTCGGGTGCCAGGAGCGCAGGGCGATGAACGCCTGGCCACCAGGTGCATGCAGGGCCCCCACGATGAAGTCGGTCTGGCCGCCGAAGCCGGAGTAGATCCGGGCGTTGATGCGCGAGGCGTTCGCCTGGGCGAACAGGTCGACCTGCAGGGCCGAGTTCACCGACGTCATCAGCGGCTGCTGGGCGATCAGCCCGGGGTCGTTGCTGGCCTCGGTGCGCACCATCCGCACGCGGGGGTTGCCATCGATCCATTCGTACAGCTCCTGGGAGCCGAAGAGGAACGACACCGCCAGCGCCGCGTCCGGGTCCAGGGCCCCGGCCTTGTCCAGGGCGAGCACGCCGTCGGAGAACATCTCCGTCCAGAACCGCAGCCCCTTTCGGTCCTGGAGGGCCGACAGGACGGCGTCGGGCACCGCCCCGATCCCCATCTGCAGCGTCGAGCCGTCCTTGATCCGCGCGGCGATCCGCTCGCCGATGTCCCGGGAGGTGTCATCGAGGGTGCCCTGGGTGGCAACCGTGAGTGGCTCGTCAGCCTCGAACAGCACGTCGATCGAGCTGAGCGGCACGATGGCATCGCCGTAGGTGAAGGGCATGCTCGGGTTGGCCTGCGCGATGACCTTGCCACCGCGCGCGCGACAGGCCTCGATCGCCGCCGGCATCACGTTGACCTCGATGCCCAGGCTGACCACGCCGTGCCGGGGCATCGAGGTGTGCAGCAGGACCACGTCGGGAGGCATCGCCCGGCTGAACAGGGCGGGGACCAGGCTCAACCGACAGGGCACGTAGTGCAGTCGCGGGTTCTTGCGCATCCCGGCCCCGACGAAGGACGTCTCCGGGGTGATGCCCTCGCGATCGGGGAGGCCCGGCTGGGGGTTCAGGGCCCACAGCCGCCACTCGGGAACATGGGCGTCGAACAGCGCGAGCGCGGTGAACGGGCTGGCGAAGTTGCCCGAGACGACGACGCGGGGGTTCGGCGGCAGCGCCTCGAGGATGGCAGCGAGGGACTCGGCGGTGGCATGCAGCGTCATGGGAGGCATTCTTCCGCGCACCAACACACCCACGGCGGTCCGGAGGGCCCGGCTGCGGCGGTCATAGGTCCCCCGCCGGTCGTCGCGCGGTGGGGCCCGGGTGTCCAGCGGGTGAACCTGGCGTGTCGCTTGCACGTCCGGCGCCGGTCAGCTACATTGTCCGATGTATCAACTCGATACATCAGTTCGTAACTCCAGGCAGTGAGAGGACGGTACTCCGCGATGGCAGCCACTCGCCGCAGCGCAGTGCTCGAGTTCGCGATCCTGGGCCTCCTTCAGGACGCACCCATGCACGGCTACGAGCTGCGCAAGCGGCTCAACGCAGTGATGGGGACGTTCCGCGCCATCTCGTACGGCTCCCTCTACCCGGCGCTCAAGGACCTGCTCGACCGGGGCCTGATCGCCGAGGCGGGTGCCGCGGACGCCAGCGCCCCGGTCCTCTCGGGCCGGCGCGCGAAGATCGTCTACGAGCTCACCGCCGACGGCAAGGACAGGTTCGCCGAGCTCGTCTCGCGCACCGGTCCCGAGGCGTGGGAGGACGAGGCGTTCGGCGTGCACATGGCCTTCTTCGGCAGCACCCCGGCTGAGGTGCGCGTGCGCATCCTCGAGGGTCGGCGCAGCCGGATGGAGGAGCGGCGGGCCAACCTGGCTGCCTCGACCGCCCGCAATCGCGAGCGGCTGGACACCTACACGCAGGCCCTGCAGCGGCATGGCCTGGAGGGTGTCGAGCGCGAGGTGCGCTGGCTCAATGAGTTGATCGACAACGAGAACCAAGGACGGCGCGGAGGATCCGCCGACGCGTCCGACAACCAATCCGGAGATACCGGGGCCGGGCCGCGTCGCCCGCCAGCCCGCGGGTGAGAAAGGAACATCAGATGGGTGCCATTCGTGTGGCCATCGTGGGCGTGGGCAACTGCGCCTCCTCCCTCGTGCAGGGTGTGGAGTACTACAAGGACGCGGACGTCAACGATCGCGTCCCGGGCCTCATGCACGTCAAGTTCGGCGACTACCACGTCCGCGACATCGAGTTCGTGGCCGCGTACGACGTCGATGCCAAGAAGGTCGGCCAGGACCTCGCCCACGCCATCGTGGCCAGCGAGAACAACACCATCAAGATCTGCGACGTGCCCCCGTCGGGCGTGACCGTGTCCCGTGGCCACACCCTCGACGGCCTGGGCAAGTACTACCGCGAGATGGTGACCGAGTCCGACGAGGAGCCGGTGGACATCGTCGCCAGCCTCCTGGAGAACAAGGTCGACGTCCTGATCTGCTACCTACCCGTCGGGTCGGAGCAGGCCGCCAAGTACTACGCGCAGTGCGCCATCGACGCGAAGGTCGCCTTCGTCAACGCGCTTCCCGTGTTCATCGCCGGCACGCCGGAGTGGGCCAAGAAGTTCGCCGACGCCGGTGTGCCGATCGTCGGCGACGACATCAAGAGCCAGGTGGGTGCCACCATCACCCACCGCGTGCTGACCCGGCTGTTCGAGGACCGCGGCGTCACCGTCGACCGGACCTACCAGCTCAACGTCGGCGGCAACATGGACTTCATGAACATGCTCGAGCGCGATCGCCTCGAGTCCAAGAAGATCTCCAAGACCCAGTCGGTCACCTCGCAGATGGCCGGCAAGATCGAGCCCCGGAACATCCACATCGGTCCGTCGGACTACGTGGCCTGGCTCGACGACCGCAAGTGGGCGTTCGTGCGCCTCGAGGGCCGCGCGTTCGGCGACGTGCCGCTGAGCCTGGAGTACAAGCTCGAGGTCTGGGACTCCCCGAACTCGGCCGGTGTGATCATCGACGCGCTGCGCGCGGCGAAGATCGCCAAGGACCGCGGCATCGGTGGCCCGATCCTGAGCGCCTCGAGCTACTTCATGAAGTCCCCGCCCGAGCAGTACGCGGACGACATCTGCAAGGCCAAGGTCGAGCAGTTCATCGCCGGCGAGATCGACAGCTGAGGCTGATCCGCTGGTAGTCAGAAGGGCCCCGGGTGCACACCCGGGGCCCTTCTCGACTGCCCGGGCACGAACGTCGCGGCCGATGCTGTCGTTCCCGGATCGGCGATCACGGGTGTCGGACCCGATGACCCAACCTCGCGCCCGCTCCCGTCGAACCACCCGCCTCGCCGGCCGCTGGAGCAACCGGAACGGGCGCGAGGTTGCCCTCGGCAGTGAGCGGCAACGCCCCTTACGACGCGAACGCCCGCGAGGTCCGGCAGGGCGACCGGAGGCCGCTCCGCTCGGCCTGTCAACGCGCCCGGATGCCACGAGGGCTGCCGGGCGCCCACTCGCGTCAGGTGATGGGAACCCCGGCTCGGCGCGCAGGGGGGCGCCCCGCGCGCCTGTGGACGGTGGCGGTCCCAAGCGGGCATGCTGCCAAGCATGGGACCCGGTGCCGAGCCGTCAGAGCGGGGCCTGCCCGCGCCCGGTGGCCCGACCGTGGGTGGCCCGACCGCGGGCCCGCCGCCCGGTGGGCGCTGGCCGGTGCTGGCCACGCTCAACGCCCGCCGGCTCCTGGCCACCAGGCTGACCGGCCAAGCCGCGGACGGCCTGCTGCAGGCGGCGCTCGGCTCCTTCGTCCTGTTCTCCCCGGAGCGCCAGGCCACCGCCGGCCAGGTCGCCGCGGCGTTCGCGCTGCTGCTCCTGCCCTACTCCCTGCTGGGCCCGTTCACCGGCGTCTTCCTGGACCGCTGGAACCGGGCGCGGGTGCTGGTCGTGGCGAACGTGGCCCGGGGCGCGATCATGATCGGCATCGCGTTCATGGTCGCCGCCGGCCGCGACGGCCTCGACCTGGGCACCGCCGTGCTGGTCTCGATGGGGATCGGCCGGCTCTGGCTGGCCGGACTCTCGGCGGGGCTGCCCCTGGTCGTGGCACCGGCGCACCTGGTCACCGCCAACGCCCTGTTCCCCACCGCCGGCACGATCGCCGCGGCGATCGCCACTGTCCTCGGCCTGCTGCTCATGCCGATCCTCGGACCCGACGGGGCCAGTCGGCTGATCCTCCTGGTGGCCGCCGGCCTGCTGGTCTCGGCAGCCATCGCCACCCGGATCCCACGCCGTGACCTGGGACCGGAGGCCGGTGAGGCCGGGTTGGCGTCGCTGACCTCCGACCTGCTGGCCGTGGTCCGGGGCATGGTCGCCGGGGTCGTCCACGTCCATCACCGCCCTCGGGCCCGCCGCGGGATGGCCGTCGTGATGGCCCATCGGGTGGCGTTCGGCGCCCTGCTGGTCAACGCCCTGCTCCTGGTGCGCAACACCCTGAACCCCGTGGACGATCCCGATGCCGCCCTGGCGGACTTCGCGCTCACGGCCGCGGGCGCCTCGCTGGGCAGCCTCCTGGCCGCTGTGACCGCGCCCCGGCTCGTTCGCAGGCTCGGCCTGGCGCCGTGGTCGGCCGCGACCCTCTTCGGTGCCGCCCTCGTGGCGCCGCTGTGCTTCGCCAGCATGCAGCTGCCGCTCCTGGCGGTCGGCTCCCTGGCGATGGGCTTCTCCGGGCAGACGGTGAAGATCGCCGGCGACACGGTCCTGCAGCAGGACGTCGACGAGGGCTACCGCGGGCGCGTCTTCTCCCTCTACGACGTCGGGCTGAACGTGGCGCTCGTCAGCGGGATCTGCCTGACAGCCTTCACCGCCCCCAGCGACGGGGTCGCCCCGCCGCTGTGGCTCGGGGTCGGACTGCTGCTCGCGGCAACCGGCGCGTGGAGCCTGCGGCCCGCGGGGGTGCGTGGATAGGATCGGGGCGTTGCCGGTGCCGTCTGCCCTGGACGGGGTCGTGGGCACGCCGCGGAAGGAGGTGGCCGGTGGGGATGCTCGACAACTTCGAGAAGAAGCTGGACCGGATGGTCAACGGCGCGTTCGCGAAGGCCTTCAAGTCCGAGGTGCAACCCGTGGAGATCGCTGCGGGCCTGCAGCGCGAGCTCGACGACCGGGCCACCGTGGTCAGCAGGGCGCGCACCGTCGTGCCCAACGTCTTCGTCGTGGACCTGTCCGCAGCCGACTTCGCGCGCCTGTCGGCGTTCGAGGCGACCGTCAACGACGAGCTCGCCGGCCTGGTGCGGGAGTACGCACAGCAGCAGCGCTACGCGTTCGTCGGCGCTGCCGAGGTGACGCTGGCCGAGGACGACTCCCTGGGGACGGGTGTCTTCCGGATCCGCTCGGAGGTCCGCCCCGGTGGGCAGCCGGATCCGTCGGTCCCGGTCGACGTCACTGGTGAGCCGCACCTCGAGGTCGACGGGATCACCTACCCGCTGCACGCGGTCACGCGGCTGGGCCGCGGCACCGATGTGGACATCCGCATCGACGACCCGGGCGTCTCCCGGCACCACGCCGAGATCACCCTCGGTACCGACGTCACCCTGCGCGACCTCGGGTCGACCAACGGCACGCTCGTCAACGGCCGCATGGTCGCCTCCTTCGTGCTCACCGACGGCTGCCGGATCCAGCTCGGGACGACGACCCTGACCTACCGGGCCAGGTGACACGTGTCGGAGTTCGCGATCACCCTGATGCGGTTCGGCTTCCTGGCTGCGCTGTGGCTGGCGGTGTTCGCGATCGTCCTGGTCCTGCGCCGGGACCTGGCCGCCCCGAAGGAGGCCCGGCCGCAGTCGACCAGTCGGCCGGTCCCGGGCCTGCCCACGTCGAGCGCCCCCGCGGTACCACCGCAGCCCAAGCAGCGCGCGGCCAGCCGCAGCTCGTCGACCCCGCGCAAGCTCGCCGTCGTGGAGGGTGAGCTCGCCGGCACCGTCGTGCCGCTGGGCACCTCCCCGATCACGGTGGGCCGGGCCGCCGACTCCACCCTCGTGCTGCAGGACGACTACTCCTCGAGCCGGCATGCCCGGTTCTTCCCGTCCGACGGCCAGTGGATCGTCGAGGACCTGGGGTCGACGAACGGCACGTGGATCGACCGCACGCGGATCACCGGTCCCACAGTCCTGCGGGTCGGCGCCAAGGTGCGCGTCGGTCGCACGACCCTGCAGCTGCAGCGGTAGGGCCCGGCCATGACCCAGTTCCTGCGCTACGCGGCGAAGTCCGACGTGGGCATGGTGCGCCGCGACAACGAGGACTCGGGCTACGCCGGGCGGACCCTGCTGGTCGTCGCCGACGGCATGGGCGGCCACGCGGCCGGGGAGCTGGCCAGCTCCACCGCGGTCGCCACGCTCGCCGAGCTGGACTCCGAGGACCTGCCCGCCGGTGACGTCCTCACCGCACTCGACGACGCCATGCTCACCTCGGCCGAGCGGATCGCGCAGTTCATCGAGGCGGACCCCTCCCGTTCGGGGATGGGGACCACCCTCACCGCCGTGCTCTGGCGCGGGGGTCGCATCGCCCTGATCCACATCGGGGACTCCCGGGCGTACCTGCTGCGCGGCGGGGAGCTGCGCCAGATCACCCACGACCACACCTACGTGCAGACCCTCATCGACTCGGGCCGGATCACCGCCGAGGAGGCGCGCACCCACCCCAAGCGCAACCTGATCCTGCGGGCCATCGACGGGACCGGCGTCCCGGAGGGTGAGACCTCCATCCGGGAGGCGCAGGTCGGGGACCGCTACCTGCTCTGCAGCGACGGCCTGTCGGGGGTCGTGGACGACCCGGACATCGCGCGCGTGCTGGCCCAGGTGCCGGACCCGACGGCCGCCGTCACCGAGCTGGTCGACCTGGCCCTGGCCGCTGGCGCCCCGGACAACGTGACCGCCGTCATCGCCGACGTGATCGAGGTCGACGACGCCGCCCAGGACCTGGAGTCCGCCCTCGGCGGCCCGGTCGTCGTGGGCGCGGCGGGCGATCGACGCAACCGAGCGGCCCTTCCCGGGCTGATGTTCCCCGACGACGTGGGACCCGGCGACGGCAGCGCCGACCCGACCGGTGCACTGGGGGGTCCTGTGGTGGCCGGCGGGCTGGCGGCCCGCAGCCAGGTCCGGGCCCGCTCCGGGCCCGCTGAGGAGTCCGCGGACCCCGAGGGCGACCAGGAGGACCGGGACGACGACGGCCCCGATGGCCCGGATGCCGACCAGGATCCGGCGCTCGCAGGCCGCTCCCCCGTGCCGGGCTCGATCGGGGCCGCTGTGGAGGCTGGCGAGCTGGCCGTCGGCGGGTCCGGTGCGATCGCGGTCGCGGGTGCGGTCGCTGATGTGTCCCCGGAGCCGCAGGTCGAGGCTCGGCCCGGATGGCTCCGCCGGCACTGGCGCGGCGTCTCCGGCGCGGTCGCGGTGCTCGGGATCCTGCTGGTCGGGGCGGTGGGCTTCGTGTGGTGGTTGAGCTCCCAGTGGTTCGTGGGTCCCAGCGCGGGCTATGTCGCGATCTACCAGGGCATCCCGCAGGAGGTGGCCGGCGTGCCGCTGAGCCGGGTCGTGACGCGTACCGCGCTCTCGGTGGCCACCCTGCCGTACTACGACCAGGCGCAGCTCGAGACCACCCTCGAGGCCGCGACCGAGGCGGGCGCCCAGCGGATCGTGACCGACCTCGAGGCCAAGTCCGCAGCCTGCTCCTCCGAGCAGGCGCCGCTCGGGTGTCCCATCGCGCGGCCGGCAACCGGGTCGGGGACGACCCTGCCCGGCGCCAGCCCCACGAGCACGCCGGCGCCCTTCCCATCGGCCACCGGGACCACGGGGTCCCTGAGGTGACGGCCACCGTCATCCCCGGGTCCGCGCAGTCCAGCGCGGTGCCAACCCAGCCGACCCGACGCAACACCGAGCTCGCGCTGCTGGTTCTCGTGTGGTTCCTGGGGGCACTGGCGCTCGTCCTTGCCAGTGAGGGGGCGGCCGGCGAGATCGTCGCCGACGTGCGCACGGTCGTCATCGTCGAGGGGGTGTCCCTGCTGGGAATCCACCTCGTCGTGCGCTGGTTGGCGCCCTACGCCGACCCGATCATGCTCCCGGCAGCCGCCGCGCTGAACGTGCTGGGCATCGCCATGATCGGGCGCCTGGACATCGCCGATGCCAAGCGGGCCGCGGCCAAGGGGGTGGAGATCCCGGAGTCGGTCGCGGTGCAGCAGGTGATCTGGCTGGCGGTCGGGGTGGTCGCCTGCGCCCTCGTGCTGGTGATCGTCCGGGACCACCGCAACCTGCGCCGCTACACGTACCTGATCGGGCTGGCCGGACTGGTCCTGCTCCTGCTGCCGATGGTCCCGGGGCTGGGCCTGACCATCCGGGGGGCCAACCTGTGGATCCGGGTGGGACCGTTCACCCTGCAGCCCGCAGAGCTGGCCAAGGTCCTGCTGACGATCTTCTTCGCCTCCTACCTGGTGCTCACCCGCGAGTCGCTGTCCCTGGTCCGGCACAAGGTGCTGGGCCTGGGCATCCCCCGGGGACGCGACCTCGGGCCGATCCTCGTGGCCTGGGCGATCGCCATGGGGATCGTGGTGTTCCAGCGCGACCTGGGCACCTCGGCGATGTTCTTCGGCCTGTTCGTGGGCCTGCTCTACGTGGCCACCGGCCGGCGCTCCTGGATCGTGCTCGGCTTCCTGCTGACGGTCTTCGGGGCGGTGTTCGCCTACCTCGCGTTCAGCCACGTCCAGATCCGGGTCAAGGTGTGGCTGGACCCGTTCGCGTACTCCAGCGCGGAGGGCTACCAGATCGTCGAGTCGCTGTTCGGCTTCGCCAACGGGGGGATGATGGGCACCGGCTGGGGCCGGGGCTATCCGCAGCTGGTGCCGTTCGCGGAGAGCGACTTCATCTTCGCCGCCCTCGGCGAGGAGCTCGGGATGGCGGGAGCATTCGCTGTCATCGTGCTCTTCGCGATCCTCATCCAGCGGGCCCTGCGGGTGGCCCACGCCAGCCGTGACCCGTTCGGCACGCTGCTGGTCACCGGGTACGCGATCGTCCTGGGCCTGCAGGCGTTCATCGTGCTCGGTGGGGTCACCAAGCTGATCCCGCACACCGGGCTGACGACCCCGTTCATGTCCGCGGGCGGCTCCTCGCTGCTGGCCAACTGGATCATCCTCGGGCTGCTGCTGCGGGTCTCGGACCACGTCCGCCGCCCCGATCCGGTGATCATCCGTCCGGATGACGCGACCACCGAGGTGGTGCGCGTCCCATGACCAGGTCCCTGAACCGCCTGGCCATCGGTCTGCTGCTGCTGATGGTCGCCCTGCTCGTGCAGCTCACCCGGATCCAGGTGTTCCAGCGTGCCGAGCTCAACGCGATGGCCGGAAACCAGCGCACCCTGCTCACCGAGTACTCCCGCGAGCGCGGGCCGATCCTGGTCGACCGGGCACCCATCGCCGAGTCCGTCGAGACCGACGACGAGCTGAAGTACCTGCGCACGTACCCGATCGGGCCCATGTTCGCCTCGGCCACCGGCTTCTACTCGATCGTCTACGGGGCGACCGGCCTCGAGAAGGCCGAGAACGAGGTGCTCTCCGGTGAGGACCCGCGCCTGTTCGTCGATCGGATGCAGCAGCTGTTCGCCGGCCGGGAGATCCAGGGCGGGTCGGTCACCACGACCCTCGACGGTGCGGCGCAACAGGCGGCCTGGGACGGCCTGAAGGGCAAGGTCGGCTCGGTCGTGGCCATCGAGCCGGGCACCGGACGCATCCTGGCGCAGGTGCAGAGCCCGTCGTTCGACCCCAACGAGCTGAGCTCGCACAACTCCAAGGAGGTCAACGCCTACTACCGGTCCCTCGAGGACGATCCGGACAAGCCGCTGCTCAACCGGCCCATCGCCAAGACGAACCCGCCTGGGTCGACGTTCAAGGTGGTGACCGCCGCCGCCGCGCTGGAGTCCGGGAGGTTCGAGCCGGACAGCATCCTGCCCGGGCCGGCGACCTACACGCCCCCCGGGACCAGCGTCGCCATCCCCAACTACTTCAACGGCCCCTGCGGCCCCGACGGCAAGGTCACCCTCGCCGAGGCGCTGGCCATCTCGTGCAACACGGCCTTCGCGTGGCTGGGCAACGAGCTCGGTGACGACGCGCTGCGCGACCAGGCGCAGAAGTTCGGCTTCGACGAGGCGTTCACGATCCCGCTGCGGGCCGCGACCTCGCGGTTCCCGGCCGACCCGGACGAGCCGCAGACCGCCATGTCCGCGATCGGCCAGTTCGACGTGCGGGCCACCACGATGCAGATGGCGATGGTCGCCGCCGCCGTGGGCAACACCGGGATCACCATGCGCCCCGGCCTGGTGGACCAGACGGCCGCCCCGGACCTCCAGCCGCTCGAGACGTTCGACCCGACGGAGTTCGCCCGGGCGATGACGCCGGAGAACGCCGCGAAGCTCGCGGAGATGATGGTCGGCGTCGTCAACGAGGGCACCGGCTCGAACGCGCGGATCCCGGGGGTCGAGGTGGCCGGCAAGACCGGGACCGCCCAGACCTCCAAGGACCGGCCGAACATCGCCTGGTTCATCTCCTTCGCCCCGGCGGGCAACCCCCAGGTCGCGGTCGCGGTGGCCATCGAGAAGTCCGGGGCCGCCGAGGTCGGCGGCAACCTGCTGGCCGCCCCGATCGCCCGGGCCGTGATGCAGGCGGTGCTCTCCGGCTGAGCCCGGCGCGCGGGCGGGAGGAGTCCGGGCTCCCGGGACGACTGCCTGCTTCGCGGTAGATTGTGCGCCGGTGGATGGGTGCCGCGGGACCCATCCCGATCCGGACGGTCCGCCGCGTGCTCGGCGCGAGGGCCACGGGACAGGAGAGCGGATGAGCGACGTGCGCCGGCTGGGCGATCGGTACCAGGTGGGCGAGCTGCTCGGCCGCGGCGGCATGGCCGAGGTCCACGAGGGCCGGGACCTGCGCCTGGGCCGGCGCGTCGCCATCAAGATCCTCAAGCCCGAGCTGGCCCGCGATCCCGCCTTCCTGGCGCGGTTCCGCCGCGAGGCGCAGAGTGCGGCCTCCCTGAACCACCCCAACGTCGTCGCGGTCTACGACACCGGCGAGGACGTCCTCGGTGACGGTGCCACCTCCGAGACCGTCCCCTTCATCGTGATGGAGCTCGTCGAGGGGATCACCCTCAAGGAGCTGCTGAACTCCGGCAACAGGCTCGTCCCCGAGCGCGCCCTGGAGATCACCTCGGGCATCCTCGCGGCACTGGACTACAGCCACCGGCACGGCATCGTCCACCGCGACATCAAGCCCGGGAACGTGATGCTGACCACCACCGGGGCGGTCAAGGTGATGGACTTCGGCATCGCCCGCGCCACCGCCGACTCGGGGCACACGGGGACCAGCACCTCGACCGTGCTGGGCACGGCCGCGTACCTGTCCCCGGAGCAGGCCCAGGGCCGGACCGTCGACTCCCGCAGCGACCTGTACTCCGCGGGTGTCGTGCTCTTCGAGCTGCTCACCCGACGCCCCCCGTTCGTGGCCGACGCCCCGGTGGCCGTCGCCTTCGCCCATGTCAACGAACCCCCCCCGGCTCCCAGCACCCTGGACCCCACCCTCCCCGCGGAGCTGGACCCGATCGTGGCCCGCGCCCTGGCCAAGGACCCCGCCCAGCGCTACCAGACGGCCGTCGAGTTCCGCGCCGACGTCGAGCGCGCCATCGCCGGCGTACCGGTGACCCGGGTGATGCCCCTGCCCCCCGTGGTCGGACCCGACTCCCAGGCGACGTCGGTGATCGGCGGCGTCGACCCCTTCGCGACCGCGGCCATGGTCGCCACCGGGGCCGCCGCGACCGGGGCGATGTCCCCGGTGATCCCGGGCGGCGCGGGCGACCCCTTCGCCGCTCCCGATCCGATCTCCACCACGGCCGAGGTCGATCGGCCCCGCAAGGGTGGGGCGCTCAAGGGGCTGGGGATCGCGGCGCTGGTGATCGCCCTGATGGGTGCGGGCCTGTGGCTCGGGCTGCGCCTGCTGAGCTCCACCGCCGCCGAGACGGTGGAGGTTCCGCTCCTGGAGGGCCTGACCGTTGCCAAGGCCGAGGCCGAGCTGCGCGATCTGGGCCTCCAGCTCGGCGGACCGGACGTCAAGGTCTCGGACCTGCCCAAGGACACCATCATCAGCCAGGACCCGCGCAAGGGTGAGCTCGTCGAGGTCGGCAGCCTCGTGGACGTCGTGGTCTCAGCGGGCAAGGAGCAGGTGCAGGTCCCCGACCTGATCGACTTCAGCTCCGAGTCCGATGCCCGCAGGGCCCTGGCCGAGGCCGGACTCACGCTCGGCAAGGTCACGGAGGAGGACTCCGACCGGCCCGAGGGGACCGTGCTGCGCCAGGAACCGGCGCCCTACGACACCGTCGACGCCGGTTCGGCCGTGAACATCTGGGTGTCCAACGCCCAGGTCGAGGTGCCCGACGTCGTCGGCCGGACCGAGGCCCAGGCACGCACGGACCTGTTCAACCTCGGCTTCGAGGTCGCCTACGCCCCCGAGCTGGAGACCACGGAGTTCGCGCCGGGAACGGTCGCCGACCAGACCCCGGTCGGCGGGGAGCGAGCCAAGAAGGGGTCACTGGTGACCCTGACCCTGGCCAAGGCGCCGGTGCCGACGCCGACCCCGTCGCCCAGCGTGCCCGCGGACGGCGGTGGCGCGGACGGCACCGGTGGGGCCGGGGCCGCGGGGAACCCCCTGGATGGGACCAACGACGCCGACGACAACCCCGGGCTGTCGGCCACCCCGACGCCGTAGGCGCCACCCCGACGCCGTAGGCCGGGGCGCGAGCCGGGCATCCCGGGCGCTGGCTGGTCCTGCAGCTCTAGGGGCGCGTCTGCCAGGCGGCCCAGGCCGAGTCGGTCATGTCGTTCAACGATCGGCGGGCCCGCCAGCCGAGCAGGGCGCCGGCCAGGCTCGGGTCGGCGACCAGTGCTGGCGGGTCCCCGGCCCGGCGCCCGACGATCTCCACGGCGAACTCCTTGCCCATCGACCGGCGCAGGGCCTCGATGACCTCGAACACCGAGTAGCCGGTGCCGGTCCCGATGTTGACCGCGACGTGGTCCTCGAGACGGGGGGCGTCCTCGACACCGGCCACGCGGGCCACCATCGAGCCCAGCTGGGAGGCGACCTCGGCCACCAGCTCGCCGGCCTGTCCGCGCCGCCCGCCCGGGCCCGTCGTGGAGCGGATCACCCCGGGGATGCGCTGGGCGGCGAGCTCGACGGCTCGGGCAGCGGCGGGCATCCGCTCGATGGCGCGGGCGGGCACCTGCGAGGCGGCCTCCACCGCAGCCGACCCCCCCGGGAAGCGGGCGGCGGCCAGCTCGGCCCGGGCGGCGGCATCCTGGACCCGGTCACCTGCGGCGCGCAGCACCTCGGCCTGGTGGGAGATCTCCACGATCCGGGCGGCGGCCACGTGCGCGGCTGACAGGTCTGCGACGTGGATGTAGTCGCGGATGCACGAGCCGTCCGCCGTCGGGTAGTCATCGCCGAAGACCTTCGGCCGCCGGCCGTTCTCGAGGGCCTCGAGGACCATGGGGATCAGGTTCAGCGCCGCCGGGTCGCCGAGGTCCGGGCTCGCGGCCCCGGCGACGTTGAAGTAGCGCAGGCTGATGGCGTGCCACTGGTGGGCGTGTGCGGTGGCCCCGATCATGTGCTCGCCCGCGAGCTTCGTGGCACCGTAGGGGTTCACCGGCAGGCGGGGGGCGGACTCCAGGATCCGCCCGTCCCCGGAGATCCCGGGGGCTCCGGGGGTGAGGTCGGGCTGTCCGTAGACGGCGGCTGAGGAGGAGAACACCATCTGGGTGGTGCCCGCCGCCACCATCTCCTCGAGCAGCACCTGCAGCCCACCCACGTTCTGCGACCAGTAGTACAGCGGACGCTCGACGGACTCCCCGACCTGCTTGCGCGCCGCGAAGTGCATCACGCCGGTGATCGGGTGGCTCGAGAACGCGCGGCGGACTGCGCGGCGGTTGTTCACGTCCGCCTTGATCAGCGGGACCCCTGCGGGCAGCCGGTTGGCCCGCCCCGTGGACAGGTCGTCGAGCACCACGACGTCACGGCCGCTGGCCACCATGTCGCGCACCACGTGCGCCCCGATGTACCCAGCCCCTCCGGTGATCAGCCATGCCATGGTGGGCAGCCTATCGCCCGCGCTACTTCAGCAGTCGGCTCATGCGGCGGTCGGCCAGGGGCTTGCCCCCGGTCTGGCAGGTGGCGCAGTACTGCAGGCTGGAGTCGGCGAAGCTGACCTCGCGCACGGTGTCCCCGCACACCGGGCACGGCTGGCCGGTCCGTCCGTGCACCGCCATGCCGGCCTTCTTCTCGGCCTTGAGGGTCGCGGGATCCGTGGACCGGGCCACGGCCACAGCCGCTGCCAGCGTGTCGCGCATGGCCGCGTAGAGCCGGGCCTCGGCCTCCGGCGGCTGCGTGCCGGCCGGGGCGAACGGGCTCATCCGGGCAGCGTGCAGGATCTCGTCGGAGTAGGCGTTGCCGATCCCGGCGATCCGGGACTGGTCGCGCAGGACTCCCTTGACCTGGGCGCGACCGGCCGCGGCCAGGATCTCGTGGAACAGCTCCGGGGTGAGATCCTCGAGCGGGTCGGGGCCGAGCCGGGCGACGGCGGGCACGTCGGCGGGGTCGCGCACGACGTGGACCGCGAGCCGCTTCTGGGTCCCCGCCTCGGTGATGTCCAGGGCGGCGACCGGGGTTCCCGGCGGCTGCCCGTCCGGCCCGCCGGCATCACCGGCGCCGAACACGATCCGCACGGCCAGGGCCGAGCCCGCGCCCCGCCCACCGCCCCGGCGGCCGAACGGGGCCGGAGCCGCGGGCGGGTCGTCGCGCCAGCGGGCCCACCCCGCGCGGGAGAGGTGGATGACCACGTACAGCGGCTCACCCTGGGGGTCGACCAGCTCGAGGACCAGGTGCTTGCCGCGCCGGGAGGACCCGAGGACCGCGCAGCCGGCCACCGCGCCGATCGGCGGGTCGAACGTCTTGAGCGCGCTGATCGCGGCGACCTCGACGCGCGCCACCTGCAGGCCGGCGGTGCGCACGGCCAGGGCCTCGGCGAGCGCGCTGACCTCGGGGAGCTCGGGCACGGCACTCAGGGTCGCATGTCCGCGGCCCTCGTTGCACGGGGTCCCCCGGCCTACCGGCGACGGCGCCCGAGCGTGCGCGGCCGGCCGTCGCCGAGGGCGAAGGAGATCACCATGTGGTTCCACGAGCAGTGCCGGCACACCTCCACGACGTAGACCGTGAACCGGCCGTGCTCGTGGGCCATGAGGGGCAGCTGGGCCTGCGCCCGGGCCGAGCCACTGAGCGGGCCGAGCTGCGCCCCGTACACCCACGTCACCTCGACGAGGTCCGGCCGGCGGCACACCGGGCAGGCGCGTCCCGCGGCCTCGCCGTGGTACTTGGCCGCCCGGAGCAGTCCCGGGTCGGCATCGCAGTAGTCGCTGTTGAAGGCGCCCCCGCGGCGCATCGTCTCCAGTGCCGAGCGGCGAGCCAGGGCGAAGGAGATCACGTCGCGTGGGGCCTCGGGATCGTCGACGACCTCGGGCGCGAACTCGTCGGGATGTGGGGCCGGGGACCTGGTCGGCACGGACGTGCGGGAGCCCCGGATCGTCGACGAGCGCGGGGCGGCCATCGCACAAGGGTAGGCCCGCAGGGCGCCGGGCGCACCCGTCGTCGTGATCACGCCGTGGTCCGGGACGCCGGTCCACTACCGTACCCACGTGAGGATCAACTACCCGCGGGACGACCGCGAGGGATGGACCCGCTTCATCCCGTCCTGGAAGCTCGTGCTCGGCACCCTGGCGTCGCTCCTCGTGCTGGGAGTGGCGGCCCTCTCCGTCCTGTTCGCGTTCGCGTGGGCCACGATCGACATCCCGGAGGAGAACGAGGTCGCGGCCGCCCAGACCTCGATCATCTACTGGAACGACGGCGAGAAGGAGATGGCCCGCCTCGGGGACACCAACCGGATATCGGTGCCCATCGAGGAGATCCCCGAGGACATGCAGCACGCGGTCGTGGCCGCCGAGGACCGCAGGTTCTACGAGCACTCCGGCTTCGACGTCAAGGGCTTCGCCCGGGCCATGTGGTCCAACCTCACCACCGGCTCGTCGCAGGGGGGTTCGACGATCACCCAGCAGTACGCCAAGAACGCCTACCTCACCCAGGACAAGACCTACATCCGCAAGTTCAAGGAGCTGGTGCTCAGCCTGAAGCTCGAGACCGCCCTGACCAAGGACGAGATCCTGGAGCGCTACCTCAACACCATCTACTTCGGCCGGGGCGCCTACGGCGTCGAGACCGCGGCCGAGGCCTACTTCGGGGTGTCGTCCTCGGAGCTCACCCTCGAGCAGTCCGCGGTCCTCGCGGCGATCATCAACGCGCCGGGCCGGTACAACCCCGACACCAACATGGAGAACCTCGAGACCCGCTACGCCTATGTCCTCAACGGCATGTACGACGAGGGCTACATCACCGCCGAGGAGCGTGACGACGCCCTGGACAGCTTCCCGGAGATCAAGAAGCGCAAGGAGAGCGAGAAGTACGCCGGGCCCACCGGATACCTGATCCGCGCGGTCCAGGACGAGCTGATCACGCTCGGCTTCACCGAGGCCGAGATCCAGGGCGGCGGCCTGCGGATCGTGAGCACGTTCGACAACAAGTCCCAGAAGGCGGCGGTCGCCGCGGTCAAGGAGCAGGGGCCGACGACCGGCACCGAGGGCCTGCGCATCGGCCTGGCGGCGGTGGAGCCCCTGACCGGGGAGATCGTGGCCATGTACGGGGGTGCCAACTACCTGGAGGACTCCTTCAACAACGCGACCCAGGCCGGCTACCAGGCGGGTTCCACGTTCAAGCCGTTCGGCCTGGCCGCGGCCACCGAGGACGGGATCGGGCTGGACTCGCTGTGGCCGGGGAACTCCCCGACCATGGTCGCGGACTACGAGGTCAACAACTACGGCGACAACTCCTACGGCTCGCTCGTGACGCTGCTCAAGGGCACCGAGCAGTCCATCAACACCGTCTACGTCTCGGTCGAGGACGAGACGGGTGTCCCACCGGTCCAGGAGGCAGCGCTGCGCGCCGGGATCCCCCGGGACACGAAGGGGCTCAACCTGGACACCCCGGACCTCACGTTCGTCCTGGGGACGGCCTCGCCGCACACGTTGGACATCGCCCGGTCCTACGCGACGTTCGCGGCCCGTGGTGAGCGTGCCGACACGACCACGATCCGCCGGGTCCAGTCCACCGACGGCAGCCTGCTCTACGAGCGGGAGGACAACCCGCAGCGCACGTTCGAGCAGAACACCGCCGACGTCGTCAACTACGCGCTGCAGAGCGTGGTCACCAACGGCACCGGCGGACCGGCGCGAGCCCTCGGGCGCCCAGCCGCGGGCAAGACCGGCTCCACCGACGACTACAAGTCGGCATGGTTCGCCGGATACGTCCCGCAGCTGTCCGCAGCGGTCAGCTTCGGCAAGTCCGGACCGAACGGCACCGAGATCTCCCTGTCGGGCACCGGCGGCATGCCGCAGTTCTACGGCAGCGGCTACCCGGCGCGGGTGTGGACGGCCTTCATGCAGGGCGCCCTCGAGGGCACGGAGGTCATCGACTTCGTGGAACCGGAGGACCCCCCGTCCGGCGGTGGGGTGTCCAGCGCCCCCGCCACGCCGACCGCGGAGCCCAGCACCCAGGCCCCGAGCACCCCGACGCCGGAGCCGACCCGACCCCGGAGCAGCCGACGCCCGAGCCGACCCCGGAGCAGCCGACCCCGGAGCCCACCCCGGAGCAGCCGACCCCGGAGCCGACCCCGCAGCCCACGGACGTGCCGCCATCGGCTCCAGCTCCACCGCCATGATCGGCCCCCGTACCCTGACATCGTGAACCGCCCAGAGGCAGGCCCGTACGTGGTTCCCACGCGGGCCGATCCGGTGGCCCGCGCCGCCCTGCCGCTGCTCGGCGGCCCCGTGGGTCGGCATGCCGGCCTGGGGCGCTCGTGGTGGACGCCGATCCGGGTGTCGATCGTCGTCGGCCTGCTGGTCTACGCGGTGGGGTGGCTGTCCAAGGGCTACTGCCTGGCCAACGGATGGGGCGCCCCCCAGCGCTACATGTACCTCTGCTACTCCGACATCCCGATCCTGTTCTCCGCGCGCGGACTGGCCGACGGGGCCTTCCCCTACCTGCTCGAGCCCGGACCCGGCCAGCAGGTGCTGGAGTACCCGGTGCTGACCGGGGTGCTCATGTACCTGGCCGCGTGGGTCACGCGGCTGTTCGGGGGCGGTGCCGAGACGTTCTTCGGCGTCAACGTGGTCGGCATGTCGGCGCTGCTGGCGTGGACGATCGCCAGCACCGGATCGACCGTGCGCCGCCGGCCCTGGGACGCGCTGATGGTCGCGCTGGCCCCGGTCGTGGCCCTGGCCGGGTTCGTGAACTGGGACCTGCTCGCGATCGCCCTGACCTCGGCCGCCCTGGCGGCATGGTCGCGGCGGCATCCGGCGGTGGCCGGGATGTGGCTGGGCCTGGCCGTGGCAGCGAAGTTCTACCCGCTGGTGATCATCGGCCCGGTCCTCCTGCTGTGCGCGCGCCGCAGCCAGTGGCGGGCGCTCGGCGCCTTCCTGGCTGGGGCGCTCGGTTCCTGGCTCGTGGTCAACGTGCCGGTGATGCTGGCCAACCTCGAGGGCTGGGCGCGGTTCTACACCTTCTCCCGGGAGCGCGGGATCGACTTCGGATCGCCGTGGTACGCCCTGACGCTGGGCGGCGTCGGCATCCCGGGTGGTGCGGCCAACTCCCTGGCCTCGGGGTCGTTCCTGCTGGCGTGCGCGGGGATCGCCTGGCTGGCGCTGCGGGCACCTCAACCCCCCCGCCTTGCCGCGCTGGCGTTCCTGACGGTCGGCGCCTTCGTCCTGACCAACAAGGTCTACTCGCCGCAGTACGTGCTGTGGGTGCTCCCGCTGGCGGTGCTGGCCCGGCCCCGGTGGCGCGACCTGCTGATCTGGCAGGCCGCGGAGTCGGCGTACTTCGTGGGGATCTGGTGGTTCCTGGTCGGGTACGGAACCCAGGACAAGGGCCTGCATGAGGGCTGGTACGTGGCCGCGACCGCCGCCCACTGGCTGGGCACGGCGTGGTTGATGGCGCTGGTCGCCCGCGACGCCTGGTCCCCGCGTCACGACCCCGTGCGCACCGACGGGTTCGCCGAGCACGTCGACGACCCCGGTGGTGGCGTGCTCGACTCGCTGCGGACCGGGGACGCCGCACCGGAGCAGCGCGCGACGTCGACCGGCCCGGTGGATGCCGACCGTCCGGTGGGGCTCGTCGCCGACCCGTCGGCCGAGCTGCTCAGCCGATGATGGCGTCGGGGGCGACGGTGGTGAACCGCACGTCGCACTCGAGCAGCTCGCCGACCGGCGGGGGGATCGTGCCCTTGGGGATCCGCAGCATCGAGACGTGCATGTGCGGCGGTTCGAGGAACCACGCCTGACCGCCCGACGGCAGCCGGAACGGTGACCGGAACCGACCCGCAGCCTCGAGTGCGCCCGAGCCGGCCGCAGCCGCGCGCTGGCGGGCGTTGCTGGCGGGGCGGGGTGCGGTCAGCGCGACGCCGTGCGAGGTTCCCCCGCCGATCACCACCACGTACCCGTCGCGGGGCCCGCGACGCTGGTGGTACCCGGCGGACTGGCCCTGCGGGGTGGCATGGACGGCCAGCACCGTGCCCCCGGCGCGCAGCGCGCCGCGGTCGCCGAGCCACAGCCGGGTGCCCAGGCGCAGGCGGATCGGGATGTCCGGCAGCGCCTCCCGGACCTGGGCGCACTCCCGGTCGTCGAGGTGGCTGACCCACAGGGCGCCGGCGTCGGAGAGTCCTGCCAGGTTGGCCAGCAGGTTCGGCCACAGCAGCCCCCAGGCGACGACCTCGTGGACCCGGGCGGACCCGACCACCACCGGCTGCGGGGCCGAGTCGTCCGAGGTCAGCATGGCCATGGACCCGATGCGCGGTTCCTCGGGGGTGGCGATCGGCAGGTGCAGGGCGAGGCCCTCGAGGCGGATGGCGCCCGAGGCGATGTGCGGGGCGAGGGTGGTGATCGCCGCAGCGACCTCGTCCTCGGTCATCCCGAACCGGCGCATCGAGGTCAGGCCCTCGAGGACCACCCGGCGCGGCGTCTCCGGCGAGGCGAGCGCGACGATGTCGGCGGCGGACTCCGGGCTGGCGACCGTGTGGATGACCCGTGCGGCCTCCGGGTGCTCAGCAAGGTCCCGCCAGGCCTCGGCCACCACGACGCCGCGCAGCGTCAGCGGCTCGAGCACCAGGACATCGAGACCGGGCTCCGCGGCCAGGACCGTGGGGGCCTCATGCACGGTGCCCACGGCGACGCAGTCCGCACCGAGCCGCCGGGCCTCGGCGGCCAGCCGGACGTTGCCGACGCCGTAGCCGTTGCCCTTGGCGACCGGCACCAGCGTCGTCCCGGTCGCGGTGATCGCGTCGCGGACCCGGTCCTGGTGGGCCCGCCAGCGTGGCGTGTCGATGGTGATGACGAAGCTCATGTGCCCTCATGTCCTGCGGTGCGATGGGTGCTGCGGGGGTGGTGCGGGTGCGGCGGTCCTGGCCGTCGGCTCGGGCTGGGGGCCGGTCGTCAGCGGCGGCGCATGTAGGCCTCGAAGGCCCGGGTCAGCGCGGGGCGGATCGCGTAGTCCCATTCCCCGACGTACTCCTGGGCAAACCCGCCCGTGCCGACCTTGAACTGCAGCAGCCCGAAGAGGTGGTCGTCGGGGTCCAGGGTGTCGGTGATGCCGCGCATGTCGTAGGTGTCCGCCCCGGTGTCGCGGGCGTCGCGGATCATCTGCCACTGGATCGCGTTGCTCGGCCGCAGGTCGCGGCCCGCGGTCGTGGAGGCCCCGTAGGAGTACCAGACGTGCCGGTTGACCCGGACGGCGATCGTCGCGGCGTGGCAGGTGCCCTCGTGCTCAGCCAGGTAGAGCGAGATCCGGGTGGGGTCCTCGGCGCGCAGGGAGGCCCACATCCGCTGGAAGTAGGGCAGGCCCCGGGGGGTGAACCGGTCGCGCTCGGCGGTCTCGACGTAGACCCGGTGGAACGTGGGCAGGTCGCGGGCGTCGCCGGCGCGGACCGTGATCCCGGCCTTGGCCGCCTTCTTGATGTTGCGCCGCCAGAGCTGGTTGAACCCGGTGAGCAGGTCGGCCTCGGTGCGTCCGGCCAGGGGGACCTGGAACACGTAGCGCGGCTGGACGTCGCCGAACCCGGCCCCCGTGGAGGGCTTCTGGGTCCATCCCACGGCCTCGAGCACGTCGGCGGCGGCCAGGGCGCGTCCGTCGGTCTCGTCCGCGGTGAGGTCGCGCAGCCCGTCGGCCTCGCCGGCGGCGATGGCGTCCTTGAGCGTGGTCGCGCTCCAGCGCCTGGTCCAGATCGGCGGTCCGATCTTGGCGGCGAACGCCCCGGCGGACCGCAGGTGCGCCAGCATCGGGTCCAGCCAGTCGGGCAGGGGGTGCACCCGCTCCGGGGCCCCGACGATCCCGCGGGCGGCCGGGCCCTCGCCGAGCCAGTCGATGTCCGGGCCCTCGGGCAGGTAGGCCAGGTAGCGCGGGAGCCGGGGGACCTGGCGGTAGAGGACCAGGCCGGCGCCGACCAGCGACTCGCCGTCGAACCACCCGAGGGACTCGTTGCGCCAGTCGGACTTCACCGCCGCCCAACCGGGGACCTGCAGCGCACTGACCAGGCCGGTGCCCTGCGCCCGGGCGGTGATGTGGGCCAGGTGCTGGTCGGTGGTGATCCGCCGGACGGTCAGGGACATGGCCCGAGGTTACCGACCCCATCGCGATCTGCCCCGCCCGGTGGGGCGATCCGGCGACGATTTCGTGCCCGTGGGCGTGGCGGGATACCCTGTTCGTCTCTGGGCACGTCGGGGCTGTGGACAGCCGCTGGCGGATGTCGGACTCCCACGTCACCATTCGTGACCGGGGGGACGGATGCGCCCAGGGCGCTGCAACCCTCCTGTCACGGATGGACCGTGACCGCTTGAGTCCGAAGGAGGTGGGTTCTTGAGCACGCGCCATTACGAGATCATGGTGATTCTCGACCCGGAGCTGGATGAGCGCACTGTCTCTCCCAGCCTGGACACGTTCCTCAACGTCATCCGTCAGGATGGTGGCACCGTCACGTCAGTGGACGTGTGGGGCCGCCGTCGCCTGGCCTACGACATCAAGAAGAAGTCCGAGGGCATCTACGCGATCCTCGACATCAACGCCTCGCCGGCCTCGGTGAGCGAGCTCGACCGTCAGCTTGGGCTGAACGAGTCGGTGCTGCGCACCAAGGTCATGCGTCCCGAGATCAGGTAGGCGCGGCCATGGCTGCTGGGGACATCCCGATCACCGTCGTGGGCAATCTCACCGCCGATCCTGAGCTTCGGTTCACCCCCTCCGGGCAGGCCGTCGCCAACTTCACCGTGGCGTCGACCAACCGGATGCTGGACAAGGCGACCAACGAGTGGAAGGACGGCGACACCGTCTTCATCCGCTGCAGCGTCTGGCGTCAGTACGCCGAGAACGTGGCCGAGTCGCTGACCAAGGGCACCCGCGTGGTGGTCACCGGTCGGCTCAAGGTCCGCCAGTACGACACCCGTGAGGGCGGCAAGGGCACCAGCGTCGAGTGCGATGTCGACGAGGTCGGCCCGGCGCTGCGCTACGCGACTGCCAAGGTCAACCGCGTGGCCCGCTCCGACGGGTTCGGCGGCAACCAGGGCAGCAGCGGCTTCGGCGGCTCCCAGGCCAGCTCCGGGAATGCCAGGGCGGTGGCGGCTTCGCTCGCTCCGACGACCCGTGGGCCAGCCAGGCCGGCGGCGGTGGGTTCGCCGACGAGCAGCCCCCGCCCTTCTGATCCCCGCACCGCTGGCTGGGTCGGCCCCCGCCGACCTCGCCAGCACCCCTCATCACCGACCATCCCGGCTGCGCGCCGGGCATCCGTAGAAACGGAGCACCACGATGGCTAAGCCCGTTGTCAAGAAGTTCAAGAAGAAGGCGTGCGCCTTCTGCAAGGAGGGCGCGGCGCCCGTCGACTACAAGGACGTGCCGACGCTGCGCAAGTACATCTCCGATCGCGGCAAGATCCGCGCTCGTCGCGTGTCCGGCAACTGCACGCGGCACCAGCGCGACATCGCCATGGCAGTGAAGAACGCCCGCGAGGTCGCCCTGCTGCCCTACACCTCGACCGCTCGCTGACCCGGAAGGAGAGAAGACGATGAAGCTCATCCTCACGTCCGATGTCCTGGGGCTCGGCGCTCCCGGCGATGTCGTCGAGGTCAAGGACGGCTACGGCCGCAACTACCTGCTGCCCCGTGGCCTGGCTGTCTCCTGGACCAAGGGCGGCGAGAAGCAGGTCGTGCAGATCAAGCGGGCGCGTTCGTCCCGCGAGGTCCGCGACCTCGACCACGCCAAGGAGATCAAGGCCGCGCTGGAGGCCAAGCCGATCCGCTTGGTCTCGAAGGCCGGTGGCGGTGGTCGGCTGTTCGGTTCCATCGGTGGCGCCGACGTCGCCGCGGCCGTCACGGCTGCTGGTGGCCCGGCCCTGGACAAGCGCAAGGTCACGTTGCCCTCGCCGATCAAGTCGGTGGGCACGCACACCGCGACGGTCGCCCTGACCCCGGAGGTCTCGGCCACCGTCACCCTCGAGGTCGTCGCCGCCAGCTGAGCGCCGCATCGAGAACCGCAGGAGCGGGTCCCCGGGAAGCCGGGTGGCCCGCTCCTGGTGCGTCTGGGCGGGCGGGATCGGCCCTTCCGGGGTCGCGCTGTGTGGTCGAGTCGTCATTGACGGTTCCTGAACCACCTGCCTACGCTTGAGTCATGGGGCTGCGCAGGCGGTGGACCACCGCTGCGGCGGCGGTGATGATGGTGGGGGTGGTCGGTGTCGCGCCGGCCCACGCAGGGAGCAACCCGCCGGTCGCCGTCCCTGACACGGCCAGCGCCGTCCTCGGCACGCAGGTCGTCGTGAACCCGCTGCTGAACGACAGTGACGCCGACCTCGAGCCCCTGACCCTGGACCCGACCCTCACGGTGCAGGCCGGTGCTGCGACGGTGGCACTGGTCGGGGCAGGTCCGGAGGTTGCGATCACGCCGACCGCACTCGGCCAGGTGGTGATCGGCTACACGGTTGCTGATGCCAGTGGCGCCAGGGCGTCGAGCACCATCACCGTCGACGTCGTCCCGCCGCCCAACCAGGCGCCGGTGGCCACGCCCGACGCCGCGCAGATGTACTCCGGTGGCCAGCTGCTGGTCGACCCTCGCGCCAACGACTCAGATCCGGATGCGGAGCCGTTGACGATCGCGGCCGCAACGCTCACCAGCGGCGCGGGGTCCGTGAGCAGCGACGGCCAGATCCTGACCATCGCGGCGACTGCGGGCTTCGTGGGACCTCTGGTGGTCACCTACGTCGTGTCCGACCCGCGGGGTGGGCAGGCGCAGTCGACGGTCACGGTGGACGTCATCGCGGCCCCCAACCGGCCGCCGGTGGCCGTCGACGACGCCGTGAGCGTGACGGTGGGGCGCACCTACCGGATCGCCCCCCTGGCCAACGACTCCGACCCCGACGGGGATCGGCTCACCCTGGTCAAGGTCGGCAAGGCCAAGCACGGCACGTCCAAGCGGTCGGGCTCGAAGATCGTCTACCGTGCGCCGAAGTCGTGGACGGGGACCACCAAGGTCAGCTACACCGTTCGCGACGCGGCCGGTGTGCGGGCCACCGGGACGGTGACGGTCACCGTCGGGCGGCGGCCGGCGGCGAAGCCGAAGCCAACCCCGAGACCGAAGCCGCCGGCTTCCGGGGACGCGCCGTCGAGGGCGGCCGTCGAGTCCGCGCTGGCGCGCCTGGGCCTGCCGACGGGAGGCGTGAACGGCCATTACGACGCCAGCACCCGCCGCGCAGTGTGCGCCTGGCGCACGGTCACCGGTCGACCAGCGAGCCGTCGGGCACCCTCGGCGGCGGAGGCGCGGGCCATCGTGGCGACCGGCGGGCTCCCGGCCGCCGGGGGCTCGATGTCCACCGGGGTGAACGTGTCGGTCACCTGCCAGGCGGCGTTCTGGGTCGGCGGCAACCGTGAGTACCGGCGTGTCATGGCAGCGACAACCGGCAAGCCGGGCTTCCGGACCCGGCTGGGGACGCATCGCATCTTCGTGACCCATCACGTGTGGCGGTACTCGACCATCTATCCCGAGGCCCGCATGTACAAGCCCATGCAGTTCTCCGGCGGGCAGGCGCTGCACGGCTCCGCGACGGATCGGCTGGTGAAGACCTACCCTGCGTCCCACGGATGCGTGCGGATGCTGCATCGGGACATCAACGCCCTGCAGGCCGGGGGCGTCGGGAACGGCACCCTCGTGCGGGTGTTCGGCGCGTGGTGACCTGACCGTGCGGGTCGCCCGCGATCAGCTCGTGCGACGGGCGGCGTCCATCCCGCGCAGGTGCGCCACCAGGGCCGGCATCGAGCGCTCCACCATCGTGCGGACGAGTCGGTAGGCATCGAGGGTCTCGTAGTAGGGGTCGGGCACGTCGCCCGGGCCCTGCGGATCGAAATCGCGGAAGGCGACGATGGGCGCGTCGGGGGAGCCCCGCCGCGCTGCCAGCGCCCGCAGCTCGCGCAGGTGACCGGCATCCATCGCGAGGATGAGGTCGCGGTCCTCGAGCCAGGTCGGGTCGAACCGGCGCGCCGTGTGGGTGATCCGGTAGCCGCCCTCGGCCAGGATCTGCCGGGCCCGCCCGTCCGCGTCCTCGCCCACGTGGTAGTCGTGGGTGCCGGCCGAGTCGACCACGACGCGGTCGGCCAGGTCGGTGCCGCGCAGCGTCGCCCGCAGGATGGCCTCGGCCATCGGGGAGCGGCAGATGTTGCCCGTGCAGACCATCGTGACGCGGATCGGATCAACTGTGGAAAACTTCGGCTTCGGCGTGCTCACGAACCCCATTGTGGTGTAAAGGGACCGTCAACGCCCGCGCCCGGCGTGCCGCGCAGAAACCCGGAAGAAACATTTCAGGTTTCTTCAGCGCACAGGCTGGGGATCGTATCGCCGCAGGTCAGACGGCAATTGAATGCAAGGGAGCGATCTCCGTACCCAGGTTGTCCACATAGCGGACCGGCGTGTGTGCCGCGTGTCACACACATTGTCCACATGGTTGTCCACAGGGGGGGCTTTCCGGGGTGGAGTTCAGGGCCTAGGTTCTCCCGGGGCACCTGTCGCGGACTCCCAGTCAGGCGATGTCGGACCCCAGGTGTAGACCGATGGCCAGGAGGGGTGGATGAGCGTCGCTGAGCTGGAGCTGTCGGTCTCTGATGGAGGGACGCCGTTCGATCGGACGCCGCCCGCGGACATGGCTGCCGAGGCGGCTGTGCTCGGGGCGATGCTCTTGAGCAAGGACGCCATCGCCGATGTCGTGGAGTCGTTGAAGGTGGAGGACTTCTACCGCCCGGCGCACGCCACGGTGTACTCCGCGATCCTCGACCTGTACGCCAAGGGCGAGCCGGCGGACGCGGTCATGGTGGCCGGGGAGCTGACGAAGTCCGGGGAGATCTCGCGGATCGGCGGGGCGTCCTACCTGCACACCCTGGTGTCGATGGTGCCGACGGCGGCGAACGCCTCGTACTACGCGGAGATCGTCTCGGAGCGGGCGGTGCTGCGCCGGATGGTGACCGCGGGGACGCGGATCGTGCAGATGGGGTACGCCGCCGAGGGCGACGTCTACGACCTGGTGGATCGGGCCCAGGCCGAGGTGTACGACCTGACCAGTGGGCGCACGAGTGAGGACTACTCCCCGCTGCGCGACATCTTCGACGGGACGCTGAACGAGATCGAGGCGATCGCCTCGCACGGTGGGCAGATGGTCGGGGTACCCACTGGGTTCGCCGACCTGGATGCGCTGACCAACGGGTTGCACCCGGGGCAGCTGGTGATCATCGCGGCGCGTCCCGCCATCGGCAAGTCGACACTCGGCCTGGACCTGGCCCGGTCGGCGAGCATCAAGAACGGCCTGACGAGTGTGATCTTCTCCCTGGAGATGGCGCGCAACGAGATCGTGATGCGCCTGATGAGCGCCGAGGCGCAGGTGCCGTTGGCGCACATGCGTTCGGGGACGATGTCGGATGCGGACTGGCAGAAGCTGGCGCGCAAGTCCGGGGCGATCGTCGAGGCGCCGATGTTCATCGACGACTCGCCGAACATGTCGATGATGGAGATCCGGGCCAAGTGCCGGCGCCTGAAGCAGAAGCACGACCTTCGCCTGGTGATCGTGGACTACCTGCAGCTGATGAGCTCGGGGAAGAAGGTGGAGTCCCGCCAGCAGGAGGTCGCGGAGTTCTCCCGGGCGTTGAAGCTGCTGGCCAAGGAGCTCGAGGTGCCGGTGATCGCGATCGCGCAGCTGAACCGTGGCCCGGAGCAGCGCCAGGACAAGAAGCCGATGATGAGCGACCTGCGTGAGTCCGGGTCCCTGGAGCAGGACGCCGACGTGGTGATCCTGCTCAACCGCGAGGACGCCTACGAGAAGGAGTCCCCCCGCGCCGGCGAGGCCGACTTCATCGTCGCCAAGCACCGCAACGGACCCACCGCCACCATCACCGTCGCCTTCCAGGGGCACTACTCCCGGTTCGTCGACATGGCCGCCATGTAGGCGTCCAGCTGCTGGGAATACGCGAATGCGGGCACTGGGACTCAGGTCGGCTCAGTTCGTACCGGTAGGCGCCCCTCGGCAGCTGGCAGCAGCACTGGAGCTGGCAGCCATGGGGTGGTGTTGCCGCATCTGGCCGCACTCGCTGCCGATGCGCCACCTTCTCAGTGCCTCGCCGCCTTGCGGGCAGCCCGCTGCTCGGCCAGGTCCGCGCGGATCCTGAGGACGGCCTGCCGTTCCTGCTCGGGAAGCAGGTGCAGCTTCAGGCCGGGGACCTCGGGCCCGTACTCGTCGATGTTCCTGCGGACCTCGTCAGCGGTCTGGGACGAGCGCACGTCGAGCCACCCGCCCACATTCCAGTACGCGGCCGTTTGCAGGGCGGCGACGAGGACCATGACGAGGATCGTGCCCAAGCCAATCCAGAAACCCTCATCCACGGCGCCCAACCCCTCCGTCACCACCGACGCTAGGCCTTGGGTCGGAATCCCTCCAAGGGTCAGAAGTCCCCTGCGTCGGGTGCTCCGGCCCCGGGTGCGTGCGCGACCGCACGCTGCCCAGTGGTCGAGCCTGGCGCGGGTGTACGTGGCAATTGACCGCTGCGGACACCAGGGGTGTGAGCGAGGTGATCCGGGGATCGCGGCCACCGTCTCGGCGAGGCGCTCGACCAGCGTCTCGGCACCCCGGTGCGGCGCGCCGTCAGCCCACGGCAGGTTCGGGGGTTGAGGCATCTCCGGGGGGCGTGCGCGCGAGGTCGAGGATTGCAGTTGCCAGGGTGGCCAGATCCGCAACGGGAGTCTTGGTGAGCCCTGTGCCGGCTCTGATACGTGGCTCGAACGCGACCCAGCCCATGATCAGCGCCGCGACGGCCCCGACGGCGACCTCGGGGCTCAGCGGTGGCCACGTGGGCGACGGTTGGGGCTGTCCGGCGGCCCGTCGGGCGTCGATGTCGGTACCCAGCGCGTCCAGGAGCAGTGCCATGACCGGTGCTCCATCCGAGTGCCTGGCCGCACCATCCGCGGTGAGCAATGAGTGGGTGAGAACCCGGAGGCTGTCCCGTCGATCAAGCAGGGTTTCGATGACTGATTCGAAGCTTCCCAGGGCGGCCTCCGGGCTGGCTTGGGTGAGGGCGAGCACCTCGTTGACGGTTCGGTCGAGGACTGCTCGTTCGAGGTCCTGCTTGCTGCCGATGTGCCGGTAGATCATGGTGTGCGCCACACCGGCCCTCGCGGCGATCTCGCGCACCGAGATGTCGGTGATCGGCCGGGTGGCCATGAGCTCGGTGGCGGCGTCGAGGATGGCGTCGCGCCTGGTGTCCGCGCCTGAGCGCCCAGGGAGTTGGGGGGTGGGCCTGGCGGATCGCCAGGTCTCGATGTCGCTGCGCAGCCACAGGTTGGTGCGACCCTTCCCCCGGGCCACGGCTGGAGGGGGGAAATCGGCGTACCGGCGCCGGTAGGTCGAGACGCTGTGCCGATGGGTCAGGCCGAGGAGGTCGGCCACCTGGCTGCTGTCGAGCAGGTCGTCGGAGTCGATGGAGGCCACCGCAACAGTCAACCTAGTTAGACAGCCTGTTGCCACTCGTGAGCACATCGGCCCGCAGGGCGACGCCGCAGCTGTTCGGCGACCTTCAGTCCGTGGTCGCTGACCGGGCGTCCATCCGGGCCATCCAGGGGATGACGTCCTCCGCCAGGCGTCCGGCGCGCAGGGCGCCTGCCATGAACCGCATGGGGCGGTCGACGTGGGTGAAGAACGCCTTGTAGCTGGGGCACAGGTAGTGCAGGCCGGGTTCGCCGTCGGGGGTGGTGGTGAACCGGTCCTTGGGGCAGCCGCCGTGGCAGGCGAACTGAACCGTGCAGGTGCGGCAATAGGCGGGCAGGTCGTCGTGCTTGGCCTGCCCGAAGGCGACCTGCTGGGGGGACGCGATCAGCTCGAGCATCGGTCGGTCGGTGATGGTGCCCAGCAGGTACTCGGGCTCGACGAAGTGATCGCAGGAGTACAGGTCGCCGGTGTGCTCCAGGGCGACGGCGGTGCCGCAGGTGCGGGCGTGGACGCACATGCCGCCCGGGACGTTGAGGTGGTTGGCCAGGGTGGTGTCGAACATCTGCACGAACACGGTGCCGACGTCGCGGCGGACCCACTCGTCGAAGACCGCGGACAGGAAGGTCCCGTACCCACCCGGGGACACGGAGCGGTCGGTCACCTGGTTCCCGGTCGGGATCCCGCCGGGCGAGGGCCGCTCCACGATCGGGATGAACTGGATGAACTCCGCCCCCAGGTCGTCGCGCAGGAACCGGTAAACCTCGAGCGGATGGTCCTCGTTCGCGGAGTTGATGGTGGTCAGCGCATTCCACCGCACCCCGTGGGCCTGCAGGGTCCGCAGCCCGCGGAGCACCCGGTCGAAGGTCGGCTTGCCGCCCTTGTCCCGCCGGTACACGTCGTGCAGGTGCGCAGGACCGTCGATCGAGACCCCGACGAGGAAGTCGTGCTCGGCAAGGAAGGACGCCCACTGGTCGTCGATCAGCGTGGCATTGGTCTGGATCGTGTGCTCGATCACCTGCCCCGGGCGCCGATGCCGATCAACGATCTCCAGCACGTGCCGATAGAACTCCAGGCCCATCATCGTCGGCTCGCCACCTTGCCAGGCGATGGTGACCTCGGGGGTGCGGTGCGCGGCCAGCAGTTGGGAGATGTAGGCCTCCAGCACCGTGTCGGTCATCCGGAAGCTGCTGCCTGGGTAGAGCTCCTCCTTGGCCAGGAAGAAGCAGTAGTCGCAGTCCAGGTTGCAGATCGCCCCGGTCGGCTTGGCCAGCACGTGGAACGACGCCGGCGCCTGACGTGAGCGCGCGGCAGCGGCGTGGCCGGGGGCGATGTCGTCAGGGGGCACGAGCGCATTCTCGCAGCCGGAACCTGTCGAGGGTGGGGCTCTGGGCCACCGACCGCGTCGGGCCGCCCGAGACGATCGGGGGCGGTCTTCTGGTCGCCGGGGATGGCGATCGGTCGCGGAGTAGGGTAGCGAGTGGTTCACCCTGTCGAACTCGCAGTCATCGAGGAGAGTCATGGCCGTCCACACCTACCCGGTCGGGACCCCGTTCCCCGGGGTCATCGGCCGCACGACCGACACGTCCAGCCCGGCGTGGCCGGAACCGCGGCGGGCGCCGGAGGGGGCGCCGAACATCGTGTTCTTCGTGCTGGATGACGTCGGGTTCGGCCAACTGTCCCCGTTCGGTGGGCTGGTGCACACCCCGGTCCTGGACGACCTGGCGAATGCGGGATTGCGGTACACGAACATGCACACCACCTCGGTGTGCTCCCCGTCGCGGGCGTGCGTGCTGACCGGGCGCAACCACCACTCGGTTGGGATCGCGTGCATCACCGAGACGGCCACCGGCTACCCGGGCTACAACGGCCTGATGCCCTTCGACAAGGCGATGCTGCCCGAGATGCTGCTGCCCCTGGGGTACAACACGTTCTGCGTGGGCAAGTGGCACCTGACCCCAGCTGAGGACACCACCGCGGCGGGGCCGTTCGACCGATGGCCGCTGGGCCGTGGGTTCGAGCGGTACTACGGGTTCCTCGGTGGGGAGACCAACCAGTGGTACCCCGAGCTGACCTACGACAACCACGAGGTCGAGCAGCCCGCGCAGCCCGAGGACGGGTACCACCTCAGCGCAGATCTCGCGGACCGGGCCATCGAGTTCATCAAGGACGCCCACACCACGGCACCGGACAAGCCGTTCTTCCTCTACTACGCCACCGGTGCCGGGCACGCCCCGCACCACGTGCCCAAGGAGTGGGCCGACAAGTACACCGGGAAGTTCGACTCCGGGTGGGACGCCTACCGCGAGATCGTCCACCAGCGCCAGATCGAGCTGGGAATCATCCCCGCGGGCACGCAGCTGTCCGCGCACGACCCGGACGTGCCGGCATGGGACTCGCTGTCCGAGGACGCCCAGCGGCTGTCGGCCCGCTTCATGGAGGTCTACGCCGGGTTCATCGAGTACACCGACCACCACTTCGGGCGGATCCTGGACTTCCTGGCCGAGATCGGCGAACGGGACAACACCCTGGTCATCGTCGTCTCGGACAACGGCGCCAGCTCCGAGGGCGGGGCGGTCGGGTCGCTCAATGAGATGTTCTTCTTCAACAACGCCCCCGAGTCCCTCGCCGACAACCTGGCGATGATCGACCAGCTCGGCGGGGTGGAGACCTGCAACCACTACCCGTGGGGGTGGGCCAACGCCGGCAACGCCCCCTTCCGGCGGTGGAAGCGGGAGACCTACCGGGGTGGCACGAGTGACCCGTGCATCGTGTCCTGGCCAGCGCGGATCACCGACACCGGTGGCCTACGGGCGCAGTACGGGCACGTGATCGACTTCGTCCCCACGGTCCTGGAGGCCCTGGGTGTGCAGCCCCCGGAGGCGGTCCGCGGGGTCCCGCAGGCCCCGATCGAGGGCGTGAGCTTCGCGCACACGTTCTCCGACCCCGAGGCGCCCACCCGCCACGAGACGCAGTACTTCGAGATGATGGGCCACCGCGCGATCTACCACGATGGCTGGCGGGCGGTGTGCCCGTGGCCCGGGCCCACATTCACCGAGGCAGCGGAGCAGGGCCTGCACTTCGGCTCCCCGATCCCTGCCGAGACGCTGTCGGCATTGGAGGCCAGCGGCTGGGAGCTGTACCACCTCACCGAGGACTGGTCGGAGACCCGCAACGTGGCCGCCGAGCACCCCGAGAAGCTCGCCGAGCTGGTCGCGCTGTGGTGGGCCGAGGCTGAGAAGTACCAGGTCCTGCCCCTCGACGGCGACGTGATGTACCGGCTCAGCGTCGAGAAGCCGACCAACTCCGGGCCCAGGGACACATTCGTGTTCTACCCCGGCGGCGCCTCGGTGCCGTTCACCGCTACCCCGAAGACCTACAACCGCCCGTGGAGCATCACCGCCGAGGTCACCATCCCCCCGGGCGGGGCCGAGGGTGTGCTGGTTGCCAACGGCGGGCGGACCGGTGGCTACACGTTCTTCGTCAAGGACCAGAAGCTGCACTTCCTGTACAACTGGCTGGGCCGCGAGCACTTCTGGCTGATCTCACCGGACCCCCTGCCCGAGGGTGACCTCGAGCTGCGCTACGAGTTCGAGCCCACCGGCGCCCCCAACCCGGCCCTCGGGCACGGCGTCCCCGCCCGCGGGCAGCTGTACGTCAACGGCACCCTGGTCGCCAGCATCGACATGCCGTTCTCGGTGCTACGGATGTTCGGCACCCAGGGCCTGACCTGCGGCTACGACGGCGGCGAGCCCGCCGCCCCCGACCACTACACCGGGGAGTTCCGGTTCACCGGCACGATCAAGCGGGTCACCCTCGACCTGTCCGGCGAGCTCATCCCGGACACGGAGGCCGACCTGCGGGTCGCCATGATGCGCCAGTAGCAGAGCGCACTGATGGCGAAGGTCCCCTGGGGCCGGGAGACCATGGCCGGCCTGGCCGGGGCGATCGGATCCGTGCCCGACGGGATGGCCACGGCGGTGCTGGCGGGGGCCAACCCGATGGCCGGGCTGTACGCGTCGTTCGCCGGTCCGGCGGCCGGTGGGCTGCTGCAGTCGACCACGGTCATGGTGGTGGCCACCACCTCGGCCGCGGCTGTGACCACCGCCGAGGTGATGAACGCCGGGCCGGCCGACCCGCTGCGAACGCTGGCGACCCTGACGATCCTGGCTGGCGCGTTCATGCTGCTGGCCACCCGGCTGGGGTTCGCCAGGCTGATGCGGTTCGTGTCCGCCTCGGTGATGGGCGGGTTCATGTTCGGTGTCGGGCTGATCCTGATCCTGGGCCAGCTCGCCGACGCCACCGGGGTGAAGACCAGCGGCGGGTCCACCCTGGAGAAGGCCCTGAACACGCTTCGCCAGTGGCAGTCCTTCGACCGGGCCTCGATGCTCACCGCCGGTACCGCCATCCTTGTCAGCATCGCCCTGGGCCGGGGGAAGCTGGTCGCCCTGGCCCCGCTGATCGCGATCGTGATCCCCACCATCGTCCTGGCCGTGACCGATACAGCTGTGGCAACGGTCGAATCGACCTCGGGCGCCATCGCCGTCGGCCTGCCGCCACTGGTCCTGCCCGACCCGAGCCTGATCTCACCGACCCTGCTGGCCGCGGCGGCGGCCCTGACGATCGTCGTGCTGGTCCAGGCCGCCGGCGTCGGCGCGGCCTACCCGAACACCGACGGAACCGCCAACAGCGTGACCCGCGACTTCTACGCCCAGGGCGGATCCAACCTCGCCTCGGCCTGGTCGGCGGCATCCCCGTGGGCGGCAGCGTCGGCCAGACCGCGTTCAACGTGATGGCCGGCGGGCGCACCCGGTGGGCCGTCATCCTCAGCGGCCTGTGGATGCTGGTGTTCGTGGTCGCCCTGGGACCTGTTCTGTCCGCGGTGCCGATCCCCGCGCTCGCGGGGCTGCTGATCCTGGCCGGGTTCGGATCGCTGAAGCCCCGGGCGCTGGCCCGCTCCTGGCAGACCAGCAAGTCCTCCGGGGCCGCCGCCCTGATCACCATGACCGGCACCCTGCTCTTCCCGATCCACATCGCCGTACTGATCGGCGTGATCCTCTCCCTGCTCCTGATCGGGA
The DNA here is from genome assembly GCA_963774745.1 of uncultured Actinomycetes bacterium. Taxonomy (GTDB): domain Bacteria; phylum Actinomycetota; class Actinomycetes; order S36-B12; family CAIYMF01; genus Prado023. The sequence goes on along the minus strand of CAVZGE010000002.1, from coordinate 144,356 downwards.
TCAACAGCGCGTCCGCCACCCACATCGTTGCCCTCGAACCTGCAGGTCCTGGCCGCTGGCGCCGCACCGAGGTCCGTACCGAGCTGACCCCCGGGCAGGTCACTGTCCTGGACATCGAGGGATCCGGCGCCTTCACCTCCGTCCCCGCACTGTTCGACCAGCTGCCCCCTGCCTCCGCCGCAGGCGACGGCCGGCCCTTCGCCGTCGTCCTGCGGCTGCGCGGCCACCTGCGCACGAACCTGACCTTCACCAAGGCCCTCGAGGCCTACGCCGAGCAGCTCGCCGGATCCGGCGGCTCCCTGATCGTGTGCGGGCTGCAACCAACAACCATCACCCAACTCCGAGCCGCAGGACTGCCCGACTCGATCACCCTGATCGCCCAAGGGGAGGAGACCGATGGATCCCTGGCCGTCGCCTACGACCGAGCCGGCGCCTGGGTGACACAGCCCGGTTCACAGCCTCCCCCGTAGGAGGAGGTCTGAGCGTGAGCCTGGACGGGGCAGCCACCCGACGCTCGATGCCCCTTCCCCAAACGTGCGCGGCTCGCGGATTGACGCTCCTCGAGAACTTCCTACGCCTCCGCCAGATGCCTTCGTCTGGGCCACGTAGCAGCCTCCACCGAAGCAGGACTACCTTGAGCCGGCCCTTGCATCGGTGCCGGGTTGTGGGAGTCGGCTCGCAGCCGACGCGTGGCCCAGCCAGGTGTGCCGGTTGCCCGCCCAGCACCAGCCCACCTTCGGCGCGTTGCGTCGCGTGGGTCCGTCGCGACCGGTGCCGCGGCTGATCCAGATCGCCGGGCACCGACCATCGGTCTGCGCCGCCGCGGTGTGCTTGCGTGACCCGATCGTCATGAAGCACGCCCCGGGCTGAAGGACCGTGGGGTCCTGCAGCAGCCAGCTGATTCCCTCGTTGAGGGTCAGCGGGGTGCGCCCTGCCCCGCTGATCGCGGCCAGGGCCTCCACGGGGCTGGCGTTGCGCAGCTCATCACCCCTGGTCGGTTCGCGCACCAGGTACAGCGGCCGTCCGGGGATCGTCAGCCCGTTGATCGGGGCGAAGTCATCGACGTCGGTCATGTCGGCCACCACGAACCCGGGGCGGCCGCCGTGCCGCAGCAGTCCGGCCAGCCGCCCGGGGGCGCGCAAGGCTGGGGTGAACCGCGACGATGGCACCGGACACCTCGGGGAGCGCCGCTGCGTGCGCCACCAACTCCGCGGGGCTGATCCCTGCCGCCTCGGGCACCCCGGCCGCCACCAAGGCAGCCACCTGATCAACAAGCGACACGGGCGCCACCCTCCCGGATGGCGCTGCGCACATCCGTCGCAGCACAACGCCGCCCACCGGCGACGGCATTCCCTCCGCCCGAGCGGGGTCGGGCGGCGACAGCAGGCCCATGCAGACCAGCAGCTGCCCCGTGCTCCCGCGCATGGAACTGCGTGGGTGGCTCGGGGGATCCTGACCCGCATGCCGCCGCCGTCACCGGGGGCGAGGCCCAAAGCCCCTACCGCGTGGCCGTTCTCGGCGCGACGATCGGAGCGGAGGCGATCGTCATGATCAATCACCGACCTGCTCGGGTGACCATTGCCGCCCTCACGGTGGCATCGCTCGGGATCGCCGGATGCAGCACCGGCTCGACCAGCGACACCGCGACCGCCGCGCCGTCAACTGACGTGATCTCGGCCCCGCTGTGGGCCCCACCAGGGGCGGGGGACCTGAACACGCAGACCGCGGACGAGCTGCAGGCCGCGATCGACGCATGGGTCGACCAGGGCAGCCTCGGGGGCATCACCGCTGCGGTGGTCACCCCGGACGGGGTGTGGTCCGGGGCCGCCGGCGTCGACGGTGCCGGCACGCCGTTGCAGCCAGACTCCGCCCTGTCGCTGCAGAGCATCTCCAAGACCTACACCGCCGCTGAGGTCCTGCTGCTCTCAGGCCGCGGACTGGTTGACCTCGACGCACCGATCACGGACTACCTCGACGTGCCGTTCCCAACCCGGGGCGCGACCGTCCGCCAGCTGTTGGCGATGCGCAGCGGCTTCCCCGACCACACGGCCGAGGCCTCCCAGGAGTCGATCGCCGAGGATCTCGATCGGCAGTGGACCCTCAGCCAGGCGCTGGCCACCCTGCCCGAGGACGCCGACGGGCTGGGCACCGTCGGCGGCCAGCCGCGCTACAACAACCTCAACTACCAACTGCTCGCCGAGCTGGTCGCCACGGTGACCAGGAAGTCGTTCGCGCAAGCGCTGCGCGCGGACCTGCTGGACCCGGCCGGGCTGCAGCGCACCTGGGTGCAGAGTGGTGAGACCCCCACCGCGCCACTGACGGTCGGGGGCCAAGCGACCCATGCCGACATCGTCGACCTCGGCGGTCCGTTCATGCCGTCACAGTCGTTCGCGGCGTTCACCATCGGCGCCGGATCCATTGCCGCGGACGCGGCAGACGTCGCCCGGTGGGGCTACCAGCTCTACGGCGGTCAGGTCATCGACTCGACGCTGGTCACGCAGATGGAAGCCGACCCGCAGCCCGAACCGGACGTGGGGATGTACGGGTTGGGCACCATCGTGATGTCCGAAGGGGGGGTCACCATGGTCGGTCATGCTGGCGGGGGGCCGGACGCGGCCTACACCGGCGTCCTGCAGGTCTGGACCGGGGACCCGCCCGTGGCCGTCGCCGTGCTGGCCCCGGAACCAGCCGACTTCGGGTCCGGCATCTACGACGTCTTCATGGGACTGCACCGCATCGCCGCCGGCTGAGACCCCGGCAGCAGCAGCGCCCCGAGGATCGCGCACGAAACCGTTTCGCTCCCGGAACAGGCTCACCGCGTGGCCCTGAACGGCTCGGCCGGGGCAGTATGGCCAACTCAGGGTCAGGGGGCGGCTGCCCCACCGCTCGAGGTGGGGGGCCCGGGCTGGCTGGCTCCTGCAGGCCGGGATGGAGATGGAGCGCCGTCCGACGGTGCGCTCCGAGAGCCGGCGTGTAGCGGTTTCTCGGGTCTGATCGCGAGCGTCGTGGGGCCCTTCCGGCTCGACATGCTGACGATTCCGACCATCTGACGGTCGGAATCGTCAGCACATGGGTACCGGGCCCCGATCGCAGTACTGCTGACGCGATCGAGGCCCGGTGCGCCCCGGTCGACGGTGCCTTGGCCTCGTCCGCCCCAGCGTGGGAGCGTGGGCGGGAGTGGGCGGGCGTGCCAGGTTCCCTCCCCGGCGGGGAACCTGATCGGCCCAACCCGGGCGTCAACCGGCGCCCATCGGCAGCTCACGTGGGTGACCGCGGACCTACCGACGGTGCTGGTATTCCCGAGCCCGGCCGTCGTCGGTACACCCACGGGATGAACTCGTTCCCGTTCGGCAAGCCGACTACACCGAGAGGGGTACGAGCCGGTGCTGGCCACGGTGACGCCGCCGATCCCGCAGCCGCCGGCGGTGACCACTGGTTCCGGCGCGGACACAGGGACCGGCACTGTCCCGAGCGCTGGCCTGCAGGAGCCCACCACGGGGGTCACGGTCTCGGCGCAGGGCCCGGCCGCAGTCAGCACCCAGTCCCAGGGTCGGGCCACGACGGACCAGCCGTCCGCCAAGGGTCCGCACGCGGATCGACAGCGGGCCAGCTCGACGGTCGTCGGATCACGCCCCCCGGTGAGGAGCCGCTCCAGGCGGCGGAGGCAGCGAACCTGGCCCACACCGGGGCAGGCGATGCCGGCATCCTGGCGGGCCTGGCCACTGCCCTGCTGGCAGCCGGCGCCGGACTTGTCGCCGCGGCCCGCACCCGGGAGGAGGACGAGGCCGACGGCGAGGCCCCCGCGCAGTAGCGGGCCACCGTTCGCCGGAGTCAGCTGCGCAGGACCTTGTCCATCGACCTTCCCCTGGCGAGCTCGTCGACCAGCTTGTCCAGGTAGCGGATCTTCTGCATCAGGGGATCCTCGACGTCCTCGACGCGTACCCCGCACACCACCCCCGTGATCAACGACGAGTTCGGGTTGAGTCGCGCGTCGGCGAAGAAGGCCTCGAACGTCGTGCCCTTGGCGAGGTGGTCACGCAACGCCGTCTCGTCGAAGCCGGTCAGCCAGTGGATGACCCGATCCAGCTCCGCCTGCGTGCGTCCCTTGCGCTCCACCTTCGCCACGTAGAGGGGATAGACCGATGCGAAGCTGGTGGTGAAGATCCGGCTCATGGCCGGCTAGCGTAGCGACGTGCGGGGGCGCCTCCCCGTTCGTGCCGCGGAGATCGCTGGACTCAGGGCGTGACCGGGTTGACGGATTCCCTGACCATGGCGACGACCTCCCGGTCCGGCTGAACCACGGTCCCCGCACTCGGGTGCTGGTCGACGACGACGAACCGGGCCTCCTTGCCCGCCTCGACCGGCGGCAGCGTAACGAGCGTGAGGCGACTCCCGGACATCGTCACCGTCGCCTCGCTGACCAGCTTCGTCACCAGGTCCGGGACCGTGACGGTGCCCCCGGCAACGAAGGCCAGCATGTCCTTGCGGGCCTCGTCGGATCCCTTCGATGCGAAGTAGTAGGCGGTACCGCTGGCCACGCTGGCCACGAGGGCACCGAAGACGAGGTTGCGCAGGTCTGCGTCCTCGGGCCCGGTCGTCAGGAGGAGCCCGCAGTACAGCAGCAGCCCGAAGACGAGCAGCAGGGCAATCGCCCCGCGGATGAACGAGTTGCCGTCGTCCGCCAGTCTGCTGCGGGCGAAGTAGACGGCCACGAGGATGATGGCCGTGCCAACCACGACGGGCCAGAGGGCATCGAGCGCTGTCAGGGACGCCCCGACCTCATCGGGTGTGGGTGTGGGTGTGGGTGTGGGTGTGGGCGTTGGTGTTGCGTCCGCGAACTCGATGGCGAAGATGCCCATCTCAACCCCCTGGTCGACGCCGCATCCGTGCATCCCCAGAGTGGCGCCGTACAGGGCCCGCGGCCAGAGTCATACGTCCCGCCGTCCGCCCATCCGCGGCTGGTCATGCAGGCGCCCGAGCGAAGCGACGTGCTGGGGCGCCTCAGGCGCCTTCGAGCTCGGTGCGGCCGGGCAGCTGGTCGAGGAGTCCTGCGGAGTCGGCCGCCGGGTCCGCCTGCTCGAACAGCCCGGACTCCTTGTGGTGCTGCCACTCCCGCCAGGCCAGCCAGGTCAGCACGATGTCGAACAGGGTCAGGCCGATCATCCCGACGCTCGGCCCCTCGGTGACGATGTCGTAGACCTGGTAGCCGATGAACGCCACGAGCACGGCGATCGACAGCGGGTAGGCCCAGAGCCGGCCACGCAGCAGCGCACCGACCAGCACGAGCTTGGCGATGCCGTGGAGCAGCAGGTAGGTGGCCACGAACGAGATGGAGGCCGCCGAGAGGTCCTCCCCCTTGGACCAGTTCAGCAGCCACTGCCCGAGGAAGTTCTGCGGGTCGTCGCTCATCAGCCAGGAGGCCACCCCGCCGAGCAGCCCGACCAGCAGGTCCCGGGAGACGAGGAACAGCACAGCGCCCCCCGCCACCTCCGCCACACCGTTGAGCCCCTTGGCCAGTACCCCGGCCACGAAGACGCGGCTGACGTTGTCGCCGCTGTTCCAGCTGTCGCGGAGCAATCCCATGGGCTCGGTCCTTCCCCGGGCACTCGGCAGCCAAACGCGACAGGTGGGTCACGGGACCAGGCCGGGTCCGCGGCATGCCCGGAGCCCGTCCAGCGCGGCCTGCCGAGTCAGCTGGAGATCAGCGGGAATGGCACTGACCAGCAGGTCGAGGGCGGTCGGGACGAACGACACCGGCAGCTGGCGAGCGGCCAGGACGTCCTCGAACCAGGTGACGTAGCTGGACAGCACCGTGGGATCCCCGGTCACCACGGCCGACTCGACAGCCTGCAAGGTCGAGGCCAGGTCCTCGCGGGTGGCCCGGACGCGGGCGATGTCGTCGATGAGCCGCGGGGAGTTGCGCAGGGCGAACGTGGTCGCGGTCTGCACGATGGCCTCGGACTCGCGTCGGAGCACGTCGAGCTCGGCCCGCACCGCCGGTGACCCGAGCCTGGCGCGGGCTCCCGGGCGCGGCTGGGCGAGCAGGTCGGTGAGGAGGTCGGCTCCGGTCGAGAAGTCCTTGGCCCAGACGTCGGCGCCCAGGGCCAACCCCCACCGGCCCCTCGGCCCGAACCCCCGGCCCCCGCAGACGATGGCCACACCCTGCCCACGCAGCGCCGAGATGGTTCGCCACGCGCCCGCCAACGACACCTGCATGGAGCATGAGATCGCCACGGCCGAGGGGCCGTCCTTTCCCAGGAACTCCGCGAGGTCCCAGGCCGGGACCGAGGGGCCGATCAGGGTGACGTCGAATCCGCGCAGGCGCAGCGTCTCAGTGGCGAACTGGGCCGGAAGCAGGTGCCATTCACCCTCCGTGCAGGCCACGACGGCCGGGCCGCGGGAGCCCTCCGGGACGGCGCCGGGGGCGCGCATGGCCGCATCGGAGACCGCACGCATCACCGACAGGGCGATGGCTGAGGCGCGGTGCTCCTCCGACACCGTCCAGGTCGCGGCCTGCCACCCGAGGCCCACCTCGACCTGGCCCCGGGACACCAGCCCGCCCAGGACCTGCTCGCCCGGCACGCCTGCGTCCAGCAGCTCCAGGGCGATCGTGGTCGCCCCCATCCGATCGCCCGCCTTGAGGGCCGCGACATACTCACGTCGGGCACCCATCAGGTCGGGTGTCCCCGGGGTCCCGATCATGGACGGCACGGCCGGCGCCGGCGGTCGATTGCGACGACGTGGTCAGCACGTCCTCGACTCACGCCCACGCCGAACCTCCTGTCCAACTCCGCCCACGGTACTGGTCCCCCAGCGCCCTGTCAGGTCGTCGGTGGCGGCGCGCCCGCGGCCACAGCCGGTTGCCCAGGGCCTCAGCGGACCACGTAGGCGGTCAGGATCGCCTGCACCTCGTAGATGTTGGCGCCCTTGTCGAACTGCTTGGCGATCGGCTCATTGCGTCCGCGCACCCAGATCCGCAGCTCGGCGTCGAGATCGAAGGCTCCCGCGGTCTCGACCGAGAACCGTTCGACGCTCTTGTACGGGATGGACTCGTAGCTGATCTTCTTGCCGGACATGCCCTGCCTGTCGACGAGGACCAGGCGCATGTTCGTGAAGATGAACACGTCGCGAACCACGCCGTAGGCGGCGTGGACCTGCTCGTCCTGGGCGAAGATCCGGGCGTACTCGGACTGGATGGCCCCCGCGTCCTTGCGCCCGGCGTTCCCAGTGAAGATGCCCACCTCGACCCCCTCGATGCTCCGGGGCCGCTCTGGCCCCCGCGTGCGACCCAGCCTAGGACCGGCGGACCCACCGGCGCCGTCGCCGGGCCGCGGGGGCTCGCCGCGGCGAGGAGGATCAGGCGAGGAGGAGACTGGCGGCACCGAGCTCGTCGAGCAGGACGTCGAGGGCGCTGCGGACGTCCCTCGGCGCTCCCGGCAGGGCGCTGAGCTCCCGCGCGATGGCGGCACGCGTCATCGTCCCGTCCATCATGGCCACAGCCCGACGGCTCAGTGGATCGTCGAGGCTCAGGATCTCGTGCCGCTGGTTGGCCACGCGTCCGTCGATGCCCGCCCGGGAGCGCACGTACGGACCCACGAGCGGTCGGTCGCCCGGCATGACCGCGACGATCGGGTGCACCCGCAGCTCCAGCCCGCGGCTGCCGTGCACCTGCAGCAGGAGCGCCCGGTCCGCCCGCAGGCTGGAGACGGGAACGCTCCCCGGCCAGGACCGGCCCAGGAGCTCGAGGTCCGCGCCCAGCTCCGTGCTGTCGGTGGTCAGCTCCACCCCGCCCAGCACCGTGTAGGTGGTGCGCCCCGAGTCGCTGCCCCGGCGCTCGACCGGAGCCGCGGCGTGCAGCCCCGCCAACCGGTCGGGATCGATCCGGAAGCCCTCGGGGGCGTTGCCGGGACGGACCAGGAGGGTCTGGCGGAAGGACCTGTTGCGGATGTAGTCCAGCAGCTGCTGGCGGTCCACCTCGGCGGCGGGGGCGTCCTCGGGCAGGGTCACTCCCGGCGGGCTGCTGTCGGCACGGTGCGTCTCGCCGAGGTAGGCCAGCTGGTGCGCCGCGGCTGCAGCGATGAACTCGTCGAAGTAGGGCGCGTGGTTGAAGGTGGCCATCTCGTCGTGGATCAGGAGGTGGTCGGGCTTGTCGGCGCTCAGCCGCATCGCGGCGCGCATGATCTCGGCGTGCGGGGAGGCCACGGTTGCGGAGGTCACCAGGTCCATGAGGGCGCGGGCTGCGGCCACCCGGTCCGGCGATCCGGCCGTGTGCCGCGTGAGCACGTCGCCGGCCATCTGGCGCACCCGGGAGCCGGGCAGCACGTTGTAGGAGACGTAGGCGATGCCGTCGTCGGAGAGGTGCCGATCGATGCAGCGCAGCAGCTCCTCCGGCCGGGGCAGCCATGAGTAGACCCCGTGTGCGATGACGAAGTCGAACGGCCCGGCGTCGAGCTGCGTCAGGTCGGCCTGCCGGACCTCGATGTTCGCCAGGCCGGCGACCACGCCCTGGGCCCGGGCCACCGCCTGCTCGGACAGGTCCACGCCGAGGAACTGGGCGCCGGGGGCATGGGCAGCCAGCCACGCGAGGTTCCCGGCGTCGGAGCAGCCGATCTCCAGGACGCGGCACGCTGCCGGGTCCGGCGACCGGACCCCGTGCAGCACCGCCTGGGTCGCGAACCCGTCCGGTTGGGTCTGTGCCAGGGGAACGCTGGGATAGGCGACCTCGTCGTAGGACGTCACCGGTCCAGGATGACCTCGTCGGTACCGGTCTGCCGACCCGCCGGGTCGTAGACGAAGTAGGTGACCGTGAGGCTGCCCGTCGTCAGCGCGAGGTCCTCGGCCAACGGACCTCCCCGGGCCCCGGCGCGGTAGCCGGCCACTGTCGGGCTGGCCAGCTCCAGCCGCAGCACCGGCGCGTAACCCTTGTCGGTGACCCTCTCGACCGCGATCGTGGAGTCGGCCAGGACGGTGCCCTCGCGGAACGCGTTGTGCAGGCGGGCGCTGGCCACGTCGGTCCGCTTGGTCGTGGTGACCGACGTGTACGACGGCCCGGACCCACCCGCCCGCGACCCACCGAAGCAGATCGACCGCACTTCGATGGCCCCCTTGTGCTTGTCCGACTGGCTGCCGCCCGGGATCGAGGGGATCTCCAGGAACGCGGACACGCCGCTGAGGTCGCCGGGCTCACGGTCGGTGGTCAGCGCCGCGCACCGGGGCTCGGTCTCCGCGACCGGATCCGGCGCCGTGATCGGCTCGCCGGCGGTGCCGCCGGTCTGGGCCACGACCTGCGTCCAGCGGAACGAGACGTCCTCGTCCAAGGTCTCATGCCCACCGAGCCGGTACCCGCGGACCGAGATGTTGGAGAACTTGAACGTCGCCACGGTCTCCTGGAGCTTGCTGGCCCGGACGACGTCCACCTGCGCGGTGGCGATGGAGGTGCCGTCCGCTAGGGCCTCCAGAATCGGTACCGAGGCCGAATCGAGGGGCTTCTCGACGGTGAACACGCCGTCGTCGTCGGCCGATGCCCCACCCAGGCAGAACGAGGACACCTCGATGGCGCCCTTGTGCTTCGAGTCAACCGAGTCCCCCGGGATGCCGGCCAGGGTGAGGAAGACGTCGACGGACGTGTCCGGCGTGGTCCGCTGGTCGGCGGCGAGGGTGTCGCAGGCCAGGGCGGCAGCACCTTGCGCGTCCAGCCCGGGGGGCCCCTGCGGGCCGACCGGCCCGATGGCGCCGGGGTCGCCCTTCTCCCCGGGGACGCCCTGGACGCCCTGCTCGCCCTGTGGGCCCGCGGGCCCGGTCGCCCCCGGTTCGCCGGTCGCCCCCGTGGCCCCGGTCTCGCCCGTGGGCCCCTGCGCACCGGTGGCCCCCGTCAGCCCGATCGGGCCCTGCGGGCCGGCGGGCCCGACCGGGCCCCGCTGGCTCCAGGAGATCCCGGTCTCGTTCGCCGCGCAGGACGGCGCCGAGGTCCCGACCTCGCTGAGCCTGCCGTTCTTCAGGCAGGCGTAGTAGGTGGTGTCCGTCGGCGCCCCGGCGGCGGCCACGGCTGCCAGCAGGAGCACCCCGCCCGAGGTCGCAGCGACAGCCAGGGACTTGCGGCGATTCGACATGGGCGCTCCGTCGGACGGTCGATGATCGGGTCACCATGGCAGACCCGCACCGCCCTGACAAGGGTGCGCGCCATCGATGCGCCCACGTGGCTGCCGTGGCGCTGGCACACTCGGGCCATGGAGCGCGTCGAGGTCGGGGGCCGAGAGCCGCAGGACGGGGTCGTCGGCGCGGTCTTCTTCGCGACCGGCGCCCAGTTCAGGAGCTGGCTGGCCGAGCACCACGGCTCGGCGACCGAGCTGCTGGTCGGGTTCTGGAAGGTGGGGTCCGGGCAGCCGTCGATGACCTGGTCGGAGTCCGTCGACGAAGCCCTGTGCTTCGGCTGGATCGACGGTGTCCGGCGCCGCCTGGACGACCGGAGCTACACGATCCGGTTCACCCCCCGGCGCCCCGGAAGCATCTGGTCGGCCGTCAACGTCGCCAAGGCGCAGGCGCTCACGGACGCCGGGCTGATGACGCCCGCGGGCCTGGCCGCCCTCGCTGCCCGGCGGGCCGACCGGACCGCGGTCTACTCCCATGAGCAGGGTGGCGACGCCGGGCTGACCCTCACGACGACGGAGGAGGCACGACTGCGATCGGCGCCCGGGGCCTGGGAGCACTTCGCCGCCCAGCCGGGGTCCTACCGGCGGGCGGTGGTGCACTGGCTGCACTCCGCCAAGGGGGTGGACACCCGGGCCCGGCGGCTGGAGGTGCTGGTCGAGCAGAGCGCCGCTGGGCGCCAGGTCGCCCAGTTCCGGCGCCGCCAGTAGCGCACCCGTCCACATCAGGGCCGATCGGGACCAAAGCACCTAGCGTCCAGCCCGCCGCAGTGATTCGGTGGAGCGGTAGGGCGGTCGCCTCGTGGGTGACTCGATCGCGGGTTGCGGGCGGTGATCGACCGCATCGGGCTGGGCGGATGGGAGAGGTGCGTCGTGATGACCAGGAGTCGGTGGTTCGTGACCGGGATGGCGCTGGCCGGGCTGCTGCTCGGTGCGGCGGCTCCGGGGGGCGCGCTCGCCGTGCAGGACGCCGCCGGGGTGGCGGCATCAGCGACCCCGGTGCCGACGGGGATCCACACTCTCGTCGACGTGTCGAAGAACGGCAGGATCGCGTTGGGCAGGATGACCGAGACGGGTCCCTTCGTGGTGCGCGACCTCGTGCGGAACAAGACGCTGCGCACGCTGAGGTCCAGTGGCAGCTACACCTACAAGTCGCTGTCGAGCAACGGCAGGTACGTCTCCTACACCCGGTCGTACACGAAGGGCTCATGCACCTACGCGCGCCCCTGGGTGCTGGATCGGATCACCGGGCGGGCGCGGCTGGCCGCCACCACCCGGAGCGGCAAGCAGCTGCGGCCCACCTGGAGCCAGGCCACCGGGTGCGCCCAGTTCAGCACCGCCGAGTCGACGTTCGGTGCCTACTTCCACAACGGCCCCCGGGGCCCCGGGCAGATGTCCCCTGACGGTCGCTACGTCGCCTTCTGTGCGAACCTGACCGATCCGGACCGCGGCGACCTGTACATCAAGGACATGAAGACCCGCAAGCTCACCGTCCGCACGGGGATCTGCCACAGGACCGACGAGGAGGCGGAGCTCTACGCACCCCACATCTCCGAGGGTGCGCGCACGGTCATGCTGCCGTTCAACACCGCCGGCAGCACCGCGAGCCATCGTGTCGACGTGCTCCTGAACCGCACGACCGTGCGCGCCGTGGCCATCCCGGACGCCGAGCGGATCATGCTGACCGACGACGGCAGCGCCATCTACTACCAGGTGGGCGGTGCGAACGACGCGGGGCGCTACGACACGGCAACCGCTGTCGTCACCCCGTTGCTGACCGGTGACCCGATGCGCCGGGACCAGGTCCAGCCCGGCGAGGAGTACCGGGAGCCGCAGGGGATCAGCCGTCGCGGGCGCTACGCGACCTACCACGGGTCGCGCATCACCGATCCGGTGGTGGGACGGGTGGGCCTGATCGGGGTGTTCGACCGGGACACCGGGGTGGCCGTGGACCTCACCCCGGCGCTGATCGCCGCGGGCGTCCCGCTGCAGGTCGGCAGCAATGTCGTGGTGGTGAACAGCACGATCCCCGCCGAGCTCTCCGGGGACGGCCAGGTCGTGTTCGTCCCGGCCCCGGCCGGGTGGGTGTCCGTGCGCTGGATGGACTGACGGCACGTCGGTGCGGGGATCGTCATGAATGCTCGCGTCGGGTAGGGGCTGGCCAGCACCTACCCTTGGCCGGTGATCGCCTGGACCCCCTTCGTCGCCGGCCTCGCCGCCGGTCTGGGGATCGCCCTGCCCCTCGGGGCGATCGGCGTGCTGATCGTGCGCGAGGGCGTGGAACGGGGGATCCGCGCGGCGTGTGCCGCTGCGCTGGCGGTCGCGACCGTGGACCTCGGGTACGCGGTGGTCGCGGTGGTCGTGGGGGACCGGATCGCCGACGCCCTGACCGGGGTCGAGCGCGTGGTCCAGGTGGTCGGCGCCCTGGCCCTGACGGCGGTCGTGGTCATCGGCGTGCGCGACCTGCTGCGCAGCGTGCGTGCCGGTCCCGGGGTTCCCGAACCCTCGGCGGTGCCCGAGCTCCCCGTCGGCTACCGCAGCACGGTCCTGCGGTTCGTGGGGCTGACGGCGATCAACCCCATGACCGCCGTGTACTTCGTGGCCCTGACCGCGGGGCTCGCGCAACGCCTGTCCGGGCCCGGGGCGGGGGCCGCGTTCGCCGTCGGGGTGTTCCTCGGGTCGCTGGCCTGGCAGCTGGTGCTGGCGATCGGGGGAGCGAGCGCCGGGTCGCGGATGTCCGAGCGGGTCCGGATCGGGGTCTCGCTGACGGGCTACGCGATCGTGGCCGGCTACGCCGTCAAGCTGGCCCTCGGCACCTGACCTGCACCCTTGACATTGACGTTGCGTCAACTTCTACGGTGGTACCCGCATACCCGAGGAGCGTGGGTGACGCCCGGCAGGAGGTGGACGAGGTGGCGCAGGTGGAGCGCGACCTGGAGGCTGACGAGGCCGAGGAGGCCGACGAGGTCGACGTCGAGTACGGGATCGCCGAGGTCGCCCGGCTGGCGGGTACGACCAGCCGCACGTTGCGGCACTACGGCGACGTCGGGCTGCTCGAGCCGTCCCGGATCGGGGCCAACGGCTACCGCTACTACGACACGAGCGCCCTGACCCGGCTGCAGCGGATCCTGATGCTGCGCCAGCTCGGGCTGGGCGTGGCGACCATCGCCGAGGTCCTGGACGCCGCCGACGACACCTCCGCGCTGCGGGCCCACCTGGAGTGGCTGCGTGCGGAGTCCGAACGGCTCGACCGGCAGATCGCCAGCGTCGAGCGCACGATCACGAGCAGGGAGAGGGGAGTGCCGATCATGGCCGACGACATGTTCGACGGGTTCGACCACACGCAGTACAAGGAGGAGGTCGAGGCACGCTGGGGCGCCCAGGCCTACGCCGACAGCGACCGCTGGTGGCGCGGGCTCGGCCCCGAGGGGCAGCGGGCGTTCACCGACGAGCACGCGGCGATCGCTGCGCAGTGGTCGCGGCTGCAGGCGCACGGGGCGCCGATCGACGGCGAGGACGCCCAGGCCCTCGCCCGGCGCCACCACGCGTGGATCGCCGCCGGATGGGGCAACAGGGCCCCCGATGCCGACCAGCTGGCCGGGCTGGCCGACATGTACGTCGCCGACGAGCGGTTCGCCGCCAACTACGGCGGGACACAGGGGGCCACCTACGTCCGCGACGCCCTGACCCATTTCGCCATCACCGAGCTGGCCTGACCGGATCGTCCCGATGTGGCGGGCTTCCTGGGGTTCCCACCCGGGCCGTCCGGCGCTACTCTCACGGCTGTGGACGCGGCGCGGTTTGCCCGCCGGGGGGTGGGAGGCGTCCTCCCCCCGGTGCGCCTGCGCGCGCGGGCGTGGGCGTCCACCCGGGGCCCGATCGCCCTCCTGGTGTCCGCGGCGGTGCTCACGGGCGGACCGCTGGTCGCCGTCGCCGGCACCTCGACGCACCGCGTGCCGGACCCCGGGGCGCCCGCGGCCACGACCTCGGCGGTCGCGCCCGGCACGATGGCCGCCGCCGCGGTCGCGATCAGCAGGATCGCGACGACGCCCGACCAACGCCTTGACCTCCTGCTGGTCCAGATGGCCGATGTCCAGGCCCGGCTCGCCGCGGCCGAGGCCGAGGCGGCGACCCGCACCACCCGTCGCCGCGAGATCGGACCCGAGATCACCGCTGCCACCGCCAGGCGCTCGGCGGCAGCCGCTGCCGTCACGGCTGCGGGCAAGGAGGTGGCGACCACCACCGCGGAGGTGAAGGCGGCGACGTCCGCGCAGGCCGTCGCCGTGGCGGCGCACGAGGCCGCCGCAGCGCAGGCCGAGGCAGCGGCCCAGGTCGACTCGACCGCCCGAGCGCGGCTCAAGGACGTGACCACGCAGGCCACGACCGCCCGCACAGCCGCGAAGCGGGCGGCGACCAAGGTCGACAGGTCCGAGGGGAAGGCCTATGCCCCGGCCTACACCGCCTGGCAGCTGGCCGCGATCGCCGACCGCCTCGGCCATGCGCGCGTGGCGCTGGCCAAGCAGCGGGCGTCCGAGGCGGCCAGTCTGCTCACGGCTGCCGACACGGCGCTCTCCGCTGCCACGGACGCCCGGGCCGGCGCCGATGACCGGATGACCCGGGCCTCCTCCGCTGCCACGTCGGCCAAGGAGGCTCTCGCGGCTGCGAGGGCGGAGCGGGTCGCCGCCAGGGAGCAGCTCGCGGCCCTCAAGGCGGAACGGACCCAGGTCCGCGACGGCCTGGCAAGGGCGACCTCGCAGGTCACCCGGCTCCGCGCCGAGCTGGCGGTGCTGACCAAGCGGGTAGCCCGGGCCCGGGCCGCGGCCGCTGCGGCGGGGACCGCGACCCCGCAGGTGACGCCATGAGGCGCCTGCTCCCGGCGGCCCTGGCCGCACTCCTGGTGCTCGTGGCGATCCCCTCGGCCGAGGCGCGCTCCGGCAAGGAGCAGTGGCGGGAGTCCGGCGTGGTCGCAGTCGTGCTCGACGGTGACACCTTCGACATGACGACCGAGACCGGCCTGGTCCGGGTGCGGGTCACCGGGATCCAGGCCCCGGAGTCGAAGTGGTGCGGCGGGCAGGAGGCGAAGGCCGCCCTGCGGGAGATCCTGCCCGAGGGGACCCCCGTGCGTCTGTCCAGCCGCAAGGAGGCCTCGGGCAATGCTCCCGGGGGTGTCTGGCGGGTGAAGCGGACGGTCCACGTCGAGGTCGACGGCGAGTGGGTCGACATCGCCCCGGGCCTGCTGTCGCGCGGCCTGGTGTTCCCGTTCCCGTTCATCGGCGAGGATGCCCACAACGAGGACTACCTGGCCCTGGCCCTGGCCGCGTCCGAGGAGCAGCTCGGCGTGTTCGACCCGGCGGCGTGCGGCTCGAGCGGGTCGGCGGCCGACGAGGAGCACCTGTCCCTGGAGGTGGTCCCGGAGGGGCCGGGCCGGGACAGCGCCGACTCCGAGTTCGTCATGGTCTACAACGGCTCGGACCACGACATCGACCTGCGTGACTGGATGGTGCAGGACACCTCGCCGCTGAACGCCTACTTCTTCCCGAAGGGGGCGGTCGTCCGGGCCGACGACTACGTCGTGGTGTTCTCCGGCTCGGGCGAGCGCGGGGTGTCCCCGGACGGCAGCGCTGACGACCGCTTCTTCTACGCCGGCACCGGGGCCCGCTGGAACAACGACACGACCGACATCGCGTTCCTCTTCGACGATGCGGGCAAGGACCGGACGGGCAACCTGCGCGACTGGCTGATCGTCACCCCTGAGTCCTGAGCCTCCGGCCCGAGTCGTGTTCGACGTCGTCCTGTACTCCCCGCGCATCCCGCCCAACACCGGCAACGTGATCCGGCTGTGCGCCAACACCGGCAGTCGGCTGCACCTCGTCGAGCCGCTGGGGTTCGTGCTGGACGAGGCGCGCGTGCGTCGTGCCGGGCTGGACTACCACGACATGGCGGTGGTGACCGTCCACCCCAGCCTGGCAGCGGCGCGGCAGGCGCTGCCCGAGCGACGCTGGTTCGCCACGACCGCCCGGGGTGGCCGCGCACCGCACGAGGTCGCGCTCGGGCCCGGCGACGTGTTCCTCTTCGGCCCCGAGCCGACGGGCCTGCCCGACGACGTGCTCGGGCAGTTCGGCGCGGATCGCCGGCTCAGGCTGCCCATGCTGCCGGGCAACCGCTCGCTGAACCTGTCCAACGCGGTCGCGGTGACGGTCTACGAGGCGTGGCGCCAGAACGGGTTCGCCGGCGCGGGATAGCGCCTGGAGCGCCGTCATCGGGGATTTGGGGCCGGGGGTCGGACGGGTCCATGCTTGTCGGATGCCATCGGCCGAGCACGAGCACGAGCCCGAGGCGACCGGCATCCCGGTCGCCGGCTCGAGCGCGCCCGCTCCGGCCGGGGCCCCCGATCCCGATCCGGCGGGAGATCCCCGATCGCTGCCCGCCCAGGACCCCGCCGACTCGGACGCCGCCGCCCAGGACCCCGCCGACCGCGCCCCCGCACAGGAAGGCCCTCACCCGCCAGACCCTGACGCTCTACTGGTCGGCGGCCGCGGAGTTCCCCTGGCGCCTGGGCATCGCCATGGTGGTGCCGGTCATCACCGTGCTGTTCGCGCGGTTCGTCGGGCCGTACGTGATCTCGCTGCTGCTGACCCAGGTGCAGGACGGGACCGTCACCTGGGAGTCCGGGTGGCCGCTGGTCCTGGCATATGGCCTCTCGCAGTTCCTCGGCCAGGTCGTCGGGTGGCGGATCGCGCTGTTCGCGGCGTGGTCCTTCGAGGTGATGGCGATGAAGCGGCTGTTCCAGCGCGTCTTCGACCACCTGACCCGGCAGAGCCTGGGGTTCCACTCCGACCGGTTCTCCGGCTCGCTGGTCTCCCAGACCAACAAGTTCACCGGCGCCTTCGAGATGTTCTGGGACACCGTCGTCTGGCAGGTGATCCCGGTGCTCACGACCGTGGTCGCCGCCGTCGTGATCACCGCGTTCATCCTCCCGTGGTACTCGGTGTTCCTGCTCGTGATGACGCTGGTCTTCGGCGGCTTCGTCGTGTACTCCGCGCGCACGATGGAGCGCCTCAACGTGGTCGAGGCACAGTCCTCCACGCACATGACCGGCTTCCTGGCCGACGTGATGAGCAACATCTCCGCGGTGAAGGCCGCGGGTGCCGAGGCCACGGAGAACGCCAGCGCGCGGTTGGCCGCGGGCCAGTGGCGCACGAACTCGCTGAACGTGATGAAGGCGTTCCTCGGCTACTCGTCGGGCTTCTCCGCGGTGATCGCGATCATGAACACCGGTGCGGTGCTGGCTGCGGTCGTGGCATCCGAGCAGCGCTACCTGTCGGTGGCCGCGGTGTACCTGGCAACGACCTACACGCTGACGGTGACCGACCAGCTCTGGGAGATCACCCAGGTCATGCGCAACTACAACCGCGTCATGGGTGACGCCCACGACATGGTCGAGATCCTCGGGATCCCGCCCGCAGTGCAGGACCACACGGACGTCGAGTTCCGGCGCGGTCCCGGTGCCGTGGACTTCGACCACGTCACCTTCACCCACGACGGGGCCGGCGACGACGCCCTGTTCGACGACTTCACGCTGACCATCGCCCCGGGCGAGAAGATCGGGCTGGTCGGGCACTCCGGCAGTGGCAAGACCACCCTGACCCGCCTGCTGCTGCGGTTCTCCGACGTCGACTCCGGCGCGATCCGGATCGACGGCCAGGACCTGCGCGAGGTCACGCAGGCCTCGCTGCGCCGCTCGATCGCCTACGTCGCCCAGGAGCCGTTGCTGTTCCACCGCTCGATCGCGGACAACATCGCCTACGGCCGTCCGGGTGCGACCCCGCAGGAGGTCCATGAAGCAGCGGTCAAGGCCAGCGCCGACGAGTTCATCGCCAGGCTCCCGTCCGGGTACGCCACGACGGTCGGCGAGCGTGGCGTGAAGCTGTCCGGTGGGCAGCGCCAACGGATCGCGATCGCCCGGGCGGTGCTCAAGGACGCCAACCTCCTGGTCCTCGACGAGGCCACCTCGGCCCTGGACAGCGAGAGCGAGATCCACATCCAGGCCGCACTCGCCGAGGCGATGAAGGGGCGCACCACGATCGTCATCGCCCACCGGCTGAGCACGGTCCAGGCGATGGACCGGATCGTGGTCCTGGCCGACGGCCGGATCGTCGAGCAGGGCTCGCACGCCGAGCTGCTGGCAGCCGGTGGTGTCTACGCCAGCCTCTGGGCCCACCAGTCCGGCGGCTTCCTCGAGTAGGCCCCCGGCTACCGGCGGGGTGCGGGGATCCGCGGGCTCGGCTGGGGGTCCAGGCGCAGGGCGACCAGCGTGACGTCGTCGCGGCCGAGGTCGTCGGCACGCTCGCGCACCGTGGCCAGCACCTGGGCGATGACCTCGGCGGGGTCGTTGCCCGACTCGGCGGCCGTGCGCAGGTGGGTGTCCAGGTCGTCGTCACCGAGCTCCGCGCCGGCCAGGTCGCGGCTCTCCAGGATGCCGTCGGTGAACGCCAGCACCACATCGGCGGGGTTGAGGTCGGCCCGGCTCATGGACCACGTGCCGCCCAGCCAGCTGATCATCGGGCCGGTCGTGCCCAGGCGCACGATCGTGCCGTCGCCCCGGATGATCCGGGGTGCGGGATGCCCGGCGTTGACCCACTGGACCTCGCCCGTGCCGGAGTCCGCGATCAGGATCGCGGCCGTGGCGAACCGCCCCGGCTCGTCGGCGAAGGCGTCGCACGCCCGGTGCAGGATCTGCGGCGGGTCCTGCCCGGCGATCAGGCCCAGGGTGATCGAGGTCTTGAGCCGCATGGCCACGATCCCGGCGCGCGGGCCGTGCCCGGAGACGTCGCAGATGACGGCCGCGGCCCGGCCGTCGGTCAGCGGGATCCGATCCCAGAAGTCCCCGGCGAGCACGCCCTCCGCGGGGCGGAGCACCCCGGCGATGGCCACGCCCAGTGGCGCTGCCTCCGTGCGGGCGGCCAGCTCCCGGCGGATCGCCTCGACCACGGGTCCCTCCTGCTCGAGGGCCTCCCGGGCGGCCGTGGCCTCGTCGATCTCGTGGACCAGGGCACGCCGGAGGGCCTCGGCATCGGCGCCGAGGTCGCGCAGCTCGGGCGGGCCGGTCGGCACGATCACGGCGTCGTGGTGGCCGGCCGTCGCGGCCTCCCGCAGCTGCCCGCGCAGCGCGGCGATCGGCCTGAGGACGTGCCGGCGGACCGCGACGTAGGTGGCCAGCGGGAGCAGCAGCAGGACGACCAGGGCCGCTCCCAGCGTCCACGCCAGCCGAGCGGCGGCGGCGGCCAGCTCGTCCAGGGCCACCTTCTGCTCGCGGGTCAGGAGCGTGGACAGCCGGAACGTGTCGGAGGTGAGCTGGACGTAGGCCGACTGGGACTGCGGTGAGTCGAGGATCTCCTGGGCGACCTGCTGCTCGCCGGCGTCCATCGCCGAGGTCACCGGGTCCCCGACCGTGGCCAGCCATGCCACGAGGTCGGAGTCCACGTCCTCGACCAGCGTGCTGCCCGGCTCCCGGCCCTCGAGCAGCGAGCGCAGGTCCTCGAGGTTGGCCTCGGCGGACACCACGGCCGCCTGGTAGAGCAGTCCCATGCCCGTCGACTCCGAGGACACGTAGATGCGCAGCCTGCGCTCCATGTTGTTGATGTCCTCGTTGAGGTCGGCCACGGCCGTGCTCGCGGGGGCCAGGGTGTCGACGACCTCCGACAGGCTGTCCTGCGTGTCGGCGTAGCGCAGGACCAGCTGTGCACCGAGCACCGCGATGATCGCCAGCGCCGCGAGGGCGACGGCGATCACGCGGTGGCGGAGCGTCATGGCTTTCAGGCTAGTGGGAAACCGTGCCCTGATCCGTGGCAGGCTCGGCCCATGAGCCCACGACGCATCGCCGACCTGATCGTCCACCCCATCGGGTTGGGGGCCATGCCCCTGTCCGACCCCGCGATGCTCGCCGAGCGTCCGCGCGCCCTGGCCACGGTGCACGCCGCCCTCGACAGCGGCGTGACGCTGGTCGACACCGCCGACATCTACGCCCCCGACGGCGAGCACTTCGGGCACAACGAGGTGCTCGTCGGCGAGGCGGTGCGCTCGTGGGCCGGCTCGGAGGCCGACCGGGCCCGGATCGTGGTGGCCACCAAGGGCGGGATCACCCGGACCCCTGGACCCGAGGGCGACCTGTGGGGTCGCGCCGGCTCCCCGCAGGCGCTGGGCGCAGCTGCCCGCGCCTCGGCGCAGCGGCTCGGCGTCGAGGTCATCGACCTCTACTACCTGCACCGGCTGGACCCGGCAGTCCCCTTCGACGACCAGGTCGGCGGCCTGGCAGCCGTGCGGGCCGACGGGGTCGCCCGCCGCATCGGGCTGTCCAACATCACCCTGGCGATGCTCGACCGGGCACTGGCGCTCGTCGGCGGGCCGGACGAGGGTGGCATCGCGGCGGTGCAGAACGAGTACTCCGCGCGCTACCGGGCCGACGCCGACGTCCTGGCCCGCTGCGTCGAGCGTGGGATCGCGTTCCTGCCGTGGTCCCCGCTGGGTGGGGCGACCCAGGCCGGCGAGCTCGGCTCCCGGTACGCAGCCTTCGCCGAGATCGCCGCCGAGCGGGGGATCTCCGCGCAGCAGGTGGCCCTCGCGTGGCTGCTGGCACTGGGTCCGCAGGTGATCCCGATCCCCGGTTCGACCCGGCCCGCGACCGCGCGCGCCTCGGCGGCGGCCGCCGCGATCGAGCTGACCGCCGCAGGAGGTCGCGCGCCTGTCGGCGACGGCGCCCGAGGACGTGTCGGTGTTCCCGGACGACACCCCCGCGCCCCCGATGTGACCAGCATCCGCCGCACCGGCGGCTGAGGGCGCGAATCGCCCACCGCATCGGGATTCCCGACTGCAGCAGTGTGATCCACCTCATACCCTGCGGGGTATGACCTTGGAACCGGGCCAAACGGGACCAAGGTCCCGGAAGTTACAGGCGATGGTCGGCTCGTGAATCGTGGGCGCGGTGGGAGGCTGGGCGCGACTGGGCCGCTCTGGCCGGTCTGTGCAGACAAGGATGCCCATGGACGTCTTGGACCTTGCCCGATGGCAGTTCGCGATCACGACCGTCTACCACTTCCTGTTCGTCCCGATCACCCTTGGCCTGAGCTGGCTGGTCGCCATCATGCAGACCGCCTGGGTGCGCTCCGGGGATGAGAAGTGGCTGCGGGCGACGAAGTTCTTCGGGAAGATCTTCCTGATCAACTTCGCGATGGGCGTGGTCACCGGGATCGTGCAGGAGTTCCAGTTCGGGATGAACTGGAGCGACTACTCGCGGTTCGTCGGTGACATCTTCGGCGCCCCGCTGGCCGTCGAGGGCCTGCTCGCGTTCTTCCTGGAGTCGACGTTCCTGGGCCTGTGGATCTTCGGCTGGGACCGGCTGCCCAAGAAGCTGCACCTGGCCACCATCTGGCTGGCCTCGCTGGGCACGATGCTCTCGGCCTACTTCATCCTCGCCGCCAACTCGTGGATGCAGCACCCGGTGGGCTACGAGTACAACCCGGACACCGGCCGCGCCGAGCTCAACGACTTCGCCGCCGTGCTGACCCAGAACACCGCGGTCGTGGCGTTCTTCCACACCTTGTCCTCGTCGTTCATGGTGGCCGGCTCGCTGGTCGCGGGCATCTCGATCTGGCTGCTGGTCAAGGACCGCGGCGCTGACGTCGCCAAGTCCACCTTGCGGCTGGGCCTGATCACCACCCTGCTGGCCTCGGTGTTCGTCGTCGTCTCCGGCGACATGGACGCCAAGATCATGACCGAGCAGCAGCCGATGAAGATGGCCGCCGCCGAGGCCCTGTACGAGACCTCACAGCCCGCCGACTTCTCGATCTTCACGGTCGGGACCCTCGACGGCTCCGAGGAGATCTTCTCCATCACGATCCCCAAGCTGCTGAGCTTCCTGGCCACCGGCGACTGGGAGGGCGAGGTCAAGGGCATCAACAACCTCAACGAGGAGTACGCCCAGACCTACGCCTCCACCGGCATCGAGAACTTCGCCCCCAACATCCCGCTGTCCTACTGGACGTTCCGCCTGATGATGGGCGTCGGAATGCTGGCCGCGCTCTACGCGCTGTGGGCGCTGTGGGCCTACCGGGGCGATCGCCGGCCGCGCAGCCGGTGGGCTGCGGTGATCGGCATCGGCCTGCCGCTGCTGCCCCTGGCTGCCATCAGCTTCGGCTGGATCTTCACTGAGATCGGCCGCCAGCCCTGGATCGTCTTCGGCCTGATGGCGACGGCCGCGGGCGTGTCGCCGGTGGTGTCGAGCTTCCAGGTGTGGGTCTCGCTGATCGGCTTCACCCTGCTCTACGCGGTGCTCGCCGTGATCGAGGTCGGCCTGATCGTGCGCACGGTCAAGCAGGGCCCGCCGGAGGCGGTGGTCGACCCGTTCGTCGACCGCGAGCTCGACGCCCCACTGACGATCTCCTACTGAGACCTGAGAGGTACTGACATGGAACTGACAACCGTCTGGTTCATCCTGATCGCGGTCCTGTGGATCGGGTACTTCGTCCTCGAGGGCTTCGACTTCGGCGTGGGCATGCTCCTGCCGGTGATCGGCAAGTCCGAGGCTGAGCGGCGTGCGATCGTGACGACCCTCGGCCCGCTCTGGGACGGCAACGAGGTCTGGGTGCTCGTCGCTGGTGGCGCGACCTTCGCCGCGTTCCCGGAGTGGTACGCGACGCTGTTCAGCGGCTTCTACCTGCCGCTGTTCCTGATCCTCGTGGGCCTGATCCTGCGCGGTGTGGCCTTCGAGTACCGCAGCAAGCGCTCCGACGGCTCCTGGCGGCGCACGCTGGGACGCGGCGATCGTGATCGGCTCCGCGGTGCCCGCGCTGCTGTGGGGCGTGGCCTTCGCCAACATCGTCCGGGGCGTCCCGCTCAAGGAGCTCAACGGCAACATCGAGTACGACGGCGGGTTCTTCAACCTGCTCAACCCGTTCGCACTGCTCGGCGGCCTCACCTTCGTGGCGATCTTCCTGACCCACGGGGCGGTGTTCCTGAGCCTCAAGACCTCCGGCACGATCCGCGACCGGGCCCACCAGGTGGGCCTGCGGACCGGGGCGGTGGCGGCCGTGCTCGCGGTGGCCTTCCTGATCTGGGCGCAGCTCGCGTACTCCGACAAGGCCTGGACCTGGATCCCGGTGCTGCTGGCGGCGGTGAGCTGGGTGGTGGCCCTGCTCATGCACATGAAGCGCTCCGAGGGCTGGGCGTTCATCTTCAGCGCGGTCACGATCGGCCTGGCCGTCGTGGCCCTGTTCGGGATGCTGTTCCCCTACGTCATGCCGAACATCAACGGCGGCGAGCCGGCACTGACCACGACGAACGCCTCGTCCACCGAGTACACCCTGACGATCATGACCTGGGTCGCGGTCGTCTTCGTGCCGATCGTCCTGGGCTACCAGTCCTGGACCTACTGGGTGTTCCGCAAGCGCCTGTCCGCCGACGACATCGTGGATCCGGAGAAGGGCGTCCTCGACGAGGTGCCTGCCTGATCCACCGCGGTCGCCCAGCTGCAGACAACGCCAGAGGCCCCGGCTCCCCATCAGGGGGACCGGGGCCTCAGGCCTGTGGTGCAGGTGCGTCGTGGTCAGGCCTGGCTACGACGCCTGGCGACGACCAGTCCGGCGCCACCGGCGAGCAGGCCGGCGCCCAGGATCCCGGCGGTCAGGGAGCCACCGGTGTGGGCCAGCTCCTCGGTGTCCTCGGTGTCCTCGGCCTCCTCGGCATCGACGACCTCCTCGGTGTCCTCGGGCTCGGTGGGGTCCGGGGTCTCGACCGTCGGCGGGACGGTCTCGGGCCGCTCGGGCTCGGTCGGGGTCACCGGGTCCGTCGGGGTCACCGGCGGCTCCACCGGGGGAACGACCGGCACCTCGGGATCGACCGGGGGATCGACCGGGGGATCGACCGGCGGCTCCACCGGGGGCAGCTCGGTATCCGGCTTGGCGAACCAGGTGGCGCTCCTGGAGTCGCTCAGGCTGACGGACTTGCTGGTCGCCGTGATCAGGGTCTGGGTCGTCTTGCCGGGGATCGGCGCGAACACCCGCCCGATCGGCATCGTGCCGGTGCCGGACACCGTGACCGTCGCGCTGCCGGGGTCAGTGCCCTTGGGGACGGAGACGAACAGCTCGTCGCCGTTGCGGGCGGCGGTCACCGGGGCGCCCTGCGCATCCACCACGGGGCCGCCGGTGCTGGAGACAGCGACCTCGGCGATGGACGTGGAGACCGTGAAGGGCCCGACCACGTTGTCCTGGCCCAGGTCGAGGTAGGCGTCCTCCGTGGGGCCCTGGAGCGCCAGGGTCGCTGGGCTCTCCTGCAGACCGGTGTTCAGCGTCGGATCCGTCAGGTAGTCGTACAGGGCGACGACGTCCGAGTTGGCGGAGCGGGAGATCGTCGCATCATCGGTGTAGTGCCAGATCGCGGCCTGGGTCCCGGCGACGGCCTCGGTCGTGTCGAGGTCGATGTCGGCGCCGCCGCCGAGGTGCGTCTCCACCGCGGCCTCCAGGACCTTCACATCGGAGACCGTGGGGTAGGAGTGGTTCAGGATCCACGCGACGTTGTTGAGGTTGGCGATGCCGGAGCTGCTCCAGTCGAGCTCGGTCTTGCCGTCGCCGGTGCCCGTGGGCACGGTGCGCTGGATGCAGTAGGTGTCCAGGGTCTGGCCGCTGGTGTTCCTGATCTGGATGAGCGCGGTCGTGCTCGACCCGTTGGTGAACTGGACGCTGCCCTGGTGCTGCCAGCCCTTGACGGTCCAGGCCTGGTCGGCTGCCATGGCGGCGGGTGCGACGGCCATCGTGCTCAGGCCGAGGCCCAGGCCGGCTGCCAGCATGCGGCGGCCGCGGCGCGGGGGCCTTGTGGCGGTCGTGCGGGGGGAGGTCATCGGTGTCTCCATCTCTCGTCGGAAGTTCTAGTCCTATGACCAAGGTCTATCGACCATGGTCGCGTGACCGAGATATACCCACTCCCGGCCACCGCAAACACCCGGGACGCGGCCCGGACCCGTGGGATGCCTGACGGGTCGCCGTGGCCCCGGGAGTCTGGGTCTGGCGTACTACTCTTGGTCCGGTGGGCCCGCCGCCCGGGGCTCGCCGCGATCCCCCTGTTCGGAGGTCCCATGCCCGGGTATGTGCGCGCGGCGCAGCGGCGTGAGCAACTGCTCGATGCCGCGGTCGAGGTCCTGGTCCGGGAGGGCCTCGACCAGCTGACGTTGCGCGACGTCGCGAGCCAGGCCGGGGTGCGGCTGAGCACCTTGCAGTACATCTACACGAGCCGTTCGGACCTCGTGGACGCCCTCATGGTCAGGGTCCTGGCCCGCGCGGGCCGGGACCAGTTCGTCACGGGGTCCGAGGGGCTGGCGGTCGAGCTGCATCGTGTCGTGCACTGGTACGCCGCGGAGTTCCTGGCAGATCCCGCGATCCTCGAGCTGGTCCGCTTCGAGGTGCTCACCGCTGCCCGCCGCAACGGGGGCGAGGGCTCCTCGCGCCTTCCTGGGGACTGGCCGAGGATGTCGTTGCTGATCCCGGCCCGGCTCGAGGAGATCTGCGCCCGCGCCCACGAGGAGTACGACGTGGACGTGACCGATCTGGCCAGGCTGTGGACGCCGGGGCTGATCGGCCTGATCCACCAGCTGCTCCTCGACGCCGACCTCGCGCGGTTCCACCGCGATGGCGACTTCCTCGTCGATGCGCTGGTCCGGCTGGCCGACCCGCGGCCCCGGCCCTGAGCCCGCGTCGGCGCCGGGCGTCGGGAGTCGGGCGCCGGGAGTCGGGCGCCGGGCGGATCGATCGGGCGCTCGTCGCCTCAGTCCAGCGGGACCCGCCAGCTGAGCACCGACCCGCCGGACGCGCGGCGGGTGATGGTGCACGAGCCGGCGTACCGGGCCGCACGCTCAGCCAGGTTGAGCAGCCCGGAGCGACGTCCGAGCTCCTCGGGGACGCCGACCCCGTCGTCGGTGACCTGCAGCAGCACGGCGTCGTTCTCGACCGCCACCAGCACCTCCACGTGCTCGGCCTGCGCATGCTTGGCGACGTTGGCCAGTGCCTCACGCAGCGCGCCGAGCAGGTCACCGGCCAGGGAGTCGTCGACCATGGCATCGACCGGGCCGGTGAAGCGCGTGGACGGGGCATGCCCGAGGACCACGGCTGCCGCCGCAGCCTCCTCCAGGATCCGGCCGCGGACCCCGCCGACTGCGTGCCCCACCGGTTGGTGCAGCTCGAAGATGGTGGCCCGGATCTCCCGGACCGTGGTGTCCAGGGCGTCGACGGCCGACTCCAGCCGGTCCACGACCGGTTGCGGGGTGTCGGCCACCCGCGCGGCCCCCGACAGCGAGATCCCGGTGGCGAAGAGCCGCTGGATCACCAGGTCGTGGAGGTCCCGCGCGATCCGGTCGCGTTCCTCGAGCAGGACGATCCGCTCCTTCTCGCGCCGCCCGCGCGCCAGCATGAGCGCCAGGGCCGCCTGGCCGGCACTGTTGGCAGCCAGCTCGCGCTGCTCGGCGGACAGCACCGTGCCCGGGCGCGGAACCAGGGCCAGGACTCCGAGCACGTCGTCGGGGGTGCGCAGCGGCAGCGCGAGGACAGGGATCTCGTCGGGCTCCTGGCCCGAGCCGACCTCGGCCGACCCGACGAGTCGCTCGACGCCCTCGGCTGACTCACCGGTCGCGTAGCAGCGCGCGATCGGACCGTCGGGGTCCACCGCCGCGCCCCGCCAGCGGGCCAGGGCGGTGTCGTCGGTCGGCACGGCGGCGGCACCCACGCGCCAGCGCGAGGCGCGGGCTCCCGGCTCCAGGTCGCTGATCACGATCTCCACCCGCAGCACCCCGGCGGGTGAGGGCAGTGCCACGATCCCCGCACGCGCATGGACGAGCTCGGCGGCGCGTGTCGTGCCGATCTGCAGGACCTCACCGGCGTCCGCGCCCTCCAGCACCGCACCGTGCATCTGGGCCACCGCGGTCTGCCAGCGCTCGCGCATCACGGAGCGCTCGTAGAGCCGGGCGTTGTCGATGGCCACGCCGGCGGCCGCGGCCAGCGCGGTCACGATCCGCTCGTCGGCGGTGCTGAACCCCTCGGCGCCGCGCTTGTCGGTCAGGTAGAGGTTGCCGAACACCTGCCCGCGCACCTTGACCGGGACGCCCAGGAAGGACTTCATCACCGGGTGGCCCGGCGGGAAGCCCACCGCGGCGGGATGGCTGGACATGTCGTCGAGGCGGATGGGAACCGGGTGGTTGACCACCAGCCCGAGGATCCCGCGGCCGCGCGGCAGGTCGCCGATGGCTGCTTGGGCGGCCTGGTCGATCCCGACGTGGACGAACTCCGTCAGCTGGCCATCGGGACCGAGCACTCCCAGCGCCCCGTACGAGGCGTCGACGAGGTCCACGGCCGACTGCACGATCCGGCGCAGCGTGGCCCCCAGCTCCAGCCCGGCGGCCACGGCCACGACCGCGCTGAACAACCCGCGCTCGTGCGGATCAGCCATCCGTGGTCTCCTTCGGGTCCAGCGGGCTGCCCTCCTCGCGGGCGGCAGCGTCGGCGTACCACCCGTCGGCGAATCGCAGCCCCGCGGGGCTGCCATGCTGCACGACGCGCCCCTGGCTCAGCACCAGGACCTCGTCACAGTCCTCAGTGTGGGCCATCCGATGGGTGATGAGGACCACGGACCGCCCCGCCGTGGAGCTCAGCGCAGCCGCCGTGACCTGGTCGGCCATCGCCGGATCGAGGTGCTCGCCGGGCTCGTCGAGCACCACGATCGGCCGGTCGGCCAGCAGCACGCGGGCCAGGGCGATGCGCTGGGCCTGCCCGCCGGACACGGCCGACCCGTGGGGGCCCACCCGGGTGCCCAGCCCGGCCGGCAGGCTGTCGATCCAGCCGTCGAGCTGGGCGCCCTCCACGGCGGCGCGCAGCTGCTCGGCGCTCGCCCGGCGGTTGGCCAGGCGCAGGTTCTCCTCGATGGTGGTGTCGAACAGGTGCGCCCGCTGGTCGACGGCGGCGATGGTCTCGCGGACCCGGTCCTCGCCGAGGTCGCGGACGTCCTGGCCGTCCAGCTGGAAGCTCCCGGCGCGGTGGTCGAGCAGGCGCAGCAGGACCGCCGCGATCGTGGACTTCCCGGACCCGCTGGGTCCCACCAGCGCGATCCGCCGTCCCGGTGGCAGGTCCAGGTCGACTCCGCTGACCGCATCGGCCCCGGCGCGGGGGTAGCGGGCAGCGACGCCGGCGAGGGCCAGGGCATGGGTTGCAGGCGCGGCACCGGTGGGCGCGCCGAAGGAGGGCTCGGCGCCGGCCGGCTCGACGACGCGGGGCCCGGCACCGGCCGGGACGGGGTCCGGCGCGTCGATCACGTCGAAGATCCGCCCGGCCGCGCCGGCGACCCGGGCCCGCGCGAGCGCCGCCGCGGGCATGCCGGACAGGACGTCGGCGATCGCCAGGGGCAGCAGGACGAGCGTGGCCAGCCAGACGCCGTCGACCGCTCCGTCACCGACGGCGGTCACCCCGAGGGCGATGCAGGCCACGACGGTCAGGCCGGTCGCGAGCGCGGTCAGGGCCGCACCGAGCCCGGAGGCGC
Organism: uncultured Actinomycetes bacterium; assembly: GCA_963774745.1. Lineage (GTDB taxonomy): Bacteria > Actinomycetota > Actinomycetes > S36-B12 > CAIYMF01 > Prado023. The sequence goes on along the minus strand of CAVZGE010000002.1, from coordinate 115,644 downwards.
CGGCCGAGCGCCGGTCGAGGGCGGTCAGCTCCGCGTCCGCCCGGGCGATGCTTGCCACGGCGGCGTCGACGGCCCCGTAGGCGAGCAGCTCGGGGGCCGCCGAGAGGCTGGTGACCACCTGGGCGGTCAACCGGCCCTCAGCACCCGCGCGCGCCCTCTGCGCACCGGCGCCGATCCGCCCCGTCAACCAGGGCGCCAGCACCCCGACGGCCAGGACCATCGCCAGCAGGGCCAGGCCGGCTGCCGGCAGGATCGCCGCCCCGATCGTCACCGCGAGGCCGCCGGCCAGCAGGCCCGAGGTGACCGGGAGCACGACGCGGACGATGAGGTCCACGCTGGAGTCCACGTCGCCGACCAGCCGTGCCATCAGGTCGCCCTGCCGGTACTCGCCGAGGCCCGCGGGGGACAGCCGCTCGAGTCGCGCGAACACGCCCACCCGGATCCGGGTCAGGCTGCGGAACGCCGCATCGTGGCCGACGAGCCGCTCGGCGTAGCGGAACACCCCGCGGAAGATGCCGAACGCCCGAACCGAGACGATCGCGACCTGCAGGAACAGGATCGGTGGCTGCTCGGAGGCCCGCGAGATCAGCCACGCCGACACCGCGAGCAGGCCGACCCCGCAGGCCAGGGACAGGGTCGCGAGCAGTGCTGCCAGCGCCAGCCGGGCACGGTCCGGGTCGGCCAGGCGCCACAACCGGCGCAGGGGCGTGGTGGTCCGGGTCATCGTGGTGCCCCCGAACCCGCCCCAGCCCCCACCTCGGCAGGGGCCAGGACGATCACGTCGTGGGCGAGGTCCACCAGTGACTGCCGATGGGTCACGACCACCACCGTCCGCCCACGGGCGGCCAGGTCGGCCACGGTGGCACCCACCTCGGCCTCGCGGGTCCCGTCCAGCGCGGCGGTCGGCTCGTCGAAGAGCAGGATCGCGGGGTCGGCGAGCAGCGCGCGGGCGACCCCGATCCGCCGGACCTGCCCGACCGACACCCCCGCCCCGCCCTCGGTGATCGCCGTCTCGAGTCCGTGCGGGAGCTCCGCGGGATCCAGGCCGGCGGCGTGCAGCGCGCCGACCACGTCGGCGTCGGTGAACCCCGTCCGACCGAGGCGCACGTTGTCCGCCACGGTCCCGCCGAGCATCGCGGGGGACTGCGGCACCCACCCGACCTGCGCGCGCCAGGCGGCCGGGTCGAGGTCGGCCAGGGCGGTGCCTGCGCCGTCCCGGTCGACCACCGCGACCATTCCGTCCACGGCGGCGGTGGGCGGCCCGACCAGCCCGAGCAGGACCGACAGGATGGTGGACTTGCCGCACCCCGAGGGCCCCACCATGGCGGTGACCCGCCCGGGGCGGATCTCGAACGATGCGCCGGCGACCGCGACCCGGTCGCCGAACCTCACCCCGAGGTCGCGGACCCGGATGGTCGCAGTGGCGGCGTCGACCTGCGCACGACCGATCGGCGGGGCGTCGGCCTCCAGGACCGCGAACATCCGCTCGGCCGCCCCCACGCCATCGGCGGCCGCGTGGAAGTGCTGGCCGACCAGGCGCAGGGGCAGGTAGACCTCCGGGGCCAGGATCAGGACCGCCAGCCCGGTCGAGAGCTCCATCGTGCCCTCGACCAGGCGCAGCCCGATCGCCACGGCGATGATCGCCACCGAGAGCGAGGCCAGCAGCTCGAGCACGAGCGAGGACAGGAACGAGATCCGCAGGACCCCCATCGTGCTCTGCCGGTACTGGTCACCGACCGCACGGATCGTGGTGGCCTGAGCCGTTGCGCGGTTGAAGACCTTGAGCGTGGGCAGGCCGGCGACGACGTCGAGGAAGTGCCCGGACAGGACGCCGAGGGTCGTCCACTGCCGTTCGACGCGGGCCTCGGTGTACCGGCCGATGAGGATCATGAACAGCGGGATGATCGGCACGGTCAGGGCGATGATGACCGCGGCGAGCGGATCCTGGGTGACGATGACCACGGTGGCGACCAGCGGGACCACCACCGCCAGCACGAGCTGGGGGAGGTAGCGGGCGAAGTAGGTGTCCAGGGCGCTGGCCCCGCGGGTGACGAGGTTCGTCAGCTCACCCACCCCGCGCCCACCCAGGAACGCCGGTCCGAGTCGGAGCGCGCGCTCGACGACCTGCATCCGCAGCTGGGAGGTCGCACTGGCCGCCGACCGGTGCCCGACGGCCTCGGCTGCCCACGCCAGCACGGCACGGGCGACGGCGATCGCGACCAGCGCCACCAGCTGGCGCGTCAGGTCGGCAACCGTCGCACCATCCTGGAAGGACGCGGTCACGGCCGAGGCGATCAGGAACGCCTGGGCGACCAGGAGCAGCGCCGAGGCCGTCCCGATCACCACCGAGGCGGCCAGGAACCCACGCGTGGCGCGCGCATGCGCGAGCAGGCGCGGGTCCAGGGGCTTCACGGGTCAATTCTGGCCCACCGACGCACCGCCGCCGACCGGTTCGCCGGGGCAGGGTGCGCGGGCGGCCGTGCTCAGGCGACCGGGCGATGGCCGCCGTGCGTGGCTGGTGCCTCCCCGTAGCGCAGCACACCCCGGCGCACCAGCAGCTTCTCGACCTCGACCGCGACCAGGACCACCAGGGGGACCACGACCACAACCGCCAGCTGCGCCGGCGTCAGGGCGGTGGTGCGGAACACGCCCTGCAACCACGGCACGTAGAGCAGGGCGAGCTGGAGCACGACCGACAGGGCGATGGCACCCAGCAGGGGCCGGTTGGTCAGCAGGCCCACCTCGAACAGCGACCGGCTCTCCGAGCGGATGGCCATCGAGTGGACGAGCTGGCAGAACACCAGCACCGTGAACACCATCGACTGCCACTCCCGGGAGTCCTCCGACAGCGCCCAGGCCTGGGTCCCGAGGGTCAGGGCGGCGATGAGTGCTCCGACCCACAGCACGTGGATGCCCAGGCCCCGGGCGAAGATGCTCTCGCCGGGAGGGCGCGGTGGGCGGGCCATCACGTCGCGCTCGGCGGGCTCCTCTGCCAGGGCCAGGCCGGGCAGGCCGTCGGTGATGAGGTTCACCCAGAGGATGTGGATCGGCAGCAGCGGCACCGGCATGCCCAGGAACGGGGCGAGGAACACCACCCAGATCTCGCCGGTGTTGCCGGTCAGCGCGTACCGGATGAACTTGCGGATGTCGTCGTAGATCCGACGTCCCTCGCGCACGGCGGTGACGATCGTGGCGAACCGGTCGTCGAGCAGGACCATGTCCGCGGCCTCGCGGGCGACGTCCGTGCCGCCCTGGCCCATCGCGACGCCGATCTCGGCCTGCCGCAGCGCGGGGGCGTCGTTGACCCCGTCCCCGGTCATCGCCACGCTCTGGCCCTCGGCCTGCAGGGCGCGCACGATCCGGATCTTCTGCTCGGGATCCACGCGGGCGTACACCCGCACCCGGCCGACGACCTCGGCCAGCTCGACGTCGTCGAGGCCAGACAGGGCCGGCCCGGTCAGCACCTCGTCGTCGCCGGCCTCGAGGATTCCCAGGCGGCGCGCGATCGCGGCGGCCGTGGCCGGGTGGTCCCCGGTGATCATCACCGGCGTGATCCCGGCGGCGCGGCACTCGGCCACGGCCGCGGGGGCCTCCGCCCGCGGCGGGTCGATCATGCCGACCACGCCGAGCAGCGTGAGGTGGTCGGCGATGTCCGGCGGAGCGGCCCATCCGGGCGCGTGCGGCCCGTCGAGCTCATCGACGCGGTGCGCAGCGGCCAGCACGCGCAGGCCCCGGGCAGCCAGGGCGTCGCAGTGCGCCAGCACGTCGGCCCGCCCGGAGCCGCTGAGCGCGCACCGCTCGACGATGGCCTCGGGCGCACCCTTGACCAGGGTGACCCGGCCCGCGCCCGGTTCGTCGTGGATCGTCACCATGAGCTTCCGGCCGGAGTCGAAGGGCACCTCGTCGAGCCGCGGCCGGGCAGCCCGGCGCGCCTCGGGGTCCACCCCGCGGTCGTGCGCTGCCTCCAGCAGGGCGATCTCCGTCGGGTCCCCGATGGCCGGGTTGTGCTCGGTTCCCCGGGTCGCGTCGTTGCACAGGACGAGGACGTCGAGGAGCGCGGCCAGGGCCGTCTCGCCCGCCTCGCCCGCGTCGGGGTGCGCGGTGCCCGGGGCCGGGTGCGCTCCCACGGTCGGGCCGGTCGCCCCGAACGTGGGCTCCAGCACCTCGACCCGCATCCGGTTCTCGGTCAGCGTCCCGGTCTTGTCCGAGCAGATCCAGGTGACCGACCCCAGGGTCTCCACCGCCGGCAGGCGGCGCACGAGCGCGTTGTGGTGGGCCATGCGGCGCGCGCCCAGGGCGAGCGTCACGGCGACGACGGCGGGCAGGGCCTCCGGCACGGCGGCCACCGCGAGGCTGATCGCGGTGAGGAACATCAGCCCCGGGTCCTCGCCGCGCAGGAGCCCGGTGACGAACACGACCGCGCAGACGGCGACCACGGCCAGGGCGATCCGGGCACCGAAGCTCGAGAGCCGTCGTTGCAGGGGGGTCCGCACGACGTCGGCGGTCATCAGCAGGCCGGCGATGGCGCCGAGCTCGGTCTGGATGCCGGTGCCGACGACCACCCCGCGCCCGCGACCCTGCGTGACGCACGTCCCGCGGAAGGCCATCGAGCGCCGGTCACCGACCGGGGCGTGCGGGTCCGTGACCGGCGCGACCCGCTTGCTCACGGGCTGGGACTCCCCGGTCAGCGCGGCCTCGGCGATCCGCAGGGAGGCCAGGGAGACCAGCCGCAGGTCCGCCGGGACGATTGCCCCGTCGGCCAGGACGACCAGGTCGCCGGGGACCAGCCCCGCGGCGTCGACCTGCTGCTCGACCCCGTCGCGGACCACCGCGGCGGTGGGGGCGGACATGGCGCGCAGGGCGGCCATCGCCTGCTCGGCGCGGCGCTCCTGGACCACCCCGATCACCGCGTTGAGCAGCACGATGACGGTGATCACGATGGTGTCCGCCGGCTCCCCCACGATCCCGGAGACGATCGCGGCGACCACCAGCAGGGCGATCATCGGATCCGCCACCTGGTCGAGGATCATCCGCCACACGCCGCGCCCGGGCTCCACGGGCAGGGTGTTGGGGCCGTGGTCGATCAGGCGCCTGCCGGCTTCGGACGTCGAGAGGCCGGAGGCTGCGTCGGAGGCAAGCGCCGTGACGACGTCGGCTGCGGCCAGGGTGTGCCAGGGCGCCCGTTCGCCGGCGCCCGGCTCAGCCGGCTGCCGGTCGGCCCCCACCACGGCGCCGGTGGTTCCCAGCGGGCCACTGTCGGGGGGGCCGCCCCGTGACGGGCTGTGGCCGGGGTTCATCCGGCGATCCCCGGGGGTGTCCGCGCCGTCGCCTCCTCGGCCGTGCGCAGGACGGTGTCCACCGCGCCGGGCAGTGCCGACCGGAGCGCCGGGGAGAGGGCGGCACCGTGCTCGAAGCCGACAGCCTCGATGCCCACCACCACCACGCGCGCGGGGAGCCGGTCCAGGGCCCGGGCCAGTTCGATCGCTCCGGCCAGGCCGAAGCCGTGCGTCCCGGCGGGGCCGGGATCCAGGCGCGCCCCCAGGGACTCGAAGTCCTGCCCGTTCGAGCCCACCTCGAGGACGGTCAGCGTTCCCGGTGCGGCGCCCGAGCGCACGGCATCGACCACGATCGCCACGTCCCAGGGGCCGTCGGACCCGCCCGGATCGAGCAGGTCGACCAGTGCCGTCGGATCCTCGTGCTCGACGACGCGGACCCCGACCACGTCCCCGATCACCCGAGCCACCGCGGCGGCGACCTGTGGACCGACCGCATCGTCGCCCCGGTCGGGCGACCCGAGGCCGACCACCAGCACCCGGGCGGGGTGGTCGGACAGGGCGAGCGGCACCCGGGCGTCCTGAGGCCCGTCGCCGGCCGCGTCCATCAGATGTGCTCGATCGACAGGTCCAGGAAGTGGGTGGCGCACGAGATGCACGGGTCGTAGGTCCGGATGGCCATCTCGCACTGGCGCGTCAGCTCGTCGTGCGACAGGTGCAGGTTGGCCTGGACGAACGCCCGCAGGTCGGCCTCGATGGCGGGCTGGTTCTGGGAGGTCGGCGGGACGATCTGGGCCTCGAGGATCGTGCCCGCCTCGTCGAAGCGGTAGCGGTGGTAGAGGATCCCGCGGGGGGCCTCGGTGGCGCCGTGGCCCTCGCCGGCCCGGGCCGGGACCTCGACCGCCGCGACCGGGGCTCCGTGCCACCCGTCGATGATCGCGATCGCCTCGTCGAGGGCGTGGATCAGCTCGACGGTCCGCACGATGATCGACTTGAACGGGTTGCGGCACGTGGCCCCGAGCCCGCCGGCCTCCGCAGCCTCGCGCGCCAGGGGCGAGAGTGCGGCGGAGTTCAGTGAGTACCGAGCCAGCGGGCCGACCACGTACGGCTGGCCGTCGAAGCTCGCGTGCAGGGCGTTGGAGTGGGCGACGTGCTGCTCGGTGACGTGATCGCCGAACTCGGAGACGGCCGCGTGCCACCCGGCGGAGGTCACCAGGTTCCCGGACTCCAGGGGGTACCCGTTCGTGGAGTCCAGCGACAGGTACAGGTAGGGCTGCTCGAACTCGGGGAAATCGAACCCGGACACGACCGGTACCGCCGCGATGGCCTCCTCGCGGGCGGCCACCAACGCCGGGCGGATCGCCAGGAGCTCCTCGCGCCGGGGCAGCCGGTGGAACCCGCCGACCCGGACGTTCACCGGGTGCACCGACCGGCCCCCCACCACCGTCATCAGCTCGTTGCCCGCGCGCTTCATCCGCAGGGCGGACTCCACGAGCCCGCGGTGGTCGCGGGCCATCTCGATCGCCCCGTCGTAGCCGAGGAGGTCCGGGGCGTGCAGGAAGAAGATGTGCAGTGCGTGGCTCTCGATCCACTCCCCGCAGTAGAGCAGCCGGCGCAGGGTTCGGATCTCGTCGGGGACGACGACGCCGCAGGCGTCCTCGATCGCGAGGCATGCGCTGAACTGGTAGGCCACCGGGCAGATCCCGCAGATGCGCGCGGTGATGTCCGGCGGCTCGGTGTGGGCCCGCCCGCGCAGGAACGCCTCGAAGAACCGCGGCGGCTCGAAGATGCGCAGGTGCACGTCGAGCACCTGGCCGTCCTGGACGTGGACGTGCATGCCGCCCTCGCCCTCGACGCGCGCCAGCGTCTCCACGCTGAGCACGTGGCTGCCGGAGGTGAGCTTGTGGGTCACGGTGCCGCCTCCTCGCCTCGCCCGCCAGCGCGTTCTGCTGACGATTCCGACCGTTGGATGGTCGGATTCGACAGCACGACGGGCGAACCGGCCTCCTCGCTGGCCAGGCTCTGCACCCGGAAGGGCTCAGATCCGGCATTGAACGTGCGGAAGACGCGCATCACGTCGACCTCGGCCATCCCGTGCGCGCGCAGGCGCTCGGCCAGCGACGCGGTGTTGGGGGTGTCGTGCGGGCCGAAGCAGCCGTAGCAGCCTCGGTGGTAGGACGGGCACAGGGCGCCGCATCCGGCCTGGGTCACCGGCCCGAGGCACGGCATGCCGTCGGCCACGGCAACGCAGACCGCCCCGCGGCGCTTGCACTCGACGCAGACGCTGTAGGTCGGGACCCGCGGCCGGCGGCCCTGCAGCATCGCCGCGAGCACCTCGAGGAGCTGGTTCCTGTCGATCGGGCAGCCGCGCAGCTGGAAGTCGACCGTGACGTGCGCGGAGATCGGGGTCGAGCGGTCGAGCGTGGCCAGGTAGGCCGGGTGTGCGTAGACCACGGACAGGAACTCCCCGACGTCGGCGAAGTTTCGCAGCGCCTGGATGCCCCCGGCGGTCGCGCACGCCCCGATCGTGACCAGCGTGCGCGACGCGGCCCGCACCTGCTGGATCCGTTCGGCGTCCCCGGGAGTCGTGATCGAGCCCTCGACCAGGCTGATGTCGTAGGGGCCGGCGACGACGGCGCGGGTGGCCTCGGGGAAGTAGGCGACCTGGACCCGCTCGGCCACCGCGAGCAGCTCGTCCTCGCAGTTGAGCAGCGTGAGCTGGCAACCGTCGCACGAGGCGAACTTCCACACCGCGAGGGTGGGGCGCGCGTGGCCGGGCTCGGGCGACCCGGGCTCGGGCGCCCGGGCTGGCGTGGACGGCGGTTGGTGACTCGGTCATCACATCTCCCGGATGTCCATCAGGGGGGCCAGCCGGGCGTAGTCGAGCACGGGGCCGTCCACGCACAGGAAGAGCTCGCGCAGCTGGCAGTGCCCGCACAGGCCGACGCCGCACTTCATGTTGCGCTCCATCGACAGCCGGATCCGCTCCGGGCGCACCCCGCGGGCGACCAGCGCGGTGGCCGCGTAGCGCATCATCACCTCGGGCCCGCAGACCAGCGCCAGGGTGTGCAGCGGGTCGAAGCCGGCTCGGGCCACCAGCATCGTGACCAGGCCGACCCGACCGGTCCAGCTCGGCGGTCCGTAGTCGACCGTGACCTCGACCACGATGTCGTGCCGCTCGGCCCAGGCCGCCATGTCCTCGGCGAACAGGATGTCCTCGGGCGAGCGCGCACCGTAGAGCAGGACGACGCGGCCGTACTCCGCGCGCCGCGAGACCACCTCCAGTATCGCCGGGCGCAGCGGCGCCAGCCCGATCCCGCCGGTGACGACCACGACGTCGCCGCCGATGCCGTCCGAGACGTCCCACCCCGTGCCGAACGGGCCGCGGACGCCGATCGTCGTGCCCGGCTCCGCCGTCACCAGGGCATGGGTGACAGCACCGACATCACGGATGGTGTGCATCAGCGGGCCGCGGCGCGTGGGGTCACCACAGATGGAGATCGGGACCTCCCCGACGCCGAAGGCGTGCAGCATCGTGAACTGCCCGGCCCGGTGCTCGAGGGGGACGCCGTCCAGGGGCTCGAGGGCCAGGGTCACGGTGTCCCGGGTGTCCAGGTGGGTGCCGATCACCTGGAACGGCCGCGGCAGCATGGGGTCGACCGGCAGGTCCTCGATGGCCGCGGGGGTTCGCGTGTCCAGGCTCACGAGGGGCTCCCGTAGAGGTCGAGCAGGCGCATCCGGGCGTCCTGCAACCGCTCGTACATCACGTGCGAGACCCGCTGCATCAGGGCGTAGCCCAGGGCCGGGTCCTGGTCGCACTTGCCGCGCAGGCAGGCGCCGTCGAGGGCCACGGCGCTGACGGGGGAGACGGCACGGGCGTCGAACATCCACTGGTAGGGCGGGATGAGCCAGGACCAGCCGGCGACCTCCCCCTCGTCGAGGCTGGCGACGACCAGCGTCCCGCGGCGGGGCTCGTGGAGCTCGAGGGCGACGCGCCCACGCCGGATGACGTAGAAGGTGTCGGCCGGCTCGCCGGTGCGGAACAGGACGTCACCGGTGGCGAAGTGGACGTTCTGGGCGCAGCCGACGACGAGGTCGAGCGCGGCCGGGTCGAGCCCGGCGAAGAACGGGTGCTCGGGGAGGTACTCGGCCAGGGCGCGCATGCGGTCCTCCTAGCGGGTGGTGCTCGGCGTCGGGTTCGGGGTCGGGGTCGTGGTCGCGCTCGGGGTCGTCGTGCCACGGCCGGATGGGGGTCGCGACCCGGCCCGGGCCGGCGGTGCGGAGAGCTCGGCGCTGGCCGGGGTGGACTCCCGGTGCGAGGCGTCCTCGCGCAGGGCCGCCACCTCGGCGGTCAGGTCGATGCCCGCCGGGCACCACGTGATGCAGCGCCCGCAGCCGACGCAGCCGGAGGTGCCGAACTGGTCGGTCCACGAGGCCAGCTTGTGCGTGAGCCACTGCCGGTAGCGGGCGCTCGTCGAGGTCCGCACCGCCCCGCCGTGCAGCCGCGAGTACTCCATCGAGAAGCAGGAGTCCCAGACGCGGTGGCGCTCGTCGACGTCCCCGGACAGGTCGCTGACGTCCTCCACCGAGGTGCAGAAGCAGGTCGGGCAGACCATCGTGCAGTTCGTGCAGGCCAGGCAGCGCTCGGCGACGTCGTTCCATCGCGGGCTCTCGGCGCTGGCGTACAGCAGGTCGCGCAGGTCGTCGGTCGCCATCGTGCGACCCATGTGCGCGACCGCCCCGGCGACAACGGCCCCGGCGGCCGCCAGGTCGGCGTCGGTCGCGGGTGCGGTCGCCAGCGCGGCAAGGACCTCCTCGCCGGCTTCGCTGCCGGTCTCGACGAGGAATCGGTGCGGGTCCAGCAGCTCGGTCAGCGTCAGGTCCGCACCCTCGCCGGGCTTGGGCCCAGTGCCCATCGAGGCGCAGAAGCAGGTGCCCGCCGGGGTCGAGCAGGTGACCGCGACCAGGAAGGAATGGGCGCGCCGAGTCGCATAGTGCGCGTCCACCGCACCCCGGCCCAGCAGGACGGTGTCGTGGATGCCGATCGCAGCGAGGTCACAGCCCCGGATGCCCAGCAGGGCGACCGGCGCCGGCTCGGGCTCCCGGGGCGACACCTCGAACCCCTCGCCCGAACGCGCTCCCCGCCACAGCTGCTCGTCGGGTGGGAACAGCGCCGGCTTGGCCGACTGCGCGGTTGCGGCGAACCCGAAGAGGGCGTCGTCCGCGCGCATCCGGGTCCGGTAGTGGCCGGCCGCCTGGTCGTCGCCGACCCCCCGGGGGAGGTCCTCGAGCGAGGTGACGTCGGCCAGGACCAGCGCCCCGTCCCGCAGGGTCGGGCCGATGACTCGGTAGCCACGACCACGCAGGGCGTCGATGAGCGCCTGCAGGCCATGGAGATCCAGGATCGAGCCAGTTGCCATGAGGCACCTCCGACGGCGGCCCCGCCAGCCTATGACCGCCGAAGATCCGACAGATAGGGCCCTTCGTCACTCCCGGAGCAGGGCGATCGGCGGACGGTGCTCGCGCACGCGCCACGGCGCGAACCCCCGGTGGGGCCGGTGCCATGCTGGGGGCATGACCTGGACCGATCGGCTCCGGGGAGACCCGCTGCCGTGGCTGCTCGACCCGGACACCCCGGCGGTGCGGGCGGCGACCCTCCAGCGGCTCCTCGGTCGATCGTCTGATGATCCCGAGGTGGTCGCCGCCCGGGCTGCGGCGATGGCCTGCGACCCGGTCGCCGCCATCCTTGCCGCTCAGTCCGCGGAGGGATGGTGGGTCAAGCCCGGCCCCGGCTACGCACCCAAGTACACCGGGACGGTCTGGTCGCTGATCTTCCTCGACCAGCTCGGCGCCGACCCTGCCGACGAGCGGATCCAGCGCGCGTGCGCCTACGTCCTGCGGATGAACCCGACCACCTCCGGCGGGCTCGGCTGCTCCGGGTCGCACAAGGAGTCCGCACCCCCGCCCTCGAGTGTCGCGCACTGCCTGAACGGCAACCTGCTCCGCGCGCTCATCGGTTTCGGCCACCTCGACGACGAGCGCGTCCAGGCGGCGATCTCCTGGGCGGCCCGATCCGTGACCGGGCAGGACGCCCCCCGCTACTACGCGTCGGGTACCACCGGACCGGTTTTCGCGTGCGGCGCGAACGAGGCCCTGCCGTGCGCCTGGGGCGCGGTCAAGGAGATGCTGGCGCTGGCCCGCATCCCGGAGTCGGCGACGCTCCGCCGAGGTGCGCGCGGCGATCGGGGTCGGAGTCGAGTTCCTGCTCTCCCGGGATCCCGCGCAGGCGGACTACCCGATGGGCTGGGGCAACACGAGGCCGTCGTCGTCGTGGTTCAAGCTCGGCTTCCCCTCCGGGTACGTCGCCGACGTCCTGCAGGTGCTCGAGGCGCTGGCCGAGCTCGGGCACGCCCACGATGGGCGGCTGGGGGCCGCGCATGCCTGGCTCGTCGACCAGCAGGGCGCGGACGGCCGGTGGTGCAACCGGTACGCGTACAACCGCAAGACCTGGGTGGACGTCGAGCGCCAGGGTGCGCCGTCCAAGTGGGTCACCCTGCGTGCGTGCACCGTGATGCACGCCGCGGGATGACGCGGCCGCCGGGTGCGTTCGCCTGCGGGCACTCGAGTGAGATGTCGGCATTGTGCTTGGATCGGCGCTTCGCCCGTGGTAGTACTTGCCCCCTGCTCCCGCCCGCCAGCGCCCGGGGTGGCAGCCCACAACCGGAAGGCCGCCATGAAGGTCCGTGCCCTGTTCCCATTCGGTCTCACCGCGGCTGTCGTGATCGCTGGGGTGCCGCTCACCGCGCAGGCGGCGACAGCGGTTGCGCCGGCGCCGGGCTCCGCGCAGTCGGCCACCGTCGCCAAGGACGCCGGACCGGATGTCCACGTGGCCGCCGCGGTCGAGCGCCGGCTGGCCGGCGGCACGAAGGGCGACCCGGCGCGGGTGCCCGTGATCGTGTCGTTCGAGACCTCCACCCGCGACGGGGGCACGCCCAGCGTCGCTGCTGTCCGCACCGCCCGGTCCACGGTCGTCGCCTCGATGCCCGCGGGCAGCTACGACCTCGTGTCGTCCTTCAGCCGCATCCCGGCGGTGTCGCTGGAGATCGATGCAGCGGGGCTGGCGGCCCTGCGCCGCAATCCGCTGGTGACGGCTGTCGACGCCGACCAGGTGATCTCGACCACCATGACCGAGGCGAACCCCCTCACCGGCGTCGCGGCGTTGCACAGCGCGGGGGTCACGGGCGACGGGGTCACGGTCGGGGTCATCGACACCGGCGTGGACAGCACGGGTGGAGTCGTCCACCCCGCGCTGGCCGACGACGTGGTGGGACAGGCGTGCTTCCGCACGGAGGCCGACTGCATCGGTGGGGTGACGAGCGCTGAGGACCAGGACGGTCACGGCACGCACGTCGCGGGCATCATCACCGGTCCCCAGGGGGTGGCTCCGGACGCCACCATCTACGCGCTGAAGGTCTTCACGACGGCCGACACCAGCGACACGAACATCCTCAACGCCCTGAACCACGTGATCGGACTGAACACCTCCACCCCCGGCACCGTCGACGTCATCAACATGAGCCTGGGTGGCGGGAACTTCGGCGACCGGGCCTCCTGCGACGCGAACTCCACCGCGTACGTGACCGCCTTCGCCACCCTGAACGGCCAGGGCGTGCCGGTGTTCGTCGCGACGGGCAACGACGGCCGGATCGACCAGGTCAGCAGCCCCGGTTGTGCCACCGGGGCGATCGGCGTCGGGTCCGTCGGCGATGCCACCTTCAGCACCACCTTCTCGAACTGCATCGACAACGCCGCCGCCGACAGGGTCTCCTGCTTCAGCAACGCGACACCGGTGCAGGGCGCGGACGAGCTGGTCGACCTGCTGGCCCCGGGGTGCCAGATCACCTCCACGGGCCTCGATGGCGTGACCAACGACGTCAAGTGCGGAACCTCGATGGCGACGCCGTACGCCGCCGGGTCCGGCGCGCTGGTCATGGAGTACCTGGCCGCTGAGGGCCTGACGAGGACGCCGGCGCAGCTCGAGGAGCTCCTCGAGGGCACGGGAGTGGCCATCAGCGACTACCGGATGCCCGCGGGTGCGCCGACCTTCCCGCGGGTCAACCCGGTCGGGGCGATCGGCAGCCTGGCGGTGGCCCCGCCAGGTGGGCTGTCCATCCTGTCGTCGACGTCCGACTCGGTGGCCCTGCAATGGGGTGCGGTCGCCGCCGCGACGCAGTACCGGGTGTACGTCTCGCTCGACGGCTCCCCGGCGGCTGTGGGTACTGTCCCCGCGGGAACCACGACCTTCACGGACACCCCCACCGCGTGCGGCCCGCTGTCCTACACCGTCAGGGCATTCGATGGCACCTTCGAGTCGCTGCCCTCGAACCCCGTGGCGATCACCACCCGGGCATGCCCGGCCGCCCCGACGGGCCTGGTCCTGTCGGTGACCGGGTCCACGTCCCATGACCTGTCCTGGTCGGACCCCAACGCCGACGAGACCTCAGTGGTCCTGCAGCGCTCCGTCGGTGGGGCCGAGTTCATCGATCTCCAGACGTTCCCGGCCGGCTCCAGCTTCCAGCGGACGGAGAGCGCGCTGTCCTGTGGGATGCACAGGTACCGGGCGATCGCCGTTCGCGACGGTGACCGGTCGGCGCCGTCCAACACGGTGAGCCGCAGCATCTGCGCCCCGACGAACGACGACATCGCCGCCGCCGAGGTGGTCACGCCCGGTGCCGTCGGCACGACGGTGACCGACACGGAGCCCAATGCGTCCCACGCCACCTCGGAGCCGACGGACCCGATCTTCAGCTGCCGCTTCGGGGGCGCGGCTGCGGGCTACAACAGCGTCTGGTACCGGGTCACCCCGGCGACCGACACCCGGGTGACGATCTCGACGGCCGCGACGACTGTCTTCGCGCCGACCGCCACCGCTCCCGACACGCTCGTCGCCGTCCACACCGGCACGCCCGCCAGCCTCACCGAGTACGGCTGCAACGACGACATCAGCGGAACCGACTTCCGGTCGACGCTGGTGCGGAACCTGAGGGCGGGAACCACCTACTGGGTGCAGGTGTCGCAGTGGACGGAGCTGCCCGCCGGAACCGTCGGCAACCTCGTGACCGCCTTCACCTGGGCGGATCCGATCGTCGTCCCGGCCAACGACCTGGTCGCCGACGCCACCGGGATCACCGCCGTGCCCTTCACGGGAACCGTCACCAACGCCCAGAACGCGACCACCTCCGCCACCGATCCGCTGCACGAGTGCGCGGTCGGCTCAGGGACGACGATCGTCCCGCGGGTGGGCACGCACACGTTGTGGTGGACCTACACCCCGGAGTTCGACGGGACGATCGACCTCGACACCCTGGCGAGCTCGGGCAGCTTCACCGACACGATCCTCAGTGTCCTGGCGGGGCCGGCGGGAACGCCGACCACCGTGGCGTGCAACGACGATCAGCAGGCCCCGGGCACCAGCCTTCGCTCGCAGCTCGTCGACGTGCCCGTCAGCGGGGGGACGACCTACCGCATCTACGTGTCCCGGTGGAGCACCACGCCCACCACCACCGCGGGCACCGTCGTGCTCAACCTCGCCTACCAGGCTTCACCGGGCGCGACGGTGAGTCCCACCGGCGTCCAGGTCTCCGAGGACGGCGGGGTCGCCACCTACACCGTCCGGCTGCACGCGCAGCCCAACGCCGACGTGGTCGTCACCCCGGTCGGGGATGCTGACTGCACCGTGGCGCCAGCGGCGCTGACGTTCACCGCGGCCGACTACGCGACTGCGCAGACCGTCGAGGTGAGCGCCGTGGCCGATGGCGACGTGGAGGGCGATCACAGCTGCGCGATCACGCACACCGCGACGAGCGCCGATGCTGGCTACGCCGGCCTGGCGATCGCCGACGTGACCGGTGCGGTCACCGATGCGCTGCGGACCGGGGTGACGCTGACGACGCCCGCGGACGGGGCGAGCGTCGCGCAGGGCGCCACGGTCGCCGCGGACTTCGCGTGCACCGACAACCGCAACGGCGCCGGGATCACGTCCTGCGTCGGCACGGTCGCGGACGGCTCCCCGATCGACACCAGCACGGCCGGCCAGAAGTCGTTCACGGTGACCCTGGTCGACGTTCTGGGCCGGACCACCGCGGTGACCCACACCTACACCGTGACCCCGCCCCCCGCGGGTCCCCCCGCAGGCCCGACCCCGCCGCCAGCGGGTCCCCCCGCGGGCCCGACCCCGCCGACGGCGCGCCCGGACGCGCGCATCGGCAAGGGTCCGCGCGGCAAGCTGGTCGGCAACAACGTGTTCAACACGGCTGTGGGCCAGACGAAGAAGGCGACGGTCCGGGGCTCGCAGCGGGCGAGGTTCCGGGTGTCGCTGCAGAACGACGGACCGGTCGCCGATCGGCTGCGCGTCACGGGGGGCGCCTCGGCGAACGGCTTCGTCGTCCGCTACACCAAGTCAAACGGGACAGACATCACCGCCGCAGTCGTCCAGGGCCGTTTCCAGACGCCCTCGTTGCGTCCCGGAGCCACGTACACCGTGCTGGTGACCGTCCGGCGGGGTGCACGGGTGGGCTCCTCCCTGAGTGGCACGGTCACGGCGGACTCCGTCGCGCAGACCGGGCAGACCGACGCAGTCACGTTCGTCACCACCAGGCGGCGCTGAGCTGCCGGCCCTCCGGCGCGAATGCGCAGGATGTCTGCGAGGATGCCGCCATGGCTGACGCACCCCCTCCGGCAGACGGTTGGTCCCGGATCCTGTTCAAGAGCAAGTTCGGCGCCGGGCGCGACTTCGAGGTGACCGACACCTCGGGCGAGCGCGTCCTCTTCGTCGACGGCAAGATCGGGGCCACCCCGAAGGCCGAGGTCCGCGACGCCCAGGACGCGGTCCGCTACACGGTCAAGGGCCAGTTCCTCGGCATCCCGAAGCGGATGACGATCTCGGACGCCGATGGCTCCCAGGTCGCCGAGCTCAAGGCGAAGGCCTTCTCGCTCGTCAAGGACAAGATGACGATGACGATGGCCGACGGCAGCACCTGGCAGGTGGCGGGCACGCTGCTGGAGAAGAACTACTCCATCAGCTCCGAGGGCCAGCCCATCGTCCAGATCAGCCAGAAGTGGTTGACCGTGCGCGACAAGTACACCGTCGACTACCTGAGCTCCCTGAACCCAGCCCTGGTGATGGCCGTGGTCTGGGCCATCGACCGCTGGGTCGAGCGCGACTGATCGGACGGCTGTGCGGCTCGAGGGCGACGTCACCCTGATCGACGTCCCCACCTGGCTGGATCTCCTGACGATCGTCGTCGCCGCCCTCGGCGGGGCGCTGTTCGCGTCCCGACGCGGGGTCACGGTGACGGGCGTGCTGCTCATCGCAGTGGCGGCCGGGCTCGGTGGCGGCATGATCCGCGACGTCCTGCTCGCCGTCGGGCCCCCGCTGGCGATCTCGGATCGTGCCTACCTGCCCGCGGCAGCCATCGCGGCGGTGTGCGGGATGCTGCTGGCCCGGTGGTCGAGCCGGCTGGCCTGGCCGATGCTGCTGCTGGACTCGCTGGCCCTGGGACTGTTCGCCGTCGTGGGCGTGGAGCGCACGCTGGCTGCGGACTACCCGCCCGTCTCGGCGGTGCTGATCGGCGTGATCGCCGCGATCGCCGGCGGGATCATCCGAGACCTCCTGGCCGGGGACGCCCCGGCGATCATGCAGGCCGGACCCTGGGACGCCTCGGCGGCGCTGGTCGGTGCCGTCGTGATGGTGGTCCTGGTCGCGGGCCTCGACGTTCCCACCGCGGTGGTCGAGTGGCCGACCATCCTGCTGATCGCGGCCCTCGTCGTGCTGTCGACGACGCTCGGCTGGCGGGCCCCGATGGCCCAGTCCCTGGCGCCGGTGCTGGCCAAGCCGGTGGCAGTCGTCCGCCGGGTGGCGCGCCCCGAGGTGCGCGGGCCGATCGAGGCGGACCCGACCGCGCCGGACCCGCCCGCGCCGGCCCCGCCCGCGCCGGCCCCGCCCGCGCCGGATCCGACGGAC
Organism: uncultured Actinomycetes bacterium; assembly: GCA_963774745.1. Lineage (GTDB taxonomy): Bacteria > Actinomycetota > Actinomycetes > S36-B12 > CAIYMF01 > Prado023. The sequence continues at coordinate 98,349 of CAVZGE010000002.1, read as the reverse complement.
GGCGCAACCGGGTAGGCCGGCCGGTCGCGACCGGCGCCCCGGCCGTGCGATCTGCCGGACCGGGGGGCTAGCGTCGGATCGTGGCCACCCTCGTCCACATCAACGACCGCCTGGTGCGAACCACGGCACCCGTCGGGTCCACCCTGCTGGACCTGCTGCGCGCGGAGCGCGACCTCACGGCGACCAAGCCCGGCTGCCGGACCGGTGACTGCGGGGCCTGCCTGGTGCTCGTCGGCTCCCGGTCCCCGGCCGATCCCGAGCCGGCCTACGAGCTGCACGCCAGCTGCCTGACGACCGTCGCGATGGTCGCGGGGTGCCACGTGGTCACCGCGGAGGGACTCTCCGGGGACCAGCTCGGCCCCGTGCAGCGGGCGCTGGTCACGGCCGGGGCCGTGCAGTGCGGCTTCTGCACGCCGGGGATCGCGGTGGCGCTGACCTGGGCGTTGCTGTCCGGGACGGACCCGCGCTCGGCAGCGGCCGGCAACCTCTGCCGGTGCACCGGCTACACCGGGATCCGCCGTGCCTGCGACCTGCTGGCCGCCGAACCCGGCCCGTTCCCGCTGGACCGCCTCCTGCCCGAGCCGGTCCAGCGGGTCGCCGGGGAACTGCCCCCGCTCGACCCCGAGCCGTTCGACGGGCATCCCCACCGATGGCTCGCGGGGGCCACCGACGAGATCCCCGAGCACCGGCACGCCACGGTGGCCCATCGGCGACCGACGCTCCTGCGCCGCGTCCCCGAGCTCTGCCGGATCACGACGTTCCCCGGTGGTGTGGAGCTCGGTTCGGCGGTGACGGCCGCCCAGGTGCAGGCAAGCCAGGCGGTGGCGGAACGGTGGCCGGCCCTGCCCGAGCATCTCGAGCAGTTCGGGTCGCCCGCAGTGCGCGCGTCGGCGACGCTGGGTGGGAACCTCGTGCACGCGTCACCGACGGCGGACCTCGCCCTGCCGCTGCTGGCCATGGGGGCGTCCGTGGTCCTGTCCGGTCCCGCCGGTCACCGCGAGGTCCCCCTCGAGCGCTTCTTCCGCGGCTACCGGACGGTCGACCTGCACGACGGCGAGGTCCTGGTCGCCGTGCGGATCCCCGATCCGCCGCCCGGTTCCCGCCTGCACCTGGAGAAGGTGGCCAAGCGCAGGTTGGACGACATCGCCAGTGCGAGCATGGCGGTGCGCCTGGACGCCGGCCCCGCCGGGGAGCTCGACGACCTGCGCATCGCCGCCGGCGGCGTGGCGCCCATCCCGCTGCTGCTGACCCGGACGGCCGACGTGCTGCGCGGGAGGCGACCGGATGCCCCGACGATCCGGGCGGCGCTGGACGTGCTGTCGGTGGAGGTCGCCCCGATCGACGACGCGCGTGGCTCCGCGGACTACAAGCGTGCCCTGACCCGCCACCTGCTCGTCGCGGCGCTGACAGCCGGAGACCCGGGCCTGGCAGCCGACGTGCTCGGCCTGCCCGGCCCCGCCGGCCGGCCCGTCGGCTCCGTTCCGTCCCCCGGACAGCCCGCTCGGGCAGGGGCTGCCCGATGAGTGCCGACATGAAGGAGCTCCTCGTCCGCGGAGCCGCCCGCTTCACCGGCGACCTGCCCCTGCCGACCGGCGGGCTGCATGCGATGGTGGCGGTCTCCCCGCATGCCCATGCGACGTTCGCGCACGTCGATGCCGCCGCGGCCGCCGCGCAACCCGGGGTGCATGCGGTGCTCACGGCCGCCGACCTCCCCGGCCGCAACCAGATCAGCACGATGGCCCACGACGAGCTGCTGCTCGCCGACGGCGAGGTCCACTGCGTCGGCGAGCCGTTCGCCCTCGTGATCGCCGAATCCGCCGAGGCCGCGTGGCGAGCGGCCCAGCTGGTGACCGCCGACTGGGTCGTGCAGCCGGCGATCCTCGATGCCCGCCAGGCGTACGCCGCCGGCCAGGTCCTCGCCCCGCCCCGGACCTTCGCCAGCGGGGACGTCGATGCGGCCTGGGCCCGCTGCACGACCGTGGTGTCCGGTCGTGTCGACCTCGGGGGGCAGGAGCATGCCTACCTCGAGACGCAGTCGGCGCTGGCGATCCCGCGCGACGACGGTGGCCTGCTCGTGCTCTCGTCCACGCAGTCGCCGAGCGCGACGCAGCGGGCGGTGGCCGCGGTCGTCGGCCTGCCGATGAACCTGGTCGAGGTGCAGGTCGCGCGGCTCGGTGGCGGCTTCGGCGGCAAGGAGGAGCAGGCGACCCCGTGGGCCGCACTCGCCGCGCTCGGTGCCGTCCTGACCGGCCGGGCCGTCCGCCTGGTGCTGGACCGCCGGGACGACATGCGGATCACCGGCAAGCGCCATCCGTACACCGCCGACTACCGCCTCGGCCTCGATGCCGGGGGCACGTTCCTGGCCTACGAGGCCACCCTGCTCCAGGATGCCGGCTGCACCACCGACCTCTCCCCGGCGATCCTCGAGCGCTCGCTGTTCCACGCCACGAACGCCTACGCGATCGCCAACGTGCGGATCACCGCCGCGAGCGCCCGGACGAACCTGCCGTCCAACACGGCCTTCCGGGGGTTCGGCGCCCCGCAGGCGATCGCCGTGCTGGAGGCGGCGATCCGGGCTGCCGCCCGCGAGTCGGGCATCCCGGCCATGGCGCTGCAGGAGCGCAACCTCGTCTCGGAGGGTGACGTCACCTACTTCGGCATGCCCCTGACCGACGTCCGCGCGCGGGAGTGCTGGGCGCAGCTCGTGGCGCGCCACGACCCCGCGGGATCGGCGGCCGCCGCGCAGGCGTTCAACGCGGCCCACCCGCTGGAGCGCCGGGGCGTGGACGTCATCCCCATCTGCTTCGGGATCGCCTTCACCGCACGGCCGCTGAACCAGGCCGAGGCGCTGGTGCACGTGTACGCCGACGCGACGGTGTCGGTCACGACCGGCGCGGTCGAGATGGGCCAGGGCGTGTACGCCAAGATCCAGGCGGCCGTCGCCCACGAGCTGGGCATCCCGACCGAGCTGGTCCATGTGGAGCCCACCACGACGTCCCGGGTCGCCAACGTCTCGCCCACCGCCGCCAGCACGGGTGCGGACCTCAACGGCGCCGCGGCGGTCCAGGCCTGCCGGGTCATCCGCGCGGGCCTGGACAAGGTCGACCCCGACGGTGAGCTCCGGTGGGCTGACCGGGTCGAGCGGGCCCACGTCGAGCGTGTCGGGCTCTCGGCCCTGGCCCACTACGCCACCCCCGGCCTGAGCTTCTCCACGGAGACCCGCACCGGTCGGCCCTTCGCCTACCACGTGTACGGGGCGGCGGTGGTGCAGTCCACGGTCGACCTGCTGCGCGGGACCGCGCGGGTCGATCGGGTCGCGGTCGTCCATGACATCGGCCGCAGCATCGACCCGATGGTCGACCGGGGCCAGGTCGAGGGCGCGGTCGTCCAGGGGGTGGGCTGGATGACCAGTGAGGAGATCCGCCACGACTCCCACGGTCGACTGGTCACCGACACGCTGGCCACGTACAAGATCCCCGACCTCGACAGCGCCCCGGAGGTTGTGGTCACGCTGCTGCAGCGCGAGTCGCCCGGCCTGCTGGGGAGCAAGGCGGTGGGCGAACCGCCGCTGGTGTACGGGCTCGGGGCCCTGTTCGCGATCCGTGCGGCGATCGAGTCGGTGCGCCCGGACCTCCCCAGCGACGTGGTCGCCCCGATGACACCCGAGCGGATCTTCACCCTCCTGCACGGGCCGCTGGCCGGCGACCGGGACGCCGCCGATGCCTGAGGTCGACGTCTGGCGTGCCCTGGCGCGCGCGCTCGAGGCGGGGATCCCCACCGCCCTGCTCGCGGTGGCGGACAGCAGCGGCAGCTCGCCGGGGCGCCGCGGCTCGGTGATGGTGGTGGGGCCAGGGGGCCCACTGGCCGGCACGATCGGCGGCGGGATCGCCGAGTCCGGGCTGGTCGATCAGGTCGCAGCGGCCCTGCGCGGCGGTTCCGTGGCCCCGCGGCGGGTCCTGATGGCGCACCGGGAGGGTGCCCCCGAGGCCTCGGGGATGATCTGCGGCGGGTCGCAGGTGGTCGTCGTGGCCACCCTGGGAGCAGACGATCACAGCGCCGTTGACAGCGTCATCGCCGCCCTCGACGCCGGGGCGACCGTGGTCTGGTCGATCGATCCGAGCGGCTGGCGGATCCTGTCGGACGGCTCCGGAGCGCTGCAGCGAGCACCGAAGGGCCCGGGGGACCCGCCCCGGGGCGACGCGACCCCCGGGGACCCATCCGCCGTGCCGCCGGCCTGGTCACACGTGCTGCGCAGCGGGCCCACGCATGTCGTGCACGTGATCGGTGCCGGTCACGTGGGCTCGGCGCTGGCCCGCCTGCTCGTCGCGCTGGACTTCCGCGTGGTCCTGGTCGACGAGCGGGCAGGGCTGGCCCCCGTCGGGGACACCCCCGCGGCCCATCAGCGCCTCACGGTGCCCTATGAGCAGCTCGCCGGGGTGGTCGCGCCCGGCCCGAGCAGCTTCGCTGCCGTCATGACCGGCGACCACGCCCGGGACGCCGTCGCCCTGGCCGCCCTCGAACCGCTGGAGCTGGGCTACCTCGGCCTCCTGGGCAGTCGCGCCAAGGTGCGTCGGATCGTCGGCGACCGGGAGATGCCCGCGTGGTTCCACGCCCCCATGGGAGTGCCGATCGGCAGCGCCACCCCCGCCGAGATCGCGGTCAGCATCGCCGCCGAGATGGTCGCCGTCCGAAGCGCTGCTCGCGGGGACGCCATCGGGTGACGTCCCGGCGAGCAGCGACCCAGGTGCAGGGCGGGGACCTACGCGCTGCGTCCCTGGCTGCGGGCGGTGAGCTTGTACTCGCTGAACAGGGCGTCGCGCTCGACCTTCCACGTGGCCAACGCCGCCCGCATCTCGGCGCGCTGCGTGGCGGTGAGCCTCGTCCCGGTGCCCCGAGCCCCCTGAGCACCGCGCTGTCCCTGCCCGGCCGCCGGCGCGCGCTTCGCCTTCGTCGCGTACTTGGCCATGATGGCGTCCCGCTTCTGCTTCAACGTGGTCATCCGGGCGTCGAACTGCTCGTGCTGCTCGGCCGAGAGGGTGGCGGCGGGGCCGTCCCCGGTGCAGGTGTCCGTGGTCGCGGCGCTGGCTGCACCCGCGCCCAGGCTCAGCAGCACGGCGGCGCCCACGGTGGCGATCCCTGTTGCGGCCAGTCGGTGGATCCTCATTGTGCTCACTCCTTCGTCGGTGGTGTCGTCCACGACCCATGCTGGCTGCTGGTGCTGCAGGCAGCTGGGAGGGAGCCGGGCGATGGGCGGGAGGTTCGTTCAGGGGAACGTAAGGGCGCAGGCCGGTCACGGTCAGGACGGTTTCCCGGGTCCGGGCGTGTGGCAGGCTGGGCGCACCATGCCGCATGCCGCAGCCGAGCCACGGGTCCTCGTGGTCGATGACGAGGAGAACGTCGCCTTCCTGATCTCCTCCGCCCTGCGGCTGGCCGGCTACGACACGCTCGTGGCGGCGACCGGCATCCAGGCCGTCGAGGATGTCGGCCGGTTCGCCCCCCATGTCATCGTGCTCGATGTCATGCTCCCGGACATCGACGGGTTCGAGGTGCTGCGCCGGATCCGCACCGGCGGTTCCCAGGCGCCGGTCCTGTTCGTCACCGCGCGCGGCGCCACGACCGACCGGGTCCGGGGACTGACCAGCGGCGGGGACGACTACATCGTCAAGCCCTTCGAGCTCGAGGAGCTCGTGGCCCGGGTCCAGGTCGCCGTCCGGCGATCAGGAATCGACGGGAAGTCGTCCCGGTTGGCTGTCGCGGACCTGTCCATGGACCTCGACTCGCACCGGGTGTGGCGCGGCGCGGTCGAGGCGCACCTGACGGCCACGGAGTTCACCCTGCTGCGCGTCCTCATGGCCAACGCGGGGCGCGTCGTCACCCGGGAGCAGATCCTGGACTCCGTGTGGCAGTACGACTTCAACGGGGAGTCATCGATCATCGAGTCCTTCATCCGGAACCTGCGCCGCAAGGTCGACGCAACCGAGCCGAAGCTGATCCAGACCGTGCGAGGGGTCGGATACACCGTCCGGGAGCCCTGATGTCGCTTCGGACCCGACTGCTCGTGGGCCTGGGGATCATCGCGGGCCTGCTGGTCGTGTCCGGGTTGCTGATCCTGGGGATCCAGCGTGCCTTCCTCGTCGGCCAGCTCGACGATCGGCTGTACCGCCAGGTGGTGAACGCGACTGCCCAGCTGGCCTCCGGCGACGACTCGGCCGGTGCCGGACCCGGCCAGCAGCGGCAGGCGCGGGGCATGGCCGACGTGTACCTGGGCGTGCTCACCGAGTCCGGCCTGGAGACGCGGAACACCCCGGCCACTGATCCGGGGCTCACCCCCACGCTCGATCCGCAGGATCCGCCGCCGTCGCCGGCGACCGTTCCCGCGACGGGTGGGGATGCCGACCGGATGCGAGTCGTCATCTCGGAGCTGTCCGTGGGGGAGTCACTGGTCCTGGGCCGATCCATGGGGGAGGTCGATGCCGCCCTGGCCGGGCTGAGGTCGACGTTGCTGGCCGTCGGCAGCGTGCTGCTGGCGGTCATCGCCCTGGTGTTCTGGTGGATGCACCGGTTGGGGATCGACCCGATCCTGCGGGTGACCCGCGTCGCGCGGTCCATCAGCGCGGGCGACACCAGCCAGCGGGTCGAGCCCTTCCCCGTCGGCACCGAGGCGCACGACCTGGGAGCCGCGTTCAACCAGCTCGTGGACACCAACGAGACCACGCAGGAGCGGCTGCGCCAGTTCGTCGCCGACGCCTCCCACGAGCTGCGCACCCCCCTGGTCACGCTGAAGGGGTACGCCGCGCTCCACGGCGCCGGTGGGCTCCCCGACGAGCAGGGCACCGCCGACGCGATGCGCCGGATCCGGCAGGAGGCCGACCGGATGGGCCGCCTCGTGGACGACCTGCTGCTCCTGGCCGAGCTGGACCGGGGCCCGACCCTGACCCTCGAGCCGGTCGACCTCGCCGAGATGGTCGAGGACCTCGCCGGGGACCTGCGCGCCGTGGATCCGACCAGGGCGATCACGGTCCACGCCACCGGCGGCGCGGCCGTCCTGGGGGACCGGGACCGGCTCACCCAGGTGGTCGCCGCGCTGACGACCAACGCGCTTCGGCACACCCCTGCGGGCACTGCGATCGACCTGCGGGTCCTCGTGACCGCCGTATCCGTGCGCGTCGAGGTGGCCGACGCCGGGCCGGGCATCGCTGCAGACGACCTGGCCAGGGTGTTCGACAGGTTCTATCGCGCCGACGTGGCGCGGACCCGTGCCTCCGGCGGCAGCGGCCTGGGCCTGGCCATCGCCTCGGCGATCGTGGCGGCCCACGGTGGCACCATCGGGGTGCAGAGCCCTCCCGGCGGGGGGGCCACCTTCTGGGTGGAGCTGCCCACGACCGGGCCGCCGTTGCGGTCGGACGCGCCCGTCCGCGGATGACGACGGCCCGGCACTGGTGTGGGCGCAGGGCCGTCGTGCCGTCGGTCGGTCAGGCCGTGGCGACCGTTCCCCCGTTGCGCTGGAAGGCGGCCAGATGCCGCTCGCTCCCGGCCAGCAGGTTGCCCAGCACCGCCGTCACGTCAGCCGGGGCGTCGAGCGCCATGGCCTCCTTGAGGTCGGCGATGTCGATCACCTCGACATCGACGCCCACCTGCGCCGCCGCCGCACGGCTCACCCCGACCCGGTCGGCGAGGTCGTCGTAGAGCGACTGCAGGGTGTCGTCCTCGAACACCCCGGCGGCGTTGCCCTCTGTCGGGTCATCCAGGTCGTAGCGCTCCAGCAGCACCTGGACCTCGCTCATGTGGTTGGTCTCCGACCGGTTGATGTTCGTGAAGACCCGGGCATCGGGGTGCGCGGCCATCGCCAGGGCGTAGACGTCCCGGGCCAGCTTCTCCTCCTCGACCATGAACGCCAGCTCCGTGGCCACCTCGTCGCTGATCGTGGCTCCCGGCACGGCGGCGGGGATGTCCTGGGCATGCGACTCCTGCTGCCGCCCCTGGCCCTGCGTGCCGGAGCCGGTCCCCTGCCCGTTCCGCTGGCCCTGCCCGTTCCCCTGGCCCTGCCCGGTGCCCTGGCCGTTCCGCTGGCCCTGGCGGTTGCCGTTGCCCTGGCCCCAGCCGGTGCCCTGCCCCGCGGTGGCGCTGTGCTCCGGCGACACCGGCGCGGCCTGCGCGGCGATCGCGTTCGAGCCCGACCCGTCGCTGCCGTCCAGGGCCACCGTGATCCCCGCCACCCCGAGCACCCCGACGCCTGCCAGCACGAGTGCCGCTGCCACGTTCCTGTCCATCTGGTCCACCCCTTCACCTCGACCCGCAGCCCATGCCCGGATCCTTCGTGGTCACCACGATGCCCCGGGTTCCTGCAGCACCCAGGGACGTGAGCAGGCGATCTGCTGGAGGCGTTGCTCGGGGCAGGTAAGGCAGTGCAGCCCCTCAGCTGGTGACGTCCTTGTTGGCGAACCGGGCCCAGGCCAGGCCGAGGAACACCACGATGTAGCCGAGGTCCACGAACAGCCCGGTGCGCATCACGTCGGCGAACACCGGGTCGCGGAACAGGTCCACGAACGCCGACCAGCGGTGCACCAGCAGCCAGGGCGCCAGCCAGTCCAGCTGCGGGATCCCGTCCATGATCCACATGGCGCTCGAGATGATCGTGGTGGTGACCATCGCCGCGATCGGCTGCTCGGTGAGGGTGGACACGAACAGGCCGATCGCCGCCAGCCCGGCCAGCCCGGCGGTGACGTAGAGCGCGGCGAGTCCCACCCGGCCCAGGGCCTCGACCAGTGAGACCTGGTTGCCCGACAGCAGCGTGGTGGGGCCGAGTCCCAGCAGGGCTCCGCCCACGACGATCCCGGTCCCGGCCACCACGACCACGCCGATCAACGCGCCCACCACCAGGGACAGGTACTTCACCACCAGCAGCCGGGTGCGACCCACGGGCACGGTCAGCAAGTAGCGCAGGGTGCCGATGTTCGCCTCGCCCGCGACGGTGTCCCCCGACAGCACCGCGACCGCCAGGGGCAGGAACAGCGCCATCTCCACGGTCAGCGCGGTCAGCGCGACGAAGACCCCGTTCGAGGTCGCCGCCGAGATCAGGTCCGGACCGTCGCCCTCGGAGGAGGGATCGGACGCGCGCAGCGCGATGGCCAGCAGGATCGGGACCGCGGCCAGCACCAGCACGCCCGCCTTGTTGCGTCGCCGGCCCAGGATCAGGCGCATCTCCGATCGCAGCAGCCGCCACGAGGCACCCAGCGTCCCCTGGGAGCGCCGGGGTGCCGCGCCCGCTGGTCCCGGCCCTGGGCCGCCGACCGGGTTCGTGGGGCCCGCCGGGTGCCGCCGGGCCTCCCCGACCCCCGTGGTCTCAGCCGCTGACATCGAAGCCCTCCCCGGTCAGGGAGACGAACAGGTCCTCGAGGCTCGGGGCCGTCACCGCGAAGCCGCGCACGCCCACCCCCGCGGCCACCAGCGCGGCCACGATCTGCTCGGGCGGGACCTCGCCGGGGGGTGCCGACGCCCCGCTCCCGGTCGTCACGACGCCCGTCAGGCCCAGGGCGCGCAGCGTCTCGGCCGCCAGCTCGGGCTGGGCGGTGGTCACCTCGACGACCGCAGCCGCACCCGCCGCGCGCACCTCGCCGACGGTGCCCTGCGCGACCAGTCGACCCTCACGCATCACGCCGACGTGCGAGCACATCTGCTCGACCTCGGAGAGCAGGTGGCTGGAGACCAGGACCGTCGCGCCGTCACCGGCCAGGGAGGCGACCAGGTGGCGCACCTCGCGGGTGCCCTGCGGGTCCAGGCCGTTGGTCGGCTCGTCGAGGATCAGCAGGTCGCGCGGGGCCAGCAGGGCGGCGGCGATGGCCAGCCGCTGGCGCATGCCCAGCGAGTAGGCCCGGTAGCGCTTGCCGGCGGCGGCCAGCAGCCCGACCCGGTCGAGCGCGGCGTCGATGCGGTGGGCGGCGGTTCGGGGGTCGGCGTACCGGTCGGCCGAGTCCAGCCGGGCGAGGTTCTCCCGCCCCGACAGGTACGGGTGGAAGGCCGGGCCCTCCACCAGCGACCCGACGCGGGGCAGGACCGCCTCCCCACCGCCGGGCATCGGGGCGCCGAGCAGCTCGATCCGTCCGTCGGTGGGGCGAACGAGGCCGAGCAGCATCCGGATCGTGGTGGTCTTGCCCGACCCGTTGGGGCCGAGGAACCCGTAGACCGCACCGGCGGGTACATCGAGGTCGATGGCGTCGACGACCGTCTGGGACCCGAAGCGCTTGGTCAGGCCCACGCTGGTGACGGCCGGGACGACGTCGGACGATCCTGCGCCGGCGAGGGCTGTACCGGGACTGGCTGCCGTCACTGGGCGGCCAGGGCGGCGCCGAGCGCCTCCGGGCTCACGGAACCGACCGCCACCCGGCCGTCGTCGGTGAGGATCACCGAGAACAGCGTGCCGCGCAGCACCCGGCCCGACCCCCACGCCCCGGACTCGGCGGGCAGCGCCTCGATCAGGGCCAGGGCGGTCCCGGCCTGGTTGCCGCCACCCATGGGTCCCTCGTCGCGCCGCTCCGAGCGCATGCCCTCCTCGGCCAGGTCGGCCAGCGAGTCGGCCGGCAGGTCAGCGATCACGACCGTGCTCCAGCCCGCGCCCACGACCGTGGGCTCGTCGCCGGCCGGCATGCCCGAGGTGACCCCGTCGGCCTCGGGCAGCGCGGCCGCGTCGGGCGCCGCATGCTCGGTGACGGTCGCCCCGGGCGGTGGCGTGAACTCGAACAGCGACGGGTCCGGCGTCGCGTAGTCCACCGAGGTGAAGCCGACCTCGAACGCGGGATCCGGGATCCTCGTGGAGTACACCCGCACCCGCAGCGGCACGTTGGTCTCGGCGTCCATCGACAGGGTCACGCGCGCCACCAGGGTCGCGGGGTCGCGTGGGGTCAGGGCCAGCTCGTAGGCGGCGCGTCCGGCCACGGTGCCCACGCCGGACGTGGTCACCTCGGTGCTCGGATCGATCGCGTCGAGGGCCATCGCAGCGGCCTCCTGCGGCGTGCTCGGCAGCTCGACCCCGGGCGGGAGGCCGGACCCGTCGAGGGTGGTGCCGGCACTCGAGCCGTCGTGCTCCGCCAGGATGTACCGGTCGGCAGTGGCATCGGCGCTGGACCACACCCACGCCTCCCGGCCGTTGCGCACGACCGTCGTCTCGGCGGAGCGCTCGATCAGGGCCAGGCGCTGGCGCTCGGGGCCGTCGGTCCAGGCCCGCAGGGTGTTCTCCCCACTGGCCAGGGCCAGGGCACCGGAGGAGGGCATCATGCCCATCGGCAGGTCGGGCAGGCCGAGGTCGGCGCTGGTGACGACGGTGCCCGAGACCGCGGTGGCGGTGGGCTGCGCGAGGGCGACCAGCAGCTCCTGCGCCGTGCGCGGCTCGAGCCCGGAGTCGGCGGTGGCGGCCATCGGCGCCAGGGCAGCTCCGCCCACGAGGAGGGCGGCCGCGCCCGCGGGCACCGCCCAGCGCAGCCCGGGACGGCGATCGAAGATGCTCATGGCTCCATGATGCGCCTGATCGGACGCAACGGCGCACCCGACCGATCCCGGGTGGTCGACGCCGGTCAATCGTGCGGGTTGTCGACGCTAGAGGAGCAACAACCTGCACCCTCCTGCGCACGGACGGCGCCCTGAGCCGACCGCGCGGGCCTACGACCCCAGCTCGTGGGCGAGGTCCGCGAGCTCGGCGCCGCCGGCCATGGCCCCGACCAGCTCGTCGAGCCCGACCTCGTCCTTGAGCCACCGGTTGGTCATCCGTCCCCGCTTGAGCAGCACGAACTCGTCGCCGACCATGTAGGCGTGGTGCGGGTTGTGCGTGATCAGGACGACGCCGATCCCGCGGTCACGGGCGTCGCGGACGAACTTCAGCACCTTCCCGGACTGCTTGACGCCCAGCGCGGAGGTGGGCTCGTCGAGGATGACGACCTCGGCGCCGTAGTACACGGCACGGGCGATCGCCACCGCCTGCCGCTCGCCGCCGGACAGCGTCCCGATCGGCTGGTCGGGGTCGCGCAGGTCGATGCCGAACATGAGGAGCTCGCGGCGGGCGACCTCCTGGCCCTCCTTGATGTCCATCCGCCGGAACGGTCCCCAGCCCTTCTGCGGCTCACGGCCGAGCACGAAGTTGCGCCAGACACTCATCAGCGGGATCGTCGCGAGGTCCTGGAACACCGTGGCGATCCCGGCGTCACCGGCGTCCTTCGGCGAGCCGAACACCGTCGGCTTCCCCGCGACGTACATCGTCCCGGAGTCGTTCTGGTGCACCCCGGACAGGATCTTGATCAGCGTGGACTTGCCGGCGCCGTTGTCGCCGAGCACGCACGTCACCCGGCCGTGGTTGACGTCCATCGACACCCCGTCGAGGGCGACCACGCTGCCGAACGTCTTGCCGACGTCCTCGAGCCGCAGGTACATGTCGTGGGCGTCTGGCGAGGCGGCCGACGTGGTGGGGGGAACCTGGTCGGTCATTTCGCGCTCCCCCCGGCCCGGTCCCGGACCCACATGTTGAGCATCACCGCGGCGAAGAGGATGAGCCCGAAGAAGGTGAACCGCCAGGTGGAGTCCCATCCGGCGTACTGGATGCCCAGTGTCGTCATGCCCAGGATCAGCGCGCCGAGGCTGGCGCCGATCACCGAGCCGGCACCGCCGGTCATGAGCGTCCCACCGACGACCGCGGCGATGATGTAGTAGAACTCGTACCCCGTGCCCTGCCCGGCGCTGACCGAGGTGAGCTCCACGGCATTGATCGTTCCGACGAGCGCGGCGGCCAGCGAGACGGTCACGAACATGCTCACCTTGGTGCGGCGCACCGGCACGCCGACGTTGCGGGCGGCGTTCTTGTCCCCGCCGACCGCGTAGATCCAGTTGCCCTGCCGGGTGCGCTGCAGCACCCACGTGCCGCCGACGATCGCCAGCAGCCACCAGCCCACGGAGACGGTGAACGGCCAGCTCGAGTCCAGGCGCGAGCCGAACACCCACTGGGCGGCCGTGTAGCCCGGGGCCTGGTCGATCCCGCCGACGCGGACCTGCCCGGTGATCGCCTGGGTCACGCCGGAGTTCGCGCCGAGCAGCACGAACATCGTCGCCAGCGTCACGATGAAGCTCGGGAGCTTGGTCCAGGTGACGAGCAGGCCGTTGATCAGGCCGATGCTCACGGCGAACACGATGACGATGGCCAGGGCGGGCCAGAACCCCATGCCCACCTCGGAGACCAGCAGCCCGAGCAGCAGGCCGGTGGAGCCGGTCATGACGCCGCTGGACAGGTCGACCTCGCCGCTGATCATCAGCAGCGAGACGGCGCACGCCATGATCCCGTAGGAGGCCGAGACCGACATCCACGAGGTGACGCCGGCCGGTGAGTTGAACGTCCCGGTCTCGTCGGCCAGGGAGAAGAAGACGAAGACGACGATCGCCGCGATCAGCGCCCCGACCGAGGGGCGCACCAGCAGCTTGCGCCACAGGGGCTCGTGCCGGAGCCGCTCGTCGGTCGTGGCGGGGGGAGCCGGTGCAGGTGCGGTGGCGGCCATCGACTACCTCGTTCCCTGGTCGGACAGTGCGGCGATCGATGCCGCGTTCTCCTCGGTGACGAAGCTGGGGCCGGTGGCCACGATCGTGTTCGCCCCCACCTCGTTGCGGTTGCGCACGGCCAGCTCGAGGAAGGTCACGGGCAGGTACCCCTGCAGGTAGGGCTGCTGGTCGACGGCGAACTCGATGGTGCCGGCGGCGACCGCGTCCAGCACGTCGGGGCTCAGGTCGAACGTCGCCAGCGTCGCGCCGCGCGAGGTGACCTCCTTGAGTGCGGCCATGGCGATGTCGGGGTCGAGGGTCAGCACGGCGTCCGGGGACTTCGACTCCATCGCAGCACCGATCTCCCGCGCGGTGCTGCCCGGGTCGGCCTTCCCGGTGACCTGGATGGTGGCCACCTCGCCCCCGGACTCGGCCATCCCCTGCGTGGCGCCCGCGCACCGCTCCTGCAGGCCGATGTTGTTGACCTCGTGCAGCACGCACAGCACCTTCGTCGCCCCGTCCTCGGCCAGCCTCTTGCCGGCCCCGACCCCGGCCACCCGCTCGCTCTGGCCCACGTGGGTGATCACGTTGGGCATCTCCTCGAGGAGGTCGGACCCGGAGTTGAGCGTCACGATCGGGATTCCGGCAGCCTCCGCCTCGGCCAGGGCGCTGGAGATGGCCCCGATGTCCGGGGCGGACACGGCCAGGCCGTCGGCGCCCTGGTTGAGTGCGGCCTTGATCATCTCGGACTGCTGCTTCGCGTCGCCGGCGGAGCCCTGGTAGTCCAGGGTCACCTCCGGCAGCGTCGCGGCCGAGTCCTGCGCCCCCTTGCGCACGATCGACCAGAAGCCGCCGTCATCGCCGTGGGTGATCATCGCGATCCGCATCGGCCCGGTGTGCACCGCACTGTCCTCGCCGCCGCTGGAGCGGTCCACCGGGTCGACCGTGCAGGCCGTCAGCAGGGGTAGGGCGACCAGCGCGGCGGCCAGCAGCCCCGGCGCGCGGCTGCGCGCGGGTGCCGGCCACCGGGTCGACTGCGGCGTGCGTGGCAGGGGCATCGCGGGCCTTCCGGGTCGTGGGCGGTCCCACTGTGGCAGAAGTGACCCACGGTGCGCGCCCGGACGCGCTGTGGCGTGACCGTCAGGCGGTCACTGCATGTGCCCGTGCTCGCGCTCGGCGTCGAGCCGGGCGGCGTAGGCGGCCACCTGGGTGCGCCGCTCCATCCCGAGCTTGGCCAGGAGCGAGGACACGTAGTTCTTCACGGTCTTCTCCGCCAGGTGCATGCTCTCGCCGATCTGCCGGTTGGTCATGCCCTCGCCGATCAGCACGAGGATCCGGCGCTCCTGGTCGTTGAGCTGGTCGACCTTGGAGTCCGACTGGGCGCCGCTGCGCAGGCGCTCGAGCACCCGCTGGGTCGCCCGCGGGTCCAGCAGGCTGCGCCCGGCGGCGACCGAGCGCACGGCCTCGACCAGGTCGTTGCCCTTGATGTCCTTGAGGACGTAGCCCGCGGCCCCGGCCATGATCGCGTCGAAGAGGGCCTCGTCGTCGGCATAGGACGTGAGCATCAGGCACTTGAGGTCCGGCAGGATCGAGCGCGCGTCGCGGCAGACCTCGATGCCGGTCCCGTCGGGCAGGCGCACGTCGAGCACAGCCACGTCCGGGCGTGCGGCGGGGATGCGGTGCAGCGCGTCGACGGCTGAGCCCGCCTCGCCGACGACCTCCATGTCGGACTCGAGGCCGAGCAGGTCAGCGATGCCCCGACGCACCACCTCGTGGTCGTCGAGCAGGAACACCCGGATCGTCATGGTCCAAGTGTGCCCCATGGAGCCCGAACCGGTGCCGGACTGCGCCAGTCGTGCCCGAATCGCGAGCATTGCCCGATCCGGGCTCGGATCCACGAGAGCCCAAGTGTCCACTATGTGGACGCTTTGTCGATCGGACTTTGCGCTGCGTGAAGCACCGACTTAGCCTGACGACAACTTCCAAACGGCCTATACCACAGGCCCTTCCCCCTGGGAGCACCGTGTCCGAACTCGTCGCATCCACACCCCCCGGGGACGCGGATGCGACAGCCGGGGGCGGCACCTGTGCATGCCCCGGAACCTACCGGCCGGTGGCGATTCCGTGACCCTCCTCGTCGTGGGCGTGAACCACCGATCGGCTCCCTCGCGGGTCCTCGACCAGGTGGCCCTCACCCCCGACGAGGCCGAGGGCCTCTCAGCCGACCTCGCCGCGAGCGACGTCGTGGCCGAGGCCATGGTCCTGGCGACCTGCAACCGGGTCGAGGTCTATGCCGACGTGACCCGGTTCCACCCGGCCGTGACGGCTGTGGCCGAGCTGATGGCCAAGTGGACCGGCTGCGACCGCGCGACCCTGATCGAGCACAGCTACGTGCACTTCGACTCCGCTGCCGTCGCGCACCTGTTCTCGGTGGCTGCCGGGCTGGACTCCATGGTGGTGGGGGAGGCGCAGATCCTGGGCCAGGTCCGTGCCTGCCTGCTCCGGGGCCAGGACTGCGGGACCGCGGGGCGGGTGCTCAACGGGGTCGGCCAGCGGGCCCTGCGGGCCGGCAAGCGGGTCCACGCCGAGACCGGCATCGATCGGTCCGGCGTCTCGGTCGTGTCCGTCGGGCTCGACGCGGCCGCCGACGTCCTCGGTGACCTCGCCGGACGCCGGGTCCTCGTCGTCGGCGCCGGGTCGATGGGCGCGCTGGCGGCGTCCACCCTGGTCGCCCGGGGTGCCGGCGGGGTGCTGGTGGCCAATCGCACGACCGCCGTCGCCGAGCGGGTGGCGGCCGGGATCCCCGGGGGGCGCGCGCTCGACCTCGCCGGGCTGCCCGCGGCGCTCGCAGAGGTCGACCTCGCCATCTGCTGCACCGGCGCCCAGGACAGCGTCATCGACCTCGACCTGGCCCGTGCGGCCCGCGCGGCGGTCCCCGAGGAGCAGGTCCTCGTGCTGCTCGACCTCGCGCTGCCGCACGACGTGGCGCCCGAGGTCGGGGAGCTGCCCGGTGTCGTGCGGATCGATCTCGCCTCGCTGGCGGCCCTGCCGGCGACGGCGGCGTCCGAGGCGGACGTCCGGGCGGCGCGCGCGATCGTGGCCGAGGAGGTCGAGGCCTGCCTGGCTGCCGTCGCCGGCCAGACCGTCGAACCCGTGCTGGTCTCCCTGCGGGCGCATGTGGGCGGGGTCCTCGACGCCGAGATGGACCGCCTGCGCCTTCGCCTGACGGGCCTGGACTCCGCCGCCATCGCCGAGGTCGAGCGCTCGATGCGCCGCGCGATGGCCAGCCTGCTGCACCTGCCGACCGTCCGGATGAAGCAGCTGGCCGCTGAGCCGGGCGGCGACCGGTACGCCGAGGCCCTGTCCGCCCTCTTCGACCTGGACCCGTCGCTGCCCGCGGCCGTGGTGGACCCGGCGACGGACCTCGACCCGGGCGCGGACGCGCCCCACCTGCCGGGAGGCACGCGATGAGCGGCGAGCCGGTCGACGGCGGACCGGCCCCGGGCGCGATCGCTGCCGTCGGCACCCAGCCCGCCCCGCTGCGCCTGGCCACCCGCCGCTCGGCCCTGGCCATGGCCCAGTCGCGGATGGTCGGCGAGCAGCTGGCCGCCCTGACCGGCCGCACCCTGGAGCTCGTCGAGGTGACCACCCACGGGGACCTCGACCGGGCGCCGCTGACGCAGATCGGCGGGACCGGCGTGTTCGTCGTGGCCGTCCGCCAGGCGCTGGTCGACGGCCGGGCCGACGTCGCGGTGCACTCCCTCAAGGACCTGCCCACCGCCCCGGACGAGCGCCTGCACCTGGCGGCCATCCCCCGCCGGGAGGACCCGCGCGACGCCCTCGTGGCCCGCGACGGCGCCACCCTGGCGACGCTGCCGCGCGGGGCCCGCGTCGGCACCGGCTCCCCCCGCCGGCGCACCCAGGTCGCGGCGGACCGGCCGGACCTCGAGATCGTCGACATCCGGGGCAACGTCGACACCCGGGTGTCCCGGGTTGCCGAGGACCTCGACGCGGTCGTCCTGGCTGCGGCCGGGCTCGCCCGCCTCGGTCGGATGGCCAGCATCACCGAGCTGATCGACCCCGAGCGGGTCATGCCCGCCCCCGGGCAGGGGGCGCTGGCGGTGGAGGTCCGTGCCGAGGAGGCCGGCGCGGCGCTCACCGCCGCCCTGCGCACCCTCGACGACCCGGCCACGCGGGCCGCCGTGGTGGCCGAGCGCTCGCTCCTGGCTGCCCTCGAGGCCGGCTGCTCAGCTCCCGTCGGGGCGCTGGCGGAGGTCCAGGACGGCCCGGAGCCCACCGTGCACCTGCGCGCGGTCCTGGCCCGCCCGGACGGTTCGCTCGTGCGCAGGTCCCGCACCGGCCCGGTCGATCAGGCCGAGCTCGTCGGACGTCGCCTGGCCGGCGAGATGCTCGCCGACCGCGATGCCGGCACCGACGGGGCCACCGGCCCCACCCGCCAGGGCCGCACCACCGGCCACGGTCCCACCACAGCCACCGGCCCGAGCAGGGCCGACGGTCCGACAACCGCCCAATGAGGGAGCAGCGAATGAACGCGTCGTCGAGGTCAACCCAGGTGTCCCTGGTCGCGGCCGGACCCGGGGATCCCGGACTGCTCACCGTGTGCGCCGTCGGACTCCTGCACGACGCCGACGTGGTGGTCACCGATCCCGAGTGCGAGCCGATCGCCCGGGCCTACGCCCGCCTCGACGCGCAGATCGTGGTGGCAGTCGACGACGACGGGAACGTCGCGGACCACGCCGACCGGGTCCAGCTGGTGATCGAGCCCGCCGAGGAGGGCCGGCGCGTCGTCCGGCTCATGGCCGGCGACCCGGTCCTCGACGGGTCCCTGGCCCTCGAGGCCGCCGCCCTGGCCCACGAGGGCATCACCTACGACATCGCGCCGGGGGTATCCACGATCACCGGATCGGCGGCGTACGCCGGCTTCGCCCTGACCGGCGGGCTGGCCCGCGAGGTCCGCGTCGTCGACGCCCATGACCCGGACGTCGACTGGCCCAGCCTGGCCGACCCGCACGCGACCGTGGTGGTCCTCGACGGCGCCGAGCGTGCCCTGGACATCTGTCGCGTCCTGACCATCGCCGGGCGCGACCCACGCACGCCGGTCGCGATCACCCGCAACTGCACGACCGTGGACCAGCGCTCGATCCTGACCACCCTCGGGGAGGTGCAGGGCGCGGTGAAGGCCGCGAAGGGCCAGGTCGGCCCGGGCGTGCTGGTGATCGGCGAGGTCGTCAGCCAGTGCGCCCAGCTCGCGTGGTTCGAGAACAAGCCGCTGTTCGGCTGGCGGGTGCTGGTGCCCCGGACCAAGGAGCAGGCCGGAGCGCTTTCCGAGCAGCTGCGCCGCTACGGCGCCGTCCCGGTCGAGGTGCCCACGATCTCCGTCGAGCCGCCGCGCACCCCGCAGCAGATGGAGCGCGCGGTCCACGGGCTGGTGTCCGGGCGCTACCAGTGGGTGGCGTTCACCTCGGCCAATGCCGTGCGTGCCGTGAAGGAGCGCTTCGACCAGTACGGCCTGGACTCGCGCAGCTTCGCCGGCCTGAAGGTCGCCGCGGTGGGCGAGCAGACCGCCGAGCTCCTGCGCTCGTTCGGGATCGTGCCGGACCTCGTGCCCGTGGGGGAGCAGTCAACCGCCGGGCTGGTCGAGGAGTGGCCGGAGTTCGACGCGGCGTTCGACCCGATCAACCGGGTGTTCCTGCCCCGTGCCGACATCGCCACCGAGACGCTGGCCGCCGGGCTGACCGCCCTGGGCTGGGAGGTCGACGACGTGACGGCCTACCGGACCGTTCGTGCCGCACCGCCGGCCGCCGAGATCCGCGAGGCGATCAAGGGCGGCGGGTTCGATGCCGTGCTGTTCACCTCGTCGAGCACGGTTCGCAACCTCGTCGGGATCGCCGGGAAGCCGCACAGCTCGACCGTCGTGGCCTGCATCGGCCCGCAGACCGCCAAGACCGCCGAGGAGAACGGCCTGCGCGTCGACGTGCTGCCCGAGACCCCGAGCGTCGCAGCCCTGGCCGCCGCCCTGGCCGCGCACGGTGAGGCGCTGCGCACGCAGGCCGCGGAGCATGGCGAGAGCGGGTGGCGCCCCGGTCGCCGGCGCGGTGGCTCGCGGCGCCGGGCCACCTGAGGTGGGCCATCCCGAGGTACGCCCCCGACGCCTGCGCGGCACCCCCGCGCTGCGCCGGCTGACCGCGGAGACCCGCCTGGACCCCGCCGAGCTGGTCCTGCCGCTGTTCGTGCGCGAGGACCTGGCCGAGCCGCTGCCGATCTCCTCGATGCCGGGGGTCGTGAACCACACGCGGGACTCCCTGCGGGCCGCCGCGGAGGGGGCCGCGCGAGCAGGGCTGGGCGGCGTGATGCTGTTCGGCGTGCCGTCCTCGCGGGACGCGCGCGGATCCGGGGCGACCGACCCTGACGGCATCCTCAACGTGGCCGTGCGCGACGTGGTCGCCGAGGTGGGCGCAGACCTGGTGGTCATGGCTGACCTGTGCCTCGACGAGTTCAC
Organism: uncultured Actinomycetes bacterium; assembly: GCA_963774745.1. Taxonomy (GTDB): domain Bacteria; phylum Actinomycetota; class Actinomycetes; order S36-B12; family CAIYMF01; genus Prado023. Next base: position 78,320 of record CAVZGE010000002.1, on the reverse strand, counting down.
CGACCACGGCCACTGCGGCGTGCTGGTGCCGGCCGGCCCGGCCGCCGGGACCGTCGACAACGACGCCACCCTCGTCCGCTACGCCGAGATGGGCGTGGCGCTGGCCGAGGCCGGGGCGCACGTGGTCGGGGCCTCGGGGATGATGGACGGCCAGGTCGGTGCCGTGCGCTCGGCCCTCGACGGATCCGGCCACGCCGACACCGTGATCCTGGCGTACGCGGCCAAGTACGCCTCCGCGCTGTACGGGCCCTTCCGTGAGGCGGTCGACTCCGCGCTGACCGGCGACCGGCGCACCTACCAGCAGGATCCCGCGAACCGCCGGGAGTCCCTGCGGGAGGTGGCCCTCGATGTCGCCGAGGCCGCGGACATCGTCATGGTCAAGCCGGCGGGTACCAGCCTGGACGTCATCGCCGACGTGGCCGGGTCGGTGGACATCCCGGTGGCCGCCTACCAGGTGTCCGGGGAGTACGCGATGCTCGAGGCCGCCGCAGCCCGGGGCTGGATCGACCGCGAGCGTGCGGTCCTCGAGACGCTGACCGTGATCCGCCGCGCCGGGGCCGACATCGTGCTGACGTACTGGGCGGCGGAGGTCGCGGGGTGGTTGGCCAGCGGGCACGACGACCTGCTGCGCGGCCACCGCACCGGGAGCGCGTCGTGAGTCCGGCCGTCCGCGTCGTGCTGTCGATTCGGACCGCTGGACGGTCGGAATCGTCAGCAGGACGCCGCCGGGTGGGCGGTGGCACGCCGTGACCACGTCGCAGTCGCAGGCGTGGTTCGACCGCGCCCTGGCCGTCGCGCCGGGTGGGGTGAACTCGCCGGTCCGGGCGTTCCGGGCTGTCGGCGGGACCCCGCGGTTCATGGCCTCGGGGACGGGGGCGTACCTGACCGACGTGGACGGCGCCACCTACGTGGACCTCGTGTGCTCGTGGGGCCCGATGATCCTCGGGCACGCACATCCAGGCGTCGTGGCGGCCGTCGGCGAGGCGATCGCGCGCGGGTTCTCGTTCGGGACCCCCGGACCCGGCCGAGGTCGAGCTGGCCGAGGAGATCGTGCGCCGGGTGGCGCCCGTGGAGATGGTCCGGCTGGTGTCCTCGGGCACAGAGGCGACCATGTCGGCGATCCGGCTGGCCCGCGGCTTCACCGGTCGTGCGCTGGTCGTGAAGTTCGCCGGCTGCTACCACGGCCACGTCGACTCGCTGCTGGTCGCCGCCGGGTCCGGGATCGCCACGCTCGGCCTGCCGGACTCCCCCGGCGTCACGGCTGCCCAGGCCGGGGAGACCGTCGTCCTGCCGTACAACGACGTGCCCGCGCTGGAGGCGCTGTTCGCCGAGCGGGGTGGGCAGGTCGCGGCGGTGATCACCGAGGCGGCGGCGGCCAACATGGGTGTGGTCCCCCCGGATCCCGGGTTCAACGCGGCCATCTCCCGGCTGTGCGCGGCGCACGGCGCGCTGTTCGTCTACGACGAGGTGATGACCGGCTTCCGGGTCGGACCCGCCGGGCACTGGGGCCTCACCGGCGCGGTCGAGGGCTGGGCACCGGACCTGTTCACGTTCGGCAAGGTGATGGGCGGGGGCCTGCCGGCCGCGGCGTTCGGCGGCCGGGCCGACGTGATGGGCATGCTCGCACCGGCCGGTCCCGTCTACCAGGCCGGCACCCTGGCCGGGAACCCGATCGCCGCCACGTGCGGGTTGGCGACGCTGCGGGCGTGCGACGACACGGTGTACGCGACCCTCGACTCCGCTGCGGGTCGCCTGGCCGACGCGCTCGGCGAGGCCCTGGGGGCCGCCGGCGTGGCCCACCGGGTGCAGGTCGCGGGGAACCTGTTCAGCGTGTTCTTCACCGACCAGCCCGTGCGGGACTACGCCGGGGCGGCCGCCCAGCAGGCGTGGCGCTACCGGGCGTTCTTCCACTCGATGCTCGACGCGGGGGTGTACCTGCCGCCCTCGGCCTTCGAGGCCTGGTTCGTCTCCGCCGCCCACGACGACGACGCCCTCGACCGGGTGGTGGCCGCCCTGCCGGGCGCCGCCCGAGCCGCTGCAGAGGCGCCCCAGCCGTGACCGCCACCACAGGTGGGCGAACGGTCGGGATGCACGACAATGGGGGCCGAACCGGGAGACGTGACATGAGGGAGCTGGCATGACCGAGCGCACCACCGTCCACCTGCTGCGCCACGGCGAGGTGCACAACCCTGCGGGCGTGCTCTACGGGCGCCTGCCGGACTTCCACCTCTCGGACCTCGGCCGGGAGATGGCCGACCGCGCCGCCGAGACGCTGGCGGGCCGGGACATCACGGTCGTGACGGCCTCGCCGCTGGACCGGGCCCAGGAGACGGCCGCCCCGACCGCGGCGGCGTTCGGCGTGCCGATCGGCACGGACGCGAACCTCATCGAGGCCGACAACATCTTCGAGGGCACGCGTGTCGGGGTCGGCGACGGCATCCTCAAGCAGCCGAGGGCCTGGCGACACCTGTGGAACCCGATGACGCCGTCGTGGGGCGAGCCGTACGCCGAGATCGCCACCCGGATGCGCCACGCCGTGCGCCGTGCACGCGACGAGGCTCGCGGCCACGAGGCGCTGCTGGTCAGCCACCAGCTGCCGATCTGGGTGTGCCGACTCGACGCCGAGGACCGCAGCTTCGTGCACGACCCGCGCAAGCGGCAGTGCAACCTCGCGTCGCTGACCTCGTTCACGTTCGAGGAGAACAGGTTCGTCGCGGTGTCCTACACCGAGCCGGCCGCCGACCTCGCCGCCCGGGCCTCGAAGGCCAAGGGAGCCTGATGCCCCGGCGCACCCCCCTGCTGCACGCGGCCGCCCTGGTGGCTGTCGGCGTGCTGGCGGCTGGGTGCGCCGACCAGGTGGACGCCGGCGACCCGGTGGTCGGCGACGTGGCCGAGCAGGGCTACGTGTCCGGGGACGGCACGACCACCATCGTCGCGGAGTCCGAGCGCAGGGCCGCACCGGAGCTCACCGGCACCACCCTCGATGGCGAGGCGTTCGCCCTGTCCGAGCACCTGGGCGAGATCGTGGTGCTCAACGTGTGGGCGTCCTGGTGCGCCCCATGTCGGGCCGAGGCCGAGGACATGCAGGCGGTCTCCGCGGAGCTTGCGGACAAGGGGGTGCAGTTCGTGGGGCTGAACACCCGGGACTCACAGGCCGCCGCGGACGCCTTCGTGGACCGGTTCGGCCTGACCTACCCCAGCGTGGTCGACACCGACGGCAGCCGGCAGCTGCTCTTCCACGAGACCCTGCCCCCCGCGGCCATCCCCTCGACGATCGTCATCGACCGGGCCGGGCCGCGTCGCGGGCCGGGCGATCGGCGAGGCGGACCGCTCGCGCCTGCTGGGCATGATCGAGCCGATCCTGGCTGAGGAGTCCTGATGTCCCCGGCGGCACTGGCCAGCCTCCCGGTCGGGGTGGGCGAGGTCGTGTCGTCGGGGTCCCTGGTCATCGCCATCCCGTTGGCGGTGCTGGCCGGGCTCGTCAGCTTCGCCAGCCCGTGCGTCCTGCCCCTGGTGCCGGGGTACCTGTCCTATGTCACGGGCCTGACCGGCGCCGAGCTGGCTGAGGCCCAGGCCGCGAGCGCGGTGGTCCCGGCGGGTGCCCCGGCCGGCGCCCCTGCGGCGACTGCCGCGATCGGGCCGGCCAGCACCGCGCCACGGCTCGCCGTCAAGCACCGGGTCGTGCTCGGGACCCTGGGCTTCATCCTCGGGTTCAGCGCGGTGTTCGTGTCCTACGGCGCGCTCTTCGGCGGGCTGGGTGCCGAGCTCCTGGCACACCAGGACGTGATCACCCGGGTCCTGGGCGTCGTGGTCATCGTCCTGGGTCTCGGGTTCCTCGGGATGGTGCCCAGCCTGCAGCGCGAGGCCCGGATCCACCATCGACCCGCGCGCGGGATCTGGGGCGCCCCGCTGCTCGGCGCCCTGTTCGCCCTGGGCTGGACGCCCTGCATCGGTCCGACCCTGGCCGCGGTGCAGAGCCTGGCCTTCACCGAGGGCTCGGCCGCCCGCGGCGCCCTGCTGTCGGTCGCCTACTGCGTCGGCCTCGGCCTGCCGTTCCTGGTCATCGGACTGGCGATGGAGCGCGGTCTGGAGGCCCTGGCCTGGGCGCGGCGCAACATCCGGGCGATCCAGGTCGTCGGCGGGCTCAGCATGATCCTGCTCGGGATCCTCATGGTCACCGGTCTGTGGGGGTCGCTCACGATCGCCATGCGCGGGTGGGTCTCCGGGTTCGAGGTCCCGTTGTGAGCACCGACCTCGGCCCCGACGGCTCGGGCCCCGGCGCGGACCTCCTCGGGGACGCGACCCCGGACGAGCAGCTGGCCCTGACTGCCGACTGGGGTGCGGCGCGGCGGGTGCGGGCGGCCGGTCCGCGGCTGGGCCCGGTGGGCTGGCTGCGCTGGACCTGGCGCCAGCTGACCAGCATGCGCACGGCCCTGGTCCTGCTGCTCCTGCTCGCGCTGGCCGCCATCCCGGGCAGCGTGCTGCCCCAGCGTCCCAACGACCCGCTGGCGGTCAACGCCTGGATCGAGCGGAACCCGGGTGTCGCCCCGACCCTGGACCGGTTGAGCGCCTTCGACGTCTTCTCCTCGCCGTGGTTCGCGGCCATCTACCTGCTGCTGTTCGTCTCCCTGATCGGCTGCGTCCTACCCCGGGTGGGCGCGCACTGGCGCTCGATGCGGGCCCCGACCCCGCCCGCCCCGCGCCGGCTGGACCGGCTGGCTGGTGCCCGGAGCTGGACCACTGACGACCCGGACGTCCTGGCGACCGCAGCGGCCGCAGCTGCGCGCCGGGCGCTGGCGGGTCACGCCGGGTGCGGGGTCGCTGGCCGCGGAGAAGGGTTTCACCCGGGAGACCGGCAACCTGCTGTTCCACATCGCCCTCGTGCTGGTCCTCGTCGGCGTCGCCCTCGGTGCCCTCCTCGGCTGGAAGGGGACGGTCATCGTCCGCGAGGGCAACGGCTTCGCCAACACGCTCACGCAGTACGACTCGTTCGCCCCGGGCCGTCTCGCCTCGCCCGACCGGTTGCCGCCGTTCGCCTTCACGATGAGCGACTTCGAGGCCACGTTCGAGCGGGAGGGGTCCCAGCGGGGCGCCCCCCGCTCCTTCGCCGCCACCCTGCAGTACAGCGCCGAGCCGGGTGCGCCGGTGCAGGAGCGGGTGGTATCGGTGAACGCCCCCCTTCGCGTGGACGGGGCCAAGGTCTTCCTGGTCGGACACGGCTACGCGCCGCACATCAAGGTCACGGACGCCACCGGTCGGGTGGTCTTCGACGACACCGTCGTGTTCCTGCCGCAGGACGGCAGCTTCACCTCCACCGGGGTGGTGAAGGCCCCCGACGGCCAGCCACAGCTCGGGCTGCAGGCGCTGTTCGCCCCCACGGCCGCGCTCAACGCGGCGCAGGGTCCACACTCGACGTTCCCCGCACCCGATGACCCGGCACTGTTCTTCTCCGCATGGTCCGGTGATCTCGGGCTGGACGCCGGGACTCCTCGCAACGTGTTCTCCCTGGACACCGACGGCCTCGACCAGCTGGGCCTGGCAGCGCTGCGTCCGGGGGAGTCCTGGGAGATCCCCGACGGGCAGGGGACGGTGGAGTTCGTCGGGCTGGACCGCTGGGCGTCCTTCACCATCTCCCATGACCCGGGCAAGGTCCTCGCCCTCGCCGCGGCCATCGCCGCGATCGTCGGCCTGAGCCTGTCGCTGTTCGTCCGGCGGCGCCGCATCTGGGTCCGGGTGGAGCCGGTGGCGGCGTCGGCGGGGACCGATAGCCTTGCCCTGTTCCGGGTCCAGGTCGCTGGCCTGACCCGTTCGGACTCAGCGGACGTGTCCGGTGAGGTCGATCAGCTCGTGACCCGACTCGGTGGACCCGTGGAAGTGGAGGAGGGGACATGACCCTGGCCCAGTGGAGCAACCTGTTCGTGTACGCGTCGATGGCGATGTACGCGATGGCGATGGTCGCCTTCGCGGCGTCCTTCGCCTCGGCGCGGGCAGGCTCGGTGGCGGGTGTCCCCGAGGCCGACGCGCCGGCGCTCGACGAGGCGCGGGCCATGGCCGCGGTGACGGCGACACGGGGGGTGGCAACGGGGTCCGGCCGGACGGGTGGGTCGACGCCCGAGCCGGCAGCGCCCCTGCCCCCGGGGCGACGTGCGGGCAACATCGGCATGTCGCTGACCTGGTTGGCCTTCGGCCTGCTGGTCGTCGCCCTGCTCGCGCGCGCGGTGTGGGCCGGCCGGGCCCCCTGGGGCAACATGTACGAGTACTCACTGGCCTCCGCGGCGGCGATCACCGGGGTGTTCCTCGTCGTGTCCCTGCGCCGCGACGTGCGCTGGCTCGGCCTGCTGGTGACCATGGCCAGCCTGATCACCCTGGGCGTGGCGGTCCTGCTGCTCTACAACGACAGCCCGCAGCTGGTGCCGGCGCTGAAGTCCTACTGGTTGGTCATCCACGTCGCGGCCGCGATCATCGCCGGCGGGGCGTTCACGGTGGGGGCGGCGGCCACGATGCTCTACCTGGCCGCGGACCGCGCTGAACGCGATGCGGCGGGCACCGGACCCCGTCCGATCGGCGGGGTGCGCGGCGGTCTGCGGTCGACGACCTCCAGGGCCGCAGCGTGGGTCGGGGCGCGGGTCCCCGGCTCGCAGGCGCTCGATGCCATGGCCTACCGGGTGAACGCGTTCGTGTTCCCGCTGTGGACCTTCGCGGTGATCGCGGGGGCGATCTGGGCCGAGGACGCCTGGGGCCGCTACTGGGGCTGGGACCCGAAGGAGACCTGGGCCTTCATCACCTGGCTGGTCTACGCCGGCTACCTGCACGCGCGGGCGACAGCTGGTTGGCGCGGGCGCAAGGCAGCGGTGCTCGGCCTGGTCGGCTTCGCGTGCTTCCTGATCAACTTCTTCGGGGTGAACCTGTTCGCCAGCGGACTGCACTCGTACGCCGGGGTGTGAGGCTCGCTGTCGGGGCCCGTAGGTCCTGCTGGCCGGTGTGATCCGGCGAGCCCGGGCTCACTCCTGGGAGAGCTCGACCTGCTCGTGCTCGTGGCGGTGCTTCCAGTGCTCGACCGTGTGCTCGAGGTTGGCGGCCGCGTCGTTGCGCTGCTTCATGAGCAGGAACAGGCTGACGATCCCGGAGACCAGCACCGCCGCGAAGGCCAGGAGCCAGCCGCGCATGCCGATCAGGTACAGGATCGCCCCGACCGCCACCAGCATGAGGAGCCTCAGCGCTGCGTAGCGGGCACCCGCATGGGGAACCGGATCCACGGCATGCTCGACGGGCCCGGTTGTGGGCTGCTCGGAGGATTCCACCTGAGGCGGTTCGGGATCGTTCATGGGCAGTGAGCCTACGCCTGCCCGGGCAGCAGGGCTCGTGGGGGTCCGCGGCGCCACCGGATGCTCCGGGAGCATCCAGACGTCCGCTCTGGTGGCCGGATGCGTGTGCGCGGGCTAGCCTTGGGCATGCGGTCTGGAAGGGGTCCTGGTGGGTAGGTTCGTGCTCGCGGTGGCCATCCTGGCGCTGTACATCTATGCGATGCTCGACCTTGTCCGGTCCCCGGCGGCGGAGGTGCGGCTGCTGCCGAAGTGGCTGTGGGCGGTCGTGGTCCTGCTCATCTTCGTGCTTGGCCCGGTGATGTGGCTGGTCTTCGGTCGTCCGCTCGCGCAGTACCCGCCTGCCGGTGGCGACGGGGGCAGCGGCTCGGGCGGACGAGGTCCGGGTCCGCGAGGCCCGGTGGCCCCGGACGATGATCCCGAGTTCCTCCGGCGGATCGACGAGCAGTCGTGGTCGGCCCGGATGGAGAAGCTGCGACGGGAGCGCGAGAGCGGCCAGCCGCCCACCAGCGGCGAGGGATCCGCGCCGGGCGAGCAGGCCGATCGCGGCGGCGGGTAGGCAGCTCGCGGCAGCAGCGGCCGGTCAACTTGCTGTACGCAATTTAGTTGTGCACAATGGATCCATGACAACCACCACGATCTATGACCTGTCCGCCACCTCCAACCGCGGCGAGGTCATCGACTTCGCCCAGTTCCGGGGCCGTCCGATGCTCCTGGTCAACACGGCCAGCAAGTGCGGGTTCACCCCGCAGTACGACGGCCTCCAGGTGCTCCACGAGACCTATGGCGAGCAGGGCCTGGTCGTGATCGGCTTCCCGTGCGACCAGTTCGCCAACCAGGAGCCCGGGGACGACGCGGCCATCGAGGAGTTCTGCCGCGTCAACTTCGGGGTGACGTTCCCCCTGACCACCAAGGTGGACGTCAACGGCAAGAACACCGACCCCGTCTTCGCCTTCCTCAAGGAGCGCACCGGTGGGCTGCTCGGGTCCTCGATCAAGTGGAACTTCACCAAGTTCCTGGTCGCGCCCGATGGCACCACGGTGACGCGCTACTCCCCGAAGACCGAGCCTGCCGCGATGAGCACGGACATCGAGGCGCTGCTGGTCGACGCTGCCGCCTGAGCAACCCGTGACCCTGCCCCAGCTGCAGCTGGACAACCAGCTGTGCTTCCTGTTCCACCGGATCAGCCGGGAGCTGACGGCGGCCTACCGTCCGCTCCTGGCTGACCTGGGACTGACCTACCCGCAGTACCTGGTGATGCTGGTGCTCTGGGAGGACGACGGGTTGGGCGTGGGGGAGATCGGCGAGCGGCTCTCCCTGGACTCGGGGACGTTGTCGCCCCTGCTGCGCCGCCTGGAGTCCGCCGGGCTCGTCCGGCGGACGCGCGCCGCCGATGACGAGCGGCGGGTCACCATCGGGCTGACCCCCGAGGGCCGGGCGCTCGAGCAGCGCGCGGCCGACGTCCCCGCCGCGCTGGCCGCGCACATGGTCGATGACATGGGCCAGTACGAGCAGGCGAAGGCCTCACTGCGGGCATTGGCTGACCGGTTGGCGGCTGTGCGCACCGATCGCCCGCAGGACGGGCCGGACGTGGCCGCGATGCCGGGGCAGGGACCGAGCCCTCAGGGGGTCATCGTCCAGGCGCCGTCGTAGGACAGCACCTCCGCGACGAACGCATCCTCGGCGTCGGCCGGCAGGACCGGGCGTGCGATCAGCGCCAGTGCGCCCTTCTGCTGCTCCGGGGTTGCCGCCGGCTGGCCGTGCAGGGCGACCGCGAACTCCGAGACGTCCTGGACGAACACCGCGAAGATCCGGTCCACGTGGGCCTCGGTGAGGTCGCGCAGGTCCGACACCGAGCCCGGGCGCGCGCCCTCGGGGTCATCGGACAGCGCCAGCCCGGCGGCCTCGGCCACGAGCTGGGCGTAGACGACCTGGGTGAACAGCTGTCCCAGGGTCAGCAGGAAGTCGAGGTCCTCGGACTGCTCCTTGCTCGGGGGCGCCGCCATGAGCAGGGCGCTGAGGGCGTGCATCTGGTCGACGAACGCCGCGACGTTCGGCAGGTGGGCGAAGCGAGCGAACGCGGGGCGCGGGTCGTGGAACTCGATCCTCCCCAGCCCGGACGCCGGACCCTGGGCGAACAGGTACGCGTCGTCGGCCGCCTCCCGGCGCACCCCCACGGGCTCGTAGGCCCCAGCCCCGCCGGCGGCGGCCATCATGTACCTGGGCAGGAACTTCAGCACCAGCGCGAGGTTGACGTGCACCGTGCCCTCGAGCTTGGGCAGTGCCCGGATGTCGATGGCGGCCGACTCGAAGTACGTGTCCTTCTCGAACCCCTTGGCGGCGATGACCTCCCAGAGCAGGTTGATGACCCGCTCGCCCTCGCTGGTGACCTTCATCTTCATGATCGGGTTGAAGAGCAGGAAGCGGCGGTCGTCCGGCGACGCGGCGCGGAAGTAGTCCGCGGAGCGGGCAGCGAACATCTTCATGGCCAGCAGGCGCGCGTAGGAGTCGGCGAGCATCCGGCGCACGTGGGGGAAGGTCGTCACGCGGCGGCCGTACAGGACCCGGTTGTTGGCGTGGGCGACCGCCTCGTGGAAGGCGTGCTCGCTGATCCCGATCGAGGCCCAGCCCAGGTTGACCTTGCCGACGTTGACCGTGGCCAGCGCGGCGTCCCACGCCGGGCGTCCCACGTGCAGCAGGTCGGCGTCGACCACGGGGTAGTCGTGCAGCACGAACTCCGAGACGTACATCTGCCCGTTGACCGTGTTCTTGACCAGCTCGTAGGCCGGGTGCTTCGTGTCGGCGAGGAAGAAGACGTACTCGCCCGGGTGATCCGGGTCGTCGTCGGCGAACCTGCCGAACACGCTCAGCCGCGCGGCCTCGTTGCCGTTGCCGATGTAGTACTTGCCGCCGTTGGCGACCCAGCCCTCGCCGGAGCGGGTCAGGATCATGTCCGTGGAGTAGATGTCGGCGCCGTGCGTGCGCTCGGAGAGCCCGAAGCCGAAGATCCCGCCCTCGGCGAGCAGCTCACCGACCAGCTTGCGCGCGCCCTCGTTCGCGCTGAGCCAGACCGGGCCCAGGCCCAGGACGCTGACCTGCCAGGCGTACCAGTGGCCCAGGGAGTAGAAGCCGAGGATCTCGTTGAGCTCGTTGATGCGCGCGGTGTCCCAGAGCCCGTCGCCGCGGACCTGGTCCATGAGGGCGGCCACGTTGGCCGGCGTGGCGACCCCGGCGAAGAGGCCCCTCTCTGCGTTGAAGTCCAGGAAGTCCCGGTACCAGGTGCCTGCGTGGTACTCGGCCTTCATCTCGGCGAGGCCCTTGGCCTCGAAGAAGGCAACGAGATCCTTCATTGCCGCCCGGCTCGCGTCGTCGAGAAACTCAGGGTCGTAGGACGCGGGGTTGAGCAGCAGCATGGGAGCCTCCTGGCAGAAGGTCGGACGAGGTCCGGCGTGAGCGTGAGTCGAGGCTAACCCGCCCCGGGATCCGGCGCCCCGCCGGGGGCCGGATCGCCCACCCGATCGGCGAATCGGGTGCCCTGCGGGGTCAGGAGGCCAGTGCGCCGATCGCGATCCCGGCGGCCAGCAGCAGGCCGTAGCCCAGCAGCAGCCGGCCGGTCGAGACCAGGACCGCCACCAGGGCCGGCCCGCGGGCTCCCCGCCGAACGTCTCGCAGCGGTCGGATCGCCAGTGGGATCGCCCCGAGCCCGAGCAGTGCGGCCACCGGCCAGGTGGCTGGTGCGGCGAGGCCCAGGATCCCGATGACCGCCGGGACGGCCAGCGCCACGCCGACGAGTGCGGCATAGAGCCGGCGGGTCGCGGGGTCGCCGATCCGGACCGCCAGCGTGCGCTTGCCCGCGACGGTGTCCCCGGGGATGTCGCGCAGGTTGTTGACGACGAGGATGGCGCACGACAGCGCGCCCACCCCCACGCCGCAGACCCATGCGAGCGCGCTGACGAAGCCGACCTGGACCGCGGACGTGCCACCCACGGCGACCAGGCCGAAGAAGACGAACACGAACACCTCGCCCAGCCCGGCGTACCCGTACGGGCGGGGGCCACCGGTGTAGGTCCACGCGGCGACGATCGCTGCTGCGCCCACGAGCAGCAGCCACCACAGGCCGCTCAGCGCGACGAGCGCCAGGCCCGCGACCCCAGCGACTGCGAATGCCAGCAGGGCGGCCCGCTTCACGGCCGCCGGCTCGGCCAGGCCCTGCCCGACGAGGCGGACCGGACCGACCCGCTCGGCATCGGTCCCCCGGATCCCGTCGCTGTAGTCGTTGGCGTAGTTGACGCCGACCTGCAGCGACAGGGCGACGACGAGCGCGAGCAGGGCACGGTCCCAGACCGCGCCGGCATCCCACATCGCCACCGCCGTGCCCACCAGGACCGGGGCGACGGCGGCCGGCAGCGTGCGCGGGCGCGCCCCGGCGATCCACTGCCGGGAGCTGGTCATCGGGAGATCCTGTCAGGGTCGCTGGCCCACTGCGACACGGCCTGGCGGTCGACCTTGCCGGACTCCAGGACCGGCAGGGCGGGCACGGTGTGGATGCTGCGGGGGCGGGCGACCCGGCCGAGCGCCTGCTCCACGGCGGCAGCGAGCTCGTCGGCCAGCTCTGCGCGCTGCACGTCATCCGTGGGCTCCGGCGCCGTGGCCACGACGAACGCGACGAGGCGGGCGCCCCAGTCGGGGTCCGGCAGGGCAACGACCTCTGCGGCGGACACCCGGGGATGGGCCTCGAGGACGGTCCGGACGGCGCCCACGGAGACCGAGGCCCCGGCGACCTGCACCACATCGTCGGACCGGCCCTCGACCACGACGATCCCGTCCGCGGTCACGCGGCCCAGGTCGTCGGTCCGGAAGCTGCGCTGCCCGTCGTGGTCGATCGACCACCGGTGCGGCTCACGACCGTCGCGGTACCCGAGTGCCACCTGTGGGCCGCTGATGGCCAGCCGACCGTCTGGTTCGACGCCGATGTGGACCCCGGCCAATGGCCGTCCGTCGAAGGCCGCGCCGCCACAGGTCTCGGTCATCCCGTAGGAGGTGAACAGGTGCACCCCCGCGAACAGCAGCCGGTCCACCAGGGCCCGTGGCGTCGACGCGCCCCCCACCAGGACAGCGTCGTACTCGGCGAGCAGGTCCCATCCCCTGGCGCCGGCGGAATCCAGCAGGGCGAGCATGGGTGGGACCAGCGAGACCGCCAACGGCAGGTCATCGGTCGCGCTCAGCCGAACGGCCCGCTCGGTCGCAGCCGCGAAGGTCTCGACCGTGAAGGGCTCGGCCCCGCCGAGGCTCGCGAGCGCCACCGGGGTCGTGCCGGCCACCACCGATCGCACGGCCACCATCAGCCCGCCCGCATGGTGCAGCGGGAGCGCTGCGACCCACCGGTGTCCGTCGGGCTGGCCGGCCCGCTCGGAGAACCCCCGCGCCGCTGCCCGCAGGCCCGAACCCGGCAGCAGCACGCCGGCGGGGTCCCCGGTCGAACCCGAGGTCGCCACGACGACGGCGACGTCGGCGGGGACCGGCTCATCGGGGGCCACCGCCGAACGGATCGCCGCGCGATACGTGGCGGAACCGGAACCCGGGAGCAGCGCCACGGCCGGACCCGTGCCCTCCATCGCGGAGGTCAGGGCAGGCAGGAGCACCTCCACGCCGGAGGGGCCCGGGGGAATCTCGACGCCCATGCACGGGCGCACGGCAGCCACCCTCGGATGATCTCTGTCGGTGGCGTTCATGGAGATCTCAGGGTAGGTGACAACAGGTCCGGTCCCTCACGTTCGCCAGCGGGTTCGTGGGGTGCGGGTGATGGTCCAGGGCGCGGTGTTGTTGGCGGGCCAGGGGGTTCCGGGTGGGGCGTCGGGGTGGGGTCTGGGGACCGGCTCTGGCCCGGTCGTGGGTTGGATGGTCCACATGCCGAGGTCGACCTGGCGGTGGTGGGCCCAGCAGAGCAGGGCCAGGTTCGGTAGGTCCGACGCGCCGCCGGCGGCCCAGTCCTGGACGTGATGGGTCTGGCACGCCTCGGCGGGGATCGCGCAGCCGGGGATGATGCAACCCCCGTCCCGGGCGGCCAGGGCCCGACGCTGGGCCGGGGTCGCGGTCCGGGCGGTGCGCCCGACGGCCAACGGGATCCGGGTACCGAGGAGGGTGGTGGCCAGGGCGGCGATCCGCACGCCGGCGGAGGGAACCGACAGTGTAGCTGTGCCACCCCCGCCACCCCCGCCACCCCCGCCACCCCGTCACCGGTCGCACCACCCCCGCCACCAGCGCCGGTCGCAGGGCCCGCGCCGGCCCCTGCGGTTGGGGGTGCGGCCGCCTGGCACCCGTCACCAGGCTGCCCGTCGGCGAGCAGGTCGGCGACCGTGTCCGGGCAGCCCCCGGTGTCGATCACGATCGGGGTGACCAGGGCGTCGCAGGCGGTGAACCGCTGCTCGGCGTCGGTCAGGGTGTGCCCGCGGGAGGTGGTCCACACCCGGTCCCCGAGCGCCGTGGTGTCCAGGTGACCGACACCGATACCGGCAGCCCGCCGCGGCTGGGGATCGATCCGCATGCGTGGGCGGCGTTGACCAGGGCCACCAACCCGTCGGCCCGCCGCGCGGACGCGGGTACGTGGTCGGCCTCGGTGCGCAACCGTTCAGCGAACGCCTCCACGGCGGCGATCACCACCTCACCTTCCAGCCGGGGCAGCACCCCGGACAGGACCACCGAATCGCCGGTCAGGGCGAACGACAACGATCGGGTTTCGTAGGCCCCGGTCTCGTCGGGGTCGGGGTCCGGGGGTGGGTGCAGCACCCGGACAACCCTCGCCACGAACTGCGCCACCGCCAGTGGGGACAACTGCCCCCACAATGCGGTGAGTTCCTCGATCACGGCGGCCACCTCGTCGGGCTGCAACGGCCCGGCGGTGCGGGCGATCGCGTCCACGTGCTCGGAGGTGATGATCCCGGCAGCCCAGGCCGCGGCCAGGCACGGGTGCGCTGACGCCAGGGCGCCGGACCGGGCCAGCCGGCGGGCGTGCGGGGAGGCCCACCCCCGGGCGCTCAGCACAGCGCCGGGGCCGACCAGGGGCAGGCTCCCCGCCGTGGCGGCGGCATGCATCCGGCGGGCCAACTCGAACTCCACCGCGGCGAACGCCCCTGCCAGCACCTCGACGTCCGCCGTCGGGCGGTCGCCGGCGTGCAGGCCCATCCCCGGCAGATCACCCGCGGCGACCCCCACCGCCTGCGACCACACGTCGACCACCTCCGGTGACGCCGACCCCACCGACCCGACCGCGCGCCGATCCACCACCCCGTGGTGGTCCAACGTTGTACTCACCAAATCTCCCCCCGTCCGAACTGATGTTCGAACACTACGCCCGGGGTCCGACAACGCCAGTGTCATGTCTCAGGACATCGGTGACAGTTCTGCATCAGGACATCGGTGACGGTTCTGGTGATCTTCGTGGTGACACTTCTGCGTTCAGGCTCGGAGGGTGACGGTCAAGGAACCACCACCCGCTGGCCCCCGCCCGGCCCGCTGGCCCCGCCGCCGCCGCCTGACGCCCCGCGCTACGCCGATCGCCGCCGCAGGGTCGTGACCCCGAGCGCGAGCAGCCCGATGATGAACAGCCCGATGATGCCGACCTCGAACCCGATGGTCGGGTCCGGGGTCGAGGCCACCTCCTTGACCGCGTCGACGGCGTAGCTCAGCGGCAGGAAGTTGGAGATCGCCTCGGCGGCGGGGGGCATCTCGTCGCGCGGGACCAGCAGCCCGCAGAGCAGGAACTGCGGGAAGATCAGGGCCGGCATGAACTGCACCGCCTGGAACTCCGTGCGCGCCAGGGAGCTGGCCGCCAACCCCATGGACATCCCGAGCACGGCGGACAGGACCGAGACGCTCAGCAGCATCCACTCGGGGCCGGCGACCTCCAGCCCCAGGACCCAGATGGCGTAGGTCGCGACGAAGGCGGTCTGGATCAGGGCCGCGAAGCCCAGGGCGATCGCGTAGCCGACGACGAAGTCCGCGCGCCGGATCGGCATGGTCATCAACCGCTCCAACGTCCCCGTCGTCCGCTCGCGCAGCGTCGTGACGGAGGTGATGAGGAACATGATGGTCAGCGGGAAGATGCCCAGCAGCGGGGCGCCGATCTGGCTGAACACGTCGCTGCCCTCGTAGATCCACCACAGCAGGGTCATCAGGACGGTGGGCACCCCGATGAGCAGCGCCATCGTGCGGTGGTCGTTGCGGATCTGGCCGAGCACGCGCCGCGCGGTGGCCAGGGTCAGGTGCAGGTTCATCGGGTCACCCCTCCCGGTCCCTCGCGCCGGGGATTCCCGACCCCATGGTCGACCAGGTGCAGGAACACCTCCTCGGGATCGGTCTGGCCGGTGAGGGACTGCAGCTCGGCCAGCGTCCCGTCGGCCAGCAGGCGGGCCGCGCGCACCATCAGCAGCCGGTCGCACCTGGTGGCCTCGTCCATGACATGGCTGGAGACCAGCAGCGTGACCCCGGAGGCCGCCAGCCGCCCGAACAGCCCCCAGAGGTCCCGGCGCAGCACCGGGTCGAGGCCCACGGTGGGCTCGTCGAGGACGAGCAGCTCGGGCCTGCCCAGCAGGGCTGTCGCCAGCGAGACCCGCGAGTGCTCCCCGCCGGAGAGCGTCCCCACCATCTGGTCCGCCTGCCCACCGAGCTGGACCTCCTCGATGGCCCGGTCGACATCGGACTGCGGGGCCCCGAGGATCCGGGCGAAGTAGCGCAGGTTCTGCCGCACCGTGAGGTCGGAGTAGACGCTGGGATCCTGGGTCACGTAGCCCACTCGGTCGCGCAGCTCGTGGGAGCCGCCTGGTCGGCCGAGCACCGTCACCGTTCCCGATGAGATGACCTGGACGCCGACGATCGCGCGCATCAGCGTGGTCTTGCCCGCGCCGGAGGGCCCGAGCAGGCCGGTCAGGGTTCCGGGCTCGAGCTGCAGCGACACATCGTCGAGGGCAGTTGTCCGTCCGCGCACGACCGTCAGGTGGTCGACCACCACCGCGGGAGCTGCACCGTTCATGGGACCGAATCTAGACCCGACCCGGCGGCTTACGGCCAGCACCACGGCTGCCCGCAGCGCCGACCCGCGGGGCCGGCGCGGGGCCCACGAGGTTCGCGGCCGGCGCGCCCCCCGTGCCCTACCCTGTGGACCGTGGACTCCCGTCGTCGTTACCCCTCGATCCCTGTCGTCACGAAGGACAGCCCGGCCTACTCGGACCCCTCAGTCTCGACGGTCCGCCCCGGCGCCGACTGGCAGCCCATGGGCGACTGGACCGACATCAAGTACGAGGTCTCCGGTGACGGCGTGGCCAAGATCACCATCAACCGGCCCGAGGTGCGCAACGCGTTCCGCCCCCAGACCCTGTTCGAGCTCCAGGGAGCCTTCAACCTCGCCCGCGACGACGATCGCGTCGGGGTCATCATCCTGACCGGCCAGGGCGACTGGGCGTTCTGCTCCGGTGGCGACCAGCGCATCCGCGGCAACGACGGCTACATCGGCGATGACGAGATCGCCCACAAGGGCATCGGCCGGCTCAACGTGCTCGACCTCCAGGTCCAGATCCGCCGGCTGCCGAAGCCGGTCGTGGCGATGGTCGCCGGCTACGCGATGGGCGGCGGGCACGTGCTGCACATCTGCTGCGACCTGACGATCGCCGCGGACAACGCCCGCTTCGGCCAGACCGGGCCGAAGGTGGGCTCGTTCGACGGCGGCTACGGATCGGGGCTTCTCGCCCGGCAGATCGGCCAGAAGCGCGCCCGCGAGGTGTGGTTCCTCTGCCGCCAGTACGGTGCGGAGCAGGCCTACGAGTGGGGCCTGGTCAACCAGGTCGTGCCCCTGGAGGACCTCGAGGAGGAGACCATGCAGTGGGCGCGCGAGATGCTCACCATGTCCCCCCTCGCGCTGCGGATGCTCAAGGCCTCGCTCAACGCCGCCGACGACGGCCTGGCCGGGATCCAGCAGCTCGCAGGCGACGCGACATTGCTGTTCTACATGACCGAGGAGGCCCAGGAGGGCCGCGACGCCTACACCGGCAAGCGCACCCCGGACTTCGCCAAGTTCCCGAAGCGGCCGTGACGCCCATGGCCGCCGACCCGACGACCACCGCCACCACACCGACGCCCGCGGATGCGGCCGGGGCCACCGGCGCCCAGCCGTTCCGGTCCCCCCGGCCCGTCCTGCCGGAGCTCAGTCCCGCGGAGCTGGCCGCAGTGGCCGTGCCGTTCCAGGTGCCGCTCAACCGCCGGTTCCGGGGAGTGCAGCACCGCGAGGGCATGCTCTTCTGCGGCCCGTCCGGGTGGGGCGAGTGGGCTCCGTTCCCCGAGTACGACGACTGGGAGGCCGCCCGCTGGCTGGCGTCCGCGGTCGAGGCGGCGTGGGGCACCTGGCCCGAGCCGGTCCGCAGCCACGTCCCCGTCAACGTCGTCGTGCCGGCGCTGCCGCCTGCGGACATCGCGGGCTACGTCACCGATGCGGTCGCCCGGACCGGTGCCACCACGTTCAAGGTCAAGGTGGCGGAGCCGGGCTCGGCGCTTGCCGACGACCTGGCCCGGGTCGCGACCGTGCGCGCCGCCCTGTCGGAGGCCGGGGTGCGTGACCCGCTGATCCGCCTGGACGCCAACGGCGCGTGGACCGTCACCGAGGCACGTCGGGCTGCGCGCATGTTCGCCGCCGAGTTCGGCGAGGTCCTGGACTACTTCGAGCAGCCGTGCCGCACCACCACCGAGCTCGCCGAGCTGCGCTACCGGCTCGTCGATGACGAGGTCAGCGTCCGGATCGCCGTCGACGAGGGCCTGCGCCGGGCCCGCAACCTGTACGCCGACGACCTGGCCGCCTCCCTGCGCTCGGCCGGCGACGTGCTCATCGTCAAGGTGGCCCCGGTGGGTGGGGTCGCTCGCGCGCTGTCGCTGATCGAGGAGATCGGGCTGCCCGTGGTGGTCTCCGGCGAGATGAACACGTCCGTCGGCCTCTGCGCGGGCCTCGCCCTGGCCGCGGCGGTGCCGGATCTCGCCGGGGCTGCTGGCCTGGGCACCGGGCTCCTGCTCAGTGACGACGTCAGCGCCGGCACGCTCATCCCCCGCGAGGGCCAGATGGCCGTCACCCGGCGGCTGCCCGACGAGCACGCCCTCGGGCGTGCGGCCGATGCGCTCGGCGGTGAGCAGACCATGTGGTGGCGCGAGCGGCTGGCCCGCTGTGCCCGCCTGCTCTCGGTGATCTAGGGCGTCGCGTCCCGTGTCCCGCCTCCTGCTGCCGACTTCGCCGCGTGCCGTTGCGGCCCCGCGGCCCGATGTCCGGCGGGCTGCGGCCGGTGCCGGTCGGCGATGAACCCGGCGACCGCGCTGGCGCGGGCCCTGCTGGGTGAGCTGGTCCACCAGGGCATGCGTGAGGTGGTCCTGGCCCCCGGGTCGCGCTCTGCACCCCTGGCGTTCGAGGCGCTGCGCCTGGACCGGGCTGGTCGGATCCGCCTGCACGTCCGGATCGACGAGCGCTCGGCGGGGTTCCTCGCCCTGGGACTGGCCAAGGTGTCCGGCGCGCCCGTTGCGGTGATCTGCACCTCGGGCACGGCCGTGGCGAACCTCGCGCCCGCTGTGGTGGAGGCCTCCTACAGCGCGATCCCGCTGGTCGTCCTGAGCGCAGACCGCCCGGTGGAGTCCCGTGGCGTCGGCGCCCCCCAGACGATCGACCAGGTGGAGTTCTTCGGCAGCACTGTCCGGTTCTTCGCCGATGTGGGAGCTGCCCGCCGGATCGAGCCGGACGACCCGGACGCCGCCCAGCGGGCCGCACGGGCCTCGGCCGGGATGGCCATCGCTGCGGCGGTCGGAGCGCCGGCCGCGTCCGGGGGGCATGGACGTCGCGGGATGGCGCACGCCGGCCCGGTGCACCTCAACGTGGGCTTCCGACTCCCGTTGGTGCCGGACCGTGAGGCGGGACGCGGTCGAGTGGGGGCCCCCGCCGACGTCGAGGCGGCCCACGTTGCTCCCCGTCCCCGGCGCCCACCGCTCACCGGGTGCGACCACCGCGACGCGCGTGAGGCGCTCGGCGAGCTTCCCGTCCGGGGGGTCATCCTGGCCGGTGACCTCCCGTGCACCTCGCTGCGCGGGCATCACCAGTGGTTGGCGGCCCTGGCCGACGCGTGCGGCTGGCCGATCCTCCAGGAGCCGTCGGCGAACCTGCACAGCGCGCCGACGGCCCTCGGCCACGGGATCCTGGTCGTCGGCAGCGAGGCGTTCCTTGCCGACCACGTCCCCGACCTCGTGATCTCCGTGGGGCAGTTCGGCCTGTCCCGGCCCACGATGGACCTGATCCGGGCGGCCGGCCGGCACGTGGCGATCGAGCTGCCCACCGTCGGGCGGGAGGTGTGCGACCCGCTGCGGACAGCCGAGCGAGTGCTCACCGGGATCCCGCTGCCCCCGGGCGAGTTCACCCCGGATCCCACGTGGCTGGCCGACTGGCGTGACGCCGACCGGGTCGCAGCCGGGGTCGTGGCCGGGTTCGTGGCGGGGGTCGTGGCTGACCCCCGTGACGCGACAGCGACCCTGACCGGGTCGGCGGTGGCTGCGCGGGTCTGGGAGCAGTCACCGGACGACGGGCTGCTCCTGGTGGCGGCCTCGTGGCCGGTCCGGCAGGTGGAGGCCTTCGCCGGCACGCGCAGCGGGCTTCGGGTGATCGGCAACCGGGGTGCCAACGGCATCGACGGGCTGGTGTCCACCGCATGGGGAGCGGCCCTGGCCCATCAGGCGGCCGACGGCGGGCCGGCGGTCGCGCTGCTGGGCGACCTGGCCTTCCTGCACGACCACAACGGCCTGCTCGTCGGGGCCGACGAGCCGCGACCGGACCTCACGATCGTCGTGGTCGACAACGACGGTGGGGGGATCTTCCACCAGCTCGAGCAGGGCCGGGCCCAGTTCGCGGGGGAGTTCGAGCGGCTGTTCGGCACCCCGCTGGGCCGCGATCTCGTGGCTGTCTCCGAGGCTGCGGGCGTCCCGGCTGAACGGGTCTCCACGCGCGCGGCCCTGGACGACGCGCTGGCGTCGGCCACCGGCGGCGTGCGCGTCATCGTCGCGGACGCCCCCGACCGCGTGGGCGAGGCCGACCTGCTGGATCGGGTGCGCGCCGCGGTGGCGGCGGCCCTGGCCCGACGCGCCTGAGGTCAGGCGCCGAGCGTCCAGCCGTTGGACTGCATCGCGCGCAGGCCCCCGCCGTCGACGACGGTCAGGCCGGCTCCCCGCATCTGCGCGGCTGCCCGCCCCGACCGGCTGCCGCTCTGGCAGTACACGACGTAGGTGTGCTTCGGGTTCAGGCGCTTGACCTGGTTGGCGAAGTCGGTGCCGCCCACGTCCATGAGACGCGCCCCGGCCACATGCCCGGACTGGTACTCGGCGCGCGAGCGCACGTCGAGCACCTTCGCCCCTGCCGCCTTGAGCTCGGCGGCGGTCGGCTTCGGCTCACCCTTGCCGAACATGTTGGCCCAGAACCCCATTGCGTGCCTCCTCGAAGTCTCCGCAGAGTATACCCCACGGGGTATCGAGTCAGGTGGCTCGCTCCGGCAGCGGCTCGGCCACCCACACGTCGGGCTCGATCCCCTCGACCAGCTCGGGCAGCCGGTCCCGGGCGAAGCTGGGGGCCACCCCCGCCCGGCGCTGCTGCTCGTAGTCGTCGATGACCGCGAAGGCCTTGCGGCTCAGCAGCAGGATCGCCACCAGGTTCAACAGCGCCATGATCCCCATGGCCACGTCGGCCATGTCCCAGATCAGGGTGGCCTTCACCAGCGCCCCGAAGAGGATCATCCCCAGCACCACGACCCGGAACGGGGCCAGCGCCCGGTGGTCGCCGTTGTTGATGAACAGCAGGCTCGTCTCGCCGTAGTAGTAGTTGGCCAGGATCGAGGTGAAGGCGAAGAAGACCAGCGCCACGGCGATGAAGGGCTTGCCCCACGCGCCCACGCTGTCGGCCAGCGCGTTCTGGGTCAGCTGGACGCCGAACGCCGAGCCGTCGTAGGTGCCGCCGGCGAACCCGCCCAGGTAGACGTCGGAGAGCAGGATGATCAGCGCGGTCGTGGTGCAGATGACGATCGTGTCGATGAACACGCCCAGGGACTGCACGTACCCCTGAACCGTCGGGTGGGTGACGTCGGCGGTGGCCGCCGCGTTGGGCGCCGAGCCCTGCCCGGCCTCGTTGGAGAACAGCCCGCGCTTGGCGCCGTTCTGCACCGCCTGCGCGACGGTGTACCCGATCGCCCCGCCCGCGACCTCGCCCACGCCGAATGCGCTGCGCACGATCAGGGCCAGGGCGCTGGGCACGTCGGCGATGTTCACGACCACCACCATCAGGCCGACGGCCAGGTAGGCCAGCGCCATGATCGGGACCACCCACTCGGCGACCGTGGCGATCCGGCGGATGCCGCCGAAGATGACCGAGGCTGCCGCGATCAGCACCAGCACCCCCGTGACGCCCGACCGGGACGCCCCAGGCCTCGTCGACCGCGCCGGCGATCGAGTTGGCCTGCACGGCGTTGAACACCAGCCCGAAGGCCAGGATCAGCGCGATCGAGAAGGCCACGCCCATCGCCCGGCTGCGCAGGCCACGCTTCATGTAGTACGCGGGACCTCCGCGGAACAGGGCCGGCTCCTCCTCGTCGCGGTGCTTGTAGACCTGCGCGAGGGTGGCCTCGATCATCGCGGTGCACATGCCGATGAACGCGACCACCCACATCCAGAAGATCGCGCCCGGCCCGCCGACCACGAGGGCGGTCGCCACGCCGGCGATGTTCCCGGTGCCGACCCGGGCCGCCAGGGACGTGGCGAACGCCCCGAACGAGCTGATCCCGCCGTGCTCGGAGCGGGTCGAGGCGCGCATGACGCGCAGCATGTGCGGGAACCCGCGGATCTGCAGGAACCGCAGCCGGACCGTGAAGTAGATGCCCGCCCCGAGCAGCAGCGGGGTCATCAGCCAGGTCCACAGCGCGGTGTTGAGGAAGCTCACCGTGTCCTCGAGCCAGTTCATCCGGGCCTCCCATGGTCGCTGGCCCTATGGTGGCCGCTCGCGCGGCCCGGCGCGGCCCGGGGAGCGCGTCGGTGTGTTACGAGTCGGTGAACCGGTCCCAGCGACGCTGCGTCAGCCGTCGACCAGCGCCCGGCGGACGGCGTCGAGCTTGGCCTCGGACTCGGCGATCTCTCCGTCGGCCGTGGAGCCGGCGACGATGCCGCACCCGGCGAACAGCCGCAGTCGGGTTGCCGCACCCCGCTCGGAGTCCTCCACCGCCGCGCACCTCAGGGCGATCCCGAACTCGCCGTCCCCGCGCGCGTCGATCCAGCCCACCGGCCCGGCGTAGCGGCCCCGGTCCATCCCCTCGAGCTCGCGGATCAGCGCGGCCGCGCGCTCGGTCGGCGTCCCGCAGACGGCGGCCGTGGGGTGCAGCGAGGCGGCCAGCGCCAGGGCGGAGGCCCCGTCGGCGAGCATGCCGGTCACGTCCGTGGCCAGGTGCTGGACGTTGGCCAGCGACAGCACGTGCGGCGCGCTGGGCACGTCCAGGTCGGTGCAGTGCGCCGCCAGGGCCTCGGCGACCGAGTGCACGGCGTACTCGTGCTCCTCGAGATCCTTGCCCGAGTCGAGCAGGGCGGCCGCCCGGGCCGCATCGACCGAGTCGTCGCCGCGCCGGCGCACCGTCCCGGCCAGGACGCGCGACGTGACGCGGTCGCCGTCGCGCCGGACGAGCAGCTCGGGGGTCGCGCCCACCAGCCCGTCGACGCTGAAGGTCCAGCACTCGGGGTACGCCGCGGCCATCCGGCCCAGCAGGGCGGCGGCGTCCAGGGGTGCCGGCAGCTCGGCGACGATGTCGCGGGCCAGCACCACCTTGTCCAGCTCCCCGGCGCTGATCCGCCCGATGGCCTCGGCCACGGCCCGCGCCCAGTGCTCGACCGGGCGGGTGCCCGCAGCCCAGGTGATCGGGCCGGCTGGGTCGCGCACCGTGGGCTCGCCGGCGACCAGCGAGCTGATCCCCTCGGCCTCGACAGTCGTGAGCCACGTCCTGCCCCCGCGCTGCCCGACCACGACGGCCGGGACGATCACGACCGACTCCTGCGGTCCGGAGTCGAAGGTGAACGAGGCGAAGGCCACCGGGCCCGTGCCGCGCACCCCGACCTGGTCGTCGACGTGCGCGGCCTCGCACCAGGCGCTCCACCACCGCTGTGCCCGGCTGAAGCGCTCCGGCCCACTCATGGTGAACCGCGCTGCCTGACCCCATCCGACGAACCCGGCCCCGTCGCGGACCCACGCGTGCCCGCCGGTCGCGGGCAGCAGGGTCAGCAGGTCCTCGTCGATCCCGTCGAGGGTGACGGTGCGCACGACATGACCGTGGGTCGTCGTGCGCAACTCGGTCACGGGGCGAATTCTAGCCGGGATCGACGATCCCGCCGTCGGACCCGGCCGTCGCCCGGTGCAGGGCGACGATCCCGCCGGAGAGGTTGCGCCAGGCGGGCCGGGTCCAGCCGGCCGCGGCGATCTCGGCCGCGAGCTCCGGCTGGGTGGGCCACGCGCGGATCGACTCCGCGAGGTAGACGTAGGCCTCCGGGGCACTGGACACCCTGCGGGCCACCGGGGGAAGTGCCCGCATCAGGTACTCCACGTAGACGGTGCGGAACGGCGCCCACGTGGGGTGGCTGAACTCGCACACCACGAGCCGTCCACCGGGCTTGGTCACGCGGTGCATCTCGGCCAGGGCGGCGGCGACGTCGACGACGTTGCGCAGCCCGAAGGAGATCGTGACGGCGTCGAAGGAGTCGTCGGCGAACGGCAGGGTCGTGGCGTCGCCGGCGACGAACGGCAGCTGCGGGTAGCGCCGCCGCCCCTCGCCGAGCATGCCCAGGGAGAAGTCGCTGGACACGACCGTCGCGCCGGCCCTGGCGAACGGCAGCGAGCTCGTGCCGGTGCCGGCCGCGAGGTCGAGCACCCGCTGGCCGGGCCTGGCGCCGACGGCGCGCACGACCTCCCGGCGCCAGTACCGGTCCTGCCCCAGTGACAGGACGTCATTGGTCACGTCGTACTTCGCCGCGACGTGGTCGAACATCGACTGCACGTCCCGCGGATCCTTCTCGAGGCTGGCACGGGTCACGGGCACATCATCCCCCGTGCCCGGCCGTGGTGTCGGTTGCCTCAGCGTCGGATGCGCGTACCGACGCTCAGCCGGCCTTCACCAGCGCGCCCAGCTTCTTGAGCTCGAAGGCGCGGACGAAGTCGCCGACCCCGTGCATGATCGCCCAGAACCCGGCGAAGACGAGCAACGTGATGCCCTTGGAGAGCAGGCCCTGGCTGCCGACCCAGATGCCCATCCCGAGCATGATGACCGCGGACAGGAGCGTCAACCACCACAGCGGGTTGGAGCCCTTGGAGGCGAAGGCCTCGACGAACCAGAAGATCGAGATCAGCACGAACAGCAGGCCCAGCGAGGACGCCAGCGAGGCCGTGGTGCCGATCGGGTTGGCGACGGCCCAGATGCCACCGATCAGGAAGAAGATGCCGAACACGATCCACACCCACTTCCAGCCGGGTGCGGCCGAGGCGACCATGAACTGCTCGATGCCGGTGAAGATGAGCATGAAGCCCACGAGGTAGCCGACCGTGGCCACCGACTGCACGTCCATCCGCAGGACGATCCCGCCGATGACGAACCACAGGGCACCGGTGATGAGGAGCAGCCACCACCACCGGGCGATGCCGGCGACGGCCTGACGGGCAGCGGGGTCGAGCGTGGACGGATCGGGCATGGACATGGGGACCTCCTTGTGGTCGGCCCCTGCGTACCACGTTCCCCGACCCAAGCAGGGGAGGCGCACGGGGCGAGTCCCGCGAGCTGGGGGAGGCCCCCGGGCAGGCGCCTCCCAGAGGTGGCCGGACAGATACCCCTAGGGGTATGCTGCGCCCACGCACCACGCCCCCTCTGACGCGAAGGAGTCCTCCCATGGTCATCACGACGACGGTCGACGAGCTCGATGCCGCCCGGCTGCGCGGGTGCCGCATCATCGACGTCCGCGAGCCGCATGAGTACGCCGCGGGGCACGTCCCCGGGGCGGCATCGCTGCCCGTCGGCCGGGTTCCGCTGCACCTCGCCGCGATGGGCAGGCGCCGGCCGGTGTACCTGATCTGCGAGAGCGGCAACCGGTCGTTGCAGGTGGCGCGCTACCTCGACGGTCACGGCTACCAGGCGCACACCGTCGTCGGTGGCACCGCGGCCTGGCGCGCGGCGGGCCGACCGGTCCGCAGCCTGGTCGACGCGTGATGACCATGCGCACCCACGGCCGCACGCGCCGCCAGGAGCCGAGCTGATGGGCAACACGTGCTTCCTGGCGGCCTTCCTGACCTGGTCGCTGCGTCGGTGGCTGGTGGCCGCGGGAGTGGCAGCCGGGACCTATCTCTTCTTCGGCCTGTCGACGGCCGTGCTGGCGAACCCCGTCTTCGGGCGTTCGGTCCCGCCCACCCCGTGGGCCCCCGAGGTCCTGATCGCCACGGCGATCCTGTCGGGGCTGCTGACGGCGACCTACGTCCGCAACGACGGCCCGGCCCCGATCCGGCTGGAGGCGGTTGAGGCTGCTGCCGAGACGCCCACCGGGAACCGATCCGCCCGCGCCGGGGCGGTGGGCTCCCTGCTGGCGTACCTGGCCATCGGGTGCCCCGTCTGCAACAAGCTGGCCCTGCTCCTGCTGGGGACCACCGGTGCCCTGAACCTGTACGCCCCGATCCAGCCCTACCTCGGGGCGATCGGAATCGCCATGCTGTCGCTGGCCCTGGTGATCCGGCTGCGGGGCGAGATCAGCTGCGCGACCCTGGGCATGTGGCGGGCGGGCGCAGGGGCGCGCTCGACGGACGCATCCGCCCGTGGCCCGCTGACTACCCAGGACATCCTCGCCGGACTGCCGTCGGGAGCCGCCGGGTCAGTGGCCTCGGCGGACGAGGTGGACCCGTCCCCGCGCTGATCCCAGTCGGGAACCATGCAGGTTGGCGACCCTAGAGGGTCGGCAACCTGCACGGATCGCCCGCCCACCGCCCCACGGCACCGCGCGGATCGCGGGGGTGGTGGCTCGGCCCGATCAGGCCAGGGCGTACAGGCCGCGCTCGCGGAAGATCGCCAGCGTCCGGTCCACCGACTCCCGCGTGGGTGTCGGCGTGCCCAGCAGCGGGTAGGCCCGCCCGAGCGCGGCGTACTTGTCGACTCCCAGGCGGTGGTAGGGCAGGACCTCCACGCGCTCGACGATGTCCCCGAGCTCCGCGGTCAGGTCGGCCACCTCGGCGACCTCGTCCGGCCCGTCGGTCAGGCCCGGGACGAGCACGTAGCGGATCCAGACCGGGATCCGGTGCTCCACGAGCCGAGCCCCGAAGTCCAGCACGTCGCTGAGCCTCCCCCCGCCGCTGACCCGCTCGTACAGCGCGGCGTTCCCGGCCTTGATGTCCAGCAGGACCAGGTCGGTGTTCGCCAGGAGGCGCTCGCTGGCCCGGTGCCCACCGTTGGCCGAGGTGTCCAGCGCCGTGTGCAGGCCGTAGGCGTCCTTGACGCCCACGAAGAGGTCCTCGACGAACGCGGGCTGCAGCAGCGGCTCCCCGCCGGTGACCGTCAAGCCGCCACCGCGGGAGATGAACGCCCGGTACCGCCCGGTCTCCTCGATCACCCGGTGGGCGGTGGTCCGCTCACCCAGGCGCATGGTCTGGGTGTCGGGGTTGTGGCAGTACAGGCAGCGCAGCGGGCAGCCCGACAGGAACACCGTGTAGCGCAGCCCCGGCCCGTTGACCCCGGAGGTCGTCTCGGCTGAGTGCACGAACCCGATCCGCGAGCCGTCGGCGACATCACCGTGGGCGAGGTCGGCAGCACGCCCCTCACCGTCCACGACTGCCTCCTTCCGCGCGCACGCTCCACGCACATCATCGCGCACCCGGGTGGCCCCCACGAGATGCTCGTCGTGCGGGCCACGTCCGTGCGCGCCCAGGGTTCGCGTCCGGACTACACGCTCATGTGGAACGTGCGGTCGATGACGTCCTGCTGCTGCTCGCGGGTCAGCCGCACGAAGTTCACCGCGTAGCCGGACACCCGGATGGTCAGCTGCGGGTAGTTCATCGGGTTCTCCATGGCGTCGAGCAGCATCTCGCGGTTGAGCACGTTGACGTTCATGTGGAACCCGCGGCTGTCCACGTACCCGTCGAGGACCCCGATGAGGTTGTCCACCCGCTCCTGCTCGGTCTTGCCCAGGCCCGAGGGGATCACCGAGGCGGTCATCGAGATGCCGTCCTGGGCGTCGCCGTAGGGCAGGTGCGCCACGGACAGCGCGGCCGGGATCAGGCCCTTGTGGTCACGACCGTGCATGGGGTTCGCCCCGGGGGCGAAGGGCTCGCCGCGCTTGCGCCCGTCCGGGGTCGAGCCGGTGTTGGCGCCGTAGACGACGTTGGACGTGATGGTCAGCACCGACTGGGTGTGCCGCGCGTCCCGGTAGGCCGGGTAGGAGCGGATCTTGTCCATGAACGTGGTCACGATCTGGGCGGCGATGTCGTCGACCCGCGCGTCGTTGTTGCCGAACGCCGGGTACTCCCCGTCGAGGTCGAACTCGGTGATCAGCCCCGACTCGTCGCGCACCGGATGCACGCCGGCGTACTTGATCGCCGACAGCGAGTCGGCCACGATCGACAGCCCGGCGATGCCGCACGCCAGGGTGCGCTCCGGGTCGTAGTCGTGCAGGGCCATCTCGAGGCGCTCGTAGGCGTACTTGTCGTGCATGTAGTGGATGATGTTCAGCGCGTTGACGTAGGTGTCGGCCAACCACGTCATGGCCGCGTCGAAGCGCTCCCAGACGTCGTCGAAGTCAAGGGTGTCGGCAGCGACCGGCTCGCCGAGCTCGATGACCTGCTTGCCGGAGATCTCGTCGCGCCCGCCGTTGATCGCGTAGAGCAGCGTCTTGGCCAGGTTCACCCGGGCGCCGAAGAACTGCATCCGCTTGCCGACCGGCATGCTCGACACGCAGCAGGCGATCGCGCAGTCGTCGCCGCCCTCGTTGAACTCGCGCAGCAGGTCGTCGGACTCGTACTGGATCGCCGAGGTGTCGATGGAGACCTTCGCGCAGAACTCCTTGAACCCCGTGGGCAGGGCCGCGGACCACAGGACGGTCAGGTTCGGCTCGGGGGCGGGGCCCAGGTTGTACAGCGTCTGCAGGAACCGGAACGACGAGCGGGTGACCAGCGGCCGGCCGTCGTAGCCCATGCCGCCGATCGACTCGGTGACCCAGGTCGGGTCGCCGGAGAACAGCGCGTCGTACTCGGGGGTGCGCAGGAACCGCACCATCCGCAGCTTGATCACGAAGTCGTCGACCAGCTCCTGGGCGGCCTGCTCGGTGAGCGCGCCGGACTCGATGTCGCGCTGCAGGTACACGTCGAGGAAGGTCGAGACCCGGCCCAGGCTCATCGCCGCGCCGTTCTGCTCCTTGATCGACCCGAGGTAGGCCATGTACAGCCACTGGATCGCCTCCTGGGCGGTGACTGCCGGGCGGCGCAGGTCCAGGCCGTGCATGTCGCCGAGCTCGACGAGCTCAGCCAGGGCGCGGATCTGCTCGTTGAGCTCCTCGCGGTCGCGGATGATCGCGTCGCTGCTCAGCCGGTCGTCCAGCGTCGCCAGCTCGGCCTTCTTGGCCACGATCAGCTGGTCGACGCCGTAGAGGGCCACCCGGCGGTAGTCGCCGATGATCCGGCCGCGGCCGTACGCGTCGGGCAGGCCGGTGATGATGTGGCTGGAGCGGGCGGCCCGGATCGAGGGCGTGTAGGCGTCGAAGACACCCTGGTTGTGGGTCTTGCGGTACTTGGTGAAGATCTCCCCGACCCGGGGGTCCGGCTCGTAGCCGTAGGCCTTCAGCCCGTTCTCGACCATCCGGTAGCCGCCGTTGGGCATGATCGCGCGCTTGAGCGGCGCCTCGGTCTGCAGGCCGACGATCAGCTCGGGGATGTCGGAGGTGATCCGGCCCGGGGCGTGCGAGGTGATGGTGCTCGGGGTGTGCGGGTCCACGTCGAGGATGCCGCGCTCGAGCTCGACGACCATCAGGTCGGCCACGAACCGCCACAGCGACTCGGTGCGCTCGGTCGGTCCGGCGAGGAAGGAGGCGTCGCCCTCGTAGGGCGTGTAGTTGCCGCGGATGAACCCAGCGACGTCGATCGCCTCGCGCCACGGTCCGTCGTCGAACCCGGCCCACGGGTCGGAGCTGGTGGTCGGTCGGTCTGCTGCGATGGTCACTGCGGTCCTCCTGAGGTGCGGTTCCCCATTGTCCCCCGGGGTATCCGGGTAAGGATGCCCGTACAGGTCCGCCGCACTCGGGACCTTGGTCCCTGACTGGCGGCGCGACGTTGTCCGCTTGTCGGAGCACGGATGCTCCGAGAAGCGGACGAGGGCAGGAGTGGGCCACGCGATGGCGGACCGATCGGGTGGATCCGGTGGCTGACGATGCGTCTGCGGGCCTGCCGGGGCGGGTCTAGAATCGGCGCGAATCCCCCCACGTCCACGAGGTGCCCGATGCCCGACCACGCCCACGATGCCGAGGTCATCGTCGTCGGCGCCGGGCCAGCCGGCTCGGCCACGGCGCATCGGCTGGCCAGCGCGGGGCGCGACGTGCTGCTGCTGGAGAAGGCGGCGTTCCCGCGGGACAAGGTCTGCGGCGACGGCCTGACCCCGCGCGCGGTCCGCTCCCTGATCGACATGGGCGTGGACATCTCCCCGGAGAAGGGGTGGGCCCGCAACAACGGCCTGCGGATCATCGCCAACGGCCGCACCTACGAGCTGCCCTGGCCGGAGCTCGAGCGGTTCCCCAACTACGGCCTGGTCCGCGCGCGCATGGAGCTCGACGAGATCCTCGCCCGGCATGCGGCCGCGGCCGGGGCCCGCCTCGTCGAGCGCACGAAGGTCCTGGCCCCCACCCGCCACGAGCGCACCGGCCGGGTCACCGGAGTCATCGCCCAGCCGGTCGACGACCGCGGTCGCGCCGCCGGACCGCAGGTCACGTACCGCGCCCCGGTCGTGGTCGCCGCCGACGGGGTGAGCTCTCGGATGAGCGTGGCGATGGGCCTCGCCCGCCGCGACGACCGGCCGATGGGGGTGGCCGTGCGTGCCTACGCCCCGAGCCCGCGCGCCGCCGAGCCGTGGATGGAGTCGCACCTCGAGCTGCGCTCCAACGGGGCGCTGCTGCCCGGCTACGGCTGGGTGTTCGGCCTGGCCGACGGCACGATCAACATCGGCCTGGGCATCCTGAACACCTCGGATGCGTTCCAGAACGTCGACTACCGCGACCACCTGCGCCGCTGGATGCGGGAGACCCCCGAGCACTGGGCGCTGCGCGAGCACGCCGACACGGTGCGGATCGGCGGGATGGCGCTGCCGATGGGCTTCAACCGGCAGCCGCACTACGCCAGGGGGATGCTGCTGGTCGGCGACTCCGGCGGGATGGTCAACCCGTTCAACGGTGAGGGCATCGACTACGCGCTGGAGGCCGGCGCGCTGGCCGGTGCGCGCATCGACGCCGCGCTGGCCCAGCCCCGCGCGGAGGGCCGGGAGGCCCAGCTGCACGGCTACGCGGCGGACCTCAAGGCGCACTACGGCGGGTACTACACGCTGGGCCGCTGGTTCGTGCGGGCAATCGGTAACCCGAGTGTGATGAAGATCGCAACCACGTACGGGATGCCCGTCCCGGTGCTGCGGGAACTGGCGCTCAAGCTCATGGCCAACCTCACGGACACGACGGATCCGGACCCGATGGACCGGCTGATCAACGTGCTGTCGCGGGTGACACCGGCAGCATGAACGGACCACGAGCGCGTCGGCGCCCCCAGGGGTGCCTAGGATGTGACCGCCCGAGCCGTGCCGGTGAGGGCAGTCCGATGGGAGGACGGGTGCCACTGCCGTGAACGTCTACATGCCGATCCTCATCCTTGGACTCCTCGCCTTCGGCTTCGCGCTGTTCTCCGTCGCGGTCGCCGGGATCACCGGGCCCAAGCGCTACAACCGCGCGCGCCTGGACGCCTACGAGTGCGGCATCCAGCCCACTCCCATGCGCATCGGTGGCGGCCGGTTCCCGGTCAAGTACTACCTGACCGCCATGCTCTTCATCGTCTTCGACATCGAGATCGTCTTCCTCTACCCGTGGGCAGTCACCTTCGACATGCTCGGGATCTTCGGGCTGGTGGAGATGCTGCTGTTCATCGCGACCCTGCTCGTCGCCTACGTCTACGTGTGGCGGCGCGACGGACTGGAATGGGACTGACATGGGACTCGAGGAACAACTCCCGTCCGGGGTGCTGCTGACCAGCGTCGAGCTGCTGGCCGGGTACGCCCGCAAGAGCTCGATGTGGCCGGCCACGTTCGGGCTGGCCTGCTGCGCGATCGAGATGATGGCCACGGGCAACGGGCGCTACGACCTGGCCCGCTTCGGCATGGAGGTCTTCCGCGGATCGCCGCGGCAGGCCGACCTCATGGTCGTCGCCGGTCGGGTGAGCAACAAGATGGCGCCGGTGCTGCGTCAGGTCTACGACCAGATGCCCGGGCCCAAGTGGGTCATCGCGATGGGCGTGTGCGCGTCCAGCGGCGGCATGTTCAACAACTACGCGATCGTCCAGGGCGTTGACCACATCGTGCCCGTCGACATCTACCTGCCCGGGTGCCCGCCGCGCCCCGAGATGCTCATGGACGCGATCCTCACGCTGCACGAGCAGGTCCTGCACTCCAAGCTCGGGTCGAACCGCGACCGGCAGATCACCGAGCTCGAGGCGGCCGCCCTCACGGCACCGCCCACCATCGAGATGCGGGGACTGCTGCGATGAGCGAGAACAGCCAGGTGGTCCCGGTCGGGGCGGTCGACCTGGGCCTGGAACCGGTGACCGACACCGTGGGCGTCCGCCAGGGCGCCTTCGGCGCGACGGGCTCAGGTGACACGAGCGGCTTCGGTGGGCTGGTGCGCCCGATCGAGATGCCCGGCGCCAGCCAGAAGCCCTACGGGGGCTACTTCGACGCCGTGACCGAGGAGCTCGAGCTCGCGCTCGCCGATGCCGGGGTGCCGCCCGAGTCCGCGATCGAGAAGGTCGTCGTCGACCGCGGGGAGCTGACCCTCTACGTTCGCCGCGAGCACCTGCTGGCCGTGGCCTCCGAGCTGCGCGACGAGCCGGGGCTGCGCTTCGAGGTCTGCCACTCGGTGTCCGGCGTGCACTACCCCGCCGACACCGGCCGCGAGCTGCACTCGGTGATCCACCTGCTCTCGATGACCCACAGGCGGCGGATCCGCGTGGAGGTCACCTGCCCGGAGTCCGACCAGCACATCCCGTCGGTCACGGACGTGTGGGCGTCGGCGGACTGGCACGAGCGCGAGACCTGGGACATGTTCGGGATCGTCTTCGACGGCCACCCGGCGATGACCCGGATCCTGATGCCCGACGACTGGCCCGGGCACCCGCAGCGCAAGGACTACCCGCTCGGGGGGATCCCGGTGGAGTACAAGGGCGCGACCGTCCCGGCGCCGGACCAGCGGAGGTCGTACAACTGATGAGCACGACGTATGAGTCCGGCGAGGTGTTCGAGCCCGCCGGCAGCCCGGACCAGGCCCCCGGCTACGACACCACCGAGGGTCGGGTGTTCACCGTCTCCGGCGGCGACTGGGACTCCATCACCATCGACCCGAGCGTGGCCAACGAGCGCATCGTGGTCAACATGGGCCCGCAGCACCCCTCCACCCACGGCGTCCTGCGCCTGATCCTCGAGCTCGAGGGCGAGAGCGTGCAGGAGGCCCGCTGCGGCATCGGCTACCTGCACACCGGCATCGAGAAGAACCTCGAGTACCGCAGCTGGACCCAGGGCACGACGTTCGTCACCCGCATGGACTACCTGTCGAGCTTCTTCAACGAGACCGCCTACAGCATGGCCGTCGAGAAGCTGCTGGGGATCACCGACGACATCCCGGACCGGGCGACTGTCATCCGGGTCATCCTGATGGAGCTCAACCGGGTCGGGTCGCATCTCGTCTGCCTGGGAACCGGCGCCCTCGAGCTCGGCGCCCTGACCGCGACCATGTTCGGGTTCCGCGAGCGCGAGCTGGTCCTGGACCTCTTCGAGCTGATCACCGGCCTGCGGATGAACCACGCCTTCATCCGCCCGGGAGGCATCGCCCAGGACCTGCCGGCCACCGATGACAAGGGCCAGGACATCAAGGTCCGCATCCAGCAGACCATCGACCTGCTGCGCCACCGCTTCAAGGACACCGCCAACCTGCTGGTCGACAACACCATCTGGATGGGACGCACCTCGGGCATCGGCTACCTGGACCTCACCGGCTGCATCGCCCTCGGGGTGACCGGACCGATCCTGCGCGCCACCGGCTACCCGTGGGACGCCCGCAAGGACATGCCGTACTGCGGGTACGAGCGCTACGAGTTCGAGGTCCCGACCCAGACGACCGCCGACGCCTATGGCCGCTTCCTGATCCGCCTCGAGGAGATGCAGCAGAGCCTGAACATCGTCGAGCAGGCGCTGGACCTGCTCACGCCCGGCCCGGTCCTGGTCGACGACCCGAAGATCGCCTGGCCCGCCCAGCTGGCCATCGGCAGCGACGGCATGGGCAACTCCCTGGACCACATCCGCCACATCATGGGCACCTCCATGGAGGCGCTGATCCACCACTTCAAGCTGGTCACCGAGGGCTACACGGTTCCGGTGGGCCAGGCCTACCAGGTGGTCGAGGCCCCCCGCGGCGAGCTCGGCGTCCATGTGGTGTCGCACGGGGGCACCAAGCCCTACCGCGTGCACTTCCGCGATCCGAGCTTCAACAACCTGCAGTCGGTGGCCGCGATGTGCGAGGGCGGACAGGTCGCCGACGTCATCGCGGCCGTGGCCAGCATCGACCCCGTGATGGGAGGCGTGGACCGCTGATGTCCATCTCCGAGACGACCCGCACCGAGCTCGCCGAGCTGGCTGGTCGCTACCCGCAGCCGCGCTCGGCCCTGCTGCCGATGCTGCACCTGGTGCAGTCCGAGGAGGGCTACGTGAGCCCCGAGGGGATCGCGGCATGCGCCGAGACCCTCGCGCTGAGCACGGCAGAGGTGGCGGCGGTGGCCACCTTCTACACGATGTACAAGCGCCGGCCCGCCGGCCAGCACCACATCGGCGTCTGCACCAACACGATGTGCGCCGTGCTCGGTGGGGATGCCGTCTGGGACGCCGTGAGCGCCCACGCCGGCGCCGGCCACGACGAGGTCAGCGCGAACGGCACCTTCGACCTCGAGCGCATCGAGTGCCAGGCCGCCTGCACGCACGCCCCGGTGATGACCGTGGACTGGGAGTTCTTCGACCGGATGACCCCGGACGACGCGATCGCCGTCCTCGACGCCCTCGAGGCCGGCGAGGAGGTCCGCTCGACCCGCGGCCCCGTGGTCCGGGGCTTCAAGGCCGCGTCGCGGACGATCTCGGGCATCGACGACGACGGGCTGACCGCCGAGGGCGGGGCGGCCGACGAGCTGATGCTGGCCAACGTCCGCGCGGCCGCCGAGCGCGGGGTCCCCGCCGCGGACGGGGGGCCCGCATCATGACGCTGACCCCGGTCCTGAGCGCCCACTGGGACGAGCCGGACTCCTACACGATCGAGGGCTACCGCCGCCACGGCGGCTACGAGCAGGTGGCCCAGGGCTTCGCGATGGGTCCCGACGCCCTCATCCAGCTCGTCAAGGACTCCGGCCTGCGCGGCCGCGGCGGCGCGGGCTTCCCCACCGGCATGAAGTGGGGCTTCGTGCCGCAGGGCGACGGCAAGCCGCACTACCTGGTGGTCAACGCCGACGAGTCCGAGCCGGGTGCCTGCAAGGACATCCCGCTGATGCTGGCCAACCCGCACGCGCTGGTCGAGGGCTGCATCCTGACCTCGTACGCGATCCGCGCCAACCACGCCTTCATCTACGTGCGCGGCGAGGTCCCGCACGTGCACCGTCGCCTGCGTGCGGCCGTGCGTGAGGCCTACGCCGCCGGCTTCCTCGGCAAGGACATCCAGGGCACCGGGTTCGACCTCGACCTGATCGTGCACGCCGGCGCCGGGGCGTACATCTGCGGCGAGGAGACCGCGCTGCTCGACTCGCTCGAGGGCCGCCGTGGCCAGCCGCGCCTCAAGCCGCCGTTCCCCGCCGTGGCCGGGCTCTACGCCTCACCCACCGTGGTCAACAACGTCGAGACCATCGCGAACGTCCCCTACATCGTGCGCAACGGCGCGGACTGGCTGACCCAGTGGGGCACCGAGAAGTCCCCGGGCTTCAAGCTCATGAGCGTCTCGGGCCACGTGAAGCACCCCGGCGTCTACGAGGTGGCCCTGGGCACCACGATGCGCCAGCTGCTGGAGTACGCCGGCGGGATGCGCAACGGCGGCGAGCCGAAGTTCTGGCTGCCCGGCGGGTCCAGCGTCCCGATGCTGACCGCGGAGCACCTCGACCTGCCGCTGACCTACGAGGACATGGCCGCAGCGGGCACCATGCTCGGCACCGCCACCCCGATGGTCTTCGACGACACCGTGTCGGTGGTCAAGGCCGTGACCCGGTGGCTGGAGTTCTACGCCCACGAGTCCTGCGGCAAGTGCACGCCGTGCCGCGAGGGCACCGGCTGGATCGCCGGGACCCTGGAGAAGTTCGAGGCCGGCCACGGCAGCGAGCACGAGCTCGGGATGCTCGAGGAGGTCTGCGGCCAGATCCTCGGGCGGTCCTTCTGCGCCCTCGGCGATGCCGCGGCCACCCCGTTCCCGGCGGCGCTCAAGCACTTCCCGGACGAGTTCCGCGCCGGCACGCACACCGCAGCCGATGCGGCCTTCAACCCGGCCGCCGCCACCGTCCTGCCCGCGGGAGCCACGCGATGACCGTCACCACCCCCGTCCCCGGCGCCCCCACGGCGGGTGCCGTGCCCTCGGACCACGTCACGCTCGCCATCGACGGCATCGACGTCGTCGTGCCCAAGGGCACCCTGATCATCCGGGCCGCCGAACAGGTCGGCATCGAGATCCCGCGCTTCTGCGATCACCCCCTGCTCGAGCCGGTGGCCGCCTGCCGCGCCTGCCTGATCGAGATCGAGGGTCAGCCCAAGCCGCAGCCGGCCTGTGCGATCCCCGTCGCCGACGGGATGCGGGTCAAGACCTCGGGCACGTCCGACATGGCCGCCACCGCCCAGCGCGGGGTCATGGAGTTCCTGCTGATCAACCACCCGCTGGACTGCCCGGTCTGCGACAAGGGCGGCGAGTGCCCCCTGCAGAACCAGGCGATGACCCACGGCCGCGGCGAGTCGCGGTTCACCGGCACCAAGCGCACGTTCCCCAAGCCCGTGGCGCTGAGCACGCAGATCCTCATCGACCGGGAGCGCTGCGTCTCCTGCGCCCGGTGCACGCGGTTCGCCGACCAGGTCGCCGGTGACCCGTTCATCTCCCTGCAGCAGCGGGGCGGACGCCAGATCGTCGGCACCGCGCAGGACACGCCGTTCAACTCCTACTTCTCGGGCAACACCGTGCAGATCTGCCCGGTCGGGGCCCTGACCAGCGCGGCCTACCGGTTCCGCTCCCGGCCGTTCGACCTGGTCTCCACCCCCACGGTCTGCGAGCACTGCGCCAGCGGCTGCGCCCTGCGCACCGACGTCCGCCGCTCGACGGTCCTGCGCCGGCTCGCGTGGGAGGACCCGGCCGTCAACTCCGACTGGAACTGCGACAAGGGGCGCTTCGCCTTCCCCTACCTGTCGGCCGACCGACTGGACACGCCGCTGGTCCGCGACGGGGAGGATCTCGTCGAGGCGTCGTGGCCGGAGGCCGTGCGCCGCGTGGCGGGGGCGCTGACCGAATCCGGGGAGCGCACTGCGGTCCTGCTGGGCGGCAAGCTGACCCTCGAGGACAGCTACGCCTACGCGAAGTTCGCGCGCGCGGTCCTGGGCACCGACAGCATCGACTTCCGGATCAGGCGGTCGAGCGCGGCGGAGGCCGACTTCCTGCGGTCGGTCGTCTCCGGCTCCGGGCTGGGTGTCACCTACGCGGATCTCGATGCCGCCCCCACGGTGCTGCTCGTGGGGCTGGAGCCCGAGGAGGAGTCGCCGATCATCTTCCTGCGCCTGCGCGCGGCCACCCGCCGCGGCCGCCTGAAGGTGCTGTCGGTCGCCCCGTTCGCCTCCCCCGGGTCGGCCAAGCTGGCCGCGCACGTGCTGGCGGCGGCCCCCGGCCAGGAGCCGGCCGTGCTGGCCGCCCTGGCCGACGGCAGCGGGGACGCGGCCGCCGCGGTAGCAGCAGAGGGCGCGATCATCCTCGTCGGCGAGCGCGCTGCGCAGACTCCCGGAACCCTCGCCGCCGTGGTCGCCCTGGCTGGGGCCACCGGCGCCAGGCTGGCGTGGGTGCCGCGCCGGGCAGGTGAGCGCGGGGCGCTCGAGGCCGGCGCCCTGGCCGGGCTCCTGCCCTGGGGTCGACCCCTGACCGACCCCGACGCCCGGGCCCAGGCCGCGGCGGCGTGGGGCACGGACGCCGACGCCCTGCCGGTGGAGGTGGGTCTGGACCTGCCCGGTGTGGTCGAGGCACTGCTCGCCGACCACGCCGAGGCCCAGGCTGCCGCCGACTCCGACGGCGACGTCCCCGAGCGGCGGATCGGCGCGGTGATCGTCGCCGGTGTCGAGGCCGCCGACACCCCGGACCCTGCGGCGTTCCTCGCAGCTCTGGAGGCGGCCCCGTTCGTCCTGGCGGTCGAGACCCGGTCCACCGAGGTCACCGCGCTGGCCGATGTGGTGCTGCCCGTCGCGGTGATCACGGAGAAGTCCGGGACCCTGGTGGACTGGGAGGGCCGCGCCCGCCCGTTCGGCCAGGTCATGCGGGACTCGACGGCCATCACCGACGCCCGGGCGCTGTCGCTGGTCGCCCGCGCCATGGGGCGTGCGCTCGGCTCGATCGAGGTGGGCGACCTGCGTGCCGAGCTCGCGGGAATGGGCCGCTGGCAGGGCCCCCGTCCCGAGGCCCCGGCGGTCTCCGACCCGGAAGCGGTGGTTCCCGGTTCCGGTCAGGTCGTCCTGGCCACCTGGCGGCACCTCCTCGACGAGGGCGTGCTCCAGCGCGGCGAGCCGGCACTGGCCGGCACTGCCCGCCCGGCGCTGGCGCGGGTGTCGCCGGCCACCGCAGCTGGCCACGGCCTGGCTGACGGCCAGCCGGTGACCGTGACCTCCGAGCACGGCTCGATCACCCTTCCGCTGGCCCTCACCGAGATGGTCGACGGCGTGGTCTGGGTGCCCGGCAACTCGGTCGGCAGCACCGTGAGCACGACCCTGCGGGTCGGGCCCGGGGCGGTCGTCGCGCTCAGTTCAGGAGGTGCCCAGTGATCGTGTCGTCCGTGGTGGCGGCCACCGAGTTCGCGCCGTTCGGCCTGGACCCCTGGTGGCTGGTCATCCTCAAGGTGCTGGGCATCTTCCTCGGCGTGGTCATCATCGTGCTGCTGACGATCTGGGGCGAGCGGCGGGTCGTGGCGCGGATGAACATGCGCGTCGGCCCGAACCGGGTCGGCCCGTTCGGCGTGCTCCAGGGCCTGATGGACGGCATCAAGCTGGCCCTGAAGGAGGACATCATGCCCACGGCCGCGGACAAGGCCGTGTTCTTCATCGCCCCGATCATCTCCGTCGTGCCGGCGTTCCTGGCCCTGGCCGTGATCCCGTTCGGGCCCGAGGTCTCGATCTTCGGTGTGCGGACCCCGCTGCAGCTGACCGACTTCCCGGTCGCGGTGCTCTACGTGCTGGCGATCGCCTCGATCGGCATCTACGGCATCGTGTTCGCCGGATGGTCCTCGGGCTCCACCTACCCGCTCCTGGGCTCGCTGCGCTCATCCGCCCAGATGATCTCCTACGAGATCGCGATGGGCCTGGCCTTCGTCGCCGTGTTCCTCTACGCCGGCTCGATGTCGACCTCGCAGATCGTCGCCGCGCAGCAGCCGATCTGGTACGCCCTGATCCTGCTGCCCTCGTTCATCATCTACGTCACCGCCATGGTCGGCGAGACCAACCGTGCCCCGTTCGACCTCCCCGAGGCCGAGAGCGAGCTCGTGGCCGGGTTCCACACCGAGTACTCGTCGCTGAAGTTCGCGCTGTTCTTCCTGGCCGAGTACATCAACATGGTCACCGTCTCGGCCCTGGCCACCACCCTGTTCCTCGGCGGGTGGCAGGCCCCGTGGCCGATCTCGGCGATCAACGACGGCATGTTCAACCAGAGCTGGTGGGGCCTGCTGTGGTTCCTCGGCAAGGTGTGCATGTTCCTGTTCCTGTTCATCTGGCTGCGCGGCACGCTCCCGCGGTTCCGCTACGACCAGTTCATGAAGTTCGGCTGGAAGGTGCTGATCCCCGCGTCGCTGGCCTGGATCGTCCTGGTCTCGACGTTCCGCGCCCTGCGCGACGAGCTGCCCAGCAACACCATGACCGTCACGGTGATCGGCATCGCCACGATCCTCGTGGTCTTCGTCGGCTCGTACCTGATCGAGAACGCCCGCGAGCGGGGTCGGGCCAGGGTGGAGGCCGAGGCGGAGGTCGAGGCTGCCGAGCTCGCCAGCCAGCCCGGTCGGCACCCGGTCCCCCCGATGCCGGGCGAGACGTTCGAGTACACGCCGCGTGCGCGCCAGACCGTGCCCAGCGCGGTGGCCGCCGACGACGTCTCCGGCTCCCACGATCCAGGCGACGCACAGGAGGCCCCCCGTGCCTGAGCTCCCCCAGCCCGTCCGGGGCTTCGGGACCACCTTCCTGACGATGTTCAAGAAGGTGAACACCGAGCAGTACCCGGAGGAGAAGGACCAGTACCCGCCGAAGCCGCGCTTCCACGGCCGCCACCAGCTCAACCGGCATCCCGACGGACTGGAGAAGTGCATCGGGTGCGAGCTGTGCGCCTGGGCGTGCCCGGCGGATGCGATCTTCGTCGAGGGGGCGTCGAACACCGAGGAGGAGCGGTTCTCCCCGGGTGAGCGCTACGGCCGGGTCTACCAGATCAACTACCTGCGCTGCATCCTGTGCGGGCTGTGCATCGAGGCCTGCCCGACGCGCGCGCTGACCATGACCAACGAGTACGAGCTGGCAGACACCAGCCGGGCGTCGCTGATCTACGAGAAGGCCGACCTGCTCGGCCCGCTCATGCCCGGCATGGTCGCCCCGCCGCACGCCATGGTCGAGGGCGCCGACGACGGTGCCTACTACCGCGGTGAGGTGACCGGGGCAACCGACGCCCAGCGCGCGGAGGTGGCCGCCCGCGAGGCGGCCGCGGCCCCCGCGCCGGGCGACGGGGCCGGGACGGAGGAGAAGTGAACACGCTGGCGTCCCTGGGCGCGCTCGTGGCCGAAGGCCCGGTGGGGGTGACCCAGAACGCCGGCGAGCAGGTCACCTTCTGGGTGTGCGCCACCCTGGCGGTGCTCGGTGCCGCTGGGACGGTCCTGTCCCGCAAGGCCGTGCACAGTGCCCTGTTCATCGCGCTGACGATGATCAACCTGGCGGTCCTCTACGTCGCCCAGGACGCCATGTTCCTGGGGATGGTGCAGGTCATCGTGTACACGGGCGCGGTGATGATGCTCTTCGTCTTCGTGCTGATGGTCGTGGGCGTGGACGCCTCCGACAGCCTCGTCGAGACCCTCAAGGGCCAGCGCGTGCTGGCCGGTCTGGCGTTCGTGGGCTTCCTGGGCCTGCTGCTCGCCGGGATCACCGACGCGCTGTCGGGCACGACCGTGGTGGGCCTGGCTGATGCCAACGCCGAGCACGGCGGCAACGTCCAGGGCATCGGCGTGATGATCTTCACCCGGTACCTGCTGGCCTTCGAGGTCACCTCCGCGCTGCTGATCACCGCCGCCGTGGGGGCCATGGTGCTGACCCACCGCGAGCGCGTCGAGCCGCGCAAGACCCAGGCCCAGCTGTCGACCGAGCGGTTCGCCCCCGACCGGCACCCGGTCAACAAGCCCAGCCCCGGGGTGTACGCGCGCAACAACGCCGTGGACATGCCCGCGCTGCTGCCCGACGGGTCGATCGCCGAGGACTCGGTCCCCGGCCCATTGCGGTTGGAGGGCGACGTCCGCGAGGCCGACCGACTGGCCCTCGAGGAGGCTGGGCACCTGCTCGCCCACGAGGCCGTCATCGTCGATGCCTCCGGCGGCGACCCGCTGGACGCCTCGCAGGAGGGTCGGGCATGAACCCCACGAACTACCTGGTCCTCTCGGCGATCCTGTTCTCCATCGGGGCTGCCGGGGTGCTCGTCCGGCGCAACGCGATCGTCGTGTTCATGTGCATCGAGCTGATGCTCAACGCGTCCAACCTGGCCTTCGTCACCTTCGCCCGGACCAACGGCACCCTCGACGGGCAGGTGGTGGCCTTCTTCGTGATGGTCGTGGCCGCCGCCGAGGTCGTCATCGGCCTGGCGATCATCGTGACGATCTTCCGGACCCGCAACTCGGCCTCGGTCGACGAGCCCAACCTGCTGAAGTTGTGAGGGGACGACTGTGAACAACACCCTTGCGGTCCTCACCTCCGGGGAGGCCAACCCGGGCGAGGTCGTGGCGGCCACCGGCACCTTCGCCCTGATCGCGGCGCTGATCGCGATCCCGGCCGCCGGTGCCGTGATCCTGCTGCTGGCGGGTCGGCGATCCAACCGGTGGGGGCACTGGCTGGGCACCGCTGCCGTCCTGGCCTCGTTCGTGGTCGCCGTGGTCCTGCTCATCGCCATGCTCGGCCAGGCCGAGGACGCCCGGACGATCGACCAGTTCCTCTGGAACTGGATCGACGTGGGGACGTTCACCGCGCCGGTCGCCCTGCAGCTGGACCCGCTGAGCATCAGCTTCGTGCTGCTGATCACCGGCGTCGGCTCGCTGATCCACATCTACTCGATCGGGTACATGGCCCACGACCCGCAGCGGCGCAAGTTCTTCGCCTACCTGAACCTGTTCATCGCGGCGATGCTGCTGCTGGTGCTGGCCAACAACTACCTGCTGCTCTACGTGGGCTGGGAGGGCGTGGGCCTGGCCTCGTACCTGCTGATCGGCTTCTGGTTCCACAAGCCCTCGGCCGCCACGGCGTCGAAGAAGGCGTTCGTGGTCAACCGGGTCGGCGACTTCGGCCTGAGCCTGGCGATCATGATGATGTTCGCCACCCTGGGCACGTTCACGTTCGAGGGCGTCAACGCCGCCATCGGCCAGGCGGACCCGGACACCGTCACCTGGATCGGCCTGGCGCTGCTGCTGGCCGCGTGCGGCAAGTCGGCGCAGTTCCCGCTGCAGTCCTGGCTGCTGGACGCCATGGAGGGCCCGACCCCGGTGTCGGCCCTGATCCACGCGGCGACGATGGTCACCGCCGGCGTGTACCTGATCGTGCGCTCGGCCGAGATCTTCAACCTCAGCGAGACCGCACGGATCGCGGTCGTCCTGGTCGGCACGATCACCCTGCTGATGGGTGCGGTCATCGGGTCGGCCAAGGACGACATCAAGAAGGGCCTGGCCGGGTCCACGATGAGCCAGATCGGCTACATGTTCCTGGCCGCCGGGCTGGGGCCGGTGGGCTACGTGTTCGCGATCTTCCACCTGCTCACCCACGGCATCTTCAAGGCCCTGCTGTTCCTCGGCGCCGGCTCGGTGATGCACGGGATGGACGACCAGGTGAACA
Organism: uncultured Actinomycetes bacterium; assembly: GCA_963774745.1. GTDB lineage: Bacteria > Actinomycetota > Actinomycetes > S36-B12 > CAIYMF01 > Prado023. The sequence goes on along the minus strand of CAVZGE010000002.1, from coordinate 35,347 downwards.
TGCGCCGCTACGGCGCCCTGCGGACGTTCATGGTGGTCACCTGGGTGGTGTTCGGCATCGGCTACCTGTCGATCATCGGCATCCCGCCGTTCGCCGGATTCTTCAGCAAGGACGAGATCATCCACGCCGCGTGGTCCGAGCACCCGGTGGCCGGCCTGGCCGCCCTGATCGGCGCCGGCGTCACCGGCTTCTACATGACCCGGATGATGGCCATGACGTTCTACGGAAAGGCCCGCTGGGAGGACGGCGTGCACCCGCACGAGTCGTCCCCGGTGATGACGTTCCCGATGATCATCCTGGCCGTCGGTGCCGTCCTGGCCGGTTTCCTGATGCTCTACGTCGGCAACATCGAGGAGTGGCTGGCCCCCGTGGTCGGCTTCGAGGAGGCCGAGGGCGGGATCCCGACCCCGCTGATGATCGCCCTCACGCTGACCGTGGTCGCCGTCGGCGTGGTCATCGGGTGGCGGCAGTACGCGATGCGTGAGGTGCCGCAGGTCGCCCCGACGCAGGTCTCGGCGCTCACGGTCGCCGCGCGCAACGACCTGTACGGCGATGCGGTCAACGAGGCGGTCTTCATGCGTCCCGGCCAGTACGCGACCCGCACGCTGGTCTGGACCGACAACAAGATCATCGATGGGGCGGTGAACGGCACCGCAGCCGGCATCGGCGGGCTCAGCGCGCGGATGCGCCGCTGGCAGACCGGCTACGTCCGGTCCTACGCCCTGACGATGTTGCTCGGCGTCGTGGTCGTCGGCGCCGTCCTGGCCCTGGGGAGCGTCCTGTGAGCACCGACTACTACCTCGTGGCGCTGATGGCGCTGCCGATCCTCGGCGGCGTGCTCGTGGCGCTGCTGCCCACGGGCAACCCGGGGCTGGCCAAGCGGGCGGCACTTGCCATCTCGCTGCTGGTCCTGGCCCTGGGCGTGGCCGCCGGGCTGGCCTACGAGACCGGCGCCGCCGATCCGTTCCAGCTCGGTGGATCCTGGGAGTGGATCCCGGCCTGGGGCGTGAGCTTCGCCCTCGGGGTGGACGGGATCGCCCTGGTCCTGATCCTGATGACCGTCGTCCTGGTCCCGGTCTGCATCCTGGCCGGCTGGATCGACGCGGACGAGACGTTCGGCTCGGTGCGCGGCTACTTCGCCTGGATCCTGGTCCTCGAGGGCCTGGTCATCGGCGTGTTCGCAGCCACCGACGTCTTCCTGTTCTACGTGCTGTTCGAGGCGATGCTGATCCCGATGTACTTCCTGATCGGGCGCTACGGCGGGGCGCAGCGGCAGTACGCGGCGGTGAAGTTCTTCCTGTACTCGCTGGCCGGCGGCCTGCTGATGCTCGCCGCGCTGATCGGGCTCTACGTGCTCTCGGTCGACCAGTACGGCACGGGCACGTTCGACTACGCGGCGCTGGTCGGGATGGACATCACCCCGGACCTGCAGAAGTGGCTGTTCCTCGGGTTCTTCATCGCCTTCGCGATCAAGGCCCCGATGTGGCCGCTGCACACCTGGTTGCCCGACGCCGCCGCCGAGGCCCCGCCGAGCTCGTCGGTGCTGCTGGTCGGCGTCCTGGACAAGGTCGGCACGTTCGGGATGCTGCGCCTGTGCCTGCCGCTGTTCCCGGACGCCTCGAAGTACTTCGCCCCGGGCATCATCATCCTGGCCCTGGTCGGCATCATCTACGGGGCGCTCGTGGCCATCGGCCAGACGGACCTCAAGCGCCTGATCGCCTACACGTCGGTCAGCCACTTCGGGTTCATCGTGCTGGGCATCTTCGCCCTGACCTCCCAGGGCCAGAGCGGGTCGACCCTCTACATGGTCAACCACGGGTTCTCGATCGCCGCCCTGTTCCTGCTGGTCGGCTTCATGGCCACGCGCCGCGGCTCGCGGATGATGGCCGACTTCGGCGGCGTCCAGAAGGTCGCCCCGGTGCTGGCGGGCACGTTCCTGGTCGCCGGCCTGTCGTCCCTGGCGCTGCCGGGCCTGAGCTCCTTCGTCTCGGAGTTCCTGGTCCTGGCCGGCACCTACACCCGTTACCCGTGGGCGGCGGTCGTGGCCACGACGGGGATCATCCTGGCCGCGCTCTACATCCTGATCATGTACCAGCGGACCATGACCGGTCCGGTGCGCGACGGGGTCGCCGGGATGCCGGACCTGCGCGGTCGTGAGGTGCTGGCGATCGCCCCGGTCCTGGCGATCATCATCGCCCTGGGGTTCTTCCCGAACGCAGCCCTGGACCTCATCAACCCATCCGTCGACCAGACGATGACGCTCGTCGGCAGCACCGATCCGGTGCCGGCCGTCGCTGAGTCCAAGTGAGGCTGCGATGATCGCCACCGCCATCCCCATGGCCGAGACACTGACGTTCCCGTCGTTCCAGTACCGGGCGATGGCCCCCGTCCTGATCGTCCTCGCCGCCGGCGTGCTGTCGGTCCTGATCGAGGGCCTGGCCCCCCGGGCCACCCGACGTGCGATCCAGCTCGTGCTGGTCCTGGCCAGCCTCGTGGCCGCGCTGGTCCTCACGATCGCCATGCCCGCCTCGGAGCTGGGGGTCGTGGCCGCCGGATCACTGTCCGTCGACGGGCCCACCCTCTTCATGTGGGTCACGATCCTGGTCATCGCGCTGCTCGCCACGCTGCTCATGGCCGAGAAGCGGGTCGATCCCGCCGGTGACGCCTTCGCCCCCAGGGCGGCCTCGCTCGTGGGCTCGGCCGAGGAGCAGGAGCTGACCAGGCGTGGCTGGGACCAGACCGAGGTCTGGTCGCTGTTCCTGTTCGCCGTCTCGGGCATGCTGCTGTTCCCCGCCGCCAACGACCTGCTGATGCTCTTCGTGGCGCTGGAGGTCATGAGCCTGCCGCTGTACCTGCTGGCGGGTATGGCCCGCCGCCGCCGGCTGCTCTCCCAGGAGGCGGCGCTCAAGTACTTCCTGCTCGGTGCGTTCGCCTCCGCGTTCCTGCTCTACGGCTCGGCCATGCTCTTCGGGTACGCCGGAGCCCTGGACTTCGCCGCCATCGCCGACGCGTTCACCAACAGGCCCGGCGCGCAGGGCCTGCAGCTGATCGGGATCGCCATGGTCTCGGCCGGCCTGCTGTTCAAGATCGCCGCCGTCCCGTTCCACATGTGGACCCCGGACGTCTACCAGGGCTCGCCGACGCCGGTGACCGCCTTCATGGCCGCGGCGGTGAAGGTGGCCGGCTTCGGCGCACTGCTGCGGGTGATGTACGTGGCCCTCGGCGGCGCGTCCTGGGACTGGGCGCCGGTGATGTGGGTCGTGGCCATCCTCACGATGCTGGTCGGCGTGGTCCTGGCCGTCACCAGCTCGGACATCAAGCGGATGCTGGCCTACTCCTCGGTCGGGCACGCGGGCTTCCTGCTGCTGGGCGTCATCGCGTTCTCCACCGAGGGGGTGGCGGCGACGATGTTCTACCTGCTCGCCTACGGGCTGACGACCATCGGGTGCTTCGCGATCGTCATGCTCGTCCGCGGACCAGCCGGCGAGGCCGGGCACCTGTCGTCCTGGGCCGGCCTCGGTCGGACCTCGCCGTTGCTCGCGGGCGTGTTCGCCTTCCTGCTGCTGGCACTGGCCGGCATCCCGCTGACCAGTGGCTTCACGGCCAAGTTCGGGATCTTCTCGGCGGCGATCGCCAGTGGCGCCGTCGTGCCGGTCATCGTCGCGGTCGTCGCCTCGGCGATCTCGGCGTTCTTCTACCTGAAGGTCATCGTCCTGATGTACTTCGCCAAGCCGGCGGCCGAGGGCGGTGCCGCAGTCGCGGTTCCCAGCATCCTGACGCAGTCGGCGATCGCGGTCGCGGTGCTCGGCACCGTCCTGCTCGGCGTGTTCCCCCAGGCGATCCTCAACCTGGTCAACGAGTCCTCGACCTTCATCCGCTGACCACGGACCGGGGAGCCGTGGCCCCATGCCGCCCGGCGTTCGGTACCTTTTCCCCCATGACCTCGACCCCGCGCACCCACAAGTTCATCCTGTCCGAGGATGAGATGCCCACGACCTGGTACAACCTGGTCGCCGACCTGCCCGAGCCGCCGCCCCCGCCGCTGCACCCCGGCACGCACGAGCCGATCGGCCCCGAGGCCCTCGAGCCACTCTTCCCGATGGACCTGATCCTGCAGGAGGTCGCCTCCGAGCGGTACATCGAGATCCCGGGTGAGGTGCTCGACGTCTACCGCCAGTGGCGGCCCGCGCCACTGCACCGCGCCTACAAGCTCGAGGAGTCCCTGGGCACCACGGCGCGCATCTACTACAAGTACGAGGGTGGCAGCCCGGCCGGATCGCACAAGGTGAACACCTCGGTCCCGCAGGCGTACTACAACGCCAAGGCCGGCGTCCGCAAGCTCACCACCGAGACCGGCGCCGGCCAGTGGGGCACGGCCCTGAGCTTCGCCACGGCACTGTTCGGCCTCGAGTGCGAGGTGTGGCAGGTCGGTGCGTCCTTCGACCAGAAGCCCTACCGGCGGATGATGATCGAGGCCTTCGGCGCCACCGTCCACCGCTCGCCGTCGAACCTGACGGAGGCCGGCAAGCACTACCTGGAGTCCGACCCCAACCACCCCGGCTCGCTGGGCATCGCCATCTCCGAGGCAGTCGAGGCCGCAGTCACCGATCCGAGCGTGAAGTATGCGCTGGGGTCCGTGCTCAACCACGTGATCCTGCACCAGACGATCATCGGCGAGGAGGCGCTGCTCCAGATGGCCAAGGCCGGGGACACCCCCGACGTGATCATCGGCTGCACGGGTGGCGGGTCGAACTTCGCGGGCCTGACGTTCCCGTTCATCCGGGAGAAGCTGGCCGGCACGATCAACCCGGTCATCCGTGCCGTGGAGCCGGCCAGCTGTCCGACCCTCACCCGCGGGGTGTACGCCTACGACTTCGGCGACGCCTCGGGCATGACCCCGCTGATGAAGATGCACACCCTCGGGCACAACTTCATCCCCGACCCGATCCACGCCGGTGGGCTTCGCTACCACGGGATGTCGCCGCTGCTGTCGCACGCCTACGAGCTGGGCCTGATGGAGGCCGAGTCCGTCCCGCAGGTGGAGTGCTTCGACGCTGCCGTGCGCTTCGCGCGCACCGAGGGGATCGTGGCCGCACCGGAGTCCAGCCATGCGATCGCCGCGGCGGTCCGCGAGGCGCACCGCGCGACGGAGGCCGGCGACGACCGGGTGATCCTCATCGCCCTGTCCGGGCACGGCCACTTCGACCTGGCGGCCTACGACGCCTACCTGAACGGCCGGATGGTGGACCTCGACACCCCGGACGCGAACTTCGAGTCGTCCCTCGCCGAGCTCCCGACCATCTGAGGGCGCGCAGGCGCAGCGGGGGGCGATTCGGCGCAAAGGCGGGGCGTGGGCCAGACTTGTCCCGTGCCCTCCCTGACCTCGAGCCGACCTGAGGGGCTGTTCCTGCCCGACGCTGGGCTCGACGCCCATGTCGGGATGCGGCTGGCCGAGGTGGAGGGCCTGCTGCTGCGGTCGGTGGTCAGCGACTACCCGTTCGTCACCGACGCCGCACGCCACCTCGTGGACGCCGGTGGCAAGCGCTTCCGTCCGCTGCTGACCCTGCTGGCCGCGCAGTTCGGCGATCCCGCGGCATCGGGGGTCGTGCCCTCAGCCGTCGTCGTCGAGCTGACCCACCTGGCGACCCTGTACCACGACGACGTGATGGACGAGGCCCCGCTGCGCCGTGGGGCGGCGTCGGCGAACGCCCGCTGGGACAACACCGTGGCGATCCTCACCGGTGACTTCCTCTTCGCCCGGGCCTCCGACCTGCTGGCCGATCTCGGCCCGGAGGCCGTGCGCATCCAGGCACGGACGTTCGAGCGGCTGTGCACCGGCCAGATCCGCGAGACGGTCGGGCCCGGCGAGGCCGAGGATCCCATCGCGCACCACGTGAGCGTCCTGGCCGACAAGACCGGCTCCCTGATCGCCACCGCGGGGCGGTTCGGCGCGATGATGTCCGGCGCCGACGACGCCGTGGTCGAGACGATGGCGGCCTTCGGGGAGCGCATCGGGGTCGCCTTCCAGCTCGCCGATGACCTGGTCGACATCGGCAGCGAGCGCGCCCAGTCCGGCAAGACCCCCGGGACCGACCTGCGTGAGGGGGTGGCCACCCTCGCGGTGCTGTACGCCCGGACGTCCACCGACCCGGCCGATGCCCGCCTGATCGCGTTGACCTCGGGGCCGATCCACGACGATGCCGAGCACTGCCGAGGCCCTGCGCCTGCTGCGCGCGCACCCCGCGATGCAGCGGGCCCGTGCGGAGGCCCACCGGTGGGCCGACGAGGCCCGCGCCGCGCTCGGCCCGCTGCCTGCCGGTCCCGCCCGTGACGCCCTCGAGATGCTCTGCGACTACGTGGTCGAGCGGACTGGTTGATGGCGGTCGGCGACCTCAGCGGCCGACGAGCCGGGGTCGCCTCCGGCCTGACCGCCTATGTCCTGTGGGGGCTGTTCCCCCTGTACTGGGGCTTCCTGGAGCCCGCCAGCCCCACGGAGGTCCTGGCGGCCCGGGTCGTGTTCTCGCTGGCCGCCCTGGCCCTGCTCGTCACCGCCGTGGGCCAGTGGGGGACCGTCGGCGCGGTGCTGGCCGACCGGCGGCGCCTGCTGATCCTCACGGGGGCGGCGCTCATCGTCTCGGTCAACTGGGGGATCTTCATCTGGGCCGTGGCCAACGACCACGTCGTGGACGCCTCCCTCGGGTACTTCATCAACCCCCTGGTCTCGATCGCGCTCGGCGTGATCGTGCTGCGCGAGCGACTGCGCCGGTTGCAGTGGGTGGCGGTGGCGATCGCCGCGGTCGCGGTGCTCTATGCGACCGTCTCGATGGGCCGTCTGCCCTGGATCGCCCTGGTGCTGGCGTTCTCCTTCGGCTTCTACGGCCTGGCCAAGAAGCTGGCGGGCGTGGACGCGATCGCGAGCCTGACCGTCGAGATGCTGGTCCTGACGCCGCTCGCGCTGGCCTACATCGGGTGGCTGTGGGGCCATGACCAGCTGGCCTTCGGGTCCTACGGATGGGGCCACGCGCTGCTGATGGTCGGCGCCGGTCCGGTGACCGCGCTGCCGCTGCTGTTCTTCGGGTTCGCCGCCCATCGGGTGCCGCTGTCGGTCCTGGGGCCGCTGCAGTACATCGCCCCGACGCTGCAGCTGGTCATCGGCGTGTGGGTGTTCGACGAGCAGATGTCCCCGCAGCGCTGGCTGGCCTTCGTGGGGGTCTGGATCGCCCTCGGGGTGTTCACCGTCGATGCCCTGCGCAACTCGCGCTCCCGCCAGCCGGAGCTGGTCGAGGACCTGTAGGGCGACGGAATCGGCACCGCAGCGCGCGCGTAGACTCGTGGTGCCGCGAGAGTCGTGGCGCGCACCGCACGTGGGATGAATGATGACCGTCGACGTTGACCGGATCCCCGCCCTCCAGCTCAGCCTGGCCGACATGGTCTGGGACGACCACCCCGAGCAGCAGCGCTGGCTGACCGTCGTGTCCCTCGCCCTCGACGTCGACCACGTCCTGGTGACCTGCGCCGGCGATATGCTGCCCCTGCGGATCCCGGCCGACGCCCTCGTGGGGGTCCGCCGGCTCGTCCCAGCGGTGCCGCATGCAGGCGACGAGGCTGATCTGCATGCCCAGATGGCCGGCTACTACCCGGGAGACGTCGCGACGGCCAGCGCGGCAGTCGCTGCCCACGCCGATGCGCACATGGCGCCCCGGCCGTCGGCCGCACCGACCCGGCCGTACCCGAACTCGCACTACGCGGGGCTGTACGGCGGCGACCTCGACCACGTGGTCGACGCCGTGGGCGGTACCCCGGACGCCGAGACCCGCGACCTTCGCCAGGCGGCGACGAGGCGGCACCTCACCGACCCGCACGACGCCTCCAGCGTTGCGGAGCCCACGGCGGAGAGCGACGAGGAGATCGACGAGCGGATGTCCGGCTGGTACGCCGGGGACATCGGCTTCGTCGTGGACAACAAGGGTCGGTAGTCGATGGCCGGCGATCCTGGGGCCGCCCCCGAGCAGTCCACGGTGCCCCCGGGTCCTGGCCCCCTGACCGGTGTGCGGTTCGTGGAGCTCGGCGGGATCGGCCCGGTGCCGCACGCGGGGATGATGCTGGCCGACCTCGGTGCCACCGGGGTCCGGCTGGACCGCCCCGGGGGGCAGACCCTGGGCCACGTGCCCGGCCGGGATCCGCTGCTGCGCGGCCGTCCCACCCGCGTGGTCGACCTGCGCGCAGACGCGGGCCGCGACGAGGCGCTGGCGCTGGTCGAGGGGTCCGACCTGCTGATCGAGGGCTTCCGGCCCGGAGTGGCCGAGCGGCTCGGCCTCGGGCCGCAGGACTGCTGGGCCGTGAACCCGCGCCTGGTGTACGGCCGGATGACCGGGTGGGGCCAGACCGGTCCCTGGGCTGGTGCAGCCGGCCACGACATCAACTACAGCTCGGTGGCCGGCCCGCTGCGGCACACCGCGCGCGCGGGTGAACGGCCGGTCATGGCGCTGAACCTGGTCGCCGACCACGGGGGCGGGTCGACGTACCTGGTGATGGGCGTCCTGGCCGCGCTGCTCGAGGTGGCCCGGACCGGACGGGGCGTCGTCGTCGATGCCGCCATGGTCGATGGCGCGGCCAACCTCATGAGCCTGGTCCACGGCATGCGCGCCCAGGGTCTGTGGCCGAACCCGCCCGGGGAGAACACCCTGGATGGGGGAGCCCCGTTCTACGACACGTACTCCTGCGCCGACGGCAAGTACGTGGCGCTCGGGGCGCTGGAGCCGGCCTTCTACGCCGAGCTGCTGGCCGGCCTCGGGCTCGACCCCGGCGACCTGCCCGAGCAGTGGGATCCGCGGGGCTGGCCCGTCCTGCGCGAGCGTCTCGCGGGGGTGATCGCCGGCCGGACCCGCGACGAGTGGGCGGAACGGTTCGCGGGCACCAACGCGTGCCTGACCCCGGTGCTGGACATGACCGAGGCGCCGGACCACCCGCAGCTCGCCGCCCGGGGGACGTTCGTCGACGATCCGGTCACCGGCGCCCGGGTGCCCGGTCCGGCCCCCCGGTTCGGGCCGCGCAACGACTCCTGAGCCACGGTCGCAGGAGGCGACCATGGTCCCTTCCGACCTGCCCGGATCGGCGTCAGGATGGGAGTGGTGGGGCGTGGCCCGCGGTGGTCGCTGGGACGGCGCCCCGGCCGAGGAGGATGTGTGATGTCCACGTCCACGCAGATCGTCGTCGGGTACGACGGCTCACCCGACTCGCGGGCGGCCCTGGACTGGGCGATCCGGGAGGCGGGATCGCGGCACCTCGGCCTCCGGGTGGTCCACTGCGAGCCCGACCTCGCGGCCTGGGACGGGGCGGCCGCGTCGATGGCCGGGGCGCCGGCGCTGGCCACGACCCTGCCGCACGAGGGTCCGGCCCTGGTGGCGCAGGCGGCGGAGGTCGGCACGCACGCCGGTGTCCCGGTGGAGACCGTCACGACCTCGGGGTCGATCGCCAGCGTGCTCGTCGAGCAGAGCCGGACGGCCGTGATGGTCGTGATCGGCTCCCGTGGGCACGGCGCCCTCTCCTCGGCGATCCTCGGGTCGACGGTCTCCCATGTGGCCGCACACGCGCACTGCCCGGTCATCGTCGTCCAGGCCCGGGGTGTGCCCGACGGCCCGGTGGTTGTCGGGGTGGACGGATCCCCGGAGTCCGAGGAGCTGGTCGGCTGGGCCATCGACCATGCCTCGCGGCACCGCCTGGCCCTGGAGGTCCTGCACAGCTACGCGATCCCGGTCTATCCCGGGGTCGTGCCCTACGTCCCGCCGGTCGAGATCACCACGGCGACCGCCGGGTTCGAGCGTCGGGTGACCTCCGAGGTCCTCGCGGGGTGGCAGGAGCGGTACCCCGATGTGGCGATCACGACCAACGTCGCCCACGGCAGGCCGGCTCCGGCGCTGGTCGAGGCATCGGGTCGGGCCAGCCTGACGGTCGTGGGCTCCCGGGGTCGTGGGGCGTTCCTCGGGATGCTGCTGGGGTCGACGAGCCAGTCACTGCTGCAGCACGCCACCGGGTCGGTGGCGGTGCTGCGGCACCGCCGGTGACGCCCGCCGCCCGCCGCCGGGTGACCGCCGCCCGTTGACCCCGCCGCCGATCAGCCGGGGATCGTCCAGGTGTCACGGCCGGCGAGGAGCGCCCCGAGGTCGCCGCGGCCCTTGCCGGTTGCCAGATCGAGCTGGTCAGCCAGCAGGCGGTCGTAGACCGGTCGTCGCACGTCCCGGAAGACGCCGATGGCCGTGTGCTCCAGCGTGTCGAAGTCAGCCAGCCGTGACAGTGCGAACGCCGTCGAGGGCTCGGCGGCGTGCGCATCGTGGACCCAGAGGCAGTCACCCTCGCAGTCGGCGACATCGTCGACCACGTGCAGCACGCCGTCATCGCGGCGGGCCACGCCCTTCTGCCCGTTGGCGCCGAAACGGACGGGCTTGCCGTGCTCGAGGCGGATCAGGTTGTCCTCGCGGACGCCGGCGTCCTTCAGCGGCTCCCAGGCCCCGTCATTGAAGATGTTGCAGTTCTGGTAGATCTCGACCAGCGCCGAGCCCTCGTGGGCCGCGGCCTGGCGCAGCACCTCGGTCAGGTGCTTGCGGTCCGAGTCGATCGTGCGCGCCACGAACGAGGCCTCGGCGCCCAGTGCCACCGAGATCGGGTTGAACGGGTAGTCGATCGAGCCCATGGGGGTGGACTTCGTGACCTTGCCGGCCTCCGAGGTCGGCGAGTACTGGCCCTTCGTCAGGCCGTAGATCCGGTTGTTGAACAGCAGGATCTTGATGTTCACGTTCCGGCGCAGCGCGTGCAGGAAGTGGTTGGCGCCGATGCTCAGGGCATCGCCGTCGCCGGTCACCACCCAGACCGAGAGGTCCGGGCGCGACGTCGACAGGCCGGTGGCGATCGCCGGTGCCCGACCGTGGATCGAGTGCATCCCGTAGGTGTCGACGTAGTACGGGAACCGCGACGAGCAGCCGATGCCCGAGATGAACACGATGTTCTCGCGGCGGACGCCCAGCTCGGGCAGGAACGACTGCACCGCGGCCAGGATCGCGTAGTCCCCGCACCCGGGGCACCAGCGCACCTCCTGGTCGCTCTTGAAGTCCTTGGCCGACTGCGGGCCGTCGGCCTTGGGGACCAGGCTCAGGGATCGCGCGGTGGACAGGTCGATGGTCACAGGATCTCCCGGATCTGGTCGGCCAGCTCGGTGGCCTTGAAGGGCAGGCCGCGCACCTGGTTGTAGCCCTGGGCGTCGACCAGGTACTTGGCGCGGATGAGCATGCTCAGCTGGCCGAGGTTCATCTCCGGGATGAGCACGCGGTCGTATGCGCGCAGGACCTCGCCGGTGTTGGCCGGGAACGGGTTGAGGTGGCGCAGGTGGGCGCGGGCGACCTTGCCCCCCTCGGAGCGGATGATGCCGCACGCAGCACCGATCGGTCCGTGCGTGGAGCCCCAGCCCAGGACCAGCACGCGGGCGTCGCCGTCGGGGTCGTCGACCTCCAGCGGCGCGATCGTGCGCGCGACCCCGTCGACCTTGGCCTGGCGGGTGCGGACCATGAAGTCGTGGTTGTCGGGGTCGTAGCTGATCGCACCGGACCCGTCGGCCTTCTCGATGCCACCGATCCGGTGCTCGAGGCCCGGCGTCCCCGGGATCGCCCAGGGGCGGGCCAGGGTCTCGGGATCGCGCTTGAAGGGCCAGTAGACCTCGGTCCCGTCGTCGAGCGTGTGGTTGGGCTCGGTGGCGAACGCCACGTGCAGGTCGGGCAGGTCCGCGACGTCGGGCACGCGCCACGGCTCCGAGCCGTTGGCGAGGTAGCCGTCGGAGAGCAGCATGACCGGCGTGCGGTAGGTCAGGGCGATCCGCGCGGCCTCGATGGCGGCGTCGAAGCAGTCGCTCGGGGACTGGGGCGCGACGATGGGCACCGGCGCCTCGCCGTTGCGCCCGAACATCGCCTGCAACAGGTCGGCCTGCTCGGTCTTCGTGGGCAGGCCGGTCGACGGACCACCGCGCTGCACGTCGATGACCAGCAGCGGCAGCTCGACCGCCATCGCCAGGCCGATCGTCTCGGACTTCAGGGCGATCCCGGGGCCGGAGGTCGTGGTCACCGCCAGCGAGCCCCCGTAGGCCGCCCCGAGCGCCGCGCCGATGCCGGCGATCTCGTCCTCGAGCTGCAGCGTGCGCACGCCGAACTCCTTGTGCCGGCTGAGCTCGTGGAGGATGTCGCTGGCCGGGGTGATCGGGTAGGAGCCGAGGAACAGCGGGAGCCCGGAGAGCTCCGCGGCGGCGATCAGCCCGTAGGACAGGGCGGTGTTGCCGGTGATGTTGCGGTACGTCCCGGGGGGCATGACCGCGGGGCTGACCTCGTAGTGGACGGCGAAGTCCTCCGTGGTCTCGCCGTACGCCCAGCCTGCGTCGAACGCCGCGAGGTTGGCCGCGAGGATCTCCGGCTTGCGGCCGAACTTGGCCCGCAGGAAGGCCTTGGTCCCGTCCGTCCCGCGCGAGTACAGCCAGCTCAGCAGGCCCAGGGCGAACATGTTCTTCGCCCGCTCGGCCTCCTTCTTGGTGATCGCGAAGCCCTTGAGCGCCTCCACCGTCAGGGTGGTCAGGCTCACGGGGTGCACGGCGTAGGAGTCGAGGCTGTCGTCGTTGAGCGGGTCGGCGGCGTAGCCGACCTTCTCGACGGCCCGCTTGGTGAACTCGTCGCTGTTGATGATCAGGTGCCCACCGCGGCGCACGTGGTGCAGGTTGCTCTTCAAGGCGGCGGGGTTCATCGCGATCAGCACGTCCGCGGCGTCGCCCGGGGTCTGGATCGCGTGATCGGCGAACTGCAGCTGGAAGGCGCTGACCCCATGGACCGTCCCGGCGGGAGCGCGGATCTCGGCGGGGAAGTCCGGCAGCGTGGACAGGTCATTGCCGAAGGACGCGGTCTCGTGGGTGAACCGGTCCCCGGTCAGCTGCATGCCGTCCCCGGAGTCGCCGGCGAAGCGGATGATGACCTTCTCCAGCGGAACAACCGGCTTGCTCACGGTTCGTGCCTCTCGCGTCCCCTCGGGGGGACCTCACTGCTGCTAAGGGTTGCCTTCGATCCTCCATTCTGTCCCATGATCGCGAGTGCTGCGTCACCTGGCTGCGGCGTTGCGTGCCGCGGCTGGCTGCGGGCCGGCGACGCCACCGGCGCCAGGCCCTAGCCTTGGGCCCATGGCAGTCGGTGCGGTGCAGCGCCGCTGGGTCCGGGTGGGCGACCAGCGCGTGTCCCTGCACGTCGTCGAGCTGGGGCTGGCCTGCTGCGGGATCGAGGTCCGGGAGGCCCGACGGGCCGCCGAGCTGCTGGCGGACGTGGCGGATGCCGACGCCGGCCGCGACGCGGCGGAGGTCGCTGATCTCAACGTCCTCGTGGTCGCCGGGACCGTCACCACCCGCCTCGCGCCGGCACTGGCCGAGGCCCTCGCCGAGCTGCCCGAACCGCGGGCCGTCCTGGCCTTCGGTGCCTGCGCCGCGACCGGCGGGCCGTACTGGGACTCCTACAGCGTCCTGCCCGGCGCGCATGAGGTGGTACCGGTGGATGGGTGGGTACCCGGGTGCCCCCCGCGGCCCGACGACCTCGTCGCCGGGCTGGCGGAGGTGCTGCGTGCGCGCGCATGAGCACCGGGTGGACCCGGCCGCCTGGGAGTCGCACTGCGCCGGCCTCGCCGCGGCGGGGGCGACGATGCTCGACATGCTGACGGCGGTCGACGATCCGGCGGGCCGGCGGATCGAGGTGGTCGCGCACCTCGTCGACGTCGCGGGTCGGGCGCGCCATCTCGTCTGGACAGCCGTGGACCGGGATGACCCGGTGCTGGCCTCGCTGACGGGGGTGTACCCCGGGGCGGCCTGGGCAGAGCGCGAGGTCCACGAGATGTTCGGCGTCGTGTTCGCCGGGAACCCGGACCTGCGACCGCTGCTGACCACCGGGGACGCCGGGCACCCGTTGCGCCGCACCACCCCGCTCCCGGCCCGGATCGCCACCTCCTGGCCGGGGGCCGCAGAGCCCTCGGACCGTCCGGCCGCCGGTGGGCGGGTGGCGGCCCGCCCACGCACCCGCCCGGGACCGCCCGGGGTCCCGGCGGAGTGGCAGCCGTGAGCGGTCACGCGCGGATCTCGCTGATCGCGGCCAACTGCACCTCGTGCATGCTGTGCGTGCGCGAGTGCCCCACGTGGTGCATCACGCTGCAGGCCCACCAGGAGCTCGCCGGCGACCCGGGTGCCCGGCGCCCGCGCACTGTCAACGTGCTCGACGGGTTCACGATCGACTGGGGCCTGTGCATGTACTGCGGCATCTGCGTGGAGGTCTGCCCGTTCGACGCACTCGCATGGCGGCCCGACGCCGTGCCGGCCACGTCGCTCCCGGACGGCCTGCGCCACGGGATGGACCAGCTCGAGGGGTGAGGCTCGGCCCGGCGTGGACCGGATCGACCATCCGATGGTCTGTTCCGTTCCCACCACGTCAGGGCCGTTGCGTTCAGGCGGTGAGCTGGCCCAGCAGCTCGGCAGGGGTGGCCACGAGTGCGTCCGCCCCGGCGGCGGTCAGCTCGACGTCGTCGCCGTAGCCCCAGAGCACACCGATGCTGCCCACCCCGACCGTGACGGCACCGCGCACGTCGTGGCTGCGGTCGCCGACCATGACCGTCCCGGCCGCAGGACGGCCCAGCCGGGCCAGTGCCTCGGTGATGATGTCGGCCTTGGCCGTGCGCCGGCCGTCGAGCTCGGAGCCGACGACCGTGGCGAAGTACCCGGTGAGGGCGAAATGGTCCAGGATCGAGTCGGCGAACACCTCGGCCTTGGAGGTCGCGACTGCCAGCGTCCGCCCCGCGTCGCGAAGCCCGGACAACAGCTCGGGGATCCCGTCGTACACCGCGTTCTCGTACTGGCCGTCAGTTGCGTAGTACTCGCGGTAGGCCGCGATGGCGACGGTGACCTCGGCCGGGTCGAACCCGCAGACGTCGCGGAACGAGTCGAGCAGGGGAGGACCGATGAACCGACCCAGGGCGTCGTCATCCAGTGTGGGCTGGCCCATCTTCGACAGGGCGTACCGCACCGAGCTGATGATCCCGGGCCCGGACTCGGTCAGCGTGCCGTCGAGGTCGAAGAGGATCGGGTCCGCGTCGGAGAAACGACCGGGCATCACCGGTAGTTGACGAACTGGACCGCGAAGTCGAGGTCGGCCTCGCGGACCAGCTTCTGCACCGCCTGCAGGTCATCGCGGCTCTTCGCGCTCACGCGCAGCTCCTCGCCCATCACCTGGGACTTGACCCCCTTGGGCCCGGAGTCCCGGATCATCTTGTTCAGCTTGCTCGCCTGCTCCTTGGAGATGCCGGCGCGCAGGGTGCACTGGATCTTGGTCTCCTTGCCCGACGGGCGGGGTTCACCGGCATCGAGGGCCTTGAGCGACACCTGCCGCTTGACCAGCTTGTCCTTGAGCACATCGAGGGCGGCCTTGCAGCGCTCCTCCGTGCTGGACGTGATCTCGATGCCGTCCTCACCGCGCCAGGCGATGGTCGTGGAGGTGTTCTTGAAGTCGAAGCGCTGGGAGACCTCCTTGGCCGCCTGGTTGAGGGCGTTGTCGACCTCCTGGTGGTCGACCTTGCTGACGATGTCGAAGCTGCTGTCTGCCATGGGGTCAGGATATCGGCCGCCGGGGTGATGACGGCAGGACGTGCTGGTCGTGGGTGGCACGGCCCGCACCGTGCGCCCGTTCCGGTCGAACTGACGATGACCCGACCGCCTCTCCGCACGCCACCGCCGACCTCGCGCCCGTTCGCGTCGATTGGGCTGATTTGACGGAAGGCCTTTCGACGCGAACGCACGCGAGGTTTCTTCCGACGTGCTGGTCCTGGCCCCGGATCGACCGGAACCCCCGCGAGGACCGCATCCTGACGGGCGCCTGACACCCATCTGGCGACGCCTGGCTGGTGAGGGCCGGCGCTGTTCCGGCAGTCCCGGAGTCGGGCGGTGGTTTGTCGAGCAAGCCGTGAGGCGGGTACCATCGTCGGGCTACGGCGGGTTGCCCGAGCGGCCAAAGGGAGCAGACTGTAAATCTGCCGGCTCAGCCTACGTTGGTTCGAACCCAACACCCGCCACGTGCAATCGAGGGGCCCCCGCACCACGCGGGGGCCCCTCGATGTCTGCCCGTGTCCGGCGGGTCGCGCGGCGGCGCCACGGCCGCCCGGCGGGAACGGCCAGCCGGTGGGAGAATCCTCAATCATGACGTGGAGAAGCTCGGACATCCCTGACCTTGCCGGACGATCGATCGTCGTCACGGGCGCCAACTCGGGCATCGGCCTGGAGGCGGCCAAGGCCCTGGCTGGGCACGGGGCGGCGGTGACGCTGGCCGTACGCGACGTCGGGCGTGGCTCAGCGGCGGCCGAGCAGGTACGCATGGTCGCCCCCGCAGCCCAGATCGAGGTGGCCCGCCTGGATCTCGCGGACCTGGCCAGCGTGCGGCAGTTCGCCGCCGAGTGGGTGCTCGCGCACCCTGACGGGCTCGACGTGCTGGTGAACAACGCCGGGGTGATGGCGATCCCCCGGCGGGAGACCACCGATGGCTTCGAGATGCAGCTCGGGACCAACCACCTCGGTCACTTCGCGCTCACCGGTCTGCTCATCGGGACCATGCGCCCCGGGGGCCGCGTGGTCACCGTGTCGAGCGGCGCCCACCGCTTCGGTCGGATGGACTTCGACGACCTGCAGTCCGCGGCCGCGTACCAGAAGTGGCGGGCGTACGGGCAGAGCAAGTTGGCCAACCTCCTGTTCGCCCTCGAGCTGCACCGTCGGGCCGGCGAGGCAGGAGTCGACCTGCGCAGTGTCGCGGTGCACCCCGGCTATGCGGCCACCAACCTGCAGTCGGTGGGCCCGCAGATGTCGGGCAACCGGATCGGTGTCGCCCTGATGTCGCTGGTCAACCGCGTGGTGGCCCAGTCGGCGGAGGCCGGGGCGTGGCCCACCCTGATGGGTGCCACCGACCCGGGGGTCCCGAGCGGCGCGTTCATCGGGCCCACCGGATTCAGGGGCGCTCGCGGGGCGCCCGGCTACGAGACCCCGTCGGACGCCGCCCGGGACGTGGATTCAGCCCGCCGCCTCTGGGATCTGAGCACCGAGCTGACCGGTGTCGCCTACCCCTGGTGAGCACCTCGGCAGGGCCCTCGGCGATTTCGTCAATGGCCTGCGGGTCGGGTAACCTTGTCGCGCATTGCCCCTTTAGCTCAGTCGGCAGAGCGTCTCCATGGTAAGGAGAAGGTCTACGGTTCGATTCCGTAAAGGGGCTCGGAAGAGCAGGCCCGCCAGGGCCGACCTTGCACGGCGGAGTAGCTCAGCCTGGCAGAGCAAGCGGCTCATAATCGCTGTGTCGCCGGTTCAAGTCCGGCCTCCGCTACCAGACCCAGGGCCCGTCAGGGCCTGGCACGAGGCGCCCATCGCGGCGTAAGAGAAGGAAGGCAGTCCCGTGGGCAAGTCCACCGACATCAGGCCGAAGATCACCCTGGCCTGCCAGGAGTGCAAGCACCGCAACTACATCACCAAGAAGAACCGGCGCAACGACCCGGACCGCCTCGAGGTGAAGAAGTACTGCGCCAACTGCAACCAGCACACGGCACACAAGGAGACCCGCTGAGGGTTGCGCGCCGCAGGGCTCGCAGGTCGGGTCCCTCCGGAGGGTGCGCGTGGGCCGGTTGAGGGTCCACGAGGGCCGTCACCACTCGCGCAGGTGAACGTCGAAGGGGAGTCCCCACCCAGGTGGGGGCTCCCCTTCGCCATCCCTCCCGCCGGACCGACCCTGCCCTGTCCGGCGCCCGGGCCGGAGCACCGGGATGGCCGCACGTGCCCCCATCCGGCTACCGCAGCGAACCCTCACTAGGATTCCCAGCGAGACTCCCGCTGCGGAAGGGGCCGGCATGGAGACCCAGAAGCTGTTCCCGGGCAAGCTGTTCATCTCCTCGATCCTCGAGATGCTCGAGTACAAGTCCGAGATGACCGGCCAGATGAAGCGGCGCTACCTGATGCGTGCGGCAATGGCTGGTGTCATCGTCGGGTTGCTCTACATCGGCAACTACACGATCCAGTCCGGGTTCGAGTCGGTGGGCGACACCGGGGTGGAGCCCGAGGGCCTGCTTCCGATCGGCAAGCTGCTGGGATCCACCTTCTTCGGCTTCGCCCTGGTCTTCATCTACTACTCGAAGTCCGAGCTGCTGACGTCGAACATGATGATCACCTCGATCGGCTACTACTTCCGCCGGATCACCCCGCGGCCGATCTTCCGGGTCCTGACCCTGTGCTACATCGGCAACTTCCTCGGCGGGCTCTTCGTCGCGGTGCTGGCGTGGGGATCCACGATCATCAGTGAACCGACCATGGAGCTCATGCTGCACTCGGTCGACGTGAAGCTGGCATTCGTGACCGATGGTGCCTCGGGCTGGCTGGACCTGTTCGTCCGTGCAATCCTGTGCAACTTCTTCATCAACCTAGCGATGCTGATGGTCTACAACGGGGCGATCAAGGAGGACCTGATGAAGGCCCTGGCGATGATCGTCAGCGTCTTCGTCTTCGCCTATCTCGGCTTCGAGCACTCCGTGGCCAACACGGTCCTGTTCACGATGGTGGGCCTCCAGGAGGGCATCGCGCTCGTCCCCGCCACCCTGAACGTCGTCATCTGCCTCGCCGGCAACTTCGTGGGCGGCGGGATCCTGATCGGCCTGTACTACGCCTACCTCAACGACGAGGCCCGCTACCTGCGACAGCACCCGGAGCTGGCCGATCCCCAGGGGCAGCCCTGAACACCGAACACGACCAGGTCGACCCCCACTGGCGACGGTGGGTGGGGCGGTGCGTTCGGTTGGGCGCCTGGCTCGCGGCCACCTCCGTGCTGTGGCTGATGCTGCTGGTCCTCGCGTGGAGCCAGGACGGTCCCCGGCGGCCGGGGGGCACCGGACCGCTGGCCCTTGCCAGCGTGGCCGCGCTCGTGGACATCGCCCTGCTGGGCAACATCGGCCGCTGGTGGATGACGCCACGGTGGCCCGGCCGTGATCGTGCCGGTTGGCTGGGCCGGCTGACCGATCCACTGGGCTGGCCGCTGCCGGTGGCGACCCTCGTCGTGCTGGCCGGGAACCTGGTCCTGACGCTGGCGGACCGGATGATCCCGCTGGACTGGCTGAGCCTGGGGCTGTGCGTCGTCGGGCTCGCCCTGCTCGGGGTCGTCGCCCGGACGGCACCGCGAGGCGTCGCGGCCCGGGTGGGCGGGTCGCCGTGAACGCTCCGTGGGCATCCCCACCGGCCCCCGAGCCGCCCGCGGCCCTCGCGGACATGACCACGTTGCGGGTCGGTGGTCCGGCCCGTCGGGTCATCGACGTTGCCACGGAAGCCGACCTGGTCGAGGCGGTCACCGCGGCAGATGCTGTCGGTGAGCCCCTGCTGCTGGTCGGTGGCGGCTCGAACCTGCTCGTCGCTGACGCCGGCTTCCCGGGGACGGTCCTGCGGATCAGCACCCGCGGCGTCAGGGTGCACCCCGCGGAACCCGGCCGGCTGCGTGTCGAGGTCGCGGCCGGCGAGCCATGGGACGCGTTCGTCGGCGCTGCCGTCGGGTCCGGTTGGTCCGGGGTCGAGGCGCTGTCGGGAATCCCGGGCTCCTCGGGGGCGACGCCGATCCAGAACGTGGGTGCCTACGGCGCCGAGGTGGCTCAGGTCATCGAGTCCCTCGAGGTCCTCGACCGTCGCACTGGGGTTGTCGAGCGGATGCCTCCCGGTGCGGCGGGGTTCGGCTACCGGGGCTCGGCGCTCAAGCGGGCACCGGGGCGCTGGGTCGTCCTCTCGGTGACCATGGACCTCGCCGTGGACCCCCTGGGGGCGCCGGTCCGCTATGCGGAGCTGGCGGGGCTGCTGGGGGTCGAGGTGGGGCAGCGGGCACCCGCGCCCGAGGTCCGGCAGGCCGTGATGGACCTGCGCCGGGGCAAGGGGATGGTGCTCGATCCGGCGGATCACGACACGTGGAGCGCCGGCTCCTTCTTCACCAACCCGATCATCACCATCCCCGAGGCGGACGCGTTGCCCGCGGACGCCCCCCGCTTCGTCCTCGGGGATGGATCGGTCAAGACCTCGGCCGCCTGGTTGATCTCGCGTGCCGGGTTCGCCCGGGGGTTCGCGGTCCGCCCGGGGGCACCTGCCTCGCTGTCCACTAAGCACTCCCTGGCGCTGACCAACCGGGGTGGGGCCACGGCCGAGGACCTGCTCGAACTGGCCCGGGTCGTGCGCGCCGGTGTCGCCGACAGGTTCGGGATCATCCTGGAGAACGAGCCGGTGCTCGTGGGGTGCGCGCTGTAGGGGGCGTCCCGGGTCCGCGCGTCAGCCGGCCTCGCCGAGCAGCGTGGCCATCCGGGCCACGCCCTCCTCGAGGTCCGCGTCGCCCAGCGCGTAGGACAGCCGCAGGTACCCCGGGGTGCCGAAGGCCTCACCGGGGACGACGGCCACCTCCACCTCGTCGAGGATCAGGGTGGCGAGCTCAGCCGAGGTGGCCGGGCGCCGCCCCCGGATCTCCCTGCCCAGGAGGTCCTCAACCGACGGGTAGACGTAGAACGCGCCCTCCGGCTCGGGGCAGAGCACCCCAGGGATCGCTGAGAGCAGCTCGACGATGCGCCGTCGGCGCCGGTCGAAGGCCACCTTCATCACCTCGACGGCAGCCAGGTCCCCGGAGACCGCTGCCAGGGCCGCGATCTGGGAGACGTTGGCGACGTTCGAGGTCGCGTGCGACTGCAGGTTCGTGGCGGCCTTCACGATGTCCTCGGGGCCGATGAGCCAGCCGACCCGCCACCCGGTCATGGCATAGGTCTTGGCCACCCCGTTGACCACGATGCAGCGCTCCGCGAGCTCGGGCACCTCCACGGGCATCGAGGAGAACTCCGCGTCGCCGTAGACGAGGTGCTCGTAGATCTCGTCGGTCACGACCCAGAGCCCGTGCCCGACCGCCCAGCGTCCGATGGCCGCGACGTCCTCGGGGGAGTACACCGCTCCGGTCGGGTTCGAGGGCGAGACGAAGACCAGGGCCTTGGTGCTCGGGGTGCGCGCGGCCTCCAGCTGGTCGACCGTGGCGCGGTACCCGCTCTCCGGGGAGGTCGGGACCACGACGGTCGTCCCGCCGGCCAGCCCGATCGACTCCGGGTAGGTGGTCCAGTAGGGGGCGGGCAGCAGGACCTCGTCGCCCGGGTCGAGCAGCGCGGCGAAGGCGTTGTAGAGCGCCTGCTTGCCGCCGTTGGTGATCAGCACGTGACTGGGCTTCACGACCAGCCCGGAGTCGCGGTAGGTCTTGGCCGCCACCGCCTCCTTGAGCTCGGGCAGCCCGCCAGCCGGCGTGTACCGGTGCCAGCGCGGGTCGCGGCACGCCGCCGCGGCTGCCTCGACGATGTAGTCCGGTGTCGGGAAGTCGGGCTCGCCGGCTCCGAAGCCGATGACGGGTCGGCCGGCGGCCTTGAGCGCCTTGGCCCTGGCGTCGACCGCCAGGGTTGCGGACTCGGCGATCGCACCGATACGGGCTGAGACGCGGGAGTGGACGGGCATGGCGCCCATCGTAGTGAGGCAGTCCGGGATCCGTCCCGTCCGTTCGTCGGGCCGCCGGGGAGCGCGCATTTGGGCCGTGGGGGGTGGCGCCGTACACTGGGTCCTCCGGGTCGGCGCACCCTCGCGGTAGCCTGCCCGGGTCAGAAGTCCAAAGGGTCGTAGCTCAATTGGTAGAGCACCGGTCTCCAAAACCGGCGGTTGGGGGTTCAAGTCCCTCCGGCCCTGCGAGGCGGGACGTTCGCGTTCCGCGTCAACACACCTGTGGGTGCCCGGCACCCACCTCGGAGGACCTGTGAGCGAGAGCAGCACGACGACCGACCGTGGCTCGTCCGGCGACAAGAAGCCCGCCGGCAAGCCCAGCCTGTGGGCGCGGTTCACGCTGTTCATGCGCCAGATGGTCGCTGAGCTGCGCAAGGTCATCTGGCCCACGCGCAAGGAGTTGATCACCTACACCTGGGTCGTGATCGTCTTCGTGGCGGTCTTCGCCGCGATGGTGGCGGTCTTCGACTTCGTGTTCACACGACTGGTGCTGCAGCTGTTCGGCTGAGCTGCGCACCCCGTACTAGATCTGCGAGGACGACTGTGTCTGGATCGACCGACGAGTTCGACGCCCCCGAGGGCGAGGCCGCCGAGTTCGACTGGTCGGCTGCCCTGAAGGCCGCTGACGGGATCGACGCTGCCCCGAGCTCCGACGAGGTCGACGAGCCCGAGGTCGACGAGCCCGAGGTCGACGACGCCGAGGCTGACCAGAGCCAGAGCCCCGAGGCTGACCAGAGCCCCGAGGACGACGCTGACGGCGCCGGCGCGGACGCCGACGCGGACGCGGAGGCTATGGATGCCCCCATCGGGATCGTGGACCCGGAGACCGGTGAGGTCATCGAGGTGTCCGCCGAGGACGCGTCCGTTGTCGAGGAGCTGGCTCCCGTGGACCCCATCGAGGCCTTCCGCGAGGAGATGGCCGCCGCCCCCGGCGACTGGTACGTGATCCACTCCTACGCCGGCTACGAGAACAAGGTCAAGGCCAACCTGCTCACCCGGGCCACCTCGCTGAACATGGAGGACTACATCTTCCAGGTCGAGGTCCCGATCGAGGAGGTCGTGGAGATCAAGAACGGCCAGAAGAAGCAGGTCAAGCGCAACAAGTTCCCGGGCTACGTGCTGGTCCGCATGGACCTCACCGACGAGTCCTGGGGCACGGTGCGCCACACGCCGGGGGTGACCGGATTCGTCGGCCATGCCCACCAGCCGCTCCCGTTGAGCCTGGAGGAGGTCGTGGCGATCCTGGCGCCCGAGCCGGAGGTGGTCGTCGAGCCGATCGGCGGCGGTACCGGTGGATCCGGGTCGAAGGCCGCGGGCAAGCCGGCCAAGGTCGTGGAGATCGACCTCTCCCCGGGAGACTCCGTCACTGTCATCGACGGTGCCTTCGCCACGCTGCACGCCACCGTGTCGGAGATCAACATCGAGGGCCAGCGGATCACGGGCCTCGTGGAGATCTTCGGCCGCGAGACCCCGGTCGAGCTCCGGTTCGACCAGATCGAGAAGAACTAGCGCGCGAGCGCCCACCGATTCCCGCGGTGAACGCGCCGCGGGTGCACCCACACGAAGGACCCGAGAAATGCCTCCCAAGAAGAAGAAGGTCACTGGCCTGATCAAGCTCCAGATCACGGCCGGCCAGGCCAACCCGGCGCCGCCCGTCGGCCCGGCCCTGGGCCAGCACGGCGTGAACATCATGGAGTTCTGCAAGGCCTACAACGCCGCGACTGAGGCCCAGCGCGGCACCGTCGTCCCGGTCGAGATCACCGTGTACGAGGATCGCTCGTTCACGTTCGTGCTCAAGACCCCGCCGGCGGCCAAGCTGATCCTGAAGGCCGCAGGAGTCGAGAAGGGCTCCGGCGTCCCCCAGAAGGACAAGGTCGGCTCGATCACCAAGGCCCAGGTCAAGGAGATCGCCGAGGTCAAGATGCCCGACCTCAACGCCAACGACATCGATGCCGCGATGAAGATCATCGAGGGCACCGCCCGCCAGATGGGGATCACCGTCTCCGAGTGAGACGCCCCACCCACGAACGCGTGGTAGGGCCTGCGCGGCCCGCAACACCACCAACGGAGAGGAATCCGTCATGAAGCGCAGCAAGGGCTACCGCAAGGCAGCCGAGAAGATCGACGCCTCGGCGTTGCACACCCCGCTCAGCGCGGTGCGCCTGGCCAAGGACACGAGTCCCGCGAAGTTCGACGCGACCGTCGAGGTCGCCATGCGGCTGGGCATCGACCCCCGCAAGGCCGACCAGATGGTGCGCGGCACCGTCAACCTGCCGCACGGCACCGGCAAGACCGCCCGGGTCCTGGTCTTCGCCAACGCCGCCAAGGCTGACGAGGCGCGCGCCGCTGGTGCGGACTTCGTCGGTGGCGATGACATGATCGAGAAGGTCGCCGCCGGCTGGACCGACTTCGACGCCGCCGTCGCCACGCCCGACCTCATGGGCAAGGTCGGCCGTCTGGGCAAGGTGCTGGGCCCGCGCGGCCTCATGCCCAACCCCAAGACCGGAACCGTCACGATGGACGTGGCCAAGGCCGTGACCGACATCAAGGGCGGCAAGATCGAGTTCCGTACCGACAAGCACGCCAACCTGTGCTTCCCGATCGGCAGGGTCTCCTTCACCGAGGCACAGCTGGTCGAGAACTACGGCGCAGCGATCGACGAGATCACCCGGCTCAAGCCCTCGGCGGCCAAGGGCCGCTACATCAAGAAGGCGACCATCGCCACCACGATGGGCCCCGGCATCCCGGTCGATCCCAACCGGACCCGCGACCTGCTCGTCGAGGACGAGACCGCCTGAGTCGTCCGAACGCCAACGGGCCCGCCGGCTGCCACTGGAGCAGCCCGGCGGGCCCGTTGCCGTTGCTGGGGCTACCAGTTGGCGACGACCCGGCCCTGCTTGTCGGTGAACGACCCGATCACGATCATGACCAGGTCGATGACGAACCAGATGCCCAGGCCGCCGAGCGTGATCAGGTACAGGATGCCGGTCCCGATCTTGCCGACGTAGAAGCGGTGCAGGCCCAGGCCGAGCAGGAGCAGCAGGAGCAGTGCGGCGAGCCGGCTCTTGGGGCTCGCCGGGTTGCCGTTGACGTCGAGCATCGGCTTGCCGTTGGGGAAGGTCTGGGGGTTCGTGCTCATGGATCGTTCCTTCTTCTCGCGGTCGGTGCCGGCACGCCGGCGGAGGAGTCGGTTCACCGTACCGGCGTCCGGCGACCCGGGCGGTCGGACACGGCGGCGCGTCAGCGACGCAGTGCCTCGCGCAGGTTGACGACCAGCAGCGTGAGGGCCGCGATCCCCATGGTGGTGCCCACCACGATGCGCCAGTCCTTCCACAGGTAGTACAGGGCGATGACCGCGATGATCAGCAGCAGGAACCGCCCCATCACTGCCAGGAACTTCCCGCGCACGAAGCCCTCGATGGACACCAGGACCACCAGGCTCATGAACGTGAACTCCCAGGCGTTCACGCCAATCGCCGGGTTGATGATCTGGCCGATCGTCCACAGGATCAGCGGCGTGCTCAGCACCGCCCACCAGGACAGCAGGCGGGCTCGACCACCCGTGGCGGACTCGATGGGCAGGTTGCGATGGCTCAGGTGCGCGTGCGGGTCCGCTGAAGCCGTGGCGGCATCGCGGGACATCGCGGCTGCCTCGTCGCGCAGCCGGGTCTGCTCCCGGCGCATGCCCAGCAGCCGGCGCTCCTCGAGGGCCAGGGCGCGCACCTCGGGGGAACCGGGGTAGCGGCCGGCAGCAGCCACCCTCAGGCTCTCTCCCGTGGTGGCGATGTCGGACTCGAGCTCCTCGAGCCGGGCCTGCACCTGATCAGCCCGATGTGCCAGCAGCTCCCGCTCGACGACCGGGTTCGGGGCCACCTTGGCCAGCCCGGCCCACCCGACGGGGCCGGCCCACGAGGCGCGCACGGTGCCGTCGCGCTCGTACCGGGGGCCGGCTGGGCCGCGCTCACCGCCCAGCCGGTCGCGGGTGTCGTGCCCCCACAGCCCGCGGAATCCGTGCACCCAGGGCGTTTCGTCGTCTATGACCTCCGGGTACCACGGGTCGCCCTGGCCGGGGCCGATCGAGCGGCCGTCGCCCCGGGCGTAGTCCACATAGGGGATGCCCACGTTCTGGGCACCTGTCGACCAGGGCGCGAGCACCCGTGCCAGCCTCCGGCCGAACCGGATGAGCCAGCTCTGCGTCGGCGGCTCGATCGAGATCAGGTAGTCCCCGGCCAGATAGGCCCCGGAGTGCGATCCGGCCCCGGCGAAGACCACGGGGTGCCGCCCCTCGACCAGCGTCAGGTCCGGGTCGTCCCACCGGCGGCGCAGGTCGTCACCGGTCTCGTCGTGGGCGGAGAACACCACCCAGCGGGGAGCGGGCAGGCCCTCCTCGTTCAGCTCGCCGGTGCCGTCGAGGAAGATCGTGACCTGCTCCCAGTCGGACTCGTGCTCGTTGACCCCGCCGAACGCCGAGCGCCAGTTGTTGAACGAGTAGAAGAACCAGTACTGGCAGATGAGCCAGTCGCCGTCGCGGACCACCCGGCCGTAGTAGGCCGGCCGGTCGGGCTCGAGGTGCTGCTGCTGGAGCAGGAAGGATCTGGCGGCGCTGCCGCCGGGCACGCTGCCCCGGAAGATCAGCGACAGGCGGTTGAGTGCATCGATCAGCCGGCCGAGCAGGCCGACGGCGGCAAGGCGGCTCGCACCGGCCAGCCGTGGCGGGCGGTCCTTGAGGGGGATGAAGGCCTTGCCGGGCTTCGCGCCAGTCATGATCCCGGACAGGGAGGTGACCTGACCGGGGATCGACGCCTCGACCTTGGCCAGCAGCGTGGAGTCGAACGTCTCGGCTGAGGCCTCGATGACCGATTCCCCGTCAGGAAGCTCGGTCCACAGGGCAGCGTGCTGGACGTAGCTGTGCACGGACACCGGATAGAAGAACTCGCCCTTGGTGAAGCGAACGACCGGCTCGTAGGCCCGCAGGAGGGTGAGGCCGTCCAGGGGTTCGTCGGGGAGGGGCATGGGCCGCATCGTAGAGGGGCGTGGGGTGGCTCGCCTCGTCAACCCTGCGCCCGTTCCCGTGGCAACGCCTGACATAACGTCGGATCTTCCGACGCCAACGGCCGCGAGGTTGACGATCCCCCGGCGTGACCTTCCGTGCTGGCGGTGGTCGGTCGATTTGGCCGGGGTGCGGCGCTGGACTACTCTTGATCCACCGAAGACCGTTGGTCGCTCCTCCCCGTTCTGCACGGGGAGGAACTGAAGGTCCCGCGCAGAGCGGGCGGCCCACGCAGGTGAGAGCAGAAGTTCGGATGACGACGGGTCACCCCGCAGAGCATCCGGCCCCACGCCCCGCGCCTGCGCCGGGGCGTTCGTCATGTCGGGGCCGGCCGAGGTCGACACTGCTCAAAGGAGAATCATGGCGCGGAACCCCAAGTCCACCGCCGTCGAGGAGATCACCGAGGAGTTCCGCTCCTCGAGTGCGGCGGTCCTGACGGAGTATCGCGGCCTGACCGTGGCGCAGCTCAAGGAGCTGCGCCGTTCCCTGGGCGGCAATGCCACGTACGCCGTGGTGAAGAACACGCTGACCAAGATCGCGGCCAAGGACGCCGGGGTCGAGGGTCTGGACGGCCTGCTCGCCGGCCCCAGCGCGATCGCCTTCATCAAGGGCGATCCGGTGGAGGCGGCCAAGGGCCTGCGCGACTTCGCCAAGGCGCACCCGATGCTGGTCATCAAGGGCGGATACCTGGACGGGAAGGTCCTGTCCGCCGCTGATGTCACCAAGCTCGCGGATCTCGAGTCCCGTGAGGTGCTGCTGGCCAAGCTGGCCGGCGCGATGAACGCCTCGCTGCAGCAGGCGGTGTCGCTGTTCGCGGCGCCCCTGGCCCAGGCAGCGCGCGCCATCGACGCACTGCGGGTTGCCGCCGAGGCGGATCCGTCGCTGATCGGTGGTGCGGGCTCTGCCCCAGCCGCCGACGTTGCCCCCGAGGCGGTCGGACCCGCCACCGAGGCTGAGGCTCCGGCCGAGGTCACCACCGATGTCGAGGCTGACGCCGCGGCTGACGTTCCGGCCGAGGCTGTCGCTGAGGTCACCGAGACCGAAGCTGCGGCTGAGGTCATCGAGGCTGAGGCTCCGGCCGAGGCCATCACCGAGGCTGAGGCGACCGCCGAGGCCGAGGTTCCGGCTGAGGCACCCGCCGATGCCGCCACCGACGCTGCGGCCGCAGCCGAGGAGATCGCCGAGGGCTGATCGCCCTTCGCAATCAGCCCCACCCGGCACCGGCCGGAAACGAGAGAGGAACGCCATCATGGCGAAGCTGAGCACTGAGGACCTGCTCGACGCGTTCAAGGAGATGACGCTGATCGAGCTCTCCGAGTTCGTCAAGCAGTTCGAGGACACCTTCGGCGTCACCGCGGCCGCCCCGGTCGCCGTGGCTGCTGCCGGCCCCGCTGCCGGAGCTGCCGCCGAGGTCGTCGAGGAGCAGGACGAGTTCGACGTCATCCTCGAGGACGCGGGCGACAAGAAGATCCAGGTCATCAAGGAGGTCCGCACGCTGACCAGCCTGGGCCTCAAGGAGGCCAAGGACCTCGTGGAGGGCGCTCCCAAGGCCGTCGTCGAGAAGGTCAACAAGGAGGCCGCCGAGAAGGCGAAGGCTGCCCTGGAGGCCGCCGGCGCCAAGGTCTCGGTCAAGTAGTCCCGAGCGCGCTGACCTGCACCACACGCCACTGGGCGCATCCCCTCACAGGGGGTGCGCCCAGTGGCTTTCCCACATTCGGGGGCCTTGGGTACTTGACTCTGCGCGAGCGGGGAGGCACCCTGAGTCCGACGCAACTGCGTCCAGGCGTGCGCGTGGCCCTCGGGCCACACGGCGGCGGACGGTTCGATGGGTGCGTGCACGGGTCCCGCCTCCCGCTGTCGATCGGCGGGGACCACGCACGTGAACGAGGAACCGGCCACCGGCGGGCATGTCTGGAGTCGACAGCGGCTGCCCAATCGGGTACGCTGCTGCTTTGCGCTGTCCTTCACCCCCAGCCCGTCGCTCCTTCAGCGAGCCATGCCCGCGGCACTGTCGCGGTCAGCCGGGGGCCGGGGGCAGCGTGCCGACCGCAGTGAACCGTCCTGGAAGGACCTGTCTTGGCCTCCTCCCGCAAGACCGCCACGCCCCCCCCGCCCCCCGGTTTGAACCGGGTGTCCTTCGCGAAGATCCGCGAGCCCCTGGAGGTCCCGGACCTCCTGGCCCTGCAGACCGACTCGTTCGACTGGCTCCTGGGCAACGAGGCGTGGCAGGCCCGTGTGGCCGCCGCCGTCGAGTCCGGCGCCAGCGTCCCGAACAAGTCCGGCCTCGAGGAGATCTTCACCGAGATCTCCCCGATCGAGGACTTCTCGGAGACCATGTCGCTGAGCTTCCGAGACCACCGCTTCGAGCCGCCGAAGTACACCGTCGAGCAGTGCCGCGAGAAGGACATGACCTACTCGCAGCCGATGTTCGTCACGGCGGAGTTCACCAACAACGAGACCGGCGAGATCAAGAGCCAGACGGTCTTCATGGGTGACTTCCCGCTGATGACCAACAAGGGCACCTTCATCGTCAACGGCACCGAGCGGGTCGTCGTGTCGCAGCTGGTCCGCTCGCCCGGCGTGTACTTCGAGCGCCAGGAGGACAAGACCTCCGACAAGGACATCTTCGTCGCCAAGATCATCCCGAGCCGCGGTGCGTGGCTGGAGTTCGAGATCGACAAGAAGGACATGGTCGGCGTGCGGGTGGACCGCAAGCGCAAGCAGCCCGTCTCGGTCCTGCTGAAGGCACTGGGCCGCTCCGAGGCGCAGATCCGCGAGCGCTTCGCCGCGTGGCCGTCCATGGAGGCCACCCTGGAGAAGGACCCGGTCGGCACCTCGAACCCGGACAAGACCCAGGACGAGGCGCTGCTGGACATCTACCGCAAGCTGCGCCCGGGCGAGCCGCCGACGATCGAGGCCGGCCGCAACCTGCTGGAGAACTTCTACTTCAACCCCAAGCGCTACGACCTGGCCAAGGTCGGTCGCTACAAGGTGAACAAGAAGCTGGGCCTGACCTCCGAGCTCGGCCAGAGCACCCTGCAGATCGAGGACATCGAGGCCACGATCGAGTACCTGTGCCGGCTGCACGCCGGTGAGACCTCGTTCGAGACCGCGCAGGGCACCAAGCAGGTCGAGCCCGACGACATCGACCACTTCGGCAACCGGCGCCTGCGCACGGTCGGCGAGCTGATCCAGAACCAGCTGCGCACCGGCCTGTCGCGCATGGAGCGCGTGGTCCGCGAGCGGATGACCACCCAGGACGTCGAGGCGATCACGCCGCAGACCCTGATCAACATCCGCCCGGTCGTGGCCTCCATCAAGGAGTTCTTCGGCACCTCGCAGCTGAGCCAGTTCATGGACCAGACCAACCCGATCTCGGGCCTGACGCACAAGCGTCGCCTGTCCGCGCTGGGCCCCGGTGGCCTGTCGCGGGAGCGGGCCGGGTTCGAGGTCCGCGACGTGCACCCGTCGCACTACGGCCGGATGTGCCCGATCGAGACCCCTGAGGGCCCGAACATCGGCCTGATCGGCTCGCTGTCCACCTACGCCCGGGTCAACGCGTTCGGGTTCATCGAGACCCCGTACCGCCGGGTCGACGACAAGGGCCGCGTCACCGACGAGATCCACTACCTGACCGCTGACGAGGAGGACCTGCACGTCGTCGCGCAGGCCAACGCCCCGCTGACCCTCGACGGGCACTTCGCGGAGTCCCGCGTCCTGGTCCGCACCAAGGGCGGCGAGGTCGACTACATCGCCCCGGCGAACGTGGACTTCATGGACGTCTCCCCGCGCCAGATGGTGTCGGTGGCCACGGCCATGATCCCGTTCCTCGAGCACGACGACGCCAACCGCGCGCTCATGGGCGCCAACATGCAGCGCCAGGCCGTCCCGCTGCTGCGCAGCGAGGCGCCGCTGGTCGGCACCGGCATGGAGTACCGCGCTGCGGTCGACGCCGGCGACGTGGTCGCGGCCAACAAGGGTGGTGTGGTCTCCGAGGTCTCGGCCGACCACGTCACCGTGGCCAACGACGACGGCAGCTACGAGACCTACCGGCTGCGCAAGTTCGACCGCTCCAACCAGGGCACGTGCTTCAACCAGCGCACGATCGTCGACGAGGGCCAGCGGGTCGAGGAGGGCCAGGTCATCGCCGACGGGCCGTGCACCGACACCGCGGAGATGGCACTCGGGCGCAACCTGCTCGTGGCGTTCATGCCGTGGGAGGGCCACAACTACGAGGACGCGATCATCCTGAGCCAGCGCCTCGTGCAGGACGACGTCCTGTCCTCGATCCACATCGAGGAGCACGAGGTCGACGCCCGCGACACCAAGCTGGGCCCGGAGGAGATCACCCGCGACATCCCGAACGTCTCCGAGGAGGTGCTGGCCGACCTCGACGACCGTGGCGTGATCCGCGTGGGCGCCGACGTCGTGACCGGTGACATCCTGGTCGGCAAGGTCACGCCCAAGGGCGAGACCGAGCTGACCCCGGAGGAGCGCCTGCTGCGCGCGATCTTCGGCGAGAAGGCCCGGGAGGTCCGCGACACCTCGATGAAGGTGCCGCACGGCGAGTCCGGCAAGGTCATCGCGGTCCGCGTCTTCGACCGCGAGGAGGGCGACGAGCTGCCCCCGGGCGTCAACCGCCTGGTCCGCGTGTACGTGGCCCAGAAGCGCAAGATCACCACGGGCGACAAGCTCGCCGGCCGTCACGGCAACAAGGGCGTCATCGCCAAGATCCTGCCCGTCGAGGACATGCCGTTCCTCGAGGACGGCACGCCGGTCGACGTCGTGCTCAACCCGCTGGGCGTGCCTGGCCGCATGAACGTCGGGCAGGTCATGGAGACCCACCTCGGCTGGGTGGCCAAGACCGGCTGGGAGGCTCCCGCCGGCGCGGAGTGGGCCAAGCGCCTCGACGAGTCCGCACGGGCCTCGGCACCGAACACCCGGGTCGCGACCCCGGTGTTCGACGGCGCCAAGGAGGACGAGCTGTCCGGCCTGCTGGCCAACACCATCCCCACGGAGGACGGCGTGCGCCTGGTGGGCCCCGATGGCAAGGCCAGCCTGTTCGACGGTCGCTCCGGCGAGCCGTTCCCGGCACCGGTCGCGGTGGGCTACATCTACATCCTGAAGCTGCTGCACCTGGTCGACGACAAGATGCACGCGCGCTCCACCGGCCCGTACTCGATGATCACCCAGCAGCCGCTCGGTGGCAAGGCGCAGTTCGGTGGTCAGCGGTTCGGCGAGATGGAGGTCTGGGCCATGGAGGCCTACGGCGCCGCCTACGCCCTGCAGGAGCTGCTCACCATCAAGAGCGACGACGTGCTCGGCCGCGTGAAGGTCTACGAGGCCATCGTCAAGGGCGAGAACATCCCCGAGCCCGGCATCCCCGAGTCGTTCAAGGTGCTGATCAAGGAGATGCAGTCCCTGTGCCTGAACGTCGAGGTGCTGTCCAGCGACGGGCAGTCCATCGAGATGCGTGACTCCGACGACGACATCTTCCGCGCAGCGGAGGAACTGGGCATCGACCTGTCCCGGCGTGAGCCGAGCAGCGTCGAAGAGGTCTGACCGGCCTGATCCGGACCGGCAGCTCGCCGGTCCGGATCAGCGCCGACACATAGCGACGACGACCCGAACACGAACCTAAGGAACCCACCTTGCTCGACGTCAACTTCTTCGACGAGTTGCGTATCGGCCTGGCCACGGCCGACAACATCCGCACCTGGTCCCACGGTGAGGTCAAGAAGCCCGAGACGATCAACTACCGCACGCTCAAGCCCGAGAAGGATGGGCTGTTCTGCGAGAAGATCTTCGGGCCCACCCGGGACTGGGAGTGCTACTGCGGCAAGTACAAGCGCGTGCGCTTCAAGGGCATCATCTGTGAGCGCTGCGGCGTCGAGGTGACCCGTGCCAAGGTCCGCCGCGAGCGCATGGGCCACATCGAGCTGGCCGCGCCCGTGACCCACATCTGGTACTTCAAGGGCGTTCCCTCACGCCTGGGCTACCTGCTGGACCTGGCCCCGAAGGACCTCGAGAAGGTCATCTACTTCGCGGCCTACATGATCACCTCCGTCGACGAGGAGTCGCGGCACCGCGACCTGCCCTCGATCGAGAACCGCATCGGGGTCGAGCGCAAGCAGCTCACCGACAAGACCGAGGCGGACCTGGCCAAGCGCGCGGAGAAGCTCGAGGCCGACCTGGCCGCGCTCGAGGCCGAGGGCGCCAAGGCCGACGTCAAGCGCAAGGTCCGCGAGGGTGCTGAGCGCGAGCTCAACGCCATCCGGCGTGCCGGGGAGAAGAAGGTCGACAGCCTCGACCGCGTCTTCGACCGCTTCCGCACCCTGAAGGTCCAGGACCTCGAGGGCGACGAGATGCTCTACCGCGAGATGCGCGACCGCTTCGGCATGTACTTCTCCGGCGGCATGGGGGCCGCGGCGATCCAGGCCCGCCTGGCCAGCTTCGACCTCGAGGCCGAGGCCGAGACCCTGCGCGAGATCGTGGCGACCGGCAAGGGCCAGCGCAAGACCCGCGCGCTCAAGCGGCTCAAGGTCGTCACCGCGTTCATGACCACCACCAACGACCCCAAGGGCATGGTGCTGGACTGCGTCCCGGTCATCCCGCCGGACCTGCGCCCGATGGTGCAGCTCGACGGCGGCCGGTTCGCCACCTCGGACCTCAACGACCTCTACCGCCGGGTGATCAACCGGAACAACCGGCTCAAGCGCCTGCTGGACCTCGGGGCCCCGGAGATCATCGTCAACAACGAGAAGCGGATGCTCCAGGAGGCCGTCGACGCGCTGTTCGACAACGGTCGCCGTGGCCGTCCGGTCACCGGCCCGGGCAACCGGCCGCTGAAGTCGCTGTCCGACATGCTCAAGGGCAAGCAGGGACGGTTCCGCCAGAACCTGCTCGGCAAGCGCGTGGACTACTCCGGCCGCTCGGTCATCGTCGTCGGCCCGCAGCTC
Organism: uncultured Actinomycetes bacterium; assembly: GCA_963774745.1. GTDB lineage: Bacteria > Actinomycetota > Actinomycetes > S36-B12 > CAIYMF01 > Prado023. The sequence continues at coordinate 1,722 of CAVZGE010000002.1, read as the reverse complement.
AAGCTGCACCAGTGCGGCCTGCCCAAGGGCATGGCCCTCGAGCTGTTCAAGCCGTTCGTGATGAAGCGCCTGGTGGACCTCAACCACGCGCAGAACATCAAGAGCGCCAAGCGCATGGTCGAGCGGTCCCGCTCGGTCGTGTGGGACGTGCTCGAGGAGGTCATCTCCGAGCACCCGGTGATGCTCAACCGCGCACCGACCCTGCACCGCCTGGGCATCCAGGCGTTCGAGCCGCAGCTGATCGAGGGCAAGGCCATCCAGATCCACCCGCTGGTCTGCACCGCGTTCAACGCGGACTTCGACGGCGACCAGATGGCCGTCCATGTGCCGCTGAGCGCCGAGGCGCAGGCCGAGGCCCGGATCCTGATGCTGAGCTCGAACAACATCCTGAGCCCGGCGAACGGCCGGCCGATCACCACGCCGACCCAGGACATGGTGCTGGGCATCTATGCCCTGACGTCCCTGCGCGAGGGGCTCAAGGGCGAGGGGCACGCGTACTCCTCGCTGGCCGAGGCGATGATGGCCTACGACTCGGGAAGCCTGTCCCTGCAGTCCATGATCACCCTGCGCCTGCGCGGGGTCGTGCCCCCGGAGGGGTTCGAGGTTCCTGAGGACTGGCAGCCCGGCGACGCGCTGTCGCTGCAGACCACCCTGGGTCGGGCGCTGTTCAACGAGGCGCTGCCGGCGGACTACGAGTTCGTCAACGCCGACATCGACAAGAAGCGCCTCGGCGCCCTGGTCAACGACCTGGCCGAGCGCTACACGAAGACCAACGTGGCCAACACCCTCGACGAGATCAAGGACCTGGGCTTCCGCTGGGCGACCCGCTCGGGGGTGACCATCTCGTTCGACGACGTGGTGGCCCCGCCGAAGAAGGCCGAGCTGATGGAGGAGGCCGAGAAGCGTGCGGCCGCCGTCCAGGACCAGTACGACGACGGCCTGATCACCGACGCGGAGCGCCGTCAGGAGCTCATCGAGATCTGGACGCGGACCACCGACGAGGTGGCCGAGGCCATGAAGGAGCACTTCCCGGCCACGAACCCGGTGTTCATGATGGTGAACTCCGGCGCCCGCGGGAACTGGATGCAGGTCCGCCAGATCGCCGGCATGCGTGGCCTGGTGGCCAACCCGAAGGGCGAGATCATCCCGCGGCCGATCAAGAGCAACTACCGCGAGGGCCTGTCGGTGCTGGAGTACTTCATCGCCACGCACGGCGCTCGCAAGGGCCTGGCCGACACCGCGCTGCGGACCGCCGACTCCGGGTACCTGACCCGGCGCCTGGTGGACGTGTCGCAGGACGTGATCATCCGTGAGGAGGACTGCGGCACCGACCGTGGCCTGCCGATGCTGATCGGCAACCGCGGCGAGGACGGCGTGGTCACGCCCGACGAGCACGTGGACACCTCCGCGGTGTCGCGGATCCTGTCCGAGGACGTGGTCCTCGACGGTGAGGTCCTGGCACCGGCCGGCGAGGAGCTGTCGATCACCCTGGTCGACCGCCTCTGTGAGGCCGGGGTCGAGAAGGTGCGGCTCCGCTCGGTGCTCACCTGCGACTCCAAGGTCGTGACCTGCGCCACCTGCTACGGCCGCTCGTTGGCGACCGGCAAGCTCGTGGACGTCGGCGAGGCCATCGGCATCATTGCCGCGCAGTCCATCGGCGAGCCCGGCACCCAGCTGACGATGCGCACCTTCCACACCGGTGGTGTGGCGGGTGAGGACATC
>CAVZGE010000001.1:0-71442 GCA_963774745.1 uncultured Actinomycetes bacterium | reverse complement strand
TGGACTCGACGAGGCGGTGCTGTCCGGGGTGGTCGCCCTGGGAGCCCGGGGCGAGCCGGACTTCCGCCCACCGACGGTGCGCGACGTGGTGCTCGCCCGGGCGTCGGCCGCCCAGCGCCGCCGAGCGCACGCCCGGGCCGCCGAGGCCGCCCGGCGACTGGACCTGCCACCCAGCGTCGTCGTGGACCACCTGGCCCAGTCGGTCATCACCGCTGATGCCGCCACCGCCGCTGAGATAGCCGCCCAGGCGGAGCGCGCGGAGCGGGCAGAGCACTACGCCGCAGCCGCCCGTGCCTGGGAGACGGCAGCGCACCTGACCACGATCCCGTCAGACCGTGTCGCCTTCGCGCTGTCGGCGATCCGGGTGTCCTTCGACATGGGGCTGCCCATCTCCGAGTTCCTCGTGCAGATCGTGTCCGATGACCGCCTCGATCCCCGGTCGGCCTCGCACATCGCGGGCATCCGGGCCGAGCAGCGGGCCGACATCGACCCCGAGGCGGCACTGCCGGCCATCCTGGGACAGGTCGAGCTGGCCGAGCGGACCTCTCCGGACCTGATGCCCACGCTGCTGCTCGACGTCGTCGGCATCGCCCTGCAGCTCGGTGACACCCAGGCCGCCCTGGACGCCGCCCAGCGGTACGCACAGCTCGACCTCCGGGGCCGGACGTATCCGCAGCGGCCCGATCCACCGTGGACGACCAGCGCCGTCCTGGCCGCAGCACTCTTCCAGGACGGGCAGGTGGCCCGGGCGATGCCCCTGCGCCAGGCTGCGATCGACGCCGCGGGCGCCACCGACCCCCGGTCGATGGACCTGCCGATGCTGATGAGCACCATCGGCCTCGACGACATCCTCCTCGACATCAGCCCGCAGGCCACCGACCGCCTCCTCGTCGCGGCGGAGCGGGCGAAGGGGGACTCGGGCCTGCTCCCCTGCCTGTACGGCATCCAGGGATGGCGGGCCAAGGCCCGGGGGGACTGGCAGACCGCGCGCGCGCTCCTGCTGGCGGGGCGCCCGCAGGCCGAGTCCGCCGGCCTGGTCCAACCCTGGCTGGGCATGACCGCCCTGTCCGTCGAGCTGGCTGCCCAGTGCGGCGACGACGAGGTGCTGCGCGTCGACGCCCAGCGCCTGCGCGAGGTCGGGTCCCGGTGCGGGAACCGGCGTCGACTGGCCACCCTCGACCGCGCCCTCGGGCTGCGGGCGCTCGTGGATGGCCGCCTCGGGGATGCGGTCACCCACCTGTCCGCGGCCGCGGATGTCGGGTTCCTCGGACGCGGGCTGCGTGATGCCGTCCTGCCGGCGCGCGTGGACCTCATCGAGGCGCTGGTCCGCTCCGGGGACTATGCGCAGGCCGCTGGACGCCACGCCGAGCTGCACTGCCTCCTGGCCCCGATGGGCGACCCGCTGGCGACCGCCCTGGACGAACGCACCGCCGCGCTGGTCACGGGGGGCGGGGAGGCGGAGGACCACTTCCGCGCCGCCCTGGCCGCCCATGCGCTGTCGGGCGAGCCGTTCGAGCAGGCCAGGACGCACCTGCTCCTCGGGGAGCACCTGCGCCGGAGCCGCAGCAGGTCCCAGGCACGGGCGCACCTGCAGAGCGCCATCCACGCCTTCGACGGGCTGGGCGCGGCACCGTGGTCGGCTCGTGCGGGCCAGGAGCTGCGGGCCGCTGGCGGGCAGCCGGGTGGAGCCGGGCACGACCCCTCCGGCGACGTCTCCGCGCTCACCTCGCAGGAGCGCGCCGTGGCGCTCGCGGTCTGCTCGGGGAGGAGCAACCGCGAGGTCGCGGAGGCGCTGTTCCTGTCGCCCCGGACCGTCGAGTACCACCTGGGCAACGTCTACCGGAAGCTGGAGGTCCACGGCCGCGGGGCTCTCGCCCGGGCATTGGACGCGACCCCCGAGCCCACCGCGGCGCAGGCACCCAGCCGGGCCCAGGGGACCCAGGGGTGAGCCGCCCGCGTGGGGGTGGACCTCGCGGACTCCCGTTGCGCATGCGCGCACCAACGGCGACGCTGGGGCCATGTCCATCGAGGTGCACGAGGGCGTCACGGCCGAAGTCGGTCGCATGCGCGTGCGCCGGGTCCTGCCCCGTCGGAGGCTGCGCACGGTCGGTGCCTGGTGCTTCGCCGACCACATGGGGCCGGCGGAGGTCACCGAGACCGCCGGACTCGACGTCGGCCCGCACCCGCACGTCGGCCTGCAGACCGTCACGTGGCTCATGGAGGGCGCGGTGCTGCACCGCGACAGCCTCGGCTCCGAGCAGCTGATCAGGCCCGGCCAGGTGAACCTGATGACCGCGGGACGCGGGGTGGTCCATGCCGAGGAGAGCACCGGCACCTACCGCGGCACCCTGCAGGGCGTGCAGCTGTGGGTCGCGCAGCCGGACGGCGTCCGACATGGCGAAGCGGCGTTCGCCCACCACGGCGAGCTCCCGATCGTTGAGTGGGGTCGGGCATCGGCGACCCTGATCGCCGGCAGCTACCTCGGGCAGACATCGCCGGCCGCCTTCGACACCGAGCTGCTCGGGATGCAGGCGACCGTCCAGCCCGGAGTGACGACCTTTGCGCTGCGGCCGGAGTTCGAACACGCGATCATCGCCCTCGACGGGCCGTTGCTCGTCGGCGACGAGCCTGCTGCCCCACGGACGGCGACCCGACCCGGACAGATCGCCGCCCTCGCCCCCGGGCGCTCCGAGATCGACATCGAGGCCCGCGAGCCCACGCGCCTGATGGTGCTCGGTGGAGTCCCGTTCCCTGAGCCGGTCTTCATGTGGTGGAACTTCGTGGCCCGCTCCGCCGACGAGGTGTCGACCTACTACGCCGATTGGCGCGACCGGGGGCAGCGCTTCGGCGAGGTCGACTCAGCCCTGGACCGGATCCCCGCACCGCCACCACCGTGGGAGCCGATCCGCACCACGACCCCAGGTGGCCGCAGCTCCCCCCCGGGCCAGGCCTGAACGGCGGGCCGCGCGGCGCTGCGCAGCTGGCCGGTCCCGCTCGTTCGCCGCCCGGCCGCCGCCCCGCCGCCGCACCGCCGCCGCACCGCCGCCGCACCCGACGAACTTGAGATGCCGATACCCCCTGGGGTATAGTTGGGCTACCACGAACTCGAAGGAGACCCCCATGTGCAGCCCCGCGATCTGCCGCTCCTGCGGCAAGGTGACCTACTCCGGCTGTGGTCGCCACGTCGACCAGGTGATGGCCGGCGTTCCCGAGCCCCGGCAGTGCACCTGCCGCTGACCGGCTGATCCCGTTCCCCGCACGATCCTCCCGAACGTCGCCGATCCTCCCGAAGTTCCGGGAGGATCGTGCACTTCCGGGAGGATCGTGCACTTCCGGGAGGTTCTGCGTCCCGGGACCACCCCGGCGGCGCACCGCCGGCACCGTAGGGTCGGGCCATGGACAGCACGGCAGCCTCGGCCCACGTCGCCCGTGCCGGTCGGGCCACGCTCGGGCGATCCGCCCAGGGACTCGACGAGGCGCGTCGCTCCTGGCGGATCATCCTGCAGGCCACGCTCGCAGCGACCCTGGCCTACGCCGCCGCCCTGGCCATCGGGCACGACCAGCCCTTCTTCGCGCCCATCGCGGCCATCGCCACCGTCGCGGTGTCGCTGGCGCACAGACTGCGCCGATCCGCCGAGCTGCTGCTCGGCAACGCCCTGGGCATCTTCTTCGCCGACCTGCTCATCGCCGAGATCGGGACCGGTGTCTGGCAGCTCGGACTGGTCGTGGCGATCGCCCTGACGACCGCGATCATCGCCGGGGGCGGGCCGATCCTGATCATGCAGGCCTCGTCGGCCGGCATCCTGATCGCGACCCTGACACCACCGACCGACGCCCAGCCCTGGAACACGGGCCGCGTCGTCGACGCGCTGATCGGCGGGCTCGTCGGGCTGGTCGTCGCCGCCCTGGTCATGCCGGTCGACCCCGCTCGGCACGCCCAGCAGGTGACCCTGCCGGTCATCACCACGATCGCCGACGGGTACCGCGGGGTGGCCGCCGCCCTGAGCGGACGGGACCCCGAGGGGGCACGTGCGGTGCTCGAGGACCTGCGCGGCGCGGCCCCGGTGCTCGCCGCGTTCCACGCGGGCCTGGAGGTGACCCGCGAATCCGTGCGCCTCTCGCCCTGGTACTGGGGCCAGCGCCCGACCCTGGCGACCTACACCCTGGCCGGCGGGCACCTCGACAACGCGCTGCGCAACCTGCGGGTCCTGGCACGGCAGGCGTCGATCGCCCTGGAGCGCGACGACGAGGTCCCCACGGCGATCCCGCGCGCGCTCCTGGGCCTGGCCGCCGGAGTCGAGTCGCTCGGGCCCGCGCTCTCGGGGGAGCAGGCACCCGACCCAATGCGTGAGGTCATCCTCGACGCCGTCGCAACCGTCACCACGGCGTCCGCCGGTGGCCTGTTCACCGCGCCCATGGTCGCCCAGGTCCGGCTGTCCGCCTCCGACCTCCTGCAGGCCACGGACATGACGGTGTCCGAGGCCGCCACGGCGATCCGGGCTGTGGGCGATCCACCGGGACCTCGGCCCGCCTGACCCGGGACCAACGACCTAGTAAGGCAAGCCTTACTCTGAGGTATCGTGTGCCCATGACTCTCGACGCCGCCCGGACCGGGCAGCCGCTGACCGTCCTGGGGCCCACCGGTCCCACGGGGCCCAACGGCCCGGCCGGTGCGGTCACCCGCCGGCTCGCCGAGCTGGGCATCCGACCCGGTGCCGCGCTGCGCATCCAGTCCCGGACGAGCGGCGGGGGGGCCATCCTGGCCATCGGCGACGACCGGATCGCCGTCTCCCGGCGGATCCTGGCCAGCATCGAGGTCACCGCCGAGGTGCCCGCGCATGGCTGACCCGGTCGCCAGCTGCCACGAGGTGCTCGGCCAGCCGGCCAGCCCGGGCGCGCGCAGGGTCGCGCTCGTGGGCAGCCCGAACTCCGGCAAGTCCACCCTCTTCAACGCCCTCACGGGAGCGGGTCGTGCCGTCGGCAACTACCCGGGGACCAGCGTCGAGGTCGGCACCGGGCGCTGGGCCGACCCGTCGTTCGGCGAGCTCTCGCTGACCGATCTCCCCGGCGCGTACTCGCTGGACCCGATGTCGCCCGACGAGGCGCTGACCGCCGATCTCCTGCACGGCGGCGACCAGGTCGACGCCGTCGTGGTCGTCTGCGATGCCGCGCACCTCGGGCGCTCACTGGTGCTCGCCGCGCACGTGCGCCAGCTGCCCGTGCCGGTGGTCGTCGCCCTGACGATGACCGACGTCGCCACGCGCCGCGGCGTCGAGGTCGACGCGGGCGTGCTCGCCGAGCGGCTGGGGGCGCAGGTGGTCCGCCTCGACCCGCGGCGCCGGGACGTGCACGCCCTCGCGGAGGCGGTCGGCGATGCCCTGGCCCGACCGGCGGCCCACCCCCTGGCCCTGGCGCCGACGGCGGTCGCCGGCTGCCGCGACGACTGCCCCGCCGACTGCACGTCGTGCCCACCGACCGCCCTGAGCGACCTGACCGCGCGCCTGGACCCCGACGCCGACGCCGACCTCGCGCGCGCGGAGGCCGTCTTCGCCTGGGTCACCGACACGACCGAGCTGGCCACCACCCGAGCCCACGAGCAGCGCCAGACATGGTCCGACCGGATCGACCGATGGGTGACCGCCCCAGCGCTCGGACCGGTCATCTTCCTGGCCGTGATGTGGGCGGTGTTCGCCCTGACGACCACCGTCGCCGCCCCCCTGCAGGGGGCGCTCGACGCGTTCTTCACCGGCCCGGTGACCTCGGTGACGACAGCCGCCTTCGAAGCCGTCGGGCTCGGTGGCAGCCTCGTCGAGGGCTTCGTCGTCGATGGCCTCATCGCCGGCGTCGGGATGCTGCTGACCTTCGTCCCGCTGATGGCGATCATGTTCGCCCTGCTCGCCCTGCTCGAGGACTCGGGCTACATGGCCCGGGCCGCCGTGGTGACCGACCGGCTCATGGCGCGGCTGGGCCTGCCCGGGCGCGCGTTCCTCCCCCTGGTTGTCGGGTTCGGCTGCAACGTCCCGGCGATCTCCGCAGTGCGCGTCCTGCCCGACGCGCGGCACCGGCTGCTCACCGCGCTGCTGGTCCCGTTCACGTCCTGCTCCGCGCGCCTGACCGTCTACGTCATGGTGGCCGCGACGTTCTTCCCTGCCAACGCCGGCACGGTCGTGTTCCTCATGTACGTGACCAGCATCCTGCTGGTCATCCTCGGCGGCCTCCTGCTGCGCTCCACGCTGATCCGGACGATGGGCTCGGACCCCCTCGTGCTCGACCTGCCGCCCTACCAGAGCCCGTCGCTGCGCCTGCTCGGCTCGGCCACGTGGATGCGCCTGCGCGGGTTCCTCGAGACCGCGTCCGGGATCATCGTGGCCACGGTGGCCGTCGTGTGGGCGCTGGGAGTCATCCCCGCCCCCGGGGCCAGTGGGGGTCTGGGTGAGGTGCCGATCGCCGAGAGCCTCTACGCGTGGATCGCCGAGCAGGCCAGCGTCCTGTTCCTCCCGACCGGCTTCGCCGAGTGGCACGCCATCGGCGCGCTCATCGTCGGCTTCGTGGCGAAGGAGGCGGTGATCTCTTCGTGGTCGCAGACCTACCCGGCCGACATCGACCTCTCGACCGGGGTGTACGCCGACTTCATGGCCAGCTCCGGCGGTCACCCACAGGCTGCCGCCGCCGCGTTCCTGGTGTTCCTGCTGGCCTACACGCCCTGCGTGGCGACGCTCGCAGCCCAGAAGCGCCAGATCGGCACGCGCTGGACCGCCATCGGGGTGGCGATGCAGCTCGCGATGGCGTGGCTGCTCGCGGTGGCCGTCTTCCAGGTCGGATCGGCGCTCGCGTGAGCGCGGTGGGCGCGGTGAGCGCGGTCCTGGCAGCCGTCAGCGCGGGAGCGGGCTCGACGGTGGAGGTCGCCCGGCGCACCGGCACGTCGACGCAGGACGCTGAGACCGCACTCGCCGCCCTGTCCGCGACCGGCCACATCCGCCGGGTCCTGGTGTTCGCCGATGGCTGCGCCACGGAGGGCTGCGCGGGGTGCGGCTCCTCAGGCGGGTGCGCGTCCGCGGGTGTGGGCTCGCTGGTGGGCTCAGGGCTCACCGCGTGGCGGGTCGTCCCGCGCTGAGCCCGCGATCAGGACCACCGGGGGGCGCGCGGATCAGGTCGACGTCCCGCACCGGGCAGCAGGGCCGCACCGGGAACAGTGGCTGCAGCGGCAGCGGGGGCACCGGGAACAGTGGCCGCACCGGGAAGAGCGGCCCAACCGGGAAGAGCGGCCAACGGGCCAACCAGCCAACGGGCCAAACCTCGCGCCCGTTGCGGTGATAACCGGCCCAGGCTCCGCCGGGTGGACCCCACTGCGCGCCCGTTCCTGTCGAACCCGCCGTACCGCGACGCCCGGGAGTCACCGGAACACCCGCGAGGATGGCGCGAGCATCGCGGTCGGTGCGATCCGGCACCCCCCATTCGACCGGAACAGGCGCGAGGTTCCCGCCGGTCACCGCCCGGCGAGGACGGCCCGTTCGTGATCGAGCAGCCACACCTTGATGTCCAGGCCGCCGGCGAAGCCGGTGAGCGCACCGGACGCGGCGACCACCCGATGGCACGGGACGACTATCGACAGGGGATTGCGCCCGTTCGCGGCCCCAACCGCGCGGGCAGCCCCTGGGTCCCCCAGTGCGGCGGCCTGCTCCCCGTAGCTGATGGTCCGGCCGTAGGGGATGCCCCGAAGGACACTCCATGCCCGGAGCTGGAAGCCCGTGCCTGCCGGGTCGAGGGCCAGGTCGAAGTCCTGGCGCGTCCCGGCGAGGTACTCCGCGAGCTGCACCTGGGCAGCGTCCAGGTGGGCCTCCGCCCGGCGCACGTCCGCTGCCACCTCGGTTCCCGCCCCGGCCGCCGGGCCAGCACCCGGCCCCTTCCCCCGCCCGGCGTCGACGGTTCCCAGTGCCCGGGCCACGCGGGATCCGTCCTCGCCGGGCCACAGCACGGCTCGCAGCCCGGCGGGCCCGGCCACCAGCTCGAGCGGCCCGATGGGCGTGCTCATCGTCCGGCGGCGCAGGGTCTGCGCTCCGTGGAGGCTGGGCGGTGTGGTGCTGGTCATCAGGTCACCTTCCGTGCGGCCCGCCGCGGCGGGGAGTTCGTCGACGATCGTGAGCCGGTCCTGCCCGAGCTGCGCCGTACGCGGTCGGGACCTGGGCCCCCTGCCCCAGGTCGGGTGCCGGGACCCGTGCCCCCTGCCCCAGGTCGGGTGCCGGGACCCGGGCTCCCTGGCCCGGGCAGGGCGCCGGGACCGGGATCCCCCGCGGGCGCCCAGCCACTGGGCGCGCCCCCTGCATCCTGCACGGTCGGCTCGAGGCTGGCCCACAGGTGCGCCACCGCGTAGGACCGCCAGGGACGCCAGGTGCGCGCGGTGCGCTCGATCTCCGGCGGCCGGTCGTCACCGCCCAGGGCCGCCACCGCGTGGCGCACCCCGAGGTCACCGGCCAGCATCACGTCAGGGTCGCCGAGTCCGCGCATCGCGATGTAGGCCGCGGTCCAGGGCCCGATCCCCGGGCGGGACTGCAGCTCCGCACCGATCCCCGACCGGTCCACTCCCGGGTCCAGAACCAGGTCGCCCTCGGCCAGGGCCCGGCACACGCCCACCAGGGCAGCACCCCGCGCCCGGGGCATGTGCAGCCCCGACGGGTCGGCGGCAGCCAGCCGATCGACGGTCGGGAAGGCGTGGGTCACCGTGGGGTCGGCGAACCCCAGCGGCTCGCCGTGCGCGGCCACCAGCCGTCCCACGACCGTTGCCGCACCCGCCACGCTGACCTGCTGGCCGACGATCGCCCGGACCACGATCTCGTGCGGGTCGACCGTACCGGGGATCCGCAGGCCCGCACGGGCAGCCACGAGCGGGGCGAGCACCGGGTCGGCCCCCAGGACGTCTGTGACGGCGGCCGGATCGGCGTCGAGGTCGAAGAGCCTGCGCACCCGGGCCACCGCCGGGGCCAGGTCACGCAGGTCGGCCAGGCGGAACTCGGCCGTCAGGCCGCCGGGCGTCGCCCGGCACGCCACCGTCGCGTGCCCGTGCGGGAGGCTGATCGCCCGCCGGTACGTCTGGCCGTCCCACTCCTCGAGTCCGACGACCGCGCGATGGCCGAGGAAGACCAGCAGTGCGGCGGCGTCGAACGGCGCTCGGGTCGCGAGCCGCACCCGGATCGGGGCGTGGACGGCCGCCGGCGCTGGGGAGCCCGACCGCGGTCCGGCGTGCGGTGCGGTGCGCCCCGCACCCAGCGCGCGGCGCGCCCGCAGCCTCGTGGGCGACTCGCCATACACCGCTGCAATCGTGTCGTTGAACGACCGGATGCTGCCGAACCCCGCGGCCCACGCCACCTCGCTGGCGGGCAGGTCGGTGGTCTCCAGCAGGATCCGGGCGGTGTGCGCCCGCTGCGTGCGGCCGATCGCCAGCAGCCCCGCCCCGAGCTCCTCGGTCACGAGTCGGTTCAGGTGCCGCTCGCTGTAGCCCAGCGCAGCAGCGATCCCCGCGACCCCGATCCGCTCGACGGCGCCGTCGGCGACCAGTCGCATCGAGCGGGCCACGACGTCGCCGCGCACGTTCCACTCCGGCGATCCGGGCACCGCATCCGGGCGGCACCGTCGGCACGCCCGGAACCCGTCGCGCTGCGCAGCGGCGGCCGTCCGGAAGAAGGTGACGTTCCCGCGCTTCGGGGTGATCGCCGGGCAGCTCGGGCGGCAGTAGATACCGGTCGTGCGCACGGCGGTGTAGAAGGATCCGTCGAACCGGGCGTCCCGACTCGCGACAGCGCGGTAGCAGCGCTCGTGGTCCAGGTCGACGTCCATGCCCCCATCCTCCCCCATCACGACGACCGCGACTGGCAGGAATCAGACACGGCAGTCCGCACGAACCAGGAGACGGAGCCGGCCGCCCGAGCCGCACGCCGAACCGGGACCTCAGGCCAGTCGGCCGAGCTTCAGGCCGAGCCGGCACCTCCTCCGCATCAGCGAGAGCCACCTCCCCATAGCGCCCAGTCACGATTCGTCCGGATCTCCGACTGTCTGTGGTCGGGAATCCGGACGGATCCAGCGGCGAGCCACTCGATAGCGGACCGATCGCGCAGATGGCGGGGATCGAGGGGGCGGGGCGGCGCGGGGGTCGCGGGATCGCGGGGGACAGGGCGGGGAGGGGGCGCGGCGGCGCGGGGGCGGGGCGGGTGGGTCAGGGGGCCTGGGCTGCGGGCGCGGGGCCGGGGACGCCGCGGAACCGGTAGGGCTGTGCCGGAAGGCCGTGCTGCACGAGCCACGCCTCACCGGACGCGGCGGAGCCCAGCACCGTCGCGACCGCGGACACGACGTCATCGACGGCCATCAGCGGCACGGACATGGCCTCGAGCATCCCGCGGACCGGGTCGACGATCGCGGTGTCCGTGAACCCTGGGCAGACGGCGTTCACGACGATCCCCTGCGCGGCCAGGGCGGGCCCGACAGACCGCACGAGGTTGACCACGGCCGCCTTGTTCGCCGCGTAGACCGGGTCCATCGCAACGGGCACGAGCCCGGCGAGGCTGGCCAGGACGACGACCCGGCCGCCACCTCGCGCACGCAGCGCGGGCAGGGCGGCGACCAGGCCGAAGATCACGCCGTCGAGGTTCACGCCCATCGCCCGGCGGTAGGCGGCCTCGTCGAACGAGTCGAGGGTGACCCCGCAGCTCACGCCGGCGTTCAGCACGACCAAGTCCAGGCCCCCGAACTCGTCGACCGCCGCCGCGACGGCTGCGCGGTTGTCGGCCAGGCGGCTCACGTCACAGCGCAGGGCCACCCCGCCGATCTCCTCGGCCACTTCGGTCGCACCGGCGAGGTCGATGTCGGCCACGGCGACGTGCGCGCCGGCACCCGCCAGGTGGCGGCTCACACCCGCCCCGATCCCGGACGCCCCGCCGGTCACCAGGGCGACGCGCCCGGCCAGGTCCATCGGGGCACTCGCGGCCATGGGGCTCCTCTCGGGGCGGACACAGGGGGTGGGACGATGCCAACGTACCAACCACAGGCAGGCTCCAGGGCACCCGCGAGAACCCGCCAGCCTCCCGACCGGGACGGAGAACCCATGGACTTCCAGCACAGCCCCCGCGCCCAGGAGTACCTCACCCGGCTGCAGGGCTTCATGGACGGGTCCGTGCTGCCCGCCGAGCCGGTCTACGCCACCCAGCGCCGCGAGCTGGCGGCCGCGGGCCGGCCCCACGAGCTGCCGCAGGTGGTCGAGGACCTCAAGGCCCGGGCCCGTGCGGCCGGCCTCTGGAACCTGTTCCTGCCGGACAGCACCGACCCCGCCCACGGGCTGACCGTCCTGGACTACGCACCGCTGGCCGAGCTGTCCGGATGGTCGCCCGAGATCGCCCCCGAGGTGCTCAACTGCGCCGCCCCGGACACCGGGAACATGGAGATCCTGCACATGTTCGGCACGCCCGAGCAGAAGGAGCAGTGGCTGGAGCCGCTGCTCGCAGGCACGATCCGCTCGGCGTTCTCGATGACCGAGCCCGAGGTCGCCAGCAGCGACGCCCGCAACATCGCGACCAGCATCGAACGGGTCGGTGACGAGTACGTCATCAACGGACGCAAGTGGTGGAGCACCGGCGCGAACGACCCGCGCTGCCGGGTCCTGGTGGTCATGGGCAAGACCGATCCGGGCGCCGACGTGTACCACCAGCAGTCGATGGTGCTGGTCCCGATCGACACCCCGGGGGTCGAGATCGTGCGCTCCGTGCCGGTCTTCGGGTACCACGACCAGCACGGGCACGCCGAGATCACGTTCACCGACGTACGCGTCCCCGTCACGAACCTGCTGGGCGCGGAGGGCTCCGGCTTCGCGATCGCCCAGGCCCGGCTGGGCCCGGGTCGCATCCACCACTGCATGCGGGCGATCGGCATGGCCGAGCGGGCGCTGGACCTCATGTGCCGCCGCTCGGTCGAGCGGGTCGCGTTCGGCAAGCCGTTGGCCCGCCAGGGCGTGGTGCAGGAGTGGATCGCCGAGTCCCGGGTCTCGATCGAGCAGGCCCGGCTGCTCACCCTGAAGGCCGCGTGGATGATCGACACGGTCGGGGCCAAGGGCGCGCGCAAGGAGATCGCGGCCATCAAGGTGGTGGCGCCGCGGATGGCCCTCGAGGTCGTCGACCGTGCCATCCAGACCCACGGCGGCGCCGGCGTCAGCGACGACACCCCGCTGGCGATGATGTGGGCGGGGCTGCGCTCGCTGCGGATCGCCGACGGCCCCGACGAGGTGCACCTGCGCGACATCGCCCGACTCGAGCTGCGACCGCTGGTGGTCCCACGATGAGCGTCGGCGACGACTCCGGTCCCGATACCAGCGAGACGTCGGCCGGTGCTCGACCTGATCCCGGAGCCGGCCCGCGGTCCGCGCAGGCGCGAGGTGGCAAGGAGGTCCCCGGAGCCGGACCGGTCCGCACCGAGGACGCCTTCGATGTCGGCGCCCTCGACGCCTGGCTGCGCCTCCGGGTGGACCTCGCGCCCGGCCTGCCGGAGGTCCGGCAGTTCGGCGGCGGTGCGTCCAACCTGACCTTCCTGCTGCGCTACCCGGACCGCGACCTGGTGCTGCGCCGACCCCCCGCCGGCCACAAGGCCGCCAGCGCCCACGACATGCACCGCGAGTTCGAGATCCAGCGGATGCTCGCACCGTGGTTCCCGGCGGTCCCCGAGGTCCTGGGCTACGGCGACGACCCGGCTGTCCTCGGCTCGGAGTTCTACGTCATGGAGCACGTACCCGGGCTGATCCTTCGCGGGGACCTGCCCGCCGGGCTGGCGCTCGGACCTGCGGAGGCCCGCGACCTGGCGCTGGGCATGTTCGACTCCCTGGCCGACCTGCACTCGGTGGACATCGCCGCCAGTGGCCTGGACGCGTTCTGGCGGGGTTCGGGCTACGTGCGCCGCCAGGTCGAGGGCTGGTCCGGGCGCTACCGCGCGGCCCTGACCGACGACGTCCCCGACGCCGAGGGCGTGATGGCCTGGCTCGACGACCACCAGCCCGAGGACGTCGCCGCCCGGATGATCCACGGGGACTGGCGCTTCGACAACCTGGTGGTCGACCCCGACGACCTGTCGAGGGTGCGCGCGGTCCTCGACTGGGAGATGGCCACGGTCGGGGATCCCCTGATGGACCTCGGGGCCGCGCTGGCGTACTGGGTGCAGGCAGACGACGACCCCGTGTTCCAGATGTTCCGCCGGCAGCCCTCCAACGTGCCGGGCATGCCCACCCGCGTGGAGGTCGTGGCGCACTACCTGGACCGGACCGGACTGGCCCTTCCGGCCGCGGGGTGGCGGTTCTACGAGGTGTACGGACTGTTCCGCCTGGCGGTCATCGCCCAGCAGATCTGGTACCGCTACCGCGCCGGCCAGACGACCAACCCGGCGTTCGCGCAGTTCGGCGCGGCCGTCACCTATCTCGTGGCTCGGGCCCAGGGGCTCAGCGCGCAGCCCGTCTAGCCCCGCCCCGCGCCCGCCACCCCGCACGCCCTGCGACCATTCCGGTGATCCATGCAGGTTCGGGACGCTAGAACGTCGGCAACCCGAACGGATCGCCCCCGGGCGGGCGGCCGACGGGTCAGCTGACCGCCACCGCGTCCCGGTGCCGGTCGCGCGCACCCAGCGCGAGCGCCCCCACATACAGCACCACGGCCACGAGCAGCAGCTCGCGGTAGCCGATGAGCAGCGCGAGGTACTCCAGCGCACCGCCGAGCATGGCGCCGAGCAGGTTGATCCCGAACGCGATCGAGGGCTCCGGCGCCTGGTCGAAGCGCGCGGCGAACACCACGTTCGCGGTGAACACCGGCATGAACGTGATCGCGGTCGCAGCCAGGATGCGCAGCGGCACGGGCAGCGCCAACAACGACGCCAGCGGGATCAGCCACGCGACGGCGATCGATGCCAGCAGCACGCCGTAGGCGACCGGCAGCGAGATCCGCGCCGACCGGCCGGTGCGCTTCATCCAGGCCGTGAACTCCACGGCGGCGAGCACCGCCACGAGGATCCCGCCGAAGACGATCGCGTTGACCAGCCACGTGGTCCCGAACAGCAGGGCGAACATCGTGATCGCCCGGGTCTCCAGCAGCAGGAACGCCGCGCCGAGCAGGAACAGGTCCGCGTACCGCCGGGTACGCCGCAGGCTCCCGACGGCACCCCGGACCGCGAGCAGGCTGATCCCGAGGATCATCGCGAGCACCGCGAGGTAGAAGCCGGGGATGTGCGGGGTGCGCAGGTACAGGAACGGCCGGTTGTCGTCGACCGGTGCCGGCGCCCCGGCGATCAACGTGGCCGACTCGTCCTCGGCGGAGCAGCGCTGCATCGCCGGGTCCGCGCTGAGCACGAGCGTCGCGGAGTTGTAGTCCCGGTTGAGGTCCATGCAGGGGGCGTGGCCGAAGGCAGCGGCCATCGTCGCCCCGAGGCGCCCGACGAGCCACGGCTCCCGGTAGTAGTTGTACATCGCGAACACGCCGTCGTCGGCGAGCAGCTCGCTCACGCGCTGCATCGCCGGCTCGGTGAACAGGTAGGACTCCAGGCGCAGCTGGCTGGCCCCCGCGACCAGCGTGAGCGAGTCAGGCAGCGCGAAGAGGATGGTGTCGTAGGGGCCCTCGGCCTGCTCGATGAACGCCCGGCCGTCGTCGATGTGCACGGTCACCCGCGGGTCGTCGAACGGGCGGTTCGGGTTGATGTCCTGGCCGATCTCGCGGATCCGCGGATCGATCTCGACCGCGTCCACGCTGGTCGCACCCTGGCGCAGGGCGAGGGCGACATCCGTACCGGTCCCCGCCCCGACGATCAGCACGCGCCCGGGGTCGGTGCGCTGCGAGCGCTGGTAGGGCACCGCGTAGAACGGCTCGAACCCGACCCGGGCATCGACGTCGGTGACCGCCTGGTGCGGGACCCCGTTGGCGATGATCGTGGTGAACTCACCGATCGTGGTCTGCGCGGTCTGCGTCTCGATCTTGTAGTACGGCGACCAGCGCACCCCGGGCTGGGAGGTCTCCCACGCCAGCGCGGTGATGAGCGCCCCCACGCTCAGGGACGCGAGCACCAGCCCGACGCGGCTCACCGGCGCGAACGGCGCCGACTCGCCGACCCCGTGCCGGGCACCAGGCGCCGGCCAGTAGAGCAGGAGCGTGAGGATGCCCACCACGACGCCCCACACCAGCGACGGCGCACCCAGGAAGCTCAGCGCCGTGAACCCGGCGATCCCGATCAACGAGCCGATGAGGTCGAACCGATAGGCGGTCAGGCGCGGGAGCTCGAAGAAGCACTGGCCGACCAGGTACCCGGGACCGAACAGCACCGCAGCAACCACGACGAACACGATCGGAAGGACCACCCACGCGGGCGGACCGGTCGTCGACAGCGACGTGAAGAAGATGAGGTCGGAGCTGGTTCGGTCCACGCCCACCGGGCGGGCCAGGACCACGCCGACCATCATCGCCAGCAGCGGCGGGAACCAGGTCGGCGGCCGCGAACCCGGACGGGACCGCAGGAAGCCCAGGCCGATGCCGAGGAACGACCCCAGCAGCACGATGTTCGAGAAGTACGACAGGTGCAGGATGTTGGCCCCGAGCCAGCGGATCAGCGCCAGCTCCAGGAAGAGCATGAGCGCGCTGCCCAGGACGAGGCGCAGCGGCACGCGCGAGATCAGCATGGGCACACGCTAGAGCCTCACACCGGGGGCTCGAGGCCCTCATGGGCGTAGAGCGCCCGGATCAGCGGGGCGTAGTCACCGGCGTAGAAGGCCTCGAACGGCCTCGGGGTGTAGCGCACGAGGTCCACGAAAGGCAGGTCGCACAGGGCCCGCAGCGCCAGCAGCTCGTCGGGCGGGAAGGCGACGACGGCCGGCCCCGATCGCGCGGGCCCCGCCCCGGTGCCGGCCGCCCCCGGCCCCGGGCCAGGGCCCCAGGGAAGGGCGATGGTGTCGTGCGGCTGCCCCTCGAGCACGGGGATCGGGGGCGACGCGGGGCCGGACACCGACGGGGCAGCTCCCCCGACCAGGCCGAAGGCAGGGTTCACCTCGATCGCCGAGAGCACGGTGTCCGCGGCCGTCCACGCCCGTGAGCGGTCCAGGCGCCGCGGCAGGTAGAGCACGAGGATGACCGCTGCCGGGGCCGCGAACGTCACGAGCGCCAGCACGTTGGCGGCCGTCGTGACCGCCTCGGTGATCGACTGCCCAGCCTGCACGGCGTTGCCCACGGTCGCGTCCGACAGTCCGCTGATGGCGCCCTGGAGGTCATCGCCCACGAACGGGATCCCGGACAGCGAGCTGCCGATCGAGGACCAGGAGTCCTCGACGCCCTGGGCACTGTCGGTGAACCCCGCGCTGATCGCCGTCAGGGTCATGACGGCCTCCTTCACGGCCCATGCGAAGAAAGCGAACAGGATGAGGGCCACCAGGACCAGCGCGTCGCGGGTCATCTGCCGGTTCCGGGGTCCGGCCAGGTCGGGGTAGAGGCGCATGTGGCCGATCCTCACACGCCCCGCACCCCGAAGCCGCCCGAGCGCGGCCCACACCGTAGGCGCCCGCCCGAGCGCGCCGCACGCCTGGCCTCAGCCATGATCAGGGCCATGCCCACGTACCTTCCGGCGCTCTGGCCGCCGCTGCCGATCGCCCCTTCCGGATGGCTCGCACTCGACGCGACGCCCACCGTCGACGGCCCCTGGACCACGCAGGTGCGCTCCACCCTGCGCATGCTCGATCCCCTGCCCGCGGCGGCCCGCCGCGGCGCGCCCCACATCCGCACGATCCATGACCCCGCCCTACCCCCGGAGGGCTACCACCTGGCCATCGACGCGACCGGGATCACCATCGCGGCCAGCGGGCCCCCGGGCGCGCTGCAGGCCACCACCACCATCCGGCAGCTGCTGCCCGCCGGCGCCTGGCGGGCCACGGCCCTGCGCCGCGACGACTGGCGGCTGCCGATCCTGAGCATCACCGACGCCCCAGCGTTCGAGTACCGCGGCTTCATGCTCGATGTCAGCCGGCACTTCGCGCCGGTCCCCGAGGTGCTGCGCTGGATCGAGCTGGTCGCGATGCAGCGGCTCAACCGGCTGCACCTGCACCTCACCGACGACCAGGGCTGGCGGGTTGAGTCCCCCACGTACCCCGCCCTGGCCGAGGTCGCCTCCTGGCGCCGGGCGAGCTGGATCGGCCACAGCCAGGGCCGCGAGGCGGAGGACCCCAGCCGGCTCGACGGCACCCCCCACGGGGGCTGCTACTCGGTGGCCGACCTGCGCGAGATCACCGACCACGCCGCCCGGCACGGTGTCACAATCGTGCCGGAGGTGGACCTGCCCGGGCACGCGAGTGCGCTGCTGGCGGCCATCCCGGAGCTGGGGGTCCCCGGATGCCCGCCGCAGGAGGTCGCCACCCGCTGGGGCCTTCTCGGCCGGACCATCTCGCCGCTGCCGGACGCGATGGGCATCATCGCGACACTGCTCGGCGAGGTCGCCGAGGCCATCGACTCCCCCTACCTGCACATCGGCGGGGACGAGGCGGAGCTGGGGATGTGGCGGGGATCTGCCGAGGTCCTCGAACTGGCGGCCGCACACGGCGGGGTGGAGGGCCTGCGCTCGGTGGTCAACGCCCAGCTGGCGGGGCTGGTCCTCGACCTCGGTCGCACCCCGATCGCCTGGGATGACGCGTTCGTCGCCGGAGGGCTGCCCACACAGACGGTGGTGATGCCGTGGCGCTCGGCCGCGATCGGTCACGCCGCCGCTGCCGCAGGGCACGAGGTCGTGATGACCCCTGTGCTGCCCACGTACTTCGACTACGCCGAGGACGCCGGGCCCGACGAGCCGCTGTCGATCGGCGCGCCGCTGGGGGTCGATCGGGTGGCCGCCTGGCTGCCGGAGCACCCGGCCGCGGGGAGCCCCGGCCGGGTGCTCGGCGGCCAGGGGCAGCTGTGGACCGAGTACTGCCCCGACGCCGCGGCCCGCGAGTACCGCGCATTCCCGCGGCTGTCGGTCCTCGGCGCGAACCTGTGGCGCGGCACGCCCCTGGACCTGGCCAGCGAGGGCACGGCCCTCACCGCCCAGGTCGCCCGCCTGGACGCCCGGCACGTCAACCATCGCCCGCTGGCCGGGCCCCGGCCATGGCAGCGGGCGGGGACCGGCGACCGGGCACCGGTGGGGATCTACCCGATCGACGCGGTCGCCCAGCACCTGGCCGCCACCGCCGGCGACGCCGAGCCACCCGCCTGACTCCCGGCCACGCGTCGTGACTTAGGTCCCCCGCTCCGAGGCCTCCTGCCCCTGCGAGCAGATGTCCGACATGGGTGATGCTTGAGGCCCGGACGAGTCAGTGGAGGCGGTGCATGGACAAGATCCCCACGGAGGGGGCGACCCTGCCGTCCCCGTCCACGCATGGCGAGATGGCCTCCCGGCGCCGGGGGGCCCAATGGGCGCGTGCCGTGGTCGGCCAGGCGATGACGCGCCCGGTGCTGACCATCGATGTCACCGAGAGCCTGTGGGACGCCTGGCAGCTGCTGAGCGTGTCGGGCCTGCGCCACCTCGTGGTCGTCGACGACGGCCGCTGCCTGGGCGTCATCTCGGACCGGATGATCCTCACCGACATCCCGGTCTCCGAGGACCGCATGCGCAACCGCGGCGTGGGTGACCTGCTGTCCCGAGCTCCCGCGCGCTCGGTGACCGACTCAGCACCGCTGGCGGACGTCGCCCGGATCATGGCTCGGCACTCCGCGGAGGCCGTGCCGGTCGTCGACGAGCTGGGCCGGCTGGTGGGCATCGTGACCGGCTCGGACCTCGTGCGCTGGTGGGCCGCGGACGGCTCCGAGAGGCCGTAGGCTTCTCGCGTGGCTGACGCGCGCAATGACCGATTGGTCTGGATCGACCTCGAGATGACGGGCCTGGACCCGGCGCACGACGAGATCGTCGAGATCGCCGCGATCGTCACCGACGCCGAGCTCAACGAGCTCGATGCCGGGATCTCCCTGGTCGTGTGCCCGCCGGACCTGTCGATCCTCGAGGGCATGGAGGACATCGTGGTGCGGATGCACACCGAGTCCGGGCTGCTCACCGACATCCCCGCCGGGATCACCCTGGCCGATGCGGGTGCGGCGGTCCTGGCCTACGTGCAGGGCCACATCAGCGAGCCCCGTCGCGCACCCCTGGCCGGATCGAGCGTGTACGTGGACCGCGGGTTCCTGGCCCGGTACCTGCCGGAGCTCGACGCGCACCTGCACTACCGGCTGATCGACGTCTCCACGATCAAGGAGCTGGCCCGCCGCTGGTACCCGCGCTCGTACTTCAACGCGCCGGCCAAGACCGGCGGGCACCGGGCGCTGGCCGACATCCGGGAGTCCATCGCGGAGCTGCGCTACTACCGCGACACCCTCTTCGTGCCGGTGCCCGGGCCGTCCACCGTCGAGGCCCGGGCGGCCGCGACGAACCATGTCGTGGACCATGCGGTGAGCACATCCGCGTCGGAACCGCACGCCTGAGTCGGGTACACTTGACCCCTGCCGCGCAGTGATCCTGCGCTGCTCCTGGTGGGTGTAGCTCAGCTGGTAGAGCACCTGGTTGTGGTCCAGGTGGTCGCGGGTTCAAGTCCCGTCACTCACCCCACGTGGCGGCCGTCGTGCCTGCCGACGGCTGGTTCGCCCTCGGCAGGCCGGGCCGTGCCCGATCCCGCCGGCCCCGGCCCGGCCCTCTTGATCCGGTCAGCCGCACGGTGGTGTCGGTAGGCTCCGAGGCGACCACACGGTGTCGTGTGTCGTCGAACGCAAGGGAGCCCGACATGGTGCCTGCACGACCCCGTGCCATCCTGGCAGCACTCCTCCTCGGCTCGGCCGCGCTGGCCGGCTGCGGGATCGCCGACGACGTGACCCTCCCCACGGCCCTGCCCTCCGCGTCACTGGATCGCCCGACCCCGACCCGCACCCTGCCCAGCGTGGCCCCGACCGACACGCCGGCACCGTCCGACACCGCCACGCCGGACGACACCCCGTCGCCGGGCAGCCCCACGCCGACGGAGGCCCCGACGACAGCGCCGCCGACCGAGTCCCCGACGCCCACGCGCACGTTGACGCAAGCTGCGACCTCCGTCCCCCCGAGCTCGCCGGCGCCCACCGAGTCCGCGGATCCGACGACGGCGACACCCACCAGGTCGGCCACCGAGTCCGACGAGCCCACCGAGTCCGACGAGCCCACCGAGTCCGAGACACCCTCACCGAGCGAGTCCGAGACCCCCAGCCAGACGCCGACGGAGTCGGCCTCCAGCCCAACAGCTGACGAGTCCACGAGCCCGCCCGTCACCGAGTCCGCGTCCGGGACCGCAGATGAGTCCGGGGACTCCTCGAGCTCGCTGCCCCTGTGGCTCGGGCTCGCCGCGCTGGCCGCCGCGGGGGGCGGACTGGCGTGGTTCGTGACGGCTGGCTCGCGCCGGCGGCGCTGGGACGAGCGGCTGGAGGTCGAGCAGGCACAGGGCAGGTGGGTCATCGACGAGCTGGTCCCCGCACTGACGAACCCCGCAACGCCGCCCCAGCAGGTGGCCCAGCACTGGGCGACCGCGCAGCCGACCGTGGAGCAGCTGGCTGCAGGACTGGCCACGCTCGTCAGCGAGGCGCCCGACGACGCCCGCGCGGCGCAGGCCGTGGCGATCGCCTCGGCGGTCACCCAGGTGCGCTCGTCTGCAGCCGCTCATGTCGCGGTGGTCGGATCCGCGCTGCCCGATCCCCAGGCGCTGGCCACCTCGGCAGCAGCCCTGCAGACCGCGCGCGGCCAACTGGCTGCGTCGCTGGGCAACACCGCCTGAGCGGGACCGCCTACTGCGGCTTGACCATCGGGAACAGGATGGTGTCGCGGATGCTCAGGCCCGTGAGGGTCATGACGAGCCGGTCGATGCCCATGCCCTGGCCACCGGTCGGCGGCATGCCGTAGTCGAGGGCGGTGAGGAAGTCATCGTCGATGGCCATGGCCTCGAGGTCCCCGGCCGCGGCGAGCAGCGACTGGGCGAAGAAGCGCGCCCGCTGGTCGACGGGGTCGTTGAGCTCGGAGTAGGCCGTGCCCTGCTCGGCACCCCAGCAGACGAGGTCCCACTTCTCGGCGAACCGCGGGTCGTCACGGTGCGCCTTCGTGAGCGGGGCGATCTCCTTGGGGAAGTCCATGTAGAACGTGGGCAGCTCGGTGGAGTCCTCGCACAGCTCCTCGTAGAGGGCCTCGAGAACCGCGCCCCAGGTCCAGTGCTGCTCGATCTCGATGTCGTGCTTCGCCGCGTGCGCCCGCATCTCCTCGATCGGGGTGTCGGCGTGGATGTGCTCCCCGAGCTTCTCGCTGACCGCATCGACGACCGTGATGTGCCGCCACTCCCCGGACAGGTCGTACTCCTTGATGGAGCCGTCGGGCTGCATGCGCCGGGCGACCGGCTCGCCGAACGCGGCGATCGCGGCCTCCTGCATGATCTCCTGGGTCAGGACCCGCATGTCCTGGTAGTCGGAGTAGGTCTGGTACATCTCCAGCGAGGTGAACTCCGGGTTGTGCGAGGAGTCCGCGCCCTCGTTGCGGAACTGCCGGCCCATCTCGAAGACCTTGTCCATGCCGCCCACCAGCAGCCGCTTGAGGTGCAGCTCGGTGGCGATGCGCAGGAACACGTCCATGTTGTAGGCGTTGATGTGGGTCACGAACGGCCGGGCGTTCGCCCCGCCATGGATGACCTGCAGCATCGGTGTCTCGACCTCGACGAACCCGCGGCGGTGCAGCGAGTCACGCACGCTGTGCACCATCGTGGACCGCAGGTAGGCAACGCTACGGGTCTCCGGTCGGACGATGAGGTCCACGTAGCGCATCCGCGCACGGGCCTCCGGGTCAGTCAGGCCCTTGTGCTTGTCCGGCAGCGGGCGCAGGGACTTCGCCGACAGCATCCACGAGGTCGCCGAGACCGACAGCTCACCCTTGCGGGTCGTGATCACCTCGCCGGTGATGGACACGAAGTCGCCGATGTCGATGATGTGCTTCCACCGGTCGAGGGCCTCCTGGCCCACCTCGGCCAGGGACAGCATCACCTGCAGGTCGCCGGACCCGTCGCGCAACGTGGCGAAGCAGAGCTTGCCGGTGTCGCGCTTGAGCATGACGCGACCGACCACGCTGACAGTGGCCCCGGTGCGGGTGTCGGGCTCGAGATCCGGGAACTGCGCGCGCACGTCGGCCAGCGGCGTGTCGTAGGGGACGTTGACCGGGTAGGGGTTGATGCCCATCTCCCGGATCCGTTCGAGCTTCTCGCGGCGGACCCGCACCTGCTCGGGCAGGCCCTCTGTCGACAGGGCGGCCTCGAGCGGGTCCTCCTCGGCGGGGATCAGGGCGGCCACCTCGGCGGCGTAGACCTCGCTGGAGCGGTCCAACGCCCCGGCGCCCTCCTCCTTGCCGCGCCGCAGGGCGGTCGCGATCGAGGGCTTGGCGAGGAACCCCTCGGCGTTGCCCGCCGCAACCCCCACGCGCGGAAGGTCCGAGGAGTACTCGAAGCAGATGTAGCGCGGCTGCCAGTCCGGGGAGTACTTGGCGTTCGAGCGGTACAGGCTCTCGAGCTGCCAGTTGGAGTTGCCCACCATGAGCACCCGGCGCCAGGTGCGGGCGATCGGCCCGGCGCCGAGGGACTCGCCGCGCTCGAACGCCTCGCGGAACATGGCGAAGTTCAGCGACACCCGAGACGCGCCCAGGTCACCGGCCCGACGGGCCAGGCCTGCCACGAGGAACTCAACGATGCCGTTCTCCGCCGTCGGGTCACGACGCATGAGATCCAGGGACAGCCCGTTGCGACCCCAGGGCACGAACGACAGGAACCCGCGGACCTTCTCGTCACCGTCGTAGGCCGCCACGAGGACGCAGTCCCCATCCAGCGGGTCGCCGAGCCGGCCGAGGGCCATCGAGAAGCCGCGCTCCTCGCCGCCATCGCCGCGCCAGACGGCGGCTGCTGCCTCGAGGGCCTCGAAGTCGGCCGGGGTGAGGGTGTTGTGCCGGACGGCGCGGACGGTGTACCCGCGGCGCTCGATCCGCGCCACCGCCTGGCGCACGTCCTTCATCGACTTCCCCTCGAGGGTGAAGTCCGTGAGGTTGAGGATGGCCTCGTCGCCGATCTGGAACATGTCCAGGCCGGCCTTCTGGTAGGCCGCCGCACCGTCCTCGCCGGCCGCCATGACAGCCATCGACCAGCCGTTGGCCCGCACATGCGCGCGGAACCTGTCGATGGCCATCGGCCAGCGTGCCGGGTCGCCGACGGGGTTCCCACTGGCCAGCGCCACGCTGCCGACCACGCGGTAGGACACGCCGGCCATGGCATCGCCCACCGAGTCGGTGTCCCAGATCACGGACTTGTCCCGGCGGGTCGCGAAGTACCCCAGGGAGTCCAGGGTGCCGAACTCGCGCAGCAGCGCACGGATCCGGGCCTCGTCGCGGGCCTGCAACGTCAGGGAGTCCCTGGGGGGACGGAACCAGACGTAGGCCGCACCGAGGACGACCGCGGCGCCGATCACGTTGATGACCGCCCGCACCCAGAACGGCACGGTCAGTCCCTGGTCCTGTGGGACCACGCCGATGTCCTTCAGGATCGTCTCCAGGCCGAAGACCGACGCCACGCCGGCCTCGCCGCCGCTGCCGTACCGGTTGGCCAGCCACCCACCGAGCAGCACGGTGACCGCACCCCCGACCAGCAGCACCCCCAGCGCCCTGAGGTCCGCGCCGCGAGCGTTGTGCGCGCGGAACTGGGGCTTGGCTCGGAGCAGGAGCACGAACAGCACGGTGCTGAAGACGAGGCCGACCCAGGTCCACGAGGTCGCATCCACCAGCGCCAGGGAGATCACCCGCCCGAGGGCCGGCAGCGCCACGATCAGGGCCATGGCCAGCCACCACGCCTCGGCCAGTCGACGCCGGAGCCCGATCGCGATGACCAGCATGAGGCTGGCGTAGACGATGTTGGGAGCGATGACCAGGGTGGTCTCCGACACGATCTCGTCGGGCCGGTCGAAGTACCTGCGGAAGGGCCTGACGATCGAGACCACGAACAGGAACAGGGCGAAGAGCAGCGCGCCGGTGGCGAGCCAGTCGGCAGCGACGTCCGACCTCGAGTTGCGGGAGAACCTGGTCGTCTCGCGCACGCTGCTCGGCTCGTCGTGCTCAGCGTCCGGCGCTGCAGCGACGGACACCGCTGGGCTGGTCCCCATGGTCGTTCCCCTGACTGGATCCACAGTGAGTCGGGCACATCCTAGGGTGCCGACCACCCCGGCGCCGGGGTCCCTGACCGCACCCCGCGGGTTTGGCCCACACGCCCCGGCGTTGGTATGGTGTGGGGGCACTCGCGCCGTTAGCTCAGTTGGTAGAGCAGCTGACTCTTAATCAGCGGGTCGTAGGTTCGAGCCCTACACGGCGTACTGGCCCCCCCGGCGATCCCGGGGGGGCTTTCGCGTTGGGGGGACTGCCGCGCCCGCCGGGCGGGCCGGGCACCTCACAGGTACAGGCCGGTCTCGTCCTCGGCCACGCGGGCGGCAGCCACCGCGTGGATGTCACGTTCGCGCAGCAGGACGTAGGCCAGGCCACGCAGCTCGACCTCGGCACGTTCCTCGGGCTCGAAGAGCACCTGGTCGCCGACCTCCACCGCGCGGACCAGCGGTCCGGTCGCGACGGCCCGGGCCCACGCGAGTCGCTTGCCGACGGCCGCGGTCGCTGGGATCAGGATCCCGCCGCCGGAGCGGCGCTCACCATCAGGGGAGTCGAGGTGGACCAGGACGCGGTCATGGAGCAGCTTGATCGGGACCGATCCATCGGCCCCGGGGGTCAGGTCGGGGTCGAACGGGGGCTGCTGGGACACCTGATGAGGGTAACGGAGTACGGTTTCTGGCCATGACCGGTCTCGCCGACGCGCTCGACCTGTCCCTCGAGGTCGGCGAGCTCGTCCAGCTCTCCGGGGGCCACACGACCCGCACCGTGGACCACATGGAACGGATGGCTGCCGCCCTGGGCGCCCAGGAGAGCCATGCAGCCATCTCCTCGGTCAACGTGGCCATGACGGTCACGGCCGACGGCCAGCAGCTCACCGCGGGCAGGCACGCCCGGCACCTGGGCATCAACTTCACCACCCTGACCCAGGTCAAGCGCCTGGTCGCGGACACCGAGGCCCACGGGCTCACCCCCAACCAGGTCCATGCCCGGCTCACGCTGATCCGCAACGCGGGTCCGGTCTATCCCACGTGGGTCGTGATGCTGGCGCTGGGCGGGTCCACCGCCGCGTTCGCCGCGCTGTTCCACGCCGGCGCCAGCGCCATGGCACTGGCCCTCATCGGTGGGTGGGCCGGGGCCTGGGTCCGGCACCTGCTGGTCGGTCGCCACCTCCAGCCGTTCGTGGTCGTGTCCTGCGCGGCGTTCGTCTCCGCGCTCATCGTCGCCGGTGGTGGGCACCTGCTGGGCCTGTCCGCGGCAGCCGTGACGCCCGCCCTCGCCGCCTCGACCCTGTTCCTGGTGCCCGGGGTCCCCATGCTCAACGGGACCGCCGACCTGCTCACCGCGCACTACCTCAACGGCGTGGTCAAGCTCGCCATGAGCGCGGTCATCGTCGGCTCCGCGGCTGTCGGGCTCACCGCGGCAGTGGCCCTCATCGGGGCCCTGCGATGACCTGGGCATCCTCGCTCTGGGCCGGCCTGGCCGTCCTGGGCTTCGCGATGGTGTTCTCCGTGCCGCGCCGGACGCTGCCGGGGATCGTCGCCCTGGCGGTGGCCGCCCACCTCGTGCGCAGCCTGTTCCTGGAGCACGGGGCAGGGCTGCCGGTGGCCAGCTTCGTGGCCGCCGTTCTGGTTGGGCTCACCGCGGCGATCGTCGCCCCCCGGACGAACCAGGCGACACCCATCTACGCGTTCGCGCCCGTCATCCCGCTGATCCCGGGCACCTACATGTTCGACGCCCTCACCGGCGTGCTCGAGCTCACGTCCGGCACGGAGCCCAACCCCGGGGCCATCGTCGCTGCCGCGGTGGTCAGCGGATCGATCGCGACGCTGACGGTGGTCGCCCTGGCCGTGGGCACGATCAGCCCGACGCTGCTGGTCGGCCGGCACCTCGCGCGCCTGGTGGCCGCGGGTCCGTCCGAGGCTGAGTAGTCCCCGACTCAGACGGCCGCGGCGAGCGCTGCCATGGAGCCGGCCTGCGCACGGGGCACCGGGAGGAACACGATGTCGGTCGGCACCTGCTGGGCAGGAGGGGCAGCGATGGCCCAGCGCACGGTCCTGCTGGTGATCCGGATCGCCACGAGCCCGCCGACGACCGCGCCCGCGGTGAGGGCGACGTTCTTCCAGCGCACGCCGTCGGGCCCCACGTAGAACTCCTTGAGCTTGTTCGAGCCACGCTTGGCCACCTTGGAGGGGTTCACCCGCTCCTCGAGCTCGGTGATGGTGCCGACAAGTCGCTCCCGGGTCGAGTCGAGATCTGCCTCGATCTCAGCGGGCTTGCGTGCGGGAGCACTCGTGGGCTTGCTGGCACCAGCCTGGGACACGTCAATCCTCCTGACAGCACGGGATGTGGCCCACCATACGCGGGCAGGGGCCGCCCAAGCCATCGCGGGATAGTGTCTGGTCCCGAATCCCCCAGGAGGACCCATGACCACCCGACTCGAACCCGGCGACAGCGCGCCCGACTTCGACCTCGCCGACGACGCGGGTGGCCGGGTCCGGCTGGCCGACCTGCGCGGCCAGCGGGTCGTCCTGTACGCCTACCCGGCGGCCATGACCCCCGGCTGCACGAAGCAGGCCTGCGACTTCCGCGACTCCCTGGACGCCCTGGCCGCCGCGGGCATCGCCGTCGTCGGCATCTCGCCGGACTCCCCGGAGAAGCTCGCGCGGTTCCGCGCGGCGCAGGACCTGACGTTCCCCCTGGCCAGCGATCCCGACAGGTCCGTCCTGGCGGCCTACGGGGCGTTCGGGGAGAAGTCGCTCTACGGCAGGACCGTCGTCGGGGTCATCCGCTCGACCTTCGTCATCGACGCAGAGGGCCGGATCGAGCGCGCGATGTACAACGTGCGGGCCACCGGGCACGTCGCCAAGCTGCGCCGCGAGCTCGGACTCTGACCCGGACTACCGGCGCTCCCACGCACCGGGCTCGGACAGCAGTGCCCGGGTCGTGTCCGGCAGCTGACCGCTGATCACGTCGGCCAGCGTCACCTGCTCCAGGACGGTCCGCAGCGCGGCGCGGGTGGCCACCCAGACCTCCCGCAGGTGCTCGGCGGCACCGGGGTAGGCCATGTCCTCCGGTGCCATCCCACGCACGGCGGCGATCGGGCCGTCGAGGGCCCGGAACACGTCGGCGACCGCGATCTGCGCTGCCGGTCGGGCGAGTCGGTACCCGCCCTCGGCCCCCCGCTTGCTCACGATGAGCCCGGCCCGGCGCAGCTGCGTGAGGATCCCCTCGAGGAACTTCACCGGGATCCCCTGGAGCTCGGCGAGCTCCTCGGCGGTCACCAGCTGGTCGGCACGGCTGGCCAGCTCGGCCAGCGCCCGCGTCCCGTAGTCGACGCGCGCCGAGACCTGCATGGCCCCATCCAACCACCCGCCCAGCCGCGGGCAGTCCCGGGATCGGTCCCCGGACTGCGACAATGGCGGCACGCGGGTGTGGCGGAACTGGCAGACGCGCAGGATTTAGGTTCCTGTGTCCACGGACATGCGGGTTCGAGTCCCGCCACCCGCACGCGGCTTGACGGCAGCCCTCGTCAGCTCCGGGCCGCGGCCAGCAGCTCGGCCAGCACGGGTGCCAGGGCCCGGAAGGCCTGGCCGCGGTGGCTGATGGCGTCCTTCTCGGCGGCGTCCATCTCCGCGGTCGTCCGTGACGATCCGTACGGCAGGAAGATCGGGTCGTAGCCGAACCCCCCGGTGCCGCGGCGCTCGCGCAGCAGCGACCCGTCGATCTGGCCCTCAACGACGCGGCACTCCCCAGGCTCCCCGTGGTGACCCGGAGGCATGGCGACGGCGGCCGAGCAGAAGAAGTGCGCCCCGCGCCGCTCGTCGGGGGTGTCGGCCAGCTGCGCCAGGACGAGGTCCAGGTTGGCCTCGTCGTCGCCGTGGCCGCCCGCCCAGCGGGCCGACAGGATCCCGGGCAGGCCGTTGAGCGCATCGACGCACAGCCCGGAGTCGTCGGCGATCGACGGCAGCCCGGTGTAGGCGGCGACGGCGCGGGCCTTGAGCAGCGCGTTGGCCGCGAAGGTGGTCCCGGTCTCGGCCACGTCGGGCAGGGAGGCGAAGGCCTCGGCGCCGACGAGCTCCACGTCGAGCCCCGCGGCATCGAGGATGCGTCGCAGCTCGGCCACCTTGGCGGCGTTGCGGGTGGCCAGCACGACCCGTCGGGTCACGATCGCCCCCCGGGGGCGCCGAGGGCCGCCAGCTGCCGGGCCGTCAGCTGGAGGCAGCCTGCGGCCGCGAGGTCGAGCAGGCGGTCGAGCTCAGCCCGGTCGAAGGGCTCGCGCTCCGCAGTCCCCTGGACCTCGACGAACCGCCCGGAGCCGGTCATCACGACGTTCATGTCGGTGTCGGCGCGCACGTCGTCGTCGTAGTGCAGGTCCAGGCACGGCTGCCCGTCGACGATGCCGACGCTCACCGCGGCGACCGAGTCCACGATCGGCGACGCCCCCGCGGCGACCAGGCCCTTCCCGCGAGCCCATGCCACGGCGTCGGCCAGCGCCACGTAGGCACCGGTGATGGCCGCGGTCCGGGTGCCCCCGTCAGCCTGCAGGACGTCGCAGTCGATGACGATGGTGTTCTCGCCCAGGGCCGCCACATCGATGACCGCACGCATCGACCGGCCGATGAGCCGGGAGATCTCGTGGGTGCGCCCACCGATCCGGCCCTTGACCGACTCCCGGTCGGAACGGGTGTTGGTCGAGCGCGGCAGCATCGCGTACTCGGCGGTCACCCAGCCCGAGCCGGAGCCCTTCTTCCAGCGCGGGACGCCCGCGGTGAAGGACGCGGCGCACAGCACGCGGGTGGCCCCGAAGGAGACCAGGCACGAGCCCTCGGCATGATCCAGCCAGCCCCGCTGGAAGGTCACCTCGCGCAGTGCGTCGGGCGCACGGCCATCCGATCGGGTCACAGCTCCACCACCATCCCGGGGGCGGCCAGGGCCACCTCCCCATCGAACGCGCTGCGCCCCTCGGCCAGCGTCGCCATCGGATCGTTCCATGCCACGAGATGCGTCAGGACCAGTCGTCCGACACCAGCCTCGGCAGCGTGCTCAGCGGCCTGCGCGGCGGTCAGGTGCAGATCCCGCGGATTGTCCCCGTCGGACAGGAAGGACGCCTCGAACAGGGCGAGGTCCGCCCCGCGGGCGAGCTCCACCAGCGCCGGGGTCGGACCGGTGTCGCCGCTGTAGACCAGGGCCGCGCCTGCGGCCTCCACGCGGATCGCGAACGCCGGAACCGGGTGCTCGACCCGGGCCAGCGTGATCGTGAACGGCCCGATCCGCAGCGGGTCGGGCGAGTGGTCGACGAACCGGTAGACCCGCTCCAGGCCCTCGACCGGCTCTCCCGGCGAGGTCCGGTAGGCGTCGGCGATGCGCCGCCCGGTCCCCCGCGGGCCGTGGACGGGCAGCGGCGGGGGCGGGCCGTCGGGGTGGTACTTGCGGGCCACGTACATGCCCGCCAGATCCAGGCAGTGGTCGGCGTGCAGGTGCGAGAGCAGCACCGCGTCCAGCGCGCGCAGGTCGGTGGCGGCCGCCAGGGGCCCCAGCGACCCGGGGCCGAGGTCGAGGACGATCGAGGTGCCCTCGTGCTCCACGAGGTAGCACGAGGCCGCCGAACCCGGGTTCGGGAACGAACCCGCACACCCGATGACCGTGAGCCGCACGCGCCCTCCCTGGACGTTGGGGGCGAACCGCCCCGACACGCGGGCAACCCTAGCGATCCCCAGCACCGCGGCCCGGCGCGCGGTGGGGAGAATGGGCGTCATGTCGCTCACACCGTCCATCGCCGGCCCCGGGGTGGGCGATCCCGACGCCCCCATCGGGATCTTCGACAGCGGCGTGGGCGGGCTCACGGTCGCCCGCTCGGTCATCGACCAGCTGCCCGACGAGGCGATCCTCTACGTCGGGGACACCGCCCGCGGACCGTACGGCCCCCGGCCGATCGCCGAGGTCCGGGCATTCGCCCTGGACGTCATGGACCACCTGGTCGACTCCGGGGTCAAGGCCCTGGTGATCGCCTGCAACTCCGCGTCGGCCGCAGTCCTGCGAGATGCCCGTGAGCGCTACCCGGTGCCGGTCGTCGAGGTGATCAAGCCGGCCGTCCGACGCTCCGTGCGTGCCACCCGCGACGGGCGGATCGGGGTCATCGGGACGGTGGCCACGGTCACCAGCGGCGCGTACGAGGACGCCTTCGCCGCAGCCCCGCACCTGACCATCCGGTCGCAGGCCTGCCCCCGGTTCGTGGACTTCGTCGAGTCCGGGGTCGTCACCGGCGACGAGGTGATCGAGGTGGCCCACGAGTACCTCGACCCGCTGCTCGACGCGGGCATCGACACCCTCGTCCTGGGCTGCACGCACTACCCGCTGCTGACCGGTGTCATCTCCTACGTGTGCGGTGACGACGTCACGCTCGTCTCGTCGGCCGAGGAGACCGCCAAGGACGTCTACCGGACGCTGGCCGCGCACCAGCTCGGGCGACCCGCCGACTCGCCCCCGCCGGTGCACAGGTTCCTGGCCACCGGCGACCCGCTGCCGTTCGCCCGTCTCGGCCGCCGGTTCCTCGGCCCGGAGGTCACCCTGGTGGAGCAGACCCCGGAGTGGGTCACAGCCGGCTGATCGGCTTGGCGATCCGCGCCCCGGTGATGCGACCATGGGGCCTGTGAGCATCGCACCGATGGAGGACGTGGAGGTCGCCGCTGAGGCCGACGTCGACACGCCCTGGGTGACGATCGTCTGGAACGACCCGGTGAACCTGATGTCCTACGTGACGTTCGTGTTCATGACCTACTTCGGCTACCCGCGCGACAAGGCCGAGGCGCTCATGCTCGACGTGCACCAGGAGGGCCGGGCGCTGGTGAGCTCCGGGAGCAGGGACGCGATGGAGCGCGATGTCACGGCGATGCACAGCTACGGCCTCTGGGCCACCCTGTCGCGGGACCACTGAGGAGCACGATGGGCCTGCTCGACCCGCCGGGGTTCCGGCGCAACCGCCACGGCCAGGTCTGGCTGCACCTCGGCGACCCCGACCGCGGCCTCATGGCGGACCTGCTCGATCAGATGGTCGCCATGCTCGCCGAGCCGGAGGCCGACGAGCCGGCCGACCCGTTGGCTGACCTGGTCGGGATCGACCCGACGGCGCAGCGCCCGGACGACCCGGCGCTGGCCCGACTGTTCCCCGACGCCTACGAGGACCCCGACGACGCCGACGAGTTCCGCCGCTTCACCCAGCGCGACCTGCGGACCGGCAAGCTGGGGAACCTCCGCACGGCGGCAGCCTCGCTGGGACGGCCCGACCCGACGCGGCTGTCCCAGGAGGAGTGCCTGGCCTGGCTCGGGGCCCTCAACGACCTGCGCCTGACCCTGGGAACCCGGCTGGGGATCACCGAGGACGGCACCGACGAGCTCCTCGGGCTCGCTGACGACGACCCACGGCGGGCGATGTCCCTGGTCTACGACTGGCTGACCTACCACCAGGACCGCCTGGTCCACGCGCTGCAGAAGGGCGTCCGCACGTGACCCAGATCCCGCCGGCCGCCGACGGCCTGCCCGAGCCGGCCCTGCTGGCCCGGATCCGCTCCGGGGTCATCGGAGACGACCAGGTCATGGACGGCCCGTACGGCCGGCGCCGGGTGACCTACGCCGACTACACGGCCAGCGGTCGCGCCCTGGACTTCATCGAGGACTTCATCCGCGCCGAGGTGCTGCCCCGCTACGCCAACACCCACACCGAGTCCAGCGGGACCGGGCTGCAGACCACCCGGCTGCGCGAGGACGCCCGCCGGATCATCCGCGAGTGCGTGAATGGCGACGCCTCCACGGCGGTGATCTTCGCCGGCTCCGGCACCACGGGGGCGATCAACAAGCTCATCGGGATCCTCAACCTGCGGATCCCCGCCGACCTGGACGCGCGCTACGGGTTCAGCGCGCAGATCCCCGAGGCCCAGCGCCCGGTGGTCTTCATCGGCCCGTTCGAGCACCACAGCAATGAGCTGCCGTGGCGGGAGTCCATCGCCGAGGTCGTCCTGATCCCGGAGAGCCCGGACGGCCACATCGATGCCGACCGGCTGGCCGAGGAGCTCGTCCGGTACGCCGACCGGCCCCTGAAGATCGGCAGCTTCAGCGCGGCCTCCAACGTGACCGGGATCCTGTCCGACGCCGACGGGATCACGCGGCTGCTGCACGCCCACGGGGCGCTGGCGTTCTGGGACTACGCCGCCGGCGGGCCCTACATCGACATCGACATGAACCCGGGTGGCGACCCGGCCGCCGCCAAGGACGCGGTGTTCCTGTCCCCGCACAAGTTCATCGGTGGTCCGGGCACACCGGGGCTGCTGATCGTGCGCCGGGACCTGCTGACCAACCGGGTGCCCGACGTCGTGGGCGGGGGAACCGTGGCCTACGTGAGCCCGACCGAGCACACCTACCTGACCGACCCGGAGCACCGGGAGGAGGGCGGCACGCCGGCGATCATCGAGTCGATCCGCGCCGGCCTGGTGTTCGACCTCAAGCGCGCTGTCGGCACGGACGTGATCCGGGCGCACGAGGAGGACCTCGTCCACCGCGCCGTCGCCGCGTGGTCGGCGAACCCGGCGATCGGCGTCCTGGGGAACGTCGCCGCCGATCGGCTGTCCATCGTGTCGTTCACCGTGCGCGCACCCAGCGGGCGCTACCTGCACCACAACGCGATCGTCGCCATGCTCAACGACGTGTTCGGCATCCAGGCCCGTGGCGGCTGCTCCTGCGCGGGACCCTACGGGCACCGGCTGCTGGGGATCTCCCTGGACCGCTCCGCCGAGTTCGAGGAGCAGATCTCGGTCGGGTGCGAGGGCATCAAGCCCGGATGGGTCCGGGTCAACTTCAACTACTTCATCTCCGAGGAGGTGTTCGGCTACCTCGTCGAGGCGGTCGACCTGCTGGCCCGGGACGGATGGGCCCTGCTGGAGGACTACCGCTTCGACCTCGCGACCGGGCTGTGGAAGCACCGCGCCGGGCCGGTCGAGCCCCCGCTGCGCCTGGCCGACGTGCACTACGACGACTCCGGGGAGCTCATCTGTCCCCGGCACGACGATCGTGCCGACGAGGGGGCGCTGGCCGCGCACCTGGCCGAGGCCCGGACGCTGCTGGCTGCCGCCGCCGCGCGGACGCGGGGGCCGGAGGCGCAGCTGCCGGCCGCGTTGGACCACCTCCTGTGGTTCGACCTCCCGGCGGCGTGCCTGGACTGATCCCCGCGCATCGCAGGAGCCCCGCGGCGACGACTCAGGAGCGGCTCACCGAGTGGTGATCGTGAAGGTCGTGGAGCTCCCGGCAGGCACCGAGCCCTTCTTCCTGCTGGTGATCCGGTAGGTCCGCGTGGCCTTCTTCTTCGTCTTCGGCCACGTGAACGTGAAGGTCGCCCGACCCTTGGACGAGGTCCGCTTCGTGGACATCGTCCTCCACTTGCCCTTCACGAGCATCTGCCGGCGAACGGTCACCGACTTCCTCGGGGTCACCTGCACCGTGACAGTGACCTTCTTGCCCCGCTTGGGCGCCAGCGTGGACGGTCGCGCCTCGACCAGGGTCGTGACGGCCGGGGCCACGATCGGGACGGCCACGAACGGCATCCCCGCCGCGAACGCCCGCATGGCAGCCCAGGAGTCCGGGTCCACACCACCGAGGTGCCAGGCGGCCACGCCGGCCAGCCCGAACTCGGTGATCAGCGGCATCCGTGCTGCCACCCCGCGCGCGTCGACCCACCAGGCCTCGTGGTCGACCACGCACGACGTGGCGATCCCGCCCGCGTCGAGGCCCGCGTACTCCTTGGCGAACGTGGCCACCATCTCCCCGGTCGCCTCGTCGTAGCGCACTGCCGGGGGTGCGCCTGCCACCGAGGTCAGGTAGGTCATCGCCGTGGCTGTGGTGAAGCTGGTGGTCCCGGGCACGCCGGTGGCCGGGCACGTCCCCGTGATCGACGGGGACCCATCGGCCCGGCGTGCTGTCCACAGCCGTCCGTAGGCGGGCAGTCCCATCCGGATCCGGGCGGCCGGGAACGCGGTGACGGCATAGGCCAGGGTCCGCCGGAGGAAGGACACCGGCGAGATCGGGCCGGGCCGGGACACCGAGTAGTCGTAGGTCATGATCCGCAGGGAGTCGACCACGGGCGCGACACCGGCGTAGTCGTAGACCCAGTAGCCGCTGCTCGAGGTGTAGGTCCCGTCGTACATCGGGGGTACGGCCAGGGCCAGGCGCTTGCCGGCACCGTGCAGCGCACCGCCCAGCTCGTTGACGAACGCGACCCAGGCGGGCCGCGTCGAGGCCCACGTGGAGCTGCCGTCCGAGAACGCGAACTTCTCGTAGTCGAGCTCGATCCCGTCGTACCCGTTGACGGTGGCCAGCTCGACGAGCTGGTTGACATGGGTCGCACGGGCCGCCGGGTCCTTGAGCACCGCGGCCATGGCCCTGGCCGCCGACCCGTCGGCGACCGAGGGGATGACCGCGATCCCGCGTGCCCGCAGGCTGGCCAGGACGGCGGCGATGGTCGCGGGACTCATCGTCGTCGATACGGCCACAGCACTTCCCGAGGCCCTGGCCGTGTACCAGAAGGGCGACGCCTCACCGATCAGGTCGGCGTTGCCCTCGACCGCGGCCATGGCGGTGTCGGTGGCCCAGCTCGGCAGCCATCCGGTGACCAGCGGTGTCGGGGTCGGGTCGACCGCCGCTGCCGGGTTCATCGGGGCCAGCAGCCCCACGACCAGGGTGAGCACCACGGCCAGGATCGCTGCCGGGCGCACCCCCCGGGACGTGGCGATCGGCTCGACGCCATGCTGCACCCCGCACCTCCCGCGTCGACCGTGGCCCCGCCGGCCCCTCACCCCACGGTGATGATGCCACGTCGGGCTGGGCACCGGACAGCACCCCCGGGGGGTGCCGCGCCGCCTTATCCGATGGATGAGCCACCCTTAGCGGCCGCACGCCCAGGGCTGCCGGGGCGGTGCGTCGATCCGGGGCTACTGGTCGTCGCCACCGGCGGGGAGCCCGTTGTAGACCTTCAGGCACTCCGGGCAGACCGGGAACTTGGACGGGTCCCGACCGGGCACCCAGACCTTGCCGCACAGGGCGACCACCGGGGTGCCCATGACGGCGCTCTCGACGATCCTGTGCTTCTCGACGTAGTGCGCGAAGCGGTCGTGATCGCCCGTGCCATCGGTGTTCTCGGTCCGTTCCATCACGGCAGTGCCGCCGGACAGGTCCGGTGATTCCAGGGGATCGAGGTCGTCGGTCATGTGCCTGATGGTACGCCGATCACCTTGCGTCACGACGCTCCTTGGTGAACGGCCGGTGAAGGACCCACCGCATACCGGTGACGTAGTGTGATGGATGGTGCCCCTGTGACCGCCGCGGATTCGCGACTGCTGCGACGATGGATGCACGGAATCTGCACACTCCGTGAGATTTGGGTCTTTCGTACTAGTGGACTTTCATACGTTCGTTGGATAACATCTGCCTTCACGGTGAGTAGCGTGACGAGCACCGCAGACGAAACCGATCAAGGGCTCATACCGCCCCGGGGACGCACGCGGTCAGCGCGCGACACTGCCGGAGCACGACATCCACGCCGTGGGCCACGGGCCCGGAACGGAGTAGTAATGCCGCAGCAGCCCCTGTCCCAGGTGCCGATGGATGCGACATGGGAATGGCAGGAGGTGGGCGCCTGCCGGGGCGCTGATCAGGACCTCTTCTTCCATCCGCAGAACGAGCGGGGACTGGCGCGGCTGCGTCGGGATCGGGCCGCGAAGGCGGTGTGCACCCGCTGCGAGGTGCGCGTCGAGTGCGCCGACTACGCGATCCGAGCACGCGAGCCCTACGGCGTCTGGGGTGGCATGACCGAGGAGGAGCGCGAGCGCGTGTACGTGCGCATCGACCTCTCGGACTTCCCCCGCCAGCGCGGGGAGGGCGCGTCAGCGGCCGCGGACGAGATCGCCCTGGCGGTCGCCCCGGTCACCCTCGGGATCGCCTGACCACCCCGAACCGCCTCCTGCACCTCGACGCCCCTGACCTGTGCAGCGGGCGTCGATGCATGTCCGGGCTCAGTGCTGCAGGGTTGCGACCAGGAGCGCCTTGATCGTGTGCATCCGGTTGTGCGCCTGCTGGAACACCACGCTGGCCGCTGAGCCGAAGACCTCGTCGGAGACCTCGATCCCATCGGTGAGCCCATAGCGCTCGGCCGCCTCCCGGCCCACCACCGTGCGCGCGTCATGGAAGGCCGGCAGGCAGTGCAGGAAGCGGGCATCCGACCGGCCGGTGGCAGCCATCAGCGCTGAGTCCACGCGATAGGGCCGCAACGCCTGGACCCGGGCGTCCCACACGTCCTTCGGCTCACCCATCGAGACCCAGACGTCGGTGTGCACGAACTGCGCCCCCGCGACACCCTCAGCCGGATCCTCGGTGAGCAGGATCCGCGCCCCGCTGGTGGCAGCCCGATGCCTGGCCAGCTGCTGGATCTCCGCGGCGGGCCACAGCTCCCGCGGGGCGACGATCCGGACGTCCGCCCCCATGATCGCGGCCATGACCAGCATCGAGTTGCCCATGTTGTACCGGGCATCCCCGACGTAGGCCAGGCTCAGGTCCGACCAGGGCGCACCACCCGAGTGCTCGCGCATGGTCAGGAAGTCGGCCAGCATCTGGGTCGGGTGCCAGGTGTCGGTCAGGCCGTTGTAGACCGGCACGTCGGCGGCCGCCGCGAGCTCCTCGACGATCGCGTGGTCGGACCCACGGAACTGGATGGCGTCGTACATGCCGGCCAGCACGGCCGCGGTGTCCGCCGCCGACTCCTTGTGCCCCATCTGGGATGCGACCGGGTCCAGGAACGTCACGTTCGCGCCCTGGTGGTACGCGGCCACCTCGAACGCGCACCGGGTCCGGGTGGACGTCTTCTCGAACACCAGCGCGATCACCCGACCGATCAGCCGCTGGCGCTCACGACCGGCGGCCCGGTCGGCCTTGAGCACCCCGGCCAGCTCGATCAGCGAGTCGAGCTCGGCCGCGGTGAAGTCGGCCTCCCGCAGGAAGTCACGCCCACGAAGGTCGATGGCATCATGATGCATCCCCAGATCCTCCCATCCGGTGCACGCGCGCGACCGCCCGGCACCTCAGGGGCACCGGGCGGTCGTCGTCGAGCTCGAGCGTTCAGTCCTTCGCGTCCTCGAGGTTCTCGCGGAGCACCTCGAGCTGGGCGTACATCGCGGCCGGGACCGCATCGCCGAACTGCCCGAAGTACTCCTCGGTGAGGATGCACTCCGAGAGCCAGCGATCCGGATCCACGGAGAACAGCTCGGTCAGCTGCTCCTCGGTGAGGTCCAGCCCGTCGAGGAAGAGCGCGCCCGGGGCCGGCGCGATGCCGATCGGGGTCTCCACGCCGGCGCCGACGCCGTTGACCCGGTCGATGATCCAGGCCAGCACGCGGCTGTTCTCGCCGAAGCCCGGCCAGATGAACTTGCCGTCGGCGTCCTTGCGGAACCAGTTGACCTGGTAGACCTTGGGCAGCTTCTCCGGCGTCGTGGCGGATCCGACCTTCAGCCAGTGGCCCCAGTAGTCGGCCATGTTGTAGCCGCAGAACGGCAGCATCGCGAACGGGTCGCGGCGCAGCTGGCCGAGGCCGCCCACGGCCGCGGCGGTCATCTCCGAGGAGACCGTGGCGCCGATGAACACGCCGTGCTCCCAGTCGCGGGCCTCGTTGACCAGCGGCACGTTCGTCGCGCGACGGCCGCCGAAGAGGATCGCGTCGATGGCCACACCGGCCGGGTCCTCCCAGTTGTCGGCGATGATCGGGCACTGCGCGGCCGGGGTGGTGAACCGGCTGTTCGGGTGGCTGGAGACCTCGTTGGACGCAGGCGTCCAGTCGTGGCCCTTCCAGTCGATCAGGTGCGCGGGCGCCTCGTCGGTCATGCCCTCCCACCACACGTCGCCCTCGTCGGTCAGCGCGACGTTGGTGAAGATCGAGTTGCCCCACATGGTGCGCATCGCGTTGGCGTTGGTCTTCATCGACGTGCCCGGCGCGACACCGAAGAACCCGGACTCCGGGTTGATCGCGTGCAGGCGGCCGTCCTCGCCGTAGCGCATCCAGCAGATGTCGTCGCCGACGGTCTCGACCTTCCAGCCCGGGACGCTCGGCTCGAGCATCGCGAGGTTGGTCTTGCCGCAGGCGCTCGGGAAGGCCGCCGCCAGGTGGTTGACGTCACCGGTCGGGCCGGTGAGCTTGAGGATCAGCATGTGCTCGGCCAGCCAGCCCTCGTCGCGGGCCATCGCCGAGGCGATCCGCAGCGCGAAGCACTTCTTGCCCAGCAGGGCGTTGCCGCCGTAGCCGGAGCCGAAGGACCAGATCTCGCGGGTCTCGGGGAAGTGCACGATGTACTTGATCTCGTTGCACGGCCAGGCCAGGTCGGGGCGGGTGTTGCCGTCCCGGTCGGCCAGCGGGTAGCCGACGGAGTGCACGGCCGGCACGAAGTCGCCGTCGGGGCCGATCAGGTCCAGGGCGGCCTGGCCCATGCGGGTCATGATGCGCATGTTGACCACGACGTAGGGCGAGTCGGTGATCTCGACGCCCAGCTCGGAGATGGGTGAGCCCAGCGGGCCCATCGAGAACGGGATGACGTACATGGTGCGCCCGCGCATCGAGCCCTGGAACAGCCCCTTGAGGGTGGCGCGCATCGTGCACCGGGTCGTGCCAGTTGTTGGTCGGGCCGGCGTCCTGCTCGTCGAGGGAGCAGATGTAGGTGCGGTCCTCGACGCGGGCCACGTCGGAGGGGTCCGAGCGGAACAGGAACGAGTTGGGGCGCAGCTCGGGGTTCAGGCGGATGGCCATGCCGTCGTCGACCATCAGCTGGGTCAGGCGATCCCACTCCTCCTGGGAGCCGTCGCACCACTCGATGCGGTCTGGCTGGGCGAGGGTGGCGACCTGCTCGACCCACTCCAGCAGCTTCTTGTTCTCGGTGGGCGGATTCTCGAGTCCGGGGACAGTCATGGGATGAGCACTCCATCTGATCCTGGCGCGCCCCGAGCGGGCGCACAGGGCATAGCCTGCCGCATCGCGGTTTCCGGCCAACAGCAGGAGGTACCCAAACGCCCCGCCGATGGTCCCGAGGGTCTGGGTCCAAGGGCGGTGGCGCCACTCCCGACGGCCCTGCGCTCAGCCCTCGGGGGGATGCTGCGACCAGCCCACGGCCGCCTCGACGGCCGATCCGATCGCCAGCAGGGCGTCCTCCCCATGCTCGGGGCCGACGATGCTCAGGCCCACGGGCAGCCCATCGACGAGCCCGATGGGCAGCGTCAGGATCGGCCATCCCGCGATCGCCGGGGCCGAGGTGACCAGGCCGCCGGTGAACGAGTCCCCACCGGCCAGTTCGCTGCGCCACGCCGGGCCGTAGGCCGGCGATACCAGCGCGTCGACCCCGTGCGCGAACGCCGGCGTCAGCACGGAGTCGACGGCCCAGGCGAGGTTGCGGTCCCTGGCCTCCCGGTAGGCGGACGCGGCGCGACCGCCGCTGGTCACCGCGGCCTCCAGGTACTCCTGGCCGTAGTGGGCCAACTCGTCCGCGGGGTGGGCGTCGTTGAACGCCACGACCTCCGCGATCGAGGTCGGCCCGGTCCCCGGGCGGGATGCGAGGTAGGTCCCGAGGTCGTCGGCCATCTCATGGACCAGGACGGTCACCTCGTCGCGGGCGCTCTGGTCGTCGGCCGGCGCGGCGTCCACGTCCAGGACCGTCATGCCGGCGGCCCGCAGCGCCTGCACGGCGTGGGCGAACAGGCCATCGGTGGCCGCGTCACCGGCCAGCCAGGGACGCGGGACCCCCAGGACGAAGCGGCGCCGGCTCTCCCGGCCAGAGCCGTCGGCTGCTGCGAACGGCTGCCCGGCACAGCACCGCGAGCAGCGCGCCGACGTCGGCGACGCTGCGGCCCATGGGCCCCGGCGTGTCATGGCTGGCGGCGATGGGAGCCACGCCCTCGACCGGGACGGTGCCCACCGTGGGCTTGAGCCCCACGACCCCGCACAGGGACGCGGGGCAGGTGATCGATCCGTCGGTCTCGGTGCCGACGGCCAGCGGGGCGTACCGCGCCGCGAGGGCCGCCCCGGAGCCGGACGAGGAGCCGCCGGCGGAGTGCCCGGACTTCCACGGGTTGTCCGTGAGCCCACCCACGCCCGACCACCCGCTGGTGGAGTGCCGGCCCCGGAAGTTGGCCCACTCCGACAGGTTCGCGGCGGCCAGGACGACCAACCCGGCGGCTCGCAGCCGGGCGACCAGCGGTGCGTCCCGTTCGGCCGGCGAGCCGACCATCGCCAGCGACCCGACGGTCGCGGGCAGGCCGAGGCACTCGATGTTGTCCTTGATGATGACCGGGACGCCGTCCAGCGGTCCCAGCGACTGGCCGGCGGCACGGCGGGCGTCCGCTGCCCTGGCCTGGTCGAGGGCCTGGGGGTGCAGGGCGATGAGCGCGTGCAGGGTCGGCTCACGCGCCTCGATCCGGGCCAGCAGGTGCTCGACGAGCCCGACGCTGGTCAACCGCCCCGCGGACATGAGGGCCGCCGCCTCGAGCGCTCCCAGCTCATGCAGGGGCGCAGGACTCACAGGACGGTCCAATGCTCGACCGACGGGGGCTCGGCGAAGAACGGGCCGATGAGGGCACGCCACTGGCCGAAGAGCGCGCCACCGCGGAACCCCTCGGTGTGGTCCTCGAGGGTCTCCCAGGTGATCGCGAGCAGGAACACCGAGGGGCGCTCGATGCCGCGGTGCACGGTGATCCCCTGCCACCCGGGTGCCTGGGCCAGGACCAGCTTGGCCGCCTCGAGCGCGCGGACGAACTCGTCCTCGCGGCCGGGCTCCACCGAGATGGTGGCGGTCTCCACGATCACTGGGGCCTCCGGTTGTGTGGGCAGCAGGGGAGCTCGGGACCGATCCAACCACAGGCGACGGCCCGCCGGATGGCTGCTCCGGCGCCGGGGGCAGCCCGTCGGTGGTGACCGCCGACGCGGCCCGTCAGGAGCTCGTCGCGGGCTGCTCGGCGGACCCGCCGGGCAGCGGGCTGCGGGCGATCGCGTCCATCACCGGGAGCATGTCCATCCACCACTGCTCCTTCGGACGCCGGTTCTCGATGTCGAACACCTCGGAGATCCGCACGAGTCGGGCTGAGCCCAGCTTCCCGTCCACGAAGGTCGCGTAGTGCCAGTCGATCCGGCCCGCGAGCATCCGCCCGGTCAACCAGTCGATGCAGTGCGCGGCCAGGCGCGCGGCGTGGACACGGTCGAAGGGCGTCGGGTTCCCGCCCTGCTGCAGGTGCCCGAGGACCATGGGGCGCACGTCGAACAGCCCACCGGACTCCTCGGCGAACAGCTGGCACAGGAACTCCGTGGTGTAGCCGGCGCTGGCCTCCTCGTTTCGGATCGACAGGTGGAAGCGCCGCCCCCGGCGGAAGCCGGCCACCATCTCGGCGACGTCGTGGTTGAGGCGGGCCAGGGTGGGCGGGTCCTCGTTGAGGTAGACCTCCTCGGCACCGACGGACAGGGCGGCCAGGGTCGCCAGGAACCCGCACCTGCGCCCCATGGTCTCCACCACGAACGCGCGATGCGAGGCACTCGCGGACTGCTTGAGGACGTCGACCGCCGACACGATCGCGTTCAGGGCGGTGTCGGCCCCGATCGTCATCTCCCAGCCGGGCAGGTTGTTGTCGATCGACGCGGGCAGGCAGATCGCCGGGATCCGCAGGCCGGGGTGGTCCCCGCGATGCTCGCGCAGGCGCCACATCGCCTCGTAGGCCCGGTGGCCGCCGATGACCAGGAGGCCGTCGATCCGGTTGCGCTGGATCGCCTCCCCCACCAGGGCGTAGTCCTCTGTCCGCGGCGTGATCCGGCTGGTCCCGAGCTCGGCGCCACCCAGGCCCACGAGGCCCTCCACCGCGGCCCAGTCGAGATCCTCGACCTGGTCGTTGAGCAGGCCCGGGAACCCGCCGCGGATGCCCACCATCGCGTGCCCACGGGAGACGCCGAACCGCACGGCTGCGCGCACGGCGGCATTCATCCCCGGGGCGAGGCCGCCGGCGTGGACGATCGCGATCCGCGTGCCCTGCCCGGGGAACATCGGCTCGGGCTGGGCGATCCCCTCGAAGACGCGCATCATGGCGGTGAACGAGTCCCCGCGGGCCGCCATCGCACCGGCGTAGTCCCCGGACTCGATCATCCGCGGGATCGCCTGGGTGGCGGCGACCGCCTCCATCAGCGGCATCCGGGAGACCCGGTTGTTGTGGATCCCGATGAGCTGCGAGACATGGTCGGGGCCGGCCCCGAGCACCTCGAGCGCGGCCGCGTGCCCCATGAGCGTGGGCATCCAGCGGTCGTAGGCGGTGGGAGCCCCACCACGCTGCACGTGCCCCAGGATCGTGACCCGGGTGTCCTCGCCGAGCCGCTCGGTGATCAGGTCGGCGACCATCTGGGAGGTCACCGGCCGGCCGTCCTCGTCGGACACGCCCTCGGCCACGAT
Organism: uncultured Actinomycetes bacterium; assembly: GCA_963774745.1. Lineage (GTDB taxonomy): Bacteria > Actinomycetota > Actinomycetes > S36-B12 > CAIYMF01 > Prado023. The sequence continues at coordinate 28,753 of CAVZGE010000001.1, read as the reverse complement.
GACCAGGTTGTCCCGGCGCCCCGCGGCGCGTCCGGCCGCCAGGCGCCCGACCAGGGCGTCCTGCCAGCCCGGACCCGGGCGGACCTCGGGGATGAGGACGTAGTCAGCGCCCCCGGCGATCGCGCACATCACGGCCAGGTACCCGCAGTGCCGGCCCATGACCTCGACGACGAACGAGCGCTGGTGGCTCGAGGCGGTCGAGGCCAGGGCGTCGATCGCCTCGATGATGCGGTGCATCGCGGTGTCCGCACCGATGGTCTTGTCGGTGCCGACCATGTCGTTGTCGATCGAGCCGACCGCCCCGGCGATGACCAGCTGCTGGTGGGCACCAGCCTGCTCGGCGGTGAGCTCCCCGGTGGCGACGAGCTCCTCGAGCAGCCCGGACCACTCCGAGCGGAAGATGTCGGTCCCGGTCAGCGAGCCGTCGCCGCCGATGACCACGAGCCGGTCGATCCCGCGCTCGACCAGGTTGCGTGCGGCCCGCAGCCGGCCCTGGCGCTCCCGGAAGTCCGCCGACCGGGCGGTGCCGATGACCGTCCCGCCCAGGTTCATGATCGACCCGACGGAGTTCCAGTCGAACGGCTGGATCCGGTCCCCACCGTCGACGAGCCCCTGCAGGCCCTCGTAGATGGCATAGGCGTCGGCCCCGTTGGCGATCGCGGTGCGGACCACGGCGCGGACGGTCGCGTTCATCCCCTGGGAGTCACCCCCCGAGGTCAGGACGGCCAGGGCCTTGCGGCGTTCATCGGTCGGGGCCATGCGAACCTCCCAGGGCGGCGTGTCCCCAGCCTATTGACGCCCCCTGCACCTGCGCCCGCCGGAAGGGCCGGTCGTGGCCGGGCGCACCCGATGTTCATCCCCAGCCGAGCTCGTGGAGGCGGTCGTCGTCGATCCCGAAGTGGTGCGCGACCTCGTGGATCACGGTGATCCGCACCTCGTCGACCACGTCCTGGTCGTCCCGGCACATCCGCAGGATCGGGCGCCGGTAGATGGTGATCCGGTCCGGGAGCACCCCGCTGTACCACTCACCCCGCTCGGTCAGGGGCGTGCCCTCGTACAGCCCGAGCAGGCTCGGGGTCCCCGCGGGCACGTCATCCTCGACGAGCACCACACAGTTGGACAGCATGGCGGCCAGGTCCGCCGGGATGGTGTCCAGGGCCTCGGAGACGAGCTCCTCGAAGCGATCGAGCGGGACATCGAGCATCCCCCGATCCTCGCAGGTCGACGCCGGCCTCAGCAGCGGTGCCGCGTGCCGCCCCAGTGCCCTGCGCCGCGACCGTGGTTCCACACGACCCAGAAGGCCTTGTCCTGCTCGAACCGGCTCCACGAGCTGATCGGCTTGCCGGCCAGGTCCCGCCGGCCCATCTTCAGCGCCGTGGCACGGGCCAGCCCCGCGTTGAACTGGTAGGCCCCGCGGTACCGACCTCCGGGCGAGGAGATCCGGTAGTTCCCACCGGACTCCCTGCGCACGATGCACCGTCGGGTGCCCTCATGGCGGGAGCTGTAGTACTTGCCCACGTAGGCCGAGGCCCGGACCCCACTGAGGCTGCGCGACACCTTCGGGTTGCGCTCACCGGCCCGCACGGCGCCGACCGTGGCACTCGGGGTGGGGGTCACCGCAGCCGTCCCGGCCGACGCTGGTGAGGTGGGGGCGATGAGGACGAGGGCCCCAGCCGTGGCGGCGGCGGCAACGACTCCGGTCATGCGGGTCAGCAGTGGCATAGGGCTTCCTGGTCCGGGCCGGCCCACCTGGAGCCGACGCGCGTGCACAGCAGGCTCGGCGTCGGTCGCGGGTTCGGGTCTCCCGCGCGACTTGCGACCGCCCCCTGGGGGCGATCCCGTGGCATGGCCCCGGGCTGCTGCGCGCCCCGGGACGCCGGCTGCGTCCCGCCGGGGCTGGCACCAGTGTTGCCAGCCGCGGGCACGCCAGGGAAATGCGCGGACGGGTCTGTGAGCAAGATCACAGTCGCTTTGGTGTGATCCGCCGCGGTTTCGGGTGGTTGCGCGCAAGGGCCGACCGGCGGGATCGCCGATCGGCCCTGAGCTCGCGCGCGGTCAGCAGCCGCGGGCGGTGGGCCAGTGGCCCCGGCCCCGGCCGTGGTTCCACACGGTCCAGAACGCCTTGTCCTGATCGAACCGGCTCCAGGTGTTGAACGGCTTGTTGGCCAGGTCGGAGCGACCCATCCTCTTGGCCGTCGAGCGGGCCAGGTGCGCGTTGAACTGGTAGGCACCGCGGTACTTCCCGGTGCGTGACGCGATCCGGTAGTTGCCCCCGGACTCCTTGCGCACGATGCACTTGCGGGTGCCCTCGTGGCGGGCGCTGTAGTGCTTGCCGACGTAGGCCGAGGCCCGGATGCCGGTCATGCTTCGCGAGACCTTGGTGTTGCGCTCACCGGTGGGCGCGGCCGTGGTGGCCACGGACTTCGCGGTGGTGGTCGTGGGTGCGGCGGCAGCCGTGGTGACCGGGCCGAGCAGGGCAACCGATCCCACGGTCATGGTCATGGCCATGGCGCCGGCCATCCGGGCGAGGGAGCTGTTCATTTCAGGACTCCTGGTCCGGCCGACGACGTTCGCGTCGACAGTGGTCCACCTCGGTTCCGCGTCGGGTTCAGGTCTCCCGCGGGACCGTGCATGCCCTCGCCTGAGGGCGTCCCGCATCGAGCGGGTTCGAGGTGGCGGTGCCCCGGACGAGGATCATGGGGCGACTGCCCCTGTTCTTCCCCCCGACGGATTGCCGGAAACCTCGTCGTCGCGCGTGTGACGCGAGTCACAGGACCGAGGTCTGCCAGCGGCCGGGCGCCACCGGGTCCGCCGGGGCGGTCGACCGAGCCCCGGGGCTTTGCGTCCCCACGTCGCGGAGGAGGAGAGTGGAGGTGCACAGACGAACTCCTGGAGGTGGCGCGATGAAGGCATCGGTGGGCGATCGGATCGTGATGGCTGGCGAGCAGGTGGACCGCCCGACACGGGACGGGGAGGTCCTGGAGGTGCGCGGAGCCGACGGCGCGCCGCCGTACCTGGTCCGCTGGAGCGACGGGCACACCGGGCTGCTCTTCCCCGGACCGGGCTCGGTGCTGCGCGTGCAGATGGCAGGCGAGCCAGCGCCCGAGCAGGCTCCCGAGGCGGCACCGGCGGATGCCGCACCTGCGACCGCCCATCAGTGGACGGTGCGCATCTCGTTGTTCGAGGGCGAGGACACGACCGCCCGGGCGGTGCTCGTGGCTGACCCGCTGGCCGGGATCCGGGCGACCGGTGTCAGCCATCGACGTGCCCAGGATCCCCCACAGTCGCGGATCGGTGACGAGGTCGCTGTGGCCCGAGCGCTTCGCCACCTGGCCGACCAGCTGCTGGAGCGGGCCGCCGCCGACATCGCGACCTCCACCGGCGAGGCGGAGGTGCACGTGTCGCCGACGTGACGGGACCGCGCGGGCGAGCCGGCCCTACCCCTTGGCCGCCGCCTTCTGCTGCTGCTTGTAGGCACGGACCTCGCTGAGCGTCGAGGCGTCGACCACGTCGGCCACCGACCGACGCGCTGCCTGCTCGCCGTACGCGCCGGCCGCCTCGCGCCAACCCTCCGGGCGGACGCCGCACTGCTTGCCGAGCAGGGCCACGAAGATCCGGGCCTTCTGCTCGCCGAATCCCGGCAGGGCCCGCAGTCGGCCCAGCAGCTCGGAACCGGTGGACGAGGTGGTCCACAGGGCCGCCGTGTCCCCCGCATACTCATCCACGACGTGCTGCGCCAGCGCCTGGATGCGCCCGGCCATCGAGCCCGGGTAGCGATGCACGGCAGGTGGGCCCGCAGCCAGCGCCGCGAAGGCCACCGGGTCCAGGGCGGCGATCGCACCGGGGTCGAGCTGGTCGACGCCGAGCCGGTCGGCGAGCAGGCGGGGGCCGGCGAAGGCCCGCTCCATGGGGAACTGCTGGTCGAGCAGCATCCCGGTCAGCAGCGCGAATGGATCGCGCGCGAGCAGCTCGTCCGCGCGGGGCTCCTGCGCCAGGCAGAGGGTCGGCACGCCTGCGGACCCTTGTGGCTCGTCGGTCACCATGACCGGATGCTACGGGCCCGGCGCCGCCCGCAACAGGCCCGCGCCAAGGTCGCCGGCACGGTCGGGGCGGCGCAGTCCACGGTTCGCGTATCAGACGCGCACTCGCGGGTAGGCGCGACCGGAGGCGGGGCCGCACGGGACCGTCCACACCAGAGGGAGATGACGATGTCCACTTTCGCACGCAGCCTCGTGGCTGCGATCGCCACCGCCTCGATCGCCCTGACTGCCGGCTGTGACCAGCAGGAGGAGGGCACCTCGTCGGCGGGGGCATCAGAGCCGTCGATGAGCCAGGAGCAGCGCCTCGACGCGATCTGGCGCGGCAACGTGCTGTCCACGGACCGTGAGGCCGTGTGCGCGCAGACAGGGGACCAGCAGCTCGAGTCGTTCCACTCGTTCGTGGATCCGTGGCTGACCGGCCTCCCCGCGGAGTCGATGCCCACGGACGACGACATGGCCGCGTTCCTCGACTCGTCGTGCACCACCGAGTAGGCGCACGACAGGCACCTGGTCTCACCAGTCGAACGGGCGGGGCCCTCGGGTTGCGGGGGCCCCGTTCTCCTCGGGGTCTGTCGGTGAACGCAGGAGGAACCGCTGGCAGGTCCACCAGACCAGCGCGCTCCATGCCACGAGGGACAGCCCCAGGACTCCCCACAGCGCCGCGGACGTCAGGTAGTCACGCAGGAACGGCATCAACCGGCTGGAATCCATGTGACCTGCACTACCCCCTGAGGCGTGAGCGATACCTCGGCGGAGGTCGGCCGCGGGGCCATGAACGAAGTGGTCCGAGACCTGACCGACACAGACGGACCGGTGCCCGAACCCCTGCCATCGAGGTCCTAGTCAGGCAAGGTCACCCTCCGAGTCGGCGAGCAACTCCACCGCCGACTCGCCATCGAAGCCGCCGCAGAACACCTCAGCCTCAACCAGTACGTCGTCCGGCGACTCAGCGACGCCTCCTGAGCCCCGAGCCGAGGCCACCGGCGGAAGGGACGCCCGGCTCGTGGCGGTGTGACCGCACTGCTCAGTGGCGCCGGGACTATCGGATGGATTCCCTCACCGGACTCTCCGACTCGTGCAGGTCGTACCCGCGAGGGAATGTCGACCAGACTGCAGGCAGCACTGCGATCGCGATGCAGATGACCGCGTACGTGAGGCGCTGGATCGAGCTGAGGATGAGGTCGTCAACCATGACGCTTGGTTGAGTCATCTGGGTGGCGGTGTGTGCATCGATGACCGCGATCCACAGGAATGGCACCGAAGCCAACCCGAACAGGACGCTCACCCACCGAAGCCACACTGGGACAACCCGCATGACGCCAACTCCCCTCTTCCGTATGCGACTGGCTGCCAACCTAATCCCGAGCACCGATCGATGCCGCTTCCATCTGGGCGCGCGACTCGGGGTGGAGTTCAGCAGCACCTTCCAGCACGGGTCGACCGGACCGGTGCCAGCCATCAGCCATGTGAGCGGGGACGTCAGGGTGCAAGGCCTGGGCCTGCCCGCAGGTGCCAGTGCCCGGCATCGGGCGGGACGGGCATGCCCTCCCCTTCGCCCGTGCCGCCGAGCAGTGCGCGGGTGAGTTGCTCCGTGTCGCTGAGCATCTCGGTCACCGCGTCGGCAAGGCCCGCGTCGTCGACGGGCTGCTCGGCGTCGGCGGCGATCAGGACGGTGCGCCGGGCCAGCTCCTTGAAGAACGACGCGGTCACCCCGCCGCACCGCCCGGCGGCGTCGTCCAGGGCGGCCGGGGTCACCGGCAGGTCCCGGGCGTACAGGCCCAACAGCGCCCGGCGGGCCGCCTCGTCGGGCAGCGGGATCTCGACCGCCAGGTCGACCCGTCCCGGGCGTTGGCTCAGTGCGGCCTCGAGCAGGTCCGCACGGTTGGTGGTCAGGATGAACGCCACATCAGCCTCTGCGGTGAGTCCGTCCATCGCGTCGAGCAGGGTGAACAGCAGCGGCTGCGGGCCCATGTGCATCTCGCGGTGCTCGGCGATCAGGTCCACGTCCTCCAGCACCACCACCGCCGGCTGCAACGCGTGCGCCAGCTCGGTGGCATCCGAGACCAACCCCAGGGCGTTGCCCGACAGCACCACGCAGGTCACCCCGGGCATCGCCCCGAGCAGGAAGCGCACCGTGTGGGTCTTTCCCGTGCCGGGGGGCCCGTAGAGCAGCAGCCCGCGCTTGAGGTGCTGCCCCGCCGCCCGCAGCGCATCCCGATGCCGCACCGCACCCACCACATGGCGCTCCACCCGGGACAACGTCCCCTCAGGCAGGACCACCTCGTCCGCGCCCAGCTCCGGGCGGTCCAGGAACCGGATCCCACCCTCGCTCGGCGCGTACATGCCCCCGGTCAGGTCGAAGGCCAGCACCTGCCCCCGGAACACGCTGCGCTCCACCATCAACCGGCGCACCTCAGCCAGCAGCACCTCGGACACCTCGCCGGGGGCCACCACCTCCAACCGGCAGGCGTTGTCGTACTGCCGGTTGGCCGCCCGTTGGAGCACCGCGACCGGGGCCCCGTCGAAGTGGAACAGGTGCACCCCGAGCGCGACCGCCTCACGCGAGGACGCCGGGCCGGTGTCCACCCGCGCCCGATCGACTGCCCCGACCGGCGTACCCCACGCCCCGCGGCGGGCCAGCATGTCACCGAACGTCTGATGGTGGCGCTGATCCCCGCCGCCGATCCCGACCAGCTGCCCACCGCCGTGGGCCTCCAGGAGGGCCTCGACGGCGACGTCCAGGTTCACGAACTGGTGACTGGGCACGTCCAACCGGACCACCGGCACCGTCGCCGGATCCACCCCCAGATGCCCCTCGACCACCTCCCCCAACAGCGGACCAGAGGACTGCGCACCCGCCCGAACCGCGTCCAACGCCTCATCCATGAACCGCTGAACCGACGACATCACATCCCACGTGCGCTCATCCACGACCACGACGCTAACGGGTCTGCAACGGCTCGTTCTGCTTGGGAGGCTGTTGTCCGAGCCGCCGGTGGGTCAGGTCGTGGTGCCGGCGGTCAGGGCCGATCACTGCGCAGGACTACCCAACAATGCGTCCATCTGGCGGAACAGGCGGCCGAGGTTCTTCGCGTTCGTCCCCCGATCGACGAGGCCGAACTTCGACTCGGACCGGGCGCTGACCTGCACGCAGCCCGGCGCACCCTGACCGAGGCGAACGCCGAAGCGCTCCCCCCACGACGCGAACGACCCGGAAGTCAGTTGTGGCATGAATCGATCGACCGTGGCAGGCTTGCTGCATGGATGCCACCTTGGTGCTGGGTCAGCAAGGGCGACTGGTCATCCCGGCAGAGGTTCGCAGCGCCTTGGGGCTCTCCCCCGGAGACCAGTTGCACCTGAGTCTGGTCGGCCACAGCCTGGTGCTTCAACGGCCGCAGGATGCTGCCTCCGAGCTCCGCGGCGTGGCCTCACGGGTGCCCAGGACGCGGTCACTGGTCGACGAGCTGCTCAGCGAGCGTCGCCGCGCAGCCGCAGTCGGCGAATGACGGTCCTCGACGCGTCGGCCGTGCTGGCACTCGTGCACGACGAACCGGGCGCGGCGGTGGTCGCTGAGGCGCTTGCGTCCGCGCGCCTGGGAGCGGCGAACCTCGCCGAGGTGATCGGCAAGTTGGTCGACGCCGAGGTCGACGTCAGCCGTGTTCGGAGGCTTCTCACCGCCGCCGGCGTGGTCATCGAACCCGTCACCGAAGCGGACGCCGAGCTCGCTGGCGCGATGCGATCGCTCGACGGAGGCACACGGCTGTCACTGGGCGACCGATGCTGCTTGGCTCTGACGGTCCGCAGCAACCCGCCCGAGGTGCTGACAGCCGACCGCGCCTGGGCCCAACTCGACCTACCGATTCGAGTGCGCCTGCTCCGGTAACCGACCCGCCGCGACACCCCGGGGCCGGCCCAGTCCCGGGCGCTGCGAAGCCCGGCCCAAGGTGCGCGGCTCGCGGTATGACTCACCCCCGGGTGACCCCACGACGAGACGATCCAGCCGGTGCCTCAGCTTCTGGTGGACAGTCATCGCGCCACCCGCCCACGGCAGCCCGCAGCCCGAACACGCCGGCGGGGGCCTCCAACACGACGCCCGCGTCGGACCCTCACCGGCCCGCCTCGGTCGTCGACGTGCTGGGCAGCTCGCGCCGCCGGCGGGTCACCCGCACAACGAGGGCCACGAGAACCGACAGCACGAGCAGGGCCATCGCCCACCACACCAGGGCCGAGACCGCATCCATGGGCGTCGGGACCAAGGGATTCACAACCAGCAGCCTACCCACCAGCAGTCCCCTGGTGATTCCTCGCCGGAGCTCGTGCACAGAAGCCCCACCACGGAGGGACGCACCAGGCCCCGCACTACCGGTGCGTGAGGTGTTGCAGCCACCTCGCTATCGGGCCCGTTCGGCGGGATGATGAAGTCGGGTTGGATCGTGGGTCTGGCCCGTGGGAGTGATGATGGATGTCGTCGAGGTCCCCTCGTCCGGTTCCCGGAGTGCGAAGCCCGCGGGGTCGCCCCGCATCGGCTGGCGGAGACCCGCCATAGCCGGAGCGGTTGCGTTCTGGTCGGCCAACCTCGTCATCTCGGTGACCCCGATCGCCGCCGCATACCGGTCCGCATTGTCGATTGCCTATGTGCCGATGCTCGTGGAGGCGGCAGTCGGTGGGCTGCTCATCGCCAGCGTCGTGGCTCTGGTGCTCGTGCGATACCCGGAGCGGGTCCCGGGCAGCGGCCCGCTGAGCCGGGCCCTGTGGCTCAGCGCAGCCGCCCTCGTCCTTCTCACCGTGGTCGTCGAGCTGCCCTCGAAGCTGCGATCGGGAGTGTCCGACCCCGACCACTGGTTGCTCGTGGCGACGGCGTTCAACGTGATCCGCCTCCTCGCCCTCGGACTGGCGGTCGGGCTGGTCACCCGCGCAGAGCAGACTGGAGCAGATCCCCTCGCACAGGTGACCGAACGAGGGGGGCTGCCGTGATCGGGACGGCATGGCCACGGACCGCGGTCGCTCGCTGGGCGGGCGGCCTGTACCTCGCCTACGTCCTGGCCAACGTGCTCGCCAGCCGGCTCGGGCACATCGGGCTCAGCGACGCGGACACGCTGCGCGCGACCATCACCGGTGACGAGGTGTGGTTCAGGCTGGGGCTGGTCGCAGCGATCAGCTCAGCTCTGCTGTTCGTCCTCACCGCCTGGGCGCTCTACGTCCTTCTGCGCCCAGTCAACGAACAGCTTGCCCTGCTCCTGCTCATACTCAACGCGATCGGGGTGGCGGTGCAGTGCGCCAGCTACCTGCCCCTGCTCGCCGTTCTCGCGCAGAGCGACTCCGTGGGACTCACCGTCCCGCAACTCGACGGCCTGGCGATGCTGTCAGTCACCACCCACCAGACCGGCTTCATCATTGCCCAGATGTTCTTCTCCGCATGGCTGTTCCCCCTGGGCTGGCTGGTCCTGCGCTCGGGGTTCCTCCCCCGGTTCCTCGGTTGGCTCCTCCTCCTGGACGGCGTCGCGGTCCTCGTCTGGTTCCTGCAGGCACTCCTCGCACCCGGATACCCCGCGATCAGCTACCCCTCCTGGGCGATCGGCTTCATCGCCGAGGTCAGCCTCGCGCTATGGCTCCTCATCAAAGGCGTACCCCCAGAGGAACCCACGCACTGACCAGTCATCGCCAGTCGCCGCCCAAGGCTGAGTTGACGCCGGGGTGGTCGACTCGCGGCTACTTGTGGGCACATTCGAGTGGCGCTCATGCGGGGCGACGAAGCGCCTCGTGTCGCGTGCTGGAGTTGGCTTCCGCATTGACGGCTGCCCCGATCACTGCCCGGACGGGGCCAGTCCCAGAACCGATCGCCACGAAGCCGGAACAGGTAGGCATCGCCCGCGGGCGCGGGGCACGACTCAATTCCAGCCGGTCCTGGGCCAGGGCACTGCTGGCGGTCGCGGGCACGGTCCTGACGTTCCTCGCGGTGTGGATGGCTGACCGAGCATAACGCGGGGCGTTATGCTCGGTCTCGTGATCCGATCGTTCGGGAACGACGCCACCGAACGGCTGTGGTCACGACACCGGAGCAAGGAGCTGGATCCGCGGATCGAGCGGGTGGCGCTGCGCAAGCTGGCCATGCTCGATGCGGCCGAGACGCTCAACGACCTGCGGGTGCCGCCAGGCAATCGCTTGGAGGCGTTGCGCGGCGATCGGGTCGGGCAACACAGCATCCGCATCAACCAGCAGTGGCGGATCTCGCTTCACCTGGACCGATGCCGGTCCCCAGGATGTCCAAATCGTGGACTACCACCAGGAGGTGGTGACAATGGCCGAGATCAACCCGGTGCACCCCGGCGAGGTGCTGATGGAGGAGTTCCTCGAGCCGCTGGGAGTCACCCAGCATCGGCTGGCAGTGGAGATCGGAGTGCCACCCCGGCGGATCAACGAGATCGTGCACGGCAAGCGTCGCATCACCGCGGACACCGCCCTTCGACTCGCCCGGTACTTCGGCACCACGGACCGCTTCTGGCTGAACCTGCAGACCCGCTACGACCTGGAGATCGAGAAGGACAACCTGGGCGCCGCCCTCGAGTCGATCCGCCCGCTGAAGCCCGCCTGATGCCCCACCCAATGGGCAGGCCGGGAGCAGCGCGCGACAGGCGGCGATGTGGGTCACCCGGACGTCAGCGCCCACCCCGGCACGGAAGACCACGCCATCGAGAAGGATGGAAGTCTGCCTCTTGACATCAGAGGGGGTAGCCGGAAGGGGACACCTCCTGGTGGAGATCATGCCGACGCGACTGTCGCTTCCGGACCTCAACGTCTAGTACTGCCAGTGGTACCATCCCGCTGTGCCCTCGGTAGCCAAGATCGTCGCCGACGTGCGCGCCAACCCGCGCAACATCCGCTTCGACGACCTGGCCAAGGTCTGCGAGCACCACTTCGGCCCGCCGAGAACCAGCAGTGGATCGCATCTGGTGTTCAAGACGCCGTGGCCCGGCGACCCGCGGGTGAACATCCAGAACAATCACGGCACGGCGAAGGCCTACCAGGTGCGCCAGGTCCTGGCCGCGATCGAGAAGAAGGAGGCTGGCTCATGAGCGAGACGATGGTTGATGTCACCCGCTACACGTACCGGGTCACCTGGTCGGTCGAGGACGATCAGTACGTCGCTACCTGCGTGGAGCTGCCCTCACTGTCGCGGCTGGCCGAGCCGAGAGGGCACTCGCTGGGCGGGATCCGCGCCCGTTCGCCGCAGCATGGTCCGGGATGGGCACACCGACCCGGCGATGCTGGTGCCCGAACCGCTGCCCTCGCGGTCTTTCTCCCGGCGCGGGGCTCGGGGTACCACGATCGAGCCGAGCGTGGCCAGGGCCGCGGACGTGGCGACCGCCACAGTCACCAACCACTTCGCCACCCCCGAGCTGCTCCTGCAGGCCGTGGTCGACCGGCTGATGGCCGACATCCGGCTGCCCGAGGCCAGCATCTTCGCCGGCACCCGATCGGTGCCGGCCAGGCTACGGCGCTGACCGCGGCGATGTTCGACTTCTACGAACGCACCAACCGATGGTGGGCCCTCCTCGGCCCCGAGATCACCGACATCCCCGTGCTCGCGAAAGCCAACGCCGACGTCAGCCGTGCACTGCACGGGCTGTACGCCGAGGCCCTGGCCGGCGTCGAGACGAGCCCTGACCAAAGTAGTCGCCGGTCTCGTCCACCCCGCCACCTACACCACACTGCGCCAAGCCGGCTAACCCTCGACCAGGCCACTGACATCGTCACCGACGCCGTCACCCAACAAGCACGAAAGCACCCACACCCGTGACCCGACGCCCGCCTGACCAAGCTCCCGGCCCCACCCCTGGGCCGCTGTGATGCCTGCCCCAACGTGCGCGACAGGCCGAAGTGCAGCAGGTTCTGCGTTGAACCGACTCAGGACTGTGGCGCGGGCGGAATGGCCACTGGCGCGTCTAGGCCAGGCGGTAGAGGTGTCCCGTCTTGTGGCGCCCACGTCCTCACCGGAGGTTGTGACGTCGGGTTCTACGGATTCGCCTATGAGGCGCAGAAGGGTGCCGTCCAAGTCGATCAGCGCTCCGATTCGCAACCCCGACTCCTCCACCTTGGGCGGGTGCAGTCGAGGCCATCCCTGGGTAGCGACGGGAAGGCCCGCCACCACGCACGTCTGGAAGAACTCATCGACATCGTCCAGACGCAGGCAGCAGCCGAAGGAGCTTGTGGCTGGGTCGAGGTCGAAGAATGGAAAGAACTCAAGCGTCGCCCCATCGCGGGTGAGGATCAGCCAGCCGGCGTCGCGGTACTCCTCGACGAATCCGAGTCGTGTGTAGAACGCCGCCGTCGCCGCAAGATCGCGAGACGGAGGTTCGGCGTCGCCCGGTTGAGCCATCCTGGGACGGTAGGGGGCGGCAGTTTCGCGGTCAAGCCACCTCGATGCGCAAGGGAAGCATTGGGCGGTGATGCCTGGCCCGACGTGCGCGATTGGCGGCGGTAGGTCGCGGCTCGGTGAGGTCGAGGTGCCTGTGGTCTGGCTGGTCACCGAGGCGCCCTCGGGCTCAGGCCGCGGGCTGTCGAATCACGGGGAGGACGTTGCTACCGTGGCCGGCATGCCGGATGACCTGCCCGACCTTCGGGCGTCCCAAGAACCCGCAGATCACGGCACCGACCACGCCACCTGTTAGCTCCGCCCAGATGAGACTGGGGGCACGGGGTACTTGTCGTTGACAGGCCCGAACCCTGGATACGGATTCGGATCGAGCCGGACGCTGGACTACCCCTTGGATGACCACCGCAACAACATCCGCTCGTTCCTGGCCATGGTCGACCCCCCGCTCGGTGTCGATGGCAGGGACCGGCACCACATCCCCGCCCCGTCCAGCGCGATAGCCGGTAGGGGCAGGTGCCGCCACCGGCACGGGCGAGCGCAAATCGACGTTGCACCGAAGGCCTATCTTGACGCCCAGATCGCGAGGGTGGCCGCTCCCGCCGGCTGGTGCTGGCGGTCGAGATCAGAGGCGCCCGACCGACACTCAGGCTCGCGCCCGCCTTGGTCAGGACGACTTGGGCTTGATCTGGTGGGGGGCGCACTCCGGTGAAGGAATCCCGCGGTCCAGACACCATTGCTCGATCGGTTCCGGGGAGTCGGACTGCACCCCCACGACCCAACTCCTCCACAGCCGTGTGCCGCGGCACAGCTCCGGGGACGGTGTCTGCTCCACGAGGACTACGTCACCGAATCGGCCGAGCATCGCCCGGTGGTATAGCCAGATGTTCACGCTGCCCAGTCCGTCGGGATACAACTCGTCCCTGCCATCGGCGTAGCCGAGCACACCAGATTCGTTCATGAGATCGACTTGCTCCAGCGCGGGGCACTTGCTGCTGACCTGGGGCACCCAGGTTCCAGACGGCGGGAGGAGGGGCCCGTCTGCTCGGGCGGTTGCCGCGAGCAGGGACTCGGCCTCTTGCTCGGTGGTCGGAATGGGCACCGCCTGCGGCGTGCTCCCTGGCTCAGCGCTGGTCGACTCTTCCACGACCGGAGTTGAGTCCGCGGACCCCCCAGCAGGTGGAGCTGCCAGGTCTGTCGGTGCCGGCGCAGCATCGGGGCCGGGCGACGCTCGATTCGTCAGCCACAGCGAACCGCCGAGGAGGACCGCCAGCAGCAGCGCGACCCCGGCCCACCGTCGGCGGGAGCCGCTGGGGTCACCGTCGGTCAGAGTGATCACGAGATCGCCGGACCTGCCACCGGGGACCGGCGATGGCAAGCCGTGTTCAGGAATGGCGATCCGCTGCCCGAGCTTCGATCCGCTGGGCACGGCGAAATGCACGACCGGCGCACTACGCCGACGGACCCCAGTGCCTGCACAGTTCGTACAGCGGCTCTCCCCGTGGATCGATCGATGTAGCACCCCCGTGCCGCCGCACACCGCGCACGGGAACTCGACCATGGGGGGACCGTCGAACTCGCCGCCGGTCCGCAACTGCTTTCGGGTCAGTGGGAACCTGACCTGCGCATCCGGGCCCTTGGGCGGAGCAGCGGCTTGATCCTTCTGTTCGTCGGGTGGCGGGCGGGCGCCGGGATTCTTCGGCGGCGGCGCTGGCCGGCCGGGGTCTTGGAAGTAGCCCTCAGCCACGGCCTTCAAGTGGTCGTCATACACCCGTCGCTTGACCGGGTTGCCCAGGACCTCGTAGGCCGCATTGACTTGTGCCTGCAGCGCGGTGTCTGTCGCGTCCTGGGAGGCGTCGGGGTGGAACACCTTGGAGGCCCGACGGTACGCACGCGTGATCTCCTCCTGGGTCGCGGTCCGTGCCACGTGGAGCACGCCGTAGAAGTCGGTGTTGAGCCAATTGCGGTTGATCGGCATCGGTACCCCCTGAACAATGGCCGGACATGCCCTGCCTGCGCCGGTCAATCACAGCGACTCAGACGGCAACGATGTCACAGCAGCGGCCTCGCCACGCGGACTCCCCCTGACGCCGCCAGTTCGACCAGCCGCCCCACCAGCTCACTGGCCGCGGCGCGATCGTGCCCTCATGCCGGTCAGCGCTGGACGTATCACGGCTCGGGAGAGCCGATCGCTTCGCCGGTGAGGAGCTCGAGAACACGCACCGCCGCGAAGGACATCTGGTTCGGGCGTGATCGATCGCGCACGACCGAACGTCGTGTGCCGACGCTCCTATGATCCAGAGGTGCCCATTCCGGTGCTCGCCACCAAGCTGTTCCCGCCGACGCCGCGGTCTGAGCTGGTGGCGCGGCCGGGGCTTGCCGAGCAGTTGGACAGCACCCTGCTCCGCGGTCACCGACTCACCTTGATCTCCGCGCCCGCTGGCTTCGGGAAGTCGACGCTGCTCAGCGACTGGGCAGCGCGCCGCGCAGACGCCGACGTGGCGGTGGCCTGGCTCTCCCTCGACGAGGGCGACAACGCGCTGTCGCGGTTCCTTGCCCACCTGTGGGCAGCACTGTCCGGCGTCGGGCTCGACCTGGACGCCGAGGAGCTGGATGCCCTGAGTGCAGCGCCCCCGTCCGCGGCGATCACCGCGGTGGTCAACGAGCTCGAACGCGTGGGGCAGCGACGACCCGCCAGCCACTGGCTGCTCGTGCTCGACGACTACCACGCGATCGTGGCACCTGAGGTTCACGAGGCCATGACCTTCCTGCTGGACCACATGCCCGAGCAGCTGCACCTGCTCGTGGCGACGCGCTCGGATCCGCCGTTCCCGCTGTCGAGGCTGCGCAGTCGCGGACAGCTGACCGAGGTTCGGGCCGCGGGCCTTCGCTTCGCGCCGGCGGAGGCGCGGGCCTTCCTCAACGAGGTGATGGGCCTGGACCTCGCGGACAGCGACGTGCAGGCCCTCGAGGAGCGCACCGAGGGCTGGATCGCCGGCCTCCAGCTGGCTGGCGCTGTCCCTGCGTGGACTTGCGGAGCACGGAGAAGTCGTCGACTTCATCAACGCCTTCACCGGCAGCAACCGCCTGGTCATCGACTACCTGGTGGACGAGGTGCTGGCACGCCAGAGCGCCGAGGTGCGTGACTTCCTGCTGCGTACCTCAATCCTGGAGCGGCTGACCGGCGCCTTGTGCGACGCGGTCACGGGAGGCACGCACGGCGGCCGCGTCCTCGAGGAGCTGGACCGCGCCAACGTGTTCGTGGTCGCGCTGGATGGGCAGCGCTCCTGGTACCGGTACCACCACCTGTTCGGCGACGTCCTCCGGGCTCGGCTGATGGCCGAGCTTCCGGAGCAGGTACCTGCGCTGCATCGGGCGGCATCCGGTTGGTACGCCGCCCATTCCCTGCTCACGGACGCCGTCCGCCACTCCCTGGCCGCTGGCGACCACGAGCGCGCCGCCTACCTGATGGAGTCGGCTCTGCCGGAGCTGCGGCGCACCCGCCAGGACAGCCTGATGCTGGACTGGATCCGGTCGCTGCCTGAGCCCGTGGCGCGACGGCGCCCGGTGATCAGCATCGTGTCCGCGTGGTCGCTGATGATGACCGGTGACCTGGCCGGCATGGAACGCTGGCTCGACGACGCCGAGGCCGCTCTGGCCGCCGGCGCTCACGACCAGGAGCTCGCGGCGAGCTGGGCGGACACCGAGGACCTGCGCACCGCACCGGCGACCCTGTGGGTCTATCGCGCGGCGCTGGCGCAGGCGCGTGGCGACGTCCCGGCCACCGTGGCCCACGCGCGGCACGCCGTGGACCTGGCCGGAGCCCAGGACCACTTCGTGCGCGGGGCCGGGGGCGGAATCCTCGGTCTGGCCGCGTGGGCAGGCGGCGACGTGGAGGAGGCCCTGACCACCTTCTCGGCAGGCGGTTCGCAGCCTGCACGCAGCAGGCAATCTGGTCGACGAGCTGGACAGCACGGTGGTGCTCGGCGACATGTGGCTCACAGCGGGCCGACCACACCGGGCGCGACAGCTGTACGAGCAGGCCCTGTCGACCGCGACCCGGGGCGGCGAGCCGTACCCGCGGGCCACGGCCGACCTGCATGTGGGGCTGGCTGAGCTGGACCGCGAGCTCAACGATCTGGCAGGTGCAGCGGCACACCTCGAGACCGCGAGGGCGCTGCGTGAGCACAGCTCGATCACCGAGAACCGACACCGGTGGTTCGTGGCCGCCGCGCATGTCCGCGCCGCATCCGGGGACCACGACGGCGCGGTGAAGCTGCTCGACCAGGCCCACGCCCTGTACCGGCCCGGCTTCTACCCGGACCTGCGTCCCATCGCGGCCATGCGAGCCCGCGTGCAGATCGCGTGCGGCAGACCTCGGCGCGGCCGAGGAGTGGGCGCTCGACCGCGGCGTCACGACCAGCGACGAGGTGACCTTCCTGTGGGAGTACGAGCACCTCACCCTCGTGCGGCTGCTGCTGGCCCGGACCCTGCGCGACGTTGCTGCGGATGGCACGCGCGGTACGCGGCCACTGGGCGATGTGCTCGGCCTGCTGGAACGGCTCCACCACGACGCCGCTGCCCCGACTCGAGGCGGCAGCCTGCTGGAGATCGGCATGCTGCGCGCCGTGACCCTGCATGTCCGAGGTGACCAACAGGAGGCGCTCACCGAGTTGGAGCAGGCGCTCGTGGGCGCGCCGGAACCGGAGGGCTACGTGCGCCTGTTCCTCGACGAGGGAGCCCCGATGCTCGCCCTGCTCCACGACGCCACGCGCGAGAGCAGCGGCGGGTCCGACGTGTTGCGGCAGCACGCCCAGCGACTCCTCGACGCCGCCGCCGGCGCGCAGCTGTCGCCCGCGGTGGCGCCCGGAGGGGTCCCCCTGGCCGACCCGCTCAGCGAACGGGAGCTCGAGGTCCTGCGCCGGCTCGACAGTGACCTCA
Organism: uncultured Actinomycetes bacterium; assembly: GCA_963774745.1. Lineage (GTDB taxonomy): Bacteria > Actinomycetota > Actinomycetes > S36-B12 > CAIYMF01 > Prado023. Next base: position 11,401 of record CAVZGE010000001.1, on the reverse strand, counting down.
CCGGCCCCGAGCTCGCCCGTCAGCTGTTCGTGTCCCTGAACACACTGCGCACCCATACCAAGCGCATCTTCACCAAGCTCGACGTCAACAACCGGTCCGCCGCCGTCCGCCGCGCCCGCGAGCTCGGTCTGCTGTAGCGGCCCAGGGCTGCCGGCAGGCGGCCCCGCCCTCCCGGCGCGCGCGCACAGTCACATCGTCGATCACCACAAGTGGTGACGCCTCGGTCGACCCCGCCGCCATACGTTCCGGACATCCCGAGGCATCCGCCGCGGACCACCGAACCAGTCAAGGAGTCGGTCATGACCATCACACCCACCACCCTCACCAGGGCCGCCGGCGTCGCCGCGGTCGCTGCGGGCCTGCTCTTCATCGGAATCCAGATCAACCACCCCCACTCGGACGTCACCTCCGTCACAACGACCGAGTGGGCCGTGCGCAACTCGTTGAAGGTGCTGATGGCCACCCTGGCCCTAGCCGGCATCACCGGGATGTACCTGCACCAGGTGAAGCGGATGGGGCTCCTGGGCCTGGTCGGGTACCTGGTCTTCGCTGCCGGCTACATCACCATCATCGGCGTCGCCTTCGTCAGCGCGTTCGTCCTCCCCGCCATCGCTGAGACCGATCCCGGCTACGTCAACGACGTCCTCGCTGCAGCCACCAACGGCAGCGCCAGCGGTGACATCGGCCTGATGCAGGTCGTGCTCAACGTCTCCGGCATCACCTTCCTGGGCGGCGGCCTCATCTTCGGCATCGCGCTGTACCGGGCACGCGTTCTGGCCCGCTGGGCGGCCGCACTCCTGGCCGTCGCCAGCGTCCTCACCGTCACGCTCGCCGTCCTGCCCGACGCCTTCTACCGGTTCCTGGCCTTCCCCAACTCGATCGCCATGATCGGCCTGGGGTACTCGCTGTGGAACGTCGCTCGCCCCAGCCACGACCCGCAGGCGACGGCCGTCAGCACTCGGCCCATCGCGACGGCACTCGTGCAATGAGTCAGCCCACCGCTCACGGGACCCGGTCGGCGCCAGCGCGTCGCCCGGGGTCCCGGCGGGGGCCGAGCTGGCGGGTCCCTGCCGCACTGGTTGCCCTGACCACCATCCCGCTGGTGGCCGGGTCCCTGCGTCTCCTCGAGGTCGCCGGCGGTCCGCAGACTGCTGCCCACCAACCCTCGCATCGATGCCTTCCCCGCCCCCCTCGTCCTGCACGTCGTCGCCGCTGCGGTGTTCGCCGTCGTCGGGGCGTTCCAGTTCCCCGCCCGGATGCGCCACCGCCATCGCACCTGGCATCGCCACGCCGGCCGCGTGCTCGTCGCAGCCGGCCTGGCCGTCGCCGGCTCCGGGCTCTGGATGACCCTGGCCTACCCCGACGCCCCCGGGGGCGCCCTGCTGTGGACCGTCCGGCTCATGGTCGGCTCCGCGACGGCCACCTGCATCATCCTGGGCTTCACAGCGATCCGACGCCGCGACGTCGCCGCGCATCGCGCCTGGATGATCCGCGCCTATGCCCTCGCCGTGGCTGCGGGCACCCAGGCCTTCACCCAAGGCATCGGCGAGGGCATCTTCGGAACCAGCGACCTCAGCACAGCGTTGTCGGTCACGTCCGGTTGGGTCATCAACCTTGCAGTCGCCGAGTGGATCATCCGTCGACCAGGAGTCCACGCGAGGCGAGCGCGAGCCGCGTTGGTGGTGGCCTGACCATGAACGGCCACAACCCCTCGGACCCCGGGTGTTACGAGCTGCGCATCCAGGGACACCTCGACCAGCACTGGTCGGCCTGGTTCGGCGGCCTCGACATCACCCACAACGACGACGGCACGACCACCCTCCGCGGCCTCGTGAACGACCAGTCGCAGTTGCACGGCCTGCTCGCCAAGGTCCGCGATCTCGGGGTCACCCTCGTGTCGGTCACACCCCTCGACAAGGGGTGGTGACGCTGGTGGCTGGCGCCGTCGAGGCCATCTGGGGGGTGCCAGTATTGCGGGCGTGATCACCGCGGTTGCCTTCGATCTGGATGGCACCCTCCTCGACCATGACCGGGCAGCCGGGGATGCGATCCGAAGCTGGGTGGCTGCCCGAGGCTGGCAGGCCCCCGAGGACGCCGCAGGGCACTGGCTGAGGCTGGAGCGCGAGCACTTCGCCGCGTTCACCTCCGGGGCGATCAGCTTCGAGGAGCAGCGGCGCCGGCGTGTGCGTGCATTCTTGCCGCTGGTATCCAGTGCTGGTGTTGGCGAGGAGGATCTCGATGAGCTGTTCGCCGAGTACGTGACGTTCTACGAGTCGCACTGGGTGGCCTTCGACGACGTTGGCGGGGTGTTGGACGACCTGGCGGCCGCCGGGTACGTCCTGGGGGTGCTGACCAACGGACAGCGCGCGCAGCAGGTCGCCAAGCTCGCGCGCATCGGCCTGCTCGACCGGTTCGCGGTCGTGGTTGCCTCCAGCGAGTTGCCCGCTGGGAAACCAGATCCCGGGGCGTTCGCCGTCCTATGCCAGCGCCTGGGAACTGGGCCAGGGTCGGTCGTGTTCGTCGGTGATGACCCGGTCACCGACGTGGCGGGTGCGCGTGCTGCCGGTCTCCACGCAGTACTAGTCGACCGCGATCAAGCGGGCCAGTCAGCAGTGGGGAAGATCAGCATTCGATCCCTGACGAAGCTACCAGCCACCCTCGCCGCGCTGGATCTCGACAAGGACCGCGACGTGCCCCGAAGCCTGCCCTGACTGCAACGGACTCGCCGGGAGCATACTGCGGGTGGGTAGGGGCGCCAGGGGATCGACAAGGTGCCCAATAGTGCGTGGTGATGCCTGCCCCAACGCGCGCGATGGGCGGCTGTGTGGGTCACAGTCCCTGCGCGAGCTGGCTGGCTGTGCATGTGCCCCTTCGGCGGTTTGGCCTGTGCCAGCATGAGGCGTATGGCGGCCTGGAACCAGCTCCTGCGCGACCGTGCGGAGGGACGCCATTGGCGGTCAGCGGTCCGGGTCGCTCCGCGTCGGGGGTCCGCAGGCTGCCGGAGGATGCGTGAGTCGGCGTCTGCACGTCTGGAACAGCATCAGGCGAACGCATGGGAACCGAACGGACGACGGCGCTGCCGTACCGGGGCCGTCGGACGCCTCCTGGTCCTCTTCTCGGTGCTGCTGGTGGGGCTGCTGTCCATCCCGGTGGCCGCATTGGCGTCGTGTGTGGGGCCGGAGTTGTCTTACGGCGGTGGTCAGGTGCGTCCCGGCGACGCTGTGCACGTGGTTGGGCAGCACTGGGGAGACGACTGCTTTGACACCGGACGCCCACCTGCTGGGCAAGGGGCCTTGGGTCTCCCGCGCACGGGGATCGTGGTGCTGTTCGAGCAGGGCGGCACGCAGACGGTCGTGGCTCGTGGCGACGCCGACGCCGAGTACCGGTTCCAGGTCGACATCGTGATCCCAGAGACAGCAGCCCTTGGAGCGGCGCGGCTGATGGCGCGCGCGGGTGACGAGGTGGCGTTCGCGGCAGCGGGGGATCCGCTGGTGGTCGCTTCTGCCGGGCAAGGGTCGCCGGCGACTGTCGCGTCGTTTGGGCCCATCGAAACCGAAGTCCCGTTGGCGAGCCCTGCACGGGCGGCGCCCTGGTGGCCGGTCTACATCGCGGTGGCCCTCATGATCGTCGGCGCCGTACTCCTCGGTTGGCGTTGGCGCCGCGGCGCTCGGTCCAACTGAGACCGCCCACCACTCCTCGGCCGATCGCCCCGACCGCCAGCGACGCCAACTACGCCGACCTGGCCATGACTGCGCCCAACAGGCGGCGGGAGGGGGCAGGTCAGGCGGAGCGTTCCCTGCCTGGTCGTTCCGGCGTCCAGCAATGAAGCCGGGGCCGACCGCGCGCCGGCGCAGGTAGCCGGTGCCATTGCCGCGCAGCACCATCGTGACTAGAATACTGGTCATGAGTACCCAGTCCCTGGCATCGGTGAAGGCGCACCTGAGCGCCGTGGTCGATAGCGTCCATGAGACGCACGAGCGAGTCACCGTGACCAAGAACGGGGTCCCCACCGTCGTGGTCGTGGCTGTCGAAGACCTCGAGTCGCTCGAGGAGACGCTCGCGATCCTTTCCGACGAGGACACGATGCGTCAGCTCCGCGAGGCCGAACGCGAGGTTGCCTCGGGTGACACCCTCAACGCCACCGAGCTCCGGGAGTTGATGGAGCGAAGGGCGCTGTCCGAGTGACCTATCGGCTGGCGATGGCTCGTAGCGCGTCCCGCGCGCTGGACCTCGAACTACCGGAGGCGGTCACATCGGCGGTGGTGGAGTTCGTCACTGGCGTGTTGCTGGAGAACCCGCAACGGGTGGGCAAGCCGCTGCAGCCTCCTCTCGATGGCAAGTGGAGTGCGCGTCGCGGGCAGTACCGGATCATCTACACGATCGACACCGCCGCACAGGTCGTGACCGTGCTGCACATCTCCCATCGGCGCTACGCCTACCGGTGACAACCGGCCTGTCTGTCAGCCCGAGCGCCCACAGCAGGCCGACCTGGTCGCGCTGCTCAGGCACCCGTCCCTCGGTGCGGACTCGCCACCGAATGGCGCCCAGCACGCGGCGATGTGGGGCAGGTTGATCCGAGCGACCAGCGGCGTGACCGGATGGTTGTCACCAGGGCAGATACTCGACCTCGACGAGGAGAATCCCGGCGTGGGCCGTGGGCCCGAGGACCTCGGTGATCGTGGCAAGGATCTGGGAACCGAACGTCATCTGAAGAAGGCCCCTCGCCGCACCCTGCGGACTAGCATCCCACCCCCGGCGAAGGCTGGGTCATCACAGCAGGAACGGCGTCCGCTCACGGAAGGGGGCAGGCGAGATGGCTGAGCTTGGGAATGCTCCGGATCCCCACGTGCGCTCCGGGGGGCCGTGATGCTTGGCCAAAGCCACAATGCCCGGATCCCGCTGACGAGGCGAACGGCTGTTTGGTCTGGGCGCGTCTCGCCACGGGTTGGCTGACGAGCCTGTCGATGCCCAGCGGCGGCACTACGACATGCCGGCTCCGTGCCGGGAAGCCCGAGAGCCCATCAACACCTGACCACCGTCCTCGTCGGCGATGTAGACCCGGATACTCGTTGCCTTCCCTCCACGGATCTCGATGACTGCGACCTCGGACTCCACGACGTGCCGACCGTCGGTGAACTCAATGTCGGACTTGGCCTCGAACAGCACTGTGTTCGAGACACCCAGCGCGTAGGGATGCACCAGCGCGAAGTTGGTCGAGGTCTCCCGAATCTCCTTGATGCCAGCGAACCACGACCGATACCACGCCTCGACAGCGTCCTTGCCTTCGATCGGGGGCTGCCCGACGAAGGTCAACTTCACGTCATCGGCCCAGAACTTCTTCAAGGCGTCGATGTCCTTGGCGTTGACCGTGGCCGCCTGGCTCCCGCTCATCATCTTTCGCATCACCCCTTCCTCTCGTGCTTCCAGGCCCCGGCGGCGCCACGGTTCGAGGAACGCCGAGGCAGCGATGTCCTCCGCCTCGTCACGCCCCTCGGGCAACCGGGCAGCCTTGATGACGCTGGGTGGCAGACAGTCCCCCATCGTCAGGGAGTGCGGGCTATTGTCAGCCAGCGTCAGGGGCGCGCATTGCGCCAGTCGCAGGGGGCATTGTGGATTCGTACGCGTTTCTGGGTCAGGGTCGGCGTGGGATGGGGCGGGTGGCTGGTCGCGGACGTCATCATCGTGGGTGGGTGGCTGCGGCCTGTGCTGCGGCGGTGGTCGGGCAATCGATCGGACTATCTGTTCCCGCCCAGGCCACCACGAGTCCGACCGACGCGATCGCGGGGGTGTCGACCACCCCGTTCCGGGTCAACAGCGCGGCGCTCAAGCAGGCCGCTGTCGTAACGGCCGGCCCTATTGCCTCGGCCTCACCGGGGCCACAGCGCGTGGCCGACGCAGCGGCGACGATCGGGTGGTATGTCGACGGGGTTCGGCTCGCCGACGACGCCGACGGGCGGCGCAGCTACTTGAACGACCTGCACCTGGTCTCGCATTTGGATTCGCTGGTCAATCGGACTAGTGACTCCGGGCAGGGGCAGTCGCTGACGGCCGCGTTGACCGACGTGCTTCTGGCTGGTCGGACCACGGCGGAGGTTGCCGTCGCTGACGCCAGGACTGTGCTCAGACAGCCGGAGCCCGTTCTGGTGGGTACCGTCGATCCCTCGGTCGAGGAGGACCTGGTCGAGGAGCTTGCAGCGGGTGGGGACCCTCTGGCGCAGGTGGATCCGGTAGTCGACCCGCAGGGTTGGAAGGCAGCCGGGCGGGAGTTGGAGTCGGCCGAGCGGGATCTGGCCAAGGCCCACTCCGCGTTGCTCAAGGGTCTACCGGTGGCCGCGGAGACCCATTTCGGGCTGGCATGGCAGCGGGCCCGCAACGTGTTGGACCAGTTGGGCATCACCTACGAGGGGGATCGGGATGCGGACGGGATCCCGGACCGGGCCGAGTTGTCGGTGGGGGGCTCGCCGCTGCTGGGCGACACAGACGGCGACGGGTTGGGTGACTGGTTCGAGTTCCAGGCCTTGGCTGTGCTGTCTCTGGACAAGCGCGACACCGATGGGGACGGTGTCTCCGACGCGGCTGAGGACCAGGACGGGGATGGGCTGCCGGCACGGCTGGAGCAGTCCCGGGGGACTTCGCCGATCGATCCGGACACTGATGCAGATGGGCTGTCTGACGCCGCCGAGGCGACGCATTCGACCAAGCCCACAGTGCCTGACACAGACGACGACGGGCTTCTCGACGGTGCCGAGGTACGGGCAGGGCTGAACCCGTCAGCGCGGGACACCGACAACGACGGGACACCGGACGGCGACGAACTGCTGACCGTGACGATCGAGGGCCCGGGTGCAGCCGCTGCCCGGGTCACCGGCACTGGCGAGTCAGCGCTGGACGCGACGATCCGAGCGGCCGGGACCGACGCGCGAACGACGTCCACCGCCCAGGTCGGTCCGGCGCTGCAGTTCGAATCACCCGGCTCGGGCATGCTCCAGGCCGAAATCGTGCTGCCCTACGCCGAGACCGCACTGACTCCTGAGCAGGCGGCAACTCGGCTGCGGGTCTTCTGGCTCGACGAGGCCAACGGGGCATGGGTTCCGGTCCACGCTCAACAGGCCGTGGACACCATCCGCGGCACGGTCACGGTCACCGTCGAGCACTTCTCTACCTACGCGGTGTTCGACATCGTCAACTGGAACCAGGTTTGGACGGCCAAGGACAACCCGTGCCGTTCCCGCAGCGACGGCGGCGGGGACGACATCGTCCTGCTGGATCTCGCCCTGTCGATCGACAGCTCCGGCTCCATGTCGTGGAACGACCCCGCTGGACTGCGCCAGCAGGCGGCGAAGAACTTCGTCGATGCCCTGCTGGACCAGGACCGGGCCGCAGTCATCGACTTCGACTCCTCCGCTCGGGTCCTCCAGGGCCTCACCACGGACAAGGCCGCGGTCAAGGCCGCCATCGACCGGATCGATGATTCCGGGGGGACCAGCATCAGCGCCGGTGTCAGCGCAGCCAACACGGTGCTGATCAACAACAACGACCCGGACCGGGGCCGGGTCACCATCCTCCTCACCGATGGTGACGGCTCCTGGAGCCCCACCTACCTGACCCAGGCCAAGGCCAACAACATCACGATCTACACGATCGGCCTGGGCAGTGCGGTCAACACATCCCTGCTGAACACCATTGCCGCCGATACGGGAGGCCGCTACTACCAGGTGTCCACCGCCGACCAGCTGCCGGAGGTGTTCCGCCGCATCAGCGATGACACAGGTGGTGACCAGGGCGTCACGACCGATACCGACTCTGACGGGCTCAACGACTGCGTCGAGGTTCAGGGGGCCTTCAGCCCGGCGACCCTGGCGCGTTACACCAGTGACCCGAACGACCCGGACACCGATGGCGATGGCCTTCCCGACGGTGCTGAGGTCCGCCCGCTCGGGGCTGACCTCGACCCGGCCCCTGGTTCCGACACCTACTCGGTGCTCTCCGATCCAGCCAACCCCGACACCGACGGCGATGGCTACCCTGACGCCCAGGAGGCCGACTCCGAGACCGACCCATGGACGCCCGACACGGACCGCGATGGGCTGGGCGACGCCGACGAGATCGACTGGGGCAGCGACCCCCTGGTCGGCGATACCGACGGTGACGGCTTCACCGACGGCCGTGAAGTCGCCGAGCAGGACGGCGGGTTCCACCCGACTGTGTTCGATGACCCGATGACCCCCGAGGAGTGGGCCAGCGAATACGCCCGGGGCGCAGCCCTGGGCGACGCGGGCAGCGGGACCACCATCCCGTTCCTGCTCGGCAGCATCAGCTCATCGGCCGCCAGTTTCGTTCCTGTGGTCGGCTGGATCGTTGGCGCGGTCCTGGACCTGCGTGACACGGTGGCCAACCTCTTCAAGGGCGAGTTCGTCTCCGCCGGGCTCTCAGCCGCCGGGCTGATTCCCTACCTCGGCGATGCCGTGAACATCCCGGGCAAGGTCGTGAAGTTCATCGACCGGAACGCGGACAAGGCCGACGACGTGCTGGCCGTGATCGCCCGGCTCGACCCGCTACCCGCCGGGCTGCGTGTCGACGTGCTGGAGGCCGCCCAAGGGGCATACCGGCAGTTGAAGGCGCTGGGCGTCAGCGATGAAGCGATCCTCAAACTGGCCACCTCCCGACGCGGGGCAGTCCACATCGTGGAAACTCTGGCCAGGAAGGGCGCGAGCGCGGGCACGAAGATCCCGTTCGCCACGGGCTGGAGGGCGGCGGAGGACGCGGTCGCAAACACGCTGCCGGTTCTCGAGAGGAACTTCCATCGGAAGACCCCCGAGGTTCCGTTCGCGCGGGTCATCGACATCGTCGACGACGCCGGAGGCCTGCACGAGGTCAAGTCCGGGTTCGTCAGGTTCACCCCAGCGATCCGGCGCCAGATCGCGAAGGACGGAGTCCTTCTCGGCAGAAGCGACGTGACGGGCTACACGTGGCATTTCGTGGCCAGCGGCCGGTCCGGCACGCTGGGCGCAGACGCGAGGGTGCTTGACCTGCTGGATCAGCATGGCATCCCTTACATCATCCACCTGCCATGAGTGTGTTGTACCGGCAGATGTCGCGGGCGAAGGCCGAGGCGGCGTTCATGGAGTTCTTGGCCGAGCGCCCGGTTGCGTTGCAGCGGCTGCGCCACGCCCTGGCTGGGGATGGGATCGACCCGGATGTGCTGCTGGACGGCAGTGTGGCCAGCCTCATTGCGGTGTGGGTGTGGCTGCGTGCCCGGCTCAGCGGCAAGGACGATGCCGCGTCTAAGCCAGTAGGGGTGCTGCCGACCTGGTCGCGGTACTCCCTGCCGGAGGAGTCGACCCTGTCGGATGCCTCGATTCTGCTGGTCGATGGCCTGATCTCCTACTTCGGGCAGGTGGTGCTCGGCCAGGAGCCGCGGGCCCGCTGGCGGCTCGGCTTTGACCCCCGGAACCGCAACTACGGCTACCAGAACCAACCGGTGCTCGCTGTCGACGCCGACGAGCGCGGCGCATACGAGATCGGGGTGTGGCTGATTCTTTCCGGCACAGCCCGCCGACACGTGCGGGGTGAACAGGTCCCCGACGACGAGGTGGCGCGGCGGGCCGACGGGATGATCGCGGAACTGCGCGCGGCTCTGGTCGCTGGCCCAGTCGCCGGACCCACGATCGAGGATCTGATCGATGTCAGCGCCGGGGAGCAGGGCGACGAGTTCACCCATGAGGTGGCCATCGATGACGACCTGATCCTCGAGTTGCCCCGCATTGTGGCCTCCCTTGCCAAGGCCCTGGCCAAGGAGCCCGGGATCGACCATGTGTGGCGCGCCGACCGGGAAGTGCTGCACGTCAGCGCCCCCACCTGGACCACCGATCAACTCCACGCCTGGGCACTGGCCTACATCCGCAAACGCGTCTAGCGGCGTGAAGCGCCCCCCGCTTCACGCCGCGATGCCTGCCCGACGTGCGCGACAGGCGAACTGCAGCACCTCTCGGGACTGCAGCGGACCCGGTGGGGGGTGCGAGGCCCGGGCGCTGGGCACCGCTCCCCGCCGGTTGTCACGGCCTATCCTTCGTGGCATGGGCACGACGAGGGGGGTGGCCGCGGCTGTGCTCGCGTGGGTCGTGGTGGGGTTCATCGTCTGGGGAGTCGGCGCATTCGGCATAGCCAGGGGGCTGGAGGACCGCTGCCTCTCCGTCGGCGACGAGCGTGGCTACGGCGCGAGCTCCCAGTCGGCGTCGGTCTGGCCGCCGAGCCTCGTGTGCAACCTGTCGAGCCCCGACGACCCGGCCGCGCCGGACCAGCGCGAGGTGAGCCAGACGGCTACGGCACTTCTGCGATCAGGGTGGATTCTCATCTTCCCGCTGGGGTGGTGCGCTCTCGGAGCCGGGCTGCTCATGCGTCGAGCGTCACGCGACACGCATCCCTTCCCGACGTGACGTTGCCCGGGGGTAGGGGCCGCGAGCCCCGGGGCTGGTGCGCAGCCACGGCGCCGGCACCAAACGCGTCCGCCGCCACGACGTCGGCGTGCTCACTCTGGCCTACGAGGCCTCGCGGCGGATGGACGTGGGGCGGCGCACCTGGCACGGCCTTGCTCCCTGGGAAGCGGATAGGGTCGGCGAGTGGACGGGGAGCGTGGCGAGCAAGCCGCCTTCCGTGAGCCCCTCCGCTCGGACCGCCTGACCCGTCGACAGCGTGCTGCGTGGGCGGCTCGCATGGTCGGTCTGTGTCGTCGCTGCCTGGGCCAGCCTCGTATGGGCTACCCAGGACTTGGTCCAGTGGGACAACAGCGGGGCTGCGGAGGCGGCCCAGGTCCGGGCCCGGTGGAGCGTGCTGCTCGCCTGCCTGGTCCTCACTGTGGCCGCGGTGGTGGCAGAACGGATCATCGGCAGCCGGACCGGTGCTGTGTTTGCCGGCGGTACGGCAGCCACTGTCCTGATCATGGCGTGGCTGCCCATCCCGTTCGGCGCCTTCGCCACCGCGGCCGCCAGCGGCTACGTGCTGATCGCAGCGATCGTGGCCGTGCTCTTCACCAGCATGCGCACCTGACGCCACCGGCGTTAACGTCCGAGGGCACCCGGAGACCGGACATGGGGCACCCGCATGCATCCATCTGCGCTGCCATGCCCACCCCGAAGGCGCCCAGCTCGCCGATGTGACGCGGGTCCTGAGGGCTGAGTTCGTGTTCTTGGCGGGGGGCTTTGCCCGCCCACGGAGCGATGCCGGGCCGATCGCCGGACTTCTTGAGACGGCCCATATTCGGGGCCACTCAGGCCAACGATCTGGACCGCAAGCTCGACCAAGAGCCGAGCGCGCCGGACGAGTGGCTCAGCCTTCGTGGCCGCCAGATGGGCCGCGCATTGCGAATCGCGTGCATTGCACCGCCCGTTGCGGTGTCAGCCGC